>CAJJAZ010000008.1 GCA_905182295.1 uncultured Flavobacteriaceae bacterium | reverse complement strand
TTTGGCACCTCGATGTCGGCTCGTCACATCCTGGGGCTGGAGAAGGTCCCAAGGGTTGGGCTGTTCGCCCATTAAAGTGGCACGCGAGCTGGGTTCAGAACGTCGTGAGACAGTTCGGTCTCTATCTACTGCGGGCGTTAGAAATTTGAGTGGATTTGACTCTAGTACGAGAGGACCGAGTTGAACTGACCTCTGGTGCACCAGTTGTTCCGCCAGGAGCATTGCTGGGTAGCTATGTCGGGATGGGATAAGCGCTGAAAGCATATAAGCGCGAAACCCGCCACAAGATGAGATTTCTTTAAAGGGTCGTAGGAGATGACTACGTTGATAGGTCATAGGTATAAGTGCAGTAATGTATGTAGCCGAGTGATACTAATAGCCCATAGGCTTGCGCACGCACGCTCCCTGGTTTAGGCTAGGGAGCTGCACAGACTTTTACTCTTATGTTATTGAAGTATTTTTATAAAATGCGTGTGGAATTTATTCCTCACACTGTCCTAGTATGTTAAGATATAGTGTAGTGTATCTAAGGCGAAAGCCAAAGAAAACTACCAAGATTTAAGGTGATCATGGCGATGAGGCCCACCCTTTTCCATTCCGAACAAGGAAGTTAAGCTCATCAGCGCCGATGGTACTGCTATACCAAGTGGGAGAGTAGGTCGTTGCCTTTTTTTGAATCCCGAATACAGCAATGTGTTCGGGATTTTTTTTGCACTATTCCCAAGGGAATATCAAGTATAGTGACATTTGCAATCACAAAAAAAAAGGGAACCCAACGGGTTCCCTTTAAAAAGCAATTACTGATGGTCCAGTTAGATTCTCGGTAAATCGCCTTCTCCTTTTAAGGGTAAGTTAGAGCTTCCCATGAGATAGCTATCTATATGGTGTGCGGCCTGTCTTCCTTCTGCAATGGCCCAAACAATGAGTGATTGTCCCCTTCTTTGGTCTCCAGCAGTAAAAACACCTGCTACATTGGTTTTATAATCATTCTCAGAAGCCGCTACATTGGTTCTTTGATCCATTGCTACGCCCAATTGTGAAGCTACATTATTCTCAGATCCAGTAAAACCCATAGCCAATAAGACCATTTCTGCCTTCCATGTTTTCTCTGTACTGGGAACTTCTACCAATTTTGAACGTTGTCCTGGGGTGTGCTCCCAGTGTACTTCTATGGTTTTTAAGCCTGTCAGATTTCCATTCGCATCTCCTACAAATTCTTTGGTGTTTATACTAAAGAACCTTTCTGCCCCTTCTTTGTGAGAGCTACTTGTCTTGAGTCGCATTGGAAAAAATGGCCATGGCTGGTTTTCTGGTCGTTCCGTAGTTCCTTTTGGCATAATTTCAAAGTTAGACACGGTATTAGCCCCTTGTCTAATAGAGGTTCCAATACAATCAGATCCTGTGTCTCCTCCACCAATAACAATGACATCCTTCCCGGTAGCTAAGAGGTCTTCATTGGTGTAAGTCTCTTTTCCTACGCGCTTATTGCTTTGTTTTAAAAAGTCCATGGCTTGAACCACTCCTTTTAGGTCTGCTCCAGGGATGTCTAATGTCCTTCTTATAGTAGCACCACCACTGAGTAATACTATATCGTTGTCTTTTTTTAGATCAGCTGCGTCAATGTCTTTTCCAATCTCAGTACCTGTTTTAAAGACAATCCCTTCTTCTTCTAAAATGGTAAGACGCCTGTCTATGATATCTTTTTCCATTTTAAAATCTGGAATACCAAATCGGAGTAGGCCACCTGGTTTAGAGTCTCTTTCGTATACGGTGACTAAATGCCCCGCCCTGTTTAATTGTTGTGCAGCAGCTAAACCTGCTGGTCCTGAGCCAATTACAGCGACTGTTTTTCCAGTTCTTATGGCTGGTTTATGAGGCACAACCCAGCCTTTTGCAAAGGCTGTTTCTGCTACGCTTTTTTCAATATTTTCGATAGTTACTGGATCTTCATTAATACCCAATACACAGGCCTCTTCACAGGGAGCAGGACATAGCCTTCCAGTAAATTCAGGAAAGTTGTTAGTGGCGTGTAATATTTTAGCGGCCTTTTCCCATTTTCCTTTGTAAACGGCGTCATTGAAATCTGGAATCAGATTTCCTAATGGACAGCCACTGTGACAAAATGGAATACCGCAGGTCATGCATCTTGCGCCCTGATCTTTAAGGTCTTTTTCTTCTAAAGGAACCGTAAATTCTTTATAATTCTTTACGCGTTCTTCTGGCTTTTCGTAAGATTCTACTTTTCTGTCGAATTCTAAAAATCCTGTTATCTTCCCCATTTTCCTATAAATTTTGAGCGGTTTCTGCTGCTATTCTAACTAGTGCGAGTCGGTATTCTTCTGGGAATATTTTAATGAAATGTCCCAGTTGAGACTCCCATTGCTCTAATATCTCTTGAGCCCTTGGACTTTGTGTGGCGTGATAGTGATTTTCTATCAGTGTTTTTAATTGGTCTATATCTGCCTGATCTTCTACAGCCAACAGATTCAATCCTTCTTCTTTACAAATAGATTTAAAGGTCCTATTTGGATCGTACACATAGGCAATTCCACCACTCATACCTGCACCAAAATTTCTTCCTACTGCTCCGAGTATTACAGCTGTTCCTCCCGTCATATACTCACAGCCATGGTCACCAATGCCCTCTACTACAGCTATAGCTCCTGAGTTTCTAACACAAAAACGCTCTCCGGCTTTACCGTTAATATAGGCCTCTCCTGAGGTGGCCCCATATAGGGTAACATTTCCTGTTATGACATTTTCATGAGGAACAATAGTAGCCTCTACGGGCACTTTTACAACTAATTTTGCCCCAGAAAGTCCTTTTCCAAGGTAATCGTTTGTGTTTCCGTACACCGTCATGGTGAGACCTTTTGTGGCAAATGCACCAAAACTTTGTCCTGCTGCTCCCGTGAAATTAAGTTTCAAGGTGTTGTCCGGCATTCCTGCTGCGCCATATTTTTTAGATATCTCATTTGAGATAATAGCTCCAACGGCACGGTCCGTATTTTTAATAGGAAAATCTAAACTCATTTTCTCTTTTCTATACAGTGCAGGGTGTGCTTTCTCTATAATGTCAAACTCTATGGAGTCTTCAATATGGTGTTCTTGTTTTGTGGTATTGTACAGTTTTGTCCCTGGAATAACAGCTACCTGGTGTAAAATTGGACTTAGGTCAATACCTGCGGATTTATAATGGTCTAATACTTTCTTTCTGTCTAGCTTTTGCACCTGGCCTACCATTTCATCGATGGTTTTGAATCCAAGTTCTGCCATGATTTCTCTGAGCTCTTGTGCAATGAAGTACATGAAATTCACCACATGTTCCGGTTCTCCTTTGAATTTTTTTCTCAATTCTGGGTTTTGTGTGGCAATCCCTACGGGGCAGGTATTTAGGTGGCAGGCACGCATCATAATACATCCTGAAGCGACCAATGGAGCCGTTGCAAAACCAAATTCTTCTGCGCCTAAGAGACAAGCTATGGCTACATCTCTACCTGTTTTTAACTGTCCATCACATTCCAATCTAACCCTATTTCTAAGGTCATTCATCACAAGGGTTTGCTGTGCTTCAGCTATCCCTAATTCCCATGGAAGTCCGGTGTGCTTTAATGATGTTAAAGGAGAAGCGCCTGTTCCACCATCAAAGCCTGAAATCAGTATAACGTCGGCCTTGGCCTTAGAAACCCCAGCAGCTACTGTTCCAACGCCCACTTCAGAGACTAGTTTTACGTTAATCCTAGCTTCTCTGTTGGCAGATTTTAAATCAAATATAAGTTGAGATAAATCTTCAATAGAGTAAATGTCGTGGTGGGGTGGTGGGGATATTAATCCCACATATGGTGTTGAGTTTCTTGTCTTGGCTATATCTGGATTGACCTTTGGGCCAGGCAATTGTCCCCCTTCTCCGGGTTTGGCTCCCTGAGCCATTTTAATTTGAATCTCTGCAGCATTGGTCAGGTAGTTTGAGCTCACGCCAAAACGCCCTGAAGCCACCTGCTTAATAGCAGAGTTCTTCCAATCTCCAGTTTGGTTTTTATAAAATCTTTCTGCGTCTTCGCCTCCTTCTCCGGAATTACTTTTTCCGCCAATCCTATTCATAGCAATGGCTAAGTTTTCATGGGCCTCTTTACTAATAGATCCATAAGACATAGCACCTGTCTTAAATCTTTTCACGATGTCTGTCCATGGTTCTACTTCTTCGAGTGGAATAGGGTCGTAATTAGAAAATTCTAACAAACCTCTAATGGTCATGAGGTCTTTGGCCTGCTCATTGACTAATTGGGCATATTCTTTGTAAGTGCTCGTTTCGTTATTTCTTACTGCTTTTTGTAATTTAGCAATAGAAAGTGGGTTGAATAGGTGTTTTTCACCTTCTCTTCTCCATCGGTAATCTCCTCCTATTTCTAGGTCTAATGAGGCATCCGGTTGGTTTTCTGAAAATGCCCTAGCATGTCTTTTACTTAGTTCTTTTTCAATTTCATGAAGGTCAATTCCTTGAATTCTAGAAGTGGTTCTTGGGAAGTATTTGTCAATCACTTTGGTGTTAATACCAATACATTCAAATAGTTGAGACCCTCTGTAGGAGTTTAAAGTAGACACCCCCATCTTGTTCATTACCTTTAGAATGCCTTTGCCCACTGCTTTGTTATAGTTCTGTATGGCAGTTTCAAAAGTATATGCTGTAACCTCGTTTTCTTTGAGTTGTTCTGCAATAATTTCATTGACCAAATAAGGGTTTATAGCACTGGCGCCATACCCAAAAAGCAAACAGAAATGGTGTACCTCTCTAGGCTCTGCAGATTCAATGATTATGCTCGCCTTAGATCTTTTGCCCAAACGCTGTAAGCCATTATTTACATAAGAACAGGCGAGTAGGGCAGGGATCGCTGCTTTGTCTTTTGAGATATACCTGTCAGAAAGTATGATAATATTACTGCCTCCTTCAATGGCTTTACTGGCTTCTGAAAGCAAAGATTCAAGCCCCTCCTCTAATCCGTTATGGCCTCTTTCCAGTGTGTATAACATCTGTAGAGACGTCACCTTATAATGTGGGTTTATATCGTAATTCTTAATCTTATCTAAATCTTCTTTAGAGATGACAGGATTCTGAATTTTTAATTTTCTACAGTGTTCTTGGGTCTCTTCAAATATATTGTGATCGCTACCAAGGGTAAGGCTAATATCTGTAATCATCTCCTCTCTAATACCATCTAGAGGAGGGTTGGTCACTTGCGCGAAAAGTTGTTGGAAATAGTTGTACAACAATTGTGGTCTTTGCGACAATACAGCTATGGGCGTATCTGTTCCCATTGAACCAATAGGCTCTTTGGCCGTTTCTGCCATAGGCATTACTATAGTGTCTATATCTTCTAAGGTGTAACCATAGGCTGCTTTTCTTTGGGCTAGTGGTGCTTCTCCAATAAATAAAGGGCAGTCGTTATAAGGAATGTCCTTTAGATGTACTAGGTTGTCTTTGACCCACTTTTCGTAAGGATGTTTTTTGGCAATTTGCTCTTTAACTTCTTCATCATTGATTATTCTCCCTGCAGACATGTCTACTAAAAACATTTTTCCAGGTTCTAGACGTCCATGATGGGCTAAATTTTTAGGATCAATATCTACTACCCCAGTTTCTGAAGACATAATCACATAACCGTCTTTTGTCACAGAATATCTAGAGGGTCTAAGACCGTTTCTGTCTAGTACTGCACCAATATAATTTCCATCTGTAAAAGGAATTGAAGCAGGTCCATCCCATGGCTCCATCATACAGGAATAGTATTCGTAAAAAGCTTTTTTAGCCGCAGACATATTGTCGTTTTTCTCCCAAGCTTCAGGAACTAAAATCATCATGACTTCTGGAAGGGACCTTCCAGTCATTAGAAGTAATTCTACCACCATATCTAGCGTGGCAGAGTCTGATTTACTAGGGAGTATAATGGGAAGAATGGCTTTAATGTCTTCGCCAAAAAGATCACTCTCCAAAAGTTCTTCTCTAGAACGCATTCTCGCGACATTCCCCCTTAAAGTGTTTATTTCTCCGTTGTGACACATATACCTGAAAGGCTGAGCCAAATCCCAAGTAGGGAAGGTGTTGGTGGAAAATCGCTGATGCACCAAGGCCAGTCTGGTTACCACTCTAGTGTCCTGAAGGTCTCTAAAGTAAAGACTAATGTCTTCAGGCATTAGAAGCCCTTTGAAAATAATGATTGTCGTGGAGAGGCTTGGCAGATAAAAGAATCCTTGCTCAGATAGTTTCGAATTGTATATCGTATGTTCTGCTTTTTTCCTAGCAATAAATAACTTTCTGTTAAAAGTAGTTGTGTCCTGCTCAGACTGTTTTTTTCCAATAAATATTTGAGATATAAACGGCATGGTTTCCATGGCAATTCTTCCTGGCACGGATTTATTGACAGGGACATCCCTCCATCCTAAAAGGAGCAGGCCTTGAGATTTTATTTCTTTCTCAAATTCGGCGACACAAAAATTTCTTTGGTTGTCTTTTTGAGGTAAAAACACATTAGCCACGGCATAATTTCCTGACTCTGGTAATTCAAACGAGCACTCACTCACAAAAAAATCGTGAGGAATGTCTATCAGGATTCCTGCGCCATCTCCTGTTTTACCATCTGAACTCACTGCACCTCGGTGTTCTAGTTTTTCTAGAATCTCTAGTGCTTTATGAATAATATCATTAGATTTTTTTCCTTCTAGACTACAAATAAATCCTGCACCACAATTGTCATGTTCAAATTCTGGGGAATACAGCCCTTGTTTTTTTAGCCTCATATGTATTGAATATTTACACAAAAATATCCAATATGTTGAACTTACAGCAATGATGTGGTCATTTGTAACAAAAAAGTTCAGTGTTTTTAAAAAAACATTGAAATAAATGCAATGTGATAATTTTGGCCTCTTTAAAATGAGATTTCAATAATGGCCTTTATTTAGTCTTTCAGAATAGCCCTAGATATAACCATTTGTTGAATTTCTGAAGTTCCTTCGTAAATCTGAGTGATTTTAGCATCTCGCATGAGACGTTCTACATGATATTCTTTTACAAAACCATTTCCGCCAAAGACCTGAACGGCTTCTACACTCACTTCCATAGCCACTTCAGAGGCATTCAGTTTAGCCATTGCTCCTGATAAATCGTAATTGAGTCCCTGATCTTTTTCCCAAGCTGCTTTATAGACCAAATGTCTTGCTGCCTCAATTTTGGTGTGCATTTGCGCCAATTTAAAAGCAATGGCCTGATGCTGACAAATGGGTTTCCCAAAAGTTTCCCTTTGTTTGGCGTAATTTAATGCCAATTCATAGGCGCCAGCAGCTATACCGAGTGCTTGTGCGGCAATACCAATTCTTCCTCCAGAGAGTGTTTTCATTGCAAAGGTGAAGCCAAAACCCTCTGCGCCAATCCTATTTTCTTCACATACTTTTATCTGATTGAATTGCAGGGAATGGGTGTCACTACTGCGAATGCCTAATTTATTTTCTTTTGGCCCTATCACAAAACCTGGGCTGTCCTTTTCCACAATAAAAGCACTAATACCTTTGGAACCTTTTTCAGGATCTGTTTGCGCTATGACTAAATATATGCTTGCGCTGCTTCCGTTGGTGATCCAATTTTTAGTTCCTGTAATTTCGTAGTAATCTCCCTTTTTTACAGCCATTGTTTTCTGAGAGGTGGCATCTGATCCGGCTTCAGGTTCAGAGAGGCAAAATGCCCCTATTTTCTTTCCATTGCACAGATCAGGCAAGTATTTTTCTTTTTGCTCAGCGGTTCCATATTTCTCTAAGCCCCAACAGACCAGTGAATTGTTTACAGACATGACTACTGAGGCAGCCGCATCTATTTTTGAGAGCTCTTCCATGGCCAATACATAAGACATAGTGTCTAATCCACTTCCACCATAGGAAGGGTCCACCATCATTCCCATGAATCCCAATTCGGCCAATTGTTTAATTTCTTCTGTGGGGAATGTTTGTGTTTCATCCCTTTCTAGTATAGTAGGGAGGAGTACCTGATTGGCAAAGTTTGAAGCGGCTTCTTTGATCAGTTTTTGCTCTTCATTCAATTCAAAATCCATAGGAAACTATTTTTAGTCTATTCAAATATAATCAAATTTACTATGCATGCATAGTAAATTTGAAGACAATGATTTTTTAAATCAATTGATTATTAGACATTCAAGTATTCTGGCATGAATTATTTTTAAAGCAATCTGATAATTAATGATTTTTACTTGCTCATTTTTTTATATTTGTTAGCGTAGATGCTGAGATTCCTTTTGAGTCTCAGTTAAGTTGAAAAACTCAAAACACCGTATATTTTATGGAAACTATTATCCTGATTGTATTTATTGTAGGTTATTTGGCCATTACCTTAGAGCACAACCTTAAAATTGACAAACTTATTCCTGCCTTGGCCATGATGGCTATTTTATGGGCGATAATAGCCTTAACTCATATGAATGTATTTGAGGTAGATACAGCGCTACGCCAATTGGTTCCGACCCATATAGAAGAGATTTTATTGCATCACCTTGGTAAAACCGCGGAGATTTTAGTGTTTCTTCTAGGGGCAATGACTATTGTGGAGATCATAGATTACTTTGATGGTTTTGCCACCATTAAAGGTTTTATAAAATTTAAGAAAAAATCTAAATTGCTTTGGTTGTTTTCTATTCTGGCATTTATTTTATCTGCTATCATTGACAACTTAACGGCTACAATAGTACTTATAACCATTCTTCAAAAAGTAATTAAGGAGAAGCAAACGCGTATGTGGTTTGCCGGTATGGTGATTGTTGCTGCAAATGCTGGAGGGGCTTGGTCTCCTATTGGAGATGTAACCACAACCATGTTGTGGATTGCCAACAAGGTGTCTGCCTTACAATTGGTGGAACATGTATTATTGCCTTCAATCGTATGTATGGTAATCCCTACTTTAGTCGCTACCCGTTTTAAAGCTTTTAAAGGAGACTTAGATGTAGATACTTCAGAAGATGATGGTCCAAAATCAAGACATGGTTCTACCATGCTTTACTTGGGTTTAACAGCTATTATATTCGTGCCTTTCTTTAAAACCATTACACACTTACCTCCTTATGTGGGTATGATGCTTTCTTTGGCTGTGGTAGCCACTTTTGCTGAAATATATTCTAGCTCAAAATTCTCTTTATCTGACGTAGACGGTAAGAGTGAAGCGGCTGGTCATCACAGTCCAGTGCACCACTCATTGTCTAAAATTGAGTTACCAAGTATACTATTTTTTCTAGGGATATTGTTGGCTGTTGCAGCTTTAGAATCTCTTGGAATGCTATTCCATTTTGCGGAGGGTTTAAACGCAGCCATTCCAAATTCAGATGTTGTGGTATTGTTATTAGGTGCAGGCTCTGCAGTAATTGACAATGTGCCTCTAGTTGCGGCTAGTATTGGTATGTTCTCTGAAGGATTAGACAATCCTTTGTGGCACTTTATCGCTTACTCCGCTGGAACAGGGGGTAGTATGCTGATCATTGGTTCAGCTGCTGGTGTTGTAGCTATGGGGATGGAAAAAATAGATTTCTTCTGGTACTTCAAAAATATTGCTTGGTTGGCATTGATTGGCTTTTTAAGTGGCGGTTTAACGTTCATTTTATTGCGTGATTTTGTGTTAAACGCATAATTAATCGCATTTTATTACGTTAGCTTATAAATTAATTTAATTCTATTTTATGCAAGATAACTTGACTAAAAATACTTTAGAGGTTGCGGCTTCTAGTGAGAAGACCCTATCCATTATAGACCTTATTTTTAATGGAGGTGCTGGGAGTGTATTTATCATGGGCTTACTTTTTGTGCTTTTAGCGGTGGCTTTATATATTTATTTTGAACGTCTTTTTGCTATAAAAGCAGCGGCTAAAATAGATGCTAATTTCATGAACCAGATAAAGGACTATATCAGTAATGGTAAAATTGAGGCCGCAAAATCACTTTGCGCTCAAACAGACTCACCCGTAGCTAGGCTTACTGAAAAAGGCGTTTCTAGGATAGGAAAACCTTTGGACGACATTAATACAGCTATTGAGAATGCAGGTACTTTAGAGGTCTATAAACTAGAAAAGAATGTCAGCGTACTCGCTACAGTAGCAGGTGCTGCTCCAATGATTGGATTTTTAGGTACGGTGATTGGAATGATATTGGCCTTTCATGAAATGGCAACCTCTGGTGGTCAAGCAGAAATGGGGGCTTTGGCTTCGGGTATTTATACCGCAATGACCACTACAGTAGGTGGTTTAGTGGTTGGAATTATAGCTTATATTGGCTACAACCATTTGGTGAATATGACCAATAAAGTCGTGCATAGTATGGAGGCTAACGCGGTAGATTTCTTAGACTTATTAAACGAACCTGTCTAGTTTTTATGAAGTTAAAAGGCAGAAATAAGATCAGTCCAGAATTTAGCATGTCTTCTATGACGGACATAGTGTTTCTGCTGCTTATATTTTTTCTACTCACCTCCAACAGTCCTAATGCACTAGACTTAATACTGCCTAAAGCCAAAGGAAAGACCACAAATACCCAACAGGTTTCGGTGAGTATTGACGCAGATTTAAGGTATTTTGTGAATGAAAAGTTAGTGGAAAAGGCCCAGCTAGAGGCTGTTTTAATTCAAGAACTATCTGCCCAAGATGCCCCTATAATTATACTTAGGGCGGCAGAATCCATTGCGATAAAAGAGGCTGTATTTGTCATGGATGTAGCCAACAGAAACCAATTCAAGGTAATCCTTGCAGTAAGGCCAAATTAATGGCGTTTTTACATACCACATACGAGAAAAAATCTTTTTGGACCACTGCTTTTATTCTATTAGGCGTGTTGTTACTCCTTTTCTTTGCCGGTCTTAGGTACCTAGACCCCCCGGTAGAAAATGGCATACTTATTGCTTTTGGTGACGCAGATTCCGGCAATGGTTTAACACTAGCTCCTGCTATTCAAACAATTCCTATAGAAACGATTGTATCTGAAACCAAAGCAGATCCTGCAGTACAAGAGGTATTGGTAGAAGAAGCGGTTTCAGAAGTATTAGCAGAAGAAGTTTTAGCCACAGTAGATTCGGAGGTAGTTCTTCCGGTGGAAGTTCCTGAAAAAACACCAGAGGTAATCAATGATGTCGTTAAGGAAGTGGTGGAGGAGAAAGTGATTCAACAGGCATCGGCCGCTACAAAAGCGGCCCTAGCAAATATTTTAGGCGCTAAAGAAGCCCAAGGATCAGGTTTGGGAAATGAAGAAAAAGCGGCCAATCAAGGACTTTCTGATGGATCTAAGTATGCGAATTCTTTTTATGGCACTACAACAGGAGATGTTCAAGGTTTTGGATTTGGATTGGCAGGAAGAAGTTTGGCCTCTAAGGGAGTTGTAACCCCTGATTGCAATGAAGAGGGAAGGGTCGTTGTCGCTATAACCGTGGATAGGTCCGGAAAAGTAATCGCTGCAGATCCAGGAGTGAAAGGTTCTACCAATAATGCCCCCTGTCTTTTAGCTCCTGCCAAAGCGACTGCTTTCATGTATCAGTGGGGACCAGATGCACAGGCGCCTGAAAAGCAAATTGGTTTTGTAGTCATTAATTTTAAGTTGGGAGGGCAGCAATGATGAATTATACAGAAGCCACACAATGGTTGTTTGACCAATTGCCTATGTATCAGCAAAAAGGGGCTTCTGCCCTCAATGCTAAATTAGATGGGATTACACAATTTTGTGCTTATTTAGGGGAGCCCCACCAAAAATTTAAAAGCATTCATGTGGCTGGCACCAATGGGAAGGGATCTTCTTCTCATATGTTGGCTGCTATTTTACAAGAAGCAGGTTATAAAGTAGGCCTGTATACCTCACCACATTTAAAAGATTTTAGAGAACGTATTAAGATCAATGGTCAAGAAATTCCTGAGGATAAGGTGGTATCTTTTGTATTGAATCACAAGGAATATATGCGCCAAAATGCCCTTTCTTTTTTTGAAATGACTGTGGCTATGGCGTTTGATTATTTTGTTACAGCTAAGGTAGATATTGCCATTATAGAAGTAGGCCTAGGAGGGCGTTTAGATGCGACCAATATCATTAGACCAGAAGTCTCGTTAATTACTAATATTGGGTTTGATCATATGGATTTACTGGGCAACACCCTCGCTCAAATAGCCATTGAAAAAGCTGGAATTATAAAGCCTGCTGTACCTGTAGTGGTTAGCGAATGGCATAGGGATACGGAAGCTGCTTTTAAGGCAAAATCAGCTGCTATAGGTGCGCCCATCTATTTTGCTAGTGATATTATTGAAAAGGTGTATTCAACGGATTTAAAAGGCGCTTATCAGGAGAAAAACATAAAGGGCGTTGTTGCTGCGTTAAGGCACTTGTCCGGATTTAATGTAACCTCTAGCCACATTAAGTTAGGTTTGTCTAATGTGGTTGGTATGACGGGATTATTAGGCAGGTGGCAGGTACTGCAAAACAAACCACTTGTCATTGCAGATACGGCGCATAACGAGGCAGGTATTTCAATAGTGGTCAAACAACTTTTAAAGACGCCTCACAAACGCCTTCACATGGTGTTGGGTTTTGTTAAAGACAAGGATTTAGAGACTATTCTACCTTTATTACCAGTAGACGCGCTTTATTATATTGCTGCTCTAGGCATTCAAAGGGGCTTAGACCCCTTGGCTTTTATTGAGTGCGCAAAGCGTTTTAATCTGTTCTGTAATCACTATAATTCTGTGAATGAGGCTTTTAAAGCGGCTAAAAAGCAAGCCAAAAAAGAAGACCTTATCTTTATTGGAGGAAGTAATTTTGTGGTGGCTGAGGTGGTTTAAAAAAATACTTCTTTTTTTTATTTTTTTCTTTTGGGAACTAAAAAACAATCTTATATTTGCACTCGCTTCTGCAAAGAAGTAAAGTAAGGGCCCTTAGCTCAGCTGGTTCAGAGCACCTGCCTTACAAGCAGGGGGTCACTGGTTCGAACCCAGTAGGGCCCACAAAAAGCCCCTCATTTATGAGGGGCTTTTTTTATACGCAAAAATCACTTAATCCATTATTAAGAGCACTTACTTTAAGCTTAAGCGATAGGAAACTAACGGCCAAAGAAGAGTGACCCATAGCCTTCTGTAGTATGCTAGGAGCAACCTGTTGGAGATAAAGTTTTTGAAATAGAATTATTTTGATGGTAAAGAAGAAGTTACAGACACTTAGGTTAGTGTATTAAAAGGAATTAAAAATACTTACTTTTTTTTAAATTTCGTGTTAATCATTTTTCTTTTCCATTCTTCTCCAAAGAAGTCAAAAATATTAAGAGAATACATCCCTAAACCGAGCGTATAAAAAATCAGCATATAAAAAAACAAATACCAACCCTCTGAATCTGAATCAACAAT
Source organism: uncultured Flavobacteriaceae bacterium (assembly GCA_905182295.1). GTDB lineage: Bacteria > Bacteroidota > Bacteroidia > Flavobacteriales > Flavobacteriaceae > MAG-120531. Next base: position 46,197 of record CAJJAZ010000008.1, on the reverse strand, counting down.
TGCAATAAAGAAAAACACAGCCAAACTAAATATAGCTAGCGCAAGAAATTTATAAAACCCTTTTACATTTTGGACATATTCTTCTTCTTTTCTAATCTGTTCCATTTCCTGCGTCTTATTTGAATCAGTAATATTAATATCAAAAACCGAGGCTAAAGATTTCAATGATTCTAAACCTGCATTCTCGCCATTTTCAATTCGCTGAATAGTTCTTATACTTAATCCACTCATTTCTGACAACTGGTCTTGTGACCAATGTCTTTCCAATCTCATTTTTTTAATATTTCTTAAATTAATTGTTTTAAGATTCATACTTTTAAAGGTTTCCAATATTATTTATTGTGCAAAGATAGCTATTAACCATTCTTTATTTTTCAATTGATAAGACATCGTTATGACTGTAATATGACATTTCTCCAACTCACTAACTTTTTTTCTTTTTTAAATTAAAATAACCCTATGAAAAAGCTGTTCTTATTATTATCATTTTCTATTTTACTTCAAAGTTGTTCTAGTTACAAATCAATAGACTACAATAACATAGAAAACGAAAAAAAACAAAATTATAAGGTTTTTAGGCTAGATAGAGAAAATATTAAGGGGAGATTAGTTTCTAAAAATGAAAAAATAATTATTTTAGAAACTAAAGTTGGACTGCAAACAATCCCTGTAGAAGAAATTTATGATGTTAAAGTTAAAAAATTCTCATTCTTAAAATCTGTTGGATTAATTATAGTAACACCTTATGGACTTGCTTTCCTTTTCCTGGCTCTTGGTGGTGGTATGTAAGTCCATTAAAACTTCTTGGCAGAACTAATGATTAGCATTTTAAAAAGGTTTTATCTTTATAAAGCAAACTAAACCATAGGCATATCTTCTTCCTCCAGCTCACTAACTTCTAATCCGCGCAGATAAGTTGGACTAATAGCTAAAGAATAATGCCCCATTGCTTTTTGTAATTTGCTAAGTGAACCTATTCTTTAATTAAGATTTACTGTAGGGTTGAGTAGTGATGATGTGTTAAATAGTATTTAATATTGCAATTATATATATTAATAATTATATTTGAAATGATTAACCAATTAAAGCTTTTTTAAAATGAAAAAAATATTATTACTTACATTACTTTTCGCATCTAACGCATTGTTTTCTCAAATAGTCTCCTTTCACCCCGTTAAGGTGGAGGCAAATCAATTAGAAAGTTTTTTAGAAATTGAAACTAATCATATGAGAAAAATAGCCCAAAGTGCTGTTGAAAAAGGAGATATTGAAGGATGGAGATTATTAGAGATGTTTAATCCTAACCCTGATGAATATAATTTTATGTGGGTTAATATTTATAAAGATTTCAAATCTGCTACATCTCCAAGTTCAGCCTGGTGGAATACATCAGAGGAAGTGCTTGGAATAAAAACAAGTGTTTTAATGGATGGATTAAAAGGCGTTAAACCAGATAAAAGGTATATTTATGAAGTTAAACTTCAAATCGAAAATTCAAAACCCTCAAGTTATGTGATTTTAAATTTTGCCAGACCAAACGATGTAAATATTCAAATTGAGGAAATGAAAAAATTTGTTGTACCGCATTTTAAAAAAAACATGAAAAAATTTGGTATGGTTGGATGGGGATTAGGAACAAAAATAACACCTCAAGGCAAAGAATATTCATCAATGATGACTTGGGATTCTTATGACAGCATTGAAAATGTCATGAGACATCTAGGTGGTTATGGAGTAATTGAAGGACTTCCATTTGATAAGTTTTCTGAAATTATAGATTGGGAAAATAGATACATTATGAGAGTAATTTCTTCAACTACAAACTAATTTAGTTTTCTTCCAAGCGAAGAGTCTTTAATCAATTAAAATAAATTCAAAATGAGAAAAATAATTTTTTTACTATCCTGTATTATTGCATCTAATTTATATGCTCAGAATGATACTGAAACCTTTCAGCAATTAACTGGACTTGAAGGAAAATGGACTGGGACTATAAATTACACAAATAAGGCGCCAGAAACATTAGATTTAAAATATACCATCACGGCTATGGGAACAGCATTAGTTGAGGAAAGTAGCGAAGGAGGTGTTGGCATGATGACTGTATTTAATCTCCAAAATCAAAAATTATTATTAACTCATTATTGTGCAGCACAAAATAGACCTGTAGCTGAAATAGCAGAAAATAAAAATGGGGCATTATTGTTTAAAACAAATCACTCTAAAAGTGATTTAAATCTTACAGAAGATTTTTTTGTAACCACATTTAAGTTCGATTTATTGTTAAATGATGAAAACACTTTTAGATATGAATATACCGCTGAAGGAGCAGATGGAGAATCCTATTCTGCTAATGCTGTGTTAAAAAGAGTTATGTAGACCAAATAACTTTTTAATTATCCAAAATAATAAAACCAATTTATCATGAAAAAATTAATTTTATCTATTTTACTACTTACATCACTGAATCTTGCTGCTCAAGAATACTATTGGACTACTTATAGTTTTGATGTTGAAGCAGAGGATGAAGAAATTGTAACTAAACTTACTAATGATTACTTCAGTTCACCAAATTCTAAAGTAGAGGGAGTGACAGTTTTCTTATTTGAAAATCATTTTAATGACAGTTCAAATAATTCATCACACACTTTAGCTTTTACAGGAACTTTAGATGCTATGGGTAAACAATATTCTCAAGGAGATAATTTAAGTTGGGATTTATATATTTCTAAAATGAGTAGACATCTTAAAAGCCACTCGTCAGCAGCTGGAAGAAGTTTAATTTCTATTGGAGTACCTGGAACCCATCCAATTCAAAACCTTTATATTCTTAAAGTAAAAAACGAATCTAAGTTTGCTTCTGCTTGGAAAAACTATAATAGTAAGTTTAGTCCTAAAGATAGAAGAGTAACTCTTGGAAAATTTAGTCTTGGAAGAAGCTCAGATGGTGAGACGCATTATGTATTATCTGGAGTAAATTCTTTTGAGGATGCATTTAACCCTGGCAAGTATAGAGACTCTAATTCTTCAGCTAAGAATGCATGGAGTAAATTTGTTGAAGAGTTTGATGAAAATGCCCAAATGATTAGAACTCAGACAAGAGTAATGATTGGGAAATGGTAATTGATTCTATCAACTTATAATAATTAAGCCTCCTTATGGGGGCTTTTTATATTAAAGGCATATCTACTCCTTCAACTCACTTGCTTCTAAACACCTGAAAGAGTAATGTGCTTGGTCTTGCTCAAGCTGTTTAAAAACCTTCTTACCCCCCCCCCCCAAAAAAAATTGCCTTAAAATAATCAGGGCTAGGTACTTTAGTTGTTCCTGTAAATATATTGGTTTATTGTCTCCTTTATTCAACAATTCTTTGATGTAATAAAACACAGGAACTATTCTCTTTCTGCCTGATTTCTATTTCCTGATAGTTTTATATAAGACAGGTCTGCTATAAAGCCTTCCCAAGTAAGTTCTCTGACTTCTCTATGAGGGCCTTTTTTCATACCCAAAAGGCACTTTAACCAGTATTTAGAGCAGTTGGTCTGAATTTTGGACCTTGGAGGGGATTGGCATGAATATTGTTTTATATTTGAAAAAGCACTAAAAAATCTAAACTATGAGATATTTATTGACTGTATTAATTTGTTTGAGCGTTATAACTACTTCAGTAGCTCAAGATAATAAGGAGAATGGTAAAGAGCCTACTAAGAAGGAGCTTAAAAAGTTAGCAAAACAAAGGTCTAAGCGAATAAAAGCAGAAGCTGAAGTCAAAAAATTTAATGAATTCAGGATAGATATAAATGCACCAACATTAGCACAAGCCATTAGGCAGTATTTGGGTGCAGCCAGGGTTCAGGGAAATAATGTAACCCTTAGAAACAGAGGTTCAATGAACACAGGTTCTCCATACGCAGTTTGGGACGTAGACGGCGCTGTTCGAGATACACCACCCGCTGGATTAGATCTTACTACGATAAGATATGTAAAAGTATTGCGGTCTTTATCTGAAACAAATAAATACGGATTTATTGGCGGCGCAGGAGTCATAGTTATTAAGACCTCACTTACTTATAAAGAGTAATTTATTGAAAAACAGACATTTAAAAAGGGTTTTTTAAATTTGATAGTTCTATTTTTAAACTATTATCTATACCATAGACAAGTCTTTCTTTAGTTATTAGGTCATGTGGTTATGAAAAATCAACTGTTGCCAGATCATTAAATACGGTTATTGGGAATTGTCTTAGATTTCCAGATCTGCTATTCGAACTGCAATATGAGGTGAAACTTTCTGACGTTCCGAAAGAGTTGCCATGGTTGTTGCAACGGAATTTATTGTTGTTGTACGTCCACTGATTTCTGCTCCCTAGATGGGGACAGCAATTGTCAAAGGCCAAAAGCGCGTCTTCTGTTTTTCTTAAAAGTAAGAGCCCATTTTCCATATCATTTACAAATGATTCATTTTGATCAAGATTCTGATACCTCTTATGGTTTAGGTGAATATGAAGTTTTTTTCCCTCTGTCAGGTATCCGTCTTCATTTAGTAATGCAATAATATTTAGGTATGCCTCCTCTTCTTCACTTAAAGGTATGGTGGGTTCTTCTTCTTTTGAGCATGAAACCAAAACTGGACTAGCCAACATGCTAGCCAAAAGTAGTGGGCAAATAGTCCCTATGAATTTTTCTCTTTTCATACCTTAAATATAACCAAATGATCCTATTACAAAATTACTATCATTATAATGAGATGTTTTTTTTGTTGTATTTTATGCTATAAGTTTGAATCATAAATAATTAGTATCGTGCAGCAAAGAAAACCAAATCAGGAACCACCTATTGACCTCGTTGAACAATTCTATAAAGAAAACGTAGACCTGAAGGCAATACTCAACTCTAGAAAAGCTAGAAAAGAGGTGACCGCTGGGTTAGAACCTTACACCGGTGAATTTGGTCCCGCTCAAAAGAAGCATCTTTTAAACAGAACTATGGTGGGTATGGCCAAGCGTCATATGGATGATCTGGATGGCCTTTCACTAGATGAAGCTATTGATTTAATTTTTACCCCCGAGGAATTGGGAGAGCCCGTGAATAATTATTTTGGGGAATTAGATGCACAGGCTTATCAAGAAATTTATAGATCTGAAGATGTTTCTCCTGGCTCACCATTTATTGACAGGCCATATTCTGTTAATTTAAACGATGGTATTTTTGAACAATTAGCTTGGGAGCGAAGAAGAGCAATTGAAACTTGGATAAGTAAGTCTATATACAAACAGACAACATCGATACATTGGAAATTATTTATTTTTCTTCATAATTTAACGCCAACCAAGCCAGATATGGGAGGCCATAAATTTTTATATAATTACATTAAACTGCTTTTTAATTCTGCTTTTGGTAATTACAAGCAACATATTTATAATTTAACTCTAGACCCATCAATGTTAAATTATTTAAACCTTCAATTGAGTAAAAAGGAAACCCCTGATGAAAACTATGCAAGGGAGGTCCAAGAATTATTTACTGTAGGGAAAAGGCCTTTTTCAAGATTTACAGAAAAAGATGTAAGAGAGTTAGCGAGAGCTATTGTCGGTTGGAATTATAATTATGGGAAGATAGTTTTTGATGAAGGACATGAACCAATAATTAATTTCGATTCATCCAATCATGATACGGGTGATAAATATTTTTCTTCTTTTTATGGTGATAAAGTGATAAAAGGTAAGCCAGGAGATTCAGGAAGAGAGGAGCTTCAAGAAGTTATCGACATGCTTTTTGAAACAGACGAATCTTATATATACCCTTGCAGGAGGTTATATCAGTTTTTTGTATACCCAGATATTTCTGATCAAGTAGAAGAAAATATTATTAAGCCAATGGCTAGAATAATGGCAGAAAATGATTTTTCTTTAGTTGAGCCACTTAAAACTCTATTAAAAAGCAAACATTTTTTTGATAGCCAACAATTTAATTCTCTGATCAAATCTCCAATGGAATTTGTTTATGGTGTTCATAAAGATTTTGATTTATTTAACGGAGAGATGACAACTTATATTCGTGAAGAAAATAGGGTTTTTTATTATTCCGATGGAGATAGATTAGATCTATTTCCTGAAAAATTTGTAAATGAGCTTTCAAGATCATATTATTATTTTGATAGTATAAATGGGGGTAATTCAAGCCAAGGAATGAGATTGTTTAGTCCTCCAAGTGTTTCAGGTTGGCCTGCATACTATCAAGCACCAGTTTATGATTTATTCTGGATTAATTCAGTAACAATTAAAGAAAGAAAAAATACAACAGAGCAAGCCACCAGATGGGGGTCTTGGCTTGGTGATGGAGTAAATATTAGATTTAACCTCAAAACTTACCTACAAACATATTCAAAACCTAATGACTTGAATTTATTAATTGAAGAAATGGAAAACCGTTTACTTGGATCTCCAATGACGGATAGAGCTAAAAAAAGACTTATAAATTCTGTTTTAGGTGAAAACTCTTTAAATACTAACTATTGGACATCAATGGTAAATGATTACTTGAATGATCCTAGCCAAGATAATAGATATAATCTAAGTTGGAGATTTGAGCAATTATTGTTTCAATTTTTTCAGCTTAGCGAAATTCATTTATTTTAATTATGGAAAGAAGAAAATTTTTGCACAATATCAGTCATGTATCTGCGCTAGCGGCTACAATGCCTTCCTTCGCAATAAGTGGTTTGGATTTTACTAGCAGTTCATATTTATCAAATACTGAGTCAAAAGGTAATATTTTAGTCCTTGTTAAGCTTAACGGTGGTAATGATGGATTGAATACCGTCATTCCGTTAGATAAGATGTCTAACTTATCAAAAGCAAGACCCCATGTTATACTTCCAGAAAGTAAAATTGTAAATCTTGACTCTAATGATTTGGGTTTGCATCCTTCAATATCAAACTTTAAGTCTTTTTTTGATGAAAATAGGCTTAAAATAATTCAAAATGTTGGTTATGAAAAACCAGACTTTTCTCATTTTAGATCAATGGACATTTGGCAGTCTGCATCAGACTATGATCAATATTTAAATTCAGGTTGGATAGGAAGGTATATTGAAAATAGGCATCCGGAATACCCAAATAATTATCCTAATAATCAATATCCGCACCCATTATCGGTTGAATTGGGTTGGCAAACTTCATTGTTATTTACAGGAGATAATTCTTTTACAAGTTTCATTGCAAATAATCCGTCTGATTTTAGAGAAATAATCAATGAATTTGATAATTTATATCCAAGCGATAGGAAAGGAGAGAAATTAAAATATGTTCAACTCATTGCCAAGCAGTCAAACTTATATAGTAAAGAAGTGAAAAAAGCTTATGAATCTTCTACTACTGCTCATAATTATCCAAATACAAATTTAGGTAGGCAACTTGAAATAGCAGGGAGACTCATTAGTGGAGGTTTAAATACCAGGATTTACATGGTAGAGCTTGGTGGCTTTGACACTCATGACTCTCAAGTAGAGTCCTCAGATAACACTAAAGGACAGCATTCAGTTCTTTTAAAAGATTTAAATGATTCTGTAACTGCATTTATTAAAAATTTAGACGCTATAGGTCGTTCAGATGATGTTTTAACCATGACTTTTTCTGAATTTGGAAGAACTATAGTGTCTAATGGTTCTAATGGTACCGATCATGGAACCGCAGCGCCTATGTTTATCTTTGGTAATAAAGTTAATCCAGAGGTTCTAGGGGCTAACCCTAATATACCAGATAATGTTCAATGGCAAGATAATTTGGCTGTTGAGTTTGATTACAGGCAAGTATATAAGTCAATAATTAACCAATGGCTTGGAGGAGAAACTTCTACATCTAAGGACATTTTATTTAAAGATTTTTATGAACTATCTATAGCTGGCGAACAATACGTTGACACTGACAACGACGGTGTGGCAGATATTAATGATAATTGTCCAGACACGCCTGAAGGCTCTGTAGTAGATTTGAATGGTTGTGTGCTGTTTTCATTGCCTGCTAATAATTATAGCGTGAAGACGGTTTCTGCCAGTTGTATTGGATCTAATAACGGAAAAATATCCTTGAGTGCTGAAGATACTTCTCATGCCTATCAGGTAAATGTCTCTGGAATAGAAAATACCTTTAGTCTTTCTTCAGACAATGAACACAGTATTGTGCTGGAAGATTTAGAGGTTGGTGTCTATACCATTAATATTAGTATAGCCGCCCAAGAAGGTTATTTGCAGTCTTTTGAGGCTAAGGTAACTGAGCCAGATCCATTACAAGGTAAAACACAAATAGATTATTTTTCAAAGAGTGCTCAATTACAACTTAAGGGATCTGAGGTATATTATATTGAAGTAAACGGTGTTATGATGGCTGCCCATTCCAATCTATTTACAGTGCCTTTAAGGGCTGGAAAGAACACGATTAAGGTGACTACGCCTTTAGATTGCCAGGGGGTATATGAGGAAGTATTGTTTATGAGTGAAAAGCTCAGGTATTTCCCTAATCCAGTGGACAGTGAATTAAATATTACCATACCTGGAACGGATAGCGAAATAGCTATTGAAGTCTTTTCAGACGGTGGAGCAAACTTGTACAGAGGTACACATAGTATAGGTGCTTCAAGAACCATACAATTATCTATGTCAAGATTTAAATCTGGATTATATATTGTTACAGGGACAGGTAAAACAGTCAATGAATCTTTTAAAGTCATAAAATTATGAGACGCATAAGCCACTATTCTACTTACACTTTTTTAGTGCTCGCTTTAATGCTGTCTTGCAGTAGTGGTGGAGACGGTGATGGGATTTCGGTTACGCCAACCCCAACTCCAACGCCCACTCCTCCACCAGTTACTGTTCCCGCACCTAGTTCCGCTACACTGAGTTTTCCAGAGAATAATAAGGTATGTGAGACTGGTACAGACGCTTCTGCTACGCAAAGCACCATATTGTTCCAATGGGTGGCTGCAGCTAATGCTACTGCCTATGATTTGAGAATTACCAATAGTGATACCCAAGGGGTAACGCTAATTAATAGTATTGATGGTACACAAAGAGAGGTGACCTTAGAAAAAGGCATGCCTTATGCATGGCAGATTACTTCAAAGGCAACAGGCACCAATGAAACGGCTCAAAGTCCTGCTTGGAAGTTTTATCTGGCCGGAGATGGTGTTGAAAACTACGCTCCTTTTCCTGCAGATTTACTATCACCAGATTCGGGAGCTACTGTCAGTGTAAGTGAATCTGGTAAGATAAGCTTGAACTGGAGTGGAGAAGATCCAGATGGAGATACTTTGACTTACACCATTTACATAGACCAGACGGATGGATTGCAGGAGCCTATCGCGACAAATGTAACGGAAACTAGTTTAGAAGTAGACGCAGAAAAAGATACCGTATATTATTGGAGGGTAAAAAGTTCAGATGGAGAAAACAGTGCTTTTTCTCAGATTTATGCTTTTAGAACTGGTGCTTAATAGGCCTTTATTATCCTAGTAACGGAAGCACTCTTTCCAAAGCCATCCCTCTTGATCCTTTAATTAGGATGAGTGAAGGGTCGGATTTGAAGGGGCTGTTCTTTTGTTTAAAAGCCTCAAAGTCGGGATAGCTTTCAAAAGAATGTTGGGTGTTGTGAAACAAAGCGCCTATTAAAATAACCCTATTTATTTTAGAAAGTTTTAATTGTGCTACAATAGCCTGGTGTTCTTTAGCTGCTGTTTCTCCTAATTCGAACATATCCCCTAAGACCACTATTTTGTTTTTAAGCGAAGAATGAGACAGCTCTGAGAAGTGTTTAATGGCTACTTCCATACTGCTAGGATTGGCGTTATAAGCATCTAACACGAGCATATGTGGTCCAATTTGTCTTAATTCAGACCTGTTGTTGTTTGGTTTGTAGCTTTCAATAGCATTTTTAATGTCCTGAATTGGAACATCAAAATAACTTCCTATACTGGCAGCGATCATACAATTTGTTGCATTATACGCTCCGTATAAGGAAGTATTTATTTTAGTGTCTTGAAATTGAATTTTTACAGACGTATTGCTTTCAAGAATGCTGGTCTGATAAGTATCCTCTTGCTTATTTCCAAATGAAATGCTATGATCGTATTGAATTAATGCAGCTACTTGTATAGGGTCTTGGCTATTGTAAAAGATTGTTTTGCTATTGGACATTAGATGTTGGTACAATTCACTTTTTCCTTTTACAACCCCTTGGACCCCTCCAAACCCTTCTAAGTGGGCTTTGCCAAAATTGGTGATACATCCAAAGTCTGGTTGTGCCAATTCGCATAGAAATTCAATTTCATTTTGATGGTTAGCGCCCATTTCAATCACGGCAAATTCTGTATCTTCTTTAATGTTTAGAAGGCTTAGTGGAATACCAATGTGGTTGTTTAAATTTCCGAGGGTGGCAGTGGTTCTATATTTCCGAGATATAACCCTGGATATGAGCTCCTTTGTAGTTGTTTTCCCATTGCTCCCTGTTAATGAAATCACTGTGGCCTTGCAATAATTCCTGTGATAAGTACCCAGCTCTTGGAGTGTTTTTAGCACATCATTCACAAAGATGCATCTCGATGCATCTTTTAGGGAAATAAGGTCTACTACAGCATAATCAGCGCCTTTTCGCAAAGCTTCTAAAGCGAATTCATTTCCATTAAAACGCTCCCCTGACAAGGCGAAATAGATACTATTAGATTCAACTTTACGGCTATCAGTGGAGATTGATTTTGCCTGTAAAAAAAGCCTATGGAGTGCTGAAATCTCCATGAGAATTATTTAGTTCGCTTGTTTTTTGGCGTTTTGTTCTGACTTTTAGTGTTGCTTCCTACCCTAGACATGGCACATCTAAATCCAATAAAATCAGTAGCTAAATATTGGGGCAAAAATCTTCTTTGTGCTGGATCTAACCAATAAGCCCTATCTTTCCAAGAACCTCCTTTGTACACCCTAACTTCATCGCTAATTAAAGTGCTTCTGTAATCAGAGGTGTCATATTCTTTAACTAATTCACCTTGGTCATTTATTTTGACTGCATTTTCAGGTGCGTTATACATTTTTTTCTGCTTCTCATCTTCTCCTATATTTTGACCGAATTGTCTGGAAGAAGCTAAGTCCCCATCCCTGTAGGATCTATTGTCACTTTTAGTAAAATTAGTTCTTAAAAAAGTATCGTCTTTGTCAATAGCTGTTTTTTTGATTTCTCCTGGAAGTGTTTTTGCGTATTTTTTTCCGTTAGGTAAAATTTGAAATTCAGCTTCATCAGTTGCAATGGCTATTTTACCGTCAGGACCTCTAAGTGGTTTTGTAAATACATTTCCTCTAAAGTAATTAAAGTCACTCAGAGAATCTTCAATAATAGGCCTGTAAACATCTGCGACCCATTCAGCTACATTCCCTCCCATGCCATAAAGGCCAAAACTGTTTGGTGGATGAAATTTTGTCTGTACAGTAATTGCCCCGCCGTCATCTGACCAGCCAGCAATTCCGCCATAGTCTCCTTTAGAATTTTTGAAGTTGGCCAATTGGTCACCTACGCCTCTTTTATCCTTATCTCTGGTATATTCTCCATCCCAAGGATATTTTTTTCTTCCCTTGTAGTTATTGTACTCTCTATCTCCTGATTGCGCTTGTGCAGCATATTCCCATTCTGTTTCAGTGGGCAATCTGTAGCCTGGAAGAATGATTCCATCACTAACACTTGCAAATACAGAAATACTGTCTTTTTGATTTTTACCCTGTAAAGAATCAATTTGTCCACCGTAAGTAAGTTCAGGCCTTCTAAGGTATGTTTCAGTGCTAAAAACATTTGCCTCTCCATTTAATGGGGCTTCTTTAGCATCATCTGATAAAAACCCTTCGCGTTCTAAAATTAGCTCATTAACCCTGTCGGTTCTCCATTTTGCATAACTACTGGCTTGAAACCAGTTGACCCCAACAACTGGAAATTCCCCATATGCAGGATGTCTAAAATAGTTTACAACCAGATCTTCATTGTAAGATAATCTTCCCCTCCAAACCATAGTATCAGGCAAAGCACTTTCATAGATTCCTGAAAATTCTGGTTTTTCAGGAGGATATACCTTTTTTAGGTATTTAATGTATTCAAGGTACATTTTATTGGTTACCTCAGTTTCATCCATGTAGAAAGACATGACATTTTGTTGTGTTGGTGTGTTGTTCCAATCTCGCATAACGTCGTCTTGCACTTTTCCTTTAGTAAAGGTCCCTCCCTCAATAAAAATCAATCCAGGTGCGGTTTCCTGATCCTTAAAGGAGTTGTCTTTATCTAATTTCCAACCTGTTCCTCTAGAAATATTACTCGAGGAGTTGGATTTGCTACAAGCAGTTAAACCCAATAGGAAGATGCTGATTGTTATTATATTTAGGTATCTGAAAATTATTTTCATATCAAAAATTTGTCCTTGCAAATATAGTATAGAATACACATTATAAATAATAATCAATATAATAAATCGTGCTTTTCCCTTTTAAAACAGATTTTTTATTGTTTTATTGTTATTTTGATAGTATATTTTAGTTTATTGGGCTTTTATAATTTAATATTTATCATGACTTAGTCCGCGCAATATAGCTGCTTAACTTGCGTTATTTTTTTAAACCCCTTATGAAGCCATTTTTTGTTGCATTTTTGTTTTTTTTAGGATTTGCTAGGGCTTTGTCTCAGGAACAAAACACCGTTATAACGACTGCGGTGCCTTTTTTGAACATCGCTTCAGATGCGCGTTCTTCAGGAATGGGGGATGTAGGTGTGGCCACAGCTCCAGATGCATTTTCCATGCAATGGAATGCAGCTAAATATGTTTTTTCTTCAGCAAAATCAGGAATTGGTTTAGGATATACGCCTTACTTGGAGAGTATTATTTCGGATATAGCGCTCCTGAGCGGGTACTATTTTAAGAAACCAACAGACCGCTCTGCTTTTTCTATAGGGCTGCGATATTTTACCCTGGGGGAAATAGAACTCAGACAGTTTGCTTCAGACCCAGGAGTTATAACAAAACCCAATGAAATAGCAGTAGACGGTAGTTATGCCTTAAAGCTGTCTCCAAGAATGGGTATGGGGGTGGCTGGTCGCTTTATTCGATCTGATTTAAAATTTCCACAAGAGGCCAGTATAGACAGTAGGGCTGCAACGAGTTTCTCTGTAGACGTATCTGCCTATTATCAGGGAAATTTTAAATCTTTTCCAGCTTTTGACGGCAGGTGGAGGTGGGGATTAAATATCTCCAATTTAGGTCCCAAAATTGCTTATGACACCAATGGTCAGGAAGATTTTTTACCGTCAAATTTAGGACTTGGTATAGGCTATGATTTTGCGTACAGTCCCAACAGTGTTTTGGCATTATCTATTGATTTAAATAAATATTTAGTGCCTATGCCGCAAGATTACAATGAAGACGGAGTACTAGACAGCGCAGACTTGGCTGAATTTCAACAAATAGATTTTGTCAGTGGTATATTAGATTCTTTTTCAGATGCACCAGGAGGTTTTTCAGACGAACTCAAAGAGTGGCGTTTAGGGATTGGCTTGGAATATACTTTGAGAAAGATATTTATGCTTAGAACAGGGTATTTTACAGAATCGCAATTTACAGGCTCTAGACGTTTTTTTACCTTAGGTTCAGGTGTTGCATTTAAAAGTTTTCAAATAGATTTGTCGTATCTTTTTTCTACATCGCAGATCAGAAACCCATTAGAAAATACCTTGAGATTTTCATTTTCATTTAACTCCCCTAATTAAATCATTGATATGCCTGTACAAACCTATACTTTTAAATACACCATTTTCGAGACCCTTGAGGAATTAAGTCCTTCTTTTCAATCCTTAATGCAAGAGGCTGTTTTGGCTAGAGTAAATGCTTATGCTCCCTATTCAAATTTTAATGTAGGGGCAGCTGTATTATTGGACAATGGTGTAATTATAAGAGGGAATAACCAAGAAAATGCAGCCTATCCTTCAGGGCTTTGCGCAGAACGCGTCGCTATTTTTTATGCTTCTGCCCAATATCCAGGTATTCCAATAAAAGCCATAGCAGTGACGGCGAATACCCATTTGGATCCTTCAGAAACACCTGCCTCACCTTGTGGGAATTGTAGGCAAACCCTTGCAGAATACCAGCAGAAGCAGTCAACACCTATTCCCATTATATTTATGGGGGCTAGTGGAAAAATTGTGTGTTGCAACAGTGTTTTAGACTTACTCCCCTTCGCTTTTAGCAGTAAATACTTAAAATAATTCTCGACCTTAATTATATTTAAACATTTGAACGATAAGCTTTTGTGGTATTTAAAATACCAATTGGTATTTTAAAACCGCTTTTGTGCTTTCTTTTTAATCAATCTTTTTTGCAGAAGCCATTTTATCTGTATTTTTGCTTTCCATCCAACGGAATACATATAAATATAAGTATATGAAAAAAGTAACTAAAGAGGTATACCTTAAGTGGTATGAAGACATGCTGTTCTGGAGAAAATTCGAGGACAAATTAGCTGCCGTTTACATCCAGCAAAAGGTAAGAGGGTTTTTACACCTTTATAATGGTCAAGAAGCGGTATTAGCCGGTTCATTGCACGCAATGGATTTGACCTGTGATAAAATGATCACTGCTTACAGAAATCACGTTCAGCCCATTGGTATGGGAGTAGATCCCAAAAAAGTAATGGCTGAATTATTTGGAAAAGTGACAGGTACCTCTAAAGGTATGGGTGGTTCCATGCACATTTTTTCTAAAGAGCACCGTTTTTATGGTGGTCATGGAATTGTAGGAGGTCAAATTCCATTGGGTGCTGGTCTGGCATTTTCAGACAAGTATTTTAAACAAAATGGGGTAACACTTTGTTGTATGGGAGATGGTGCAGTAAGGCAAGGCTCTTTGCACGAAACTTTTAACTTGGCTATGTTGTGGCAATTACCAGTAGTTTTTATCTGTGAAAACAATGGATATGCTATGGGTACATCTGTTGCGCGAACTTCTTACAGTACAGATATTTGGAAACTAGGTCTTGGTTATGAAATGCCATGTGGTCCTGTAGATGGAATGGACCCTGTTAAAGTAGCAGAAGAAGTGAGTAAGGCAGTGGAACGCGCTAGAAGTGGTGGTGGGCCAACGTTCTTAGAAATGAAAACATACAGATATAGAGGTCACTCTATGTCAGATGCACAGCACTATAGAACCAAAGATGAGGTTGAGGAGTACAAGAAAATTGACCCTATCACTCAGGTACTCGATGTGATTAAGAAGAAAAAATACGCCACTGACACTCAGATTAAAGCGATTGATAAAAGAGTTAAAGATCTAGTGAAAGAATGTGAAGACTTTGCGGAGGCTTCAGATTATCCACCAGTACAGCAATTGTACGATATGGTGTACGAACAAAAAGATTATCCATTTTTACCACATAAATAAGAGATATGGCAATAGTTGTAAACATGCCCAGGTTGAGTGATACCATGGAAGAAGGTACTGTGGTGAAATGGTTGAAGCAAGTTGGAGACGTTATTTCTGAGGGAGATATTCTAGCAGAAATAGAAACTGACAAAGCCACTATGGAATTCGAATCCTTTAATGAAGGTACTTTACTTCATATAGGCATTCAAGAAGGAGATGCGGCCCCTGTAGATGCTCTATTAGCCATTATTGGTGAGCAAGGAGAAGACATTAGTGCTTTATTATCTGGCGGTGCTCAAGAGGCTCCTGAGGCCAGCGCAGCCGAAGTAGCCGTTCCAGCAGCGACTGCCACAGCTACGGCTTTACCAGAAGGTGTTATTGTAGTAAATATGCCAAGACTTTCAGACACTATGGAAGAAGGAACGGTAGCTACATGGCTTAAAAAAGTAGGTGATGTGATAGAAGAAGGAGATATTCTTGCAGAAATAGAGACCGATAAAGCCACTATGGAATTTGAGTCTTTTAATGCTGGAACACTCTTATACATTGGAATAGGCGAGGGAGAAGCTGCGCCGGTAGATTCACTATTAGCTATTATTGGCCCAAGTGGGGCCGATATCTCAGCGGTCCTTAATCCTGCAGCTGCACCAGTTGTAACTGCCTCTGTAGCGGCAAATGACGCAGCAGTTGCGCCGGTTGCAACGCCAGCGCCAAAAGCTCCTGTAACTCCTGCGGCTGTGTTAAATGCATCTGTTCAGGCAGGAAGAATTTTCGCATCGCCTTTGGCGAAAAAATTAGCCAAAGAGAAAGGAATTTCTTTGTCAGAAGTTAAAGGTACGGGAGAGCAAGGTAGAATTGTAAAGATTGATATTGAACGTTTTACTCCTGTAGCCGCTCAAGCAGCTTTGGCTACTTCAGCTACACCTTTTTCTGCTCAGGCACCGATACTGGACGCTGGAGAAGAGCACTACACCGAAGTGAAGAATTCTCAAATGCGTAAGGTGATTGCCAAGCGTTTAGGGGAGTCTAAGTTTTCAGCACCTCATTATTACTTAACAGTAGAAGTAGATATGGACAATGCTATGGCGTCCAGATCTCAAATAAATAGCTTACCAGACACTAAAGTATCCTTTAATGATATGGTCTTAAAAGCGTCTGCAATGGCACTTAAAAAACACCCGCAAGTAAATACTACTTGGCAGGGAGACACCACCCGTTTTAATAGCCATGTGCATATGGGTGTTGCAGTAGCTGTTCCGGATGGCTTGGTGGTGCCTGTAGTCCGTTTTGCTGACCAACAGAGTTTGTCTCAAATTGGTGCTGCAGTAAAAGACCTGGCTGGAAAAGCAAGGGATAAGAAATTAACTCCAGCTGAAATGGAGGGAAGCACCTTTACGGTGTCTAACCTTGGAATGTTTGGCATTCAGGAGTTTACCTCTATTATAAACCAACCCAATTCTGCCATTTTATCTGTAGGAGCAATTGTTCAGAAGCCTGTTGTAAAGGGGGGCGCTGTAATAGTTGGAAATACAATGAAAGTTACTTTGGCTTGTGACCACAGAACTGTGGACGGTGCTACCGCTGCAGCCTTCTTACAAACACTACAAGCTTTTTTAGAAAATCCAGTGACTATGTTGGCCTAGATTTTCTTAAATACACTGTTTAAATAGCCCGGCTCCGCCGGGCTATTTTTTTAATAGCGGTTTGTGGAGGTTTCTGATGTCAGTTTGGTTTTTGTGCTCGATTTTAGTAGCCATGTAGTGGTTTGTTAGGGACATTAATTAGTGCTATTATATTCGAGTTGTTTCCCTTGAATTCCCTAAATTTACTTAGCATCAATTCGCTTTAAAACATCCTATTTTTTGAAAATCACAGACCAAATAAAAGCGCCTATTGAAGAAGAAATGATTCTTTTCGAAGAGAAGTTTTTTCAGTCTATGAGTTCAAAAGTAGCCTTACTCAACAGGATTACTTACTATATAGTCAATAGGAAGGGAAAGCAAATGCGTCCCATGTTTGTGTTTTTGACGGCTAAAATGCTTTCTGGCGGTAGCGTTCAGGAACGCACTTATCGCGGTGCATCGGTTATAGAGCTTATTCATACCGCTACTTTAGTGCACGACGACGTGGTAGATGGTTCAGACAAACGGCGCGGTTTCTTTTCAATTAACGCCCTTTGGAAAAATAAAATTGCCGTATTGGTGGGTGATTATTTGCTTTCTAAAGGCTTGTTGTTGTGTATAGACAACGATGACTTTGATCTCTTAAAGATAATATCTGTAGCTGTTCGAGAAATGAGCGAGGGAGAACTCTTGCAAATTGAGAAAGCCCGAAGGTTAGATATTACCGAAGAAGTGTATTACCATATTATCCGTCAAAAAACGGCTACACTCATAGCAGCTTGCTGCGCATTGGGAGCCGCTTCTGTAAGCCCTGGATCTGAAGAGGTGGAAAAAATGCGGGAATTTGGAAGTCTTATAGGCATGGCTTTTCAGATTAAAGATGACTTGTTTGATTATGGCACAAAATCTATTGGAAAACCTACTGGGATAGATATTAAGGAGCAAAAAATGACCCTTCCATTAATTCACGCTTTGCAACAAGCAGACCCAGATCAAAAAAGATGGATGATCAATACGGTGAAAAACCACCATACAGACAGAAAAAGGGTACATGAACTAATCGCGCTTGTCAAAGCACTTGGAGGGCTTTCTTATGCCACCAAGCAGATGAATGCCTATAAAGAGCAGGCCCTTGAATTATTGGCGGACTATCCAGATTCTGCCTATAAAAACGCTTTAATCACCATGGTTCGTTTTGTGGTAGAGCGAGAAAAATAATTATTTTATCACCTTTTTAAGCTTCCAGCGTCTTTAAGATAAAGCGGCTTTTTTTATTCCTTTTTAAAGCGGTCTTTATTTGTTACTTTTATGGACTAAATGCATTTGAATTGATTTCAAAGAATACCATAGATAAAGTTTACGAAACCGCTAGGATTGAGGAAGTCATTGGAGACTTTGTTCAGCTAAAAAAGTCTGGCGCTAATTTTAAGGGACTTAGTCCGTTTACTGATGAGCGCTCTCCGAGTTTTATGGTCTCTCCTGTAAAACAAATTTGGAAAGATTTTTCTAGTGGCAAGGGTGGTAATGTGGTGGCATTTGTCATGGAGCATGAGCATTTCACCTATCCTGAAGCCATTCGGTACTTGGCCAAAAAATATCAAATTGAGATTGAGGAAACCATTCAGTCGGACGAGCAAAAGGAGACTGCCAATGAAAGGGAGAGTATGTATTTGGTGTCTGAATACGCAGCACGTTATTTTTCAGAGGTCTTATTGACATCGGCCGCAGGCCAGGCTATAGGTCTTTCATACTTTAGAGAGCGCGGGTTTACAGATGAAACCATTAAGAAATTCGGGCTCGGCTATTGTTTGGATGAATGGGACGGTTTTACCCAATCTGCGATTGAAAATAAATACGAATTAAAATACCTTGAAGCGACAGGACTGACTATCGTTAAACCGACCAATGAGCAGGCCACGGCCAAGACTTTTGACCGTTTTAAAGGCCGGGTGATGTTTCCTATTCACTCCATGAGTGGTAGGGTGCTTGGTTTTGGGGGTAGAATTTTAACGCAGGATAAAAAAGCAGCCAAGTATTTAAACTCTCCGGAGAGTGATATTTACAACAAAAGTAAAGTGCTGTATGGAATATACATGGCGAAGCAAGCCATTGCCAAGCAGGACAATTGTTATTTGGTAGAAGGCTATACGGATGTGATTCAAATGCATCAGTCTGGAATTCACAATGTGGTGTCTTCTAGTGGAACGGCGCTTACTTCGGATCAGATTAGGCTAGTGAGCCGCCTGACTAAAAACATTACGGTACTCTTTGATGGAGATGCTGCTGGGCTAAGGGCTTCTATTAGGGGGATTGATCTTATTTTGGAGCAGGGTATGAATGTGAAAATTTGCACTTTCCCTGAAGGAGAAGATCCGGATAGTTTTTCTAAAAAGCACTCCTTAGAGGTGCTTACTGAGTATTTGGAGACTAATTCGCAAGATTTTATACAGTTTAAAGCGTCTATCTTGGTTAAAGAGGCGGCCAACGATCCTGTAAAAAGGGCAGAAACCATACGAGATATTGTTGGGAGTATTGCTAAAATACCAGATGCTATTCAGCGAGAAGTCTATTTGCAGTCTTGTGCTCAAATTATGGATATTTCTGAGCAAGTGCTCTATAATACCCTGGCGCAAGTTTCTAAAACAGCGGCAAGTGCTAAGGGAGTGCCACAAAAAAGCGGGGGTGCCCCTCAGGAGCGTTTTAAAGTAGTTAAACCAGAAGCCCCTGAGGTAGAAAAACTTAATGTTCAGTGGGTACTAGAGAAGAAGATCATTGAAATTTTGTTGCTTTATGGAAATCATAAGGCCACATTTGAGGACTTAATTTTAGCCTCTAACGAGACTGGAGAATTGGTTTTGACCCCTAAAAAGGTGGAGCAAAAAGTTTTTGAAAAGGTGTATTTGGACCTACAGGAAGACGAGATTGAGCTCACACAGAACCATTTTAAGGGCATTTACTTTAAACTCATAGAATCTTTTAATCAGTCAGAAAATTTTGACCTTCCTGTTTTTATCAGAAACCAATCAGAGGAACTTTCTGCGGCCATATCTTCTATTTTAATGGAGGAGGAGAAGTATGCGCTTGGGCAGTGGGAGAAGAAAGATATTTTTCCAAAAGACAAGGCTTTGGGGGTGTCTCAATTGGTGACAGAAACCATTTTAAGCTTAAGGTGTTTCTTGATTAAAAAGCGGATGGGGGTTATGCAGGAGACGACTAGGGATCTAGAAAAAGACCATCAAGAAGTAAAAGAAGAACTGGTCTCTTACCTGCAGCTGTATACCTTGTTGAATAAAAAATTGAATAGGGTGCTTTCTTAGTACTTAAATGGGGTTATGCCTTTCTATGTATTGTGTGGATTTGCTTTTCGAGTTTTGAAGGCAATTTTAGCTCCACAAATAAAGCTCTAGCGCTTTAGCTTGCTGCAACATGTCTACAATATTAGTGACATTTAATTTTTTCATGAGTCTAGCTTTGTAAGTGCTCACTGTTTTTTCATTGATGTCTAAGCCGCTAGCCACCTCTTTGTTTTTCTTTCCTGAGGCCAGTAATTTTAATACCTCAATTTCTCTAGAAGATAATTTTCTAAAAATAGATTTTTCTTTTTCGCCTGATTTTTCTCTTTTGAGTTGCTCTGTTAAGGAATTGGTGAGGTATATTTTTCCTTCGCTAATCTCCGTAAGCGCTGTGAGAATCTGATCTACCCTGGCTGTTTTAGGAAGGTAGCCGTAAGCGCCAGCTCTTACAGCGCTTAGCGCGTAAACTGTTTCTGGCTGGCTGCTAAAAATGAGCACTTTAGTATTGGCATTTATTTTCTTAAGCCTTCTGATAGTAGCAATTCCATTGATTTCAGGGATGTCCATCTCTAAAATAACAATATCGGGAATTTGCTTTTCTATAGCGGAAAAAAGTTGGGTGGTCGTTGCAACAGCATCTTGTAGGTGAAATTCTTCAGCACTGTTCAAAACCATACTCAGTCCCATTCTCAAAATAGGATGTGCGTCTGCAATAAGAATATTTGTCATGGTTTATTTTTCTAAAGATTTGGGATTCTTGAAAAAATAAATTTACAAAAAAATCACATACTATAGGTAAATTCCTACAAATTATTTGATTTCTGAAAGGGCAAACGAAAGGATAAGTCTTTAGGTGCTGCATTAGCCTTATTTCACTTTGCCTATTTATGGCATTGTTACAGGAATACTTAGAGAAACTCTTTTGGAATCTCACAAACTGGAATAGGATTCATTTTGTGCTGGTTGGCGTGGTTCAATCTGGTGTAAATCTCATAGACTGAAGCTTCTCTTCCTTTGAAGTCAGTCAACTTTTTTCCTTGGTTTTGCATATCCATGGCCCATTCTAATTCAGGGTAGCTGGCGCCTATTTGGTCTTCATCTGTTCTATTGTCTCCCCAAAGGCCGTCTGTAGGGGCTGCCATTAAGATGTCTTCATTAATTCCTAGTGTTTTGCCTAGTGCAAATACTGCTGTCTTTAATAAGTCTGCTATGGGGCTAATGTCTACTCCTCCGTCTCCGTATTTGGTGTAGAATCCTACCCCAAAGTCTTCTACTTTATTGCCGGTTCCTGCGACTAAATAGCCCTGCAATGCGGCAAAGTAATACAAGCTCGTCATTCTCAGTCTGGCCCTTGTGTTGGCTAAGCTCATAAATCGTTCTTCTTCGTTTTTTACAGCTGGAAATGCCTGGACTAAGCTGTCAAAAACTGTGGTGAGCGGCACCTGTGTTTTAGTGGTATTGGGGTAATTTTCTTGCAGCCATGAGACGTGTTTTCTCGCTCGATCTGTCTGGTTTTTTACCTGATGGATGGGCATGTCTAAGCACAAAAGGGGAAGTCCTGTTTTGGCACAAAGTGTCGCAGTTACCGCAGAATCAATTCCGCCCGAAACACCAATTACAAAACCTTTAGCACCAGCTTTTTGAGCGTATTCTTTTAGCCAATTTACGATGTGATCAATGATTTTTTCTGTCTGCATAAGGCGTGGTATTTGTTTAAAAACGACTAACTTTGAGCCATAAAATTAACCCCTACTTTGAGAATAATAAAGCAAAAGACCAATTCTTTTTTTTCTAGCGTATTCCTCGTGTTTATTTTTGGTCCTTTTTTGGTTTCTTGTGGTCATGATAAGGCCCTTGAAAGTGAGGTAAAAGGATTGGAAACAGATCTAAATCTATATCGATTTGATCTTGAATTTGGGAAGAGTGGTGTGGCAGATTTTGATCGATTAAGCGGAAAATATCCTTTCTTTTTTCCCACTCAAACACCGGATAGTATTTGGAAAGTAAAGTTACAAGACACTGTTGAAAAACAAATTTCTGGAGAAATAAAGCGGGTTTTTGGAGATTTTAAAACCACCACCAATGAATTGTCCCATCTGAACGCACATTTTAACCAGCTTTTTAACCAGTTTGGAGCTCCTTTTGATAATGCTCTTTATTCCCCTGGAGTTTATACCCTAAGCACATTGTCTTCAGGTTTAGATATTCAAAACAGGGTAGTGGTTGCAGACACTATGTGGCTGATTGCTTTAGACCATTATCTGGGACCTGAGCATGAGTATTACAAATCATTTCCTGCTTATATAAAACAAGACTTAGATGCTAAATATTTAATCTCTGACGTGTCTGCTGCTTTAATTGCGCCTTTTGTGTCTCCGAATACCAATGGGTATTTTTTAGATAAAATGGTGTTTGAGGGAAAAAAAACATTCCTTCAAACCCTTGTTTGGCCTCATGCCACGGAGGCCCAACATATGAAATACACTGAAGTGCAATACCAATGGGCCGTAGCGAATGAGGCGCAGGTCTGGCGCTATTTCATGGAACGTGAATATCTTTACAGTACTGATGCAGCATTGGAGTACCGTTTTTTGTTCCCTGCACCATTTTCTAAATTTCAGTTGGCTTTAGACCGTGAATCTTCTCCTAGAATTGCGCAGTTTATTGGTTTTCAAATGGCCAAAGCCTACTACGAAAAGCACGATAATAATTTATTAAAACTCCTTGAAGTATCTTCAATAGACTTATTGAAAGAAGCTTCCTATAAACCTAAGAAATGAGTCAAAAAACCCACACTTCAGAAATTATTTTAAAAGTTACTTTAGACGAGAACCAAGTTCCTGAGAAGTTGCAATGGACTGCAGAAGACGGAGGCGTAAACAAAGAAGACGCTAAAGCCATGATGCTTTCCGTTTGGGATAGTGAGAACAAAGAATCCCTAAAGATAGATTTGTGGACTAAAGATATGCCGGTAGATGAAATGAAAATATTTTTCCACCAAACTTTAGTGGCTATGTCAGATACTTTTTTGAAAGCCACTCAAGATGAAAAAATGACAGCAACCATGCGGGAGTTCTCTGATTATTTCGCAGAAAAGCTCGAGATTAAAAAAGGGTCTTAAGCGTTGCGCTTTCAGTTGACTTTTAAGCCAGCTCCTTTTATTTTTGCGCTTTAAAATACTGCTCGTTTATAGCGCCAATATATCCCAGTAATTCCTCTTTGCCCAAATGTTTAGAAGATGAGGTAATAAAGTGTTCAGGGGCTACTTCAAAAATGTCTTCTGTGAGCTTCTCGTTATAGGCCTTTGTATTGGCCTCAATAATAGCAGGTTTCAGTTTGTCTGCTTTAGTAAAAATGACACAAAATGGAATTTCATTTTCTCCCATCCACCTCATGAAATCAAGGTCTACAGGTTGTGGCTCATGTCTAATGTCTACAAGCACAAAAGCACAAACAAGTTGGGTTCGTTTCAAAAAGTATTCTGTAATGTATTTTTGAAAAGTCTTCTTGTTTTTTTTAGATACACGGGCGTATCCATAACCAGGTAAATCTACTAAAAACCAATTTTGATTAATCTTAAAGTGGTTAATAAGTTGTGTTTTTCCAGGTCTACCAGAGGTTTTCGCCAAACTCTTTTTTGAGGTAAGCATATTGATCAATGAAGATTTCCCCACATTTGAACGCCCAATAAAAGCGTATTCAGGAATAGGGTCTTTGGGGCATTTTTCTACATGAGCGTTGCTCATTACAAATTCTGCTGAAGTAATTTTCATGGATGCTGTTTTCTGTGTGATAATTGGCTTTATAATGGGTTTAAAAACCTCTAGCCACCAGCCAGTTCTCCAATAGCGTATTGAAGGTGTCTGGGTGTTCCATCATGGGTGCATGACCGCATTTTTCGATCCAAAACAGATCTGAATCAGGAAGCAATGCATTAAATTCATCTGCAACATTCGGAGGAGTCACGCCGTCGTTCCTTCCCCAAATAATACAAGTAGGTGTTTTCATAAGAGGCAAATCCTTAGACATATTATGTCTAATAGCGCTCTTGGCAATAGCCAAAGTCTTCACCAGTTTAACCCTGTTGTTGACAGTAGCAAAAACTTCGTCAACAATTTCTTTGGTTGCCACAGCAGGATCGTAAAAAACTTCTTCTGCTTTTTTCTTAATAAACTCGTAGTCTCCCCTTTTAGGATATCCGTCACCCATGGCACTTTCATAAAGGCCAGAACTTCCAGTAATCACTAAGCCTTTAACAATCTCAGGATCCATCTTGGTTTCCAATAGGGCAATATGACCGCCCAATGAATTCCCCACAAGGATCACATCTTTGAGGTTTAAATGCCTTAAAAACTCATCTACGTAAACCGCAAAGCTTTTAACAGTAGTCTTTAAGAGTGGCATGTCATAAATAGGTAATTCTGGAACAATGACTC
This sequence comes from uncultured Flavobacteriaceae bacterium, assembly GCA_905182295.1. Taxonomy (GTDB): domain Bacteria; phylum Bacteroidota; class Bacteroidia; order Flavobacteriales; family Flavobacteriaceae; genus MAG-120531. The sequence goes on along the minus strand of CAJJAZ010000008.1, from coordinate 21,414 downwards.
TGTAACCTTTCTCAGGGAAGTAATCCATAACGCCTTGGAAGTTACTTAACCCGCCCATGAGTCCGTGTAATATGACTATAGGTGCACCATCTCCTAAGGATACGTATTGGTATTTTCCGTCTTTAATGATTGGGTGTGTCATGACTTGGTTTACGCCTAAGTTGGCAAATATAGGCATTTCATTTAAATACCAATAGCTTCTTTTTCTAGGCTTTAGATGTGTTGTTGAATATAGGCCTCTTTACTTTTTTGGCTAGAAGTAAAGAGAACTTATTAACAAAGTGGTAGAATGTGGTAAAAAGTGGGATAAAATCCTTTATATTTGAACTTATTAATCAAAACCAACACAGATAGTGGTCTCACTTATAGGCACATATGATTGCAAGGCAGACGTAAAAGGGCGGGTAATGCTTCCTGTTGCGTTAAAGTCGCAGTTGACCCCTATTTTGAAAGAAGGTTTTGTCATTAAGAGAGCGGTTTTTAGAGATTGTCTGGAGTTGTATCCCATGGCGGAATGGCAATTGTTGATGGAGAAAATGAATGAGAAGAACCGATTTGTAAAAAAGAACAACGACTTTATTAGAAGGTTTACTGCTGGCGTAAAAGCAGTAGAGGTGGACGGTAGTGGTCGTTTGCTTATTCCAAAGAATTTAATAGGTATTGCACAGATAAGCCAGGAAGTGGTGTTGAGTGCCGCAATCAATATTATTGAAATTTGGGACAAAGGGCAATATGAAAACGTATTAGAAGAAACAGCGCAAGACTTTGCAAGTCTTGCAGAAGAAGTCATGGGAGATGGAGAAAACACCTTATCATAATCCAGTCATGCTGCAGGAAACTGTGGCGGGTTTGGCCATAGATCCCAAAGGGGTTTATGTAGACGTCACTTTTGGTGGCGGTGGTCATAGTAAAGAGATTTTACGGCAGCTCGGTCCAGAAGGACGTTTGTTTGCTTTTGACCAAGATAAAGATGCTTTGGCCAATACATTGGCCGATGCCCGATTCACCCTCATTCCAGAAAATTTTCGGTTTATAAAACAATTTCTGCGTTTTCACGGCATTAAACAAGTGCATGGGATATTGGCAGATTTTGGCGTGTCTTCTCATCAATTTGACGAAGGTTCAAGGGGTTTTTCTACCCGTTTTGAAGGGGCGCTAGATATGAGAATGAATCAGAATGGCGTTCTTACCGCCAAAGAGGTTGTGGGGCAATACACCCAAGAGGATTTGAGTAATGTGCTTTTTCAGTATGGTGATTTGAGAAATTCAAAGGCCATAGCTTTAGCCATTATTTCTTACAGGGAATCCCAACCCATAGAGACTACCAACCAATTAAAAGAAGCTTTGTCTCCTTTCTTAAAGGGATTCAATGACGCAAAGATATTGGCGCCAATTTACCAAGCCATCAGGATTGAAGTGAATCAAGAGATTCAAGTGATTAAAGAATTTTTAGCGCAAGTCCCGGATCTGTTGTTTACCGGTGGTCGATTAAGTGTGTTGAGTTACCATTCTTTGGAAGACAGATTGGTGAAACGCTTTATTCGAGCAGGACAATTTGAAGGAGAGCCAGAGAAAGATATTTTTGGGCATTTTGAGGTGCCTTTAAAAAAAGTGGGTGGCTTACAAATACCTACAAAAGAAGAGCAACGTTTAAACACCCGCTCCCGAAGTGCAAAGCTTCGGGTGGCAGAAAAACCAAAAAATACCCCCAATAGAAAGTGAGAAAATCGCTACTTAATATTCTAAAAGGTTCTTTTCTTATTGGAGACGATGCTCCAAAACACTGGCGTTTTTTTATTTACCTAGCAGTCTTAGGCGCCCTCATGATTAGCGCAGCACATGAATCTGAGCGTAAGGTATATGAAATTGCCCAGCTGAGTCAGGAAGTAAAAGCTTTGAAGAATGAATATGTGGGACTTAGGTCAAGATTGCAGCGCGCTCAATTAGAGACAAGTGTGGCCAGAAAAGTAGCAGACCTAGGGATATTTCCTCCAGATAAGCCTGCAGTGAAAATCGTGGTAAAACCTTCTGATAAAAAACAACCATAGTGCGAGAGAAAAAAATTTTAACACGTCTGTATGTAGTGGTAGCCCTCTTGGTGGTGTTTTCCATTGCTATAGGCGCTTCTCTGGTTCAAACCCAGGTCTCGGATGGGGCTAAATATAGAAAGCTCGCTTTAGAAAGGACCGAAAAAATTGTGACAATTGAACCAAATAGGGGGAGTTTGTATTCAGACGACGGCAGTTTGTTGGCCACCTCTGTTTCCAGGTACGAGATTAGATTTGACGCAGTAACAGTTGCCTCCAAAGATTTTGAGTTACATCTCATTGCACTTTCAGATTCTTTGGGCGTATTGCTCCAAAAACCCCCAAATTATTTTGAGCAAAAACTCAGAAAAGCCAAGGCCAATAAAAATAGGTATGCCTTAATAGCCTCCAACCTTAGTTATGAATCTTATAAAAGAATAAAGTCTTTTCCATTGTTTTCAAAAGGACCTTATAAGGGTGGTTTTGTGGTGACTCAAAAAACTGTTCGAGAGCATCCGCTTGGAGAAATGGCTGCCAGAAGTGTGGGTTTTGTGAGTTCAGATGCTCAAGGAAACATCACTCGAGTAGGTTTAGAGGGGGCTTTTGATGATTATTTAAAAGGGGTAGAAGGCAAACGTCTCAAGCAAAAAATCGCCAAAGGTCAGTGGAAACCCATAGGGGCTAGTAACCTAAAAGAACCGGAAGAAGGCGCAGATGTGGTTACCACAATCAATATTAATATTCAAGATATAGCGCACCATGCGCTATTGACTCAGCTAGAAAAATACAAAGCAGACCACGGTACTGTGGTGGTGATGGAAACCAAAACAGGAGAAATAAAGGCCCTTTCCAATTTGGGAAGAAATGCCAATGGGCATTATTACGAAAGGCTTAACTACGCTATTGGAGAGTCTCATGAGCCAGGATCTACGTTTAAGCTCATGTCTTTGGTAGTGGCTTTGGAAGATAAAATAGTAGACACTGCCACGGTAATAGATACTGAGCGAGGTAAATACAAGGTCTATGACAGGACGGTTAAGGACTCTAAAAATGGCGGCTATGGGAAAATTTCTGTAGCTAAGGCGTTAAAAGTTTCCTCCAATACAGCATTTGCCAAACTCATCCATGAAAATTATAAGGACAGACCCAGTGACTACGTAGACCGCTTGCGCAATATGAATTTGCATGAAAAACTGGGGCTTCCTGTTTTAGGAGAGGGTGATCCTGTGATCAGGTATCCTGGAGAAAAAGGCTGGTCTGGAGTTTCTTTGGCTTGGATGTCTCATGGGTACGAGGTATCTCTGACCCCCTTACAAACCCTGACCTTTTATAATGCGATTGCCAACGGTGGAGAAATGGTGAAGCCAAGATTGATCAAAGAAATTAGAAAAGGAGGTATTGTAGAGAAGCGTTTTGGTAAAACCATTATAAATCCTTCTATATGCTCTAAAGAGACGGTAGCGCAAGTAAAACAGATCTTAAAAGATGTTGTCGAGAAAAAAGGGGGTACGGGACATGGTTTATATGATCCGAATTTTTCAATGGCTGGTAAAACGGGTACTTGTCAAAAAGATTACACTTCAGGAGACCCAAATAAGTTAAAGTATATCTCTACTTTTTCGGGCTATTTTCCAGCAGACAATCCCGAGTATTCTTGTATTGTAGTGATTCACGAACCAGATAAATCTGTAGGGTATTATGGAGCAGATGTTTCTGGACCTGTTTTTAAGGCCATTGCACAAAAAATGTACACGTCTAAGCTTATGGAAGTGCAAGTCGCTCAAGATGCCGTGGCTTCTTTAGCAGTAAATGAATCCTATGAAAATTATCAGACGGTACTTGAACATGCTACCCAGACCATTCCAAATGTAAAGGGAATGTCTGGTATGGATGCTATAGCCCTATTGGAAAACTTAGGTTGTGTGGTGGAGGTATATGGGCATGGCAAGGTAGTGAAACAATCTATGAGTGCGGGAGCAGTTATTGGAAAAGGGACTAAAGTAGCATTAGAATTATCTCGTTCATGAAAGTATTAAAAGACATACTATACGGCGTTTCCATAGATCAGTTACAGGGTAGCACCCTTAAGGAAGTACAGGGCGTGTATTTTGATTCGCGCAAAGTAGTGTCTCAGTCGCTTTTTGTCGCAACCAAAGGGGTTCAGGTAAATGGCCATATTTTTATTGAAGCGGCTATAGAAAAGGGTGCTACTGTAGTAGTTTGTGAGGATCTGCCTGGCCTTACTCATGCTGAGGTTACCTATGTGGTGGTGCCCAATAGCCAAGAAGCTTTGGGCGTTATGGCGGCCAATTGGTTTGACCATCCGTCTAAGAAACTATCGCTTATTGGGGTAACAGGTACCAACGGTAAAACTACAGTGACCAGCTTATTACATGCATTGTTTACCAAGGCAGGATATCCTTCAGGCCTCCTCTCTACGATTAGAATTTTAGTAGGAGAGAAAGCATATGAAACAGTCCATACTACACCGGATGTGTGGACCATTAACGCTTATTTACATGAAATGGTGTCAGAAGGACTTTCTTACTGTTTTATGGAGGTGAGCTCTCACGGAATTGCGCAAATGCGCATTAAGGGATTGACTTTTGAAGGAGCTATTTTTACTAATTTAAGCCAAGACCATTTAGATTATCACAAGACTTTCGCCAATTATAGAGATACAAAAAAATTGCTTTTTGACGGGCTTTCCCCTACTGCTTTTGCCTTAGTAAACTCGGACGACAAGAATGGCCTATTTATGCTCCAAAATACCAAAGCTAAAAAAATAAGCTATGGGCTAAAAGGGGTAGCAGATTATAAGGCGCAAATACTAGAGAACCAATTTTCTGGTCAATTATTGAAAATTGACCAGCAAGAAGTTTGGACCACACTTTTAGGGCAGTTTAATGCGTATAATGTTTTGGCTATTTACGCCACGGCAACCCTTTTGGGATTAAATGCGCTGGAGGTGCTACAACATATAAGCACCCTAGAAAATGTGGCAGGAAGGTTCCAATATTTTATTTCTAAAAACCAGATTACGACTATTGTGGATTATGCCCATACCCCAGATGCCTTAGATAATATATTAGAAACAATAGGTCAGATTAGGACCAAGAATGAAAAACTCATTACTGTAGTAGGTTGCGGTGGAGACAGGGATCAGGGAAAGAGACCCTTAATGGGCGCTATTGCTGCAGAAAAAAGCGATACCGTAATTCTCACTTCCGACAATCCAAGATCTGAAGCGTCCATGGATATTATTGAACAAATGGAGGCGGGTGTTTCCCCGGTAGACATAAAAAAAGTTTTGGTCGTAGAAAACAGAAAACAAGCCATTAAAACCGCTTGTATGATGGCCACTTCAAAGGACATCATTTTAATCGCAGGGAAAGGACACGAAAAGTATCAGGACATTAAAGGTGTGAAGACCCCTTTTGATGACTATGAAATTGTAAAGAATCATTTAGACCTCTTAGACCATTAATCTAAGCCAATAGAAGAAAAGTGCTATGTTGTATTATTTATTTGAATTTTTAGAAAAGCAATACCAATTTCCGGGGGCTAGTTTGTTTGGGTTTTTGACCTTTAGGGCTTCTTTGGCAATCATTACTTCTCTACTAATTGCAACAGTATTTGGAAAAAAAATCATTGAATACCTTCAGCGAAAACAAATAGGTGAGACCGTTAGGGATCTTGGCTTAGCCGGGCAAAAACAAAAAGCTGGAACCCCAACTATGGGAGGCCTAATCATCATTATAGCCACTTTAGTGCCTGTGTTTCTCTTTGCTAAATTGGCCGAGATTTATATTGTATTACTCATCGTAACAACCCTTTGGATGGGGGCCATAGGTTTTGTGGATGATTATATTAAAATTTTCAAAAAAGACAAAGCTGGTTTAAAAGGGGTTTTTAAAGTCTTGGGACAAGTAGTTCTTGGACTGATTGTAGGAGCTACCCTTTATTTTCATCCAGGCGTTACCATGAAAGAGGCGGTTGCTGTGTCTAAGACAGAAGTGGTTAAGAGTCGTTTCTTGGGTCCTGAAATAAAGTCTACCAAAACCACCATCCCTTTTACAAAAAACAACGAATTAGATTATAGCGATTGGATTTCATGGGCGGGAGACGGTGCAGAGAAATACGCTTGGCTCATCTTTATTCCAGTGGTCATTTTTATAGTATCCGCTGTTTCTAACGGGGCGAATCTCACCGATGGGATAGATGGTTTGGCTGCAGGGACCTCTGCTGTTATTGCAGTGACCTTAGGAGTGTTTGCTTGGATTTCAGGGAATGTTATTTTCTCTGACTACTTAGATATTATGTTTATCCCTAGGGTGGGAGAATTGGTGGTATTTATTGCTGCTTTTATAGGTGCATTGGTGGGATTTTTATGGTACAATGCTTTTCCAGCCCAGGTTTTTATGGGAGATACGGGCAGCTTAACTATCGGAGGAATCATAGCAGTCATTGCGATTATTATTAGAAAAGAATTACTTATTCCGCTATTGTGTGGAATCTTTTTTGCCGAGTCACTCTCTGTCATGTTGCAGGTGGGCTATTTTAAATACACGAAGAAAAAATTTGGTGAAGGGAAGCGTGTTTTTCTTATGTCGCCATTGCACCACCATTACCAAAAATTGGGCTATCACGAGAGTAAAATCGTAAGCCGTTTTTGGATTGTGGGCATATTATTAGCCGTATTGACCATTGTGACCTTAAAACTGAGATAATGAAATTTCTAATGGTTTTAGGTGCGGGGGAAAGTGGTGTTGGTGCCGCCCTTTTGGGGCAGCAACAAGGGTACCGTGTGCTGGTGTCTGATCATGGCACAATTCACGCTGCCTTTAAAAACGTTCTTATACAAAATGAGATTTCTTGGGAAGAAAACGGACACAGTGAAGCCACTATTTTGGCAGCAGATCTTGTGGTAAAAAGCCCTGGTATTCCAGATACAGTACCCTTGGTTTTGGCATTGCGCCAGAAGGGTGTTTCGGTGATTGATGAGGTGGAATTTGCGGCTCGCTACACCGATGCTGTGTTGATAGGTATTACTGGCAGCAACGGCAAAACCACCACAACCATGCTGACCCATCATATTTTGAAATCCGACGGGAAGGCGGTAGCTATGGGCGGTAATATTGGCGTAAGTTTTGCGAAATTAGTGTATAAAGCCCATTTGCCAGAGGCTGAAAAGATAGATTACTACGTATTAGAGCTCAGTAGTTTTCAATTGGACAATATTGAAAATTTTAGACCTCATATTGCTGTAATTACCAATATATCCCCAGATCATTTAGACCGGTACGGCTATGAGATGGATCGTTATACGGCGGCAAAGTTTCGCATTTCAATGAATCAATTGCCTACAGATTATTTAATCTATGACGCAGATTGTAAGGTGATTGGAGCTGCTTTAGCTCAGTTCCCAGAAACCGGAAAAAGAATTGCATTTAGTACACAACAAATAATAGAAAACGGCGCCTGTCAAAAAGGCGAACACATAGAAATAACATTGGACCAAAAAACATTTAGCATGCAGATCAATACACTGGCCTTAGAGGGCACACATAACGTTAAAAATACCATGGCAGCTTCAGCGGTAGCAACCTTGGTTCAGATAAGAAAAGAAACCATACGTAACAGCGTTCAGCATTTCCAGGGGGCACCACATCGTTTAGAAAAAGTGCTTAAGATTCAACATGTCACTTACATTAACGACTCAAAAGCAACCAATGTTAATGCCACTTTCTATGCTTTAGACAGTGTTAAAACACCTATGGTTTGGATTGTTGGTGGGGTAGATAAAGGAAATGACTATATGCCATTAATGTCAATGGTTAGAGAGAAAGTGAAAGCAATTATTTGCTTGGGAATAGATAACAATACCCTAAAATCAGTTTTTTCTAAGGCCACAGATATATTGGTAGAAACGACTTCTATGGATGAAGCCGTTAAAATAGCCTGTAAAATTGCAGAGAAAGGTGAGACCGTATTATTGTCTCCAGCCTGTGCCAGTTTTGATTTATTTAAAAATTACGAAGACAGGGGAGATCAGTTTAAAGCCGCTGTGAAAAACTTATAAGATTGGGCATATTTAAAAACATACAAGGAGATAAAGCCATGTGGGCGGTAGTTGCGCTGTTGGCGCTTATATCTTTCTTGCCGGTTTATAGCGCCAGTGGTAATCTAGAAAACGTCGTACAAAATGGTACGGCCTTAGGTCATTTGGCCAAGCATGCTTTTTTACTGGGTATGGGTTTTGTCATTATGTTTGGAATACATAAAATCCCCACCCATTTTTTTAAAGGACTTTCCCTGATTGGAATGCCTATTGTATTGTTGTTGTTGGTGTACACCTTGGCGCAGGGAAGCACCATTGGAGGAGCCAATGCGAGTAGGTGGATTAAAATTCCTTTTACCTCCATAGGTTTTCAGACTTCTACCTTGGCTATGGTAGTTTTAATGGTCTATATAGCGAGGTATTTGTCAAAAATTAAAGACCAATCGATTCGATTTACAGAATCTATATTGCCTTTGTGGCTGCCTGTTTTTAGTGTAGTTGCCTTGGTTTTTCCAGCCAATTTTTCTACAGCTGCTATCCTTTTTTCCATGGTGATGGTGCTTTGTTTTATTGGGGGCTACCCATTTAAATACCTCTTAGGAATAGCCACAACTGGTCTGGTCATGGGGGCTTTGTTTGTAATGACTGCTAAGGCTTTTCCTGGGCTTTTTCCCAACAGGGTAGACACTTGGATGAGTCGCATTGAGAATTTTTCTTCAGATGAAATCACGGAGGCAGATTACCAGGTAGAGCGTGCTAAAATTGCCATTGCCACTGGAGGTGTTTTTGGACTTGGCGCTGGAAAAAGCGTGATGAAAAACTTCTTGCCTCAGAGTTCCTCGGATTTTATTTTTGCGATTATTATTGAAGAGTATGGTATGATCGGGGGCTTTATTGTTTTGGGTCTGTATTTGTTTTTGCTCATTAGAATTATCGTTATAGCCAATGGTGCCCCTACTTTTTTCACAAAACTCATCGCTTTGGGTGTGGGCTTGCCTATTGTATTTCAGGCTTTTATTAATATGGGGGTGGCCGTATCTCTTTTGCCAGTGACTGGGCAAACTTTGCCGCTTATCAGTAGTGGAGGCACCTCTATCTGGATGACTTGTCTGGCCCTAGGAATCATATTAAGCGCGAGTAATAAAAGTGCCCAAACGGCTCCGGCAGCAGTTACGGAAGAAACGACAAACCCTTTAGAAATATTAAGTGAGCAGCTATAAATTCATATTGTCTGGAGGCGGAACAGGAGGTCATATTTACCCTGCTATTGCCATTGCACAAGGCCTTGAAAAGGCTTATCCCAATGCGTCCTTTTTATTCGTAGGGGCCAAGGGCAAAATGGAAATGAAAAAAGTTCCAGAGGCAGGCTATGCTATAAAAGGACTTTGGATTTCCGGATTGTCTCGGAAAGTATCTTTGGATTTACTGGCTTTTCCTTTTAAATTAATATGGAGTCTTTTCCAGTCTCTATTGATTCTTATGCGCTTTAGGCCTGATCTGGTGATTGGCACTGGAGGCTATGCCTCAGCGCCTTTGCTTAAAATGGCTCAGTGGTTGGGTTTTTCTACCCTAGTTCAAGAACAGAATTCCTATGCGGGTGTAACCAATAAATGGCTTTCTAAAAAAGCAAAGGTTATTTGTGTGGCTTATCCAAATATGGCACAATACTTTCCAGCAAGTACATTGGTGTATTCTGGAAATCCCATTAGAGCAGGTATTCAGCAGCAACTGCCCCCAAAAGAAAAAGGCTTATTGGAATTTAACCTTCAGCAGGAGCTTCCAGTTTTATTGGTGCTTGGAGGAAGTTTAGGCGCTAAAAAAATTAATGAATTTGTTGCCAGTCAATTGCCTTATTTTGAAAGTCAAGGGATTCAATTGCTGTGGCAATGTGGTGCGCTGTATTATGATGAATACAAGGATTTGCAGTCCAATACGGTACAGCTGTTTGATTTTATTTCAAATATGCCACTGGCTTATACTGCAGCGAACTATGTGATTTCTAGGGCAGGTGCTGGAGCGGTATCCGAATTAATGCTGGTGGGTAAACCCGCCCTCTTTATCCCCTCGCCTAATGTGGCAGAAGACCACCAAACAAAAAATGCAGAAGCGATTGTTGCAATGGGTGCGGGTGAAATGATTAGAGAGGCAGACTTGGAAAATAATTTCCAGGCTGTATTTGAAAGTATCACCAAGGATTTGCTGCTTCAATCATCCATGCGGGATGCAATGCGAAAAATGGCCAAGCCCGAAGCAACCGGAACAATCGTAAAGACCATTGAAAAAATCATCAAGAAACATCCAAAATAACCCTAGCAGCACAGATAGATGAATGTTACTTTAGACACTTACTTTTTTTTGGGGATAGGCGGCATTGGAATGTCGGCCTTGGCCAAATATTATGCCCTAAAAGGGTGTTGTGTTGTGGGTTATGACGCTGTGAAGACAGATTTAACACAGTCTTTGGAATCTTTAGGGATTGAGGTGTTCTATGAAGACAATCATACGCATTTACCGGATAAATTAAACAGTGCCGCTGTTACAAAAGTGGTATATACTCCTGCAGTTCCTGAAAGCAGTGATTGGTTTTCCTTTTTTAAGGCCAATGAGTTTAGCATGATTAAAAGGGCTGTTTTATTGGGAGAAACCATTGATTCGAGCTTCTGTTATGCGGTAGCAGGCACCCATGGGAAAACCACTACTTCTGCCATGCTGGCTCATTTGTTAGACGCTTCAGAGGTTAATATCACCGCATTTTTGGGTGGTGTAGCACTTAATTTTGACAGTAATTTATTGCTAAAGGATACGGCAATTACTGTGGTGGAGGCTGACGAGTTTGATAGGTCGTTTTTGAATTTATCTCCCGATGTAGCTTGCATTACCTCTACAGATGCAGACCACTTAGATATTTATAAGTCTGCCAAAGCGCTTGAAGATAGTTTCCATTCCTTTGCGGGACTTGTGCCATTGAAGGGAAATTTGTTTGTTCATGAAGATGTGGCTATTTCAGGAATTAGCTATGGGGAGCGGGAGAGTTCAGATTATTTTATCTCTGATTTAAAAGTAGTTTCTGGTCAGACTTTGGCTTGTATTCATACCCCTATGGAAACTTTTAAAGAAGTGTTGTTTCCCATGCCAGGCAAGCACAATGTGCTCAATGCGCTAGTGGCTTTTGCTATGGCTTATTCTCAGGGGGTGCCTGCAAAAGATTTAATAAAAGCATTGTCAGGGTTTAAGGGAATTGCCAGACGTTTCTCCTATGAAATTAATACACTAGAAAGGGTTTATGTAGACGACTATGCCCACCATCCAACTGCCATAAATGCTATTTACAATACCTTGAGAGCGCAGTATCCAAATAAAAAAATCACGGCTATTTTCCAACCGCATTTGTATTCGCGTACCCAGGATTTTGCCAAAGAATTTGCGGCCAGTTTGTCTTTGTTCGACGCCTTGTTTTTGTTGGACATTTATCCAGCCAGAGAGCAACCCATAGCAGGGGTTACCTCTGAGTGGCTGCTCGGCATGATCAGTTCGGAGAAAAAATCAAAAGTGAGTGTGGCACAAGCATTAAAAAGCCTTAAGGAAAACCCTCCCGAGGTCTTGGTGAGTTTGGGCGCTGGAGACATAGGAAAACAAGTGGTTCATTTTAAAGAAGCTTTGTTATGAAAAGAGTATTGAATGTTTTTCAAATGATCCTCATCTGCTTTATTTTGGTAGGTTTATACGCTTTTACTAATTACAGAAATGAGCGAAGAATGGTCACTAAAATTGACTTAAAATTTATTGGAAATGACAATTTATATACCACCTATGAGGCGGTTAATAAAATGTTAATAGTTAAACAGAAAGGGGCTTTTAAAGCCCCAAAAGATAAAGTAGCTTTGAGTAGAATTGAGCGGTGGCTCAGTGAAGACCCTATGCTTCAGAATGCCACAGTTTATATGACTGTAGATGGGGCACTTAGGGCCTTACTTACACAGAGAACACCAGAAGCCAGGGTGGTAACGGACTCCGTTTATTACCTAGATACTCGCGGAATGGCTATGCCCCTTTCTGAGTTTCACTCTGCAAGGGTGCCCATCATTAATGGAAATCTCTCTGAGCTAAGTATATCTGATTGTCATAAAATAATTGAATTTGTGTCTCAAGATGTTTTTTTGAAAAAGAACATTGTGGGAATTAGGGTGAGAAAAGATCAAGACTATGTGTTGCAATGTAGGTTAGATCAATTTGAGGTCCACCTTGGAGCGGCAACAGCCCTTCAGGAGAAGACTTCTAATTTTAAGGCTTTTTATAATAAGGCTTTAAAGGACAATAGCCTCCAAAGCTATTCTTTGGTAGATGTAAGGTTTAAAAATCAGGTGGTTGCCACCAAAAAATAATAATAACACTCAGATGAAAGAGACAAATTATTCTGTTGGCTTAGATATTGGAACTACAAAAATTGTAGCCATTATTGGGAAGGAGAACGAGTATGGCAAAATAGAAATTCTCGGTATTGGGAAATCTAAAAGTCTGGGTGTTCACAGAGGTGTAGTGAATAATATTACACAAACCATTGAATCTATTCAACAAGCGGTGCAACAAGCAGAAACGGATTCTGGTTTAAAAATAGACACGGTATCTGTAGGGATAGCCGGACAACACATCCGTTCCTTACAGCATTCAGATTATATTACGCGTGCCAACTCAGAAGAAGTGATTGATTACGAAGATGTAGATAATCTTTGCAATCAGGTGTATAAATTAGTGATGCTTCCAGGAGAGGAAATCATACACGTATTGCCTCAGGAATTTAAGGTAGACGGTCAGGCAGAAATTAAAGAGCCTATGGGTATGTATGGAGGGCGTTTAGAAGCTAATTTCCATGTGGTTGTAGGGCAGGTTTCTTCTATAAAAAACATTGTTCGTTGCATTAAGAGTGCTGGCTTGAATCTGGGAGAAATTTCTTTAGAGCCTCTAGCGTCTGCTAATGCAGTACTGAGTCAGGAAGAGAAGGAAGCAGGGGTGGCACTGATAGATATAGGAGGAGGTACTACGGATCTCGCCATTTTTAAAGATGGTATTATTCGTCATACTGCCGTGATTCCATTCGGGGGTAACGTCATTACAGAAGATATTAAAGAGGGCTGCTCCATTATTGAAAAGCAAGCAGAGCTCTTAAAAATAAAGTTTGGATCTGCCTGGCCTGGGGAGAACAAAGACAATGAAATTGTGTCTATTCCTGGATTAAGAGGGAGGGATCCAAAGGAGATTACCCTGAAGAACCTCTCTAAAATTATTCACGCAAGAGTGGTGGAAATTATAGAGCAAGTTTATGTAGAAATTAAGAATTACGGCCATGAGGAGCAGAAGAAAAAACTCATTGGTGGCATAGTACTTACAGGTGGGGGTAGTCAGTTAAAACACCTCAAGCAACTGGTAGAATACATTACCGGAATGGATACCCGAATTGGGTATCCCAACGAGCACCTCGCAGGAGATTCTGAAGAAGAAATAGCTTCGCCATTATACGCCACAGGGGTAGGTTTATTAATGAGCGCTGTAGCTTCAGATGGCAAGCACAAACCGCTTGCAGAACTAGGAACTGAAGAAGTTCCCGAAGAGCTGTCTGAAGCGGCACAAGCTGAAGCAGCGCTAGGGACGCCCAAAGCCCCAAGAAAAAACATCTTTGACAAATGGTCAGAGAAATTGAAAGATTTTTTAGACAACGCAGAATAAAACACCAAAAATATAAGAACCCAAATTTATGAGTGATCACAGCGAATTTGACAGCATCGCATTTGACCTTCCAAAAAACCAAAGCAACGTAATTAAAGTGATTGGCGTTGGTGGTGGTGGTAGTAACGCTATTAACCACATGTTCCAATCCGGTATTAATGGGGTTGACTTTGTGGTGTGTAATACAGATGCACAGGCATTACAAAACTCACCAGTCCCCAATAAGATCCAATTAGGACTTTCTCTAACAGAAGGTTTAGGTGCTGGCGCCAACCCAGAGGTGGGAGAGCAGTCTGCTTTGGAGAGTATGACAGACATAAAAGCCATGTTAGACACCACTACTAAAATGGTGTTTATTACTGCAGGAATGGGTGGTGGTACAGGAACAGGTGCGGCTCCAATGATTGCAAAACAAGCCAAAGAATTAGATATTTTAACCGTAGGTATTGTGACCATTCCTTTTCAATTTGAGGGGAAAATGCGTTCTGAACAAGCCCAAAAAGGAATAGAAAATCTGCGTGCTCAGGTAGATTCTCTAATTATTATCAATAACAATAAACTTAGAGAGGTTTATGGAAACCTAGGCTTTAAAGCTGGTTTTTCAAAAGCAGATGAGGTATTGGCCACTGCAGCAAAAGGAATTGCTGAGGTAATTACCCACCACTACACACAGAATATTGACCTTAGAGATGCCAAAACCGTATTGGCCAACTCCGGTACCGCTATTATGGGGTCTTCAAGCGCTTCTGGATCGGGTAGGGCACACGAAGCCATTTCTAAAGCCTTAGATTCTCCTTTGTTAAACGACAATAAAATTACAGGCGCTAAAAATGTGCTGTTACTCATTGTTTCTGGCAGTCAGGAAATCACTATTGATGAAATAGGGGAGATTAATGAATACATTCAGTCAGAGGCTGGTAATGGCGCTAACATTATCATGGGTGTTGGAGAAGACAATAACCTAGGAGAAGCTATTTCTGTTACCGTAATTGCCACTGGATTCGATCAGGAGCAACAAAATAATATTGTCAATACAGAATCTAAAAAAATCATTCATACCCTAGAAGAAGAGCAACGTGCGGCTATAAACCTCACCCCTGAAAAGCCTTCTTTTCAATCTTTAGATCCTTTGGAAGAAGTGCAGCCTAAAGCGAATGACCAAGTGGTGGTTCACACCCTTGATATGGATGATTTTGAAGAGAGTACCCCAATAAATGAATTGAATCCTTTGGTACCTTCTACCCCAGCGATTTTAGATTTAGAGGTAACCTATACCTTAGTAGAAGCACCCAAAGAGGTGCTGAGCACTTCACAACCAAAGAAGGATTCATTCATGCCTTTAGTCGGAGATTTTGAGGTGGTAGATGCTATAGATGTTTCTGCAGTATTGGCAGAGGAAACTTTTGAAGACCATACTGAAAATGAGGCTATGGACTTTACAAATACGCTTTTTGACATGCCTATTAATAGTGCGAATCATCAGGAACTTGTAGCGGAAGAAGTATCGTTTTTATCCAATACCTTTGAAGAAACTGTTGTAGAATCTTACTCAGAAGAATCTAAAGCAGCGGAAGAAGTGACGGCTGAGGAAGAAGCCCCAATGATTACTTTTAGTTTGGAAGACGACATTATGGATATGGAAGTCAAAGATCCTGTGGAGGTAATCCCGGTATTGGAATACAATACTGCTGGAGAAAAAAGATACAGTTTAGATGATTATATGGAGCTGGAAGCACATTTAGGAACCGCTAAAGAAGCGGCTCCTGTAGCGGATGAAAGCCCAGAAGAAGAAATGGTTTTTGAAAAGAAAATTGTTACTGCTCCAAAGGTAAAGCCTCAGGAGGAAGAATTAGACCCTATGGAAGCGCCTATTGAAGCCCTGCTTAAAGAACGTGCGGAAGAGCGAAGAAGAAAACTGAGGGATTTTAATTATAAATTCAATAATAGTATTAATAAGATCGAAGAGATAGAAAAAGAGCCCGCCTATAAAAGACAGGGTATTTCTTTGTCAGAAAGCCCTACAGAGGGCAAAATCTCAAGAACCACATTGAGTTCAGATTCCAATGAAGATCCTCAATTGCGCAGTAACAATTCGTTCTTGCACGATAATGTAGATTAATATCAATTCACTTACACCCAATAGACCCGAGGCACTGTTCTCGGGTTTATTATTTATATTAGCACTATTAAAAACCAAAACAAGATGAGCTTACAAAACGCAGTAATGACAAAAATGAAAGAAGCTATGCGTGCTAAAGACACGGTGGCATTGTCTTCTTTAAGAGCCATTAAATCTGCCCTATTATTGGCCCAAACAGATGGATCTGGAACCCTCTTAAGTGAAGCAGATGAAATTAAGATTGTTCAGAAATTAGTCAAACAGCGTCAAGATTCCGCAGCCATATACAAGGAACAAGGTAGAGAAGACTTGGCCCAACCCGAATTAGATGAGGTTGTAATCTTGGCCCAGTTTTTACCCGCCCAACTGTCAGAAGAAGAAGTTAAAGCAGTTGTTGCAGAAATTATTACCGCAACAGGAGCAAATGGCATGCAAGATATGGGCAAGGTAATGGGTCAGGCCAGTGGTAAATTAGCCGGTAAAGCAGACGGCAAAACTATTTCAACAGTGGTTAAGGCACTTTTAAATGCCTAATTTTACTTTTAAAAATGCACTGCCTCGTATAGCTGCAATAGGGTGCTTATTTTTTTTAAGTAGCGTATCTCTAGTTTCTGCACAAGAGACCTATACATGGAATGCAGTTTTTGCTGACTACCAAATAGATTCTGTGCAGGGCGTTCGTTTAGAGACTCACTACAGGACCAAAGATTTTTGGGGAGGTCAGCAGCAGTTTATTTTGCGTCCCTCTTATGTTAGAAAGTTACATACTCAAATCACATTGTCTGGAGGTTATTCCTTTTTAAATACCGAAAAGCAAGCGGTTTTTTTGAAAGAGCACAATGTCTGGCAGCAGGTCTTTTATACCATTCCTTTAGAAAAAAGCACTTTTTTTGGATGGCTAAGGGCAGAGGAGCGTTGGACAGAGAATGCGGCATCTGAATTTGATTTTGGCGGTAGGCTTCGTTTTAGGTTTGGGTGGAGAAAACCTATTTTAGGTTTGGAAAAAAAGTTAGAATTCATGGCATTTAATGAGGTTTTTATGCTCACAAAAGGCTTATTTCCTCATACTTTTAACCAAAACTGGACCTTCCTAGGATTTAGGGCTGTATTGTCTCCAAAGGCCACCTTAGTGAGTGGTTTCCAGCGCATTCACCAAGACAAACAAGGGGCCATTTTAGAAAAGAATCTTTGGTCTTCCATACTCTTTATTCGCTTGTAAAAAATTCCTATTTTTAAGCATGCAACAGCAGATTAAAAAATTGGCCCATAGTTTATTGGGTATACTTTTGGCTTATGTAGGCGTTATAGTCCTTGTTTTTATTTGGTTGTTTAATGCCGCACAGCCTGAAAAATATGTCCCTATAACAGTTACTGAGTACCAAACGGATCTAGAAGCGGCAGTCTATGCCACCCAAGACCTTTCACTACAGTTGGGATACGAAGTCCTGGTTAATACCTCCAAAGTAATAGGGCCACTCGTGACCGATACCGCTATGCGCACTACCGGAAACAACCTAGAGTGTATTTCTTGTCACCTTAATGAAGGCACCAAAGCCTTTGGAATTCCATTGAATACGGTATTAGACCGTTTCCCGCAATTCAGGGGTAGGGAAAATAAAATAGGCACCATAGAAGACCGAATTAATGGTTGCCTGACCAGAAGTATGAATGGAAGACCTATGGATAATAACGCTCAAGAAATGAAAGCCTTGGTGGCTTTCTTGGGCTGGTTAAATAAGGAAACCACCAAAGATGTTGGAAATGAATTGTATGCCAAAGCTATGGAAAAAGGGTTAAAGCCTATGGAATGGCCAAACCGTCCTGCAGATTTAAACCACGGCGCACAGGTATTTGAACAACAGTGTGTGTTATGCCATCAAAAAAATGGGCAGGGCACTAAAGAGACAGGGGGCCAATATTTGTATCCGCCCTTATGGGGCGATGATACTTATAACAATGGTGCTGGAATGACCAGATTGCTAACCGCAGCTTCTTTCATTAAATACAATATGCCTTTTGGTGTAAGTCATGAAAGTCCTATACTCACAGATGAAGAGGCCTATGATGTAGCAGCCTATATGAACCAACAGCTAAGACCTGAAAAAGACGCCTTAACAGCAGATTTTCCAGACCGCCTCAAAAAGCCCATGTCTACTCCCTATGGACCTTATTTAGATCCCTTTTCAGCTGAGCAGCATCAGCTTGGGCCATTTGGGCCAATAGCGGACTATTATAAAAAAGAGTTCGGGATAATAAAGACTAAGTAGCCTTAGTTTTCGTAAAGTCTTATATAATCTATGACCATACTGTCTTGGTTAAAGCTGGCCGGAATGTCACCTCCTAAACTACCTCCCATGGCTACATTTAAAAGCAAGAAAAATTCTTGGTTAAAGGGTAGTGACTCATTTAAGTTTATGTCAAAATACTTGATACTTTCTATGTACATCTTTATGGTATTTTCATTCCATATAAGCCTGTATTCTTTAAAATCTGCGCCCACATTGGCAGCAGTAATTTCATCTGAAAATTTAGCATTGGTGTTGTCTGCTGTGTTTTTCCAGTGAACAGTTCCCAAGACTTTATTCTTTTCTTGGCCATTTTGTTCTATGAGGTCTATTTCACCACAATTTGGCCATCCTACAGTATCTAAATTAGCACCCATTAACCAAACAGCTGGCCAAGTCCCTTTAGATTGGGGAAATTTAGCCCGTACTTTTAATTGTCCGTGCTTGAATGAGAATTTATTTTGAGATTTAATTCTAGCTGAAGTGTAGGATTTTCCATCTAGATTTTCTTTGAGGGCAGTAATGGTTAAAAAGCCATTGGCTATTTTCAAATTTTTAGAAGAAGCGGTATAAGTCTGTACTTCCTGATTTCCCCAACCGGGTATACCAAAAGCACTACCGTCTCCTAAGTCATGTGTCCATGTGCTATTGTCTAGACTGTTAGACTCGAATTCTTCAGACCATACGAGCCCAATCTTATCTTGTTCACTCAGGCTAATTCCTTGTGCTACTGGGACAAGATTCTCCTCTTCTCCTTCTTCTGATGAAGCGCAAGAAGCCAAGAGTAATAAAAAAATAGCATTAATAAATAAAAATGATTTTAAGGGTTCATTTGTTCTTTTCATTAATGCTATTTTTTGTATTTATTTTAAGTGGTGTTATTATTTTTTGAAATAAATATTATCAAAGAAAACAGTACCATTTCCGTCTACTTTGAATTGAATAACGTCTGCTAAGTCTACTACATCAGAGAAATCTGTCAACGCAATTTCAACACTATTCCACTGCCCTAGATTACTTACATCTAGCGCTTTGGCTTTTTCCTTTCCTTCCCCTGAACTAATCAAGAAGAAGTTTAATGCAGTTGAATCTGAAGTCCAGTAATCTATGTGAATTGAAGTGTAATCACTTACATCTAAAGCAGTAGAAAATGCAGTTCCTTGGTAATTTAAGTTGGCATATTTCAGTACTGAATTACCCCCTAAATCTTCTGTGGTTACTTGGGTACTTTGTCCCCAATCTGGATTGAAGTTAGTTCCCTCGACATCAGTGAAAGAATCACTAAATATAGATAAAACATCTTCAGCCGCAGCCGTTGGCGCTTCTGGCCCAGCTGCTGGAGAAGAAGCTACAGGGGTTTCACCGTGGAAATAAATATTATCAAAGAAAACAGTACCATTACCGTCTACCTTGAATTGAATCACGTCTGCTAAGTCTACTACAGAAGAGAAATCAGTCAAAGCAATATCTACACTATTCCACTGCCCTAGATTACTTACATCTAATGCTTTGCCTTTTTCCTTCCCTTCCCCTGAACTAATCAAGAAGAAATTTAATGCAGTTGAATCTGAAGTCCAGTAATCTAGGTGAATTGAAGTATAACCACTCACATTTAATGCAGAGGCAAAAGCAGTTCCTTGATAATTTAAGTTGGTATATTTCAATACTGAATTACCCCCTAAATCTTCTGTACTTACTTGGGTGCTTTGTCCCCAGTTTGGATTAAAATCTGTTCCAGCTACATCTGTATAAGAATCACTAAATACAGACATTACGTCTGCTGTCTCCAAAGATGGTGCAGTTGGAGCGGCTGTTGGACTACTCACTTCTTCAACAGCTACAGGAGTAGAGAATGCGATATTATCTATATAGTAAGTTGTTTCAGCGCTGTTGGTGATATTAATCGCTGTGATAATTACAATTCTGTCGTATTTATTGCTGTCCTCAGCAGAAAAATTATACACTAATTTCTCCCACGCACCAGTTGCTGTAGTAGTTACGGTAGCTTCTTTGAAATTATCTGAATTTGAGGAGTCTTCAATTTTTAACAACACATTTTGTCCTGGTACTGCAGAGTGTACATCAATAGAGATGGCTTCTTGACCAGCAGGGAAAACAATTTTTTCATTCAAATTAAAAAAGAAACCAGCCCATGGCTCTATACCTGCGTCTTCTTCTATCTTCAATACTTTTGGAGAACTGTTTGCCGCTCCTGGGTTAGGATTATCTACATAATCAAGATCTAAATACTCGGTTCCTGCAGCTCCTCCAAATCTTCCCCAAGTCCCAGTTAAATTAGCATCTGATAAGGAACCTTCTTCAGAAAAAGGATTTCCATTACATTCAAAATCAATGGTCGCTGTGTTCAAACTTGGAAGCGCTTCCGTAAAACTATCACAGCCCTCTACGACCACTCCAATTGGTTCCGGTTCTACATCAATAATAGGTTCATCGTTGTCGTCATTTGAGCAAGCTATTAATGTCAATGCACTTGCAAATAAAAACACCTGTTTTGTGTTAAATAATTGAGATATCTTTTTCATGATTTTAAAATTTTTTGCAATGTAATAAAAAGTTTAATTTATCATTTGATTTAATGCTTTTTCCGTAATTCTGTTTATTCATTAAATGCTTTTTAATATTTTTGTGAAACAAAAAAATTCAATTAGCTTCTTTTTGTCTTGTGCAGCGTATTGTTTCGAGTAACTTTGTTGTCTCAAATTGGCTGCGTAGTTCAACTGGATAGAATATCAGATTTCGGCTCTGAGGGTTGGGGGTTCGAATCCCTTCGCGGTCACTAAATGAGAATCAATAAGAATCTCAATAAGAATAAACCTTCACAAGTAGTGAGGGTTTTTTTATGCACTAAAATTACACTCCTAAATTAGTCATTTATTTCTCAACTGTCAGTTTACTGTCAACTATTTAAGTACTTTTTGACACCTATATGACAGTTGAATCAACTCTTTTGTATTCAAAAATATAACAGTTTCCTTCTTTTTTTGTTTTTAAATAAAGACACAATTATGACAGAGACAATTGTTATTAGGTTTACTAAAAAGGACAAGGAATACCTTTCCCAATTAGCCACTAAACACAGACTTACTTTAAGTAGTTTTTTAAGGTCTGAATTACTGAATTCCTTAACCTCTAAATCTAAGTTAGATGTTTAAGGGTGTTCGTAATGAAAATGGCAGACCA
>CAJJAZ010000007.1 GCA_905182295.1 uncultured Flavobacteriaceae bacterium | reverse complement strand
TAATTCAATCTTATTGTAAAATCATATCGCTATGATTCTACGCGCTGTCTTTTCAATATGTCTATGAACTTGTTTTTTTTATTCTCGCTCTGTCTCCCAAAGCGGGTGCAAATATAGAACGAGTTTTTTGATTTAAAAGACTAAAATAAAAGTTTTTTATTTTTTTTTTTGACCTCTCATCAAATACACTTAAAACCAGTCATTTGCATCCTCAAAAAAATGGAGAACATAAAATTAGCACAAACAAATAAAGCTAACAAGAATTAATGAGATTTTTTTTTAGCCTTCCACTTATTGTACAACTTGGCAAAGTCATAATTTAAAGCAGAAGCTTGGTACTCTAACTTATTCTCCACAAAAGCCCTTTGAAGGATATCTTCTATGAGATAATCCTCCTGAACAAGGTCTGGATGAAACTCTTCTTTTAAAGAGATATTAAACATTCTTGCAGTTGTACTGTACCAAAAAGCGCGCCATCCAGAGCGAAGATCCTTGACTAGATCGTAAGAAGAAGATCCTGTTTGTCTGTAGATAAGTTTCACCAGGATTTGTCCCTCGGAACGTGTAAGTTTTTTTAATTCCTCAGAAAAGGAACCTTCTATATACTTTTGCATTTGCTTGGTATACTTCTTTTTCTTTCTATTGGAAGAAAGTTGTGAAATACTGTCCTGCAAGCTTGTGAGTTTCTCAGCGGCCAACTTAGCATATGGGTATACTTTAATGGCCCTACGCTTGAGCAACAAATACCTGTAAATTTCTTGGGTAGACTGAAACTTCATGTCTGCAAAAACAATCACCTCATTTAAAGGAATGGATGATAAAAAATAAGTGTCTCCCTCTAGCTTCACATAATCCTTAGCAGCCTGATTTTGAGGAATAGTATCTTGAGCAGAAGAAATTCCGCAAAATAAGTATACGATTAAAATAATACAAAGCTGTTTCATTCGCTTTAAAAGCTGCTTTAATTTGTTTACAAAATTAAGGATAAAGAACAGACAACAATGCTAAATAAAAGTGAATATTATTACATTAGCAATAAATTTAGAAACATGGAACACAAACCTATAATGACCGACGCTTCTCAAGCGTTTTTAGAAAAATACCTCAATAATGCAGCACCAACAGGTTACGAATGGGAGGGGCAAAAGCTGTGGATGGATTATTTAAAACCATACGTAGATACTTTTATTACAGATACTTACGGTTCTGCTGTAGGAGTCATAAACCCAGACGCCCCTTTTAAAGTGGTTATAGAGGGCCATGCAGATGAAATTTCATGGTACGTTAACTTCATCACTGAAGAAGGACTGATCTATGTGATTAGAAACGGAGGATCTGACCATATGATTGCACCATCCAAATGGGTAAACATCCATACAGATAAAGGTATTGTCAAAGGGGTTTTTGGCTGGCCAGCCATTCATACCAGAAAAAACGACAAAGAAGACACCCCAAAATTAGACAACATATGTATTGATATTGGTGCTAAAACCAAAAAAGAAGTATTAGAAATGGGGGTACACGTGGGTTGTGTCATTACCTATCCAGACACTTTTCAAGTACTCAACGGCAATAAATTTGTCTGTAGGGCCATAGACAATAGGGCTGGTGGTTTTATGATCGCAGAGGTAGCGCGATTGTTACACGAAAACAAAGTAAAACTTCCATTTGGATTGTATATCACCAACTCTGTTCAAGAAGAAATTGGCCTTAGAGGTGCAGAAATGATCACCCAAACCATAAAGCCAAATATCGCTATTGTCACAGATGTTTGTCACGACACCACTACCCCAATGATCGAACAGAAAGTACAAGGTCTTACCCAGTTAGGAGACGGCCCGGTAATTTCCTATGCACCTGCAGTACAGAACAAATTAAGGGCTAGAATCATTGAGACTGCTGAAAAAAATAATATCCCATTTCAGAGAATGGCTTCTTCTAGATCTACTGGAACCGATACAGATGCATTTGCATACAGCAATGGAGGGGTTGCCTCAGCGCTTATATCATTGCCTTTAAGATATATGCACACTACCGTAGAAATGGTTCAAAAAGAAGATGTTGAAAATGTGATTAGACTCATCTACGAAACACTCCTTACTATTAAATCTGGAGAGACATTTAGTTACTTTGACTAATCACTAAAGTTCTTAAACGCCAACAAAAAAGCATCCTATATAGGATGCTTTTTTTTATTACTAAAACATATAAGGGTATTTAAAAAATAGCTGCAATAGCCTCAATTTCATCTAAAGCATACTCTTTCTGATCCCCGCTATCCATGTGCTTAAGTACCAGCATATTATTTTCAATTTCTTGAGCCCCTAAAAGCGCCACATACTGCGCCCCTTTTTGATGGGCGTATTTCATTTGCTTTTGCACTTTATTCGCGCTGGGATACAAGTCACAAGAAATTCCTAATTTTCTTAATTTATGGACTATTGTCATGGCTTTCAAGGATTCCGAATCCCCAAAATTCACGAAAAACACTTGTGGCCCTGCTAAAATAGCTTTTGGAAATAAGTCTAGGGCTTCTAAAACCAAATAAATACGGTCTAAGCCAAAGGAAATTCCAACACCACCAACATTCTGAAGTCCAAAAATTCCAGTGAGATTGTCATACCTACCCCCTCCTCCAATGGATCCCATAGAGACACCCTCAGGAGCAGAAACTTCTATAATTGTTCCTGTATAATAATTAAGCCCTCGGGCCAGTGTCACAGAAATAGATAAGGTACAGACAGAGAGGTTTGTTTTAGCTAGTGCCTCCAAAATAAATGCTATTTCAGAAACTCCCTCTAGGCCTACGGCCGATGCCGCTAGAAAGGAAGAGAGCGTATCTAAAACCGATGCATTAGTCCCCTTTAAATCAAATAAAGGATTAGCCATATGAACCGCTTCCTCTGAAATACCCTTATCTAACATTTCAGCAGCCACTTTTTCTGCACCTATTTTATCTAGCTTATCCAAGGCTACGGTAAAGTCCATGAGCTTGTCTGCAGCACCAATAACTTCTGCTATACCACTTAATATTTTTCTATTGTTCAAATGAATAACTGCCCCCTGGAGACCTAAATCTGAAAAAACAGCGTCGTATAATTGTATCAGCTCTACTTCTTGAAGTAGCGCGCTAGAACCAACAACGTCTGCATCACATTGATAAAACTCTCTAAATCTACCTTTTTGAGGTCTATCTGCACGCCAAACCGGTTGCATCTGGTATCGCTTAAAAGGAAAATCAATCTCATTTTGGTGCATGGCCACATAACGCGCAAAAGGAACGGTCAAGTCATAACGAAGGGCTTTCTCTGAAATATAAGGCGTTAAAGCCTTAACATCCTTTGACGTTAACTGCTCATCAGAAACTTTAGACAAGAAATCTCCAGAGTTTAAGATTTTAAAAATTAACCTATCCCCTTCCTCTCCATACTTCCCCATAAGGGTGTCATAATTTTCAAATGAAGGCGTTTCTATTGGATTAAAACCATAAAGCTCAAATTGACGCTTTATACAAGACATAATATACTGTCTCTTATTCACTTCAATAGGAGAGAAATCTCTGGTACCTTTTGGTATTGTTGGTTTTTGTGCCATATAAATCTAATTCTAAAAGCATGGTATAAAAAGTAAATATCGGTTTAATCTATAAGATTGTCAAACCACTGGTATAAATCGCCCTTAGTAATTCTAGTGCCTTGTTTAATTAAATCAAACAATTCTGAATTTCTAGGGTCTTTGTAGGCCTTTGCGGCCGACAAATATTCCACAAAATCTCCCTGGTAATTTTTCTTAAACCAAGCAAATCCTTCTGCGGTATTTAAATCAATATCTGGATTGAGTACTTTAACAGAAATGAGTTTTATCTCCTTCTCAAGCGCTTCAAATAAATGCATGTGTTGGACGCTTATATTTTCCAAGTACGATACTTTGTTTAGGACGCCCTCCCAAATAAGATCACTAAAAACATCTAACTCCTCCTCTGCCACTTCTGGTTTATCACGTTTAATCTCTTCCCACTCACTTGCTGTAATTGACTGGGTAGCCAAAAAATTGACAAACTCTGGATGCAACTCTTCTAATTGCTCTTTAGTTAACCTGGTATATTTCATTTTGCAAAAATAAAAAAGGCGGTGTAAAAACACCGCCTTTTTTCAATTACATTTAAAAAAATGTTATGCTTCAGCAATTACTTCAAAAGCAACATCTACAATAACTTCTCTATGCAAACGAACCTGAGCAGTATATGCTCCAGTACGCTTGATAGTCCCACCAGGTACCGTGATAAATTTTTTCTCAATCACTTGTTCTGCTTTCTCAAAAGCAGCAGCAACATCTATGTTTGAAATAGAACCGAATAATTTATCCCCACCTGCAGTCTTTGCAGTAAGCTTAATCTCTAATTGTTTAAGTGCTTCTGCTAATTTATTAGCTTCAGCAACTACTTTTTTCTCTTTATGTGCTCTTTGCTTTAAATTTTCTGCCAATACTTTTTTAGCAGAAGAAGTAGCCATAGCAGCCAATCCATTAGGAATTAAATAGTTTCTACCGTATCCGTTTTTCACGTTTACAATATCATCTTTAAAACCTAAGTTCTGTACGTCTTCTCTTAATATAAGTTCCATGATGCGTTGCTTTTATTTTAATAAATCACCTACGTAAGGCATTAATGCAATGTGACGTGCTCTTTTTACAGCAGTAGCCACTTTACGCTGATATTTCAATGAAGTACCAGTTAATCTTCTCGGCAAAAGTTTCCCTTGCTCGTTCACTAACTTCATTAAAAAATCTGGATCTTTATAGTCTACATATTTAATACCAGACTTTCTGAAACGACAATATTTCTTCTGTTTGTTAGTATCTATGTTTAACGGAGTTAAATACCTGATTTCTCCGTCTTTTTTACCTTTTGCTTGTTGTTCTATAGACATAATAATTAGGCTTTAGTTTGTAATTTAACTCTTCTACGCTCTGCCCATGAAATGGCATGCTTGTCTAATTTTACAGTTAAGAATCGCATAATACGCTCATCTCTTCTGAACTCTTGCTCATAAGGAGTAATTACCTCTCCAGGAGCAGTGAACTCAAACAAATGGTAAAAACCACTTTTTTTGTGCTGAATAGCATAGGCTAATTTTTTTAGCCCCCAATTTTCCTTAGCGACCATTTTGGCGCCTCTACTAATTAAGAAATCTTCAAATTTCTTAACTGTTTCCTCTATCTGAGTATCAGACAGAACGGGATTTAAAATGAAAACAGTTTCGTAATGATTCATATG
The DNA here is from genome assembly GCA_905182295.1 of uncultured Flavobacteriaceae bacterium. Classification (GTDB taxonomy): domain Bacteria; phylum Bacteroidota; class Bacteroidia; order Flavobacteriales; family Flavobacteriaceae; genus MAG-120531. The sequence goes on along the minus strand of CAJJAZ010000007.1, from coordinate 158,899 downwards.
TTATATAATTTAAGTCTGCAAAACTAAGCCTTTTTTCTGTATATACAAAAAATTTACATGCTCTAGTGGGTTTAAGCGCTAACTAATCAAATAAACCTGTTTTTTAATTAGTTAAACGACTATTTTGACTCCATTAAACAATTCGAAAAACACAAAACAACAGATTAAATTGGTTTCACAACATTATAAGCTTGGTTCACATCATTAATAGTAAATGGGTTAAAAGTTTAAATACATTTATGACAACCCAATGAAAATCCCATTTCATATGTCAAAGCTAAAATGTGTTATTGTAGAAGATTCAGAGATTCAAAGAATCACTTTAGAAAGAATTATTAAATCCCATCCAGATCTTCTTCTGGTGACTAGTTTCAGGAATGCGATAGAAGCAAAAAACGGTATTAACAATAGGTCTATTGACCTGGTGTTTTTAGATATAGAAATGCCTCTAATTTCGGGATTTGAATTATTGGAAACCCTTAACTATAAACCCCAAGTAATTGTGGTAGCTGGCAAAACAGAACATGCTTTAAAAGCATTTGAATATGATGTTACTGACTTTTTACAAAAACCTATTTTACTGACCAGATTTGATCTAGCCATAAAAAGGGCCATGCTTAAATACGAGCAAATGCACCAGAATGACGACTCTGTAAATCAAATCTTCATTCGATCTAAGATGAGTAAAAAGAGAATTAATTTTGGGGAAATTAAATGGATTGAAGCCAAAGGAGATTACGTAAAAATAGTAACTCTGGACAGTCACGTATTAGTACTTTCTTCGCTAAGAGCATTCCATGATTTACTCCCCCAAGAAACCTTTATAAGGGTGCACAAATCTTTTGTCATTAACATTGAAAAAATAGATCGATATAATGCTAGAGAGGTAGCTATTAGCGGTCAGGTTATTCCAGTGAGTAGAGCGAAAAAAAATTGTCTTTCAGAAGCCATGAAATTTATGTAAAACTACTGGTGATTTTATAGCTATTGGTAATGCCGTAACCACTGATGATATATTAAACATTGAAATCTATTAATATGGGTCCACATTAAAAACAATTCTCACTCCTTTAAATGGACCTACTGCCTCAAATGATTTTTCTAGCCTCAATAAAGAATCTTTCACTTGATTAAGTGCATATTGTGGAGGGACTTTTATGAGTATGTGTTTTATATATTGGTTTCTAACACGAGACACCACAGGGAATTCTGGACCCAAAACCCCTGTCTTAAATATATTCTTTAAACCCTTTGCAAACCAATCTGCGGCATTGTTCAATTTATTGTATTCTTTATGCTTGAGGGTTATTTTAATGATTTTATTAAAAGGAGGGTATTTATAAATCTCTCTCTGATACAGTTGCTCCTTACACATGGATTGAAATTCATAAGTAGTAACCTGTTGAAGAATTTGATGCTCTGGATGGTAAGTCTGTATAAGTACTTTTCCCTTTTTCTGTGTTCTACCCGCGCGTCCTGCAACTTGAGTGAGTAATTGGAAGGTCTTTTCGTGTGCTCTAAAATCAGGAAAGTTTAACAGCGCGTCTGCCGCCATTACACCAACCAAACCTACATCTCTAAAATCCAATCCTTTGCTCAACATCTGGGTGCCTACAAGAATATCTATTTCATGTTGCTCAAAACGATTAATAATTTGTTGGTAACCATCTTTAGCCCTTGTAGTGTCTAGATCCATTCGACCTACCCGAGCTTCAGGAAAAAGCGTCTCCAAAGAAGCGACTACTTGTTCTGTTCCAAAACCTTTTGTAGACACATCTAAACTACCACAAGCGGTACATTGAGACTTTTTGTGTTCTTCATAACCACAATAATGACAACGTAGAACACCTGCGTTTGAATGAAACGTTAGACTCACATCACAACTTTTACAATGAGGGGTGTGCCCACAGCTAAAACATTCAACTATTGGGGCATATCCCCTTCTATTTTGAAATAAGATTACCTGCTCCCCTGCAGACAAAGTTTCTTCAATAGCCCATCTAAGTGGCTCTGAAAACTGAAGCTTCATTTTTTTCTTTTTGTATTGTTCCTTGAGATCTATCAGATTAATACTGGGCATAGAAATATTTGCATGCCTTTTGGTTAATTCCGCTAAACCGTATTTGTGCTGCAATACATTTTGGATTGATTCTAAACTCGGAGTGGCTGAGCCCAATACAATAGGTGCTTTTGAAATATGCGCCAATACAATAGCTGAATCTCTAGCATGGTATCTCGGGGCTGGATCAAACTGCTTGAATGAATTCTCATGCTCCTCATCTACTATAACAAGACCCAATTTCTTGAACGGTAAGAAAAGTGCAGATCTAGCGCCAACAATCAGTTGGGCCTTTGGGCTTTCATTGACCACATTTTGCCAAACTTCTACACGCTCTTGTATATTGTATTTCGAATGATATACAGAAACAGCAGTTCCAAAATAAGACTGAAGCCTAGTTATAAGCTGAGTTGTTAGTGCAATTTCAGGTAACAAATACAGCACTTGTTCCCCTCTTGAAAGTGCTTCTTTAATTAACGCCGCATATACCTCTGTCTTTCCTGAAGCAGTGACTCCGTGTAAAAGAGCGACTTTTCGCTCATTAAAATGAGACTTAATTGCAGTCAATGCTTCTATTTGTGACGGATTTAAGGTTTTAATTGGTGTAGTTTTAAAATTCGGATCAAGCACAACGCGGTCTACCCTTCTTTCTGTTTTTTCTACGACACCCTTAGAAACCAGCGCCTTTAATGCGGCAGGACTTAATCCATTGTTTCTGATGACTAAATCTGTAATGACTTTTCCATGCGATGGAGTAGCGATAAAGAAATTAAAAACTTCAAGCTGTTTGGGTGCATTTTTAAGCTTTAACCCTAAAGATTCAATACTGCTGTGATCGAGGAGGAAATGCTTTGGAAAGGCGTACTCGTTTCTGAATTTTGGGATATAACGTGCCGTGAGTTGCTCTTCAACAACAACTAATTCAAGGGTTAAAAGCACCTCAATAATGTTGAAAATATTGTCCTTTTGCACCAGAGTACTCAAGGTTTGAATGGGGAGTAACTCGTTTAAGGACAGTGCGTCCAAAACAATATAGGCATTGTCTGAAAGGTCTGCTGTAAGCGCATTATGGTCCGTTTGCAAGATGTCTGTCCGCCTGAGATATGTTTCTCCCTCTAAGATTAGTGCTGTTGGAACAGCCGTTTTATATACCTCACCTAAACCACACATATAATAATCTGCCATCCAAGACCAATGCTTCAATTGTATCTCAGTGACAATTGGTGTAGCGTCTAAAATGGAGAGTATCCTTTTTGGCTCATAAGATCCTTCAAAAGTATTTTCAAGGGAATAAACCAATGCGGTATATACTTTGGATTTACCAAAAGGAACTGCAACCCTCATGCCTGGTAAAAGGAATTGATATTCCTCTTCTTCGAGCTCATAGGTGAATAATTGCTTTAAGGGCAGGGGAAGAACCACGGAAACAAAATACCTCATCATGAATCCTTTCTGTTTTTTATAATACCACTCTTCAATGAAAACAAACTCATATTGAGCTCAAATCCTAAAAGCAAAATATTTGAATTAATCCAGATATAAAACATGAGAATCAAAAGCCCTCCCAAGGCACCATATAACTGGTTATAGGTAGCGAAATTATCGATGTATATTCCGAAAAAATAAGAGGTAAACAAAAACAATGCTGTAGTCATAAAAGCCCCAATAGAGAAAAAATTGGTCTTGGTCGTTTCTGCTGTTCCAAAGAAATACAAAACAGCAGTAATCAGATAAAAAACACTTGCGAAAAATGCAGTCTTCAACCAATATACCAGTTGTAGTTCCTGGTCTGCAGAAGTATAGGGATTGCTTTTTGAAAAGTCAATCATATAATCTAAAATATAAAATTCAAAATATACATATCCAATGGCACCTAATATAAACAACAGGGACAATAAAAGTCCAACAGCAAGGGCAAATAAATATTGCTTAAAAAAGTTTCTATTGAGTTTTGTATGGTAAGAGTTTTCGAATCCCCCAAAAATAGCGTTCACGCCATTGGCCATTAAAAAAATAGATACCACAAACGAAGAAGATAGTAGACCTGACTGCTTTTGCTGTTTAATCTGATTAAAAATCTCAGAAAAATAATCTCCAGTTGCAGTAGGCAAAAAAGATTCCATAAACAAAAACAATTGCTCCTCAAATGCCTGGTCACCTATTTGAATGTAAGGAATAATATACGGCACCAAGGTTAATATAAAAATGAGCAATGGAAATAGCGCGGTAAAAAGCGAGAAAGAAATAGCACTGGCCCTTGTAGAAAGCGCTCCCTTAATAATACCCAACATATACATCTCAATAAGATCATATACAGACAAACCTTCGAAACCGGGCAGCTGAACTTTTTTAAGTAAAGACAACAAGTTTCTAAGTAGGGGTATTTTTTGAATTTTTATCTCAATCTCCTTTGACATGGTAAACGAATAGTCTTTGTGCTAAATTAATAAAAACAAATACCTTTGTGTGCTTATCTGATTAAAATGACCATAAAACTAATAGCTGTTGGTAAGACAGACCAAAAAGAACTTCAATACCTTATTGATCTTTATATTTCAAGACTCAAACACTATGTCAGTTTTAAAATAAATATTATCCCAGACATTAGAAATAGTAAGAATTTAAGTGAGTTACAACAAAAGTCAAAAGAAGCTGCACTTATTTTAAAACAAATCACACCCGCTGATATCTTTATCTTACTAGATGAAAACGGAAAAAATTATGACTCAGTAGCATTTTCAAATTACCTTCAAAAACAAATGCTAAGTGGTCAAAAACAATTGGTTTTTGTGATTGGTGGTCCTTATGGATTCAGCGAAGAAGTCTATCAAAGGGCCCATGGAAAAATAAGCCTATCCAAAATGACATTTTCTCATCAGATGATCCGATTATTTATGGTAGAACAGTTGTATAGAGGGTTTAGTATTTTAAAAAATGAACCCTACCACCACAGATAAAAATCACTTAATATATTTAAAGCTACTACACTAGTACAATACCCTAAACTTAATGGTGTTAGGTATTTCCTTAAGTGCTTTAATCACTTCTTTATTGTAATCTTTATCTAAATCTGAAATCACATAACCTACCTGAGCATCTGTAGAGAGAAACTGTCCGCTGATGTTCATATCAAAGGATGCCAACACTTCATTGATTTTAGCCATAATTCCTGGAACATTTTTATGAATGTGTAAAAATCTATGGGCATTTTGTTGCTTTGGCAGTCTAATGTTTGGAAAATTTACAGCGTCTACCGTATTTCCAGAATTCATGTATTCCATGATCTTATTAGGAACAAAATTAGCGATATCTCTTTGCGCCTCTTCCGTACTACCTCCAATATGAGGTGTTAAAATGACATTTTTCATACCCTGAAGGGCCGTTACAAAGGCACCATTGCTAATTGGCTCTTCTGGATAAACATCTACTGCAGCTCCACCTATATGGCCAGATTTTAATGCGCTTACCAAGGCTTCAATATTCACTACAAACCCTCGTGACAGATTCACCAGTAAAGCCCCTGGCTTCATAGCGTCAAAAGCAGTCTTATTAAAGAAGTCTATATTTGCTTTGTTGTCATCTATATGCAGACTCACTACATCTGACAATCCCAGTAGTTCATTTAAATGATCACATTTGGTGGCGTTACCTATGGATAATTGGTCATTTACGTCATAAAAATAAACATGCATCCCCATAGCTTCAGCCAGAACAGATAATTGCTTACCAATATTCCCGTAACCAATAATACCTAGGTTCTTTCCCCTTACTTCTCTTGAGTTTTCTGCTGTCTTATTCCATTGACCGTTATGGATTTCAGTACTTCTAGGAAAAATACTTCTCATTAACATAATAATCTCCCCAATGGCTAATTCTACTACAGATCTGGTATTACTGTAAGGCGCGTTAAAAACAACCACCCCTTTTTTCTTGCAGGCTTCTAGATCTATTTGAGTGGTCCCGATACAAAAAGCACCAACAGCCATTAGTTTATCTGCAGCATCTAAAACTTTTTGTGTCAGTTGTGTTTTAGATCTAATCCCCAATACATGCACCCCTTTAATCTTCTCTATTAAGGCGGTCTCATCTAGACTGGTTTTGACCAACTCAACTGAAAAACCATCCTTCGAAAGCTTTTTAAAAGCTTCAGGGTGAACGTTTTCTAACAACAATACCTTAATTCTATTCTTAGGGTAAGAGATGTTTCTCGGAAGATCGTTAACATATAAAAACTCATCTAAGTTTGGTGTTACATGATCTGCATTTGCCGTTGCTTTGTCTCTAGAAACATTTTCAGTATAGGCAAAAAACTTGTCTGCAATCCCTGCTTCTCTCATGACATAGTCGCTATAGCCATCTCCTATCACCAGAACTTCACCGGCTAAATTCATTCGCTTCAAGCACTCAATCTTTCCGTTGTGCGAAGACAATACATTCTCTTTATCAAATCCTGTAATATTTCCTTTTTCATCATAGGTAAATGTATTGGCATATACCTTGTGGGCTGGGATATTATATTGCGCTACAATAGGTTCAATAAATTCCTTAAAGCCACAGGAAATCACATAAATATCTTCAGAATACTTCTCAAAAAATTCTTTGTTTCTCACTATAGAAGCAGACACTTTATTTTGCAATTCATGAACCAAAGTATCCAAATCTGCTTTGTTTGCATGTAACAACGAAAGCCTTCTCTCTAAAGATTCTGTAAAGGAAATCTCTCCATCTATACCGAGGTTTGTGATGGCTTGAATTTCAGACACAACTACGTCTTTCTCAGGCTTATTTGCCAAAGTGATTTCTGCCAAAACATCCAATGCTTCTACACTTGTCAAAGTACTGTCAAAGTCAAAAACGTATTTCTTACCCACGAGATGGTATTTTAAATTAAGGGTTAAAAATAGCTAATATTTATGCTTTATAAGCGCTTTATCTATTGATTTTTAGAGGAGTTATACACATATTAAATAATATTCACAAAAATGTAATTTAATAGGCAAAAACACACAATTCCAAAATAAAACAAGGCCTTTATTGTGACTTTTACAACAGCCGTAGCTGAGGTAAATTTAAAGTATCTTTGAAAAAAAATATTTAGATGAAACTTATTTTCGCTACCCACAACCAAAACAAGTTTACAGAAATAAAGTCTCAACTCCCTGCTAATATTGAAATACTTTCGCTCCAAGATGTAGCTTTTAGTCAAGAAATTCCTGAACCCTATCTCACTTTAGAAGAAAATGCAGCAACCAAAGCAAATACTATTTTTAATTTCTTTAAAGAAGCTTGCTTTAGCGACGACACTGGATTATTTGTTCCAGCGCTAAATGGTGCACCCGGCGTGCACTCTGCTCGGTATTCTGGACCTGAAGCTACCCCAAATAGCAATATGGTTAAATTGCTTAAAGCCCTTGAGAATACCAAAGACAGAAAGGCGTACTTCCAAACAACCATTGCATTAAAAACGGTCTCAGAAATAAAATACTTTACAGGAAAAGTACACGGTTCCATCGCATTAAGCAAAAAAGGGATTGGAGGTTTTGGATACGACCCTATTTTTATTCCTGAAAATTACTCCGAAAGCTTTGCGGAATTACCCTTAGAAATAAAACAAAAAATTGGACACAGAGGTAAAGCGATTAGCGCATTAATTGCCTATCTAAAAGATCTTTCGTTTTAAATAATTGTGTTAAAAACCCTGAAACACTAGTAAAATCAATGAAAATCGCAATATAACATATGTATTATATTTCAAGGTTTGCTAGTTTATTTTTTGTAATTTTGCAACTTCAAATAACGCCGCTAGTATAGCATGTGTTGCGCTGAGTAAAAGGTTAGTAAAAGATTAATCGCTCTATGCAACAGACATATTTGCGATTAAACATTTAAAAATGACACCATTTTCAGAATTGGGACTTAAGGAGTCCCTAGTCAAAGCTATTGAAGATTTAGGCTTTGAAACCCCATCAGAAGTTCAAGAAAAAGCCATTCCTATTTTATTAGCAGACCACATAGATTTAGTGGCGCTAGCACAAACAGGTACAGGAAAAACAGCTGCTTTTGGATTTCCACTTATTCAAAGAATAGACCCTTCAAGCAGAACAACACAAGGTTTAATACTTTCTCCTACCAGAGAACTTTGCTTGCAAATAACTAAGGAGATTCAAGCTTATTCAAAATATGAAAGAGGTATAAATACTGTAGCCATATACGGTGGCGCGAGCATTCAAGACCAAGCGAGACAAATTCAGAGAGGCGCACAAATAGTTGTAGCTACCCCTGGAAGAATGAAAGATATGATCAATAGAGGAATGGTAGACATTTCTAAAATTGATTACTGCATATTGGATGAAGCAGATGAAATGTTAAACATGGGGTTCTTTGAGGACATCAAAGACATTTTATCTAACACACCTAAAGAAAAAGCGACGTGGTTGTTTTCTGCTACCATGCCTAAAGAAGTCGCTATTATTGCTAAAAAATTCATGAACAGTCCACAAGAAATTACTGTGGGAACCAAAAATTCTGGAGCAACAACGGTACAACATGAATATTATGTAGCCGGAGGAAGGGACCGTTACCCAGTGTTAAAAAGACTGGCAGATACCAATCCTAATATATTTTCTGTGATTTTTTGTAGAACAAAAAGAGACACTCAAAAAGTAGCTGAAAACTTAATTGAAGACGGATACAACGCAGGAGCACTTCACGGAGATTTAAGTCAGAACCAGAGAGATTTGGTGATGAACGCTTTTAGAAAAAAACAAATCCAAATGTTAGTAGCTACAGATGTGGCGGCTAGAGGAATAGATGTAGACGACATTACACATGTTATTAACTACCAACTTCCAGATGAAATAGAAACATACAACCACCGTTCAGGAAGAACCGGAAGGGCAGGTAAATCAGGAACTTCTATGGTTATTATCACACGCTCAGAAATGAGAAAGATAAAAGCCATTGAAAACAAGATTCAAAAGAAATTTATAGCAAAACCTATTCCAACAGGAATAGAAATATGTGAAACCCAACTGTACCACTTAGTAAACAAGATCAAGGATACAGAAGTAAATGCAGACGTAGAAAACTACCTCCCTGCCATTAATGATATTTTAGAAGGTATTGATAAGGATACGTTGGTACAAAAAATTGTTTCTGTTGAATTTGGTCGTTTCTTTAATTATTACAATAAGGCTAAGGATTTAAACTCAAATGATCGAGACAGAGGAGAAAGACCAGAAAGAGGAGAGCGTAGAGATTCTGGCGACTCTAGAGACAGAGGTGCCTCAAGAAACTACGGAGGAGACGGATCTACACGTTATTTCATTAATATTGGCGAAAAAGATGGTTATGATTGGATGTCCCTAAAAGACTTTTTAAGAGACACTGTAAATCTTGGTAAAGACGATATTTTCAAAGTAGATGTTAAAGAAAGTTTTTCTTTCTTTAACTCTGAAGCCAATGTTGAAGAAGCTATTTTAAATACTTTTAAAGACCTAAAGGTCGACGGCCGCTTTGTCAATGTCGAGGTCTCTAATAATCCAATTGGTGGAGGCTCCAGCCGAGGTGGCGGAGGCTTTAAAGGCAGAAGCAAAGGTGGATCTGGAGGCGGAGGCGGTTTCAGAAGCAAAGAACGTGGTGGCTACAAAGGTGGTGGATCTTCAAGATCTGATCGCCCTTCTAGATCTTCTAGTTCAGACAGGTCTGATTCCGGAAGAAGAAGTTCTGGAGACGGAGGATCAAGGGATGGAGGTAAGTCCTTTGGTGGATCTCCTTTCTCAGAAAACAAGAAAAGTAAGAGAAGAAACGGATTTATGTAATCATATATTTTAGTTAAAAAAAAGGCGCCAAGGCGCTTTTTTTTGTTTTCCATCCTATCTTTATGCCAACCTTAAGATATGAGAAATAACACACCAATAATCAAAATAGCCCTTTTTACATTCATTTTTTTTCTAGGACTTCAGTCTATCTTAGCGCAGTCAGATGAAATAAGTGCGACTATAATAAATGCTCAAACACAGGATGTTTTGGAGAGTGTTCACGTCATTAATCTTTCTCAAATAAAAGGAACCATCACAAATAAAGATGGGAATTTCACAGTCCCTGCAGTAGCCAATGACACCCTACTCCTATCTTATTTAGGTTTTAAGACAATCAAGGTTAGGGTGACCAATGATATGATGACTTTCCAAAATACAAAAATAGCATTAACAGAGCTTGCGTATGCATTAGAAGAAGTGGTTTTAAAACCTTACCAACTTACTGGTTATTTAGAAATAGATATTAGAAAACTACCTGTTAACACTGCATTTCAATACAGTATTTCTGGTCTAAACGTGAGTTATGAGGCAGGTAATAAGAGGCCTTCATCTGTTTCAAAGGTACTCGGAGCTATTTTAAATCCTGCAGACCTTCTCAGAAACTTGTTTGGAAAGAAACCAAAGCAAATGAGAAAACTCAGACAGATGAAAGAAGACGACAACATCAAAGACCTGCTCGCTTCTAAATTTGACAGAGAAACACTTACCGCATTACTGCAAATTGAAGAAGTTGATATTCAAGACATACTGAGTAATTGCAACTATTCCAAGTCATTTATTAAAACAGCCAATGACCTTCAAATTCTAGATGCCATAAGTGGCTGTTATGAAGAGTATAAAGTTTTAAACAGACAAAAATAGTATTGATCAATAGTGCTCATCACTACTTTTAAACCGTTGTGGCTTCATCACCATCAAATCCCCATAGAATACATTCCTTTTTAGTATATTGCTTTACCTAAACAACGTCAATGAAGCCATCTATTTTCATCTGCCCAGCTATTTTATTATTATTATTATTTAATGGCTGCAAAGAGAAAGAAAGCCTTAAAGTACAAAGTTCAAATACACCATTTGTTTGGGAGAATGCCAATATGTATTTCCTATTGACAGACCGATTTAATAACGGTGACAAAACCAATGACATAAACTTTAATAGAACTAAAGAAACCGCTGTGCTGAGGGGTTTCAAAGGCGGTGACTTTGCAGGTATCACACAAAAAATAAATGAAGGATACTTTGCTAAATTAGGAATTAATGCACTCTGGTTCTCCCCTGTCGTTGAACAAATTCACGGAGCTACCAATGAAGGAACTGGAAACACCTATGGATTTCATGGCTATTGGACCAAAGATTGGACCGCTATAGAACCTAATTTTGGCACAGAAGCAGCACTCAGAACTTTGATAGAGGCGGCTCACGCAAACAACATTAGAATCGTGATGGATGTAGTATTAAACCATACAGGACCTGTTACAGAACAAGACCCTGTGTGGCCAGAAGACTGGGTGAGAACTTCACCTGCCTGTACGTATGATTCTTATGAAAACACCACAGCCTGTACCCTTGTAAAAAACTTACCAGACATCTTAACAGAATCTGATGCAGAAGTTTCATTGCCTAACTTTCTACTGGAAAAATGGGAGAAAGAAGGAAGACTAGAAGAAGAATTAGCTTCCTTAGATCGCTATTTTTCTAGAACCGGATACCCTAAAACACCACAGGCATATATTGTTAAATGGCTCACAGACTATGTGAAAGACTTTGGAATAGACGGTTTTAGAGTAGACACCGTAAAGCATGCCTCAGAATCTGCTTGGGACATGCTTTATGAAGAAGCCTCTTGGTCTTTCAATCAATGGAAAACAACCCACCCTGAAAAGGCGTTAGATAGCAACCCATTCTATATAATGGGAGAGGTCTATAACTACGGTATTTCTGGAGGTAGGGAATATGATTTTGGAGACAAAAAAGTAGACTACTACGGTCATGGATTTCACTCTTTGATCAATTTTGAGTTAAAATATGACGCAGATAGACCCTATTCTGAAATTTTTAAAAAATACGACAGCTTGCTTCAGGGCCCTTTAAAAGGGAAAAGTGTTTTAAATTACCTCACTTCTCATGACGACGGTCAACCCTATGACAAACTAAGAGAGAAAGGTTATAGGGCTGCCAATGTATTATTACTAACCCCTGGTGGATCTCAAATTTATTACGGAGATGAAACCAATAGAAACTTGACTATTGATGGTGCAGAAGGAGATGCAACCTTGAGAAGCTTCATGAATTGGGAGGAAATTGACACTCAAAGAGATTTATTACGTCACTGGCAAAAGCTTGGGCAATTCAAAGAAAATCACATTACTGTAGGTGCCGGAAAACATACAGATATTAGCAAAACCCCCTATGTTTTTTCAAGGGAGTATCTGAAAAACACACTAGAAGACAAAGTGATCATTGGTCTAGATTTACCAGAAGGAAAAAAGAACATTTCAGTAGGATCCATATTTAAAAACGGACAAGCGCTAAAAGACACTTATTCGGGAAATACCACTGAAGTTATTGATGGAAAAGTATCCTTAGACACTCCATATACCCTAGTACTCTTGGAGGTTCATTCACAAAGCAAATCCTAATGTTATATAGCTCAAATGTCAACCTTAAATCATTGGGCCAACTGACCGTTCTTGTATTTGAGCGCATATTGATAAATTACTCTGTTGCGCTCCGCCCAAGCGATCAAGCCTTTGACTTCGTCTTCAGTAAGACCCCCATGGGTCCAAGTGTATTCTTTTAGGGGCATTTCTCCTTCTTGAACTTCGGCAACAAGCTCTTCTATTTTATGGTCCTTTTTCTTAGTGCTATAAGTCGTCCAGCCTGAAAAATTTAAATGTTTTTTTCCATCTAAAATATGGTCGTCTATCCAATAAGAAACCGGAGCAATATTATTATACCAAGGGTAGTTTGTGTTGTTAGAATGACAATCATAGCATTTATTTTGTAGTGTAGCTAAAATGGGCGCAGGTGGCTGTGTTTCATTTTCAAAAAAAGCAGTACTATACGTTTCAGAAATATTTTTTTCTGGTGTATAAAACTGCATTCCAATGAACACAATGACCAAAAAAATTAACCCCTTCTTTAAAAATTTATTCATGACTTGTCATTTTGCGTTCACTCAAAAATACATATTTTTAAGCTTAGAAATAAAACACTATGTATACTAAAGTCATCGCTATTTTTGAGGAAGCACTTTCTAAGTGTTTTTAGACCTATTGGTTAAGAGCGTAATAGAAAGAAAAATAACTTAAAAACGGCCCGATTAGACTTCTTATAGACTAAATCTAAAAGATCTTTACAAAGCTTTTCATATCTTTGCCGCTTAATAAAACTATCATGGCACTAGACGCATTACACGCCATTTCTCCTATAGATGGGCGTTATTCAAGTAAAGTTTCAAATTTATCTCCTTATTTTTCAGAAGCTGCATTGATCAAATACAGGGTTCTTGTAGAAATTGAGTACTTTATTGGTCTTTGTGAATGTCCTTTACCACAGTTGGTTTCCTTTGACAAAAGCAAGTATCCCAAGCTTAGAGAAATATATACCAGTTTCAAAGATCAGGACGCTAAAGCAATTAAAAAAATTGAATCTGTTACCAATCATGACGTAAAGGCCGTTGAATATTTTATCAAAGAAAAATTTGATGCGCTTGGTTTACAGTCCTTTAAAGAGTTTATCCATTTTGGTCTTACTTCTCAAGACATTAACAATACAGCCATACCCCTTTCCTTAAAAGAAGCGACGCAAACGCAATACTTACCTGCTTTAGAGGCATTAATAGGCCAACTAAAAGTAATGAGCTCAGAATGGTCAGACGTACCATTGTTGGCTAGAACACATGGCCAGCCAGCATCGCCTACAAGGCTAGGCAAAGAGATCATGGTATTCGTAGTGAGGCTAGAGCATCAATTAAAAGCGTTAAAAGTCATTCCTTTCGGAGCCAAATTCGGGGGAGCTACAGGGAATTACAATGCCCATTTTGTAGCCTATCCCTCTATTGATTGGAAACTTTTTGGCACCCAATTTGTAGAAAAAACCCTAGGATTGTCACATTCCTTTCCTACCACTCAAATTGAGCACTACGATTCTATGGCGGCATTATTTGACGCAATGAAAAGAATCAATAACATTCTTATAGACTTAGATCGAGATTTCTGGACCTATGTCTCAATGGATTATTTTAAACAAAAAATTAAGGCTGGTGAAGTGGGGTCTTCTGCCATGCCTCACAAAGTAAATCCTATTGATTTTGAAAACTCAGAAGGCAATTTAGGTATTGCCAATGCATTATTTGAACATTTATCTGCCAAACTACCTATTTCAAGACTACAGAGGGATCTTACAGACAGTACCGTACTAAGAAACATAGGTGTTCCTTTAGCCCATACCATGATCGCTTTTGGTGCAACACAAAAAGGCCTCTCAAAATTACTCATCAACAAAGAAAAAATTGCCCAAGATCTAGAAAATAATTGGGCTGTTGTAGCAGAAGCTATTCAAACCATTCTGAGAAGAGAAGGATATCCAAATCCTTATGAGGCGCTAAAAGGTTTAACTAGGACAAATAGTAAAATTGATCAAAATAGTATTGCTGCTTTCATTGAAACTTTAGCAGTAAACAATGCTATTAAAAAAGAATTAAAAGCGATTAGCCCTAGTAATTACACTGGAATATAGTGCTTATAAACCTAAATCTGGCAATAAGCCTTTAAAGTCATCTATTGAGGCCTTTGAAGATTGAAGTGCCTCTAAAAATGGCTTCAGATATTTAGGATTCATACCGTCTCCCATGACCCTAATTAGGACAAAACCTTCTTCACCACCTTTGGCATACACAATAAGCTCTTTTAAAGCCTCTTCAGAACCCAAATAGGAAACAGACCCTTGGTAGGCTTCTGCCTTGAGCTTCATAAGTTCCGTGTAGCTGCTCGTAGAAAGAATCTTTACTACAGTTTTAGATTCCATATCAAATACAGATGGATCTTTTTGGGTATTTCTAAATACGAGTACATTGAGCTTTTTTAATGTCGCCAAAGCTTCTTTTTGATCCGCCTCCAAGGAATCTACCGCTATATTTAAGATGGAAGCTGGAAGGGTAAGGCTTATAAAGTTAGGGTCTTCAGATTTTTCTACAAAATAGGATTGTAAAGTAGGCTCTGAACTACAGGATACTAAACCAATAGCGAACACAAATAACAACAAAACAAGTGGAGATTTTTGAAATATTTGATTGTTTTTCATTAGATTTTTTGCTTTTGGTTCACCTTATTTAATTCTTGCGGCAAGTTCATCTTAGTAATTAGCGCATTAATCTTATTTAAATCTATATCTCCACTAAGTGACAATAGAACCGTTTCTATAGTTTTACCGTTAATGTCTATGTCTTCAAACTTTGAAACACCTGATACAAACATCAATAATTCTTTTACATGTGAGTCATCTCTTCCCTCGAGAACATAAAACTTAATTTGTGCCTCTTGGTCAGAAAAACGCATTAATTCTGAGAGTTTAGAGGACTTCAAATAATTAGTCACGTCATTACCCATCGCGGCAGCTACTTTTTTATCAGTAGTAGTAAAAACTTTTAAACTTGTGATGCTTTTTGCAATATCAATAAAGTCTTTGGTTTCTTTGTCATCTGCGACAACTTCAAATTTAGCCAATAAGGAAAACATACTTTTGTTAATGACCATGGCGCTAACCGACTTCTCGTTTTCATATTTATCAAAAACGGATTGGCTAAAACCAAGGCTCACAGCGCTCAATAATACAGCAGTTAATAAATTTTTTTTCATAGTTTCTATTTGTTATTAGGGTTATAAATTTTTGTTTTTGCTTGTTCGAATTCATTTAAATAAACGGCAGAAGCGGTAGCCTTCTGATAGTTCTGTGCAAGTAGAGAAAAAGCGGATAGTGTTTGATTGTAAGCAATTTCTGCTTGTTTTTTCTGGTAATATTGTCTCCCAGAGAAGAAAGAACCTGCGAAAAGGATTAGTACAACCGCAACATTAGTCCACTTTGAATGCCACCACTGCTTTTCTAAATCTCGCAGACTGTTTTTGGGCGTTTTCCATGGCGCCCATTGTTTTAATGGTGCTATGGCAGTTTCTCGCTCCTTAGAAAAAAATGCAAACAAGTCTTTGTATGGCATTAAATGGGAAGGCACTTCCTCCATTTGAAAGAAATCACCTAGCAGTGCTTCTTCTTTGAGCGTTGTTTTACCTTCGAGGTATTTCTCTAAGAGTATTTCAATTTTTTGTAAGTCCATACGCATGGTGTTTTACTAAATTTTCTTTTAATGTTTTTCTAGCCCTTGACAAAGCCACTCTCAAAGCAGGGGGTTTCATATCTAAAATAGCCTCAATCTCTTCATAAGACAAACCTTCTATATCTCTGAGCTGAACCACTAGTTTTTGCTTTTCTGGCAATAGTTCCATAGCTTTTTCAACAATAGACAAGCTGTTTCTGTGCTCAATAGATTCTGAAAGGCTGTCTGTAGGCTTTTCATAGTTTACATGAACCAATCTCAAATGGTTTCCTTGTTTGGATTTTAAACGATCTAAACAAAAGTTTTTGGTCATGGTCATGGCGTAAGCATCAAGATTCTGAACTGAATTAAGACTGTCTCGCTTGTCCCATAATTTTAACGTTATCTCACCTACTGCGTCTTGGGCTTCTTGAGAAGACACCAACAATCTTTTAGCCACCCTAAACAAGCGCTCTTGTAAAGGAGTAATAAAAGATACGAATGCAGGTTCTTCCATGTTATTCTAAATGCTTATTAATATAACGAACCAGAGAGTGATTTGTTACCAAAAAGTTTTTTTTTTGTTTTCTTGTATGTAAATTGTACTGTTAAATGGTCATTGTTTTTAAATGACTGAAAAATACCACACCCTATGAAATTATTATCACAGACCATTTCTTACAAATCTCTTTTTTTATTGACTTTAGTCGCATTGCTCACTGTAGCTTGTTCTAAAGATGACAGTCCGGCACCCCTAGTTCCTGACACACCAGATCCTGAACCAACTTCAAAAGATGTTACCGCCCATGACTTTATTTGGAAAGCTATGAATTTATGGTATTTCTGGCAAGCAGATGTAGCTGACTTATCTGACTCAAGATTTTCTACGGACAAGTCTTACAATGATTATTTACAAGCCCAAGGAGAACCAGATGCATTTTACAATGATAAATTATTATTCTCTGAAGACCGCTTTAGCTATTTAGCAGAAGACTATGTGGACTTAGTGCAATCATTTCAGGGAATTTCTAGAAGTAACGGATTAGAATTTGGCTTAAGTCTTTTTGCCAACAGCGAAAATGTATATGGTTATGTCAGATACATTGTTCCAGGATCTAATGCCGCTACAGCAGATATTTCTAGGGGGGAAATATTTACAGGAGTAGACGGTCAGACTTTGAACTTAGACAACTATCAAAGCCTTTTGTTTGGAGACAATACGACCTATACCCTAAATATGGCCAGTATAGAAAATAATGCCATAGCAAGCAATGGTAAATCCGTTTCCTTGACTAAGGAAGAGGGCTTGTCTGAAAACCCTGTTTTTCTGACTAAAGTAATTGAAACCAATGGCATTAAAGTAGGCTATATTGTATATAACGGCTTCACAAGTAATTATAACGAAGAACTCAATGAAGCCTTTGGCACTTTAAAAGCAGCGGGTGTCACAGAGCTGGTATTAGATTTACGTTATAATCCCGGAGGATCTGTAAACTCCTCTAGGCTTTTGGCCAGTATGATTTACGGAACAGACACCAGTAAATTGTACATCCAACAACGCTGGAATTCAAAAATACAACCACAGCTAAGCGAAAGTCAATTAAAAGATTATTTTGCTAATTCTACAGGAGAAAGTCCTATTAACACCCTTAATCTTCCAAGGGTATATATTATTGCTACAGGAAGCTCAGCCTCTGCTTCTGAATTATTGATTAATGGTTTGGATCCATATATGGAGGTAATACATGTTGGAAGTACTACTAGAGGTAAAAATGAATTTTCTATTACACTAGTAGACCTGCCGAGTAATAGCTTTATTTACAATGCTGATAAAGCTTCAAGTATAAATGCAGAAAATTCTTGGGGTCTTCAGCCATTAGTGGGTAGAAACGAAAATGCAGATGGCTTTTTTGACTATACTTCAGGATTTACTCCTGATCATGAAATTAGAGAAGTCCTTGGTAACTATGGTGCATTTGGATCACTTACCGAACCCCTTTTAGCTAAGGCTTTGTCCTTAATTACAGGTGTAAGCGCCAGCAGTAGGGCAAGAATATCTCCACTTGAAACTATGCCTCTAAATGAAATTGATCATTCAAAAAATCACACAATACTTAAAGAAAGAATGTATTTAGATAAAGATATAAGCTTAGAAATTAAATAATATTTCTACATTCAAACCTATAAAATAGGGCTCTTTAGAGCCCTATTTCTATTCCTAAACGAATGTTTCTCCCTAAGGTTTGAAAACCAACAGTCTCCTCAAATGAAACATTGCCCAAATTATTCACTGAAACAAATCCCCTAGAATTCAAGAGACCCAATGGGAAACCGTATTGAAGGTCTATCAAAGAAAAAGCTTTGAGCGTTTTCTGTTCATAGGTAGAAAAATCAGTATCTACCCTCTTTCCTGTATAAGCCATAGATAAACTCCACTGAGTAAACTCACTTGGACTGAATTGCAGGTTAAAATTGGCCTTGTGTTTGGGTATTCTAATGGCGGTCTCTGAAACTTGTGTCCAACTGTAATTCGCTTGAACTTTAAATTGTTCCCCTAATGAAGTCACTAATTGAAACTCTAGACCCTTAGCCCAAGTGTCGTTCATTTGATTTTCATATAGAAAAGCAGGACCATTAAAATAGATGGCTAGTTGTTCTTTTCTATCGAAATAAGTAAGCCCCAACTGAGTCCCTTTTTTAGCGTCAAAAGACAGACCAAACTCGGTATTCTGATTGGTCTCAGGCAATAAATCTACATTAGCACCATAAGCGCCAAAAAACATTCCTAGTGTGGGTGTTATAAAAGCAGACGAGAGGGAGAAATGGGCCATAAATCGCTCTGATTGATCTAAAAAAAGACTTGGGTTAACATGATACACCCACTCACCTCCATATTGGCTATGGTGGTTAAAACGCCCTCCAAACTGCATGTTAAAGCGCCCTATTATATATCCGATAGAAGCAAAAGGATCGATAATGCTATAATCAGTTGCTGGAGTGTTTTGGTCCGGATTATCTTCAATTTGATCATTGATATACTGAACACCAGTGATTATATTCCATTGTTCATTTACAAAATACCTGTAGATCAATTCTGCATTTATGTTATTGGCTAAAACACTACTCCCATAAGCACTAATGTCCTTCGAATCGTAACTTGCTAGTGAAACAGATGCCTTAAGAACCCCTCTAGATTGTCTCCATGTCCATTGAGAAGCCAAATGATCTCGAGTTGTTTGAAAGGTATTTTTGGCATCTCTTCCCATAAAAGCGTCATCGTAGTCTGCACTTATTTTTTGGGTCTCCACTATGAGTTTAGTAGACAGCTGATCAGAAAAATTCTTACCCAAACTAAGGTGTAATCCAGATTGAGAAAATGGATCTTCTATTTGCCCTGGAGTATTAAAAGAAGACACCCCAGTAGCGTTTAGTTGACTATATCTCAAAGCGTAATTCCAGGATGCTACCTCACCACTTAAACCAGTAAAAACACTGGTGTAGTTTAATGAGTTGTTTTGATTTTCAGCGGTCTGATGCGTTCCTATATGTGTATTCAACACAAAACCAACAGGTTTTTCAACAGACTTTTTAGTGCTAATATCTATGACCACCACACCTGCATTTGTCCCGTAAAGGCTACTATTGGCTCCCTTTATGACCTTAATAATATCTATCTGAGAAATGTCTAAAAGTCTTAGATCATAGCTCAAAGAAGCAGACGCAGGATCTGCTACCCTAATTCCATCTATAATAACAAGGGTTTGTTTGGATCTGCCCCCTCTTGCATAAATACTTAAAATACTTCCCTGAGGACCTCGAGATCCATTTACTTCAATTCCTGCTAATTGGTTTAAGGCAGTTGCAACCCCTCTGGTTCTAAATGGCAACAGATCTCTTGAATTTAAGATGACCTGAGTAGCGCCCCTAAAATTAGATCCCAAAGGTGCTTTGAGGTCACTGAGAATAACCTCGTTTAGATAAGTAGTGTCTTTTTGTGATTGATTCCGAAATAAATCCTTAGTCCCTTTTACTTGTGATTGTATTTCTTTTTTCGATTGATTTTTAGCGACGGTTTGAGAGAAACCGAGCAATTGTACCGCCATAAAAAGGGCCGTAAACTTACATTTAAATTTCATTTTTGTACAAAATTGTACGGGTAGCCAGAATGCTAAAGCACGCCAAAACTTTTATCCCGAAAGTTTAACACTTATGTTTGAACACGGCAGGTATCCTGGCTTGCGTCTGAATTGTCACCTTCCCATAGATTTACTACAGTGGTATAAAAACAATCAGCGTCTGTTAAGACTGAGCATACAGTTGCGGGAACAGCACTAGATTCTTACTAGTTTCCCTTTTAAGTATCCCAATAATGAGACACACCAATATTCAAATTCAAAGGTAATGTTTAATTATAATAAAGGCAGTCTTAAACAATTAAATAATCCTTACCTCTTTAAAAAGATATTTTACAACTTACAATAGTGTATTATCACTAGGAGATATGTAATTTTGAGTCTTTAATTCTTTTAAAAAAAACATAAACAAATCATATTGAAATTTTTTTTATCCTTCATTTATATAGTAGCTCTCTTTACTTCTTATTCCCTATTTTCTCAAGAAGCTAAAGCTGTTTTTTCCCATCCAGAATTTGTGGAGGGTTTTAATATTATTAAAAAAAGGGGATATAAAATACTGGAAATTCAACAGATAAATACTGCAGAAACTAAGACCCCCTTTGAAATATACGCCTTAGTTCACAAAGACAGTATTACACTAATAGATTCGCTTAGAAAAAAATATAAAAATATTATCCGCATTCCTGTAGAGAAAATGATTGTAACTTCTACCACACACCTTCCAGGGATTGAAATGCTCCAAGCCAGTGAAACTGTCGTAGGATTCCCTGGGACAGACTATATTTCGTCGGCTTCTTTTAGAAGCCTAGTAAAAAAAGGAAGTTTAAAAGAAATGGGGCACCAAGAACAGCTCAATATTGAATTGGTCTTAGCTGCAGCACCAGAATTGATTATTGGATATGCGGTAGGTGAAAAACCCAAATTATACGAAACAATAGCGCATAGTGGTATTCCCGTTATATTAAATCATGATTGGCTGGCACAACATCCCTTGGGCAAAGCCTCATGGATATACTTATATGGTGCATTGTTAAATAAACTTGATCGCGCAGATCAATTGTTTTCAGATATTCATGACCAGTATTTAGAAGCAAAAAAATTAGCGACTCATGCGGTAGAAACTCCAACCGTTTTTAGCGGAGCTATGTACAAAGATGTTTGGTATGCTCCTGGAGGTAAAAGCTGGGCGGCTCAATTTATTCAGGATGCCAATGGCAGTTATATTTTTAATAACAATCATACAGGGAGTGATGCATTTGGAATTGAATATGTGCTTAGCAAAGCGACTCATTCCGATTTTTGGATAGGACCTGCACAATTTACCAGCTATCACAAAATGCTAAAAAAAAGTGCACATTACAGCCAATTTGAAGCTTTCAAAAATAAAAATATTTATAGTTTTTCATCAAATAAAGGAGCCACAGGAGGTGTTCTCTATTATGAACTGGCACCACAAAGACCTGATTTGGTACTTAAAGACCTTATCGCTATTTTACACCCTGAATTACTACCAAATCATTCATTTACTTTTTTCAGAAGACTAGATGACTAGCTCTATAAACACCCAAAGAAAAATCCGCTATCTCCTATTGGGAGTGCTTTTCTTCATGACTTTTTTTATTAATATTTCTTTTGGCTCTGTAGAAATATCCATAAAAACAATACTAGAAAGTGTTTTTGGTCCTACCACTCAAAACAGTCAATTAGATTATATTATACATCACTACAGAATTCCAAAAGCCATTACGGCTGTTATTGTAGGCGCTGGACTTTCTATCAGTGGTTTACTCATGCAGACCTTATTTAAAAATCCCTTAGCTGGACCATATGTGCTGGGTATTAGTTCAGGGGCTAGCTTAGGAGCCGCATTGTACATTATGGGCGCTACTGCACTGGGAGCTTTTTTACCGCAATGGCTCATAGGAAACTGGTCTACCACCATAGCCGCTAGTATAGGGAGTTTTTCTGTTTTATTCATAGTTGCTACGGTAGCTACAAGAATAAAAAATACTATGGCCCTACTTATTATTGGTCTTATGTTTGGAAGTTTAAGTAGTGCTGTGGTAAGTATTTTAGCTTTTTTCAGTTCTAAAGAATCTCTTCAGAAGTTTGTCTTTTGGACCTATGGAAATCTCGGAAATCTAGCACTTTCAGATATTGGTATACTGGGTTTATTTGTAGGTATTGGAAGCTTTGTCAGCATCCTAAATACAAACGCTTTAAATGCCATGTTATTAGGAAATGACTATGCCATAAGTCTTGGGATTTCACTTAAAAAAACGAGTTTAATCATTCTTATTGCAACAGGTCTTATCGCAGGAAGTATTACCGCTTTCGTTGGTCCAATAGCTTTTCTAGGTTTAGCCGTTCCTCATATATGCAGGTTAATCTGGAACACCAGCAACCATAAAATTTTAATCCCTACTAGTTTACTCATGGGGGCCATTTTTATGCTTATTTCGGATAGTATCGCCCAACTACCAGGAAGTGCAAAAGTATTGCCTATCAATGCCATTACTGCATTATTTGGATCTCCCATAGTGATATGGCTTTTGGTTAGAAAAAAACAAATTCAATTGTAATGGCTTTAGAATTTACAGATTTAATTATAGGATATAAAGACAGAAGTAAATCGCAACAAATTGCGGGGCCCTTTGATTTGAAAATTCCTGAGAAAAAGCTCACCGCTGTCATTGGAAAAAATGGTTCAGGAAAAACCACCTTAATTAAGACTATTGGACAGCAACTGACATCACTAGAAGGAGACGTTTTACTTGAAGGCCAATCGCTTAAGAATATACCCAGCAACCAAAGAGCCCGTTTACTCAGCTTCGTTTTTACAACAACATTTTCGAGTGAAAATATGACAGTAAATGAATTGGTGGCCCTTGGACGATACCCTTTTTTAAACTGGTACTCTAAACCAAGCAAAAAGGATGTTGAGTGCATTAGAGAAGCCATTGTCTTTACAGCATTAGAAGCCCTTGCGAGCACTAAAATTTACGCCCTATCCGACGGACAAAAGCAAAGGGCCTTTATAGCGAGAGCCCTAGCGCAAGAAACCCCTTATATGATCTTAGATGAACCAATGTCTCATCTAGATCACCACCACAAAGCGCAGTTGTTATCACTGATGAAAAAACTAGTGAAAGAAAAAAACAAAACCATTGTGTACACCACCCATGACATAGAAAAAGCCATTACAAATGCAGATTTTATCTTAGCCCTCACAGAGGATAAATCTTTTTTTAATACCCCTGAAAATCTTATCAAAGAAGGGGTTTTTGACAATTTATTTCCAAAAGAACAAGTGTATTTTGATCCCGCTACAACCCAGTTTTTATACCGCGATTCAAAGTCAAAATAGTACCTTTATAAAAAACTAAGTCACTATGGATTTTCTCCCTACTCTTTTACCTATTCTATTTTTAGCCATCGGTTTTTTCCTTGGTGGCTATGTGAAGAATTTAAAGTCAAAGGCTTCATCTGGAGACAGTAATGAAAAAATTGCAGGCTTAGAAGCCAGATTAACACAAAGTGAAGCACTGCTTAAAAAAACAGAGGAAACCAAACAAATCCTACAATCTGAAAAAGAAATATTAGGTAACGACCAGGCAAGAATGGAAGCAAACCTGAGGCATTTAGAAGAAAAGAATAACGAACAAAAAGACGAAGTCTCTAAACTTCAAGAAAAATTCGCTAAAGAGTTTGAAAATCTTGCGAATAAAATACTAGACGAAAAGAGTCAAAAATTTACCCATCAAAACAAAGAAAACATTGCTAATATACTCTTACCCCTTCAGGAGAAAATTCAACTCTTTGAGAAAAAAGTAGAAGATTCACAGAAAGAAAACATTCATATTCACGCCGCACTAAAAGAGCAGCTAATTACCCTACAATCACAAAACTTAAAGATTACCCAGGAAGCAGAAAACCTGACAAAAGCTTTAAAAGGAGATTCTAAAATGCAAGGAAATTGGGGTGAATTGGTTTTAGAAAGGGTATTAGAGAAATCTGGCTTAGAGAAAGATAGAGAATATTTTGTTCAGCAAAGTTTCGAAACAGAAGAGGGAAATAGGCTTATGCCAGATGTAGTGATTGCGCTTCCAGATGGCAATAAGATGATTGTAGATTCTAAGGTTTCATTGACCCACTATGAAAGGTATGTGAATGCCGAAAATGACCAAGAAGCTGCGGTCCAATTAAAAGAACACCTCAATTCTTTAAAAAGACATATTGACCAATTGTCTGCCAAAAAATATGAGGATCTTTACCAAATAGAAAGCCCAGATTTTGTGCTACTTTTTGTTCCAATAGAACCTGCTTTTGCAGTAGCCATTAATGAGGATCCTAGCATTTACACTAAGGCTTTTGAACAGAATATTGTGATTGTTACCCCAAGTACTTTATTGGCAACACTTAGGACCATAGTAACCATGTGGACCAATGAAAAGCAACAGAAAAACGCACTAGAGATTGCGAGACAAGCTGGTGCACTCTATGACAAATTTGAAGGTTTTTCTCAAGACCTCATTCAATTAGGAAAAAAAATGGATGAGTCTAAAGGGGCTTACTCAGCAGCTATGAACAAATTGGTTGAGGGCAAAGGAAACCTAATTACTAGTGTAGAAAAACTCAAGAAAATGGGTGCCAGGGCGAAGAAATCACTTCCAGAAGCACTGCTAAAAAGGAGTGACACTGAAAACCTACTCGAAGAATAAGTCAAAAAAAAGGCGGCCATTGGCCGCCTTTTTTTTGACTAGTGCAAGTATATTATTTACTTAGATACATCTTTCTTCGCTGGTATAACTCGTAAAAAGCGTCGTCTTTAAGGCTGTCAATAAACAAAATACTCTCTCCCGTACTCTTCATTTCAGGACCTAAGTTTTTATTCACATTTGGAAACTTATCAAAAGAGAACACAGGTTGCTTAATAGCGTATCCTTCTAATTGAGGATTAAAATTGAAATCTTTCACTTTGTTATGACCTAACATCACTTTAGTGGCGTAATTTACATAAGGCTCTTTATACGCTTTTGCTATGAAAGGAACTGTTCTAGATGCCCTAGGATTGGCTTCAATAATATAGACAATGTCATCCTTTACCGCGAACTGAATATTGATTAAACCTACTGTGTTAAGCGCTAAAGCAATCTTCTTTGTGTGGTCTTTGATCTGTTGCATCACAAACTCTCCAAGGTTAAAAGGAGGCAGTGTCGCATTTGAATCTCCAGAGTGAATTCCACAGGGTTCAATGTGCTCCATAATTCCAATGATGTAAACGTCTTCTCCGTCACAAATGGCATCGGCTTCAGCTTCAATAGCACCATCTAAGTAATTGTCTAACAACAACTTATTATTTGGAATCTTTCGTAATAAATCTACTACATGCTCCTCTAATTCTTGTTTGTTAATCACAATCTTCATCCCTTGACCACCCAATACATAAGAAGGTCTCACTAGTAATGGGAAATTGAGATGGTCAGATAATGCAAGGGCCTCATCTGCTGTTTCGGCAACGCCAAATTCTGGAAAAGGAATGTTATTTTCCTTGAGAAGATTCGAGAAACTTCCTCTATCTTCTGCTAAATCTAGTGACTTAAAGCTAGTGCCTAGAATTTTAATTCCATGCTTCTCTAATTTTTCTGCTAGTTTAAGCGCTGTTTGCCCGCCCAACTGAACAATAACACCTTCAGGCTTTTCATGCCTAATAATATCGTAAATATGCTCCCAAAATACTGGCTCAAAATACAATTTATCTGCCGTGTCAAAATCTGTAGACACTGTTTCAGGATTACAGTTAATCATAATGGTCTCATAGCCACATTCTGCTGCTGCTAAAACACCGTGAACACAACAGTAATCGAATTCTATTCCTTGGCCAATTCTGTTTGGACCAGATCCTAAAACCACTACTTTCTTTCGATCTGTTACTATGGAATCATTGGCGACAAAACACTTTCCTTCTGGAGTTTCCTGCTCTGCTTCGAAAGTAGAGTAATAATATGGGGTCATGGCTTTAAACTCGGCAGCACATGTGTCTACCAATTTATACACCCTATTGATATCCATTTCTGACCTCTTCTGGTAAATTTGACTCTCTAGGCAAGAGACCATATGGGCAATTTGTCTGTCTGCAAAACCTTTTTGCTTGGCTTCTAACAATAAGTCCTTTGGTAAGGTATCTAAAGTAAAAGTATTTATCTCTTTTTCCAGCATATACAATTCCTCGTATTGCTTTAAGAACCACATGTCTATTCTAGTGATCTCGTGAATCCTAGAAAGGGGTATTCCCATTTGAATGGCGTCATAGATAACAAATACCCTATCCCAACTCGCTATGGTTAATTTGCTTATAATCTGCTCGTAATTGGTGTATCCTTTACCATCTGCGCCTAGGCCATTTCGCTTAATCTCTAAAGATTGTGTGGCTTTGTGTAAGGCTTCTTGAAAAGACCTACCTATTCCCATGACCTCTCCTACAGATTTCATCTGAAGTCCCAAAGTCCTGTCTGAACCTTCAAATTTGTCAAAATTCCATCTTGGGATTTTGACAATAACATAATCTAAGGTAGGCTCAAATAAAGCAGAAGTGGATTGGGTAATTTGGTTACTCAACTCATCTAAGGTATACCCAATAGCAAGTTTAGAGGCAATCTTTGCAATAGGATAACCAGTAGCTTTAGAGGCTAACGCAGAAGACCTAGATACCCTTGGGTTAATTTCAATGGCAATAATATCTTCCTTTTCGTCTGGAGAAACAGCAAATTGCACGTTACAGCCTCCAGCAAAATCTCCAATGCTACGCATCATTTTAATGGCCATATCTCTCATGCGCTGGAAAGTCTTGTCTGACAATGTCATTGCAGGAGCTACTGTAATAGAATCTCCCGTATGAATCCCCATTGGATCCATATTTTCAATGGTACAAATAATGACCACGTTGTCATTCTTATCTCTGAGTAATTCCAACTCATATTCTTTCCAGCCCATTACGGCTTTATCTATCATCACCTCATGAATGGGAGAAATTTCCAAGCCCCTACTCAATAATTCATCAAAATCTTTTGGGTCGTGAACAATAGCAGCTCCTGCACCTCCAAGGGTGTAGGATGCTCTGATCACTAGAGGAAAGCCAAATTCTTGCGCAATTTCTTTACCTTTTAAAAATGAGGTAGCGGTAGCTTGAGGGGCCATACCAATGCCTATCTTAACCATCAGGTTTCTAAATTGCTCCCTGTCTTCGGTAATATTAATCGCGTCTATATCTACCCCTATTAATTCTACTTTATGGTCTTCCCAAATGCCTTTTTCGTCACACTCAATACAGAGGTTTAAAGCAGTTTGCCCTCCCATAGTGGGCAATACAGCATCTATATTTGGATGTGCTTCTAAAATCTCAACAATAGATTTTGACGTCAATGGCTTTAAATATACGTGATCTGCCATAGATGGGTCTGTCATGATCGTAGCTGGGTTGCTATTGATCAGAACAGTTTCTATACCGTCTTCTCTAAGAGATCTGAGGGATTGAGAGCCTGCATAATCGAATTCACAAGCTTGTCCGATCACAATAGGTCCTGACCCAATAATTAAAATACATTTCAGTTCATCTCTTTTTGGCATAGTGTGTTTTTTTTTGGTATTCGTGTATTTCTTAAAAAAAAATCAAAAAAAAAGGTGTTACTTAATAAAAAGTAACACCTATATATTTTGAAAAATCAATCATTATTTCTTGTGTCTCAATTCTGAAGATACAGATAGTTTTTTTCTCCCTTTTGCTCTTCTTCTAGCAAGGACTTTTCTACCGTTAGCAGAAGCCATACGTTCTCTAAAACCGTGTTTGTTCTTTCTTTTCCTTTTTGATGGCTGATATGTTCTTTTCATCGAGCGTGTTTTAAACGGATTACTTATATTAAAGCTTTTGTTAATCTGTTCCCAAAAGCTGGGCGCAAATATACAAAGACTTTTTGCTTTAGCAAGCCTATTTTAAAAAATATTTTGGATGTTTTTTTGTAGGTTTGCAACAGAAAACAATCCAGCCATTTAAAGAGGTGTAAATACCCAGGTGTTGTTTATAAAACTATCGAATAATTATATAAAATACAACATGTTTCATAAAATTTTCAAACTTATCATTGCCGCAGCTATTAATGCATATGCCATTTACCAATTTATAGAAGGGAATATTGGTAATGGTATTAGCCTGGTGTTACTTTCTACTGTATTCATATTTCTTTACTACAGAAACGAAATGATTCTTTTGGCTTTCTTAAAAATGAGAAAACAAGATTTGGCCGGAACAGCCAATTGGTTGGCTAAAATCAAACATCCAGAAGCAGCGCTGACTAAAAAGCAACAGGGCTATTTTAATTACTTACATGGAATTATTCACTCTCAAACCAATTTATCTCAAGCAGAGAAGTTCTTCAAAAAAGCTTTAAAACTGGGGCTAACTATGGATTATGACGTGGCCATGGCCAAATTGAGCTTGGCTGGAATTGCCATGCAGAAAAGAAGAAAAAGAGAGGCCACTACCCTATTGCAAGAAGCTAAAAAACTGGACAAACAAAACATGCTGGCTGAGCAAATTAAAATGATGTCTCAACAGCTTAAGAAAATATAAATCTTCATGACTTAAATGATGTTAGCAAAAAAAGTGCTGTTATTTTAATCAGGGGTTTGATCCATTTCTAAAGGGATCTCTATTTGATACTTTTTTCTTGATCTATTGTTCAGGTGACCCTGTCTTAGCCATGGGTTGTGTCGCTTTAATATTTTGTAGCTAAAGTCATGGGAACGAGCAAAATCAGTTAAATTTTTAAGCGGTTTGTCAATCTCTATTTGCTTTGTTGGAGTCGATTTGTAATAATCAGTGTCATTTAGCATAAAACCATAAGTGATGGGATCGTTCATGATCGTTTTTAACGCGAGGATTCTAAAGACATATCGGCCTGTTTCCTGACCCAGTAATAAATCGTAATAATTGGTTGCTTGCTGCTTTTCCAATTGCCTTGAAATACCTCTGTTTCCAGCATTATATGCGGCCGCTGCTAAGGTCCAAGACCCAAATTTCTCTTTGGCCTTTAAAATGTATTTACAAGCTACCTCAGTAGCTTTCTCAACATGGTACCTTTCGTCTACATTGCTATTGACTTCTAATGTATAATCCTTTGCGGTCCCTTTCATAAGCTGCCAAAATCCAGCTGCACCAGCTGGAGAACGCAATGACTCTAGGCCACTTTCAGCTACAGCCAAGTATAAAAAATCTTCTGGAATACCATAGGAATCTAATATAGGCCTCATGATAGGGAAATATTTTTGAGACCGTTTCATCAATAATAATGCATTAGACTGCCAATAGGTGTTTACGAGAAACTCTCTGTCTACCCTTTCTAACACTTCTTGTTCATTCAATGGGACCGGTTCTCCGGCAAAATTTAAGTCACTCGGAATAGGGAGTGACATAACCACTGCTTTTAACCCAGTGGCGTCATTTTCAATAGAAACTGAGGTGCTTGAGGGGCTGTTGCCATTATTATTTGATTTAATAGCAAAAACCAAGGTAAAAACAATTGCAATGGCACCTACAAACTGAAGTGCTTTTTTAAATAGATCCATAGATAAAATTATATTACAATTTAACGAATTGCATTAGTCTTTCAAAATATCGGGAAGGTTTTCGTTAAACCATTTGTACTTATAAATAATCATAGAATGGGTTCCTTTGGAAATAGAAATATAATCTTTAATATAATATACTGGAAAAACGGTATCTAGTGATCCTTGAATATGAATGGTATTAGGCATAGCCTCCGCTTGCTCCCAATTGACAATTTGATCAATAGACCAATCTATATAGTAAGGGTCTCTTACGCTGAGGTATTTCTCATATAAATGAGCGCGCTTTTGCATGAAATCTCCCAAGGCAAACTTTGCCACCAATTCCATATTGGTAACCAACTGCGTAGGGAGGAACTTATGAATCTTGGTGTGCTTGGCAAAAATCATTTTCTTAGGCAACTCCTGAGTAGATTTAACGCTAGAAATAATAATAATTTTTCTTACGGCAATGATCTTAGCGATTTCTTGCACCAAAATACCTCCAAAAGAGACGCCCACCAAAACAGGGTTTTTATGAGTAATTCTTTGGGCTATTCGGGCAGCATAAGATTGAAGTGATTCATTTTTATTAGGAAGGTCCCAAGAGAGATAATGAAGGTCAAATACAGCGGCATCCAATTGTATGTTTTCAAAAATCTTTGGATTTGCTGCCATGCCAGGCATAAAATAAACAGGGATTTTAACAGAACTCATAAATGGATCATTGGCTATGAAATTTACATTCAACTCAAGCTAGGCAGCCTCAAAGTTAGGTGATTAGCTTTTTTTTGTTTACTTTTGCAAAGTTAATTTTATGCTAAATGCAACATTATTTTTAGCACAGGATTTTTAAATCAAAAAACACCCACCCAAACATGAGCGAAATAGCTATCACTAACAATAGTTTTCTTAGACAATATGAAACTACTGTAGAATCCTCTTTGGCAAAAATTGAATATGCCGCTCAGGAGCGCAAAATATTTTTAACCAAGCTCATTATACCCTCTGAAATAACCCAGCCAGGGTTTAAAGAAGCTTTCATTATTGCTGTACTGGAAGATATTAAAGAACAAGAATTAAGGGTGGTACCTACAAGTCCTGAAATTGCAAGTTTTCTTAAAAAGAATAGAAAATATAAAGACATGCTTCCTGTAGGCATTAGAATCTAATTCACTAGAAACAAGGGGCCGCTTTAATATACCTTTATTGGTGGAAATTTGTATGAAAAAATTTTATTTATTATTCATATAATCAAAGCGAACCAATCCATCTTCATCTATATTCTTAAGCCTCACCTCTGCTAATGTATTCACTAGAGCAGGATCCCAGGGTGTTTTGACTTTGACATAGTTTTCAGTAAAACCATGGATATATCCTTTTTTATTCTCTCCTTCAAACAAAACGGTTCTTTTAGTGTCTATTTGAGATTCATAAAAAGCCCTTCGCAATTTCACGGATAAACCCCTAAGCATTTTTGATCGCTTATTACGAATAGTCATTGGCACCACTTCACCCATACTAGCAGCCTCTGTACGGTCTCGTTCTGAATAAGTAAAAACGTGTAAATATGACACGCCCAATTGATTCAAAAACGCATAGGTTTCTAAAAAATCTTCCTCTGTTTCTCCCGGAAAACCAACAATAACGTCTACCCCAATACAAGCATGCGGCATTTGTCTTTGAATGGTAGCTATCCTATCGCGATACAAACCAGTCAAATACCTGCGTTTCATCTTTTTTAAAACGGTATCAGAACCACTCTGAAGAGGAATGTGAAAGTGAGGTACAAATACCCGGCTTTTTGACACCATCTCTATGGTTTCATTTTTGAGCAAATTTGGTTCTATAGATGAAATTCTCAAGCGAGAAATACCTGGAATCTTTTCTAGGGCTTGAACTAAATCGAAAAAAGTATGAAGGTGCTTTTTATTTCCAAATTCTCCTTTACCGTAATCCCCAATATTAACTCCGGTAAGTACTATTTCTTTTATTCCTTTTGACGCAATTTCTTGGGCATTTTTAAGGACATTTTCTAATGTATCACTTCTAGAAATTCCTCTAGCCAATGGAATGGTACAATAAGTGCACTTGTAATCACAACCATCCTGTACTTTTAGAAAGGCTCTCGTGCGTTCGCCTATGGCATAACCACCTACATAAAAATCTGCCTCCTTAATTTCACAGGCATGTACCGTTCCAACTTCTTGTTTTGTCAGATCGTTTAAATACGCAGTAAGATTGAACTTTTCTGTAGCCCCAAGTACCAAATCTACGCCGTCTACATCTGCCAGGGCTTCAGGTTTTAACTGTGCATAACAACCTACAGCAGCCACAAAGGCCTTTTCGTTGATTTTTTGCGCCTTTTTGACAATATCTTTAAATCGTTTGTCTGCATTTTCAGTGACAGAACAGGTGTTAATCACATAAACGTCTGCCTTGGATTCAAAGGGCACTTTTTCGAAATCTGCTGCTTCCATTTGAGAAGCTATAGTAGCCGTTTCAGAAAAATTTAATTTACAACCCAAGG
Source organism: uncultured Flavobacteriaceae bacterium (assembly GCA_905182295.1). GTDB lineage: Bacteria > Bacteroidota > Bacteroidia > Flavobacteriales > Flavobacteriaceae > MAG-120531. The sequence continues at coordinate 126,444 of CAJJAZ010000007.1, read as the reverse complement.
TGTGAAATGCGACTTTTTTCTTCATGCTATTCTTTTCTCCATTTCTGGGACTGTTTATATACGTCCTCCAAAATCATTTGATCACTTTCAGAAAGGATTTCTCCTTTACGTTCCATCATAATTTTCGCGGTTGCCAATGCTTTTTCGAAACTATGAATGGTGCTATTCTGAATGCCTCCCCAAGAAAAACTTGGGATAAAATTTTTAGCAAAACCAGCACCAAAAATATTTGAAGCTACTCCTACAACCGTTCCTGTATTGAACATAGTATTAATAGCGCTTTTACTGTGATCACCCATCATTAATCCACAAAACTGTAAGCCAGTCTTAGCAAAACGTTCTTCAGCATAATCCCAAAGGCGTACGTTCTCATAGCTATTTTTTAGGTTGGAATTGTTGGTGTCTGCCCCTAAATTACACCAGGACCCTATCACTGCATTACCTAAAAACCCTTCATGGCCTTTATTAGAAAAAGGAAACATCACCACATTGTTCAACTCACCTCCTACTTTACTCTTAGCTCCAATAGAGGTAGCTCCGTAGATCTTAGCGCCCATTTTAACCATAGCGTGTGATCCCAAAGCAAAAGGCCCTCTAATCAAACTACCCTCCATGACCTCTGAATGAGCCCCTAAAAATATTGGGCCATTTGTCGCGTTTAAAATACAGTATTGTAACTGTGCTCCTGCTTCTACAAAAATCTGACCTGGCCCAATCACCTGAACACTTTCAGGTATGGGTTCACTTTCTCGGTCTTCCGTGAGAATATCAAAATCTAACGCAATGGCTAAATCATTTTTAGAAAATATGTCCCATGTATTTGAAATAGATAAAAAATCACCTGTTGTATCAATAGCTTTTAAGCTGTCAAAAATTATATCCTCTTCAGAGTCATCTGCAAAAAAAGCCACGACAGCTTCGCCATCAAAAATCGCCTCCCCTTCATTGAGTTCTTTAACTTTGTTCACTAGGTCAGGCGTAGGCAAATAAGCTGCATTAATAAACACATTTGATTCAAAAAAAACAGTGGGCCACACCTCACTTAAACAAGGCTCTGTAATCGTAGAGGTGGTGTAACCCAATACGCTCTCCCAGCTATCTCTAATGGAACCTATGCCCCATGCAATATCTGCTACTGGCCTCGTATAGGTGAAGGGCAATAACGCGGTTCTGTTTGGACCATCAAATAATATGTAATTCATATAATTGATTCAAAATGGGTTAAAAAAAAAGTCACGTTCTGAAAGGTACAGAACGTGACTCAATGTCTTTCAGCTTAAGTGGTTTATTTCTTAAACTTATCGTATTTATTCTTGAACTTGTCAATACGTCCAGCTGTATCTACTAATTTAGCTTTACCAGTGTAGAACGGATGGGAAGTCCTTGAAATTTCCATTTTTATTACTGGATACTCAACACCATCTATTTCTAAAGTTTCTTTTGTTTCAGCAGCAGATTTAGCTAAAAAAACCTCTTCATTAGACATGTCTTTGAAAGCAATTAATCTGTAATTATCCGGGTGAATTCCTTTTCTCATGATATTTAACTTAATTCTGTATTGTAATTTTAGAAGTGCAAATTTAATACTTTTTCATAAACTTACAACGAATCTGCTACAAAAATACAAAATAAAATATCTTATTTGAATTGTAACAAAAAACAGATTACTTTTACTAACTAATCACAAATCATTTTAATTAAAATAAACATGGAAACAAACAGTCCAAACATTGGGAAATTCTCATTTACTTATGGTTCTATTGCTGGTATAGTTAGTGTTGTCTTTAGTTTTATGCTTATCTCTCTAGATATGTTATACGATCAAGGCAGTGGAAAAACAATCGTAAGCATCGCTATTTTAGTCGGTGCTGTAATTTTAGGAATCTTTAATTTTAGAAAAGAAAACGGAAGCTTAACCCTAAAACAAGCTTTAAAAATAGGCACAGGTAGTTCTGTTATAGCCGCTATTTATTCTATCGTTTTCACTATTGTATTGGTCAACTTTATTGAACCAGATTTTATAGCTAAAACTGGAGAACTCACTAGAGCTACTATGATAGAAAGCAATCCTACCATTTCTAACGAACAATTAGACATGATCACAGACCAGCAAGCGAAGTTTTTCTGGGTAGCCTACCCATTCATGCTTATTTTTAATGCATTTGGCGGTTTAATCATTGGACTATTAGGCGGATTGATCTTAAAGAAAGACGCTCAAGCATAAATATAAATTGTACTTTTGAGAAAATTAATTCTTTAGTACACTAATGGATATTTCTATTGTAATTCCTCTTTTAAATGAGGAAGACTCTATATTAGAATTACATGATTGGATTGCATCAGTGATGCAATCCAATCATTTTTTATATGAAGTTCTATTTATAGATGACGGCAGCACAGACCAATCATGGGCTATTATAACATCTATAAGTGAAAAATACCCACAAGTAAAAGGGATTCGTTTTACAGCCAATTACGGCAAATCTCAAGCACTTCATGCTGGGTTCAAAGCAGTAAAAGGTCAGGTAGTCATTACTATGGATGCGGACCTTCAAGATTCTCCAGAAGAAATTCCTGCACTGCATAAAGCCATTAGCACGCAGGGACTAGACTTAGTCTCCGGTTGGAAAAAGAAACGATACGACCACCTCTTCACCAAAAACATTCCATCAAAATTATTTAATTGGGCCGCTAGAAAAACATCTGGTCTATCCCTAAATGATTTTAATTGTGGTTTAAAAGCCTACAAACTGGAGGTAGTCAAAAACATAGAAGTATCTGGTGAAATGCACAGATACATTCCTGTATTGGCTAAAAATGCAGGCTTTCACAAAATAGGAGAACAAATTGTACAACACAAAGCCAGAAAATATGGCAAAACAAAATTTGGTATGAGTAGATTCATCAACGGCTTTTTAGATTTAATCACTATTTGGTTTTTATCTACGTTTGGCAAAAGACCCATGCATTTATTTGGCGCCTGGGGTGTGGTGATGTTTTTTATTGGGTTTGGATTTGCCTTCTATTTAGGGATAGATAAATTATTCATTCATCCTAGTGGTAGATTAATTACCAACAGACCTGAATTCTACATATCCCTCACTGCCATGATATTAGGGACCCAACTGTTTTTAGCCGGCTTCCTTGGAGAGATTATGATCCGACAACAAAAAGACCAAGTACATTATAATATTAAAGAGACTACTGCTTTTAAAAAGCAGTAGTTTTATCTTATGAGCACAGCCCAAATAGAGAAAGAAATAGCCGCTTGGAAAAAAGCACCTTTTGACGATCAGACTCAAAAGGAAGTAGCGCAATTAGCTACTAAAAATCCTTTAGAACTCGAAGACGCTTTTTATAAAAACCTAGCCTTTGGAACAGGTGGAATGCGTGGACTCATGGGGGTAGGTCCCAATAGGATTAATGCCTACACATTAGGCAAAAACACTCAGGGTATTTCTAATTACCTCAAAAAACAGTATCCAAACCAAAATCTTTCGGTAGCCATCGCTTATGATTGCAGGCACCAAAGCGACTCCTTGGCGCAAATTGTAGCGAATGTATTTTCTGCCAACCATATTACGGCTCATTTGTTTCCTGAGCTCAGAACAACGCCCGCTCTATCATTTACCCTAAAGCATTTAAAATGCCATGCAGGAATTGTACTGACCGCTTCTCACAATCCACCAGAATACAATGGATACAAAGTATACTGGACAGATGGCGGGCAAATAGTCCCGCCGGAAGACCAAGATATTATTAAAGAAATTGAATCTGTATCTTTTGACGCCATTCATTTTACACCCAACAAAGCTTTTATAAAAACAATAGATCCTGCAGTAGATAAGGCATTTATAACGCAAAGCTGCGCCCAAGCAAACTTTAATGCGCCCAATAAAAAAGCATTAAACATTGTATTTACCTCGCTCCACGGCACCGCTATTACAGCCATTCCAGCCGTACTAGAGAAAGCTGGATATACTATAAATATTGTCAAAGAGCAGGCTGAGCCAAATGGAGATTTCCCCACAGTTAGCTCTCCAAACCCTGAGGAGCCAGAAGCCTTGGCTATGGCTTTAGCTTTAGGAGAAGAAACCCAAGCAGACATTGTTATTGGAACAGATCCAGACAGTGACCGATTAGGCGTAGCCGTCAGAGGTTTAGACGGAAAGCTGCAACTACTCAATGGAAACCAATGTATGGTATTAATGACTGCTTTTTTATTGGGAAAAAGAAAAGAGCAAGGCTTACTAGCCTCTGACTATATAGCTTCTACCATCGTTTCCACGCCCATGATGGATGCTATGGCGGCGGCTTATCATATTGAATGCAAGACTACATTGACGGGTTTTAAATGGATAGCAGATGTGATTAAAAAACACCCAGACCAATACTTTATAGGGGGTGGAGAAGAGAGTTTTGGATTTATGGTGGGAGACTTTGTAAGAGACAAAGACGCTGTTACTGCCAGTCTTTTAGCCTGTGAAATGGCCAGTTTTGCTAAAGCAAAAGGAAATACGCTCATGGAGGAGCTCATTGCGCTTTATCTAGAATACGGTTGTTACCAGGAGCATTTAATTTCCATCACCAAAAAAGGAAAAGAAGGGAGTATCGCTATTGAGAATAACATGAAACGTCTCAGAGAACAACCGCTAGAAACTATCGATGGAGAAAAAGTGCTATGGGTACATGATTATCTAAATGGAGCAGCCACCAACCTAAAGACAAAAGAAATTCAAAAAATAGCGCTTCCTGCATCTAACGTGCTAATTTACACTACCGAGCACGGCACAAAACTTGCGGCAAGACCCTCAGGGACAGAACCTAAAATAAAGTTTTATATTAGCGTAAATACGCCCTTAGACCGAGCGGAGAACTACCCTACTGTTAAAGCAGTCTTAGACTTAAAAATCAACAATATACTCAAGGAAATAGCCTTGTAACATTTCGCGTGAATAGCGACCCATATTTGATAAAAAAACATGGAGTATTTTAAAAAAATATTGCGTTATGCAAGACCTTACAAAAAGTATGCGGTATTAAACATTATCGCCAATATTTTTTATGCCTTATTCGGCACCTTAGCCATGGTCTCTTTATTCCCCATGCTGTCTGTTTTATTCAAGCAAACAGAAGCTTTATACACCCCCCCAAATTGGCAAGGTATTTCCAACACAAAAGTATATGTAGAACAAGCCTTAAACTACTTTGTCACTCAAAAGGCCTCTGAGGGAGAAGGAACTGCCCTTTTATTCATGGTAGGACTCGTTATAGGGATGTTTTTTCTAAAAAACCTATTTGGTTATTTGGCCATGTACTTCATTACATTTCTGAGAAACGGAGTGCTCAAAGACCTAAGAAACGCGCTTTATGACAAGAGTATTTCACTGCCTTTAGGCTTCTATTCAGAGAAGCGAAAGGGAGATACTATGGCCCGAATTTCTTCAGATGTTCTGGAGATACAACACTCCTTTTTATCGGTTTTAGAATTGGTCGTTAGGGAACCATTAACCATTCTTTTTACTATTACAGCCATGCTTATCATGAGTGCCAAGCTCACCTTGTTTGTATTTGTATTTCTACCCATTTCAGGATACCTCATCTCCTTATTGGGAAAATCATTGAAGAAAAAATCTGACAGAGTTCAAGAAGAACAAGGCCATTTTTTATCTATTGTAGAAGAAACTCTAGGGGGTCTGAAAATCATTAAAGCCTTTACTGCAGAACCGCTTTTTTCAGATAAATTTAAAGCCTCCACCCAGCGTTTTTACAAATTCTCAAACAGCCTACTAAACCGCCAAAACTTAGCCTCACCCTCCTCTGAATTTTTAGGCATTACCGTAATTGGGATCCTATTGTGGTACGGAGGTAGAATGGTCTTGGTAGAAGGCAGTTTAAAGCCAGAATTATTTATTACCTATATGTCTTTGGCCTACCAAATACTCACCCCTGCCAAAGCGATGAGTAAAGCGAGTTATGGTGTTAAAAAAGGAAATGCCGCCGCTGCAAGGGTATTGGAAATACTGGAAGCAAAAAACCCACTAGATATTTCTAGTCAAAAAGAGATAGAAACCATTCATGAAGCAATAGAATTCAAAGACCTATCCTTCTCTTATGACAAAGAATTGGTTTTGGACCATTTTAACCTAAAGGTCACCAAGGGGCAAACAGTGGCTTTGGTAGGACAATCAGGAAGTGGTAAGAGTACTTTAGCCAATTTACTCATGCGCTTCTACGACCCACAAAAAGGAAGTATTACCATAGATGGTACCCCCATCAATGAAGTACCACTCCCCCACCTCAGAAAACTAATGGGGCTTGTTTCTCAAGACGCCTTACTGTTCAATGACAGTATTTTAAACAATATAGCGCTCGGAAAACCAGACGCATCTGAAGAAGACATTATAGCTGCAGCCAAACTGGCCAATTGTCACGAATTTATTAGTCAGTTTAAGGAAGGCTACCACACCAATATTGGAGATTCAGGAAACAAGCTCAGTGGCGGACAAAAACAAAGAATATCTATTGCCCGGGCCATTTTAAAAAACCCGCCATTAATGATCTTAGATGAGGCTACCTCTGCCCTAGATACTGAAAGTGAAAAGCTGGTACAAGATGCCTTAGAAACCCTCATGAAAAACAGGACTTCAATTGTCATTGCCCACAGACTTTCCACCATCCAACATGCCCAACTCATTGTGGTTATGCAGCAAGGAAAAATTATCGAGCAGGGCACCCACCAAGCACTTTTAAACCAAAAGGGCCATTACCACAAGTTAGTGACCTTGCAGACACTTGCATAGAAACGAAAATAAGCAAGAGACTGAAAGGACTGAAAACGCTAAAAACCAACAGTATTTTAAAAGCTGTATTAAACCTTTTACCTATTGTGGTATCTTAGTATCAGACAACAATTGATTGGAAGAATTAGCCCTCATAGAAGCCCTTAAAAATCCCATTCGCTCTGAAAAAGCCTTTACTATTTTGGTAGAGACCTATAAAGAGCGTCTCTATTGGCATATCCGAAGGATTGTACTCCAACACGATTTCGCAGACGACGTCCTTCAGAATACCTTCATTAAGGTATTTAGAAATCTAGATGGTTTCAAAGGCGATAGTAAATTGTTCTCCTGGATGTACCGAATTGCGACCAATGAAGCCCTTACTTATTTAAAAATCGAGGCTCAAAAAGGAGGCGTTCCCTTGGGAGAATATCAAGAAAAACAATTAGAAGGCCTCACGGCCGATGTCTATTTTGAGGGAGACCACATAGCGCTCTCTTTACAAAAAGCCATTGCCAGCCTGCCCGAGAAGCAAAAATTGGTTTTTAATATGCGTTACTATCAAGAAATGCCCTACGCACAAATGTCTGAAATACTAGACACTTCTGAAGGGGCACTTAAAACGTCCTATCACCTAGCAATTCAAAAACTAAAAAAATACCTGAGCTCGAATTAAACCAAAGTAAAAAAATAACGTCTTACTAATATGAAACCTGAAAACAAAGCATCCTCACCTTTTAAAACGCCCGAAAACTTTTTCGAGGCATTTAAGGTATCTGTTCCCAAAGACCTTAGGGCTAAAGACAGTAGTGGGTCTTCTGAGTTTCAGGATCCATTTAAAACACCAGCGCAGTATCTGATAAATTTTACCGTTTCCCTGCCAGAAGAAGCGCTGTTAGAAAAGTTTGGTCAAAATATTCCTCCAGAGCAGCCTTTTGAACACAATCCTAAAGTCATTTCAATGTCTTGGGTACAACCAGCCTTGGCAGCAGCAGCAATGTTGGTGTTTTTACTAAGCACTCCTTTTATTTTTAAGTCTCCTACTGATAGTTTAGACACTATGGATGTTGCTGCTATAGACCAGTATTGGGACTATGCCACAGATGCGATTACCGCTTATGACATGGCTGAATTTATAGATGACAATTCCACACAATGGGCAGAGAACAGTCCGCTAAGCGAAGGGCTCGAAGACTATTTAAATACACAGTTACACCCTATAGAAGCAATAGAATTTAATCCAAATGACTATGAATAAGATGTTGATTATGTGCCTATTGGCCTTTGGATCCAGCCAGATAAATACAGCCCAATCCAAGGAAGACTTAGAAAAAATTAAAACCCTGAAAGTGGCATACTTTACAGAGCACTTAGCCTTGAGCCCTGAAGAAGCAGAAAAATTCTGGCCCATCTACAACCAACACGAAACAGTTCAGATAGAAATGTACTCTTATATGCGAAAGAATATGAACCACCGTATTCTCAAAGCAGATGAATTGAATGAATCAGAAGCTGGGGACAAACTATCTGAATATCTCAGTAAAAAAAGCAGCGAAGAAGCTTCACTTCAAAAAATGTTCAAGGCGCTCAAAGGCGTTCTACCCGCCAAAAAAGCATTAGCACTCGTTCATGTAGAAGAAGGCTTTAGAAGACACCTCATGAGCCTTTACCGCAAAAACCGAAACGAACAGCGTCAAAAGAAAGAGGAAGAAATGCCTAAGTTGTAGGATTTCTTATCTATAACTACTAAATAATACTACTTCAAATACATTTAATCCTTAAATGTATGCTTTTAAACAGATTAGAGTATCAATAAATACTTAATCCCATATTTTTATTTTGATAGTAACATTAAGGCGCATTTTTACCTTAAATTAAATTAATCAAGATGAAAAATATTTTCTTAAAAAGTAGTTTAACTTGTATCTTAATCTTTTTAGTAAGTTGTTCCAATGAATCAACAACGGAGCTTAATGTATTGGATAAAAATCAAAGATCAGAAAACATAATTGAACATCCTCTTAATGAATTGCAATTTGATAAAACTAACAATGCAAATATAGAGAGGATTAAAAAATGGCATGAATCTAAAATTACTGAAAATTTAATTAACAAAAATAGTGAGTTCGATTTGGATTTTAATAATGTCAATTCATATAAAATCGATGATAAAGAGTTTATCATAGTGAATCAAAAAAATATTAATCCAAATAATTCAGAAAATAATGGTGTTAGTTTTTTAAAAGAGAATGGAGTCATAAGACCTTTGTTTCATGTTAAAACTTTAAATTTTTCTGAAAATATTAAAAAAATTGAATATTTTAGTTTAAGTGGTAAATCAATAATGAGCGTAACCTTCAACAAAATATCAAAAGAAATTAAATTTAAATCATCACCAATAAATAAAAAAAGTTCTTTTGGTATTATAAAAAGTGGATTTAAATGTTTTGAAGGATCATATGGACAAGCTATAGTGGATTGTATGGAAGATGTTTACTCTAAAAGAGGCTGGACATCGCTTTTTGTTTCAATATCAACAGCTTTTGTTCCACAAGTTGCTATAGGCATGGCCGCTTTGTGTGCTTATGATAATTATCCTACAGGTGGTCAATGTTATGAATCTTTTTAAATAAAAAAAATGACTTTAAAAAAATACTATACAGCTATATTTTTACCATTAATTTTAATCATCAGTGCTACTTTGTATTTTAATGAAAGTAGAATAATTTTACTGATCTTCTGTTACTATATATACAGATGTATTCTAGATTATTATGTTTTAAAAAGTAGAGGCATAGTTAACAATAAAGATATCTGGAAGTTTATAGTACCCATTTGGTCAATTATTTACTTCAAAGAATTGTATTTTAAACAATAATTATGAACAGATAATTGGATGGATTATTATAGGCCATTATATCACTTAAGCATTTCAGAAAATGCTATTCAATAAGAGCCTTAGTAGAAGTAGTTTTTTTGAGATGAACTTAGATGTAAACACATATCAATGACTTTTAAAAAAAAGAGACGTACATAGAGACCATCCATGCGCTAGCAAAAGCACAAATTATTAAATTAAAAGTAGCCCCTTAATAAAATACCAACTTTGCCATAGCCCCTTTCCCTGCAGCATAAGCTGTGGTGGAGTTGGCAAATCTCAGGGTGTAAAAAGAGGCATCTGAGAGGGTTTCCCAATGTAGCCCACCATCTTTGGAATAGGAGATGCCCTTAAAACCAAGGGCCACAATGCCTTGTCCCTTGGTACCTGGAACATATTGCACACAACTTTTATAGCCTGGGTTTTCGTTCACTGCTTGTAACTTCCAAGTCTTACCCCCATCTTTGGTAGTAGCTAGGTTCGCAGAGGCGTCTTTGGGACTCAGAAAACTACCCCCGTAAGCAATCCCTTCTTGGGCATTCCAAAAGTCAATACTGTAAATACCGTAGGCCTCAATAGTATCATTTTTTACGGGTGTAGGAAACACCTCCCATTGCTGTCCATAATCTTGGGAATAATAAATATTCCCAGCAGTGGTGGCCATCCAAGCTTTAGATCCCAGAGTTTTAATATTGGTGTTAGAGGCCGCAAATGCCCCCTCCCCTTCTTCGCTGGCAGGCAATTGATCACAAGGGGTTTTATGCCAGGTCTTTCCGCCGTCTGTAGTGCGAATAATAGAAAGACACCCTCCTACTGCGTCGCCTACCGCAATGCCTTTTTGCGCGTCAAAAAAAGTCATTGCGTCATAGAAAACACCTGGAGCATTTTCCGTATACACCAACTCCATTTGACCCTGGTCTCCTGTCTTGTATAACATAGCAGGGTTTTCTACTGAGAGCATAAAAAAGTCTTCTGGGGTATGGGCCACAGACCTAAATTCTAAAGTGCTTTGTTTATCTCCCTTAATACGGTTTTTTTTAAGCTCGAGTTCAGGTAAAGAAAGCATACCAAAAGTCCCTTTATTTGCCGCAAAAACCACATTCCCTTGCATGAGCTCAATGGCTCTAATAGAAAGAGAGTCCATTGAAATCTTTTGTACTTTGACCCCTATAAAAGTTGCTGGGGCTGAAATTTCATTTGAGCATGAAAAAAATAACAAGAGGAAAAAAAGGGGGCTATAAAATTTCATGACAGATATTTTAACCAAATATATTAATTATAAAGTGCCAAATAAGGTAAACTAGCTTTAAAGCAATACCTTTGCATCCAAATTAATTTAAGCCATTTATATTCTTATAAGCAAGCCAGTTATTGTTTTAACACAGAGTATTACAAGAATTAGAAGGGCATTTTTCAAAATTAGATCACCCATGAAACTACATAGAAATTTGGTTTTTGCCGTTGTAGATGCTTTAGGCTTTATTTTCAATGAAGGAGAATACGCAGATAAAGTGGTTCAAAAAGTACTCAAATACGACAAAAGATGGGGTGCGAGAGATAGAGGTTTTATAGCTGAGACCACTTACGATATGGTCAGATGGAAACGTTTGTACAGTGAAATTGGAGAGATAAAAGCACCCTACACAAGACCTAAACTTTTTAGAATGTTTGCCGTATGGGCCGTTTTAAAAGGAATAAAATTACCGGATTGGAAACAGATTGAACTGACCCCTGAGAGAAGAATTAAAGGAAAATTTGACGAACTTTCTAAAATAAGAAAATACCGTGAGTCTGTACCCGATTGGCTAGACTTATTAGGAGAAAAAGCCTTAGGAGATGCTTTATGGACCAAAGAACTCGCCGCTTTAAATGTGCAAGCCAGTGTAATTCTCAGAACCAACACCCTTAAAACAACCAAAGACAAACTCAGAGATACCCTCACGGAACTCGGTATTTATACCGATTCCATCAAAGGACATTCGCAAGCTTTAAGGCTCGAACAAAGGGCCAATGTTTTTACTACTGAGGCTTTTAATAGTGGTTGGTTTGAAGTTCAAGATGCTTCTTCACAATTGGTAGCAGAGGCTTTGGACGTTAAGCCTGGTCAAAGGGTGGTAGATTGTTGTGCTGGAGCAGGTGGAAAAACCCTTCACCTTGCCGCACTTATGGAAAATAAGGGGCAGCTTATCGCTATGGATATCTATGCCAATAAGCTTAAAGAACTTCAAAGAAGGGCTAAAAGAGCTGGGGCTTTTAATATTGAACCCAGGCACATTAGCAGCACGAAGGTCATTAAAAAACTTCATGAAAAGGCAGACAGGGTTCTTATAGACGCGCCTTGTAGTGGTTTAGGTGTTTTGAGAAGAAATCCAGATGCCAAATGGAAACTTCAAGAATCCTTTTTAGAAAAAATCACCCAAACTCAAAGGGATATTCTTCAAGATTACAGTAAGATGGTTAAAGATGGTGGTAAAATGGTGTATGCCACTTGTTCCATCCTTCCCCAGGAGAACAGCCAACAAGTAGCCCACTTCCTGAAATCTGAGGCTGGAGCAAACTTTACCCTTACAAGAGAACAAAAAGTGTATGCTTCTAAAAGTGGCTTTGATGGTTTTTATATTGCGCTGTTAGAGAAAAAAGTCACAACAACTCAAGAAAATACACCAAAGGCAAAAGCTGTTCAACTAGAAGCCAAAACAGCTGAAACAGAGACTGAAGTAGCTACAGTTGCAGTTAAGAAGACAACAACCAAGCCAAAAGTAGTAAAAGCGGAAGCCACAAAAGCTACCCCCAAGAAAGCGACGTCTAAAACACCTAAAGCAGCTGCTACTGCGGTTAAGAAGACTACAACCAAGCCAAAAGTAGCGAAAGCAGAAGCCACAAAAGCTACCCCCAAGAAAGCGGAGACAAAAACACCAAAAGCCAAAACGACTTCTAAGGCGGAGTCTAAAACGGCTGCCAAAACGCCCAAATCAAAAGCGTCTGAAGAAGTGGCTAAAAAACCAGCCACTAAAGTCAAAAAAGTTACTAAGGAATAGTGTTTAAAACTATGTGAATCCTATTAAAAAAAGCATGGGTTTTTATGACATAAAATCATAAATTTGGGCTTTATTATTTTTAATAGCACAATGCCCATGATTCATTTTTTTGGTCACCCCACAGCAACTGTTTACGCCCTTCAAACTACTGGCGAAATTTCTACCCAAGACAGCGAAAAGTTATCTTGGTTATTTGGGGGAGCTCCCAAAATAAATGCGGCGTCTATAGACGCCTTTTTTATTGGGCCAAGAGCTGCTATGGTTACACCGTGGAGTACCAATGCTACAGAAATTACACAAAATATGGGTGTTTCTGGAATGATTAGAATAGAGTCTTTCTCCAGTTGCAAAGAAAACAGCAGTACATTTGATCCAATGCTTTCTGCAAAGTATGCGCAATTAGATCAAGCTATTTTTAAAGTAACTACAACACCTGAGCCTGTCCTAGAAATTGAAGATATTGCCGCGTACAACAAACAAGAAGGTTTGGCACTTTCTGCTGAGGAGGTAGAATACTTGGACAGCATAGCAAAGAAAATAGACAGAAAACTCACAGATGCAGAGGTGTTCGGTTTTAGCCAGGTAAACTCTGAACACTGTAGGCACAAAATATTCAATGGTGAATTTATCATAGATGGTTCGACCAAACCAAGTTCGCTATTTAAGTTGATCAAAAAGACTACGGCTACCCATCCAAATACGGTGGTGTCTGCGTACAAAGACAATGTAGCTTTTGTAAAAGGCCCTACCATCACGCAATTTGCGCCACAAAGAGCAGACATAGCGAGTGAGTATAAAGAAAAAGAAGTGGCTTCTGTGCTCTCTCTTAAAGCAGAAACACATAATTTCCCTACCACTGTAGAACCTTTTAATGGGGCTGCTACCGGATCAGGTGGAGAAATCAGAGACCGTTTGGCAGGAGGAAAAGGTTCTTTACCCTTAGCGGGTACCGCCGTGTATATGACCCCCTACTCTAGAATTCAAGCGGAAAAAGGATTCCAACCAAGCATGCCAGAAAGACCTTGGTTGTACCAAAATCCCATTGATATTCTCATCAAAGCTTCCAATGGAGCATCTGACTTTGGTAACAAATTTGGACAACCACTGATCAATGGGTCTGTGCTGACTTTTGAGCACACAGAACAAGATAGAAGATTGGGCTATGACAAAGTCATTATGCAAGCGGGTGGTATTGGCTATGGCACACAAAAAGACGCCCTAAAAGATACGCCTAAAGCAGGCGACAGAATTGTCATTCTAGGAGGTGATAACTACAGAATTGGTATGGGTGGTGCTGCTGTATCTAGCGCAGACACCGGTGCTTTTGGATCCACTATTGAACTTAACGCCATTCAAAGGTCTAATCCTGAAATGCAGAAAAGAGCTGCCAATGCCATTAGAGGCTTGGTAGAATCTGACCACAACCCAATTGTATCCATTCACGACCACGGTGCTGGAGGACACCTCAACTGTCTTTCTGAATTGGTAGAAGACACAGGAGGTCACATAAATCTAGACGCATTACCGGTAGGAGACCCTACCCTATCTGCCAAAGAAATAATAGGAAATGAGTCTCAAGAACGCATGGGACTTGTGATAGCAGAAAAAGACCTCAGCTTACTCAAAGACATAGCGGAAAGAGAAAGAGCCCCCATGTTTAATGTGGGTGAAGTGAGCGCAGACAAAAGGTTTTCTTTTGTCTCCAAAACAACTGGAGAACGACCAATGGACATGGATTTAGAAGACATGTTCGGCAGTGCGCCAAAGACCCAGATGGTAGACAAAACCATTTCAAGAAAATACGAGTCGCCCGAATACGAGTTAGGGAAATTTCAAGAATATTTAGACCAAGTACTTCAATTAGAAGCTGTAGGCTCCAAAGATTGGCTCACCAATAAGGTAGACCGTTGTGTGGGGGGTAAAGTGGCTGTACAACAGTGTGTGGGTCCTTTACAATTGCCCTTAAATAATTGCGGGGTAATGGCCTTAGATTTCAAAGGCAAAGAAGGCGTAGCTACTGCCATGGGACACAGCCCTGTAGCTGCACTTATTAACGCAGCAGCAGGAAGTAGGAATGCCATTACTGAGGCACTCACCAATTTGGTTTGGGCTCCATTAGAAGACCAAATAAAAGCAGTATCCCTTTCTGCCAACTGGATGTGGCCTTGCAACAATGAAGGAGAAGACGCTAGGTTATACGAGGCTGTAGAAGCAGTGTCTGACTTTGCTATAGCCTTAGGCATAAACATTCCCACTGGGAAGGATTCACTGTCCATGAAGCAACGCTACCCAGATGGAGATGTAGTGGCGCCTGGAACCGTTATAATATCGGCCGCAGGCCACTGTAACCAAATAAAACAGGTAGTAGAACCGGTACTTCAAAAAGAAGCGGGGCAGCTCTATTATATTAATTTCTCACAAGACGCTTTCCAATTGGGCGGATCTTCATTTGCCCAAACCTTAAATAAAATTGGCGCTGTTGCCCCAGATGTTAAAGATCCCACTTTTGTAAAAAATGCCTTTAATGCGCTTCAAGAAATGATCTTGAAAGATCAAATAGTAGCAGGCCACGATATTGGATCTGGTGGGCTTATTACCACACTATTAGAGATGTGTTTTGCAGATCTTGACCTAGGGGCTTCTTTAGATCTCAGTGCACTGGGAGAATCCGATACGATTAAACTTTTGTTTGCAGAAAATGCAGGCGTTGTTTTTCAATTAAAAGCAAATGCCTCTAATGAGATTCTAGACAGGGCTGGTATTCAGTACCACCACATAGGTAAAGTGACCAATACCCCTACCCTAGAGATTAAAAATGACCGTGTAGCCATTGGCTTACCGGTAGCTTCTTTAAGAGATACTTGGATGCGTACCTCCGCTTTACTAGATGAAAAGCAAACTGCAAACGGTCGTGGAATAGCGCGTTTTGAAAATTATAAACACCAAGCTTTACACTACAGTTTTCCTGAAAATTTTACAGGTACTTTAGCACCGTTCACTGGCGCAAGGCCCAAAGCGGCTATCCTAAGAGAAAAAGGGAGTAATTCCGAGAGAGAAATGGCCAACGCCATGTTTCTTGCTGGTTTTGATGTGAAAGACATTCACATGACCGACCTCATGAGTGGTAGAGAAAATTTGGAAGACATACAATTCATTGGTGCTGTTGGAGGTTTTTCTAATTCAGATGTATTGGGGTCTGCCAAAGGATGGGCAGGTGCTATTAAATACAATGAAAACGCCAGAGCGGCCATTGAGAACTTCTTTAAAAGACCAGATACTTTGTCTGTGGGTATTTGTAACGGGTGTCAGCTCTTTATGGAGCTAGAACTCATTCACCCAGAGCACCACACCCATGGAAAAATGACCTATAATGACTCTAAAAAGCACGAGAGTAATTTTACTTCTGTGAAAATTGAGGCGAATCATTCCGTCATGCTTTCTAGCCTTGTGGGCACCACCCTGGGGGTTTGGATCTCGCATGGGGAAGGGAAATTTCAACTCCCTATGGAACAAGACGCCTACCATGTGGTAGGTACCTATGGTTATGAAGACTATCCAGCCAATCCTAATGGCAGTGATTATAATGTGGCCATGCTGGCCGATGCCACTGGGCGTCACTTGGTGACCATGCCACATATTGAACGTTCCATATTTCCTTGGAATTGGGCCTACTATCCAAATCAGATGGCGCATGAAGTATCTCCATGGATTGAAGCATTTGTCAATGTTAGAAACTGGATTATTGAAAAGAACTAAAAATAATGCCCCCTTTCATTCATAATTTCATGAAAAAAAGGGGAAGTATTTGAAAATATCGCAATCTTTCACTATTTTTCCAACACTAAAAAAAATAGCTATGAAAGACATTACCCGTTTGTTTGATTTTCCTTATTACCAACTAAAGGAATACAACTTAGACAAGGCCTTTGTAACCAAGTCTAAGGGAGAATGGGTGGCCACTTCTACCCAAGAATTCATAGACCGAGGAAATGCCATTTCTAGAGGACTCATAAAGTTAGGCGTACAGCCAAATGACAAAATTGCAGTCATTTCTCTGACCAATAGAACAGAGTGGAATATTATGGATTTAGGGGTGTTACAAGTGGGTGCTCAGAATGTACCTATTTATCCCACCATATCTCAGGAAGATTACGCTTATATACTCAATCACTCTGGCGCTTCATACTGCTTTGTGTCTTGTGCTACGGTATATGCCAAAGTTAAAGCAATCATGGATCAGACTGCTTTAAAAGGCGTGTATTGTTTTGAAGAAATAACAGGTTGTGCCCATTGGTCAGAAGTAGAAAAATTAGGTGAAGACAACGCTATTCAAACAGAAGTTGAAGCCAGAAAAAAAGCCGTTTTACCCGAAATGCTAGCGACCATCATTTATACTTCAGGAACCACGGGTAAACCAAAAGGGGTCATGCTTTCTCATCACAATGTGGTGAGCAATGCGCTCTATGCTTCTGAAAGAATTCCACTTCCTGGAGGAACTGCTAAAGCCTTGAGTTTCCTGCCTGTATGCCATATTTACGAGAGAGTCATTATGTACCTTTATATGATTAAAGGCGTGAGTATCTATTTCGCAGAATCTATGGAGACTATTTCCGACAACTTAAAAGAACACAAGCCACATGTTATGACGGCTGTTCCTAGATTACTGGAAAAGGTATACGACAGTATTATAGCTAAAGGAACACAGCTCACCGGCATAAAAAAAGCCTTATTTTTTTGGGCGGTTGAGGTAGGCTTGAATTATGCGCCTTACGGAGAAAATGGTGCCTGGTATGAATTTAAATTAAAGATTGCTAGAAAACTTATTTTCAGTAAATGGAAAGAAGCTTTGGGAGGAAATTTATCTGTAATAGCCTCTGGAAGTGCAGCCCTTCAACCCAGACTAGCAAGAATTTTTAATGCAGCAGAAATGGGTGTTATGGAAGGCTATGGCCTTACGGAAACTTCTCCTGTTGTGACCGTTAACGACATGAGAAACGGTCTATTTAGAATAGGGACTGTTGGAAAACTTATTGCGGAAACTGAAGTTAAAATTGCCGCAGATGGAGAAATCTGTGTGAAAGGCCCACAAGTTATGATGGGTTATTACAAAGACCCTGAAAAAACAGCAGAAGTTATTATTGATGGTTACTTCCATACTGGAGACATTGGAGAATTTGACGCAGATGGTTTCTTGAAGATTACCGATCGTAAAAAAGAAATGTTTAAAACTTCAGGAGGTAAATATGTGGCCCCTCAGCTTCTTGAGAACCGATTTAAACAATCCAGGTTTGTAGAACAATTAATGGTGGTAGGAGAGGGAGAAAAAATGCCAGCAGCATTAATACAGCCAAATTTCGAATTTATTAAAGATTGGGCCAAACGCAAACACAATAAAACTTTTGCCTCTAACGAGGCATTAGTCTCTGACCCGTTAGTCCTTGCTAGAATTCAGGAAGATGTAGATGAAGCCAATGCGCAATTTGCCAAATGGGAAAAAGTAAAGCAGTTTAGACTAACCCCAGACATCTGGAGTATAGAAGCAGGACATGTAACCCCTACCCTTAAATTAAAGCGAAAAATAATCAAAGAAAAATATAAAACCCTGTATGAGGATATTTACAGAGGAAATTAATTCACTTTAAATTGAACTTAAGGCATCTATAATCGCCCCAGCAAATTGTTGGGGTTTTTTTTTGGTAAAACTTATCCATCATTAGCGATCATGCATGCGTACTTAGACAAAAACATTTTTACTAATTTACTATGCATGCATAATAAATTTTACTATATTTGGTAGAAATAAATCCCCATTTTGAGTAAAGAACAAACCATAGATTACACGCTTAGAACCACTTGGCAAGCGGTAAGTAAGATGTATAATGAAGAGGCTAAAAATTTTGGCACCACTATGACACTTGGGTTCACACTTCTAAGTATAGACCCAAAAACAGGCACACCCTCTACCGCACTAGGCCCAATGATGGGTATTGAGGCGACCAGTTTGTCCAGAATTTTAAAGACGTTGGAAGAACGCGATTTTATAGTGAGAAAACCCAACCCCTTAGATGGAAGGGGCGTACTAATTCACTTAACACCTAGTGGTCTAGAAAAGAGAAATATCTCTAAACAAGTGGTGTTACAATTTAATAAAGTGGTAGAAAATGCGGTGAGTAAATCACAATTAAAAGCATTTTTTGAGGTGACTGATCGGATTAATTCGCTTATAGCGCATAAAGAAATATACCAAATAGAAGAAAAAAGTATTAAGTCATAATATATGAACAAACACATTAAAAAAGTTGCAGTCATTGGATCTGGAATTATGGGAAGTGGAATTGCTTGTCATTTTGCCAATATTGGGGTAGAAGTCCTTCTATTAGATATTGTACCAAATACCCTAACAGACAAAGAATCTGCTGCGGGACATTCGATCAAAGATAAAGCAGTAAGAAACAGACTTGTTAAAGAGGCTTTGGCGACTTCTTTAAAATCTAAACCCGCTCCTATTTACGATCAAAAATTCGCCAATAGAATTACCATAGGAAATTTAGAAGACGATTTGGATAAAATTGCTTCTGTAGATTGGATCATTGAAGTGGTCGTAGAACGTCTTGACATTAAAAAGCAAGTATTTGAAGCCATTGAGAAATACAGAAAACCGGGAACACTTATTACCTCTAACACTTCCGGTATTCCTATCTCTTTTATGAGTGAAGGACGCTCTGAAGACTTCCAAGCCCATTTCTGTGGCACCCACTTTTTTAACCCAGCCCGTTATTTAAAATTATTTGAAATTATTCCTGGCCCAAAGACACAACAACATGTATTGGACTTCCTAGAGAATTATGGAGAGCAATTTCTAGGTAAAACAGCAGTAGTGGCTAAAGACACCCCTGCTTTCATAGGGAATAGAATCGGTATTTTTAGCATTCAAAGTTTATTCCACTCCGTTAAAAGTATGGGAATGACTGTTGAAGAAGTAGACAAACTTACGGGACCCGTAATCGGTAGACCTAAATCTGCTACTTTCAGAACGGTAGACGTAGTAGGATTAGACACGTTGGTACATGTAGCCAATGGCATTAAAGATAATTGCCCTAATGACGAACAGCATGCCTTATTTGAGTTGCCTGAATTTGTAAAAACAATGATGGCCAACAAATGGTTGGGGAGTAAAACAGGACAAGGATTCTATAAAAAAGAAAAAAAGGCAGATGGCAGTTCAGAAATACTCACTCTAGATTTAGATACTTTAGCATACCGATCCAAAAAGAGGGCTTCATTTGCCACCCTGGAGGGGACCAAGACTATTGATCATGTAGCCGATAGATTTCCTATTCTAATTGCCGGCAAGGACAAAGCTGGAGATTTTTATAGACAATCTTTTGGCGCTCTATTTGCTTATGTATCTCAAAGGATTCCTGAAATATCTGAGAGCCTATACAAAATAGACGACGCCATGAAAGCAGGCTTTGGATGGGAACACGGTCCTTTTGAAATTTGGGATGCAGTTGGTTTGGCCAAAGGAATTGAACTTGCTGAGGCCTCTGGACAAAAAGTGGCCTCTTGGGTACACGACATGGTTTCAGATGGAAAAGCAAGTTTCTATGAAGTGAAAGACGGGGCCACCTATTATTATGAAATTGGGGCAAAGGTCTTTGAGAAAAAACCAGGTCAAGACGCCTTTATTATTTTAGATAATATTAGAGAAAAACCTGCCGTATATAAAAATGCTGGTGTGGTACTACACGATATTGGAGATGGTATTTTAAATCTTGAATTTAGATCAAAAATGAACACCATTGGAGGGGAAGTACTCCAAGGATTAAACACTGCCGTAGACATTGCGGAAAAGAATTTTCAAGGATTGGTGATTGGAAACCAAGGACCTAATTTTTCTGTAGGGGCCAATATTGGTATGATTTTCATGATGGCTGTAGAACAGGAATATGACGAGCTAAATATGGCTATTAAAATGTTCCAGGACACCATGATGAGAATGCGTTACTCCGCTATCCCTACTGTAGCTGCGCCCCATGGAATGACATTTGGTGGAGGGTGTGAATTGTCGCTTCATGCAGACAAAGTAGTTGCTGCCGCAGAAACCTATATAGGTTTGGTAGAGTTTGGTATTGGTGTAATCCCCGGTGGTGGTGGAACCAAAGAAATGACTTTAAGGGCTTCAGATACCTTTAAGAAAAATGACGTAGAACTCAATGTACTTCAAGAGTATTTCTTAACCATTGGTATGGCTAAAGTAGCTACCTCTGCTTACGAAGCTTTCGACAGTGGTATCTTACAAAAAGGAAAGGATATAGTTGTCGTGAATAAAGACAGGCAAATAGCCACAGCAAAAGCACATGCTAAATTAATGGCAGAATCTGGGTATTCTCAACCAGCAAAAAGGAATGACATAAAAGTACTTGGAAAACAAGCCCTTGGTATGTTTCTAGTGGGAACAGATGCCATGCAAGCGGGTAAATATATTTCAGCACATGACCAAAAAATGGCCAATAAATTGGCTTACGTCATGGCAGGTGGAGATCTTTCTGAACCTACCCTAGTGAACGAACAGTATCTGTTAGACCTAGAGAGAGAAGCTTTCTTGTCTCTTTGTACGGAACGAAAAACACTGGAGCGTATTCAACATATGCTCAAAGTAGGAAAACCTTTAAGAAACTAATCAGACTTATGAAAACAGCATATATAGTTAAAGCGTATAGAACGGCAGTTGGTAAAGCACCTAAAGGCGTATTCAGATTTAAAAGACCTGATGAATTAGCGGCAGAAACCTTGGAATATATGTTCAAGGAATTGCCAGAATTAGATAAAACTAGAATAGACGACGTCATGGTGGGTAACGCTATGCCTGAGGCAGAACAAGGCTTAAACATGGCCAGACTCATTTCTTTAATGGGACTTAAAATTGAAGATGTCCCTGGGGTAACGGTCAATAGATATTGTGCCTCTGGTATAGAAACCATAGGCATGGCTACAGCAAAAATTCAATCTGGAATGGCAGACTGTATTATTGCTGGTGGTGCAGAAAGTATGAGTTACATACCTATGGGGGGGTACAAACCTACTCCAGACTACGCCTTAGCCAAAGACGGTCATGAAGACTATTATTGGGGAATGGGCTTAACTGCAGAAGCTGTAGCCAATGAATTTAATATTTCTCGTGAAGATCAAGATGCCTTTGCATTTTCTTCTCATGAAAAAGCATTAAAAGCACAGGCAGAAGGAAAGTTTAACGATCAGATTGTCCCGATCAATATTGAAGAAACCTTTTTAGATGAATCAGGTAAAAAGTCAGTAAAATCATATACAGTTACCCAAGATGAAGGGCCTAGGAAAGGAACTAATGTAGGGGCACTGTCTAAATTGAGGCCGGTATTTGCTGCAGATGGATCCGTTACCGCAGGAAATTCGTCACAAATGAGTGATGGAGCTGCCTTTGTATTGGTGATGGGTGAAGACATGGTTAAAGAACTTGGACTAGAACCTATTGCAAGGATGGTCAATTATGCAGCGGCAGGTGTGCCGCCAAGAATTATGGGTATTGGTCCTGTAAAAGCCATCCCTAAAGCCTTAAAACAAGCTGGATTGTCTCAAAATGACATAGAGTTAATTGAATTAAATGAAGCTTTTGCCTCCCAATCATTAGCCGTGATTAGAGCACTAGACTTGAATCCAGATATGATCAATGTCAATGGTGGTGCCATTGCACTAGGACATCCCTTGGGCTGTACTGGAGCAAAGCTTTCGGTACAGCTCTTCAGTGAGATGAGGGCTAGAAAAATGCAGGGTAAATACGGCATGGTGACCATGTGTGTGGGAACTGGGCAAGGCGCTGCTGGGATATTTGAATTTTTAAATTAAAACATTAATAAACTTCCTATTATGAGTGCAACAGAACAAAATGAATTGTTACGCGGAGGACAGTTCTTAGTAAAAGAAACGGCCTGTGAAGATGTTTTCACCTTAGAAGATCTAAGTGAAGAGCAAAAAATGATGCGTGATAGTACCAAAGAGTTTGTAGACAAAGAGCTGTGGGCACATTGGGAAAGATTTGAAAAGAAAGACTACGCCTTTACAGAAGAAACCATGCGTAAAGCAGGTGAAATGGGTCTTTTAGGTGTTGCGGTACCAGAGCAATACGGTGGTTTAGGAATGGGTTTTGTCTCTACTATGTTAGTTTGTGACTATATATCAGGCGCAACAGGATCTTTTAGTACCGCTTTTGGAGCGCATACTGGAATTGGCACCATGCCCATTACACTATATGGTACTGAAGCACAAAAACAAAAATACGTGCCTAGATTGGCTACTGGAGAATGGTTTGGTGCCTATTGCCTTACAGAACCAGGCGCAGGATCAGACGCAAACTCTGGTAAAACCAAAGCAGTTTTATCTGAAGATGGAAGCCACTACCTTATATCAGGTCAAAAAATGTGGATTTCCAATGCGGGCTTCTGCAATATGTTTATAGTATTTGCTCGTATAGAAAACGACAAAAATATTACTGGTTTCATTGTAGAAAATGATCCCTCCAATGGAATTACCATGGGAGATGAAGAGAAGAAGCTAGGGATTCACTCCTCCTCTACCCGTCAAGTATTTTTTACAGATACCAAGGTGCCTGCAGAAAATATGCTCTCAGAAAGAGGGAATGGTTTTAAAATTGCGATGAATGCGCTTAATGTGGGTAGAATCAAATTAGCAGCAGCTTGTTTGGACGCCCAAAGAAGGATTATTAAAGAGGCCGTTAACTACGCCAACGAGCGCGTTCAGTTTAAAACGCCTATCGTAAACTTTGGAGCTATTAAGACCAAAATTGCCGCTATGGCTACCAATACCTATGCAGATGAAGCTGCCTCGTACAGGGCTGCTAAAAATATTGAAGACAGAATTTCGCTCAGAGAAGCGGAGGGTAACTCACATCAAGATGCAGAATTAAAAGGCGTAGAAGAATATGCCATTGAGTGTTCTATCTTAAAAGTAGCCGTATCTGAAGATGTTCAGGCATGTGCAGATGAAGGAATTCAAATTTTTGGCGGTATGGGCTTTAGTGCAGACACGCCTATGGAGTCTGCTTGGAGAGATGCTCGAATTTCAAGAATCTACGAAGGAACCAATGAAATCAATAGAATGTTAGCCGTTGGAATGCTTGTGAAAAAAGCCATGAAGGGGCATGTAGACCTATTAGGCCCAGCAACTGCTGTTGGTGAAGAGCTCATGGGAATTCCTTCTTTTGACACACCTGACTACAGCACATTGTTTGCAGAGGAAAAAGACATTATCAAGAGACTTAAAAAAGTGTTCTTAATGGTCGCAGGATCTGCCGTACAAAAATTTGGACCAGATCTAGAATCCCATCAGCAATTATTAATGGCTGCAGCAGACATCCTTATCGAAGTGTATATGGCGGAATCTACCCTACTCAGAACAGAGAAAAACGCCAAACGTTTTGGAGAAGACGCTCAAAAGACACAAATTGCCATGACGCAACTGTACCTTTACAGGGCGGTAGAAATTGTTCAATCTAGAGGAAAAGAAGCTGTTATTTCTTTTGCAGAAGGAGACGAACAGCGTATGATGCTCATGGGACTTAAACGTTTCACCAAGTACACCAACTACCCTAACATTGTAGCCCTCACCCATCTCATTGCAGATAAAGTGGCTGCAGACAACGGATACAGCTTTGACTAAACATTCTTAAAGTAGATACATACTTATTACTGGTTTTTATATTTTATGTATGTAGCGCCACCCTTCGGGTGGCGCTTTTTTTTTTGCATCCTGTACCCCTAATTATTAAGTGTTTTAACTTAATTTAGAGGCTTTAGAAATTCCTATGAAAGCATCCATTTTAGCAAAAGTTTACGCAGCAGACGCCTTCCAAACTCATGGACACCAAATGGTGGACCTATTGGGTAAACACTTAAAAGCAGCTCAAAAGGCTACCCACAAAACCATCCCGTATACAGACCCTGAAATAGAAAGAAAATTCTGGGAAGAATACCCAGAAAAGCAAGATTTCCAAACCTTGGTTCAGGACCTTATTGACCGGTCCATACACGTACACCAGCCCAAATACATAGGGCACCAAGTAGCCCCACCGGCCCCTATTACAGCAGTGTCCTCCATGCTCACCTCTTTTTTAAACAATGGTTCTGCGGTATATGAAATGGGCATAGCCAATACAGCTATAGAACGTATTATTACAGATCAATTGTGTTCTCAATTAGGGTTTGACTCCCATGCAAGGGGCTACCTTACCTCAGGCGGCACTCTAGCCAACCTTACCGCTTTACTAGCTGCTAGAAGTGTAAAAGACCGTTCCGGTGTATGGAAAAATGGACATGAAGAATCCCTAGGTATTCTAGTTTGTGAAGAAGCGCACTATTGTGTAGACCGAGCGGCAAGAATTATGGGCTTGGGAGATAAGGGTATTTTAAAAGTCCCGGCAACAACAAATTACGCTATGGATACCAAGGCCTTGGAGGCCACCATAGAAAAAGCAAAGCAGGAGGGGATTCAGGTGTTTGCTATTGTAGGTAGTGCCCCCTCTACAGCCACTGGAACCATAGATCCATTAGACGAGATCGCTTCTTTTGCTCAAAAGCACGGGCTGTGGTTTCATGTAGATGCTGCCCATGGCGGAGCAGCCATTTACGCCCAACACTTTAAAAAAGATTTAGCGGGTATAGAAAAAGCAGATTCGGTAGCCATAGACGGCCACAAAATGATGATGATGCCTGCATTGACCACTGCACTATTATTTAAAGACGGTTCACACAGTTACCAAACCTTCAGTCAAAAAGCAGATTATTTATTGTCAGATGCAGATCATGAGGATTGGTACAATATGGCCAAGCGTACCTTTGAATGCACTAAAAGTATGATGTCTATTCATTGGTTTGTATTACTGAATCAATACGGCCCCTCAGTATTCGATGAATTTGTGACTAAGCTTTACCAAATGGGTCGCCGCTTTTCAGAAATCATCAAAAAAGACGCCAATTTTGAATTGGCATTAGAGCCACAGACCAATATTGTCTGTTTTAGGATGGTACAAAAACAACTGTCTGAAAAAGAGCTCAATACATTAAATGAACGCTTGAGATTTGCATTGGTTCAAGAAGGTTCCTTTTATATCGTACAAACAAAACTCAGGGGTACCCATTACCTTAGGGTCACTATTATGAATCCAAAAACAGATCCAGAAATCTTAAGCGCTTTGTTGACCCATTTAAAAGAATTGGCCAAACCCATACTTCAGAATCTTAAATAAATCCGCTAATAATTGTATTTTTAGTTTTTTTAAATTAAACAACCATCCACCCATGAAAAACCTAAGTTTCGCTTTCAAGATGCCTTTTTTCACTTTATTGTCGCTACTCTTTTTTGGGCTGAGCACTACAAACGTTCAAGCACAGACAGATCAGGACATCTATTCAATCATAGATCAGGTGTCTGCAACGCGCATAGAACAAGATATGACCAGCCTGGTTAATTTTGGCACCAGACATACGCTGTCAGACACCCTCTCTAATAAAACAGGTATAGGGGCTGCAAGAAGATGGATCAAAAAAAGTTTTGAAAACACCGCTGCCAATTGTGGGGATTGCTTGGAAGTTTTTTACCAAGGGAATTTAGTCAAAAAAGGAACCAACGGTAGAATCGTTAAAGATGTTAATATTGTCAATGTGTTGGCTATTCAACGAGGCAGTAAATACCCCAATAAATTTATCATTATGAGTGGAGACATTGACTCCAGAGTCAGTGATCCAACAGACTATACCTCCACTTCTCCAGGAGCCAATGACAACGCCTCTGGTATGGCTGGAACACTGGAAGCTGCAAGAGTATTGTCTAAATACACTTTTGAAAACAGTATTATATATGTTGGGCTTTCGGGTGAAGAGCAAGGCTTATTTGGTGGAAAAGGATTGGCGGAATATGCCAAAGCACAAGGATGGGAAATTATTGGGATTTTAAATAACGACATGATAGGTAATATTACCGGTGTAGATGGAACGATTAGCAATACTGATTTTAGAATTTTTTCTGAGCCAGTTCCCCCAACAGAAACAGAAAGAGAAAGAAATGCCAGACGTTTCTATGGTGGAGAGGTAGATGGTATTTCCAGACAATTGGCCAGACACATTCACAAGCAAGTAAAAAAATACATGCCAGAAATGAATCCAATGCTCATCTATAGATTGGATAGATTTGGACGAGGGGGCCACCACAGACCTTTTAATGACGCTGGTTTTGCTGGAGTTAGAATCATGGAAGCCCATGAAAACTACACCCAACAACACCAAGATATAAGAGAAGAAGGGGGTATTGCCTACGGCGATGTCCTAGAACATGTAAACTTTGATTATGCTGCCAAACTCACCGCAGTAAATGCCATTTCTCTAGCGGGTTTAGCATGGGCACCTACCCCTCCAGAAACAGTGGCCTTAGGAGGCGCCGTAGCATCAGCAGCTACCTTCTCTTGGGATGCAGTGCCAGGAGCTGTTGGGTATAAAATTTATTGGAGAGACACCACCTCTCCTACCTGGGATATGTCTAGAAATGTGGGCAATGTGACTTCTTTTACCTTAAAAGGAATGGTGGTAGACAACTACTTTTTTGGGGTATCGGCCGTAGGCGCTAACGGACAGGAAAGCGTGGTGAAATTTCCTAATAAGATTCAGCGATAATCACGCTTTTTAGTGTAATAAATAGTTGTTTCAGGCCTATGGATTGGCCGTAACAATCAATTAATGAGCGAATTAAATATTTTAGAAGAAATTCAAAGCCAAGCAGCCACTGCACTTTATTTTAAGGGGGAGCGCTGTAGTGTTTGCAGTGTGCTAGAACCAAAAATAAAAGCACTATTAGAAACAGAATTTCCAAAATTTACATTTATTTCAGTGCCTGAAAGTGAAGGAAGTAATGAATTAACCGCGCAATTAAGGATCTTTAATGTCCCTACCTTAATACTATTTTTAGAGGGAAAAGAATTTCTAAGAACAGGAAAGAATACCAGTATCATGGAATTGGCCAAGCAAATACGCAGACCTTATGGCATTTGTTTTTAATAAATTGAATCAAGAAAACTTAAAAAGCAGTTTTTGGGAAAATTCACTCATTAAGGCCATTTGAATTTCTAACAATAAATCTACTTTTTTAGTATGGCTTTTTGAGTTCTTTATTAGCGCTTCATGTAATTCATTCTAAAGTTGTAAATTTGCGCCTCAAAAGAATGACTTTACCAGAGCTAAACTAGCGTGTTTTCGTTTTTTAGTGTTTTGAAATTCTTTTAAAAGCATGTCAAAATTACCTTCAGAATACCAATTTTTAGACCTTTCAGATTATGGCAGGCCTTTTGGAAAAGTCATAGCAAAACAATTACAACACAGCCGTTTTCACGCAGTTCACGTAACCCTTCTATTTGTGATTACTGCCATTATAGCCCTTGCTTTTTTATGGCAAGACTATCCTATTACCGCTGCAATACTATTGGTGTTAAAATCTATCATAGATGCGGCAGACGGAGAACTTGCGAGACTTCAAAACAGGCCTTCTTATATTGGAAGGTACTTAGATTCCGTGTCGGATATCCTTATTAATTTGTGTCTTATCCTGAGTATTGGACACTTGACAAATACCCCTATTTGGATCGCCCTTCTCGCTTTTGCTAGCTTACAATTACAAGGAACTCTTTACAACTACTACTATGTTATCCTGAGAAATGAACACCAGGGAGACACGACTTCTAGGATATTTGAACGTAAAGTCCCAAAAGCATTAGGATCCGAAAATCAAAAGTGGGTCAATAGGTTGTATTACACGTACAAGTTTTGTTATGGAATATTTGACAAAATCATTTACACCCTAGATTACAAAGCGGCTACGAATAAAAATTTTCCTAAATGGTTTATGACTGCTTTGTCTACATTTGGACTCGGTTTTCAATTGTTAGTGATGGCATTTTTAATAGCTTTAAACCAAATGCACTTGGTAATACCAATCATTTTATATGCTAATGTAGCACTCATTGCTTTTATTGTCCTTAGAAAATCACTTTCCAATAGGGATTCTTAAGCACACTTTTTCTATATTTATTATTATAAATAAACACCCAACATCATGAAAAAAACCTTCTTGCTTTTGGCACTTTTTTGTGCCAGTATTTCTGTGGCCCAGCAACTGACCATGGAACAACTAGAAAACCTTAAACCCAGAAATATTGGGCCAGGAGGTATGAGTGGTCGTGTGACATCTATAGACGCAGTTCACAACAATCCTGAAGTAATGTACGTAGGAACTGCCTCTGGAGGACTTTGGAAATCTACCTCTGGAGGAATAAAATGGGCCCCTATTTTTGACAAACAAATTACCGCATCAGTTGGTGCCGTTGCCATTCAGCAATCCAACCCTTCTGTGGTATGGGTCGGAACTGGAGAAGGAAATCCTAGAAACTCTTTAAATGGAGGCTATGGTGTTTTTAAAACCTTAGACGGTGGTAAAACATGGACTGCTATGGGCTTGGAGAAAACCAGGCATATCCACAAAATACTCATAGATCCAACAGATCCAAATACCGTTTATGTTGGTGCTATTGGCTCTCCCTGGGGAGCACATGAAGAAAGAGGGGTGTATAAAACAACAGATGGCGGAAAAAACTGGCGTAGAATACTCTTTAGTAATACCACCTCTGGAGTAGCAGATATGGTGATGGATCCTAAAAATCCAAATAAAATTATTGCCGCATTATGGGACCACAAAAGAGATCCTTGGTTCTTTAAATCTGGAGGTACAGGAAGTGGACTTCATTTAACCTACGACGGAGGGGAAAACTGGAAAAAGCTATCTGACAAAGAAGGTTTGCCAAAAGGAGAGTTAGGAAGAATTGGACTCGCCATTGCAGCTAGTAAAACAGATGTAATGTATGCACTTATAGAATCTAAGAAAAATGCCTTGTACAAATCTACCGATGGCGGAAGTCAATGGAAAATGGTCAATGACAAAGAAGACATTGGTAATAGGCCGTTTTATTATTCTGATATTTTTGTAGACCCACAAAATGAAAACAGGGTGTACTCTGTATTTACTTATGTAAATGTATCTGAAGACGGAGGGAAAAACTTCACAGAACTTATGCCAGCCTATGGCGTAGACAATGGCGTTCATCCAGACCACCATGCCTGGTGGATACACCCAAAGAACGGTCAATTCATGATGGACGGAAATGACGGAGGAATGAATATTACTAGAGACGGTGGTGCTTCGTGGCGTTTTGTTGGAAATATTCCTGTAGCACAATTTTATCACATTAGTACAGACAACGAATATCCTTACAACGTATATGGAGGAATGCAAGACAATGGTTCTTGGAGGGGTCCAGCCTATGTATGGAAAGTTCAGGGTATTAGAAACTCCTATTGGCAAGAAATAGCCTTTGGAGATGGATTTGACGTTGTTCCAGATAAAGACAATGCTCAATTTGGTTACGCCATGAGCCAGCAAGGCTTTGTATCTAGATACGATTGGAAAACTGGAAACAACTATTCAGTAAGACCTACTGCACCTGATGAAAAAATGAAATTAAGGTTTAACTGGAATGCAGGCATTGGACAAGATCCATTTGACAATAGCACAGTGTATTTTGGAAGCCAATTTGTGCATAAATCCACAGACAAAGGATTGACATGGGAAGTAATATCCGGTGACCTTACCACCAATGATCCAGAAAAACAAAAACAAAGTGAAAGCGGTGGTCTAACCATGGACGCCACTGGAGCAGAAAACCACTGTACCATACTCGTTATAGAACCCTCACCGGTGGAAAAAGACATGTTATGGATAGGAACAGACGACGGTCGTGCTCACTTTACTCAAGATGGTGGAACCACTTGGAATGAGGTAACAAAAAACATCAAAGGCCTTCCAAAAGGCAGTTGGATTACTCAGATCAAAGCCTCTGCAAACAACAAAGGAGAGGCCCTTTTAATCGCTAATGATTACAGAAGATTCAACTATACTCCTTATGCTTACCGCACAAAAAACTACGGTAAAACTTGGGAGCGTATTGTAGATGAAAAAGACGTGGCGAGTTATACCCTTTCAATCATAGAAGATCCAAAAAACCCTAACTTATTGTTTTTGGGTACAGATGACGGACTTTATATGTCCCTCAACGCTGGGGAAGCATGGCAAAAATGGACTGCAGGTTTCCCTACAGTTTCTACCAAAGATTTAGCCATTCACCCAAGAGAAGAAGATTTGGTGATTGGCACCTTTGGAAGGGCCGCATGGATACTAGACGACATTAGACCATTGAGAGCCATAGCAGAAAATCCTAATGTCCTAGAGGAGTCCTTTCAGTTATTTGCGCCTCCAACGGCCTACCTAGCTGCTTATCAGCAACCCACCGGAAGCCGTTTTGGCGCCGATGCCTTATACCAAGGGGAAAACAAAAAATACGGTGCAATGATTACCTACTTTGCCAAAGAAGGGGCTAAAGAAAAAGATGACAAAGGCCCTGAGGAAAAACCTCAAACTGATGAAAATGAGGAAGACAATAAGTCTAAAGCTTCTAAAGACTCTCTTTTTTTAAAAGTATTTAATGGAGAAGCACTCATTAGAACCATTGGTTTTAAAAAACCTAAAAAGTCCGGATTTCATAGAATGTATTGGAATATGGATGAAAAAGGAGCAGACAGACCCTCAAGAAGCATCTCTAAACGTAAAACAGAGCGTGGTGGAAAATCTGTTCTTCCAGGAACATACAAGCTAGTATTAACCGATGGTATTCTTGAAAGTGATCAAGAAATAACCGTAGCTGCTGATCCTAGACTTGGAACTTCCCTCGCTTCAATGGAAGCTGTTTACAATGCTGAAAAGGTACTGGAAGGCTATATGCAAACCGCTGCAGATGCTGTAAAACAATTGGTAGAAAGTAAGCAAATTGTAGACCTATTGTCTAAAGAGCTGACTGGTTTAGATAAAAAGACCCATAAAGAAAGTATTAAAAAAGCCAAAGGTATTTCTAAAGAAATAGACAGTTTATTAGCCCTTTATTTAGGAACAATAGATAAGAGACAAGGAATTACAAGAAACCCAGAAGTCACTGTAATGCAAAGAATTGGAGCGGCTTCTAGTTATGTTGGAAGTAGAAAAACAGGGATGACTACTACTGAAGAACAGTTAATGCGCTTTGCGAAAAATGAACTTTCAATGGCACTAGAGAAACAAAATGCCTTTTTTGAAACAACATGGCCTGTATTTGAAGCTGAAATGAAAAAAATAGATAGAAATCCATTTAAAGAAACCAAAACATTTGATTTAGAATAGTATCTATCAAAAATTAGCCTTAATTTAAAAGAAACACCTAAAAAACTATCTCATGAAAAAAATTTTATACACTACTGCAATATTATTGGGACTTATATCCTGCAAAGACAAACCAAAACAAGCAGAAAGCGCTCCTGAAATGAAGGTAGCAGCTGAAGAAATGACTAAAATATCATTTGAAATGACCCCTAAGAGTGCGTCAGAAGTGAAAGGAACAGTTACTTTCACACAGGAGAATAATGGCCAAGTAATGATGATGGCTTATTTGTCAGGCTTAACCCCTGGAACGCATGCCATACACCTTCACGAAACAGCAGATTGTTCTTCAGAAGACGGAAAATCTACTGGAGGTCACTGGAACCCAACCTTTGAACCACACGGCACTTGGGGAGCAGAAGAGGGCTTTCACAGAGGAGATATTGGTAATTTCACTACAGACGAAGATGGAAATGCTACAGTGCATTTTATGACAGACCTATGGACTATTGGTGGAGAAGATCCAACAACCAATATTTTAGGGAAAGCAGTCATTGTGCACCAAGGAGAAGACGACTTGGTTTCTCAACCTAGTGGTGCTGCTGGTGCAAGAGTAAGTTGCACAGGAATTATTGAATAATACCCTTAAAGATTTTTTATGAATCCATCTGCTTCAGGTTGGGTCACAAAATTTGGCCATATTCTCAAAGATAAAAGACTTGTCCTTGCTGAGAATATGGCCTTATTTAATCAATTAAAGTCACTAGGCTTTCTGTATGGATTAAATATAGCTATACCAGAATTTATTATTACTGAGCACGAAGCGTCTATTGACGAACGTACTAAAATAAATCTCATTTTTGCTATGCACAGTGCCTATGAAGCCCATTTTAATAGGGGTTCGTTAAAAGAAAGCATACAAAAAGTAGGAGATTTTAATGCGTTTTTAGAACAAATTATTAAATACTATGAAGGTTTAAATAGTATAAAAAAAAACCTTTTTGAAGGTTTTTTAGGTGAATCTAAAAACGATGAAGTCGTAGCCCGTATTTTTGATCAAAGGGTTTTTGTTGAGGCCAATATGATCCATAAAGCTTTTGGAAATTTTTCTTTAAATCCATATGTAACTATTGATTATTTGGGGTTTAAACGCTTCTTATCAGATCCTGATCACTTTATGACTGCTTTACATCAAATAGACAAAGTAGGAATAACATTAATTCAAAAATCAGTGGTCCTTTTTAAAAGCGAAAAAAATCAAATAGAACTATATCAAAAATCCATGCTTTTAAAAGGGTATAAACCTACACCCAAAGATGGCAATGGGTTTCATTTATCTCCAGAAGAGCTTCAATACCTAATAATAATCAGTTCTTTAAATATCCTGCCAAATAAAAAAGACATAAATAATCTTTCAAACTATATAAATTTCACTGCTGAATTTTTAGGGGTTTCTTCCCAAAGAATTCACTTAGAACTCTCCGATTTAGAAGAATTTATAGAGGTAAATAAAAAACAAATCCCTGGTCTAAAAACTATGGCCATGGGGGAACAGCTCTACGAAAATCTCACATTTTTAGTCAATAAATTAATTCTTAGAAACAGTAAGAGACTGCTTAAAGAGATTAAAGGAAGTCAAGAATTGGTGCGCTTAATTACAAAATCTACCCACAGTGACTTATCTGCTCAAGAAAAAAAGAAAATACAAGAGCAGCTTCTAGATATTTTTAAAAGTATTCCCTCGCTGGCTATTTTTATACTTCCAGGAGGGGCTATGCTTTTACCTATTTTTATAAAGCTTATTCCTAAGTTACTCCCGAGTGCTTTTGACGACAATAGAATCCCTTAAGATATCCAAAGCTTAAAGTCTTTTACCCGCTCTCTACTCACGACTAAATCTAAACCTATTTTAGGAAGCACCTCAATTTTCAATCTTGCTTTTGAATAGGCTACTATGTCTTTAATATGAGAAATTTGAATAATGCATTTCCTGCTAATTCTAAAAAAAGTATTGGGATCAATTTCTTGAACTAAAGCTTCAATCGTTTGGCCCATGAGGTATGAACGCCCAGAATCCATGAGCACATAAGTGCCTTTATTTTCACTGTAAAAACAAACAATTTCTGGAACAGCTAAAATCTTTATATGTGTTCCTACTTGCACGGTATACCTGTTTTTATAGACCTCTTTATCTCGATACAACATCTTTTTAATATCTTCAAAATCAAAATTTTGAAGGGAACTTTCTTGATGGATATTTTGGTATTTATTCACTGCTGTTTTCAATTCATCTTCATCAATTGGCTTTAAGAGATAATCTATACTGTTGAGTTTAAAAGCCTGAAGTGCATAAGCGTCAAATGCAGTGGTGAAAATTATAGCACTGTTAATATTTATAGATTCAAAAATTGAAAAAGACAACCCATCTGACAACTGTATGTCTAAGAAAATTAATTCAGGATGGGAATTGTTTTTAAACCATTCAATGGCATTTTCTACTGAGGAAAGACTAGCCAATACTATTAGCCCTTGCTTTTTCAACATTCTAATTAACCTTCTAGAAGCAGCTTGTTCGTCTTCTATGACAACAACATTCATAAGCTTATTTTAGTTGTTTCTATTTGAAAACTGCTCCTCCTCGCATTTTTCAGCCTCTAAAATTCGATTGATTTTTTTAGCTTCCCAATCTTTAGAAAAAAATGGATTAAGATCAAATGCAATTAAGGCGTGGAAAAGTAATCCGAGTCCCCAAAAAAACCATAATGAAAAAAATGAGAAATCTTCAATGCTCTCTTTCCATGAACTCCCTCCAAACCATTCTCTAACCAATACATTAATAGAAAAAAAAACATTAACAAGAGCATATACCAATAAATGTATGTAAAATCCCCTCAAATCATTTACTTTTTTTTTAGCCCTTTTGTAGGCGTCTGTCTTCTTGTCCATCCTTAATTAAATTTTTCTTTATCAATGTACTCTTTAATCTTTCTCTCTTCCCAATCCTTACTAAATACAGAGATGTCATATACTTTTAAAGCTTTAAAAAACAACGAAATGGAGAGTCCAAAAACAACCCATAGAAACCATGGACTTGACCACTCATTGACGTAATAATTCACTGAAGCAACAATCAATACCGTAAAAGCTGCACTGGTCAGACTCCTATAGAAGTCTTTTAATTTTCTAA
This sequence comes from uncultured Flavobacteriaceae bacterium, assembly GCA_905182295.1. Classification (GTDB taxonomy): domain Bacteria; phylum Bacteroidota; class Bacteroidia; order Flavobacteriales; family Flavobacteriaceae; genus MAG-120531. The sequence goes on along the minus strand of CAJJAZ010000007.1, from coordinate 91,227 downwards.
CCTTTTTTTTTGCTTCTGATAAGGCCATCTCTTTTTGATTGTTATCAACACCTTGAAAATTCTTATTTTCTCCTTCCATGCTATGTCTCTTTTTTAAATTTTGGGCTAAGCTTCTCTTCTTGAGCCATTATTTTTTCAATACTTCTCTGCTCCCACTCTTTTCCAAAAAAGAGCGATCTATCAAAAGCCTCTAAACCGTGTCCTGTCAATCCAAAGCCCCAACCTAATATAGGAAAAACAACCCATGGAAAATCAGTTGTTTGGTAATTTAACCAACCCAACGAAGTTATGACAACAACATAAAAAAATAGGTGGTAGTAAAAACCCATAATTTTTTTAACTTTTGCCTTGGCCCTTAAATACCTTTTTTCATCTAATAATTGATTTGTTGTTTGCATCTTAAAATTTGAATTGATTAATATGGGTAATTGCACCACGAATTGGTTGTCCAATTCTGAAATGAGTACTTCTTTATCTGTTAATGATCTGTAACGCTTAATGATATTTTGCAAACCAATCCCACTGCTGGGAAAAGATTTCTTTAATTGAATGTTATTAGAAACAAATAAGTACCCATCTTCTTCATATACCTGAATTTCTAAGGGAGATGTTTCAGAAATTGAATTGTGTTTAATAGCATTCTCAAGAAGTAATTGAAGGGATAAAGGCGCTATTTTTAAATGACTCTCCGAAGGAGATTCAGGAATATGATACAACAGACCATTTTCAAAGCGCATCTTTAATAACTTCATATAAGCATTGGCAAACTTAAATTCTTCTTTGAGCGAGATGGTGTCTTCCTCTTTATGTTCTAATACGTATCGGTACACCCTAGATAAAGTAGTGGTGAATTGCTGTGCTTTTTCTGGAGACTCCTCAATTAAACTAGTTAACACATTTAGGCTGTTAAATAAAAAATGTGGGTCCAACTGATTCTTTAAAGCACCTAATTGAGCGGTGACCCTTCCCTCTTTAATTTTATGGCTAGCTACTTTTTTATCCTGAATAGATTTATAAAAATAAATGAGGTGATAAATCAGGGTCGCTAAAACTGAAAACACCAAACAAATAATGTAGTATGAAGTTGGTTCATTGTCAATAAATACAGAAATGCTTTCACCCGCTATTAAAACGCCCTCAATCAATCTTATTAGAAAAAAAACAATCATATTAATTACAATTGATCCTATACCACCTATTATTAGTCTTTCTTTTGCGCTATTATTCCAAGGAAAGTAATTGCCCAATTTGACATGAAATTCATTGTTCAAATAAGTCATTGAAAAAGCATAGGTAAATGCCTCTGCCACTACAAATAAAATAGTTTCAAAGGATTGATTCTCAGAATAAAACACACTAAAATATACCCCCATAAAGAGTAGAACTATAAGAAAAGTTGTTTTTAGAATTTTATACATGTTTTTAGATGGTCTATTTAGATTGAGAGCCAAAAGTAGTCCCTATCTCTAAAAGTAAAAAAAGCGATTCACCCAATTGTAGTTTTTTCAGGATGAATTGAAAATATTAGCCATACCTTTGCAACTTATAAATACATATGACTTTTAAAGAACTCGGGCTATCTAAGCCTCTTCTAGACGCTTTAGATCGTTTAGACTACCATACCCCAACCCCCATACAAGAACAAGCTATTCCAATTGTCCTCAAAGGTGAAGATCTGTTAGGATGTGCACAAACTGGAACTGGTAAAACAGCCGCATTTGCTATTCCAATTATTGAAAGATTACTTTCAAGTACTTCGAAAAATAATTTCATTAAAGTACTTGTTGTTACACCAACAAGAGAATTGGCCATACAAATTGAAGAAAACTTCAAAGAGTATACCCATTTCACTGAGCTTAAGACTCAGGTGATTTTTGGAGGAGTGAAGCAAGGAAAGCAAACAGATGCACTTAGAAAAAAACCAGATATTTTAATTGCCACACCAGGTAGGCTACTAGACCTTATGAATCAAGGATTTATAAGTCTTAAAAATATTGAATATGCTGTTTTAGATGAGGCAGACCAAATGTTAGATATGGGGTTTATTCATGACATAAAAAAATTAATTGCAAAGCTTCCAGCGCAAAGACAATCCTTATTCTTTTCTGCTACTATGCCACAAAGTATTGTGCAGTTATCTGGGCAAATATTGGGGAACCCTCAAAGAATTACAATCAAGCCAGAACAAGCTACAGCAGAAAAAATAACTCAAGGAGTTTATTTTGTAGACAAGGAAAACAAAATTAAACTCTTGGCTTCATTGGTCGAACAATCAGAAGCGCCTGCAGTACTCGTTTTCTCAAGGACCAAACACGGAGCCAATAATATTGTTAAAAAATTAGAGAAATTTAACATTAAAGGGGCTGCCATACATGGCAATAAATCACAGGCAGCAAGACAAAAAGCACTCGAAGGTTTTAAAGATGGAAAATTAAATGTTTTAGTTGCCACAGATATAGCTGCTAGAGGAATTGATATAGACCAATTATCTTTGGTCATTAATTATGAGCTTCCTAATGTACCAGAAACCTATGTACATAGGATAGGAAGGACCGGAAGAGCAAGTGCTAGCGGAGTAGCCATTTCTTTTTGTGACGAAACTGAAATAGCCTACCTACAAGATATTCAGAAACTCATAAAACAAGATGTTCCCGTAATAAAAGGACATGAGTTTGAAAATGAAAGTCTTGAAGGGGAATTACAGAAAAAACAGTTTTCTAAAGGAGGGGGCAAAAATTCGCACTCCAATCAAAATAAGTCTGGAAGACCACAAGGAGGAAGAAACAACCAAAGGGGACAAAGACCTCAGAGAAATTCAGACAGCCGTCAGAGAAATTCATAAATTGTTTATTTTTACATTTCAATTTCTAACATGAAACCTACGGCAGGCACAAGAATTAATAAATACTTAAGCGAAATTGGCCATTGCTCTAGAAGGGGTGCAGACAAACTTATAGAAGAAGCTAGAGTGACCATTAATGGCGTTGTTCCTGCAATGGGCACTAAGATTCAGGAAGGAGACATAGTTGCTATAGATGGAATTGAAGTAGGCAAAAAAGAAACAGAACACGTTTATTTAATTTTTAACAAACCCGTCGGGATTGTTTGCACTACAGATACAAGGGTAGAAAAAGACAACATCATTGACTTTATAAATTATCCCAAAAGAATATTTCCCATTGGAAGACTTGACAAACCAAGCGAAGGCTTAATTTTTCTAACCAGTGATGGAGATATTGTCAATAAAATTTTAAGGGCCAGAAACCATCATGAAAAAGAATATGTGGTTACTGTAGACAAAAGAATCACCCCTGATTTTATTTCAAAAATGAGTCAGGGAGTGCCCATTTTAGATACCGTTACAAGACAATGTAATGTTACTGCTATAAATAGCACCACATTTAAAATTGTCTTAACCCAAGGACTTAATAGGCAAATTAGGCGCATGTGTGAATACCTTGGCTATGAAGTGCAACTACTAAAAAGGGTTAGGATCATGAACATCTCTTTAGATGTGCCTTTGGGAAAATGGAGAAACTTTAGCCCAAAGGAACTCAGTGAACTAAAAGGTTTATTAGAAGACTCTACAAAAACTGAAAACGAGTAATCATGTATATTCCAGATCATTACAAAAATGAAAACCAAGAGGAAATTATTGGTTTTATTAATGAAAATCCGTTCGGTATTATAGTTGTTCAAGGAGAAAATGCTCCTATTGCGTCGCATATTCCATTTATGATCAAAGGATCGCCTGAAGATGGATACCATCTTGTAGGGCACCTCTCTAAAAAAAATCAAATAGCACAATTACTGAAAGATTCATTGTCTGTGCTGGTAATTTTTAATGGTCCACAACATTATATATCTTCCTCCTGGTATAAGCAAGAAGAAGTACCTACCTGGAATTATATTGCAGTGCACGCGTATGGATCTGTTTCTATCCAATCTGACAAAGCACTTTTAGATTCATTACATGAATTAGTCTCTCAGCACGAGAAGCATGAAAAGAACCCTGTGGATTTAAAAAAAATGCGTCCAGAAACAATGAATCAATACAAAGGAATTATTGGTTTCACCATTTCAATCGATACATTAGAAGGGGCATATAAATTATCTCAAACTAGAAAAGAAGACCATCAATCTATTGAAAGTGAGTTAGTGCACAAGAATAATTTTCAGGCTACGGAGATCTCAAAAGCAATGAAAAAAGCAAACCATTCCCCTTCAAAATAGTTTTTTAACTTTACGGTTCAAATCACATCATGACCATTACCCAACTTCAATATGTATTAGCTGTAGCAGAATATAAAAATTTTACGCTAGCAGCAGAGAAAAGTTTTGTTACTCAGCCTACACTAAGTATGCAAGTTCAAAAATTAGAGGAAGAGTTGGATGTTATCTTGTTCGACAGAAGTAAAAAGCCACTTACCATTACTACAGTTGGAGAAAAAATTGTAGCACAGGCAAAAAATATTGTGAATGAGGCATTGAGAATCAAAGATATTGTAGCCCAAGATAAAGGTTATGTTGGTGGGCCATTCACCCTAGGTATTATACCGACAATAATGCCTACACTACTTCCAATGTTCTTAAAATCGTTTATTGAAAAGTACCCTGAAGTCAATTTAATTATAAAGGAACAAAATACGGACCAACTCATAGAAAGTCTTAAAGAAGGTACTATAGATGCCGCAATTGCAGCTACACCACTAGAAATTGAAGATTTAGAAGAGCGCCCTCTTTACCATGAACCATTTGTGGGTTATGTACCAAAAAGCCATAGACTTTCTAATGTAAAAGAACTCACTGAAGAAGATATTGATCTTTCTGAAATTTTACTTTTAAAAGATGGACATTGCTTTAGAGATGGAATTTTGAATTTATGTCAAGCCAATAACAAATTAGACCACAGTCATTTCCAAATTCAAAGCGGTAGTTTTGAAACCCTTCTTAATTTATCAGATGAAGGGCTGGGTATGACACTACTTCCTTATCTAAATTCACTGGCTTTGGACCCTGCTAAAAAAAGTTCCTTAAAACATTTTAAGGCGCCTTCTCCAGCAAGAGAGGTAAGTCTTATATACCACAACAGGGCTTTGAAAATTCAAATCACAGAAGCACTCAAAGAAATTATTTCTAATATTATTCGTGGTGCTATAGCTTTTCAAGATGTTAAGATCATTAGCCCTTTAAACAAGGCATAATAATAAAATGTTTCACAATAAAAAAAGAAGTCTTTTAAGACCTCTTTTTTTATTAACCAAATTAAACAATCAATCTACAGTCTTATCTACACCGCTTATTTTCCAAATAAATCAAAGTAGTTTTCACCTTTGGATTTTCTTTGCTAAATTCTCTGAGCCAAATAATCAGCTCTTCTATTTCATAGGGCAATAGCCTTTTCGAAGCTTTTAATAATTCTCTTCTAAATAAACCCATATTGAAACTCACTTTTTGAAGCACCATTTTGGTATACTCTAGCATTGCTCTAGCCATAAGTTTATTATATTTAAATTAAACATACTCAAATTTAGAACAAATAAGCATTCATTATTTTATAAGAAATGTTAAAAACAACTACATTCATGTTAAAAATATACAAAGCCATGAGTCACTATAATTACCTCATCAAAAAAACAAAAGCAATAGCTTATATCGCTTTGATTAGCAGTCTTATTACGGGTTGCGGAGGAGTCGTTAAGGTGCAACAAAAAAATATCCACAAGCATTTTAAAGGGGAAGGCTATGAAAATCAAATGACTGGATTGGTTGTGATAGATCCAGAAAATAATGATGCTATCGTTAATATAAATGGGAGCCAATATTTTATTCCAGCCAGCAATACAAAGATTTTCACCCTGTTCACAGCACTTGAATTACTCCCAGAAAAAATGCCTTTATTCAGATACCAGAAAAAAGGAATAGATTCAATACTAATTTCTGGAATGGGAAATCCTACTCCATTTCATCCATTTTTCAAAGACAGTAGTTTAGTCAGTGCGTTAACGCAATATACCCATGTTGGAATTGTAGCCAACAAGCTATTAGATTTCCCCTATGGTCCAGGGTGGGCATGGGAAGACTACGACACTTATTACGCCCCAGAGCGCGCAGCTTTACCCCTTTATGGAAACGTATTTAATGTGATTAAGAATGACAGCGTTTCCATCCAAGAACCATCTCTATTCGCATCATTTGTTAAAAAGAAAGACGATGAAAAACAATTTTATAGAAGTGCAGAAAAGAATATTTTTTACCTGCCGGAAAAAGAGACATTGTCTCTTGAAATACCCTATAAAACTTCGGATAGTTTAACGGCTATTCTTCTTGGAAATTTGTTAAAAAAAGAGATTTTTATCTTACCAGAGTTTACAGACAAAACCGACATAGCTTATGGTATTTCAACAGACAGTGTTTTAGAACGAATGATGGAAGTGAGTGATAATTTTTTAGCAGAACAACTGTTACTTAGCGCTGCTGAGTTCACTTTAGACAGCATGCAAGTTTCTAGTATTCAAAAATATATATTAAAAGGAAGTTTAAAAGACTTGGCGCAGCAACCAAGGTGGGTAGATGGTTCCGGACTGTCTAGGTACAATTTATTTACACCACTATCCATCACACAAGTACTCCATAAAATGTATCTAAAATATCCTTGGGATAAACTGATTCATTTCTTTCCAGCAGGAGGAGAAAAAGGTACGCTAAACAATTGGTTCAAAGGGGAGCAAAAACCCTATATATATGCAAAGACAGGTAGTCTTGGGAATACCTATTGTCTCAGTGGTTTTTTAATTACAAAAAACAATAAAAGACTAATATTCAGCTATATGAACAATCATTTCACCAAGCCAATTAGTCAAATTAAGCAGGAAATGGAAATGGTATTAGAGGCTATTAGAGATCAGTATTAATATAAAAAACCTATTTTAATAAGTTCCAAAACTGTATGATTAAAACCTATTATCTCCATCCAATAAATCTCCTATACCTCCAAGAAGACTGCCCTCTCCTTTCCCTTTTCCACCCATTTTAGGTGCTGCTGCCCAAACCCTACTGGCCAAACGACTAAAAGGCAATGACTGAACATAGACAGTCCCTGGCCCTTGTAAAGACGCGAAGAACAAACCTTCTCCTCCAAACAAAGTATTTTTAATACCACCCACAAAACTAATGTCATACTGTACCTTTTGAGTAAATCCTACCAAACAACCCGTATCTACCTTTAAAATTTCTCCAGCCTTGAGCTCTTTTTTTGCAATAGTTCCGCCAGCATGAATAAAAGCAAGGCCATCTCCCTCTAACTTTTGCATAATAAAACCTTCTCCACCAAAAAATCCTCTTCCAAGCTTTCTGGAAAACTCAATTCCAACAGAAACGCCTTTAGCAGCACATAAAAAAGCATCTTTTTGGCATATGAATTTTTCGCCAAAAGCAGAGAGGTCTATCGGTATAATCTTTCCTGGATAAGGAGAGGCAAAGCTCACTCCTTTTTTTCCTTGACCTATATTTAAAAAAGCAGTCATAAATAGGCTTTCTCCTGTCAGTAATCTTTTCCCTGCAGAAAATAAGGAGCCCAATACCCCTTCATTTTGTTTAGAGCCGTCTCCAAAGATCGTTTCCATTTGAATGTCTTGGTCCATCATCATAAAACTACCAGCCTCAGCTACAACAGATTCCCCTGGATCCAAAATTACTTCTACAAACTGCATTTCCTCTCCAGATATCTCGTATTCTATTTCGTGTGCATTCATTTTTTATTTTTTTCTAATAGTCCATTGAAATTCAAAAGTAGCTACCGTTACCCCTAACTCGTTTATCCCAACTGCTTTCATCCAAAAGGTCTCTCCTTCTCCTGTAGTGATTGTTTTTTGGATGGCTGGCGTTATCAAGTGTCCATCTTCACAGCTAAAAACAATTCGTCCTGTAGCTTTTTTAGTGAAAGATGCCTTGTTATGAGCTACCAACATAGATATAGATAGGCCAGATTGTTTAATTTGATCAATTACCATCGCTCCAGTGGCCAATTCCGCAGCCATACCCTGTACCGCCCAAAACATGGAATTAAAGGGATTTTGATTGATCCATCTGTGGGTAACACTCACTTCTGCTATATTCTCTGTGATTCGCTTTAGTCTAACACCACACCACCAAGCAGCAGGTAGCTTAAAAAAAAGATAGGTATTAAACTTAAAAACAGAAGTAGCCATATTTTTAAAAATTTCATTAAAAATACATCATTTAATCCTAGTAATGAATCATGCTGTTTTGTTAATTAAATGTTAAATTATAGTACTTTGTATTGCATAATACCTTTTAATAGATATATATTTGCATAGTAATGTAGCTTACAGATGAAATTCATCAGGAAAAACTGCACAATTATTTCAATTTATGAATATTGAAAATACCAAAGCACAAATGAGAAAAGGGGTGCTAGAATACTGTATCCTCTCCATATTAAATGGAGAAGATAAGTATGCCTCTGAAATATTAGAATCGTTAAAGAACGCCAAACTTCTTGTGGTAGAAGGGACCATTTACCCCCTACTCACCAGATTGAAAAATGCTGGTCTATTGGCCTATAGATGGGAGGAATCTAGTTCAGGACCCCCTAGAAAATACTATGCACTCACTGAAACTGGTGTATTATTCTTAAAAGAATTAGACACTACTTGGAATGCCCTTAAAAATGCCGTACAACTCGTTACAAAATAAAAAACCATGAATAAAACACTCACCATAAACTTAGCCAATAGCATATTCAATATAGATGAAAATGCCTACCAAGCGTTACAAAGGTATTTAGAAGCTGTTAAAAAATATTTAACTGGTACCCAGGGTAAAGAAGAAATATTAGCCGACGTTGAGGCTCGAATTTCAGAACTTTTTTCAGAAAAATTAACCACTGAAAAACAAGTTATTGTATTGCAGGATGTAGAGCAAATCATTCAAGTAATGGGACAACCAGAAGACTATTCTATAGATGAAGATATTTTTGATGAGGCGCCTAAAACAAAAACCAGCACTCGTGTGAAAAAATTGTACAGAGATGGAGATCAGAAACTGATGGGCGGGGTGTGTAGTGGTATTGGACATTACCTATCAATAGATCCGCTATGGATTAGATTGCTTTTTATTGTATTCTTATTTGGCGGTGGCTTTTCTGTAATAACCTATATTATCCTTTGGGCTATTGTACCGGAAGCAACTACTACTGCTCAAAAATTAGACATGCAAGGAGAAGCTGCGAACCTCAGCAATATTGAAAAAAAAATTAAAGAAGGATTTGACTCTGTTTCAGATACCGTTAAAAACGCAGATTATAAAGGGGTAGAAAATGCTGTTAAAGAAGGTGGAAATAGTTTTGTAAAAGCATTAGGTGATTTTATTGGAATAATTTTTTCTGCTATTGGGAAAATAATCAGTACTATTTTTAACCTTTTTGGAAAATTTATTGGTTTACTTCTTATTCTTATTGGTTCTGCAACCTTGTTGGGGCTTTTTTTTGGACTATTCACAGTGGGCATTTTAGACCTTAGTAATTTATCTGGAATTCAATTTTTTCCCCTTATCAATGCCTCTGAATTACCGATCTGGATACTTTCAATTTTACTTTTTTTAGCCGTTGGAATTCCATTTTATGGTTTGCTCTATGTAGGACTTACTGTGGTTACTAAGAACCTCAAAAAAATGGGGAATATCACTAAAGTAAGTTTATTTAGTATTTGGTTTATAGCGGTAGGCTGCTTAATATTTTACGGAATTAAACAAGCCAATTCATTTTCAGTAAGGGGAAACCAAATAGAACAAGTATCCTTATTTGACGCGAATAATATTGGAGTCCAAGTACCTGATACGCTATATCTCATAGCAAAAAGCTCGGAACATTTTGACTATTTGGACCATAATTTTTTTGATGGAATTACCATAAGTTACGACACAAATGGCAATGAAGTACTCTACTCAAAAAGGGTTTCTGTTAATATTAAGAATACGATTGAAAATAATATATCCATAAAGACTTATAAAAGTGCCCATGGTTATTCTTATGAAGATGCTAAAAACAGGGCTGCTGCCTTATCCTACAATATAGAACAAATGGGAAATACCCTTTATTTTGAGGACTATTTTATAAGTGCACCCAATCAAAAAATGCGCAATCAAAAAATTGAGATGAGCTTAATCATTCCAAACGGAACCATTGTAAAAATAGATCCTAGCATGAGTGAAATCATGGGATGGGGAAATAAAAATGACCAAGATATGTACAGAAAAGACCTGCCTAATGAGACGTGGAGAATGGGTGAAACTGGTGTTTTAGAATGTATAAGTTGTCATTCATCCATGGATTAATACAACTGGGTATCTATTATTTTATAACACCTCCTAAATCTCACACCTTTACTAGACCTGATTTTAATATCAATTTTATGATAGCGCTAGCTAAAATTTTTATCGCATTTTTATTCAGCATACTTTTTTTGTTCTAAAGACAAATTTATTCAAGGGTTTGGCTATATTTATTTTAAATAACCAAACCCATTATGCGAATCACCCTTACCCCCTACCAACTGGAGTTGGCACATACCTTTAGCATTTCTAGAGCGTCTCATGACTTTCAAGATAGCTTAATAGTTACTTTGTCTCATGAGGGAAAAAGTGGATATGGAGAAGCGACTGCCAATGGGTATTATCAAATAACGTCGGCCAGTATGGCCAAAGAAATTGGGTTGTATAAAGACCTATTAGAAGCCCACGATTTTAAAACACCTGAGTTATTCTACGAACTGCTGAATCCATTATCCCTTTCTAACTTCTCAAAATGTGCGTTAGATTTGGCCGCTTGGGATTTGTTTGGAAAATTAAATAATATGCCACTCTATAAATTTTGGAATACAAACCTCCAAAACTTGGCCACAACCAATTATACTATTGGAATAGATAGCGTAGAAAAAATGGTGGCTAAAATGGTAGAAAAACCCTGGCCTATTTACAAAGTAAAATTAGGCACTTCACAAGATATTGCAATTGTAAAGGCACTGAGAGCTAAAACAAACGCTGTTTTTAGAATAGATGCCAACTGTGCTTGGGAAGCAGATGAAACCATTTCAAATGCTCGAATTCTTAAAGATTTAGGGGTTGAATTTATTGAGCAACCTTTGGCAGCAGACCAATGGGAAGAAATGAAAAAAGTATTTGAAACTTCTTGCTTACCGCTTATAGCAGATGAGAGTTGCCTGGTTCCTGAAGATGTGGCTAAATGTGTGGGACACTTTCATGGAATTAATATTAAACTCACCAAATGCGGGGGTATAACCCCTGCTTTAACCATGATTAAGGAGGCTAAAGCTTTGGGTTTAAAAGTGATGATAGGATGTATGACAGAGTCTAGCGTTGGGATATCGGCCATAGGCCAGCTACTTCCCCAATTAGATTATGTAGATATGGATGGTGCATTATTGCTCAAAAAAGATATTGCCAAAGGCATTATAATACATGAAGACGCTTCGCTTACCTATCCTATTTTGGGTGGTAGCGGAATAGAATTGCTTGACATATGATACAGTATTTTAACAAGGCTATTGGCCCCTATTTGTCTTTCAATGAAAAATCTTATTTGTATTTTGGAGGCACTAGCTACCTCAGCCTTCAAACCCATTACAGGTTTAAACGTTGGTTGTTAAAAGGAATTCTCAAGTACGGGGCACATCACGGTGCATCCCGTCAGTCAAATATTAGACTATCCTTGTTTGAAAAAGTAGAAAAGGTATTGGCCCAACAAACCAAAGCGCCTCGAGCTCTGCTGAGCTCTTCTGGATATTTGGCTGGTCAGATGGTAGCCAAACAGTTTTTAAATGATCCTTTTGTTCCAATCTATTTGCCAGGTACACACAGTGCCTTAAAAATAGATCCTAATGCCGTAGAAACTAATTACGATAGTCTTGAAGCAAAATTAAATGAGCTGCTTGCTTTAAAAAAACAACCCGTGATTTTTTTAGACAGTATTGATTTTAAAGGGAGGCATTATCCTGAATTCCGTCCATTAAAAGGCATTGATCTTTCTTCTTGCATTTTGGTTGTAGACGACTCTCACGCCCTTGGAATATGTGGCTTAAACGGAGAAGGATCCTATGAAATATTAAAACAATTAAAGCCAAGAGAATTAATTGTTACCGCTTCTATGGGAAAAGGAATGGGTATTAGTGGCGGTATAGTATTGTGCGAGGACCATAGAGCAGTAGTTATTATGGCTAGTGCTACCTATGGCGGCGCAAGCCCTGCGGCTTTAGCTGGCCTTTATGCTTACATAGAAGCGCCAGAAATTTATCAAAAACAACTCCTTAAATTACATAAAAATACCAAGCGTTTTATGAAAGGACTTGACTGTCCTGAATTCTTTGACAATCACTTAGGACACCCCGCTTTTGGATTTCAATCGCCCAAATTATCAAAAGAACTTAAAGAGGCTGGTTTTGTAGTGACAAATTTTCCATATCCCACAGAAAAAGATCCTATAATGAGTAGAATTGTCATTAGCGCAGGGCACAAAAAAAAGGATATTGAATCGCTTTGCAAAGCTATCAACACCCTTATTCCTTCTTTAAAGCAAGCGTAAATACACTGCTAAAACTTGTCCGCTACTGGTTTAATTATTCCACAGTAGCCAAGTAACGTTCCGCGTCTAATGCGGCCATACATCCTGTCCCAGCAGCAGTAATAGCCTGCCTGTACTCTTTATCTTGAACATCTCCACAGGCAAAAACTCCTGGTAAATTTGTTTTAGTAGTCTTCCCTTTGGTGTGAACATAACCGGTCTCATCCATGTCTAATTGACCCTTGAATATGTCTGTATTCGGTTTGTGTCCAATAGCGATAAAGAGTCCTGTAATGGCAATATCTTCCTTTTCTCCTGTTTGGTTGTTAACCATTCTTAGGCCTTCTACCACTTGGTCTCCAAGGACCTCTTCTACTTCTGTAAAGTATTTAATCACTATGTTGTCTAAACTATTTACCCTGTGTTGCATGGCTTTTGACGCCCTCATCTCCCCTTTTCTAACTAGCATGGTAACTTTGCTACAAATATTGGCTAAATAAGAGGCTTCCTCTGCTGCAGTATCTCCAGCACCTACTATAGCCACTTCTTGGCCCTTATAGAAAAAACCATCACATACCGCACAGGCAGAAACACCACCTCCCCTTAGTTTTTGTTCACTAGGTATGTTTAAATATTTGGCCGTAGCCCCTGTAGAAATAATCACTGTCTCCGCTTCAATAGGTGTTTTACCATCTACCATAGCTTTGTGAATACCCCCAATTTCTTTACTCAATTGTACTTCTGTGATCATTCCAATACGCACTTGGGTACCAAAACGCTCTGCCTGTTCTTGCAATTCCACCATCATAGTAGGACCGTCTACACCCTGAGGGTAACCAGGGAAATTATCCACCTCGGTAGTCGTTGTTAATTGTCCACCTGGTTCCATACCAGTGTATAAAACAGGTTTTAAATCTGCTCTTGCTGCGTAAATAGCTGCAGTATATCCTGCTGGCCCTGACCCAACTATAAGGGTTTTAATACGTTCTATATTTTGAGACATTTACAATGAATTTTAATAATTAAAACCCAAAATTAAACAATTTGGCTGCCTTTTTTCCTGGAAAGTTATCAAAAGTTATTACATGATTATTTAGGAGATTAATCTAGGTTTATTACTGTTCTAAAACCTTTATGCTCAGACGCGGAGTCTTCTGAACTGGCCATTCTGGCCGATACTCTATAACTGGCACAATAAGCAGCATTACATAAAAAAGACCCTCCTTTAATCACTCTTTCAGGGGTATAGGGATTGTTAGGATTATAGGCATTTGTAGCTCCTTTGGGATCTTTAATAAGCCCTTTAGTTGTTGCCAACATCTTGTAATACCTGGGGTCATACCAATCAGAAGTCCATTCCCAAACATTCCCGCTCATATCGTATAAATTAAATTGATTGGGCGGAAAACTGCCCACTACCGCGGTACCTAAAAAACCATCCATCATGGTATTTGTATCGGGAAAACTACCTTCCCAACTATTGGCTTGTTTAGAGAGTATAGCCCCATCTGTACCCCAAGCATATATTCCATCTTGCTGCCCTCTGGCTGCATATTCCCACTGGGCTTCGGTAGGGAGGCTTCTTCCTCTCCACTCACAGTAGGCCAAGGCATCTTGATAAGCAATATGTACTACAGGGTGGTTGTCTTTTCTTTCTATAGTTGAATTTTGTCCTTGAGGGTGCCTCCAATTGGCGCCAATGGTCCAACGCCACCACTGAGAAAAATCGTATAAATTAGGCAATTTATCTTCTGATGGTTTAAAAGTTAAAGAACCTGCTTGTAAGATACTATCGTGAGGTTTTATAGTCCCTAACGGAAGCTGTTTTTTCATTTCATCCCAATCAATAGCCCGCTCAGCAATAGTAATGTAATGGGTAGCTGTTACAAATTTTTTGAATTGGGCATTGGTAACCTCAGTAGTATCCATGAAAAATCCACTGATAGAAACTTCATGCGAAGGCTTTTCATGACTCATAGCCATTTTGTCGCCCATTACAGCGCCTTGTATAAATTTCCCTGCTGGAATCCAAATCATTCCATCTGGTGGTGCTTGGGTTTTTGAGCCTTGATTACAGGAATAAAACATAAATATAGAGGCCAGTAAAATCGGTTGAAAGTACTTCATAGAAAAAGATATAAAATATGAATGTACAAAAAAGCCAATAATAGCTTATTCAAGCATATGAAATTTCACGAAGGACGTTATAAAAATAAAAACGAAAAACAGTAATATTTTGAAATTATAATCAAAAAAGAAAGTATATTCCTACAAAATCATTACTTTTGAAATGGGTATTATAAATTTAGGGGATTCCCTAACAAACAATTCAAAAAATGAGTAATTCAACATTTAGATCCCACTGTGGTTTAGCCACGGGCTTGGATATTATTGGTGATAAATGGTCTTTATTAATCGTAAGAGACCTAATGGGAGGAAAAAAAACCTTCACAGAAATGAGACTATCTAAAGAAGGCGTAGCGACAAATATTTTAGCAGACAGGCTTAAAAGCTTGAGCATTAATAATATTATTTCTTTTTACCACGCTGCAGACAATAGAAAAACCAAGTATTATTTTTTAACTGAAAAGGGTTTGGAGTTATACACCATTCAATTAGAAGTAATGAGATGGACGTATAAATACTATCCTGAACAAGCTACTGATCATACAGATTTTCTTGAGCAACTTTCTCAAAACACCACTCAGAAGGTTTTCAAAAAAGACACCAAGAATTACACTGAGGAAAAGGAATCGCATTACAAAAAAATGAATCCCTAGGAATAAATATTATTATTCAAAAAAAAAGGCGGACCAACGGTCCGCCTTTTTTTTGACCCTGCTTCAATACAATTATTTCTTTACGCCTAACTTTTTTAAAATAACTTCCATTAAGCACCAATTGGTCAAAGATGATTGAAATAAATTGGCTCCTACAAAGGCTGTAAACCACAACCAATTTTGATTGACATAAATAGATAACGCAAGACTAATTAATATAAAAGATCCTGCAATTCCTTTGATCATTCTGTGTAACATATAATGGTGTTTTAATTAATCGGTTTTATTTTATAAGCTTTGTTCTATTGGCACGACCACTGCGTGAATAGGACTAGCATCTTCAAGAGATTCGTTAAAGGCCCTTAAGGCTTTGAATAAAGGCGCAATTTTCTCTTCTGCTACAAAAGAAAATACCAATTCGGAATCTACTTGAATTCCGCTAGAGGCAAACCAATTTTTAATAGTTTCCCAAGTGTGCTTTGGATCGGTATAATTAGAACAAACAATCCCTTTCTCCATAGCTTCTGGAAGCCCTTCAATCAAGGATGGATCCATAACCAATCCTGGTGCAACCACTAAAAATTTATATCCAATTTGTCCTGAATTTTTAGTGTCTAAAGTGTTTTCATCTGCATTAAATGAAGTGACAAAGTCTTTTATCCAGCTAGCCTTTTTAGGAATTAAACTAGCCATAGATCTAGCGTTATTGTCATAATCATAGGCTCCTGCACCCACCAAAGTCCATGCAGGTTGGTAGTAATGCGTATCTGCTGGGTCTATGATAGCAATATCTAAATGGTTGTTTTTCTTAAGTAACTGAGTAGCGGTCATTATACCGGCTGTTCCACCGCTTATAATAACAATTTGATGTTGTTTTTTCATTGGTCTGGTTAATGTTTAATTCTTAAATATAACCAGTCAAAACTTTAATCTTTGAAACAATTGTTTCATTAATCCTTTTTTCCAATCTTAGCTGTGACACAACCACCACACCTTAAATTTTGAACAATAATGGATGTTTTCATATGCGATTTATTTTTTATTATCTCCATGAGGTATAGCCTCCTCTAAGGTCGTATACTTCATTAAAGCCTAGTGAAACTAATAATTTGGCTGCCTTACCACTTCTGTTTCCAGATCTACAATACAGATAGACTGCCTTAGAAGGATCTAATTTTTTAAAGGCAATTTCCATAGCTGCTCTATTAAAAAAATCAATATTTTTGGCATTTGCAATCGCGCCTGATTTAAACTCAGAAGCCGTTCTAACATCTATAAGTTGCGTACCTTTATTAACAATGCCTGCTTTGAAATCTTCAATACCCAACACCTTAATGTGGTCTGAAGAAGCGCCTGATCCAAATAGTTTACTTAAGAATGACATAATAACTTTTTTGTTAATTAATTTATATAGTAGTTAGAATATGGTTTGGATTAGAAAGCATTTTAAAAAAAGAGCAGCAGTCTCCCACTGCTCTTGATTAACCAACCAAATTATAATCACAAGTCTGTCCATTTACTTGTTTGAATCAAAGTTACAGCAAGAGAAACATTTAAAAAGTAACCATTGTTACATAGCCAATCTCATTTGAAACTTTCAATAAAAAGAGGTAATTTTAAATATCTATTCAACTCCGATGTATGTTTCAAGAGAATCAACGTTTTAACCAATGGTGGGTGTGGCTTATAATCATTGGGATGACTTTTATACCATTGATTGGAATCTATTATCAATCTACTACAGGAAATTCATTTGGGAATAAGCCCATGAGTAATGAAGGTTTAGCCATTGTTTTCATTCCTTTGCTTGGGCTGCTTATTTTTATGAGAATGCTACAGTTAAAAACAAAAATCACCAGCAAGAGTATTCATTTTCATTTATTCCCTTTGGTTAGAAAAAAAATTGATTGGGAGGAGGTAGCCAATGCAGAAGTGGTAGACTATGGATTTGTAGGTGGTTGGGGAATAAGGCTTTTTACTTCCTATGGCACTGTTTACAATATCCGAGGAAGATTTGGTTTGGCACTTGAATTAAAAAGCGGCAAAAGACTACTGATTGGCACACAAAAGCCAGAGGCTTTAAAAGCGTTTATATCACAATTATGAAATATTTATTATTATTCTATTTACTATTAGTACTAAGTTGTTCTAGTAAAACGAAATCAAAGGAAGCACCAACAACAGCAGAGAATCAAGTAAACCTAATGGCCCTTCTAGATACTATCTGGAATACAGAACAACGCCCAATAAGGTTAAGAGATTCGCTTATGGAAATTTATGGTGCCGAATCAGAATTAGTTAAGACACAACAAGCCATTTATAAAAGCAATCACAAAATCAATGAACGAAAAGTAAAAAATCTTTTAAATACAAATGGATGGCCTACAAAAGAAATGGCTGGTGAACAAGGAAATTGGACAATATGCAATGTTATTCAACATTCAAATAATGAGGTTCGAATACAATACCTTCCAATGATGAGGCAGGCTGTAATAGACAAAAAATTGGAGCCACGGTTTTTAGTTCGAACAGAAGATAGAATAGCGACTGAAAGAGGAGAATTACAAATTTATGGCGGACAAATGAAATATTATCCCGAAACGAAACAATTTAATCTTTGGCCTGTTTTTGAACCAGAAAATATCGATAAAAGAAGAACTGAAATTGGACTTGACTCCATTGCTATATTTCTAAAGAATAGATTTAATTTTGAATGGAACCTTGAAGAACAAAAAAAGCGAACAGCTAAATTTAAGAAAAATCGAAACTCTTAAAACCCTTGTAAAACAAGGGTTTTAAGAGTTTTTAAGTCGGGATGACAGTATTTAAACTTATTAGTTAAGTATATGATTATCAATTACTTAATTATTGAGAATTTAGTATTTTATATCATTTTGGTGACCATTACTCACCAAAATATTATTATAAAATCTAACCTCTGTTAAATCTAATTACATCAATATAATAGTATCTACTAAAATCTTGTTTTCATCAATATCCAATTAATATATAAAAAACATAAAATTAACTGATGAACTTTATTTTTTTTATATATTAATCACTATATTTGATTGTGATTAACAATATAAACTATGAAAAAAATACTTTATATTTTATTTATTTTTTGCATTTTGACTTCATGTAGTTCTTCCAAAATGAATACCTCTAAGTCAAATAATGAAGTATCTAATGATGGCTTATATTCCACACAAACTATAAAATTTGATATAATCGATAATGATTGGGATTTTGCAAGAAAACTTCGTAACGATTGGAGTTTTCGTCAAGATTTTACGTGGTTTGCACTAAACCAAGATATTGGTTGGTATTATAGAAACTACAACTACTTGGGAGGTTCGAGAAGTGGTGTGTCACCATTTGACATGTATCTCAACGCACCTAAAATGTGGTTCGATTGGAATATGAATTATCCATTTTACATGTGGAATGGTTTTAGAAATCAAGATATGTTAGGGTTTGCTAATACCTGGAATAATGATCAATGGTATAGAAATTCTTGGGGGTGGAACAACTCATGGAATTTTAATAGTTGGAATGGATACTTAAGTGGTTATAGATGGAATAGATTACCTAATCATGATATTCCAAATTATCGAAGAAATGAATCAAATCAAAATATAGTAAGAAAAGAAGATATAGGAAGTTCTAGTTATGACCAGACAAAAATAGTGAGTAATGAATCTAATTTAAATGAAGTAAGATCTGAAGATAGAAGAGGTTCTACTTATGACCAAACTAGAATATCAAATAATACCGGTCAAATTATTGAAGATTCACAACTTGACAAAGATGTTAAATTGTTAAGAGATTTGGGTATAAATGTACGTACAATTAAAAATGTAAATGAAGCGAGAAAAGTAATACCTACTCCAAACACCCCATACGGAGTTATTCAAAGACCTAATACAAAAACAACTAATCAAATCCAACCAAACCGAAGAGTAGTTTCTCCTACATCCACTCTACCAAAAGAAATTATCACTAAACCTGTGGTTAACAACCCTCCTCCATCTCGTGTAAAGAATAATTCGAGTAAAGGAAAAGATATAAAACAAGAATAAATAAAATCATATTAGAGAGTAATCACTAAATTCTTGATTACTTGATTATAATAATACCTCTATCCACTGCATTGATTCCCTTTTCCTCAAACGATTTAAGAGTAGTTAATGTGTCAATGGTATTCTTAACCCAATCTTGAGAGTTCTTATACTACAACCTCTTTAACCTTACCATCGTTAACCAATATATAATAATTTGTTTAGAAAGTAATTAGTTCAAACTTTGAACTATTTTTTTTTATATAAACCATCAAAATATATTAACGAGAATATTACTAGTTGATTTTGAGATGTTTAAGTTTTTTTAACTATTTTTATATTTCAACCAAAACTCAAAAAAATGAAAAACTTACTTTGCCTCTTGTTATTATTCCCAATGATAATGTTTTCACAACAAACAGTTGAACCAACAGCTGAGCCAGTAGGCCCTCATACATCTATAGAATGGAGAGTTTGGGCATACAGTACTGCAGCTCCATCATTTATTGCTGCTAACTGCTCAGTAATGGCAATGGACGGTACAATGCTTAGAGAAGGAACTAACGGATGGACAGCAATGGCTGCTAACCCTAGAGGTATGTCAGATCCTGAAAATGGTTGGAAAGATGCTCACGAAGCAATGCCTATGGTTGGAGATGGTCCAGCTATGCAATGGGCAATGGCTTACATGGGTGGAAAAATACCAAAAATGGATTCAGACGGATGGGCGTGGATGTTACACGGAGATATGGGAGAAGACAACACAAAACATCTTGTATTTAACAAAGAAGATGCTGTGGAGGGAGAATGGATTGAATCTGGAGCACATTTAATGTTATTCCCTAAAGATCCTGCATCTTTAGATGGTCAAACTACAAACTTTAATTCTGGAGCACCATATGTAATGTTTAAAGGAACTGGATATGATCATTTAATGATACCTGTAGAAGGGTATTATGATTATCAATCTCCCAAATAGACGATACATTAATCAATAAAAATAAACTCACATAATATTATGTGGGTTTTTTTATTTTATAATTTCATTAAAATCATTTAGTATGGTATTTACAATCCTTTGCTTGTGTGTATAATTTGGAGTAGATGTTTTTATGGTTCCTGATGAAAAATTCTTAGGTAAAATATTAACTCCTGTGGAGATTAATGAACTTGAAAAAACACCATTTGAATTCTTACCCCTAACTCTAACAAACAGAGGAGATTCTTTTTTATTATTTTTATATGTTTTATGAAGAAGGAATATTTTCATAATATCAAATATATGAAAATATAAATTTAGTGACCTATGTGGTGACCAATACATTTTTAAATAATATAAACCCTTGTAAATCAAGAGTTTATATTATGTTTAAGTCGGGATGACAGGATTTGAACCTGCGACCCCACGCCCCCCAGGCGTGTACGCTACCGGACTGCGCCACATCCCGATTCCGATAAGAATGTCAAAAATAACAAAAGATTCTAATTACTAAAGCAGAAAGTTTATTTGTTTTACCTCCATAAAATATCACATAAAATAAAGGCTGTTTTTATAGTGCACTAAAGAATGTTATATTAGGCCTTTATTAATTCTGTAACCATACTCATGACCCTAGAAGAAACCAAATCTTTCTTTGAATCTAAGTCCAAAGAAGCGACCAGAAAATTTCATAAAAGAACGTATAAAGGTTTTGCTGAGCTTTGTCATATTTTAATTGACAGACCTTTAACTGAAATTGAGAGAAATACAATAGAGCTAGAACTAAAAGGGTACCGATTAAAAGCTTTAGAGGAAAACACCTATGCTAAAAATAAAAAAAAGCTCAATAGGTTTAAAAAGTTTTTACGAGAACGTTTCGGATGGGTGACAAGTGGTTATTACACTACACTCTTCATGATATTAGGTATGGTATTAGGACAATCAATAGGTTTAAGTATACATCCAAGCACAGGTCTAGCAATAGGTCTAGGTACAGGAATGTCGGTTGGGATGGCTCTTGGTGCATGGAGAGATCAAGCTTTAAAAAAAGAAAACAAAGTCTTAGAATTCGCTAAAAAGTAATCAATGAAAGTACGTGTACAAGGAATTAGCCCCTTATCCTTACTAGCCGTTCCATGTATAGGAGTAGAAAATCTGTCACCATCCTTAACAAAGGTGGTTCATTTGGCTATAGAGAAAGGAGTCATGGAAGATCCTCAGACGAAAATTCTTAGCATTTTTCATGATAGCTTTAGAGACACACCTGCAAACGAAGTGAGAATGAGTGCCTGTGTAACAAGATCTAGAGCCTTGGAAGATAGTTCACTAGACAACATTATTATAGAGGCTTGTACTTGTATCATAGGTGATTTTGAAATAGGCCTGCATGAATTTCCGGGCACTTGGGCTAGTTTGTATGACTGGATGAATGCCAATGGGTACAGACCAAGCGGTCAAAACCCTTTTGAGATATACCACAACGATTATCAGTCACATCCTGAAAAGAAATGCCTGGTGAGTATGTATATACCTATTGTAAAGTAACCAACTCACAATAAATCAAAATAGGTTACATCCCTTGAATTAATAAAAACATATCTTTAAGTTTTTAACGCTATGAAAGATATTCAAGAAATTTTTAAAGCACAAAGCCAGCACCAGTACAAACTGGGGAATAGCAGTGCTTCCCAAAGGATTAGTCGCTTAAACGCTTTAAAAAAAGCTCTAGAGACCACCTATAGGAGCCAACTCCAGGAGGCCTTGTATAAAGACTTTAAAAAACCCGCTTTAGAGACAGATCTCACTGAAATTCACCCCGTGATTAGTGAGATTAAACTCGTGAAAAAACAATTAAAATCCTGGATGCAACCCCAAAGGGTCAAGTCACCTCTTGTGTTTATAGGCTCAAGTGCCTACGTACATCATGAACCAAAGGGCGTTTGCCTAATTATTTCCCCATGGAATTTCCCTGTAAACCTCACTTTTGGTCCGCTAGTTTCCGCAATTGCAGCAGGAAATACGGTCATGATCAAACCCTCTGAAATGACTCCAAATACCGCTTCTGTCATGGCAGACATAGTGGCAAGTGTTTTTAAACCAGAAGAAGTAGCTTTATTCCAGGGAGACGCCACCGTGGCACAATCCCTTCTATCACTGCCTTTCAATCATATCTTTTTCACTGGATCCCCAGCAGTAGGAAAAATTGTCATGAATGCCGCTGCCAAAAACCTCAGCTCGGTCACCTTAGAGCTAGGAGGTAAATCTCCCACCATTGTAGATGCGAGTGCAAATATTGACCAAGCAGCTAAAAAGATTGCCTGGGGTAAGTTTTTAAACAATGGCCAAATTTGTGTGGCTCCAGATTATCTATGGGTACATAAAAACATCAAAGACGCTTTTGTAAAAGCTTTTATAAAGCACACAGAGCATTTTTATAGCAAACAGGCGGCGCAATCAGAGGATTATTGCCGTATTGTGAATGAGAATCATTTTCAAAGACTTGCCGCTCATCTAGCAGATGCCAAAAAAAATGAGGGCGTCATTGAAATGGGAGGCCATGTCATAGCTTCTGATAACTATATCTCCCCCACTCTAATTTCTGGCTTAACAGCCAATGCCTCTTTGTTCAAAGATGAAATTTTTGGCCCAATACTACCCTTTAAAATATTTGAAAAAATAGAAGAAGTTATTGACTATATCAATGCAGGTGAAAAACCACTGGCCTTATATCTTTTCAGTAAAAAAGCATCCATCATTAAAAGAGTCATTAATAATACTAGGGCTGGTAGTACTGCCATAAACCACAGCGTGGTTCAGTATTCAAACCACCACCTCCCCTTTGGAGGGAGCAACAATAGTGGTATAGGAAAAGCCCATGGGTATTATGGATTTCAAGAATTTTCCAACCAAAGAAGCATCTTAAAACAATTTAGCTTTAGTGCCATAGAAATGCTCATGCCCCCCTATACCCCATTCAAAAAGAAACTCAGCGAATGGACCACCAAGTGGTTTTAATCAAGCTGTTAAACAAAATAAATATGCGTTTTATTAAACTTATTTGTGTGTGCTTTTTGCTTACTAATTGCAACTTATCAAAACCCTCAATAGAAAAGTCTCCAAACATAATATATATTTTAGCAGACGACCTTGGATATGGAGAACTCGGTTCCTATGGTCAGACTTTAATAGAAACTCCTAATCTAGATATACTAGCAAAACAAGGGATGTTATTTACTCAACATTATTCAAGTGCACCTGTATGTGCACCTGCAAGGTATATGCTTATGACTGGACAACATTCTGGTCATGCATATATAAGAGGTAATGATGAATGGGATGAAAGGGGTGATGTGTGGAACTATAAAGCTGTAGCAAAAGATCCAGGACTAGAAGGGCAAAGACCTATGCCTAAAGCTACAGTCACTTTAGCTCACCGCTTAAAATCTGTAGGTTATACTACAGCAATATTTGGAAAATGGGGATTGGGTGCTCCTGAGTCTCACTCCATTCCAACTAAAATGGGTTTTGATTATTTCTATGGCTATAATTGTCAAAGACAAGCACATACCTATTATCCTGTTCATTTGTATGAGAATGAACATAGAGTACCCTTATCTAATGACACAATAGCGCCACATACAAAGCTTGATGTTGGTGTATCATTAGGTAAGAGGAATAATTATAGTCATTACACTCAAAATCAATACGCTCCAACTTTAATTAAAAATAAAATCTTAGCGTTTGTTAAAGAAGAAAGAACCAGACCATTCTTTTTGTATTGGGCCACGCCAATCCCCCACAATCCATTGCAAGCTCCACAGCACTGGGTTGAGTATTATCAAGAAAAATTCGGAAAAGAAGCTCCTTATGATGGTAACAAAGGGTACTTCCCAAATCAAACACCTAGAGCAACCTATGCAGCAATGATCTCTTTTTTAGATGAAAATATTGGCGCACTAATTAATACGCTAAAAGATAAGGGGCTTTATGAAAATACTATGATTATTTTCACATCTGATAATGGAGTTACGTATTCGGGTGGAACTGATGGCTCTTTTTTTAATTCTTCAGGAATTTTTGGGGAAAACTACGGAAAAGGAAAAGGATTTGTTTATGAAGGAGGAATAAGGGTTCCTATGATAGCTTCTTGGCCTGGAAAAATTCCATCTAATTCAATTTCAAATCATATCTCTGCACAATATGATTTACTAGCTACTATGAGTGATCTTACTGGGTTTTCTATTGCTGAAGAACAAGATGGAATTAGTTTTCTTCCAACTTTGTTGGGACAAAGTAATCAAAAAAAACATGATTTTTTATATTGGGAATTTCCTGAGTATGGTGGACAAATAGCTATACGGATTGATAACTACAAATGGGTTCGTCAACATTTAAATGATTCATTACCAAGTACTATAGAACTATATAATTTAGATCAAGATCCTGAGGAATCTAATAATATTGCAGATCTTCATCCTGAATTAAAATTAAGAGCTTTAGAAATATTTTCTGAAGCCCATAGTAAATCAAAGATTAAAAAGTTTCAAATTCCTATACTTGAAAAAGGACTCTTTTCTAAAAATTAAAACTACTTATCACTCGATCTATATCAAGCCTTTTTGATGAAAAATAGCTGTAAAACAAAAAAACCAACTACATTGTAGTTGGTTTTTTTTGTCGGGGTGGCAGGATTCGAACCTGCGACCTCCGCGTCCCAAACGCGGCGCGATAACCGGGCTACGCTACACCCCGAGTGTAGCTGCTTTTACAGCGGTGCAAATATAATATAAAGCCAAACAAAAAATAGCATCTTTTTAAAAAGATGTGACCTTAATTTAGAAAAGGGAATCTTTAGTATATTTACGGGAATTAAAAATAGACCTCATGACTTTTAAAAATGCTATTGCTGCTGTTGCTTTATTGATCACGGCATCGGCCTGCGGCCAAAATAAACCCAACGAAGTGAACCTTCCTAAAGAGGAATTATTCACGATAGAAACCGTAGTGGAGGGAATTAACAATCCATGGGGAATGGTTTTCTTACCAGATGGGAGTATGCTGGTATCTGATAAGGAAGGGGCGCTCATAAAAGTGAGTCTTGGGGTAAAAACTGACATTTCAAACGCCCCAAAGGTATATGTGAGAGGGCAAGGCGGTCTTTTAGATCTTGAGTTGCACCCCAATTATGCTAAAAATGGATGGATTTATATATCCTACGCCTCTGAAGAGGGCAATGAAAAAGGAGGACATACGGCTATTATGAGGGCTAAACTCAAAGGAAATAGCTTGGTAGAAAATGAAGTGCTTTATAAAGCAGGACCCAATACCACCAAGGGACAACACTTTGGATCTAGACTAGAATTTGACCAAAATGGCTATTTATATTTTACCATTGGAGAACGCGGAGATAGAGATGTTAACCCACAGGATATTAAAAGGGATGGTGGAAAAATCTATAGAATAAACGCAGACGGAAGTATTCCTTCTGACAATCCATTTGTAGGGATAGAAGGCGCTAAAACAGCTATTTATACCTATGGAAACAGAAACCCTCAGGGACTTATTTACCATCCTATAAGAAAAGAAATGTGGGCACATGAGCATGGCCCTAGGGGTGGAGATGAGCTTAATATTATTAAAAAAGGAGCCAATTATGGGTGGCCAGTGATCACTTATGGTATTAATTATAGTGGCACGCCTATTACAGATAAGACCAGTATGCCTGATATGGAGCAGCCTATTCATTTCTGGGTTCCCTCTATTGCGCCTAGTGGAATGGCTTATGTAACTAGTGATAAATACCCTTCTTGGAAAGGCAATCTTTTGGTGGGTTCACTTTCATTTCAATACCTTGAAAGATTGGAATTAGACGGAACTAAAGTGATTTACAGAGAAAAATTATTGGCAGACATTGGAAGGGTTAGGTGTGTGAGACAAGCACCTGATGGATTCATCTATGCTGCAGTAGAAGGTAAAGGAATTGTGAAATTGGTGCCTAAAAAATAAAACTTTCCTAAATAAAATAGGCGGTTCAGGATTTTTCTGCTGCTATAGCTGCATGTACTGAACCGTATTTTTTTAGCATGGTTTTTCCTATTTCCTCCGAAACACCCAATGCTTGAGCTACATAAGAGGCACCTCTGTGAACCAACTTATCATTGCTGAGCTGCATATGCACCATTTTATTGCCCTTCACCCTACCCACTCTAATCATATAAGCGGTGGAGAGCATATTGAGGGCGAGCTTTTGAGCTGTCCCACTTTTCATTCGGGTACTTCCCGTAACGTACTCTGGGCCTACTGGAATTTCTATGGGGTAATCTACCGCAAGGGCCAGAGGAGATCCTAAATTATTAGTAATACAAGCGGTGGTAATGCCTGCAGCTTTAGCCGCCTTTACACCACCAATAACATAGGGAGTGGTTCCTGACGCAGCAATACCAACCAAAACATCTAAATTATTTATGCCATGTGCTTTTAAATCTATCCAAGCTTGAGTCTGGTGATCTTCTGCGTTTTCCACCGCTTTTCTAATGGCGGTATCTCCTCCAGCAATAAGACCTATCACGCGTCCATGAGGCATTCCATAGGTTGGGGGAATCTCTGAAGCATCTAATATACCCAAACGACCAGAAGTCCCTGCACCGATGTAAAATAGACGTCCGCCCTTTTTAAAATTAGACACCAAAATTTCTATAACTGGAGTCATCTGATCAATAGACTGAGCTACAGCTAGGGCAATGGTTTGGTCTTCTTTATTAATATCCTGAAGGATCTCCAAAATAGATTTTTCTTCTAAATGATCGTAATGAGAAGCAGACTCTGTTAGTTTATTAAATGACATGAAAAAGAATTAAATAGCGTTGAAAATGCAAATAGGTTTTTAAAGGAAATATTAAAAGTCTCATTACAAGTATTAAACCGTTTACGACAAGCCTACTAAAGTAATTTAATGTCGTAATTTCTAAATGAATTGAGCTTTGAATTGGTAGGCTCTAACTCAGTGACCATAGTATTTATAGCGCTAATATCTGCTGTTTTGTAACGGTGTTGGGAATTTAGTTTTTCTGATATTGAAAGTAACACGGTCTTTTTTGAGGCATCTATTACGGCTTTTTTTAATTGTACAATATCCCAGTCAAACTCAGTAAGTCCATACACGGGATCTACATATCCAGTTCCAATAAAACTGTAATCTACTCGAATATTTGACAAATTATTTACCGCATTTGCCCCTATAGATAGTTGGGCATCTTTGGAGAGTTTTCCCCCTATAAAAATAACCTCAACATTCGGTTTGGTGAGCATTTCTAAGGCTACAGGTAAGCTTAAAGTAAAACAAGTTAAATGCAGTTTATGTGGTATGAGTCTGGCCAGTTCCAAACAGGTGGTTCCCCCATCGATCAGTATTACACTACCATCCTTAATTAGAGTAATAGCCTTTTGGGCTATAGTGGTTTTTTCAGCGAGAGCGTAAATATTGGTGTTTTTTGGGCTAAAACTCACAAACCCTAATGCAATAGCACCTCCGTGTACCTTTTTTAGTTTATTCAGTACGTCCAACTCCTTTACATCCCTTCTAACCGTATCAATAGAAACATTGAGACTTTCTGCTATATCTGTGAGTAATACCCTATTGTGCAGGGCCACTTCGTTTAGAATTTTTAAATGACGTTCCTCTTTGAGCATATTCTTTAATTAAAGTACGTATAAAGTAACACAAATATATTAAAAAATATTGCCGTTTTTTTCAGTATAAATGCGAACCGCTCTCATAATTTTCTATAAACAGCAAAATAAAAAGCATAAAACAGCAGATTTTGCATTTTTTTTCTATATTTGATACGTCTATAATAACCAACCAAACTAAGAATGGTAGCCGAAGAACAAAAAAAGTTTGAAAGAATAAATACTATTATTCACGAAAATTCTCAGGAGGCCTCCTATTATGTGGCTCAAGAGATTGTTTCATTAGTCACCCAAAGACAACAAGAAGGAAAAAAAATGGTGCTTGGACTTGCTACAGGCTCTACCCCTATTAAAGTCTATGAATACCTGGTTCAGGCACACAAAGAAGAAGGAATTAGTTTTTCAAATGTGATCAGCTTTAACCTAGATGAGTACTTCCCTATGGATAGGGAATCTGTACATTCCTACGTTCGTTTCATGCGGGAACATTTATTTGACCACCTAGACATTCCAAATACCCAAATTCACATTCCTGATGGACAGCAAACAAAAGAGGACGTTAGAACATATTGCCAGAATTACGAGCAAAAAATCATAGAAGCTGGTGGTATAGATATTCAAATTCTAGGCATTGGAAGAACAGGACATATTGGTTTTAACGAACCTGGCTCCTCTTTAAAAAGTAAAACCCGCCTGGTTCGCCTAGACAGGATTACCCGTTTAGACGCAGCCAGTGATTTTTTTGGAAAAGAAAACGTTCCATCAAAAGCAATCACCATGGGCGTGGGTACCATCATGGATGCCAAAAGAATTGTCCTAATGGCATGGGGAGAAGGCAAAGCAAATATCATTAAACAAGCCGTAGAAGGCCCCATCCAAGAATCTGTACCTGCTACCTTTCTTCAAACACACCCCAATTGTGATTTCATCATTGACAGGGCAGCAGCGACAAGTCTTACTAGAGAAGCAACTCCTTGGCTTGTAGGGGATTGTGACTGGACAGAAGGACTCATCAAAAAAGCAACCATTTGGTTGTCTGAAACAAGAAGTAAAGCGGTGCTGAAATTGACCAATGAAGACTACAATGAATATGGAATGGGAAGCCTCATTGCAGAAATTGGTAGTGCAGAGGAACTGAATGTGAAAATTTTCAACCAATTACAGCAAACTATTACAGGTTGGCCTGGAGGTAAACCTCAGGCCGATGACACAAAGAGACCGGAACGTGCAAATCCATTTCCTAAGAAATCCATTGTGTTTAGCCCACATCCAGATGACGACGTTATCTCCATGGGAGGTACCCTTTTAAGGTTGGTAGACCAAGGACATGAAGTTCATGTAGCGTATCAGACTTCTGGTAATATTGCGGTTTTTGACGACGAGGTAATCCGTTTCTTAGATTTTGCCATGGACATACAGGAAAACAATACTGCATTGGAAAAACAGTTTCAAGAAGTAAAGACCTTTTTGAGTCATAAATCTCCAGGAGAGGTGGACCAACCCATGATCCAAAAATTTAAAGGCCTCATTAGAAAAGGGGAAGCCATGGCGGCCTGTCGTTATTGTGGGGTCAAAGAAGAAAACGCCCATTTTCAAAACCTGCCTTTTTATGAAACCGGTACTGTCAAAAAAAATCCTTATTCAGAAAAAGATATTGCCCTTACCTACGATCTTTTAAATCGTGTAAAACCACAACAAATTTTTGCTGCAGGAGACCTATCTGACCCACACGGAACGCATAGGGTATGCTTAGATATTATTTTTGCAGCCATTGACAAATTGGTTGCAGATAAAGCAGCCTGGATCAAAGACTGTTATGTGTGGCTCTATAGAGGTGCATGGCAAGAATGGGATATTGCAGACATGGAAATGGCTGTTCCTATTGGGCCAAAAGACATGATAAGAAAGAGAAATGCCATCTTTAAACACCAATCTCAGAAAGACGCAGCAATGTTTCCTGGAAGTGATGAAAGAGAGTTTTGGCAAAGAGCAGAAGACCGAAATAGGGAAACAGCAAAAAAATACAATGCCTTAGGGCTAGCAGAATACGAGGCCATGGAAGGCTTTGTGAGATATAAATTTTAGTTAATCCAACCATAACCACCCCAAAAGGTCTATTTTAGTTTTAAAATAGGCCTTTTGTATTTAATCGTTTTGCTATTTTGCCTTTATGAAACTACCCAAATCACTTTTTCTTTATAGCTGTATTCTTAGCTTACTAATCACCTCTTGTAGTGTGCAAAGAACTACAGGTCTTGGAGCAACAATTCCCAAACACAGCAAAGCTGAAACGGTCCTTGAAAAAGATTCAAATATTACTTTTAAAGACCCAAAAAGAGCATTTAGAGGTGTTTGGATTGCTACTGTAGCCAATATTGATTGGCCAAAAAACCCAAATGACTCTTTTGAAAAAATGCAAAAGGACTATATAGACCTCTTAAAATTTTATCAAAAAATGAACTTTAATGCGGTCATAGTACAAATAAGAACAGCAGGAGACGCCTTTTACCCTACTACCATGGCGCCTTGGTCTAGATACCTCACAGGAAAACAGGGAGAAAACACCAAGTTAAAAATAGATCCATTAGAATGGCTCATTGAAACTTCGCACCAATATGGCATGGATTTTCATGCATGGATTAACCCTTATAGGGCTACCATGACAATGGATACCTCCTTATTAAGTGAGGCTCATGATTTCAACAAACACCCTGAATGGATGGTTCCATATGGGTCAAAATATTATTACAACCCCGGACTTCCAGAAGTACAGCAACATCTAATCACCATTGTGCAAGACATTACGCAACGCTACAATATAGACGGCATCCATTTAGATGACTATTTCTATCCTTATAAAACAAAAGGCGCTTTATTTAAAGACCATGAGGCTTTTGTGAAATTTGGTAATGAACAGCCTATTAATGATTGGCGCAGGGAGAATATTAACCGTTTAATTAAAGGAATTCAAAGTGCTGTGAAAAGTGAAAAGCCTTGGGTTTCATTTGGTGTAAGTCCTTTTGGTGTTTGGAAAAATAACCATACGGATCCTAGAGGATCTAATACCCGCGCAGGGCAAACTACTTATGATGATCTGTATGCAGACCCTTTGGTCTGGATGGAAAAAGGATGGATTGATTATTTGGCGCCTCAATTGTATTGGAGTATGAACTTTGCACCTGCAGCTCACAAAACACTGGTAGACTGGTGGACCAAAGAAAAGAAAAAATCGAATATCTATATTGGTTATGGCGCCTACAAAATTTTTAATAATTCAGATCCTGCTTGGGAAAACCCCCGTGAAATGATTGACCAATTGACCTATGGAAATAATCAGTCAGAAATTACAGGTCAGATCATTTTTAGCGCAAAATCATTCATGCAACCCAAGCTACAGGAAGTAGTGAATCTTTTAAAGAAAGGCCCTTTTAAGGACTGGGTACTCCCCCCCCTATCCCCATTGATCACATCAAATGAAGGCTACCCATTAAAGGCAACTACAAATAAAATTTCAGAAGAAAACTTTACCGTCAAAGTGACTGATCCCAGCATAACTAAGCTAGTTTTATACACCACCAATGAAACCAACACTGTGGCTGAGGTTGTA
Source organism: uncultured Flavobacteriaceae bacterium (assembly GCA_905182295.1). Taxonomy (GTDB): domain Bacteria; phylum Bacteroidota; class Bacteroidia; order Flavobacteriales; family Flavobacteriaceae; genus MAG-120531. The sequence continues at coordinate 59,513 of CAJJAZ010000007.1, read as the reverse complement.
GCCATTTTACCCATTCATGATGGTTTAGTACATATAAAAAATTCAAAAGTTACTTTTATAAAAGGGATAAATCGCTACAATGAATTGAGTAAAGCGTTTTCAATTTATAAAGAAGATTTTCAATAAAGCAATTGATTATGAACAAAGAAAAAGACCTGGTTTTTTTAGGACTCATGTCTGGCACCTCCCTAGATGGTCTAGATATGGCCCTTTGCTCTTTTAAACAAAATGCGAAAAGCAATGGATATCAGTATAAAATACTCAAGACAGAAACCTTGGCTTATAGCTCAGAAATGAAGACTGTGCTGCGAACGGCTTACAGCGATTCGAGCAAAATCTTATTGGAAAAACATCAGCAATATGGCCACTGGTTGGGCCAACAGACTAGATTGTTTTTAGCGTCCAACGAGTTGGACTGTGACTATATTGCCAGCCATGGACACACTATATTTCATAGACCTGAACTGGGATACTCTTTTCAGCTAGGCGCTGGACAAGCTATAGCTAATGAAACTCAAATTTCAGTCATTGCAGACTTTAGAAATACAGATATTGCCCTTGGTGGACAGGGAGCGCCACTAGTCCCTATTGGAGACGCCCTTTTATTTAATGAATACAAATACTGCATAAACATTGGGGGCATTAGCAATGTTTCTATTAAATTAAACCAAAATAAGGGAAACGAACACGAGCCTAACATCATAGCTTATGATATCGGGGTAGCCAATATGTTGCTGAATGAATTGGCTGGTAAAAAAGGCCTCGAATACGATCACAATGGGGCATTAGCTGCCAATGGAAAGTTAGATCAGGCTTTATACGATCAGTTAAACGCGTTAGCGTATTATGCTGCGCCCTTTCCCAAATCTTTAGGGGTAGAATGGTATGAAGCAAATATGAAACCTCTATTTGAAAACAATACCTCTTCCATTGAGGATCAGCTTCATACAGCGGTTAGTCATATAGCGCACCAAATGTTTAGGTCTATAGCGCCTAGTCTAGAAAATGGCGATAAAATCTTATTGAGCGGTGGTGGTGCATTCAACCAATTTTTAGTGCACTGTCTTTCGGAAAAGCTACAGCCCTTGGCTAGCATAGACATAGGTAATAAAGAAATTGTGGCGTTTAAAGAAGCCCTGATATTTGCATTTATGGGATATCTAAAAATACAGGCCAAACTAAATTGTTATAAAAGTGTTACTGGTGCTATTAAAGACAGCTCTTGCGGCCTTATTTTTAATCCACTTTAAAACGCTGTGATAAAACACCATAGCAATAATGGGTTAGCAGCTTACATGCGTTGTGCTCGGATCATAAAAAAGCATTCAATGCCTTTTTAAATCAAAGGCAGTAGTCTTTGTAATATTTCGCTTAAATTTAGTTTGTTATTGCTATTTTTGAAAAAAATATAAATTATGCTCATCATTGGAATTACAGGAGGTACAGGCTGTGGAAAAACAACTGTAGTAAACCAAATCATCAATGAACTTCCTGAAAATGAAGTGGGGGTAATTTCACAAGATTCCTACTACAATGATTTGAGCCATTTAAGTATGGAAGAAAGGGTTAAAGTAAATTTTGACCACCCAAACTCCATTGATTTTGACCTGTTAGCAGCTCATTTAGAAGCCTTGAAAAAAGGAGACAGTATTGAACAACCCGAATATTCTTTTGTTGCACATAACAGAACTAAAAATACGGTTAAAACGCACCCTAGAAAAGTGATGATAGTAGAGGGCATTTTAATCATGAGCCACCCTGAATTAAGGGATCTTTTTGATATTAAAATATTTGTACATGCAGATTCAGACGAACGTCTGATGAGGCGACTAAAAAGAGACCTACAAGAACGGGGCCGTAACTTAGAGGAAGTTTTAAATAGATACCAAACTACTTTAAAGCCCATGCACGACCAATTTATAGAACCTGCCAAAGAATTTGCAGACATTATTATACCAAACAACCATTACAATACGGTAGCTGTAGATATTGTGAGAACTATTGTCAATGATAAATTAAATTAGCTGCAAAGTTTAAAAGGAGCCCATGCTTAAAAAATTAAAACAATTCAGACAGAAAAAATGGGTCTCTTTTGTGACCAACCTTTACGTGCTTATTTTGAGTGCTTTTTTAGTTTGGATGTTTTTTTTTGACACCAATTCTTTCCTTATTCAAAAAGAACTACGCGTTCAAATTGAAAATTTAGAAGCTGAAAAGGAGTACCTTGAAGGGGAGATAGATAAAGACAGGAAAGCCCTCAAGAATTTATCTTCAGATGAAGCCATGGAAAAATTCGCAAGAGAACGTTACTTCCTTAAAAAGAAGAATGAAGCTGTCTTTATTATAGAATACCAAGACAGTATTTTAGATGAATAAACAGGGCGCCCATACATCTATTTTTTCCCCTGTTTCCGGAAAAGCTTGGAAACAGAGAATTCAATATGAATTAGATGGAGCAGATTACAATGAACACATGCTTCGTGAAAGTTCAGATGGCATAAAAACAAAACCCTTTTATACTCACGAAGACCTCCCTGAAAATTTTAATCTCAATACGCAAGACAATCAGCCGTTTCATATTGGTATTGAAGTGTTTTGTAACAACAGCAAAATGTCTGTTGAAAAAGCGTTATGGAGCTTTGAGAAGGGATGTGACCAGGTGAAATTTCTCGTTCAAGAAAATATAGAAAACCCACTGGATCTAACGAAGCAAATACCTAAAAACAAGTCCCTTAATTTTGAATTACAAAAAGCAAATTCTAAACAACTTAAAAATTTTATAGGGCATTTAAATACTGATTTAATAAAGTCCTGCCGCATTCAATTAGATCCGATCAGTCAGTTTTTTACGACTGGAAATTGGTGGTCCAATCAACAAGAAGATTTGGACTTAGTCTGCCAATTAGTGTCACTTAGTCAAAACCCTAGGCTTTTGATAGACACTAGGAGTATTGAAAGTGCTGGAGCCAGTATTTCACAACAACTGGCTTATGCATTAGCCCATGCACACGAATATATATTACTGCTATCTGAAAAAAAACTATTGGATCGGGTACAAACTTTTGAGTTTATTTTTAACACGAGATCCTCGGATTTCTTTATGGAGATAAGTAAACTTAAAGCCTTTGAAATACTCTGGGATAATTTAAAGAAACTTTACCAATTTAACACTCCTTTTGAGCTGAGTACTCAACCTTCAAAAATTGACCAAACACTCTTTCAGAACAACCATAACCTGATTAGAAACACCAGTAGTTTAATGGCTGGAATCTTAGGGAATTGTCATAATTTATATGGGCTAGCCTTTGACCACATTCACAAAAAAAGCCATCCCTACAGTGATCGTTTGTCTATTAATCAGATGCTTATTTTAAAACATGAATGTGGATTGTCTGGAACAAAAGACCCTGTAATAGGAAGTTTTGCCATAGCGCATATTGCTTTTGAAATTGCCGAAAAAGCTTTATCAATTTTTAAGAGCACTGAGGCTAATGGAGGTTTAATTGCTGGACTTAAAAACAATAGTATTCAAAAAGCCATACACCTTCAATTTGAAAAGCAAATGGAATTATACCGCTCAGGAAAAAGATCCCTTTTGGGTGCAAATCTATTGTTTGAGATGGAAGGACTGACTTTTGAAAAGTACCCATTTTTAAGAATAGACAAAAGAAAAACCCTCATTGCACCCATAATTCCAAAGAGATACGCTACTTACTTTGAACAAAAAGCTTTAAAAGACCTAGATGAAAATCAGTAGAGACGCTATTGCATATTTAAATATAGACAAGAATCTGTCTCCAGAAACTCCGTTAAAGGAATTTAAAGAAATAGATACGCTTGTTAATATTAAAGGAAATGCGGCAGGTTTTCCTCCTTTTACCAGAGGTCTCCACAGCAGAATGTACTTGCACAAGCCTTGGACTATTCGTCAGTATGCTGGTTTTTCTACCGCAGAGGAAAGCAATAATTTTTATAAAAAAAACCTAAAAGGAGGACAAAAAGGGCTGTCTATAGCTTTTGATCTTCCCACCCACCGAGGCTATGATTCTGACCATGTATTGGCTAGAGCAGACGTGGGTAAAGCCGGTGTAGCCATAGATTCTGTAGAAGACATGAAGCGACTTTTTAAAGACATCCCTTTAGATCAAATGTCCGTTTCTATGACTATGAATGGCGCAGTACTTCCCATAATGGCTTTTTATATTGTGGCAGCAGAAGAACAAGGAACTCCATTGAAATCTTTGAGTGGTACCATACAAAATGACATTTTAAAAGAATTCTTGGTGCGCAACACTTACATATACCCCCCGGCACCGTCTTTGCAAATTATTTCACATATATTTCAATACACGGCAGCACAAATGCCTAAATTCAATAGCATTAGCATCTCCGGATACCACATGCAAGAGGCAGGAGCAACAACAGCACAGGAATTGGCTTATACTATAGCCAATGGGCTCGCATATGTGAAATTAGGGATAGATTCAGGTTTGGAAATAGATCAATTCGCTCCCAGATTATCTTTCTTCTGGGGAATTGGCATGGACCCTGTAGCGGAAATTGCAAAACTGAGGGCAGCCAGAACCATTTGGGCTAGTAAAATGCAGCAGTGGAATCCCAAGAACCTCAAGTCATTAATGCTAAGAGCACATTGTCAAACAAGTGGTTGGAGCTTGGCAGCACAAGACCCTTTTAACAATGTGACCAGAACAACCGTAGAGGCTATGGCTGCGGTATTAGGAGGCACCCAAAGTTTACACACCAATGCTTTAGATGAGGCCATTGCATTACCCACTGATTTTTCTGCCCGTATAGCCAGAAACACCCAAATATTTCTTCAAGAAGAATCTGGTATTAAAGAAATCATAGATCCATTGGGTGGTAGCCTTTTAGTAGAACAAAAGACTGCAGATCTTATTGCTGAAACTGAGAAAATACTGTCAGATATTGACAAAGAGGGCGGTATAATACAATGGATTAAAGAGGGAAAAGCAAAGACAAGTATTGAAGAGGCTGCTACATTAAAGCAAGCCAATATTGACAATAGCTCAGATATTCTTGTGGGCGTAAATGCTTTTAATGATGAAATGGAACCCCCTATTGATCATTTAGAGATTGACAATTTAGCAGTGCTTGAAAAGCAAAAACAACAACTCAAACAACTCAAGTCTCAGCGGGATGAATCCGCAGTAAAACTTGCGCTACTTGAGATTGAAATAGCCGCTAAAAAGATTCTCGATACTGATTCAAGGGAAACTACTACTAGCCTAGAAAAGATGGGTCTCTCGGGGAATTTACTCCACTTGTCTGTAATTGCTGCTAGAAAAAGAGCTACTTTAGGGGAAATAAGCCAAGCTTTAGAGCAAGTTTTTAGACGCTATAAAGCCAAACAACATTTATTTTCAGGGGTGTATTCGAAAGGAATTAAATCAGACAAAACATTTGAACTCGCACGAGAGAAAGTGCAAGATTACTTGCGTTGCTCTGGTAGAAGACCCAGAATTATGTTAGCTAAAATTGGCCAAGACGGTCACGATAGAGGCATAAAGATTGTCGCAACTTCACTCGCAGACATTGGCTTTGATGTAGATCTAGGTCCCTTGTTTCAAACGGCAGAAAATGCGGTGAAACAAGCCATAGAAAACGATGTGCATTTCTTGGGAATTTCTTCCCTGGCTGGAGGGCACAAAACAATCCTACAAGATTTACAATTGGCCTTAAAAAAAGCCAACGCTTTTGACATTAAAATTGTCCTAGGTGGAATAATCCCAATAAAAGACATTGCTATCTTAAAAGAAAATGGCGCTAAAGCTGTTTTTGGCCCTGGTGTACCCATGGCAAAAACAGCAATAGAACTCCTTGAAATTCTAGCATCTGAGCTTGAATAAGCTTTTCCATTAAGGAATTAAATATTCACTTTCTGTTAACAAATTCTCCTTTTATAGCCGCTTAAATAATTGTATTTTTATAGCCTAACTAGAGAATATAGATGGGTAAAATAATTGCTATTGCCAACCAGAAGGGAGGCGTAGGAAAAACAACTACGACAGTGAATCTCGCTGCTTCATTAGGGGTACTTGAAAAAAAAGTGCTTTTAATAGATGCAGACCCACAAGCCAACGCGTCTTCTGGTCTAGGAATAGATGTTCAAGAAGTACAATTGGGGACCTATCAATTGTTAGAACTCACCGCTTTAGCCCAAGAGACTATTATAAAAACAAGCTCTCCAAATGTAGACCTCATACCCTCTCACATTGATTTGGTTGCTATTGAAATTGAACTGGTAGACGTTGAAGAGAGAGAATACATGCTCAAAAAAGCCCTTGCACCAATTCTGGATCTTTATGATTACATCTTAATTGATTGTGCGCCATCATTAGGCTTACTCACCCTTAATGCGCTTACCGCTGCACACGCTGTTTTAATCCCAATACAATGTGAATACTTTGCTTTGGAAGGTTTAGGAAAATTACTAAACACTATTAAAAGCGTACAGAAAATTCACAACCCAGATTTAGACATTGAGGGCCTATTACTCACTATGTATGATTCAAGACTAAGGTTATCTAACCAGGTCGTAGAGGAGGTCAGAAAACACTTTAGCGAAATGGTTTTTGAAACGATTATACAAAGAAATGTTCGTTTGAGTGAAGCCCCAAGCTTTGGAGAGAGTATTATTAAATACGATGCTAGTAGTAAAGGCGCCGCCAATTATCTAAACCTAGCAGAAGAATTATTGAAAAAAAATAAGGATAAAATATAATATGGCTAAAGCGACAAAAAAACAGGCTTTAGGAAGGGGATTATCTGCCCTACTTAAAGACCCTGAAAACGACATTAGATCTGTAGCAGACAAAAATGCCTCAAAGTTAGTAGGTAATATTGTGGCTTTAGACATAAGTAGTATTGAGGTGAATCCTTTTCAACCCAGATCTAATTTCAATGAAGAATCCTTAGAAGAATTGGCTGGATCTATTAGAGAACTTGGTGTGATTCAACCCATCACAGTAAGAAAAATAGACTTTAATCAATTCCAATTGGTCTCAGGAGAGCGGAGGTTTAGGGCCAGTAAGCTGGTAGGATTAAAAACAATTCCTGCTTATATTAGAATTGCCAACGACCAAGAATCTTTAGAAATGGCTTTGGTAGAAAATATTCAAAGGCAAGATTTAGATCCCATTGAGATTGCACTTTCTTACCAAAGATTGTTGGAGGAAATTCAACTGACCCAAGAGAAAATGAGTGAAAGGGTTGGCAAAAAACGGTCTACAGTAACCAATTATATGAGACTGCTGAAACTAGACCCTATTGTTCAAACGGGTATTAGGGATGGTTTTTTGAGTATGGGTCATGGAAGGGCTTTGGTAAACATTAGCGACTCCAAAGACCAAATAAAATTATACGAATTAATCGTGAAGAATCACTTATCTGTAAGAGATACGGAAGAAGCGGTTAGGAAGTTCCAACAACCAGGGGTTCAATCTATTCCAAAATCAGAAAGTAAAATACCTTCTTTCGCTAAAGCAGATGCCACTGAATTTCAGAAAAAATTTCAAGTGAAGATTGCCATTGCGGCATCGGCCAAAGGCGCAGGAAAAATTAGCCTTCACTTTAAAGATCAAGCAGAATACGAAGCCCTTAAAAAAACACTCTTAGGTGATTAAGTACTTAACGATTATATTATTTTTTGGACTCTCTAGTACATTTCATGCACAAGAGATGCAAGTTCAGGACAGCTTGCAAGCTCCCGCATTGCTGCAGAAAAAAAAACCAGAAAAAAAGAAAGGTGGCCTTATGTCCTTTGACAGTGGGCCAGCTAAAGAAATTAATCCCTTAGCACCTGCCAGAGCTGCTTTTTTATCTGCAGTACTTCCTGGACTGGGCCAGTTTTACAATAAAAAATATTGGAAAGTACCTATGGTATATGCCGCTATTGGTGGGAGTGCCTATGTTTTTAAGGTAAATGACAATTTATACAGACGCTATAGGGACGCTTTTAAAAGTAGGCGTGCTGGCTTTATGAACGATGAGTTTTACGACGTAAATGAAAGTGGTATTGTTCCAGGAAGTCCAGATTTGTCAGATAAGGCCTTACAAGATGGACAAGAAAGGTACCAAAAAGACAGGGACCTATACTTGGTCGTAACCATTGGCTTATACGCCTTAAATATTATAGACGCCAATGTAAATGCACACCTAAAACAGTTTAATGTAAATGACCAATTAAGTGTGGAGTACAAGCCTTTTTTAGATTTAGAACCCATTACCAATACCACTTATTTTGGGATGGGAATGACCATAACATATTAATATGAAAATAGCACTTTTAGGTTACGGAAAAATGGGTAAAATGATTGCCGAAATTGCCAGTGAACGAGGGCACGAAATTGTATTGACCCACGAAGGAGGTGCTATAAAAGATTTTAATGGAGCTCAAGTAGCCATTGACTTCTCAACACCTGAATCTGCTGTAACAAATATATTAATGGCCTTTAGCAAAGGTGTCCCTGTGGTCTGTGGAACCACTGGCTGGTTGGATCAGATGGAGGAGGTAAAAACAGCTTGTTTAAAACAAGAAACTGCTTTTATTTACGCATCTAATTTTAGTTTAGGGGTGAATTTGTTCTTCAAATTAAACGAACAGATGGCTGCTTTAATGAAACCCCATACGTATGAAACTTCAATTGAAGAAATTCACCACATTCACAAAGTAGACGCTCCAAGTGGTACTGCCATTACACTAGCAGAAGGCATATTGGCGCAGGGAAATTTAACAGAATGGATACTTGCAGAAAATTCAGAAAAAAATGTAACAAATAAATTACCTATCACGTCTAAGAGGGAGGGAGAGGTTCCTGGCACTCATATTGTGAGCTATGCCAATGATATAGATACGCTTGAAATTAAACACACCGCTCACAACAGAGCAGGATTTACACTAGGCGCAGTGGTTGCTGCAGAGTGGATACAAAATAAAAAAGGCATTTTTAATATGTCAGATGTATTGGCCTAGGGGCTTAAAAAAACAAACAAATGAATAGTTCACAATGGTTATTAGCACTTGGTGTGCTACAAATAGTACACTTCTTAGGTACTTATAAATTATACAAAGCAGCAGGTAGAAAATCTTGGGAGGCCTTAGTGCCCGTTTATAATGCGGTTGTTTTAATGCGTATTATTCAGCGCCCTACCTGGTGGGTTATTTTGATGTTTGTCCCTGTGATTAACCTTTTAATGGTGCCCGTTATTTGGGTTGAAACCATTAGAACCTTTGGCAAAAGATCTGTATTAGATTCTTGGATCGTCGTATTAAGCCTTGGTTTTTATCTGTTTTACTTAAATTATGCAGAGAAACCAGTGCACAGGAGCGGTAGAGATTTGAATCCTGGAACAGCATTGGGCGAATGGGTGAGTTCTATTGTATTTGCTGTTGTAGCAGCAAGTATGGTGCATGCCTATTTTATACAACCCTTTGTAATACCCACAGGATCATTAGAAAAAACACTCTTAATTGGTGATTTTTTATTGGTGAGTAAATTTCATTATGGTGCCCGAACACCAATGACACCACTTCAGGCCCCAATGGTTCACGACACACTTCCAATCCTTGGAACCCCTTCTTATATTAAAAAACCGCAACTCCCCTACTTCAGATTCCCTGGATTTCAAAAGGTAAAACGCAATGATATTGTGGTTTTTAGCTGGCCAACAGATACTGTTCGCTTTTTTAGAGACCCTTCTAATATTAGGGTAGAAAAGCCTATTGACAAAAAATCTAACTATGTTAAGAGGTGTGTAGGGGTTCCTGGAGATCTGTTGCGTATTCAAGATGGATATGTCTTTATAAATGATGTTCAAACACAGCTTCCCTCCAGAGCGAAAACCCAGTATACCCACACCATTTTTGCCAGTAAAGGCGTCTCTTCTAGGTCATTAATAGAAAGTGGTGTTACAGAATTTAGCAGAAAATATACGGCTCAAAATCTTACCCAAACCCAAGCAACTGCCTTACAACAGGGAGGTGCACAAATCTATAACAACCCTAACGGAGGCTACCTAATCTATACCCAAAGCGGTGGCATAGATCCAGAATTAATTGCTGCTCAAAGACTGGCTCTTTCGGAAATTATAGACCGAGAGAGAATGGCTACTTTTTCAGACGCGGTGGCTGAAAAATTAGCCGCTCAAACGGGCATTGACTCTATTGTAAAACAATTGGCCCTAAAAGAACAATACAACCCAGCAATTTTCCCTCATGAACCTTCTCTCCCATGGAATGAAGATCAATTTGGTCCTTTATACATTCCCGCGAATGGAGATACCGTAGACTTAAGCCTTGAAAATATCGCTTTTTACAAGGAGATTATCACCAATTATGAAGGCAATGAATTAGACATTAACGGGAATGAGATTCGTATAAACGGACAAAAAACAACCCAATATACTTTTTCTCAAGATTACTATTGGATGATGGGAGATAACAGGCATAACTCAGAAGATTCTAGATATTGGGGATTTGTACCTGAGGACCATATCGTTGGAAAACCCATATTTATATGGATGAGTATAGAGGGCATTAACGATGGTATTAAAAATTGGAAAATTAGATGGGATAGGGTATTTACTACTGTAAGTGGGGAAGGAACGCCTCAATCTTATTTTAAATGGTTTTTAGCTGTCTTAGTGATTTGGTTTGGGATAGATTTCTTTAGAAAGAGAAAAAAAGCATAAAAGAGAAAAAAGTCTAAAATATATAAAAACGTAAATGACTGTAAAAAAGACTTTATTGTTCCCCTCCTACCTCCCCGCTATAGCGAGCTTTGTAGCAATGGTTCAACATGAAGTGATTTGGGAAGTTTCGGGGAATTATCAAAAACAAAGCCTAAGAAATAGGGCTTATATAACCAATGACAGGGGCATACACACCTTGACCATTCCTGTTCAAGGTAAAGGAGAATTGTCGCACAGACGCAGCTACGATCAAATTCCCATTGACAATTCTCAGCCATGGCAACGCACCCATTGGAGAACCCTTCAAACTGCTTATAGAACCTCTCCTTTTTTTGAGTATTATGAACAAGATCTAGAACCACTATTTACCCGGTCTCACGACTATTTATTAACGTATAATTTAGTAGCTATCAAAACCATTTGTGAATGCCTCCAAATTCCATTTTTAGAAAACCACACCACTGTTTTTGAAAAAGAACCACAAAGCACAAATGACCACAGAGACCTTATAGCTCCGAAAGCACCTAAAAATTTTGACTGTCCTGAGTACCAGCAAGTATTTGGAGATAGACACGGTTTTATTCCCAATTTGAGTATTCTAGATCTTTTGTTTAATGAAGGACCAAATGCGGTGGCTGTTCTAAAAAATGCAGTCGTTTAAGTGCTGTCCTTTTTAATTCATTACGGCACTCATTTTATAGTACCTATAGGCATTGCGAAATGGGGCTATCCTACAAAATTCAAAAAAGTGCTTTACCTCTTTTGGGGAGGTATTTTTATTGATTTAGATCATCTATGGGCATCGCCTATTTTTGATCCTGACCGCTGTAGTATCTTTTTTCATCCACTACATTCTAGTGTGGCTATTGGCTGCTATTTACTACTTTGTTTTTTTAAGAAAACGCGTATTATTGGTTTTGCCCTATGCCTTCATATGCTGGCAGACAGTCTTGACTGTTTAATTTAAACGATAGGCAACCAACACTGGAAAATGATCCGAGAGACTTAAAGGAAAGCTTTTGTGGTAAGCTATTTCAAAACTTGGATCAGACAATAAGAAATCTATTCTCATGGGAAAGTACTTAAAATCAAAGGTTTTTCCATAACCAGAACCTGCAGATGTAAAACTATCTGTTAGCGCTCCTTTGATGGTGTGGTACACACTAGAAAACTGATTGGTATTAAAGTCTCCTGCTACAATTACTTTGTGGGGACTATTCCTTTTATCGGTCGCTATAATGTCTGCTTGAGCTTGCTGTTTGGCAAAAGAAACCTTTAGCCTTTTGTACAAACGTTCTCTAGTCCCTGCCTCTAAACTAGACACTTCAGGCTTAACCCTTAAAGACTGCAAATGTATATTGTACAATCTCACCGTATCCCCTTTAATTTTAAGGTCTACAAAAATAGCCGTATTGGTGCTATTTGGAAAAGGGAGTATTCCTTTTGCTGCTATGGGAAATTTAGAAAAAATAGCTTGCACCGCTTGTTTTGAATTGTCGCTTGCGCTAACATAAGCATAAGGATAGCTCATGAAACGATCCTTCATGGAAACGTCAAACTCTTGAAAACAGACTACAGATGGATCTGTTTTTTTTATAAATGCGACTATTTGATTGGCAATGGAAGGATCATCACTCCATTGATACTTATTAAAAAGCCTTGTATTGAAGGACATTATCGAAAAGTCTTGTGATCGAGTCATTGGACGCTCAGCACGAAATTGAAAAAAGGAACCAATAAAAAAATACGCAATTCCCAGAGAAACAATGGGTAGAAAAACAGCTTTTTTGAATTGAATAATCCAATAGATCAAAAACAGTATATTTCCTAGTACTAAGAACGGAACAAAAAGGCTAAAAATAGACATGGAAGGCACTAGAGCAACAGAGATGTAAGGCAAAAGACAGGACAATAACAGTAGTGCACTCATCCCTATATTGAGTAACAACACCAAACCGTTGAGAATCTTTTTTAACATAAATATTGCTTAAGATTTACCGGAGCTAAATAAATAATTTTTCTCTTCTTTAGTCAATGAGTCATAACCCGAATGACTGATCTTATCTAAAATAGCATCTGTCTTTTTCTGTTGTTCTCTCTCCTTATAAGCCGTTGTAACACCTTGGCTTGGTGTGTTTTTATTTCTTTTATAGGCAGTCTTTAAAGGTGTTTTACTTCGGGTAAATACCTTAGCTAATTGCGAAAGAATAGATTCAAAAGAACGTCCTATATCCTTACCCTCTTTCAATTTATTCGCATATACAAAACCTAGAATGCCGCCTCCAATGTGAGCCAAATGCCCTCCAGCATTACCATTGGGGATTTGAATAAGGTCTGTTAAAATAAAGAACACTCCAAGCTGCCAAAGCTTTACATTAAAGAATAAGACCTTTACTTCTTGATAAGGCATATAACTACATATAAATATGAAAACGGCGGTAACTCCTGCAGACGCACCTATTAAACTAGACCCATTTCCACTAAACACAGGGAAAATGGTATAACTCAATAAAAAGACCAATCCTCCTGTGATCAAGCCTAGAAAGTATACATTTAAAAAACGCTTGGTATTGAAGAGATTTAAAAACAACTGCCCACCGAAATACAACATAATCATATTGAAAAATAAGTGAGAAAAACTGGCATGAAAAAAAGCATAGGAAACTAATACCCATGGTTTCTCTAAAATTCCCCAAAAACTACTCGGCAAAGAAAACCAGTACAAAAAGCTAGATGCGGAGAAATTAAATAAAAACGGGATGAGTGTTTGGAACAAATAAAAAGCGACACAACTCAATGCCAGCTTTTCATGAATGCCTCTTTGTTGCCACCAATAGGTAAAATTAGATCTTTTCATCTCAATGCCATCTGTGGTCGTTAAATTCATTTTTCTTCCAGTACCAAGCCATTATAAAACCAAATATAGCCCCACCAACATGCGCAAAATGCGCAATCCCTGATCCAAAAATACTATAACCCGTTACCCCTGAGAATAGATCTAAACCAATTAAAACTGGAATAAAATACTTGGCTTTTATGGGTACAGGGACAAACATTAAAAATAGTTCTGAATTTGGATATGCCATGCCAAAAGCGACAAGAACACCATAAATAGCTCCTGAAGCACCTACTGCTGGTGTAGAGAATGCAGAAAGCATATTATCGATTGTCCCCCTAGAAGCATAGTCATACCAGCCTGGGCTGTATTGGCCCTGGCGTATAACATCCATCACGGAATCAGAAGCTATTCCATTTGCTGCCAAAGCGTCTAATCCTTGCTGTAAATACAAGTAATTAACCCCCGAATGAATAAGGGTTGCCCCAATACCTGCAGAAATGTAAAAAAACAAAAACTTTTGCTTTCCCCATTTGAACTCTAATGGTGATCCGAAAGCCCAAAGTGCATACATATTAAAAAACAAATGCATAAATCCTCCATGCATAAACATATGTGAGAGTACTTGCCAAAAAGAGAAATTGTCATTCTCAAAGTACCAAAGAGAAAACCATTGGTATAAGACATCTCCATACAACTGAGTGGCCATAAAAAAGATCACATTAATTATAATCAAATGCTTTACTGTATCACTAATCCTTCCCATTATAAAAATTTTAAATCTAGGTCTGTTTGTTGCAAATTGGTCATTACTGACTTTCCAAAAGGAGAAATCAAGAACTCTTTACAAGCAAATAGTTCATCTATAAGGTTTAATTGCTCTGACAACTCTAGCACGTCGCCTGTCTTAATTCCCATACTTTTAGCTAAGGCCTTAGCCAATATATCTGTTTGTGAAAAATGATCTCCGAGATGTCCTGCTTCATAGGTGCTCAAAAAATCTTGAATGACTTGTGACAAATCTTTTTCCTGAAGCACTACTGGTATTCCACTGATAGATAGGGTTTGATCGTCTTTTACTTCCATATTAAAACCCAATGAATGCAAAGGCGCTATTAATTCCTCTATGCGCTTAATTTCAGGAATCGTAAAAGAAAGTTCTTTGGGAAATAACAATTGTTGACTGGCTGCTTCCTGATGGGTGAAGTTGGTTAAAAAACGTTCGTATAATACCCTTTGATGCGCCCTAGACTGATGAATGACTAATAGTCCTGATTTGGTAGAACTCACTAGATACTTTCTCCCTAGCTGAAAACAATGATGAGCAGATTTTGAGGGTGCTTGAGCGTCAAAAAATCCAGCTTGCATATGGGACTCCTCCACAAACGAATTGGTTTGGACTGGAGATCCTTCTGTAAAAGAGTCAGAAGGATCAGAACTATTTATCCCGCTACTGTCATTATGAATATTTGAATAAAGCAACTCCCATGAAGCGGGCTTTTTATTAAAGGAACTGTCTTTTGAGTATGTACCTTGCAATTGCTTACTGCTTTGCTTCGAAGAAAGTGGTTTCTCTTGAATCTCAAAAGGATTAAAAGAAGCGTCTACCGAAATATGTGGTATGGGTGCAGGGGTTTTTAATGTTTCGTATGGATTGTCTAGGTTGGGATCTCTCTCGAAGTCCAACACATGTGCCACATTAAATTGACCCAATGAATGCTTTATAGCAGATCTTAAAATAGCGAACAAGGTATGTTCGTCTTCAAATTTTATTTCTGTTTTGGTGGGATGTATATTAATATCAATGGTCTGAGGAGCCACGTCTATTTGAAGAAAATATCCAGGATGTACGCCATTAGAAATAAGGCCTTCAAAGGCATTTACTACGGCAAAATGCAATGAACTAATCTTTACGAATCGTTGGTTAACAAAGAAAAACTGCGTGCCCTTACTCTTCTTTGCAGACTCGGGTTTAAGCACAAAGCCACTTATTTTTAGCTGGGGTGTTTCTTCTTGAACTGGGACCAATTTATCTTGAATCTTCTTTCCGAAAATTTGAACGATTCTTTGACTAAAACTAGTACTGGGCAATACAAAAAGTGGGGCACCGTCTGCGAAATAGGTGAATTTTATTCCAGGATGTACTAAAGCCAATCGATGAAACTCATCGGTAATATGACGCTGCTCTACTTGTTTTGATTTTAAAAAATTGCGTCTAGCGGGAATGTTGTAAAATAAGTTGTTAACGGCAAAACTGGTTCCTTTAGGAGTGACCACTTCTGTATGTTCCGCCAAAATACCTGCAGCTATGTGAATTTCTCGACCCAATTCCATGTCATGGGTCTTAGTCTTCATAACTACCTGAGCAATAGCAGCAATAGAAGCCAAGGCTTCCCCCCTAAATCCTTTTGTTTGAATCTTAAATAAGTCTTCTGCTGTTTGTAATTTAGATGTGGCATGGCGTTCAAAACACATTACAGCATCTTGTGCAGACATACCCACACCATTGTCAATGACTTGAACCAAAAGTTTGCCTCCCTCTTTAATGTGAAGGGTAATTTCAGTCGCTCCAGCATCTACGGCATTTTCAAGCAATTCTTTAACCAATGAGGCAGGTCTCTGAACTACTTCACCAGCAGCAATTTGATTGGCTACATGAGCCTCTAAACGCTTAATAATTTGGGTCATTACAATAAAATATCTAATCCGCCCACTTGAACGGCGGTATAAAAGGCCAATAACAAAAGCACAAAAATCACCGCCAAACGGATCCTTCTGTTTTTTTCCATCGCCTGACTTTTTTGCCTACGCCAGTCTTCTCTAAAGGATTTTGGTCCTGAAGTTCTAAAGAGGCTTTGGTCTGCTGTAGCAGCTTCCTTTTCTTTTTTTAGCCTTTCTATACGCTCTTTCCGCTCACTGTAATAACGCGGGGAATAACCATAAGATTTATTGCTATTTTGTTTAAATAAAGTGGGTAGTCTCATAATGGCAAGCTTCTCTCAAAAATAAGAAAAAATAGCCCCTAGACTAAGCAAAAAGACGCAAAATTGTTAACAATGCCTGAATCATTAAACTAAACTCAAAACCTTGATTAAAATATTAAATTTAAAGTCAAAGCACTAGAATTAATGACATGACAATATTAAAAAGCTAGCAAAAAGCAAAAAAAAATGAGGAACAGGTGATTGGTAGGGCCAAAAATAATTACAGGTCTATGACAAAGTAGCCATTTTAATAGCTGCTACTGCTGCCTCTACCCCTTTATTTCCGTGCTTTCCTCCAGATCTGTCTTGTGCCTGTTGTAAAGTATTGTCTGTCAAAACACAGAAAATAACCGGTACCTGGGTTTGAATATTTAAATCCATCACCCCTTGAGCAGTGGCCTGGCAAACAAAATCAAAGTGCTTTGTTTCTCCTTGAATGACACTCCCAATGACAATTACAGCGTCTGGGGCGTGTTTATCAATCATTTTAGAAGCGCCAAAAGGCAATTCAAAACTTCCAGGTACATTGAATGTAATTATGTTTTGGTCCTGAACACCGAGGGAAGATAAGGCCTCTACTGCTCCTTTGTAAAGGGCATGGGTAATTTCCTTATTCCATTGTGACACCACCAAACCAATTCTAAGTCCATTGGCGTTGGGAACGTCTTCTGCGTTATAATCGGATAAATTGCTAAGAGCGGTGGCCATTATTTGTCTCCGTTCATTAGTCCTAACAAGGCGTCTGCACCTGCTGCTTCTAGAGCATTTGGGAAATCTGTTTTAATTTGAGCTATATAAGAGGCTGCCTTTTCTTTTTGACCTAGTGCCACTGCAGCTACTGCAGCTTTGTGTAAAAATTTAGGTGTAGTGAACTCATTGTTACTATGTCCTAAAGCGCTTTGGTAGTAAGAAAGTGCCTCTGAAGTTTGCTCTAATTGCATAAAAGCGTCTCCAATAGCACCTTTTGCCAATGCACCAAGTACAGCGTCATCTGATGAGAATTGCTCCAATTCAGCAATAGCCTCTGGGTATTTCTGAAGATTTAATAAAGAAATTCCTGCAGCGTAGTGGGCTAAATTAGCCGCTTTAGTTCCAGCGTATTCCTTTGTAATATCTAAAAGACCGTATTTACCTTCAGCACCATCTAAGGCCAATTGAAAAAGAGAATCTTTTGCTTGTGTGGCGTTTATAGCCTGATCAAAATATTGCTGTGGGTAAAATAATTCATTAGCTGCGGTAGCTTCTTGAGGCTTCTGTACAAATTGCACATAACCTAAATAACCTAAAACAGCTACTGCTACAGCACCAATCGCTCCTAAAATATAGGCCTGATTAGCTGCAACCCAGGCTTCAGTTTTAGACGCACCTTCATCTAAGCCAGAGAAAACCTCTGCTGTTGTACTGTTTTCATTTTGTAACTGTTGTGTTTCTTCAACATTCTTACCTTTATATCCGCGCTTGTTATAAGTAGCCATAATCTATATTTTGTGGGGCAAAAATAAAGTTTTTATCTAAATTGAAAAGCCTATTTATTCGATATTTTTGAATAATTTGCACTTAATTACCTAAAACCCCCATTTAGCTAAGCATTTTCAATGGTTTTAAAACAGCTTTCCTTACTCAATTACAAGAATTTTAACCAACGTGATTTCACCTTTAACCCTAAAATGAATTGTATTGTTGGGGCCAATGGCATTGGAAAAACGAATGTTTTAGATGCTATTTACCACCTGTCATTTGGTAAAAGTTATTTTAATCCCATCAGTTCTCAAAACATCAAACACGGAAAAGATTTTTTTGTTATAGACGCCCTTTTGGAAAAAGAAGAAAAATCTGAAAAGCTCATTTGTAGCATGAAAAAAGGCGCTAAAAAGGTCGTTAAGAGAAATGGAAAAGTGTATGAAAAATTAGCAGACCATATAGGATTTATGCCTCTAGTAATGATATCTCCAGCAGACAGGGACCTCATTACAGAAGGCAGTGAAACCAGAAGAAAATTCATTGATGGAGTTATTTCTCAATCAGATAAAAGTTATTTAAATACCCTTTTAAATTATCAAAAGGTGCTTTCTCAAAGAAATGCACTGCTCAAATACTTCGCCGCCAATCAAACTTTTGACCCAGAAACACTCAGCGTATACAACAGCCAATTGACCCAATTAGCCCAACCAATTTACGAAAAAAGAAAGGCCTTTTTGACACAATTTATTCCAATATTTCAATCCCAACACCTGGCTATTTCTGGGGGAAATGAATTGGTAACTATTGAATATTTTAGTGGTTTAGACCATGGCCCTTTAGAAAATTTATTGACGCAAAACCTCTCTAGAGACAGGGCTTTACAATATACCTCAGTAGGTATTCACAAAGACGACCTACAATTTGAATTGGAGGGACACCCCATAAAAAAATTCGGAAGTCAGGGACAACAGAAATCATTTCTGATCGCTTTAAAGCTAGCTCAATTTCATTTCATTAAAGAAAAGTCTAATACTACCCCCATTTTACTATTAGATGACATTTTCGATAAGTTAGACGCTCAAAGGGTGGTGCAATTACTGGGCCTAGTAAATGACAATGCCTATGGTCAGATTTTTATCAGTGACACCCATGCAGACAGGACTGAAGAAGTTTTAAAAACAACTGAGCTCCCTTATGCCCTTATTTCTCTTGCATAAATTACTACCTTTAACCCATGCAAAAATACCTGTATCTATTATTACTTTTAACGGTCATTACAGCCTGTAAATCCTCCATTAAAGAAGGTGAAATAAGCCGTTTAGAAGGTTATTGGGAAATTACAAAAGTTGTTTTCCAAGATGGAACAACCAAGCCATATACCGTGAATACAACAGTAGATTACATAGGTATTGAAGGGCTTAACGGATATATAAAAAAAATGAAACCTGGCCTCAACGGCCGATACCAAACTTCTAACAAAGCAGCCCAATTCAAATTCATTCTAAAAAATGAGGTATGGGAAATGCATTTTGAAGGAGATCAAAACAGTACCCTTAGTCTATTGGAATTAGATAGCCTTGAATATGCCGTTAAAGACCAAGGGCAAGTGCGTTACTACTACAAACGCTATGAACCGATCAATATAAACGATGAGTAGAAAAGACAGCCCGCAACTTTTAAAAGAAGCCTTAGCTGGTTTTATTACAGAAAATAAACTTGAAAAAGGTTTAGACAAAGTCAATGCCAAAGATGCATGGGTACAATGCATGGGAAGCGGCGTAAACGCCTATACCAATGAAGTTCGTCTAGAAGGCACTACCCTATATGTTTTTTTAAGCTCAGCCGTATTGAGAGAAGAACTCAGTCACGGTAAGTCTAAAATTATTGACATGCTCAACCCGCTTTTAGGTAAAGACATGATTCAAAAGATTGTCCTTAGATAGTATAAAAATACGCCTATCAAAAAAGGCGGCCCATTGGGCCGCCTTTTTTTTAGTAATAAGCTATTGTGTTTATTTTCTGCTTAGAAAATCTCTTTCCCAGCAAAGTGAAAAGCACCTTCAATCGCTGCGTTCTCATCACTATCAGATCCGTGAACGGCATTTTCTCCAATAGAAGTTGCGTATATTTTTCTAATAGTACCTTCCGCTGCTTCTTCTGGATTTGTAGCGCCAATAAGCGCTCTAAAATCTTCTACAGCATTGTCTTTTTCTAAAATAGCTGCAACTATAGGACCAGAAGACATGAATTCAACCAATTCGCCAAAAAATGGTCTCTCTGAATGTACTGCGTAAAAAGCTTGTGCGTCACGAAGGCTTAACTGTGAGTACTTCATGGCTATAATCTTGAAACCTGCTGCCGTAATTTTTTCTAAAATACCACCAATATGTCCATTAGCTACTGCATCTGGCTTAATCATGGTAAAGGTTCTGTTTTGAATCATCTTAAAATTTTTTTGCAAAAGTACTGCTTTTTTTATGATAACAACAAAACCAAGGAGATGTTTTTAAAAATGCATTTCAAAGGCATCGGCCGTGAGGCCTCCATCTGTGACCATTTCCAGGACCAATTTTCTTTCCTTAGCATAAAACTGTAACAATCCAAAACTCTCTTTGGCCACCACTTTCGAGGTTCTGTAAGGGTTTGGTTCTCCTTTAAACTTTGTATATGCATGGGTAAGCCCACTTGAAGTAAAATCTATCAATGGATAAGACAATCCTGGAATTTCTTTCTTGGAGATCTCAGATATATGACGATCTCCAGAGAGTATTAGCACGTTTTGAGACACAGCATTCACAAGCATTTGCTCTAATTTATCTACCTCATGGGGGAAATTTCCCCAACATTCAAAACCGTGCTCATTGGACAAAAACTGCACACTACTCACTAGTAAAGTAACATCTGGTGAAGCATCTTGAAGTTCGTTTTCCAGCCACTCCCACTGAGCGTCTCCCAACATAGTTCCCTGACCGTAAGGGTTTGGTTTGTTGCGTTTAGAAGTCTCTCTATCTGGTGTGAGATCTGATCTGAAATATCTGGTATCTAAAACCAACACCTTTATATACAGGTCTGCTTTTTTGTAATGGTGTGCCCAATAAATCCCCTCTTGTTTTCTCCTGGGACTGTCCTTAGAAATACCCATAAAATCAAGAAAAACAGATTGGCTCTCCGCCTTAGCTTTAAAGTAAGCACCACCGTCATTCATGCCGTAATCATGGTCGTCCCAAGTACCAATCACGGGAATCTCTGCGTGTATCTTTGCGTAGCCTGGTTGTTCATTCAATGTCTTATAAAAAGCAGCTAATTTCTTCATATTATCCGTGTCTGCATAGACATTGTCTCCCCCCCAAATAAAAAGGTTTGGCTGGGTGTTGTAAATGTCGTCCCAAAGGTTATTGGGCAGGTCTGTTCTATTACAAGAACCAAAAGCTATAGTGAAATTGGAAGAGTCTTGTGCTTGAATCGCTAGCGTAGAAAACAAGAATATACCGATTAAATAACAGTGTTTCACAAAGGAATTTTTTAGGATCATTGTTCATTTATTTGAAGGTAAATTTAAGTAATTCAATTAAAAGTCTCCCGGATAAAATTGTATATTTACCCCAATGATTGCAATAGATTACAAGGCTTTAAAAAGTGCATTGGCCACACCGACAAAAATAGCCATAATACCCCACAGAAATCCTGATGGAGACGCTATAGGATCTACGCTAGCCTTAAACCATTACTTAAAAAAAATGGGGCATGAGGCGGTCGTAATTTCTCCGAATGAAGCCCCATCCTTTTTACATTGGATGCCTGGTTTTGAAACGATTGTTAATTTTGAGAGTGATAGAGAACACGCAATAAAAACACTCAAAGAAGCTTCATTTGTTTTTACCTTAGACTTTAACCACCTCTCGAGAGTGGGGCATGATATGCAAATAAATCTGGAACGTCTTAAGACTACTTTTGTCATGATTGACCACCATCAGCAGCCAGATAGCTACGCCCAATACACCTATTCAGACACGAGTATTTGTGCTACTTGTCAGATGGTGTATCACTTCATGGAGTCCATGAAAGACTTAGACAAAATAAATCCAGATATAGCCAACTGCCTCTATACAGGGATTCTAACAGATACGGGATCCTTTAAATTTGCTTCTACTACTGCCACCACACACCAAGTAGCCGCTGCTCTAATTGAAAAAGGCGCTCAAAATGCAGAAATTCACCGTGCCATATATGACACCAATAGCCCAAGTAGGCTTCATCTATTGGGCTGTGCACTCAAAAACATGGAAATAATTCCGGAGTTTCACACGGCAATAATCCATTTGAGTCAGGCAGAATTAGACCAATACAACTACAAAAAAGGAGATACAGAAGGACTGGTAAATTACGGTCTTAGTATAGACGGCGTAGAATTTGCTGTGATTTTTATAGAAAATGCTGCCGAAAAAATGGTAAAAATATCTTTTAGATCCCAAGGAAGTTTCTCTGTAAATGAATTTTCCAGGGCCCATTTTAACGGTGGAGGTCATGATAATGCCGCTGGAGGACGGGGTGAAGACAGCCTTGAAAATACCATTGCTTATTTTAAATCAATACTACCCAATTACAAAAACCAATTAGACAAATAAATCAGACAACAATGAAAAAAATTACATCCATATTCGTTCTTTTCGCCTTGCTTTTAGCCAGCTGTAAATCCAGCCAAAGACCTGATCTTGCAGACGGTATATATGCTAATATAAAAACGGCTCAGGGAGATATTGTCTTAAAACTAGAGGCAGAAAAAACGCCTGTTACTGTGGCAAACTTTGTGTCGCTCGCAGAAGGAACTAGTCCATTTGTAGACGATCAATTTAAAGGAAAGAAATTTTACGACGGTTTAACTTTTCATAGGGTCATGAAAGATTTCATGATTCAAGGTGGGGACTATTTAGGTAACGGTACTGGAAATCCTGGCTATAAATTCAAAGATGAATTTGATGAGACGCTCTCGCATTCAAAAATGGGCGTTCTTTCCATGGCCAATGGTGGTCCTGGAACGAATGGAAGCCAATTTTTCATCACCCATAAAGACACCCCTTGGTTAGACGGTGATCATACCGTTTTTGGAGAAGTGATTGAAGGATTGGAAGTGGTAGACTCTATTGCTAATGTCGCTGTGACTAACACCAAACCAAATACACCTATTGTAATGGAGGCCGTGACTATTATCAGGAATGGATCCGATGCGAGAAAATTCAATGCAAACAAAGTAATGGAGGCTTACTTTGACGAAAGCACCCATGCAGAAAAAGAAAACCTAGAGAAAAGAGCCGCTTTTTTAGAAAAAATAGCAGAACAAAAATCTAAGGCTACTATCACTGCCTCTGGTTTAGGGATTTATAAAATAAAAGAAGGCAATGGTATTAGGCCAAATATGGGAGAGAAAGTAAATGTGTATTACGCTGGATTTTTAGAAAATGGCGCTATAGTAGACACCAATATTGAATCTATTGCCAAAGAGACCAATAGTTATGATCCAAACAGAAAGGCAGCAGGAATGTATGGGCCATTCCCAATGGACTTCAAGGAAGACGCACAACTGATCCCTGGGTTTAGAGAAGGCTTATTAAGTATGAATTTTGGTGACAAAATCGTGGTATTTATACCCTCACATCTAGGCTATGGAAGTGCAGGAAGAGGGAGCGTTGTTCCGCCAAATTCTAACTTGTTCTTTGAGCTAGAAATTGTAGAGTAATTTACATGCACAATAAGAAAAAAGGGAGCTAAAGCCCCCTTTTTTATGCGGTATATTTCCTTTATGATACAGACTTAAGCAACTGTAATAAGTACTTCCAAAATTTCTGTACAGAGACTACAGAGACCTTTTCATCAGGAGAATGTGCTCCCCTAATATTAGGTCCAAAACTCACCATATCCATAGCAGGATAATGAGCCCCCAAAAGACCACACTCCAACCCAGCATGACAAGCCACTACCCTAGGGGTTTCTTGAAACATAGATTCATATAAACCAGAGGCTGTTTTGAGTAACTGACTGCTTGTATTGGGTGCCCATCCAGGATAATCTCCAGAAAAAGTCACGGCGTATACGGCAGGGTCAAAACCAGCTTTGATTTGCTGTGCCAAATCCATCTTAGCGACTTCTACGGCAGACCTACACAAACAAGCGATCTCTAACACCCCATTTGAAAGGGTTATACGCGCCACATTATTAGAGGTCTCTACCAAATCTGGGACCGTAGCACTCCATTGGTTCACCCCATTATGAATGTCCTTAATTTGCTTGCAAAGCGACTGTGTGTCTGAGACAGACAAGCCCATATTTTCTGTGGTACCAAAAGCTGTCAATAGGATGTTTAAATTTTTCTCCACCCCAGCAAAAGCCTTAATGGTCTCTTGAATTTGTACAGCCGCAAAAGCTTCTAAAGAAGCCCTTTGACTTCTGGGCACTACAAAAGAAATAGTACTCTCACGAGGGATCGCATTTCTTAAACTGCCTCCCTGAATAGAATGTAATTGCACATTAAATTTCTCAGTAAACGAACCCAACAAGTCATTGGCAATAAGGTTGGCATTTCCAAAACCCTTATGAATATCCATTCCGCTATGACCCCCTTGTAAACCGGTAATTTTTAGTGTTAACGGAATAAAATCCTCCCCTAGAGCAACTGCATCAAAAGAAGCACTCACGGTAATGTCTATACCTCCAGCGCAACCAATGGAAATTTCGTCGTCGTCTTCTGTATCTAAATTCAAAAGGTGCTTTCCACTAAGCCAATTTTTAGCCAATCCTTTGGCACCAGTCATTCCAGTCTCTTCATCTACCGTAAAAAGTGCCTCCAAAGGCCCATGCGGAATATCTGTAGATTGAAACAAGGCCATGATAGCGGCTACACCAATCCCATTGTCTGCACCCAGTGTGGTTCCTTTTGCTTTGACCCAATCCCCTTCCAAAACCATTTGAATCCCTTGGGTATTGAAGTCAAAAACGGTCTCCTTATTCTTCTGGTGCACCATGTCTAAATGGGATTGCAAAGTCACTACTGGCAAAGATTCCATGCCAGCTGTTGCAGGTTTTAGGATCCGAATATTACCCACTGCATCCTGATCCACTTCCAAACCCAAAGATTTGGCAAAATCCAACATAAAGGCAATGACTTTTTCCTCCTTCTTAGAGGGTCTAGGCACCTCATTTAAGGCAACAAAAGACTGCCACAACAAACTAGGCGCTAAGGCTGAAATAAGGGTGTGCTCACTCATAAAATATTTTTGAGTAAAGTTAGGCAAACAATGAAGGAAATTAGAACAATGATCGAAAGAATTTAAAAGTTTTAAAGCTAAAAATCACTCAAAATATTCCATTGGAATAATTCTAAAATACTCCGGCACAATTTACCTAAATAATTATGTACTTTTAACCTATGTTTTTACCCAAGATTGGTCGTTGGCTTTTAGCCTTTTCTTTTGTGCCTTTGTATTTTTTAGTGCAATGGGCCAGTGGGTATCCGGAGATTATTGAAACTTATTACAGCAGGGGTTTTTATCTGTATTGGTCTGAGGGACTACGGTATGTATTGGGGCGTTTTCCCATATCTGTAGGAGACCTATTATATATAGTAGTCATTATTTGGGGCGTTAAAAGGATTCGAAAACACCTCAAGGGGAAAGCACCTATAAGAAGTCTATTGCTTTTCGTAGGAACAGCTGTTTCGCTTCTATACCTTCTCTTTAACCTCAGCTGGGGGCTTAATTACCACAGAACTGCCCTTAAAGATCGTTTAGAGTTAAACACCACTTCAAAGGACAGCATGGCCCTTTTTAATCTCACTAAAGCACTGATCATTCGGACCAATGCATTGCACAAACGCATTGCTTCGGATTCTAGCAGTGCTGTAAAAGTACCTTACCAGACCAAAGAGACCTTATCAAAAGGAATTGAAGGTTATGGAGAGTTAGAGAAAAAATACCCCTCTTTGACTTACCGTTATGAAGCGGTAAAAAAAAGCATGTTTGCCAGACCCCTGTCCTATATGGGCTATGCGGGCTATCTAAATCCTTTTACCTTAGAGGCACAGGTCAATCACAAGATTCCAGCCTATAGATTGCCTGTAGTGGCTACGCACGAAATGGCGCATCAGCTGGGGTATGCGTCTGAAAGAGACACGAATTTCATTGGTTATCTGGCGGGTATTCATCATCCAGATGCTTACTTTAATTATGCCAGCACTACCCTAGCTCTATCTTATTGCTTAAGAGATGTTAATAGAGAATCTCCCACTTTACAAAAGGAGTTAGTCGCACTACTTCATCCTGGTGTTTTGGAGAACTTTAAAGAATCTAACCGCTTTTGGAAAACGCATCAAAATCCTCTAAGCCCTTATTTTGAATCTGTTTTTAATCGCTTTTTAAAAATGAACAACCAAGCTCAGGGCGTAAAAAGTTACGGGCAAATTGTTCAGTTGCTTTTGGCATACCACGCGCAATACCCGCTTTAAAAGAAATTGTTTCCTGTTGCAATGAACTTAAAAAAAGTGGCTTTGTGCCCTGCTATTAAATCACTTTCTATTATCTTTAAAACGCTGTAAAAAAGCGACTTATATAAACCCACTAAATGTTATTTCCATGAAATTAAAAATGCTTGTCTTGGGGCTATGCCTAGTCAGTAGTCTTGGCTTTTCTCAAGACTATTTTCCAAAAAACGACGGGGTAAAAGTGTCTAACAACCACTACACCGCCCTAACAAACGCAACTATTTATACCAGTCCAACTGAAGTCATTGAAAAGGGTACTTTGTTACTTAAAAATGGCCAAGTTGTGGCAGTAGGTAAAAACGTTAAAATTCCACTTCAGACGGTAGTCTCTGACCTGAGCGGTAAAACCATTTATCCTTCTTTTATAGATTTATTCTCTGATTTTGGGGTAAAGAAACCGGCATCGGCCAGAGGCGGGAGAGGCTCACAATACGAACCTACTAGAGAAGGTTTTTATTGGAATGACCATATTATGCCAGAAAACAATGCCATAGATCAATTTAGTTTTAATGCTAAAGCTGCTAAAGACCTTATGTCTCAAGGATTTGGTGTTGTAAATACACACATTCAAGACGGAGTGGCTAGAGGTAGTGGTGCGCTTATTGCCCTAAATGCCATAGAAACAGACGCCCAAAGGGTGCTTATCAGCCGTTCAGCGCAATACTTTTCTTTTAATAAGAGTGTTATGAAAAGTCAATCATATCCTGGGTCACTGATGGGTGCTATGGCACTCTTGAGACAATTTTTCTCAGACGCCAATTGGTATGGGAAAGGGAACAGCAACACCAGAGATCGCTCCATAGAAGCATTTAACGCACAGAAATATAGTTTGGCTATTTTTGACGCGGGAGACAAAGGAAATATTGTAAGGGCAGACAAGATTGGAGACGCGTATCAGATTCCATTTGCTATTCTTGGAGGTGGAGACAGCTACGAAGATTTGGCTGCCATAAAAGCCACTAATGCGACCATTATTGTACCGCTTAATTTTCCTAAAGCCTATGATGTAGAAGATCCATATCAGGCAAATTATGTCTCTTTAGAAGACATGAGGGCTTGGAATCAGGCACCTTCTAATCCAGTAACCCTTCAAAAAGCTGGGGTACCTATTACACTGACAGCCCATGGACTTAAGAATGGAAAAAACTTCTTGAGCCATCTGAGGAAATCAGTGCAATACGGTTTGGATAAAACCAAAGCCTTGGAGGCACTTACGACAAGACCTGCACAGCTATTAAACAGAAAAGATTTGGGCCACTTAAAACCTGGCGCTATGGCCAATTTCTTGGTGACCTCTGGTGATATATTTGAAGAAGATTCAGACATTTTTGAGAACTGGGTTCAAGGCACAAACAACATCCTTAAGGACAAAGATATTGTAGATATTAGAGGAGATTACGCACTGAATTTTGAAGACCAAACATGGACGCTTAATATAAGTGGTGATGTAGAAAAACCGTCTGCAAAACTCACACAAGACAGTACCAAATTAAAAAGTAAGCTTACTTACAAAGAAGGATGGATGTATATGACCATTACCAATAAAGCTGGAGATGGAAAATTCAGACTGTCTGCATTGGCCAGTAAGAATGCTCCTATTGAAGGAACTATCGTAAAAGAAGACGGTGCACAAGCCCTTTTTACAGCGACTAAAACGAGCCCATTTGAAGGCAAGAAAAAAGAGGCATTCACCACAGCGCCAGCAGTAATGCCAGTCACTTTCCCAAATGTGGGCTATGGCTATAAAAATAAGCCTACAGCAGAAAATACTTTGTTTAAAAATGCTACAGTTTGGACTTCGGAAGATGCTGGAATATTAGAAAACACAGATGTACTTGTCAGAAATGGTAAGATCGTGAAAATAGGTAAAGACCTCGCTGCAGGAAATGCCAAAATCATAGACGCTACCGGAAAGCACCTAACTACGGGTATTATTGATGAGCATTCTCATATTGCTTTAAAAGCAGTGAATGAAGGCGGACAAAACAGTACTGCTGAGGTAAAAATGGAAGACGTAATAGACCCTGAACACATGGGTATTTATAGAGATTTAGCTGGTGGAGTGACTACCATGCAACTCTTACACGGTTCTGCCAATCCAATCGGAGGACGTTCTGCGATCATTAAACTTAGGTGGGGAGGTACCGCAGATGAGTTGGTATTTAAAGGAGCCCCTGGTTTTATAAAATTCGCCTTGGGTGAAAACGTAAAACAATCCAATTGGTCTTCTTACAGTCGTTTTCCTCAAACAAGAATGGGGGTGGAACAAATGTTTATAAACTACTTCCAACGCGCCAAAGAATACGACGCTAAGAAGAAAAGCAAACAGCCTTATCGCTTCGATGAGGAGATGGAAGTGTTGGCCGAGATTTTGAATGGGGAGCGCTTTATTAGCTGTCACTCTTATGTACAGAGCGAGATTAATATGCTCCTTAAAGTTGCGGAACAATTTAACTTTAGGATAAATACGTTTACCCATATTTTGGAGGGCTATAAAGTAGCAGATAAAATGGCGGAGCACGGCGTAGGGGGTTCTACCTTCTCTGACTGGTGGGCGTATAAATATGAAGTAAACGACGCTATCCCTTACAATGCTGCTATTATGCACAGCCAAGGGGTCACCGTAGCCATTAACTCAGACGACGCAGAAATGTCTAGACGCCTAAATCAAGAAGCTGCTAAAACAGTGAAATACGGAGGAATGTCCGAAGAAGAAGCTTGGAAAATGGTCACCATCAATCCAGCCAAACTATTGCATGTAGATCATAAGGTAGGTAGTATTTCCGTTGGAAAAGATGCAGATTTAGTCCTTTGGAACAACCATCCTATGTCTGTGTATGCAAAAGCAGAAAAGACTATGATAGAAGGAGTGACTTACTTTGATCTAGAGACGGACCAATCTCAGAGAGTCGCTATTCAAAAGGAAAAAAGTACCTTAATTCAAATGATGATTGCAGATAAAAAGAGTGGTGCCCCAACACAAGCACCGAAGAGAACTATGAAGGTGGAGTTTCGCTGTGACACCATGTTAGATTAATTTAATTGAAAAAATGAATCGTATGAAATATTTAAAAAATAGTTTGCTCGCCCTAGCCCTTTCAATGGCTTATTTAAATATGTGGGCACAACAGACCCCTGCAGGGACACAAGAAACTGCCATGAGTATTACAGGTGTTACTGCGCATATTGGTAATGGAAATGTTATAGAAAATGCTACTTTGGTGTTTGAATCAGGTATTATTACAGCTATTGGAGGTGCTAATACCCCAACGGAAGGTAAGGTAATAGTGGCCAATGGAAAACATGTTTATCCTGGGTTTATTGCCAACTGTTCCTCGCTAGGATTGGTAGAAATAGATGCGGTAAGAGCCACTGATGATCAAGATGAGATTGGAGACATTATCCCTCACGTAAGGTCTTTAATTGCCTATAATGCAGAATCTAAAGTAGTAGAGAGTATGCGCCCTAATGGGATCTTATTGGCCCAAGTATCTCCAAAAGGAGGCTTTGTTTCAGGGACTTCATCCGTAATGCAATTAGATGCGTGGAACTGGGAAGACGCCGTAGTAAAAACAGACGACGCTGTTCACATGAACTGGCCCAACTCTTTTAGAAGAGGTCGCTGGTGGATGGGAGAAGATCCAGGTCTTAAACCAAATGCCAATTACAAGAGAGACATAGACGCCTTTGTTGCTTTTATGGAAAATGCAAAGGTGTATAACGACGGACTTTCTAAGGAGAAAAACGCCCCTTTCCAAGCGGCTAAAGGTTTGTTTGACGGGTCAAAAAAGCTCTTTATTGGCGCTAATGGAGGCAAGGAAATTACAGATGCTGTGACCACAGCAAAGCTACTGGGTGTAAAGCACATTGTTCTTGTTGGTGGTTCAGAAGCTTATAAGGTGATTCCTTTTTTAAAGAAACACAACATTGCTGTTTTAGTAGAAGCCACACACAACCTTCCTGGATCGGATGACGCTGATTACGACCAGCCATACAAGCTGCCTAAATTATTGTCAGATGGCGGGTTGTTAGTGAGTATTCAAAATGCAGACGCGGCGAATTTTCAAAACAGAAACTTACCTTTTTATGCGGGACAAGTGGTTGGACAAGGAATGGATAAAGAAACAGCCCTTTCATTAATCACCCTAAATGCTGCAAGAATTCTAGGCATTGACCAAGAATTTGGAAGTTTAGAAGTGGGTAAAAGTGCTACGTTATTTGTTTCAGAAGGAGACGCCTTAGACATGCGCACCAACCTGGTGAGTCATGCTTTTATTCAAGGGAGACAATTGTCCTTGGAAACGCATCAAACTGAGCTTTGGAAGCGATATATGGCGAAATACAACAGATCCGAAAAAACGAATAAATAATTCCAACCATACTTTTTTAAATTCAAGGGGGCTTTTTGTAAAAGCCCCCTTTTTTATTTTCAAAATAGGCTACTTTTGTGGTATGGAAACTCATCCCGTCATACAAAGTGCTCAAAATCCTAGGGTAAAGGAAATGCTCCGTCTCAAGGAAAAATCTAGGGCCAGAATGCAAGCCCAAAAATTCATCATTGAAGGCGTTAGAGAATTGGAATTGGCCATAGAGCGTCAATACAACATCTTAGAATTTTATTATGAACCCGCCATTTTAAACCCTGCTACCCTATCGGGAATACTAAAAAAATTACAGGTACGGCAAACAGAGATCTCTCCAATTGTTTTGTCGGGAGCTGCCTTTGAAAAGTTGGCACAAAGAAGTAGCACGGAGGGCATTATAGCTGTTGCAGCTACAAAGTCTCATGAACTGTCTGATTTAAAAATTACTGCTATAAACCCACTATACCTGGTGGCAGAAGCCCCAGAAAAACCAGGCAATATTGGGGCCTTGCTTCGCACGGCCGATGCCGCTGGAGTAGACGCCGTAATCATCGCAAACCCAAAAACAGATCTCTACAACCCCAATGTAATACGCTCCTCTGTCGGGGGTGTTTTCACCGTACCTGTAGCCATGGGAACTAGTGAGGAAGTATTGGATTTTTTACAGGTAGCAAAAGCGAATGTATTTGCAGCTGCGCTGCAAGCTTCTAAACCCCATACAGAAGTGTCATATACTGACACGACTGCTATTGTAGTAGGCACAGAAGCCACTGGTTTAGAAGCGATTTGGTTGGAGCGAGCCAACCAAAACATTCGCATTCCCATGCGGGGCAAGATAGATTCAATGAATGTATCTGTAGCTGCAGGAATTCTAATATTTGAAGCCATAAGACAGAGAGATATATCCTAGAATTAATATCTTTATACTATGTTAAGTGAGCAAGATATTTTAGCAGAAAATAAGGCCATTGCCAAGGAGTACAAAGAACTCCTG
The DNA here is from genome assembly GCA_905182295.1 of uncultured Flavobacteriaceae bacterium. GTDB lineage: Bacteria > Bacteroidota > Bacteroidia > Flavobacteriales > Flavobacteriaceae > MAG-120531. The sequence continues at coordinate 27,613 of CAJJAZ010000007.1, read as the reverse complement.
CGCATTAGTTATCAGTCCTTGAGTGAGGACGACAAAAAACTGATTCGCTTGGCGTTTGACACTGCCGTGGAAGCCCACAGTGATCAAAGAAGAAAATCTGGTGAAGCCTATATCTTTCACCCCATTGCTGTGGCTAAAATTGTAGCCTCTGAAATTGGATTAGACGCTGCCTCAATTGCAGCTGCCCTGCTCCATGATGTAGTAGAAGACACCTCTTATACTTTGCCGGATATTGAACGATTATTTGGTCCTGTAGTGGCTAAAATTGTGAACGGTCTCACTAAAATCGCACACCTTAAAAAAGACATGAATATCTCCCAACAAGCGGAGAATTTCAGGAAAATGTTGTTGACCCTTAATGATGATGTGAGGGTAATTATCATCAAAATAGCGGACCGTTACCACAATATGCTCACCATGGACTCCATGCCGGAGTACAAGCAATTAAAAATTGCCTCAGAGACTTTGTATATCTATGCCCCTTTAGCGCACAGAATAGGGCTCTACAATATAAAAACAGCCCTTGAAGACCTGAGTTTAAAATATACAGAACCTGAGGTTTTTTATGACATTTCAGATAAAATTGAAGATAGTAAAGAAGAACAACAAAAATACATAGATGACTTTACTGGAAGTATAAAAAACTCCCTGGCTAAGGAAAAGTTCAAATACACGATCAAAGGGCGCATGAAATCTATTTTCTCCATCAGGAGAAAAATGCTTAAACAGCAGGTTACTTTTGACGAAATTTATGACAAATTTGCCATAAGAATTGTATACGCCTCTGCACCAGAAGACGAAAAATTCTTGGCTTGGAAAATTTATTCCATAGTGACCGATCACTTCACCCCTAATCCAGTACGATTAAGAGATTGGATTACCTCTCCAAAAACCACTGGTTATGAGGCCCTTCACATTACTGTCATGGGGCCCAAAGGCAAATGGATAGAAGTACAAATACGCTCTGAACGCATGCATGAAATTGCGGAGAAAGGATACGCGGCGCATTTTAAATACAAACACGGAGCGCAAAAAGAACAAGGGATTGACCTTTGGCTTAATAGGCTTCAAGAGGCCTTAGAAAATGACAATATCAATGCGGTAGATTTTGTAGAAGAGTTTAAACTAAACCTCTACTCCAAAGAAATTTTTGTGTTCACCCCCAAAGGAGAACTCAAATCATTGCCTAAGGGAGCTACTCCTTTAGACTTCGCTTATAGCATTCACACTCAGATTGGTTCCAAGACACGTGGCGCTAAAGTAAATGGAAAATTGGTGCCATTAAACACCACATTAAATTCTGGCGATCAGGTAGACGTGATTACTTCTGAAAGTGCAAAACCCACCCAAAACTGGCTCAACTATGCCACTACTGCTAGGGCCAGATCTAAAATTAAAACGGCGCTCAAAGAAGCCAAAAAAGCCATTGCAGAAGAAGGAAAAGAAATACTCAGAAGAAAGTTAAAGTCTCAGAAGATTAACCTCAATGAAGACACAGTTAACAAGCTGGTCACTTTTTTTAAGTTAAAAACAAGTTTAGATCTATATTATAGAGTAGGCGGCGGGATTATTGATAATGTTAAACTAAAAGAGTTTGCTGCTTCTTATAACAATGCTTTTATTTCCTTCTTTAAAAATAAAATCAGGAGAAACCCCATACCGGAAGATATTGACAAAGAGGAACTCTCCTCCAATTTAGATACGCTCGTATTTGGAAAAGACGAGGAAAAATTACCCTATAAATTATCGCCTTGTTGTAATGCCATCCCTGGAGACGAGGTATTTGGATTTATCAGTATTAATGACGGCATTAAGGTGCACAAAAAAAATTGCCCCAATGCCATTTCACTTCAATCTAATTATGCCTACAGAATTATAGCTTCCAATTGGATAGATGCCTCTCAGGAAGAATTTGTAGCTGAAATAGCATTAAATGGTTTAGACAATTTAGGATTGGTGAGTAATATTACTAAGGTTATTTCTAATCAAATGAATGTGAATATGAGGGCTATTAATTTCAATACAGACGGAGGTACTTTTAGCGGAAAGATAAAAGTAGTAGTGAAAAATAACGATACACTTAAAAAACTCATTGGAAATTTAAAGCATATTAACGGGATTGAGAAAGTGAGTAGATTATAAAATTTAGCGTTACCTTTGCTCCTTAAGACCTATTATAACCATGGCATCTTCAAACAACAACCAAGAAATAGTTAAAAACGTATTTACGGCTTTCTTAGAAGAGAATGGGCATAGAAAAACCCCTGAAAGATATGCTATACTTCAGGAAATCTATGACAGTGAGGCCCATTTTGACATTGAATCTCTTTACATTCAAATGAAAAATAAAAACTACAGAGTCAGTAGGGCTACCCTGTATAATACTATTGAGATTTTAATGGATTGTAAATTGGTGAGAAGACACCAATTTGGCAAAAACCAAGCACAGTACGAAAAGTCTTATTTTGACCACCAACACGATCACGTAATTCTTACAGATACTGGAGAGGTTATTGAATTTTGTGACCCTAGAATCCAAGCGATAAAAAAAACAATTGAAGAAGTTTTTAATATTAAAATAAACAACCATTCTTTATGCTTTTACGGGACCAAAAAACAATTGGAAACTTCAAAAGAATAAACATAACAACTAGCAAACAAATGGCAGTAGACTTACTACTAGGACTCCAATGGGGAGATGAAGGAAAAGGTAAAATCGTAGACGTACTCACTAAAGATTACGACATTATAGCAAGATTTCAAGGAGGGCCAAATGCAGGGCATACCCTTGAGTTCGACGGAATTAAGCATGTGCTACACACCATCCCATCGGGTATCTTCCACAAAGAGGCGAAAAATATTGTTGGAAATGGAGTCGTTATAGATCCTGTCATTTTTCAAAAAGAGTTAGAGAATTTAGCGTCTTTTAAAATAGATTTCAAAAGCAAGTTGCTTATTTCTAGGAAAGCACATTTAATTCTTCCTACGCACAGGCTTTTAGACGCAGCATCTGAGGCGGCAAAAGGGAAGGCTAAAATTGGTTCTACACTAAAAGGTATTGGTCCAACTTATATGGACAAGACCGGTAGAAACGGAATGCGTGTAGGAGATTTAGAAATGAGTGACTGGAAGAAAAAATACAGAGCACTTGCAGACAAGCACCAATCTATGGTTGGCTTTTACAACGTTGACATTCAGTATGATTTAGAAGAATTAGAAACCGCTTTCTTTGCGGCGGTAGACAAATTAAAAGCATTGACTTTTATTGATTCTGAACAATACTTATACGAAGCTCAAAAGGCAGGCAAAAAAATATTGGCAGAAGGCGCACAAGGTTCTTTGTTAGATATTGACTTTGGAACTTACCCATTTGTAACTTCTTCTAACACTACTGCCGCTGGAGCTTGTACAGGGCTCGGTATAGCACCCAACCAAATAGGACGTGTATTGGGTATTTTTAAAGCCTATACCACCAGAGTAGGAAGTGGTCCCTTCCCTACTGAGTTATTTGACAATGATGGGGAAACTATGGGCCGTGTAGGTAATGAATTTGGTGCTACAACTGGACGGGCTAGAAGGTGCGGTTGGATAGATGTTGTCGCACTTAAATACGCGATTACAATCAATGGGGTTACTGAATTAATGATGATGAAAGCAGATGTGCTTTCAGGATTTAAAACAGTTAAAATCTGTAATTCATACCAATACAAAGGAGCCACTATTTCTCATTTTCCATACAATGTGGAACCTAAAAATGTGCGCCCAAACTATATTGAAATGCCAGGTTGGGAGCAGGATTTGACTAAAATGTTAGATGTGACACAATTGCCTGAAAACCTGATGAATTACATTATCTATTTAGAAGAAGTTCTAGAAGTGCCTATCAAAATTGTGTCCGTAGGTCCTGACAGAACCCAAACTATTTATAGATAAAAAAATGATTTTTTATCCCTTACACTTTAAGATAAGGAATAAAGAGTCGCTTTTTCTTATTAAACCATTAGCACACCGACACTTTGAAGAAATACTGCGTTTTTATACTTCTTATTTCCTTATGCTTCTTGTCTGCTAAGGTTCAAGGCCAAGAGAAGCAGATACAAATTGTTTACGGGGGAAACTTCACCAAAGATGAAGCCCAATTTCCGGGTGCTTCCATCTTCACTAAAGACGACAAACAGGTTCAGTTTAGACACCAAGGGGCAGATCTATGGTGTGATATTGCTATTTTCTATCCTGCAGAGAACAAGATTAGGGCCAAAGGAAATATCATACTCATTCAAGGAGATTCTATCTTTATGAATGCAGGACAATTGGACTATAACGGCGTATCTCAATTGGCCAAAGCATGGGAGTCTGTGAGTTTGAGAAATACTGACATGACTTTAACACCTTCTGACACACTTTACTTTAACAGAGAGAAACAGGAGGCTTATTACAACAAAAAGGGCACCATTGTAGACAGTCAAAATACCCTAACTTCAGATATTGGAAGGTATTATTTAACCCCAAAGAAATACCGATTTTTGAGTCGTGTAGAAGTGGTTAATCCAGAATATAAATTACGCTCTCAACAGCTAGATTATTACACCAGCTCAAAGAATGCTTATATGTATGGTCCATCCACAATTTATGGAAAGGAATACACCTTTTATTGTGAAAGAGGCTATTATAACATGATAGCAGAAAGTGGTTATGGAATTAAAAATACAAAGATTAACTACAACAATAGGATCATTCAAGGGGACAGTGTTTACTTTAATAAGAATAGGGAATTTGCCTCTGCGACCAATAATATTGTCGTTACAGACACTATAAACAATGGCGTAATTAGGGCACATTATGCAGAGGTTTTTAAGGCAAAGGATTCCGTATTCGCTACAAGAAAAGCAGTGTCTATTAGCTTAGTAGAGAAAGACTCCCTTTATATGCACGGAGACACTATCATGCTTACTGGTAAGCCTGACGCTAGAATTCTAAGGGCATTCAGAGGGGCTAAGTTCTATAAAACAGACTTGAGCGGGAAATGTGATTCCATCCATTTTGATCAAAAAACAGGTTTAACACAACTCATCCAAAGACCTATTGTTTGGAATGGTGAAAACCAAATGACTGGAGATATTATTCATTTAAAGTCAGATCCAAAAACCAAATCACTAGACTCATTAGAAGTCCTTAATAATGCTTTTATTGTAGCTAAAGACACCATTAGGAAAATAGGTTTTAACCAAGCCAAGGGAAAAGACATGTTCGGTGTTTTTGAAAATAATGCGCTTCGCTTCTTAAACTTGATCAAGAACACTGAGCTCATTTATTATCTATACGATAAGGAGCAAGAATTAATGGGTATTAACAAGACCATATGTAGTGAAATTGTTATTGAGATGGTTGACAATGACATTAGTGAAATCACTTTTATTACCGCACCAGATGGCACCATATACCCCCTGTCAGAACTTCCGGTTATTGACAGAAAACTAGAGGGATTCTTATGGTTCGGTGACGAGCGAATTCGGACCAAAGAGGACATTTTTGGACCGGAAGATCTAAAGATTAAATTAACTAAAATCAGGGGACTGACTAATCCTATTGACCGAGAAAACGAAGTCAAATCCATAGCGAAAACTCAAGAAAAACAAATATCTCAGCAGTGATCTCAGATTTTTTGAAATATCAGGCACAAACGACCCCCCACCCATTGGCTTTAGAAGTTTCTCATGCTAAGGGTAGTTATATTTATGACTCAGAAGGAAAGGGTCACCTAGATTTTGTAGCAGGCGTTTCTGCCTGTAGCGTTGGCCATACCCATCCAAAGCTTGTCCAAGCCATTCAAGAACAAACTGCCAAATATATGCACGTAATGGTTTATGGGGAATACGCACAAAAACCAGCTGTTGATTACACCAAGGCACTGGGGTCATTACTTCCAAAAGGTTTGGATTGCACTTACCTAGTAAATTCTGGAACAGAAGCCATTGAAGGCGCTATGAAATTATCGAGAAGGGCTACAGGAAGACATGAAATTATTGCGGCACACCACGCTTACCATGGAAATACGATGGGGAGTTTAAGTGTGATGGGGTATGAAGACAGAAAGGGTGCTTTTAGACCTTTGGTGCCCGGGGTAAGGTTTATACATTTTAATGCCTTTATTGAGCTTGCACAGATCACTGAAAAAACTGCTGCGGTTCTTTTAGAAACCATTCAAGGGGGTGCAGGTTTCATTTGCCCAAATAAGGGTTATTTAAAAGCGGTGAAAGAACGTTGTGAAGCAGTGGGTGCATTACTGATATTGGATGAAATTCAGCCAGGTTTTGGGCGTACAGGAGCACTATTTGCTTTTGAGCATTACCAATGTGTGCCAGATATATTAGTTGTGGGTAAGGGAATGGCTGGTGGTCTCCCTGTTGGGGCTTTTATTGCATCTAAACCCCTTATGGACTTACTTCAAGACCAGCCTAGCCTAGGACATATTACCACGTTTGGAGGAAATCCAGTGATAGCGTCGGCCTGCAAGGCCACCTTAGAAATAATCATAGCAGAACAGCTTATAGAGAAAACCTTAGAGAAAGAATGTTTTTTGAGGGGTAAGTTACAGCATCCTGAAATAAAAGAAATTAGGGGAAAAGGCCTCATGTTAGCACTTATTCTAGCATCTCCCGAAAAAGCCAATGAATTGGTTCTAGAAGCAGCAAAAAATGGATTAATTCTTTTCTGGTTGCTCTTTGAGAAAAAGGCAGTCAGAATATCCCCTCCCCTAACTATTTCAATGGATGAATTGGCTAAAGGCTGTGATTTAATCTTATCGATTTTAGATAAAAAACCGCAACCATAGAAATCAATCCCTTGTAGTGTTAACTAATTTGTTAATAATAACCCCCGAATCATAGGGTTTGTTAAAGCGATTACCCCTAATTTTAATTTAATTGAAACCCCAAGATATACGCTATGGCGTTAGATCCTAATGAAGAAGGTAGCGAGCCAATCGCAAAGTTTGAATCCATGCTCAAAACAGACGATGTCTACTTTTTTGACGCAGAGGATTTCGAAGATATAATACACCACTATCTCAATAACGGCAAGGTTTCACTAGCGAAAAAAGCCATTAAAATTGGTTTGGAACAACACCCTGAAACTACCCCTTTAAAGCTATTAGAAATTGAAGTGTTGGTTTTTGAGAACAAGTTAGATCTCGCTATTTCACAGTTGGATTACTTAGAGTCTCTAGACCAAAAAAATGAGGAGATATATATCCAAAGGGCCAACATTTGGTCCAAACAAGACAAACATCTTAAGGCCATTAGTTGTCTTGAGAAAGCTTTGTTACTTACAGAAGACACTTTAGATATTTACGCGCTTTTGGGAATGGAATATTTATTCCTGGAGGACTTTGAGAAAGCCAAGCATAATTTCATAAAATGTGTAGAAGAAGATCCTCAGGACTACGCATCTCTGTATAATATTATTTATTGCTTTGAATACCTTGAAGATCCTGATGGTGCTATTTCTTATCTCAATGACTATCTAGAAAATGAGCCCTATTGTGAAGTGGCGTGGCATCAGCTTGGAAAGCAATACAAAAGTAAAGGACTTTACAAAGAAGCCTTAACTGCTTTTGATTTTGCCATTATATCTGATGAGTCGTTTATAGGGGCCTATTTTGAAAAAGCCATGGTTTTAGAAAAACTCAAGCGCTATAATGAAGCGATTGAGAATTATGAAACAACCATAGACTTGGAAGACCCAACCGCACACGCTTACCTGAGAATTGGTAGGTGTCATGAGAAAATTGGAAATTCCGATCTTGCCCAACAATACTATTACAAAACAGTACATGAAGACCCCCTATTAGATAAAGGTTGGTTGGCTATAACTAACTTCTATATCAGAGAAAAAAAATTCGACAAGGCGCTTTATTACATTAATAAAGCCTTGCATATTGATACTGAAAATGAAGCTTACTGGAAAAAATGCGCTCAAATTAATGTCAGCTTAGGGCAATTAGACGAGGCGGATTTTGCCTACAAACAGGCGATAGAATTTGGAGATTACGATCTAAATACTTGGGAATCTTGGGCTTTGGTTGTCATGGAAAACAAAGAATTTGAAGCGGCGAATCAAATATTGCTTCAAGCCATTGGGTTCTTCCCAGAAGTAGCCTCCTTGAGGTATAGGTTGGCATTTATTTTTGGGCTTACCCAAGATATTGAGCAAAGTAAATACCATCTTTCTGAGGCTTTAAGGCTAGACTATAGTCTTTTGGAGCATTTCAAAAGCCAATATCCAGGTTTTTTTAACAGTACTTGGGTCTCAATTTTTATTAGCACCTCTAGCAAGGCTTCTAGTTAAAATACCCTATTTTTAAACTTTACGCTAGACATGCAAAAAAAAATTGATAGGAATTATATTATCCTTTTCTTAAAAGGAATGGCCATGGGTGCTGCAGATGTGGTTCCTGGAGTTTCAGGGGGTACCATAGCTTTTATATCTGGTATTTATGAAGAGCTTTTAGAAAGCATTAATAATATCAATCTTAAAGCCTTAAAAAAGTGGAAACACGAGGGAATAAGAAGCTTTTGGACACATATTAATGGGCATTTTTTAACGGCGCTTTTTCTAGGTATAGGGGTCAGTGTAATCTCTCTAGCAAAAGGCATTAGCTGGCTCTTGAGTCATGAAACCGTCCTACTCTGGTCTTTCTTCTTTGGCTTGGTATTGGCCAGTGTTGTTTTTATAGGAAAATCAATCAAAAATAAAAAACCTGCTGACTATATTATGGCAGTTATAGGAATAGCTGTAGCCATTGGTATAGGAGAATTGGGCGTTGTTGAAAACAGCCAACAACCGCTGTATTTATTTCTATCGGGTGCCTTAGCCATTTGCGCTATGATTTTACCAGGTATATCTGGTGCTTTTATTTTGGTTTTGCTAGGATCATATGAGCCCATATTAAATGCAGTGCACCAAAGAGACCTTTTGATAATTGCTACTGTAGGTGCAGGCTGTATTATAGGTTTGGCTGCTTTTTCTAGGGTTTTAAAATGGACCCTTAATAAATTTAAAAATCAAACGCTCTCCATTTTGATGGGATTTATCATTGGATCTCTATCTAAAATATGGCCCTGGAAGGAAGTTGTTTCCGCTAAGATAGTCAGTGATAAAGAAATTGTTTTGGCTTCTAAAAATGTATTCCCCTGGGATTTTCTTGGAGATGCACAAATAATGGCCGCAGCCTTGCTAGCTGTATTTGGCTTTTCATTAATTTTCATTTTAGAAAAATCTGCCAATAAAAAAACCACCTAAGTGTTTAATCAATAACATTATGGAGCAGCAAAGAACCCTACAAGATAAAATATTCCTCTTCTTAAAAGGATTGGCTATGGGTGCTGCAAATAAAGTTCCGGGGGTCTCAGGGGGGATTGTGGCGTTTGTAGGGGGCTTTTATGAAGAATTTATTTACGCCTTGCAAAAGGTCAATAAAAAAGCGCTATTCCTGCTAATATCCGGAAGGTTTAAGTCATTTTACTACTATATAAATGGTCCCTTTCTTTGGGTACTCCTTCTGGGTATGTTAGTGAGTTACTTTAGCGTTTCTAAAGTACTCGATTACTTTCTGCTCACTCATGAACGATATGTTTGGTCCCTGTTTTTTGGTATGATATTGGGATCAATATATTACATATCCAAACAGTTTAAACAATGGAATAAAAGCACCTTAATTTGGGGGGTCGTTGGATTGGTTATGGGGATTGGTATAAGTTTTTTAAGCCCTGCAAAAGAAAATGACCACTTGCTGTTTGTGTTTTTATGTGGAATGATTAGTGTTTCTGGAATGACACTTCCTGGTCTATCTGGTTCATTTATACTTATGCTTTTAGGCAATTATGTACTCCTGCTTGTAGACAGTGTCAATGCACTTTACGATACTTTTTTTGAAATTATTCAAGGTGATTTTAATTTTTGGAACAATCCAACGCGACTCAAAACACTTAAAATTCTCGGTGTTTTCACCTTGGGCTCTACTGCTGGATTGGTCACTTTATCCCATTTGATCAGTTTTGTTTTAAAACGTTTTAATGCAATTACTACGGCTATCATTATTGGTTTTATTTCTGGTTCTTTAGGTGTAGTATGGCCCTGGAAACAAACAATTTACAAACTAAATGAATTCGGAAAACCATTATTGGATTCGAACCAACATAAAATAATATTAAATTACCAGAGGTACATTCCTTCCTTTCAAGAGGCGGCCACATGGTGGGCTATTTTTTGGATGGGAATTGGTTTTGTATTTTTAATGGCTTTAGAAGCATATGCATACAGAAAGAAAAAATAAATACGGCTTACTCGGAAAAGATATTTCTTACTCTTTTTCAGGGAATTACTTTGCGAAAAAGTTTAAACAACTTAATCTCGAAGGGTATACTTACGATAATTTTGATTTTCAAGACCTCAGTAATTTCAAAGAAGTATTAACCCATACAACAGATTTAAAAGGAATGAATGTAACCATTCCATACAAAGAAGCCGTAATACCTTTCTTAACTAAATTGGATCCTACTGCCGCCGCAATAGGTGCGGTAAATACCATTAAATTTACAGAAGATGGAACAGTAGGTTACAACACAGATGTCATCGGTTTTAAAAACGCCATAGAACCACTCATTTCATCACATCATAAAAAAGCACTCATCCTTGGCACTGGCGGTGCTTCTAGGGCTGTAGCTCATGTTTTCAAAAGTTTAGGAATTCCTTTTCTATATGTATCTAGACAGTCAAAAGAAGGTCAAATTAGTTACGAAGAACTCACAAAAGAAATGTTACAAGAGCACCTAATCATTGTTAACTGCACCCCAATTGGGACCTTTCCCGAGGTAGATCAAAAACCAAATATTGACTATAATCAAATTGGAGCAGATCATATTGCTTTTGATTTAATTTACAACCCAGAGGTAACCGCATTTTTAAATGAAGCGAAAAAAAGAGGTGCCAAAATTAAAAATGGATACGAAATGTTAGTAAGCCAAGCAGAGGCTTCCTGGGAGATTTGGCACAGATAAAACAGCCAAGGTTTAAAAAAGAATAAATTTTTATATATAGTTATATGTTAGTATATTACTAAGGATAAGAAAGGGCAAAAACCCTCTCTATTTTGAACTGACAAAAACTACAGAAACATGTTAGAAGAAAAAGACGGAAACCTACAAGATCCGGTAGGAAAGGAAGATTTGAAAAGTAAAAATGAAACCACCCAAGTGGAACAAACTTCTCAAGAAGATCCTCAATCAGAAATTGATCATTCTAATGCAGAGGACGCAGAGGATGTAGACAACGCTTCCAGGCATAGTATTCCAGATATGGACTATGACGCAATGAATATGGAAAACCTGGTCGGTGAGCTTCAAAGGCTTGTAAGAAATGAAAAAGTTCAAGCAATTAAAAAGAACATAGACGCTATAAAAGCAGCTTTTGATCTTAAATTTCAAGACTTCTTAGAGCAAAAGAAAGCAGAGTTTATAGAAGGTGGTGGTAATGAAATAGACTTTAGATACAATTCTGTATCCAAAAGACAATTTAATGAGGTATATGGTGAGTATCGAGAGAAAAAAGACGCCTACTATAAAACCTTAGAATCTAATCTTCAGAACAACCTCAAAAAACGCTTAGAACTTATAGAAAGACTTAAAGGCTTAGTCAATATAGAAGAAGACATTAACGACACCTATAAGAATTTCAAGGAAATACAAAAAGAATGGAAAAATGCTGGTGCAATTCCAAGAACGCATTACAATGATGCTTGGAAAACCTACCACCACCATATGGAAATCTTTTACGACTTCTTAAACCTCAACAGAGAATTAAGAGACTTAGATTTTAAGCACAATCTTGAGGAAAAACTTAAAATCATTGAAAAAGCAGAGGCGCTTCATAATGAAACGGATATTCATAAAGCATTCCAAGAGCTTCAAACACTTCATAAAATATGGAAAGAAGATCTAGGACCCGTAGACAAAGAACATAGAGAAGCCGTTTGGGATCGTTTTAGCGCAGCTACTAAAGTGATTCACGAAAAGAGACAAGAACATTTTAAATCCTTAGAAAAAGGTTTTGAAGGAAATCTTGAGATAAAACTCGAAATTATTGCTAAGATCAATGCTGTTTTTGAAGGTATTGCTACCACACACAAAGGCATTCAAAACCAAATGAAAACGGTAGAAACCCTTAGGAATACATTTTTTGAAACTGGCAAAGTACCTCAAAAACAAAATGAAAAAACCTGGAAAGCCTTTAAAGCGGCAACCAAGGTATTTAATCAGCATAAAAATAGTTTTTACAAGCACTTAAAAAATGAGCAACAAGAAAATCTTGATGCAAAAAAAGTGTTACTAGACACTGCCAACTCACTTAAAGATAGTGATGTAAGCGATGAAACTACCCAGACTTTCAAGCGCATTCAAAATGAGTGGAAAACAATTGGGCATGTACCTAGGAAGTATTCAGATAAAATTTGGAAATCTTTTAAGGCGGCTTGTAATACTTATTTCACCAGTGTGAATATGAGTAAAAATGCTAACAATGCTGTTGAAGAAGAAAATTTAACAGCCAAAGAAAAAGTGTTGGCAGACTTAAAAGCCTATGATTTAGGATCAGACAAAGAGAAAGACCTTACTTTTATAAAAGCACAAATTACTGCTTGGAAAAATATTGGTAGGGTTCCTTTTAAAAGCAAAAACATCAACAACACCTTTAATAAGGTTTTAGACGCCCTATTTGTTAAATTAGATATTGACAAACAAGCTGGAGAATTACTCAAATACGGAGACAAGCTCAATCAATTGGCTAGTTCTGATAATGATTATGCGCTCGCGAACGAAAGGGCTTTTATTCGCAAAAAGATCGAAGAGTCTAAAAATGAGATGCGTCAATTAGAAAACAACTTAGAATTCTTTTCAAATGCTTCTGAAGACAATCCTATGGTCAAAGAAGTGGTCAATAAAATTAATAAGCACCAGAATGACATTGACACTTGGAAAGAAAAGCTTAAAAAGGTTAATATCCTGACCCATAAAATAAATAAAGAGGAAGAGACTTCCAGCGAAGAAGTTACTGAGGTAGGGCCAACAAAATAAAACCATACTTTAAAACAAAAAAAAAGCCCTGCTCATTGAGCAGGGCTTTTTTTATACTCGCATTTAGGATAAACTACTTGGCTACATTTACAGCCCTAGTTTCTCTAATCACAGTTATTTTAACTTGTCCAGGATAGGTCATGTCTGTCTGAATCTTTTGAGAGATTTCAAAAGACAGTTCAGAAGCTTGATCATCCGTAACACGCTCACTTTCTACAATAACCCTTAATTCCCTACCTGCCTGAATGGCATAGGCTTTCTGCACTCCTGGAAAACCAAAAGCAACATCTTCTAAGTCTTTTAACCTTTGAATATAGGAGTCTAATACCTGTCTTCTAGCCCCTGGTCTTGCACCACTAATGGCGTCACAGACTTGTACAATTGGAGCAATAAGGGTATTCATTTCAATTTCATCATGGTGGGCTCCAATAGCATTACATACATCTGGTTTCTCCCCAAACTTCTCAGCCCATTGCATTCCCAAGATAGCGTGAGGTGTTTCTACCTCTGCTTCTGTATTAGGGACTTTACCAATATCGTGAAGCAAACCAGCACGCTTGGCTAGTTTGGCATTAATACCCAGTTCAGCGGCCATAACACCACAAAGCTTAGCCACCTCTCTAGAGTGTTGCAAAAGATTCTGGCCATAAGAAGAACGATACTTCATTCGCCCAACCGCTTTAATGAGCTCAGGGTGTAATCCATGAATCCCTAAGTCAATTACGGTACGCTTACCTATGTCTATAATTTCTTCTTCTATTTGCTTCTCTGTTTTCTTGACAACCTCTTCAATTCTGGCAGGATGAATTCTACCATCTGTCACTAATTTGTGTAATGACAATCTAGCAATCTCTCTACGCACAGAATCAAAACAAGATAGAATTATAGCATCTGGTGTGTCGTCTACAATAATCTCTACTCCTGTAGCTGCTTCAATAGCCCTGATATTTCTACCCTCTCTACCAATAATCCTACCTTTTACGTCGTCAGACTCAAGATTAAATACAGATACACAATTTTCTACTGCCTCCTCTGTGCCTATTCTTTGAATGGTATTAATGATGATTTTTTTGGCTTCTTGCTGGGCGGTTAATTTAGCCTCTTCCATGGTAGATTGCAAGAAGGCCATTGCGTCTGATTTAGCCACATCTTTAAGAGAAGTCAATAACTGCTCTTTAGCTTCATCTGCAGACAATCCAGAAATAACTTCTAATTGCTGTACTTGATTTTTATGTAGCCTATCTAGTTCGGACTGTTTTTTATCTAAAATTTCAGTTTTATGAGCCGTATCTGCAATCTGTTGTTCTAATGAATCATTTATTTTTTTTGTCTTAGACAATTCATTACTCATTTGAGATTCTTTATCTCTGGTACGTTTTTCAGATTCTCCAATTTTTTTCTCCTTTGAAAGGATCACCTTCTCATGTTCCGCTTTTAATTCCAAAAAGCGCTCTTTTGCCTGAAATATTTTGTCTTTTTTAATGTTTTCGCCTTCGTTTTTGGCATTTTTAATAATTGCAAGTGCATCTTTTCTCGCATTGATAATGGTCTTTGAGGCTTTCCCCTTTTCCAAAAACTTTGCGATAGCAAAACCAACTGCAAGGCCTAAAACAGCCGATATTATGATTGTTGTACTATCCATGATTGTTAAATTAATTATATAAAAAAAGCCCACATTGGATTGGGTTTTGAACAAACTCTGAATAAACAGGTTTAGGGCTAACAGATTACTTAAGTTTCCTTATACGAGTAAGGCATGCTTGCATAATCTAAACTCACCCTTTTAAAAAAAAATAATGTTGAGTTTGTCAAAAAATAAATACCAGTGTGGGCAATGATGTTATTTAAAAGAACGTATTATCCTAACGAATTGTTAATCACTTCCTCAAGCGCTATAAGACGCTCTTGAACCTCTTTATTGTCTTGAGATTCTTCTATATTACTCTGAGTAGTCTTTGAGGCAAAATGCAAGGCACACATGGCCAAAACATCTTGTTTATCCCTCACAGCATAATTTTGCTCAAAGTTTTTAGCAAGCAATTCTATTTGTTTAGCGGCTTTTCTCAGACCTTCTTCTTGTGATGGAGCAATCGTCAATGGATATACCCTGTCAGCAATTGAAAGCTTTATTTTAAACGTATTTGACATACATTATTTAGAGAGCGCCCCTATGCAATAGTCAAGCTCTTTTATTAAGGTGTTAATCTTCAGTTTCGCTTCGGTAGTGTTTTCATCACTGCCTAACATAGACTGTGCTAATTTTAAAGCATTGTATTTCTCTTCCCAATAAGTGGCCTGTGATTTTGCGTATTCACAAGTTTTATTTGCTTCATTAATTTCCTTTTTTAAAAGGGCAGATTCCTCTTTAACCCCTTCTAAACGGTGAACCAATTTGCTTACCTTATTTTCTAAAGAACTTACAATTTCTTTAAGATTACTCATTTGCAACTGTCCATACTAATAAAACAAAGTTAATATAAAACTTCGTATTCTTAGAATTGCAGAGCAATACTTTTAAATTTATTAAAGGACTACTCAGAATCACAGACATAATTATCAGGATAAAGCCTCCAAGCCCTTCTGTATCTAAGGCAGTTTATTTACTTTTGAATATAAATGAAGACACTGTATTTTTTTTTCATCCTAGGATTATTATTTGGGTCAACATACGCCCAAGAAGCTTTGAATAACAATGCTTCAGACACTATATATTCCGCCCCTCTAAATATCCCCTTATTATTGGCTGGGAATTTTGGTGAACTGAGGTCTGATCATTTTCACTCAGGTTTAGATATTAAAACAAAGCACCAGCAGGGACTTAAAGTATTCGCTATAGCAGAAGGCTATGTGTCTAGGATAAAGATTTCACATTGGGGATATGGAAAAGCACTCTATGTCAATCATTATAATGGTACAACTAGTGTGTATGCGCATCTGCAAAAGTTTTCTCCTGAAATAGAAAATTTTATTCAAGAAAAACAGTACGCTAACAAATCTTACACCATTCAGCTTTTTCTAAAAAAAGACAGTCTCAAAGTGTACAAAGACAGCCCCATTGCTTATTCCGGAAATTCGGGAGGATCTACCGCGCCACACCTTCACTTTGAAATGAGAAAAACAGGCACTCCCATAGCTTTAAATCCACTTCAATTTCCCTACAAAGTACTAGACAAAACCCCTCCTACCTTACAAAAATTATTCGCTTACCCCATTGGTGAAACTAGTCACGTGAATAGAAGCGAAAACAAAGTCCAAATTTCATTTAAAAGAACCCCTGAGGGTATTTATCAGGCAAATCCTATTGAGGTAAAGGGATCTTTTTATATGGGTATAAAAGGCTATGATAGGCAAGAATTAACAGCAAATAAGAATGGGATTTATCAATATAAACTTTCCGCAAATGACACAGTGATTAGTGACATTATTTTAGACCAATTTTCATTTAATGAGACTAAAAATATAAACACCCTCATTGATTATCCACATTTAATTAAAAACAGGGAACGTATTGTTCAATTATTTCAATACAATCGAAAACCATTAAGCATCTTTAAAACAATAAAAAACAAAGGGATCATAACCTTAAAGCCTAATGACGCTATTGATATTGAGCTTGAGTTAATTGACTTTCATGGCAATAATATTAAAATTAAGATACCTGTTATAGGTACTTCAGATGAGGCAATAGTAAAAAAAATGCTACTTAAAACACCTTTCCCTATATTATTTAAAAATCCCGCACACTATAAACTTACGCATGGTAGTCTCTATTTTCCTGCGAATAGCTTTTATAAAAATGTCTATTTAGACCTAGAAACAAGCAAAGACACCATTAAAGTTCACAAACCTATGTGGGCGACAAAAAACCCCTTTACCCTAAGTTTTAATTCAGAGAACAGTGTCTTTTCTAAATACAGTTACATCGCTTATATGCTCGGTTCAAAATCTTCCATTTACAGCAGCACTAAAAAAGAAGGCACTTGGTTGAGTACAAAGACCCATAAGTTGGGCACCTATATCATTAAGCAGGATTCTCTACCACCAAGCATACGGCCAAAAAACTTTAAGAGCAATCAAAATATTAGAAATTATCAATTTTTAAGTCTTGAAATAAAAGATCAAGAAACTGGCATTGACACTTATACTGGAAGTTTAAACGGAGAATGGATCCTTATGGAATATGAACCAAAGACAAATACGCTTACCCATCATATAGGGGAGCGAACAAAACTTCAAAAAAACAACGAATTAAAAATAGAAGTAGTAGATATGTTGGGAAACACCAAGGTATATACAACTCTTTTAAGTCTTTAAACACGCTATGAAAAATCAGTTATTATTTATCCACAGCAAGGCTTTTCTAAGTATTTCAATCTTATGTATTTTCTTTACTCAAGTGGCGTTGGGTCAAAAGAATATTTATGAAAACAAACAGTTTAAAAACATAAGCGCTTCACATCAAAGCATTGCGATCCTCCCTTTTTTAGCTTCAGTAAATTTAGCACAAGAATTAAGTAATGAAATGCAATTGGAACTAGAGGCCTCTGAGGGGTATGCTGTTCAAGAAGCCCTTGAAACTTACTTTCTAAAAATAGAGAAAAGGAAGAAGTACAGGGTAGATTTTCAAAACATTAAAGACACCAATGTTTTTTTAAAAAAACGTGAAGTAGGCTACAATTCTTTGGACATTTACAGCATAAAAGAATTGGGAGACATTTTAGGTGTAGACGCAATTATCAGTGGTACAATAACCCTTAACGTTCAACTATCTAGAGGAGATGCCAAAAAATTTAAACTATTAGATTATGTGACAGGGAATGCCAAATACGGCCGCATTGGCATTAAAATTAGCGATGTCAAAACCGGAAAACTACTCTGGAAATACGAGAAGCAAATAGATCGAAAAACTGGTAAAAATACGGTAGACCTAATCGGTTCAATGATGAGGCAAGCCAGTAGGAAATTTCCCTATGAAAAATAATGGATTTAATAAAATCCTATAGTGTTACTTTTTAGAAAACTCTTTTAAGGCCTTAATGGTGTAATCTATTTCTTCTTTAGTATTGAATGAGGAAAAAGAAAATCTTAGAGAAGGCATGGCCAATTGTTCTTCTGAAAGAAAGGCAGACAACACATGTGATCCTTTAGTACTTCCAGACTGACAAGCACTTCCTTTAGAGCATGCAATACCTTTTAAATCTAGGTGAAACAATAGCATCTGAGCCTTCTGGGCATTAAATGGCAAGCGAACATTTACTAGCGTGTATGTGCTCTTCGCCATATTCCCGGAAAAACCGTTGTATGCAACCCCAGGAATGGCTTTATTTATTTCGCTGATAAAATACTTTTTTAAATCTTCTATATAAATACGCTCATTATCTAAGTGTTCATAAGCCAATACAAAAGCCTTTTCAAGGCCTACTATATTGTGATAGGGTTCAGTTCCAGCTCTAAGGCCCCGCTCTTGTGCGCCACCAACAATAAATGACTTTAAAGGAGTGTCTTTTCTTATATAGGCAAAACCAATCCCTTTTGGTCCATGAAATTTATGTGCAGCTGCAGCTAAAAAATGAATTTTAATCTTTTGCAAATCCCAAGGAAAATGACCTATTGACTGTACTGTATCTGAATGAAGGTAAGCCCCAAAAGACTCACACAAAGCAGCTACAGTGGGTAAATCTAAAATATTTCCAATTTCATTATTGATATGCATTAAGCTCACTAAAGCTTTATCTTTTAGCCCGCTCAATATTTTCTCTAAATTTAAAAGATCTGGATTTCCATTGGCATCTATTGCAACATAATGAGGTGTAACTCCATTAAATGCGACCAATTCATCTACAGTGTGTAAAACAGCGTGGTGCTCCATTTTGGTAGTCACTATATGCTTTACACCCAAATCCCTTACAGCACACTTTAAAACCATATTGTCTGCTTCTGTCCCTCCTGAAGTAAAAATAATTTCAGACGGATGGGCACCTAAAGTAGCTGCAATAGTTTTTCTTGCTTGTTCTACAGCCGTCTTGGCGGTCCTACCAAAACTGTGTGTAGAAGATGGGTTTCCAAAACAATTTTCTAATGCGCTTTGAATACTATTAATCACCTCAACTCTAACTGGAGTGGTTGCAGCATTGTCAAAATATACAGCTTTCATTCTTTAGTTTTTATGGGACTCTAAAAGTATATTAAATAAATGTATTTGACAGATTAATAGAGAAAAGCATTGAAAATAATTACATTTGAAAGCAAATTCAAACACGATGAAAAGTACCACAATGATCCGCAAACTATTTTTAGCTGTTCCCTTGTTGTCTTTATTTTTTAGCTGTAGCGATGGAGACATTACTATTCAAAGCATAAGCTTCAATGAAATAGGCATTGAAAGTTGCACACAATCAACCGCGACCACATTATTGTTTAAAATTAATGATACGGAATCTCTAGCGCTTCAACTACCGGAAGGGCTTTTAAGAAATAGTGTGAGTGAACAAACCCTACAAAGTAGCATACCAAATCAGACCACACTTAACTATAGAATTTTTTCAGAAGGCATTAGTGCGTCATACTACTGTAGTGTTCTTCCTGAAATTGGCGCAAATGTGATTAAAGATGCCCATGCGACTGCAGGAACAGTATTCATAAATACAAGCCTAAGTGAAGACGGCAATAGTTTTAAGCATGAAATTCAATTGAGTGGTGTTAGCTTTATTGACCAAGATGGTAAGAGAATTACAGATGTGAACTTAAATGATTTTGGTGTTTTTACCACACCAAAATAATTACACCTCTCTTCTAACCTGCTGCGTCAGGTAGACTTCAGTGGCTCCCAAGCCATACTTCTTATAATCTCCTTCGTACACCCTTATTCCCTCATATCTTTTAAAAAGATATAGGAGTTCTTCTTTTAGTACCCCGGCGCCAACACCATGAATAAAAACCACCTTTTGTATTTTCTTTGAAATAGCAAATTCTAATTGGCGCTGCGCAGTATCTAGCTGAATATTCAACATCTCATAATTGGAGAGATTGGTCGCACTGGTTAGCTGGCCAATATGAAGATCCACCTCCATTTTAGGCACATCCCTTTCTTTTCTGGAAACAGTGGTCTTATAATCGGGCTTTTTGTCTTGCTTTAGGTGCTTGATCTTAGCCACCTCATAATTAGATACCTGCAAGCCTTCTTCAGGAAGAATGAGCAATTCTCTCGCAGAAAACTTCATTAAAAAACCAAAAGTAGTTTCAACCTCCAGAGCACCTCCAGTTATAGAAGTAACGACGCCTTCAATATCTTGGTCTAACACACAAACCTTATCTCCTACTTTAAATGACATACCAGTACAGTCCTTATTAGAAATGAATGCTTCAATGACTATTTCTCAAACGAAGCCAATGTTTTGGTGATAATAGCCACACATGCCATAAGTTGTTCTTTATTCATCACCAATGGTGGTGCAAATCTTATAATATTTCCGTGGGTTGGTTTTGCCAACAAACCATTGTCCCTAAGGGCCAAACAAATATTCCAAGCAGTATCGCTTTCTTCCGTATCATTAATTAAAATAGCATTTAACAAACCTTTACCCCTAACCCCATTTACTATGTTAGATTGGTCTACATATTTTTGAATCTCTGTTCTGAACAAATTACCTAAATCAAAGGCATTTTGTGCCAAAGACTCTTCTTTAACTACTTCCAAAGCAGCTATACCAACCTGAGCAGCAACAGGATTTCCTCCAAAAGTACTTCCGTGATTTCCAGGCGCAATGACCTTCATAATTGCATCATTAGTCAATACTGCAGAAATAGGGTATGCACCACCTGAAATGGCTTTTCCAAGAATTAAAATATCTGCTTTCACCTCTGGGGTTCCACTACAGTGTCTGTCAGAACAAGCGCAGTTTCCACAAGTAGCTAAAAGTTTACCTGTTCTCGCTATGCCTGTTTGCACCTCGTCTGCAATAAAGAGCACATTGTGTTTTTCACAAAGTGCTTTAGCTGCTGCCAAGTAGCCCTCAGAAGGAACATAGACACCAGCTTCTCCCTGAATGGGTTCCACTAAGAAACCTGCAATAGACGGATCAGAAGACAATACTTCTTCTAAAGCATTGACATTGTCATAAGGTATTTTCATAAAACCTTCCGTAAAAGGACCAAAATTATGCTGCGCAACCGAATCATTTGAAAAAGAAATTATTGTAGTCGTTCTTCCGTGAAAATTATTCTCACACACCACAATTTTAGCTGAGTTCTCAGGTATGTTTTTCACTTCATAACCCCACTTTCTACAAATTTTCAAAGCTGTTTCTACAGCTTCAGCTCCAGTATTCATTGGAAGCAGTTTATCATATCCGAAAGTTTCAGTGGCGTATTTTTCAAATAAGCCAAGTTTGTCGTTATAAAACGCCCTAGAAGTTAAGGTAAGTGTCTGTGCTTGTTCTACCATAGCACCCACTATCTTTGGGTGACAGTGTCCTTGATTCACTGCTGAATATGCAGACAAAAAATCAAAATATTTATTTCCATCCACATCCCATACGTAAACACCTTTACCTTTAGACAAAACTACCGGTAATGGGTGGTAATTGTGGGCACCGTATTTATCTTCTAATTCAATAGCTTGTTGTGCACTTATTTTTACTGTTTGAGACATAGCTGTTTTTTTTTATAATTGCTGATCTAAAGGCTAGAAAAAAGAAATAACCTGTTTGCTACAAAGCTACAATTTTAAATAAAAAAGATAGTACTTTTGCCCCATGCGAAATAGAAGAAATCCCCTTATATTCGAAAACATCTTAGTAACTGATACTGCTGCTAAGGGTAAGACGATTGGAAAAGCACCAGACGGCCGCGTAATTTTCATTAATAATGCTGTTCCCGGTGACATTGTAGATGTTAAAACCACAAAAAAAAGAAAAGCATACTTCGAAGGAACAGCTGTATTGTTTCACCAAAAATCTGAAAAAAGGGTAGCGCCTGAATGCGAACACTTCGGTGTTTGTGGCGGGTGTAAATGGCAGCATATGGGTTATGAACACCAGGTTGCTTATAAAGAGCAAGAGGTTTTAAACAACTTAAAGAGAATAGGACATTTAGATCTTCCAGAGGTGACTCCTATTGCTGGTGCCCCTGAGACCTATTTTTACAGAAATAAAATGGAATTTTCTTTCTCTGACAGCAGGTGGTTAACTCCTGAAGAGATTCAAGAAAAAGATACCATAGAAGATAGAAACGCACTGGGTTTTCATATTCCCGGCATGTGGGATAAAATTCTTGACATTAAAAAATGTCACCTCCAAGCAGGCCCTTCAAATGAAATGAGGTTATTTGTCAAGACCTTTGCTATAGCAGAAGGAATCACATTTTTTAATCCTAGAAATCATACTGGAGAATTGAGAACACTCATGATTAGAACAAGTTCTAATGGAGAATACATGGTGCTCATTCAGTTTTGTGAAAATAATGAGTCTAATAGAATTAAACTCCTAGAGGCAATAAAAACCCAGTTTCCTAGCATTACATCCCTACAATATGTCATAAACCAAAAAGCAAACGACACTATTTATGACCAAGAAGTCATTTGCTTTAGCGGTAGGGATCATATCATAGAGGAGATGGAAGGCTTACAGTTTAAAATCAACGCCAAATCTTTCTACCAAACCAATGCTGCACAAGCGTATAACTTATATAAAATAACAAGAGATTTCGCAGGACTTACCGGCAATGAGTTGGTGTATGATTTGTATACCGGCACTGGAACTATTGCACAGTTTGTTTCAAAAAAAGCCCAGAAAGTAATAGGCATTGAATCTGTTCCAGAAGCTATCATAGACGCCAAAGCCAATGCAATACACAACAACATAGATAATGTTGAATTTTATGTGGGAGACATGAAAAATGTATTTACCCCTTCTTTTATAGCCTTGCATGGCAAGGCCGATGTCTTAATTACAGACCCCCCAAGAGATGGAATGCATAAAGACGTGGTAGAAGAAATTCTAAAAATGGCTCCTGAAAAAATTGTATATGTGAGTTGTAATAGTGCCACACAGGCCAGAGATTTAGGACTCATGAAAGAAAAATACGATCTTACCAAAACACAAGCTGTAGATATGTTTCCACAAACACATCATGTAGAAAATGTCGTACTTTTAAGCTTAAAGAAATAAAAGGAATATGAAAAGGAGTATACTTTTCTTAGTGATTGCACTGGGCTGTTTTTGGTCCTGTGAAAAAGACGACATCTGTATCGCAGGAGACACTCCAATGATGCGAATTACTTTCGTCAATTTCACTGACGAAACCACTGAAAAAGCACCTGAAAGACTTTTGGTTGTAGGAAAAGACAAAACAACGCCTATCACAACAATATCTCCAGGATCTAGTAGTATCACAGAAGCGTTAATTCCTTTAATCCCTAACACCAATCAAACAGAATACTATTTGGTGACAAATGCAAGTATAGATTCAGAAGGAAATGTGAGCGGCAACATAGACGCCCTGATTTTTTCTTATACCCCAAACCCAAAATTCATATCAAAAGCTTGTGGGTATATTGTTTCTTACGAAAATCTAATTCCAATACTGACACCAGACGCTGACAACTGGATCAAAAAAATAACTGTCTTAAGTCCAAGCATTTCAAATGAAAATGAAGTACACCTTAAAATATATCACTAGTTTATTCGGGTTATTTTTGGTGCTTCAGATACAAGCACAACAAAAAAAAATAGACCTAAACCCTAAAGACACTATCACTCATATGGAGTCTTATGGCATTCGCCTAGGAATGGATTTTAGCAAGAAAATATTAGGACAACTTAAGCCTGATTTTGAAGGCCTAGAACTAGTGGCAGACTTTAGACTGAGTCAAACACTTTATTTGGCAGCTGAATGGGGTAATGAAAAAAAATCTATCATAGAAGACACCTATACTTATACACCAGACGGATCCTATTTTAAAATTGGTATAGATCAAAATACCTACGACAATTGGTATGGCATGAATAATATGATACATCTGGGGGGTAGATTGGCCTATGCTAAATACAGCCAAACCGTTAATGAGTTTGGGGTGTTTGACACAGATAGGTATTGGAATCCAGAAGGCTTTGGTGTAAGCGATCAAACCCTTCCAACTTACACTGGTTTAAGTGCTATGTGGCTGGAAGTAGTCTTTGGTGCCAAGGTAGAATTATTTACCAATATTTTTTTAAACGCCAGTGTTAGGGGCGGGTATTTACTAAACCATGACAACAGCGCAAACTTTCCAAACAATTGGGTGCCAGGATTTAATGCTGTAACAGAAGAAAGCAAATTTGGGGTGGGTTACAATTACAGCATCAGTTATTTAATCCCTATTCTCAAAAAACCCAAAGTATACAAAGAATCCGAGGAAGCTAAAAAGAAAAGACTTCAAACAGCTTTAGAAGAAAAAAGCATCAAAAAAGCACAAAGGGCTTCAGATAAAGAGGAAAAAAAGTCTTCAAAACAATCCTTATAATCTTGTTGTCTAAAGTTTTTTTTAAAGGCCATCAGATGCGTTCGTGAGCCTTTAATAAAAGAGGTAAAATAAGGCTAAAGCTGTGGCAATAGCCATGACTATGAAAATGGCCATAAAGGTGAAAAGACAACCTTTAAACACATCTTTGCCTCTGATCATTTCTTCTGCCATAATTTAGCCCATCCCTATTTTATTTCTCTAAGTCCCTTAACAAAAATCCATTTCATCATCATTTTCTTTCCTTTTTCGGTCTCCACTACACCGAATTTAGGGCTCAAAAAATTAGCCAAAACAGCAGCGATAACAACCATATAAATAGGCACTTCTGCTACCACAAATACTGATAAATATCTCAGTATTAAAAAGAAAAAAGTAAACCCAATAAAATTATACAACAGTGCTTTTGCTTTCATAGACTAGGTAAAAGAAGGATTAAATTTAGCCCGTTTACTACCAGCATACATCTCGTACTTAACCAATCTAGATTCTAACTGCGAATTAAATACCTTTATTTTTCTAGAGGGCTTTAATCCAACATATTTAAGGGCTTCTAAATTAGAAGTTATAAACCAGGCTTGAGTGCCAGGATAATTTTTCTTGAGTGTATTGCCTATATTTTCATAGAAATCTTTCATATCCACATCTAAACGCTCCCCGTAAGGAGGGTTAAATACCATATGAAGTGAATGATCTGGCATTTCTTTTTCCGAACTGAAAAAAGATTTTTTCTCCACACTAATAAATTCCTCTAATTGGGCCTCTCTTATATTGTCTTGTGCTTTTCTAATGGCAGACGGCGCCTTGTCATAACCAATAATCTTAAATGGAAAATCTTTGGCTTTTTTTAAGGAAGACGCTATGATGGTCTGAAATAAATCTGGATCAAAATCTGTCCATTTTTCAAAAGCAAACTCCTTTCTATTGATGTTGGGTGGAATATTACAAGCAATCATAGCAGCTTCTATAAGAAGGGTACCACTACCACACATAGGATCCAAAAAATCAGATTGTCCTTCCCAACCACTCAACAGTAAAATTCCTGCTGCCAAAACCTCATTAATAGGAGCAATATTTGTGGCAGTCTTGTATCCCCTAATATGAAGAGAACGGCCAGAAGAATCTAATGAAATAGTACATTGTTCATTTTGGATATGTACATTTAATTTAATATCCGGATGTTTTACGTCTACATTGGGTCTTTCTCCAGTAGCTTCTCTAAAAGTGTCTACAATGGCGTCTTTCACCTTTTGAGACACGTATAAAGAATGGGTAAAATATTCAGAATTTACAGTAGTATCAATGGCAAATGTAGTGTCTAAATCCAACAGAGATGTCCAATCCATTTGAGCTACTTGTCTGTATAAACTGTCCTCATTTGTGGCTTTAAAAGTAGCTATAGGCTTAATGATTTTTGTAGCTGTTCTCAAACATAAATTGGCTTTATACATAAAACCGGTATCTCCTTCAAAATAGACGCTTCTTATGGCAGTTTCTACATTTAAGGCCCCTAAATCACGAAGTTCTTTAGCCAATATATCTTCAAACCCAAAAAGGGTTTTAGCAACCATCTTAAAATTTTTGTCTTGCATTCCGTTGGATTAAGCCACAAAAATACATTAATTTTATACCAAACCTATCCAAAGACTGTGCATATACACAGTCACCAAACAAAATGATTTACGCCCTTCCTATTTTCGCAGTAATTCTTAGCTTTTTTGGGGTGTACCTCTTTCAGCCAAAAAGCAAGCAATTACTAAAATTATTTTTAGCCTTTAGTGGTGCTTTCCTATTATCAGTGCTCATTTTTGAGTTATTTCCAGAATTGTACGAACACCAAGATCCAAAGCAAATGGGCCTGTTCATTCTATTGGGGATATTATTACAAATAGTCCTTGAATTTTTTTCTAAAGGAGCAGAACACGGACATGTACATTTAGATACAAAAAGCACTAAAATTCCGTGGATGCTTTTTGTGAGTTTGTCCATACATGCTTTTTTAGAAGGCATACCTGTTGTGGACCACCATCACTTACTTTATGGAATTGTGATTCACAAAATTACCATAGCAGTCATATTGAGTATTTTTATTCTCAAAACAAATATAAAATTTTACCAAGCCTTATTGGTAATGGCCCTATTTTCAATAATGACTCCGCTGGGAAGTCTGTTTTACAGTTTATATCCATTGCCTCCTATATGGTCTAGCGCGCTCAGCGCTTTGGTAACAGGGGTACTCTTGCATATTGCCACTGTAATACTGTTCGAAAGCTCAGAAGGACACTCCTTTAATCTCAGAAAGATATTGGTCATTGTACTAGGTATAACCACCGCTTATTTCCTTTAATCATGTATAGTAAATCAGAATTAAAAGCGCTCAAACAGGACTTTTGGACCTCCTTTGGAAAGTCGTTTCCTAGAAAATGGACCCTGTACAATACAAAAATAAAAGGCTTGGAGTTTAAGTTCCACTTTGACAAAAAAAGTGCAATGGTATGTTTGGATATAGATGACAGTCTAGAAAGGCGAATGGAAGTATGGGGTAAAATACAATCATTGCAAACCGTAATTTTAGAAAGCTACCTACCAAAGGCCATGTTTGAAGAGATATACTATATAGAGGAAGATAAAGACATCTCAAGGGTGTATGTATTATTAGAAGGAGTCTCTATACACAACAAAGCCACATGGCAGCAAACTATGGAGTTCCTGTCACGATCTATGAACCAATTCGAATCTTTTTTCGAAGATTTTAATACTGTTTTAGAAGACTAAGCCTGTTTAGTGATGAAATACAGCTACAAAAAAAGGGAACCCGTTGGGTTCCCTTTTTTTTTGTGATTGCAAATGTCACTATACCTAATATTCCTTTGGGTATAGGACAAAAAAAATCCCGAACACATTGCTGTATTCGGGATTCAAAAAAAGGCAACGACCTACTCTCCCACTTGGTATAGCAGTACCATCGGCGCTGATGAGCTTAACTTCC
>CAJJAZ010000006.1 GCA_905182295.1 uncultured Flavobacteriaceae bacterium | reverse complement strand
GGAAGTTAAGCTCATCAGCGCCGATGGTACTGCTATACCAAGTGGGAGAGTAGGTCGTTGCCTTTTTTTGAATCCCGAATACAGCAATGTGTTCGGGATTTTTTTTGTCCTATACCCAAAGGAATATCCTATCTGTTGTAGTATATTTAAATAGTGAAGAATTTTCTAATTATACCAGATAAGTTTAAAGGGAGTATAGATGCCATTCAAGTATCTAAAGCTGTAAAGAATGGCCTTCATAAAGTGTATGGAGATCATTTTAAATCTACCATAATTCCTGCCTCTGATGGAGGAGATGGTTTTCTAGATACTATTTATAATTTTAAGCCTATTCGGAAAGTTTATGTTAGGTCTGTAGACGCTTTTCAGATTCCTATGGATTCTTATTACTTATTAGATACTGAAACTAATACGGCCTATATTGAATTGGCTAATACCGTAGGAATAAGACATTTGCAGGTAAATGATTTAAATATTCTTAAGGCAACTACGCATGGCGTTGGTGTACAAATAGCGCATGCTTTAGAAGCAGGAATTACTACAATGTATATTGGTTTAGGAGGCAGTGCTTCTAACGATATGTCTTTGGGTTTGATAGAAGCATTAGGATTTATATTTTATGACGCTCACCAGGAATCAATCCTTTATTCTTTCGATAATTTATTTGCTATTAATTCATATGCGTTGCCTGAAGCACTTAAAAATAAAATTAAAAATTGTTCTTTTTACGCTGTAAATGATGTCTTAAACCCGTTGTGTGGACCTATAGGCACTGCCATCACATATGGACCGCAGAAAGGTGGCACAAAAGAAATAGTTAATAGGTTAGATACTGCTTTTAAAGAATTCACGACTCGTTTTAATTTTCCATATTCTCACGATATTACGCTTGAGGGTGGGGGAGCTGCAGGAGGAACTGCCTATGGTTTAAAGGCCTTTCTGAATGCCCAATTTATTAATGGTTTTGATTTTTTAGCTAGTATAGCTCGTTTGGAAGATTTATTAGTCACACAAAAGTATGATTTTGTCATATCTGGTGAAGGCAGTCTAGACAATACTTCATTCTACGGGAAATTATTAGGAAGACTTATTGACCTTACACAAGAGCACCAGTTACCTCTTTTATTAGTTTGTGGTCAAAGTCATTTTGATGTTTCCGCTTTGACTAATATTTACATTATTGAGCTACTGGATGAGGAGACACCTATTGCGCAATGCCTTGCCCAGCCTTTTCCACTGATAGAAAATAAAGTGTTTCATTTTTTTAAATCTCTTTTATGATAAGCTTATTAATTATTTGTATAGCTGTATTACTTATTATATTAGGGACGCTTAAGTTTAAAATGGACCCTTTCTTAATGCTACTTCTTGCAGCTATATTCTCTGGATTGTGTTTTGGTATCTCTCCTTCTGATCTTGTGGGTCTCATTACTACAGGATTTGGACAAACGCTTTCTAGTATTGGAATTGTGATTGTTTTTGGGGCTGTTATTGGTGTTTTTTTAGAGAAATCTAACGGACTTGTCCATATTGTCTCTGCTATTTTGAAAGTATTTGGAAATAAAAATTCCGGTTTAGCGTTAAACGTTACAGGATTTATTACCGCTATTCCAGTTTTTTGTGATGCCGCATTTGTTATTTTAAGTGCTATTCCTAAGGCTTTGTCAAAGAGAACTGGATTTCATATTATCTTTTATGGTGTAAGTTTGGCAACGGGTCTATATGCAGCCCATGTTTTTATTCCCCCTACACCTGGTCCACTAGCTGCTGCTGCTATTTTGAATGTTCCTTTGTCAGATCTGTTGAAATATGGTTTTTTAGTGGCTATACCTGTATCTTTTGTGGGTTTTGTTTTTGCCTCTTTTTTTAAATCAAATACGGCTGTTTCACAAGATAATATTTCAGTTTCGGAAGTTGAAAGTCTAATAGCAGCTAACGATCAGGTTTTGAAAAATACTTGGTCTTCTTTTTTACCCATTTTAGTACCTATAGTACTGATTGGTGTGGCTTCTTTTTTTAAGATAAAGGAAGGGAATACTTCTGTTTTAAGTGATGTTTTTATCTTTTTAGGAAACCCTATAATGGCTACACTGATAGGGGTGTTTATTTCTTATTTACTGTCCTGGTCTACTCCTAAAGAACAGAAAGCTAGTTGGGTAGGAGAAGCTTTAAAACAAGCAGGAGTCATTATTCTTATTACTGGAGCAGGAGGTTCTTTTGGAGCTGTACTTAAATCCTTAGATTTAAGTACTATTATACATCTTGATTCCGAAAATCCTTACTTTGGTCTATTGTTGTGTTTTCTTTTTGCAGCACTCATTAAATCTGCTCAGGGGTCTTCTACAGTGGCAATACTCACTACCTCCTCTTTTGTCTTACCCCTGCTAAATAGCTTTGGCATTGATGATTCCTTAGGGAGATTGTTTGCTGTGCTTGCTATTGGGTCCGGTGCTATGACCCTTTCCCACGTGAACGACAGCTACTTTTGGGTAGTGATAAAAAGCCTTGGTTTGAATGTAAAACAGGGTCTTGCTAGTTTTAGTATAGCCACTTTTTTTCAGGGAATTACAGGCATCAGTACCGTATTGATGCTGTATGCTTTATTGCGTTAGCTTATTTCTGAAGCTATTCTTTATTGAAAAAGGCATCTACAATTGTTTTCACACTTAAAAAAGCCATTGCAATAGCTGCTATAGCACAGAGAATACCAAATATTAGTACAGGGATATAAAGCGGATGTGTGCTGTTTTTGAAAGCTTCATATAGACTAATAGGGGCCACAAACATTAAGAGTACGGTAATTCCTAAATACCGTACTCCTAAATATAAAATATCTCTGTTGGTTTTAGACACTTAGTTCAATGTTTTTAATATTTCATTAAAAGTATGACTGGGTCTCATGGCTTTCTGAACCAGTTTCTCATCTGGTCTGTAATAGCCACCAATATTTTGTTTGCTATTTTGAGCGCTGTTTAATTCGCTCACTATAGTGAATTCATTTTCTTTTAGTGCGTTAGCTACTGGAGTAAATATTTCAGCCAATACTGTATCATTTTCTTGATTGGCTATAGCTTCTGCCCAGTATTGTGCTAAAAAGAAGTGTGATCCTCGATTGTCTAACCCACCTACTTTTCTAGATGGAGACTTGTCGTTGATTAAAAATTTTTCTGTTGCAGCGTCTAAGGCATCGGCCAAGACTTTGGCCTTTTTATTTTGTTCTTTTTCTCCAACATATTCTAACGAAACTCCAAGGGCTAAAAATTCTCCAAGAGAATCCCATCTTAAATGACCTTCTTCTAAAAATTGTTCTACATGTTTAGGGGCAGAACCACCGGCACCAGTTTCGAATAATCCACCTCCATTCATCAATGGAACAATAGATAACATTTTCGCACTAGTACCTACTTCTAAAATAGGGAATAGGTCTGTAAGGTAATCTCTTAAAACATTTCCTGTTACAGAAATAGTGTCTTTACCTTTTGCTATTCTTTTAAGGGTTGTTAATGTAGCTTCGTATGGTGCAGCTATAGTGATATCTAGACCTTCTGTTTGGTATTCAGGCAGGTATTTTTCTACTTTTTTGATTAATTCAGCATCATGGGCTCTATGACTGTCTAACCAAAAAATGGTTGGTGTCTTTGTGGCCTCCGCTCTAGAAACAGCTAATTTTATCCAATCTTGGATAGGAGCATCTTTAACTTGACACATTCTCCAAATATCCCCAGCTTTTGCTTCGTGACTCATCACTACTTTGCCTGTTGTAATGTCTATCACTTGAACCGTTCCGTTTGTTCCAATTTGGAATGTTTTGTCGTGAGAACCGTACTCTTCCGCTTTCTGGGCCATTAATCCTACATTGGGCACTGTCCCCATTGTAGCTGGATCAAAAGCACCATTTTCCTTGCAGAAATCTATGGTTGCCTGATAAATACTGGCATAGCTACTGTCTGGAATAACAGCCAAAGTGTCTTGAGCTTTTCCTTCTTTGTCCCACATTTTACCGCCATTTCTGATCATGGCAGGCATTGATGCGTCTATAATAATATCACTAGGAACATGCAAGTTTGTAATTCCTTTGTCTGAATTTACCATGGCAAGCGATGGGCCATTTTGAAAAGCTTCTTCCATAGCATTTTCAACGGCTTCTCTATCTTTTGTAGGTAGTTGAGAAATAGTTGTTAAAACACCGTCAAGACCATTGTTTACGTTTGCACCTACATCCTTTAATAATGCGCCAAATTGGCTGAACACATTTTCAAAGAATACTTCTACCGCTAATCCAAAAATAATTGGGTCAGATACTTTCATCATGGTTGCTTTCATGTGAAGCGATAATAACACACCTTGCTCTTTAGCTTTGGCTATTTCTTGTTTAAGAAATGTTACTAAAGCTTCTTTTTGCATTAAAGTAGTATCGATAATCTCTCCTTCGAGTACCCCAATAGATTCTTTCAGAACTTTTGTTTCGTAAGCTCCTTTAACCACTACTTTAAGTGTAGTTGCTTTAGAAAAGGTCATTGATTTCTCATTCGATTTAAAATCGCCATGATCCATTGTAGCTACAGATGTCTTAGAGTTTTTAGACCATTCACCCATGCTATGTGGGTTTTTTTTGGCGAAGTTTTTGACAGCTTTTGGTGCCCTTCTATCTGAATTTCCTTCTCTTAATACTGGGTTTACTGCAGACCCTTTGATTTTATCGTATGCAGCTTTTATATCTTGTTCAATAGGATTTTTTGGCTGATCTGGATAATGTGGTAAGTTGTATCCCTTTTCTTGTAACTCTTTTACAGCTTCCTTTAACTGTGGTATAGACGCACTGATATTAGGTAGCTTAATTATATTGGTATCTGGCTCTTTGGCTAATTTACCTAATACTGCCAGATGATCGGGTACACGTTGATTTTCTTTTAATTTTTCTGGGAATGCTGAAATAATCCTACCGGCTAAAGAAATATCCCTAGTTTCAATTTCTATCCCTGCATTCTTTGTAAAGGCTTTTACAATAGGTAAAAAAGATTGGGTAGCTAAGGCAGGTGCCTCATCTGTTTGAGTATAAATAATCTTAGACATAATCAGATAACATTTTAGGTGTCAAATATACAATATAAGGACACTATAGTTCAAAAAAACACCCACAACAAATGCTATGGGTGTAGGTATATTTTGTTGAAAAAAAGTATTATGAACGAACTTCTTTAATACGTGCTTTTTTACCAGTAAGTTCTCTAAAGTAGAAAATTCTAGATCTACGAACTTTACCTTTTTTATTCACTTCAACTTTTTGTAAAGCGGGCATATTTACTGGGAATATTCTCTCTACTCCAATAGTACCAGACATTTTTCTGATCGTAAAGGTTTCGGTAGAACCATTTCCTCTTCTTTGAATAACAACTCCTCTAAAAAACTGAGTTCTCGTTTTTTCACCTTCCTTAATTTCATAGAACACAGTGATAGTGTCTCCAGCTGAGAATTTAGGAAAGTCCTTTTTTTCTACGAATTGTTCTTGAACAAATTTTACTAATGCTTCCATAGTAATGTTATACTTTATTGATGAATTAAAAACAACATTCACGTTTTTCGTCAGAGGTTGGATTTAATGGTCTGCAAAAATAATATTATTCTAACAACCAACCAATTAATGTATGTGTTTTTTTTATTAAAATTTAAAAGACGCAGAAATTGGCTAAAGTAAGTCTGGACGCAGCTTTAGCGTTCTTTCATGGGCAGATTGTTCTCTCCAAGCTTCAATTTTAGCAAAATCGCCACTCATTAATACCTCAGGTACCTTAATGCCTTTGTACTCAGCGGGCCTTGTGTACACAGCAGGAGCCAGTAAGTTGTCTTGAAAACTATCTGTTAATGCAGAGGTTTCGTTATTTAAAACACCAGGTATAAGTCTTATGATACTATCACAAAGGATGGCTGCAGCGAGTTCACCTCCAGAAAGAACATAATCTCCTACAGAGACTTCTTTGGTAATAAACATATCTCTAACTCGTTGGTCTACTCCTTTATAATGACCACATAGGATAATGATATTACCACTTAGAGATAAAGTGTTGGCTGTTTTTTGATTGAGTGTTTCTCCATCAGGAGTCATATAAATGACATGATCATATGCTCTCTCTGACTGAAGTTTACTAATGCATTTGTCAATAGGTTCTACCATCATAACCATTCCTGCACCCCCACCATATTGATAGTCGTCAATTTGATTGTAGGAAAGGTCTGTATAATCTCTGAGGTTATGAAAATGTACAGACACAAGTTCTTTTTTAATGGCTCTTTTAAGTATAGAGGCTTCGAAAGGACTTTTTAATAATTCTGGAAGTACGGTGATAATGTCTATTCTCATGGGAGATTATATGCTAAGTATGGTTCACTTATTTTCTGGCCCAAAAGTAGTGAATAAAATTGCTATCTGAGGCCCAACGTTCTCTTTCGTATAGTTTTCTAGCCGGGTTATTGGCAGCAGTCTCCAAAGCCAATCCTTTGTATCCATTTTTAACACAATGTTTTTTAGCTTTATTTAAGAGCTGAGTGGCAATTCCATGGCCCCTGTACTCTTTTACAACAAATAGATCATTCAATATTAAGAACTTCTCTAAGCTGACTGTAGAGTAAGTAGGGTAGAGTTGTGTGAAGCCTACTATTTTATTGTTAATAAGGGCTATATAGATGGTGCTTTGATTTTTTCGATACCGATCCTTTAGAAATTTATAAACCTTTTTTGGATCGGTTTCTTGTTCGTAAAAAACCCTGTATTGATCTAAAAGGGCAGAAAGTTCTTTTAGCCTATTCCGTGTTGTTTTTTTTATTTTTATTGAATGCCTCATTTTTTTTGAAGCTGTTTTTCTAATTCAAGTATTTCTCTTTTTAGTTTTAGCTCTCTGTTCAGTCCCTTTTTTTTGTTTGATTCTATGGATTTCTCTGAGGTCTCTATTGCAGCAAGGAGATTTGCTTCAATTTTTGAGCTAGATAGATAGTGTGTAAAGAGAAAGATACCGCTTAGAATTAAAGAAATAAGTAGGGTATAATTAATTGTAAAAAAAAGTGTTTTGTTAATGTTGGCACCAAGAAAATAAATAATATTCTCGTTTGTATTTTTTTCTGTTAGTTCTTTTTTGAGGATTTTATTTTCATTGCCAACTTCTTGAAGCACTTTTTTGAGTGTGTTCAATTCTGTCTTGTAACTATTGAGGACAGTGCTTTTGTATATTAAACTGTCTTTAAGGTGTTCTTTAAAAGCGATCAGGTATCTTCTTTTGATTACCTCAAAAGGAACGCTATCTGTTGTATAGTTTTTTCCATTGTTCAATATTAACTCAAATTGATTTTCGAGATTGGCATTTAGTTCTTTTTTAGATCTGATGATGTCTCTTTGGGTTTGAGAATATGTTTCATGGTGGATGAAGAGGACCATGATAAGACTAAAAAGGGTTTTCATAAAAATAATAAGTTTTGGTAAATATAACCTAAAATGTAATTTCATGAAAACCCTTGATTGTTAGCGGTTTAATGATTATTGAAATAGGAGTCGTTCTCGCGCTCCATTTTCATTGATCATACTAATACTTGTTCGGTTAAATTTATTAATATTTTGAAATAATTCAGTGACGTTATCAATATTGATAATAAGCTTGTCGTCACTAGAAACAACCACTTTACCAATAAGATCATAGTTTTCATATGCGATAGGCACACCAATGATTTTAACCTCATTTTTTATTTTGAAGCGTTTCTGATCTTCAGGACTTAAATTTTTCACTGTAAAGACAATGGTTGGCAGTAGTGCTTTTTGTTTTTCTTTTTATACAACCTTGAAGTCACTTAATTCACCATTCCTAGACACCTTTATTACAACAGCATCCTGAGGTCTTTTTAAGGTCAGAGAATGTCTTTATTTCTAAATATTCTACCCCATAATTAGAAGACAGTAATTCTGGAGATGTAATGATAGAAATTCTAAGCACTGCTTTTTTTATGGCACCAAATTCCATAATATCTTGTACTACTTTTCTTGCTGTATTACTCGGCACAGCAAAAGAGTAGTCTATATAGGAGCCAGTTAGTGAGCTTATAGCCATCTGAATATATGATTACTCCAGATCCAGACCCCATTTGAGAATTAAATTTGTATTCAAAAAAATATTTAAATGCTTTATTATTGGTTAAACTTACTCCTTTTAAGGTTTTAACATGCACTATAATGAATTGTTTTTTCAGCTGTAATGCTGAAATCCGAAAGAGATTCATTGGTGCTTAGGTAATTATAATTAGCAGGTTTAAATTGAGCTAAATTGGCTGTTGTTAATGGAGCAATCTCTATTGGCAATAATCTGTTTTGAATAAAATCACCAGAAAAGCCACCTATAATTTCAGCTGCGAATATTGGAAATATTTTTTCCATAATTATTTAATATTTAAATATTACACGTCAAAATCATAAAAACACTCTTAGCTACTTTTTAATTTAACGGAGCTTTAACTGCTAAAAAAACCTTAATTAATTGAGTATATTTGGAGGTATAAATTCATTTTAATGACACTTACTTTTTACAAATACCAAGGTACTGGAAATGATTTTATCATTTTTGACAACAGTACAGGTCAATTTCCTAAAAACGATAATGCGCTTGTCGCTAAACTTTGTGATAGAAAGTTTGGTATAGGTGCAGACGGCCTCATGCTTTTAGAAACTGAAAAAGATTTTGATTTCAAAATGGTCTACTATAATTCAGATGGAGCAGAGAGTACCATGTGTGGTAATGGAGGTAGGTGCTTGGGTGCGTTTGCACATTCAATAGGTGTTATTGGAAATAAGGGTTCATTTATTGCTATAGATGGCTCACATGAGTTAGAGGTAACAGGTAATCAGGTAATTTTAGGAATGAAAAAAGTTACTGAAGTTCAAAACAAAGGCAAGTATTTCTTTTTGGACACAGGTTCTCCTCACCATGTTCAGTTTGTTTCTGACACAGAAAAAGTAAATGTAAATGATCAAGGGGCTAAATTGAGGTATGGAATGTATGGAGCGCAGGGTGCAAATATTAACTTTGTGTCATTAGATCCAAATGGCGGGCACAGTATTAGAACATACGAAAGAGGGGTAGAGGGAGAAACCTTGTCTTGTGGTACGGGTGTTACCGCAGCGGCTATAGCCATTCATGAGCAAAACAGCGCGTATGTTTCTCCTGTGGAATTGCATACTAAAGGGGGTGTGCTTAAGGTTCATTTCACTAAAAATGATCAGGTATATTCAGAGCTCTCTCTAGAAGGGCCTGCTGAATTTGTTTTTAAAGGGGAAATAAGCATTTAAGATGCTTGTACTTAGAAATATAAAATCCGAAGATCTTGATTTTCTTTCCAATGTAGAGAATAATCCAGAAAACATGGTCTATGGAGATTATCATGAACCTTATTCATTAGATGTTCTTCGGGATTATATTGCTAACGCTTCAATGACTATATTTTTATCTGGTCAATATAGGTATGTTATTGAGAATGATAAGCGAGCGGTGGGTTTTGTAGATTTGTTTGATTATTATGCTCAGGATGCAAGCGCTTTTGTGGGTATTATTATAGATCATCCTTTCAGAGGGAAAGCATTGGCTAAAAATGCATTGATGTTTTTAGAGCGTGAGGTAGCAAATAAATGGAGCATTGAAAGATTAAGAGCCAAAGTGTTTTTCGATAATACCATAAGTATCTCATTGTTTAAAAGGCTAGGTTATAAGGAAATCAAAAATTGTTTGGAAAAGGACTATGAGGGGGTAATTAAAAAAGTATTGATTTTAGAAAAAATAATAAAATGAATTACAGAAAAAAAATAGGTATTGCTGTAGTGTTATTGGTGTTTTTTATAGGTGCTGCTTTTAGCGGATATGTGTATTGGGCTATATTTTCACCCAATACATCATTTGAAACACCAACGGTTTCTATTTATATTCCCACCAATACAAACTACACTACCCTTAAAAATACTTTAACGCCCAACCTATTAAATGAAGACAGTTTTTTTAAGGTGGCTAGGCAAAAAGGGTATCTCAATTCTGTAAGGGGAGGTAAGTTTTTATTGTCCAAAGGGATGAATAATAATGAAATAATAAATGTATTGCGTTCAAAGCCAAGTACTATTTCATTATCGTTTAACAACCAAGAGCGTCTTGAAGATTTAGCTTTAAGGGTGTCTGATCAAATAGAAGCTAAAGCTGAAAGTTTATTGTGGGCATTTAAAGACTCTTTGTTTCTCACTCAGAATGGATTTAATAGTGAAAATGCTTTGTCTATGTATTTGCCAAACACTTATTATTTTTTCTGGAATACTTCTGCAGAAAGCTTTAGGGACAGAATGTTAAAGGAGTACCGCAGATTTTGGAATTTAGAAAGACTAGCTAAGGCGAAAAACCAAGGTTTGTCTCCCTTAGAAGTAATTCATTTAGCTGCAATAGTTCATAAAGAATCGGTTAAAAAGTCAGAGAGACCCCGAGTTGCTGGTGTCTATCTGAATAGAATTAAAAAGGGTATGAAGCTGCAAGCAGACCCCACAGTGATATTTTCTATTAAGTATAAATCAAGAGATTTTAATCAAGTGATTAAGCGGGTATTGTATAAAGACCTTAAGGTAGACGCTCCTTTTAACACTTATTTATATTCGGGAATTCCTCCAGGCCCAATATTTATGCCAGACATTTCTGCTATTGAGGCTGTTTTGAATCCAGAATCTCATAACTATTTGTATTTTGTGGCGGACACCCAAAATTTCGGGTTCCATATTTTTGCAAAAACACTACAACAACACAACATAAATAAGAAGCAATACGTGAATTGGTTAAATAGAAAAAATATAAGCAGGTAATTGTAAACAGTTAATAATGAGTTGATTAGTCAACTAAGATTAAAAAAGCTTATATTTGCACGAAATTTAGCAATAGCAGTTGTTTTAATTTATTTTATGCAAAAAGGTTTTAGAACGTTTATTTCATTTTTGATTGTCCTGGTTCTTTCAGGGTTTAGAAACTTGGCTCCAGTGGTTAAGCCCATTCCAAAATCTAATTTGGTGGTTGGTATTTTGGATTACAAAGCCTCCATTTCTACTTTTGAGTCTTCAAGCTTTATGATTCCTTTTACAGGTAATAACTATGTAGGATTTAAGGAAGCATTGGCTTTTAAAGAATCTCAAGGTAAATACCATTCTATAAATACCCTTGGTTATCTTGGAAAATATCAGTTTGGAAAAAGCACCTTAGCTTTTTTTGGTCAATTTAATACCCAGTGTTTTATACAGGATGCAGCTTTACAGGAAAAGATTTTTTATCACAATACTGCTAGGAATAAATGGATTCTAAGAAGAGATATAAAGCGCTATGTGGGTTCAAAAATGAATGATATAGTCATTACAGAATCCGGAATACTTGCCGCTGCACACTTAGCAGGTGCAGGAAATGTAAAAAAGTACCTTCGTTCTTGGGGTGATTTGAACTTTTCAGATGCTTATGGAACAGATATTGAAGATTATTTAACCAAATTTTCTGGTTTTGATCTAGCGGAAGTTACAGCTAGAAAGAAAGTCCAGTTCCAATAGGGTTTTCGCTATTAAATGCGTCTAATTATTTTCCTATAATAAATATACAAGGTCTCTTGTGTAGTTCTGGTTTGTTCTTTCTCCAATAAGTAACAGGGGCAGTTTTAATAAAAGCGTTGGCCAAACTTATGTCACAAGCGATACATAAATTTGTGCTACTTTGAAGTTGTTTAGACAAGCTGTCAAACATAGCATTGTTTCTATACGGGGTTTCTATAAAAAGTTGGGTTTGGTCTTTTTGCAAGGCCAACTGTTCAAGTTGTTTAATAGACTTAGCACGCTCTTGAGTATCTATAGGTAGGTATCCGTTAAAAGCAAAACTTTGTCCATTAAATCCACTGGCCATTAAAGACAGTAAAATTGAAGAGGGACCTACTAGAGGAATGACTGAAATTCCTTTTTCATGAGCTATAGCAACAATATCTGCTCCTGGATCTGCAATACCAGGACAACCTGCTTCAGAGATAACACCTACATTCTCTCCCTCAAGGCAAGGGTTTAGATAAGATGGAAGTATTGAGAAATCTGTAAATTTATTAAGGGTTTCTATCTTTAGACTTCCTTGGGCTTTTTTAGGACAAATTTTCTTTATAAACCTACGGGCAGTTTTTTCATTTTCTACTATAAAATAAGTGGTTTCTTCAATGATTTTTTTCACAGATAACGGAAGCACTTCCA
This sequence comes from uncultured Flavobacteriaceae bacterium, assembly GCA_905182295.1. GTDB lineage: Bacteria > Bacteroidota > Bacteroidia > Flavobacteriales > Flavobacteriaceae > MAG-120531. The sequence goes on along the minus strand of CAJJAZ010000006.1, from coordinate 263,902 downwards.
AAGGTTCATTGTCCCCTAAAGTGGTAGGAATTAGATATAAAGCCCCTTTGATTGGCTTGTCGTTAGATGCAATCATTATGTGATATTAGTCGTAAATTAAAAAAAGGAAATTAAGAAAATTTCTTAGTCAAGTCCTCAATGTATTTCTTAAACTGCTTGTCTGTTTCCGCTAAATTGTCAACGGTCTTACATGCGTGAAGTACAGTAGCATGGTCTCTTTTTCCAATTTGAGTGCCAATACTTGCCAAAGATGCTTTTGTAAATTTCTTTGCAAAAAACATGGCCAATTGTCTGGCTTGAACAATGTGTCTCTTTCTGGTTTTAGATTGCAGGGTTGTGACATCCATTTCAAAATAATCGGATACTACTTTTTGGATGTAATCTATAGAAACCTCTCGTTTTGTGTTTTTGACAAATTTTTCTACAATTTGTTGTGCTAAATCTATGGTAACTTCCTTTTTATTAAAAGAAGATTGAGCGATCAGGGATATAATGGCCCCTTCTAACTCCCTTACATTTGTTTTGATATTTTTAGCTACATAATCAATGATGTCCTCAGACATTTCCACACCATCTTTGTAGAGTTTATTTTTTAATATTGAAACCCTCGTCTCAAAGTCTGGTGTTTGCAATTCAGCAGATAATCCCCATTTAAATCGAGACAGCAAACGCTGCTCAATGTCTTGCATGTCTACAGGTGCTTTATCAGAAGTGAGTATGACTTGTTTTCCGTTTTGGTGTAAATGATTAAAGATGTGAAAGAATACATCTTGGGTACCAGATTTTCCAGACAGGAATTGAACGTCGTCTATGATTAATACGTCAATTAACTGATAAAAATGAATGAAATCATTTCTGGTGTTTTTCTTAACGGATTCAATATATTGTTGTGTGAACTTTTCTGCAGAAATATAAAGGACTGTTCTCTCTGGATACTTGTCTTTTATTTCAACCCCAATAGCATGCGCTAAATGTGTTTTTCCTAATCCCACACCTCCAAAAATCAAGAGGGGGTTAAACGAAGTTCCTCCAGGCTTATTGGCAACAGCCATACCCGCAGATCTTGCCAATCTATTAGAATCTCCTTCTAAGAAATTATCAAAACTGTAATTAGGATTTAATTGAGATTCAATTTTTATATTTCTAATTCCAGGAATTACAAAAGGATTTTTGAGTTCTGGACTTTTAGATTTAAAAGGAACATCTATTTCTTGAGGTGCATGGTAAGACCTATTTGAACTAGGTATTTTCTCAGTGAAAGGTTCCCTGTTTCCGTAAGTGTTTTCCATTCTGATGATGTACACCAGTTTAGCACTTTCGCCCAAAGATTTGGTTAAAGCAACCTTAAGTAGCTTCACATAATGTTCTTCTAACCACTCATAAAAGAATTTGCTAGGAACTTGAACACTTAATAAGTTGTCTGCTAATTTTACTGGCTTAATAGGTTCAAACCAAGTTTTAAACGCCTGAGGTTGTATGTTATCCTTTATAAAGGAAAGACATTCATTCCATACAGCGTTAGCATCAGTACTCATTATTTTGTTTAGGTATTTAGGTTATTTTGTAAACTTAACAGTGGCTATTGAACCACAATCACTGGTAAGATTTTAGGATGACAAATATGTGAACAAAAAACTTAAAAAAAAACGAATGGGGGTTGATTATTTAGTTTTTTTTGTTCATTATGTCATTTCAAAACTTAGGGAGTTAAATATAGAATTTAATTTTAAATAACCATGGCAATAACGACAAAAAAAAATATTGAGATTAGATATGGAGAAACAGATCAGATGGGTGTGGTGTATCATGGGAGTTATCCGGCTTTTCTTGAAATAGGTAGGATTGATTGGTTAAAGCAGATGGGATTTTCTTATGCAAAGATGGAAAAAGATGGTTTTATATTGCCAGTTATATCTCTAAATATCAATTTTAAAAGATCGCTTTTCTTTGGAGAAATTTTAAAACTAGAAACTAGCTTAACGGCAGTGCCTAAAGTTAAAATTAGTTTTGAGTACATGCTTTATAATGACCAAGACTTACTAGTGGGAACAGCAGCCACAACATTGGCTTTTTTAGACAAACAAAGCAATAAACCAATAGCTTGTCCTGCAAATCTTTTAAAAGTGATTCAATCTAATCTTTAGGTGAAAAGCCCACTGGATTTTATTATTTTAATCAATATTTGCTAGCTTTTCAAAGTGGCATATTCTTGATTCTGTGGCTTTTTCTTCAAAACTTTTGCTTCTAGATTGAGACAGCGAAATCTTCATTTTACAGATGTTTTCAATTACTTGATCTAAGATAGTTCCTTTTTCTGCTTGTACGATTCTAAGGACGCCATGCATTTTTGAATAAGGAAATTCAAGTAGGTAAAGATCTTTAATTTCTGTAGTAATTATTTTAGCCTGTTCCAAAGCACCTTTTGCAGCAGCTTTATAGGCGGTTATAAGGCCTCCGGGGCCTAATTTTACGCCCCCGAAAACACGGACAACTACAATGGCAATATTGGTGAGTTCAAAAGATTGTATTTGTCCATAAATAGGTGCTCCAGCTGTATTGTTTGGCTCACCGTCGTCATTTAATTTAAAGCTGGGATGGTTTACCCCTAATTGCCAAGCATAGCAAAAATGATTTGCATTTGAATAGCGTTCTTTTAAGGTGTTAATTTTTTCTTCAAGCGCTTCTTTGCTAGACAATGGAAATGCATGGCCGTAAAATTTACTTTTCTTCTCTTTAAAAAGATAAGCTTCATTAGGTTCAGATATGGTTTTAAAATATTGGCTCAAATCAAAGTGGTTTTGAGAGGGTACTTTTTATAAACTTTCAATATGGTGTTATCTAAGGACTCTTCACTGCTCAAAGTTGCATTGAAGCTTGGCGCTTTCACCCCTTCATTAATATTTCCATTAGTTTCAAATAGCCTTATTTCGTCCCAAAGGCCAGTATATAAAAAAAGATTCAAAGTTTTTGCACCCCCTTCTACAATGACACTACTTATTTTTTGTTCAAAAAGGGCAGCAGATATTTGTTTAGATAGTTCTTTATTGAAATCAATTGGCAGGTAGTGAATGTTTCTAACCTTTAGAATGGATGGCGCGTGTTTAAGGCCTACAAGGCAATAAATTTTTTCATGGATGCCAAATAAACTTCTGTCTGTTGGCACACTCAAATCTTTGTCTATGTATATAGGAATAGGTGCTTCTCCGTGCCAAAGTCTTGTGTCTAACCTAGGGTTGTCGTGTAAAAGCGTATTTGCGCCAATTAAAATGGCATGCTCTTCACTTCTCCATTGATGCGACCTTTGTTTGGCTAGTAAAGAGGAAATCCAATAGGGGGTTCTGTTTTTAATTGGTGGAGCAATAAAACCATTTGTTGTTTGTGCCCATTTTAAAATAAAATAAGGGCGTTTGGCTATCTGATTGATCAAGAATCTCTTGTGAAGCGCTATGCAATCTTTTTCAAGAACGTTAGTAATTACTTTTGTCCCTGCCTTTTCGAGAATTTCCCTGCCTTTTCCTGCCACTTTAGGGTTAGGGTCTAATACACCAATTACTACCAAAGGAATGTTATGAGAAGTGATTAAATTGGCGCAAGGAGGTGTGTTTCCATAATGTGCGCAGGGTTCCAAAGTAACGTAAAGCGTACACTGGGATAATATACTTTTATCTTTAACTTGATTAATCGCATTTACCTCGGCGTGTGGGCCAGGGTAAGGACTTGTAATCCCTTGGGCAATTATTTTGTTTTCATGAATAATAACACAGCCAACCATTGGGTTTGGAAAATGAGATTTCAACCCATTTTTGGCACCTGAAATGGCTCTAGACATGTATTTTTCGTGTATCTTCACCAAGCAAAAATACTACAATTAAAATAGATTATTTTAGGACATTAGTTCAATGGAAATTAGATTTATTAAGCCTTCAGATAATGCCGTTCTGGCTCAGGTAATTAGAACAGTTTTGGTAGATTTAGGTGTTCCTAAAGTAGGTACTGCTTACGCAGACAAAGTATTGGATTCAATGTATGAAAATTATCAATCTGCCCAGCATGCTTATTTTGTAGTTGAAGATCAGGGAGTTATTTTGGGAGGAGCTGGTGTAGCACCATTGCAGGATTATAAAGGACCTGTTTGTGAACTTCAGAAAATGTATTTTTTATCTGAAATAAGAGGTAAAGGCTTGGGAAGAAAAATGATCAACAAATGTATTGAACAAGCCAAGATTTTTGGTTTTGAGCAATGTTATTTAGAGACCATGCCTTATATGGAAGCTGCGCAAAAATTATACAATAAAATGGGCTTTAAATACTTAGATGGCCCCATGGGGAATACAGGACATTTTTCTTGTCCAGTTCATTTAATCTTAGACTTATAGTGCTGTTAAAAGATTTTAAAACATATTTCGAGAAGGAGTTAAGTGACTTATTTAATTTAGAAGAGGTACGCCACTTTTTCTATATCCTTATAGAAGATTTATTGAACGAAAATAGATTCGTTTTGGCTGTTAAGCGAGATTATACGCTTTCAGCCCATCATTTAACTGCCTTTAAAAACGCTTTAAAAGACCTAAAAAAGAAGGCCCCCATTCAATATATTACTGGTGTGGCTCATTTTGGAGATTTAACTTTAAAGGTAAACGAATCTGTGCTTATTCCTAGGCCAGAAACATTAGAACTAATCGCTTACATAAAAGACAGTTTCAAAAACTCTCCACCTAAAACGATTTTAGATATTGGAACAGGAAGCGGTTGTATTTCAATCGCTCTTTCCCAAGCGTTTCCTCACGCGAGTATAACAGCTATGGATGTTAGTGAAAAGGCCTTAGTTGTAGCCCGTGAAAACGCTCAAAAATATAAAAGCACTATAAAATGGACATTAAAAAACATACTTTCTGAGAAATCTTTGGATCAGAAATATGATTTAATAGTGTCTAATCCACCTTATGTAAGGGCGCTTGAAAAAATAGAAATGTCTAAAAATGTCTTGGAATATGAACCTGAACTTGCCTTATTTGTGACAGATAAAGAGCCCCTTATTTTTTATAAGAAAATTAGTGAGCTAGCCTTTGATTTTTTATCAGAAGATGGACTTTTGTTTTTTGAGATAAATGAATACCTTGGAAATGAAACAACTACGCTAATTGAAAAAATTGGCTTTAAAAAAATTGTCCTGAAACAGGATATGTATTTGAAAAATAGATTGATCATGGCAAAAGTAACCGCATGAACCCAAGTGAAAGAATAAAAGAGCTCATTCGTATTATTGAACAGCACAACCATTCGTATTATGTGTTGAATGCTCCAGTTATATCCGACTATGAATACGATATGCTCTACAAGGAGTTAGAGCAATTAGAGCTTATGTATCCAGATGAAAAAGTATCTAATTCTCCAACGCAGCGTGTAGGAAGTGTTGTAAAAGGATTTGACACAGAGCTGCATACACAAAGGATGTATTCTTTAGATAATTCCTATAATAAAGAGGATTTATACGAATGGGTATCTAGATTGAAAAAAGTGCTCGGGGAAACTCCAATAGAGTACACTTGTGAGCTCAAATACGACGGAGCTTCTATTAGTCTCACCTATGAAAAGGGTCAATTAACAAAGGCGCTTACCAGGGGAGATGGAACCCAAGGAGATAATGTAACTACAAATATTAGAACTATAAAATCAATTCCATTGTCCCTAAAGGGAGATTACCCGCCTTTTTTTGAAATAAGAGGAGAAGTCGTTTTGCCTTTTAAAAATTTCAAAAAATTAAATGATTTAAGAATTTTTAATGGTGAAGAACCTTTCATGAATCCTAGAAATACCGCTTCTGGAAGTTTGAAAATTCAAGATCCTGCCATAGTCTCACAAAGAGGTTTGGATTGTTTGTTGTATCAATTGGCAGGAGAATTTCCGGAAATTAATACCCAGTTCGACTTTTTGGAAAAAGCAAAATCGTGGGGTTTTAAGGTGCCAAATACAGCCAAAAAGAGTAGTAGTATTGAGGAGGTATTGAAATTTATCTCATTTTATGATACCGCCAGACACGATCTGCCATATGAAACTGATGGGGTAGTGGTAAAAGTAAATTCCTTAGACTTTCAAGCGGAATTAGGTTATACTGCAAAAAGTCCAAGATGGGCCATGGCGTATAAATTTAAGGCAGTTTCTGTTGAGAGTGAATTAGAATCCATCGATTATCAAGTGGGTAGAACAGGCGCAATTACACCAGTGGCAAATCTCAGTCCAGTATTGCTTGCAGGAACAGTAGTTAAAAGGGCCTCTCTGCACAATGCAGATCAGATTGAAAAACTAGATATTAGAATTGGAGATACAGTGTTTGTTGAAAAAGGGGGGGAAATTATACCAAAAATAACAGGCGTAGACTTATCAAAAAGATCCTTAAATGCTTCACCCTTACAGTATATTACCCACTGCCCTAAATGCAATAGCCCACTTCACCGAGTTGCTGGAGACGCAAAACATTTTTGCTTGAATGAGCGAGAATGTCCACCCCAAATTATTGGAAAAATCAGTCATTTTATATCTAGAAAAGCATTAAATATAGATGGGCTAGGGGAAGAAACTGTCTCACTATTGCACGAAAATAAGCTCATTCAATCCTATGCTGATTTATATACACTTAACCCTATTTTATTATTACAGTTGGATCGGATGGCTCAAAAATCTGTAGACAATATGTTAAAGGGTATAGCAGCTTCCAAGCTGATACCTTTTGAAAAAGTGCTCTTTGGATTGGGTATTAGGTTTGTTGGGGAAACTGTAGCAAAAAAACTAGCACGAGGCTTTGGTTCCATGACTGCTTTAAAAAAGGCTAACTACGAATCACTTATTGCTTTAGATGAAATAGGAGGCGTTATAGCAAAAAGCGTGTTGTTATTTTTTGAAGATCCTTTTCATATGGATTTGGTCAATAGACTGGAGTCTTATGGTTTACAAATGGAAATCTCAAATAAGCTTAAGGTTCAGGGCAGTAAACTCAATGGGGCTAATTTCGTGATATCTGGTGTTTTTGAAAAACATTCTAGACCAGAACTAAAAGAACTCATTGAGATAAACGGAGGAAAAGTAGTCGGTTCTTTGTCGTCAAAAACAACCTATTTATTGGCTGGAGATCAAATGGGTCCCAGTAAAAAGACAAAAGCAGCATCACTCAATATCACGCTTATATCTGAGGATGCCTTTGTAGAAATGATTGTATAAATGTTATAAATACAACAAAATGTTGCAAAAAAAAAGCTTACTTATAATTACATTTGTACTTATTGAAACCGTAGTATATGTTCTTTGATCGACTGGTAGTATCTCTAAAGCTTTTGTTGTTAAAGCGAAAGTGCTCAAGATTGTTGCTTCAGAATCCAATAAGACCCACCGCGAGAAAAGCTCAAATATCCTTTGGTCTTATTGTTGATTTAGATAGCTATGATGCTGACACCTTAGTGCAAAATATCAAAACTAGTTTTGGACTTTTACAGCAGCAGATTAATGTGTTGGGCTATTCAAAGAGTGATACGGCAAACAAACTTCCTTATTTCAAGATCAATCAGGATTTAAGTTGGTTTAAAGGTGTAATGCATCCGTCTGTAGCCTCTTTTAATACATCCCAATACACCTATTTGATTAACTTTCACGAGCATAAGGAGCCATGTGTTTCCTATGTGAGTTTAAAAACTGCTGCACTGATTAGAATTGGTTTTCAAGAAGACAAGACAGCAGATTTAATCATAAATCAATCGCCAGAGAATACGCCATCATTGTTCAAAGTACTCCATAATTATATTCAAAAGTTAACTGTAGAGAATGACTAAATTTGTTGGAACTGGAACCGCTTTAGTGACCCCTTTTAACGCTCAAAATGAGGTAGATGTGCTCGCGTTAAAAAAATTAGTAAACCATAACATCAATTCTGGCATTAACTATTTAGTGGTGCTAGGCTCTACAGCAGAGACCGTCACACTAAGCGACGCAGAGCAGCAATTGGTCATTGATACGGTAGTGGCAGAGAACAATTCAAGAGTTCCCCTGGTTTTAGGAATGGGAGGGAGCAATACCCATGCTTTAGTTCAAAAAATAAACGCTACGGACTTCTCTCATTTCGATGCTATTTTGTCGGTCACGCCCTATTACAACAAACCCACGCAGGAGGGATTAAAAGCACATTTTTCAGAAGTTGCCAAAGCCGCTCCAATCCCCGTAATACTTTATAATGTTCCTTCGAGAACAGGCGTAAATATGTTGCCGAAAACTACTTTAGAAATTGCCCATTCTCATCCAAACGTAATTGGCATTAAAGACGCTAAAGGTGATATGGAACAGATTGCACAGTTGTTGGCTAGCAAACCAGAGGGTTTTTTAGTAGTCTCAGGAGACGATGCCACCGCTTATCAAACTACTCTTGCAGGAGGTTCTGGCGTAATTTCAGTCATTGGACAAGCCATACCCGCCCAATTTTCAGAATTAATTCATAGCGCCCTTATAGGACATTCTTCAGAAGCAAATCGTTTAAATGAGCAGTTGCAAGGGCTAATAGAGGCTGTATTTGAAGAAGGCAATCCTGCTGGAATAAAAGCGTTAATGAATATCTTAGGTTCATACCCATTGCAGGTGAGGCTTCCTTTGTTACCAGCATCTATTAGCCTACAAAATAAGTTGAAAAACACCCTCATGGCATTAGGCCCTTTAGTGCCCTAATTTTAACTTAAGTTTAGGCTAAGCCCATCTTTAAAATCAAGTATAATTTCGCAATTTTACCATTCAAGTGTATTAGCGCTTTAAGCCCTCGGTATCCTTGTGAAAAATAGTTTTTTATATCCAATTGGATTCCTTAATTTTGCAAGATGTTTTTAAATAAAAAAATAGCCCTATTAGCCCTCTCTGCTAGCCTTAGTTTTGTTTCATGTAATGAATATCAAAAAGCACTAAAGTCTACAGATACAAAGGTTAAGTATGACGCAGCTGAAAGTTCCTATAAAGCGGGTGATTACAGACAGGCAAACCGTCTTTTTGAGCAAATAGCACCAAAGTACATAGGAAAGCCTCAAGGAGAGCGCGTACTGTTTTTTTTCGCAGACAGTTATTTTAAGATTAAAGACTACAATACGGCAGGTTATCAATTTGAAAGGTTCTTAAAATCCTACCCCAATAGTGATAAATCAATAGAAGCGGCTTTTTTTAGTGCAAAGAGTTATTATGAGTTGTCTCCAAAATATTCTTTAGATCAAACAGATACAGACAAAGCCCTGGCAAAACTTCAAAACTTTATTAATGCATACGGCGAGTCTCCTTATATTGAAGAGGCTAATATACTAGCGAAGGAACTCAGGGTAAAGAAAGAAGAGAAAGCGTACGAAATTGCCAAGCAATACTATAAAATTGCTGTTGGATTTGACTATACTATTTTATTTGCAGCTGAGGAAGCTTTAAATAATTTTTTAGTAGATTTCCCTGGTTCTCCTTTTAGAGAAGACGTTTTGTACTATCAATTTGCTACAGCGAACAGCATTGCTTTTTACAGTGTTGCTGATAAGAAGGAAGACCGTATTACGAATGCAAAAGAAGCTTATATTACTTTAATAAAATATTATCCTAACTCAAAATACCTCGAAGAAGCGAATCAAGTTTCAGAGAAACTAGAAAAAGAACTCTCAGAAATCACCAAATAATTTATTATACAAATACCATGAATGATTTAAAAAATTCAAAAGCAGCAGCATCTACAGTGACCGTTAACCGAGACAAGTTTGACGCACCTACAGGAAATATCTATGAAGCTATTTCGATTACTGCAAAGCGTGCCATTCAAATTAATGCTGAAATTAAGAAAGAGCTTCTAGAAAAGTTAGAGGAGTTTGCTACTTACAGTGATAGTTTAGAAGAGGTATTTGAAAATAAAGAACAGATTGAAGTGTCTAAATTCTACGAAAAACTACCTAAAGCACATGCTATGGCTGTCTTAGAGTGGTTGGAAGATAAAATTTACTACAGAGATACTTCTAAAGAAATATAAGTATTATGCTTAGGGGGAAAAATATCCTAATTGGGATTAGCGGTGGAATAGCTGCTTATAAAACTCCTTATTTAGTGAGGCTTTTTAAACTGGCTGGCGCAGACGTTAAAGTAATTTTAACGGACAGCGCCAGCCAGTTTGTTTCTCCCCTTACACTTGCTACGCTCAGTGAAAACCCTGTGCCGTCTTCCTTTATTAAAGAAGATGATCAAGGTGCTATAAGCTGGAATAATCATGTTTCTCTAGCACTTTGGGCAGATTTCATGGTAGTGGCTCCAGCCACAGCCAATACCCTTTCTAAAATGGCCCATGGTCAATCAGATAATTTACTTTTAGTGACTTATTTATCTGCTAAATGCCCTGTTTTTATAGCTCCAGCTATGGATTTGGATATGTATAAGCATAAAAGCACTAAAGAGAGCTTAGATCGATTAGCGGCTTTTGGCCATGCGATTATTCCAGCAGAAGAAGGCTTGCTTGCCAGTGGCTTAAGTGGCGCTGGGAGAATGGCTGAGCCTGAGCATATAGTAGCTTTTATTGTAAATCACCTCAAAGGCCTGCAGCCCTTGTCTGGAAAGCGCGTAATTGTTACCGCAGGCCCTACGTACGAGCCTATCGATCCAGTGCGATTTATCGGAAATCACTCCAGTGGTTTAATGGGGTATGAATTGGCAGAATATGCATCGAAATTAGGAGCTGAGGTAGTATTGATCAGTGGCCCAACTTCCCTTGTTGTTGCAGATGAAACGATAAAAAAGATTGGTGTTGGCACTGCTGTTGAAATGAATAAGGCTGTATTGGCGTATTTTGAGGCTTCGGATATTTTTATAGGAGCTGCTGCAGTGGCTGATTATAGACCAACCCATGTGTATGATCAGAAAATTAAAAAAGAATCTTTGGCTAATCCCAATATAGAATTAATCAAAAACCCGGATATTATTGCTGGTTTAGGTAAAATTAGAAGGCACCAATTTCTTCTAGGTTTTGCGCTAGAGACTCAAGATGTATTAAATAATGGGACTAAAAAGCTTCAGTCTAAAAATCTAGATGCGATAGTCTTAAATTCATTAGAGGATTCTGGAGCTGGTTTTGGACATAAAACCAACAAAGTTCAGTTTTTGTCTAAGAAAAATGGACTAAAGTCATTCCCCTTAAAGTCAAAAAAAGCTGTTGCAATAGACATTTGGAATGAAATTTTAAAGGAATTATGAGGGGAGTGAGAAAGATATTTTTTCTGTTTAATATATTGTTTCTTAGCGGATTATCTGTTTCTTTTTCTCAGGATTTTAAAGCCAATATTCAAGTAGATGCTAGTAGGGTCAATCAATCCAATACGGAAATTTTTCAAAACCTTGAAAAACAGTTAACTGAGTTCATGAATAACACTTCCTTTTCAGGAAGAAAAATAGATATTTCAGAGCGTATTTCAATAAATATATACCTCAATATTAGTAATTACCAAGACAATAGTTTTGAGGCTTCTCTGCAAATCCAGAGTTCAAGACCCATTTATCAAACCAATTATGAGTCTCCCTTAGCACTTTTAAAAGATCCGGCTGTTGTGTTTAATTATCAAGAATTCACCCCATTGGTTCTTAATGAAAACAGGGTAGATAGTAATTTAGTGGCTATTTTCTCTTATTATGCTTGGGTTTTAATTGCTCTAGATGCAGATACTTATGCGTTTAATGGGGGCGACTACTATTACAGAAAGGCTCAGAATGTTTTAGGAATGGCGCAAGCGAATGGTTTTTCAGGTTGGGCCATTAATAACAAAGCATTTAACAAACCTATGTTTTTGAATTTATTGTTGTCTAATGAGTCATTATTGTTTAAAAAAGCATTGTACGAATACCATATGAACGGTCTAGATAAAATGACTCTAGATCCTTTAAATGCGAAAAAAGAAGTGATAAAAGCAATCGCCTATATTCAGTCTTTTGGTAATAATGGCACGCACAGAACATTGGTTCAAGTTTTTTTTGATGCCAAGGCAAAAGAAATTCAAGAACTGTTTGTTGCTGGCCCAAATCTAGACACCAATGGCTTGGTAAAATCTTTGCAAGCACTTGCGCCATTGTTTGGAAATTATTGGTCAGATATTAAATAATCTCTTTTCCATCATTTGATTTAGGTGTATATTTACTTTACCTTATTCAATATGCTTCACTAATCCCACATTGACCTTTGTTACAATCACTTCACATACATAACTTCACTCTTATAGATCATTTAGAGATGGATTTAAGGCCAGGTTTCTCGGTTATTACTGGTGAGACAGGAGCAGGTAAATCAATTTTATTAGGTGCTTTATCTCTTGTTTTGGGAAAAAGGGCTGAGGCTGCTTTGTTGAGAGACTCAAGCAAGAAATGTATTATCGAAGCTGTTTTTGACGTTATTAAATATCCTTCTTTAAAAGTGTTTTTCTTAGAAAATGATTTAGATTACACCGATCATTGTATTCTCCGGAGAGAGTTGTTGCCCAGTGGAAAATCTCGGGCTTTTGTGAATGATTCCCCAGTAACCCTTGAAGTTCTTTCAAAAGTATCGTCTTTTTTAATAGACATACATTCTCAACACCAGACCTTAGATATTTTCAATGCCCAATACCAATTGGGAGTCATAGATGGTTTAGCAGGCCATTTCGATCTGTTGGAGGATTACAAAAAAAACTTTTTTGAATACCAACAAACGATAGATGAGCTTGCAAATTTACAAGATCAGCATGCTCAAGCACTTAAGCAGCTAGATTACAATGCCTTTTTGTTAGAAGAAATTGAGACAACCTCTTGTAAAGAAGGTGTCCTAGAGGACTTAGAAAGCCAACAGCTGCAATTAGAAAACGCATCGGATATTATCGATTATCTTTCTAAATCAGTCCATCTTTTAACCGTTGAAAATTCAGGTATAGTGGATCAGTTGCAATCCCTCAATCAATATATTCAAAAACTAGGCGGTTATGGCAATAATTATAGTGATTTAGTGAATAGGCTTAAAGCCATTCAAATTGAGGTACTAGATTTTTCTGAGGAATTACAGTCTAATGCTTCAGAATCTCCTCAAGAAGATCCTCAGTTATTAGAAGAGGTAAATTCAAAATTACAGAAAATTTATGATTTGTTTAGAAAACACCAAGTAGATGGTGTAGCAGATTTAATGAAAATTCGTTCTGACTTAAAAATTAAAGTGGATCAAGTAGTTTCTGGAGAAGAAGAAATGGAGCGCCAAAATAAGAGGGTACTTGGATTAAAGAATAGTTTGTTAAACAAGTCCCTTAAGATTAGATTAAATAGACAAAAAGCCATTCCAGATTTTATTACTAAACTCACAGAGAAACTGCACTTGTTAGAAATGCCTAAAGCCGTATTTAAGGTTTCCTTGGAAGAGAGAGAAGACTTTTCGCCATCTGGTTTGGATCAGGTTTCTTTCATGTTTTCTGCCAATTCAGGACAAGACTTTGGTCCACTTAAAAAAGTGGCCTCTGGAGGTGAATTATCTCGAATTATGATGAGTATTAAAGCATTGTTGTCTGTTCATGTTTCACTGCCAACGATCATATTTGACGAAATTGACACCGGTGTTTCTGGAGAAGTAGCGACTAAAATTGCAGGAATTATGAAAGAAATGGGAAGAGACATACAGCTAATTTCTATTACCCATTTGCCTCAAGTTGCTGCTAAGGGAGACAATCATTTAATGGTTTTTAAAAAAGACGACGGCTCAAAAACGGAAACCCAATTGACTTTATTAGATAAAGAACAAAGGGTAGTAGCTATTGCTGAAATGCTAGGAGGAAAGGCCTTAAGTGACTCTGCTATTGCTCATGCAAAGCAGTTATTGGCATAACTATTTTTAATATCTTTACGCGCATTAACCAAATACACACATATGGCTTACAATTTACTTAAAGGGAAAAGAGGAATTATTTTTGGTGCTTTAGATCCAAATTCAATTGCTTGGAAAACAGCAGAGCGGGTTCATGAAGAAGGAGGTTCTTTTGTATTAACAAACGCACCTATTGCTTTGAGAATGGGTCAGATCAAAGATCTTGCAGAAAAAACTGGCGCTCAGATTATTCCTGCAGATGCTACAAATGAGGAAGATTTATCCAATTTAGTCGCTCAGGCCACTGAAATATTAGGAGGAAAACTAGATTTTGTTTTACATTCTATTGGTATGTCTGTAAATGTGAGAAAAGGAAAGGCTTATACGGATGAGAATTATGACTTTACAGCTAAAGGCTGGGATGTTTCTGCCTTGTCTTTTCATAAAGTAATGAAATCGTTATACCATGCAGATGCAATGAATGAGTGGGGTAGTATTGTCGCTTTGACTTATATGGCTGCGCAACGTACTTTTCCAGATTATAATGATATGGCAGATAATAAGGCTTATTTAGAATCTGTAGGTAGAAGTTTTGGGTACTTTTTCGGTAAAGAAAAGAAAGTGCGTGTAAATACAATTTCTCAATCTCCAACACCAACTACAGCAGGTCAAGGGGTTAAAGGATTTGATGGTTTTATTTCTTATGCAGAAAAAATGTCACCTTTAGGAAATGCTACAGCAGCAGACTGTGCAGATTATACAGTGAGTTTGTTTTCAGACTTAACAAGAAAAGTAACCATGCAGAATCTGTTTCATGATGGTGGTTTTTCTAATACAGGAGTAAGCCAGGAAGTAATAGAGTACTTTTCTAAATAAACACAAGTATATTGCAAAGAAGCCATCTATTTAGATGGCTTCTTTGTTTAAAGTAATGACTATGAATAAAACTTTTAGTTTTATTATCCCTATTTACAACCGACCTGAGGAGATGAAAGAGCTTTTAGAAAGCCTTTGTGATCAGGACACGGACGTTTTTGAGGTAGTAGTCATAGAAGACGGCTCTACTAATACCAGTGAAAAGATCGTGGCGTCTTTTAATGACCGATTGCCCATGTCTTATTTTTTCAAAACTAATTCTGGTCCTGGTGCTTCTAGAAATTTTGGAATGAAAAGGGCTAAAGGAAATTATTTTATAATTCTAGACTCTGATTGTGTGCTTCCTCCTGGATACTTAAGTGCGGTTAAGTCTTTTTTAGCAAGCCATGAAGTGGATTTTTTTGGTGGTCCTGATGCGGCAGACAATTCTTTTTCTACTTTGCAAAAAGCAATTAATTTCACCATGACTTCTTTTTTAACAACCGCAGGTATAAGGGGGAGTGCTAAGGCCATACAGAAATTTGAGCCAAGGAGTTTTAATATGGGTATTTCTAAAGAAGCCTTTTTAAGTAGTGGCGGTTATGGAAGAATTCATCCAGGAGAAGACCCTGATTTATCTATTAGATTGTGGAAATTAGGATATGTTTCATCCTTTATTGAAAAGGCCTTTGTGTTTCACAAGAGAAGAATTAGTTGGCGTTTGTTTTTTAAGCAAGTACATGCATTTGGGAGTGTACGCCCTATTTTAATGAAGCAATACCCTAAATATTCTAAACCTACTTTTTGGCTTCCAACCTTATTTATGTTGTTTCTACTGCTGGGTGTTACTTTAGGATTGCTTGGCTTTAAATGGCCTTTAATACTCCTAGCGGTATATTTTGGTTTGTTATTCATCTCTGCCTTAATAAAAGAAGGTAGTTTTTTTGTAGCGCTAAGTGTTATACCAGCATTTTTTATTCAAATGTTTGCTTATGGATGGGGCTTTTTAAAAACTAAATTCCGCCTTTACCTATCGAATAAGCCAATTGAGGAAATGTTTCCTAACTTGTACTTTAAAAAGGGAGATGAGTAAATTTAACTTTGTTTTTTTGAATAAAAATCAAGCCAGACGTTTTGTCTTGTTTCTACTTGCGGCATTTTTTGTCTGGTTTTTAAAGAATTTAAACGAAACCTATCTCAAAGCTGTTCCATTTAATTTAAATTTTGAGAATTCAAATCAAAACTATCAATTGTCTAGTGAATTGTCAAAAGAGGTTAGCTTGTTGGTTCGTTCAAGTGGGTTTAGGCTTTTATCGTTGACACTATTTAAACCGTTTTTGGTATTAAATGTCAATGATGCAGTCTTGTCTGGCAAAGGGACTTATGTTTTAAATGAATCTATGCAGTTGGCTCAATTTAAATTACAAATTGGGGAAGGAATAGAGGTAATTGGTTTTGAAACTGGAACTCCTATAATGGCCAATTTTTTAAAATTGGCTGAAAAAAAAATAGCTGTTAACTTAAAGAGTGACATTAAGACAGCGCCAAATCATTATCTTAAAGCAGTTTCACTAGAGAGAGATAGTGTCCTAGTACGCGGAGCTTTGAGGGATATTTCAACCCTAAATATTGTCGCGACAGAAACATTGGTCATGAGTCAGTTGAATAAGTCTTTAGACACTTTAATGTCGCTTAAAGATGCTTCAGAAAGTGGGTTATTAAATTTCTTCCCTAGTCATGCAAAAGTCTCTATTGAAGTAGCCTCTTTTTCAGAGCTTTCATTTGAGTTAAATATAGAGGCAAGAGGTCTTCCGGCCCATTATGGGATTAAATTTTTTCCGAGTCAATTGTCTGTTGTTGTTGCTGCTCCATTAGAGGTACTTAAAAGTATTAGCGAAACGGATGTTGTATTATATGTTGAATATCCCTTTGAAAATAATGATTATTTAAATGTTTTGAGGCCTAAAATAAGTATAAAGAATGAAGGCATTTTTAAAGCTTATTTGGCAGAATCAATAGGGGTTGAATATATTTTAACTAAAAATAATTAACATGAAAGTAGTTGCTATTACTGGAGGTATAGGCGTAGGTAAAACTATTGTGTGTGATTTTTTTAAATCGTTTGGAGCATCTGTGTATTTTTCAGATATAGCTGCTAAAGCAATTATGGTATCTGATTTAGTCCTAAAAGATTCGATTGAGTCTCTTTTAGGTAAAGACGCCTATTTAAAAGATGGGGGTTTAAATAAAGCACATATTGCTTCTGAGATATTTGGTGATCCAAAAAAAAGGCAAGCCTTAAATGAACTTGTACACCCTGCAGTTAGCAGTGACTTTGAAAAGTGGTTATTAAAAGAATCACAAAAGGCTAACAGACTAAACTATGTGATTTATGAATCTGCCTTAGTTTTTGAAAATCAAAAAGAAGCTGCTTTTGATGCATTGATTTTGGTGACTGCTCCTGTAGATGAGAGAATTGAAAGGGTCGTCAGAAGGGATGCTAAGTCTAAGTCGGAGGTTTCTGCTGTTATGAAAGCACAATTTTTAGATAATAAAAATGCGAAAAAAGCAAATTTCGTGATTCACAATCAAGACTTAGCAAAAACATTGTTAAAAACTAGAGAAATTCATAATATTTTAATTAAATAATATAACATATCGTAAATATTAACTTAAATGTTAATATTATGTTTATTAAATGTCTTAATTAAGTGGTAATAATTAATTTTGTTAACATATTTAATTAAGATGAAAAGACGTATCCTAGTTTCCTTAATGGTGTTTATGAGTATTGCCCTACTGGGTATTATTTTTATTCAAGGGTATTGGATTAAAAAGTCTGTAGATTTTAAAGAGGAGGAGTTTAAGACTATTGTAGTAGAGGTTCTTGTAAAAGTGACTGACAAAATTGCCAAAAGGGAGATTTCGTCCTATTACGATAATTTTTTAAAATTAAAAGATAGCTTAGGTACCCCTAAGAGTTCACATTTAAAGAATTTTTTCTTCTTTGATAGGAACTTAAACACCAATGAGACTATGGTTTATTCTCACGGTATTTTAGAAGAAGATTACAATATTGCCTCTAGTTTTTTTGACAATGTAATGGGAATGGATAGTACCGTTTTAAAGGGTTATGCCAGCCAAAGATCTAGAATTACATTTAAAGAAAATTACGGATTAGACGGTAGTACGTACACCATTACTCCAATAGAAAAGCTCATTATTAATGAAGGTCTTTCTGAAACAGATCGAGCTGTATTTGACAACGTATATAAAGAAAGTGCCAGTAAAATTCCCATTCACAATAGGGTTACTAAGCAGGAAATTGCATTGCAATTAGATAAAGAATTAAGAAACAGGGGATTAGATATACCTTTTGAATATGGTGTTTACAGCCAGGATTTACCCACAAGGATTAAATCCAATAGATTTAAATACGACACAAGTTCGCCCTACAAAGCGCCCCTTTTTGAAGATGGATTAGGGAATAGTAATTTTTCCTTGTACCTAAGTTTTCCTAAGAAAAACACTTTTCTATTGGGTTCAATTATTAGCATGGCTATGCTCTCAGTGGTTTTCACGCTAGTAATCATCGTCGCATTTATTTCTGTAATGTACCAATTGATTAAGCAGAAGAAAATTTCAGAAATTAAGTCTGACTTTATCAATAATATGACCCATGAATTCAAGACCCCCATCGCCACAATTAATTTAGCGGTAGAGGCTATAAAGAATCCAAAAATCATAGATGATCATGAAAAAGTAATTCGTTACGCTACTATGATCAAAGAAGAAAATAAACGAATGCACGCACAAGTAGAGAATGTGTTACGCATATCTAAGCTAGATAAAAACCAGCTAGAAATTCAAAAAGCACCTCACTTACTTCATGATATTTTAGAAGACGCTATTGCACACATTAGTCTTATTGTTTCCGATAGAAACGGCTACGTAAATGCTCATTTTGACAATGAATCGGCCAATATCATGGCCAATGAAATGCATTTGACCAATGTATTTGTGAATATCCTAGATAATGCGATTAAATACTCTCCAGTTGTTCCTGAATTAGATGTATTTACTACTATGAAAGGCTCGTTTGTTGTTGTTGAAATACAGGACAAAGGTGCTGGGATGAGTTCAGCAGTTTTAAAGCAAGTTTTTGAAAAATTTTACAGAGAACACACAGGAAATATTCACAATGTAAAAGGCCACGGTCTAGGTTTGGCATATGTTAAAAAAATTATAGATAACCACGGCGGCAAAGTGTACGCTGAAAGTGAAAAAGGGAAGGGTAGTTCATTTTTTATTGAACTTCCAATTAATAATAAATAAAATACTGACTTATGGAAATAGCAAGTAAAAAGATTTTATTGGTGGAAGATGATCCAAATTTTGGAAGTATCCTCAAAGATTATCTTGTAATGAATGATTTTGAGGTAGTTCTAGCTAAAAATGGCATGGAAGGTTTTGAAAAATTCAAAAAAGAAGATTTTGATGTCTGTATTTTGGACGTCATGATGCCTTACAAAGATGGGTTTACTTTAGCGAGAGAGATTAGAGAAAAAAACGAACAAATTCCAATCGTATTCTTGACAGCTAAGACCATGAAAGAAGATGTTCTAGCTGGATATAAAGCCGGAGCAGATGATTATTTAAACAAGCCGTTTGATTCTGAAGTACTGCTTCTAAAATTAAAAGCAATTCTTCAGAGAAAATCTGTTGCTACCTCTGCAGATAGTAAGCAATTTGAATTTACAATAGGTGATTTCCATTTAAATTCTAAACTGAGGTTTTTGAAATTTAATTTAGAGGAGTCAATAAAGCTCTCCCCAAAAGAGAATGAGCTACTGAGAATGTTGGCGCTTCATGAAAATGATTTAATGCCAAGAGAATTGGCTTTGACTAAAATATGGAGAGACGACAATTACTTCACTTCTAGAAGTATGGATGTGTATATTGCCAAGTTGCGTAAGTATTTAAAACAAGATCCTAATGTAGAAATTATCAATATACACGGAGAGGGCTTTAGATTGGTAATAAACAAAGAGGCCTAGAGCACTTTAACTATTCAAATCCTTGGAAGTTGGTATGGCTTTATTTAAATAAGTCATACTGTCTTCTATGGCTTTTTTATAGTTTACCACTATGGCTTCTGTATTCTTTCGATTCCAAGTCAGTTGCCTTTTTGCAAAACGCCTACTGTTTTTCTTAATTTCTTCTATAGCTGTTTCTAGAGATATCTCCCCTTCAATACATCTAAAGAGTTCTTTGTAGCCTACTGTGTTCAGTGCATTCAGTTTTTTTCGATCCAATAATCCCCTTACTTCTTCTTCAAGTCCGTTTTTAATCATGAGGTCCACCCTTTGATTGATCCGCTCGTATATTGTTTCTCTAGGTGCTGTGATATTTAGGTAGTGAACCTTAAACGGTCTCTTGTCTTTGTGCTGATTTAAATAACTACTATAGGGTTTTCCGGACGCCAAACATACTTCAAGGGCTCGTATGACCCTAACTGGGTTGTCAACAGCAATTTGCTCAAATGCTTTTGGGTCCAAATCTTTAAGTTTATTCGTGAGCGTTTCAAGCCCATTATTAATTAAAGCCTCATTTAAATCAGTTCTAATTTGATCGGGAACCTCTGGAAATTTATCTAAACCCTTGCAAACAGCATCTGTATATAAGCCACTGCCTCCAACCATAATAGCTATGTCATTTGTTAAGTAATGATTCTTTAAAAAGCCCATGGCTTCCCTTTCAAAATCACCAACGCTGTAAGGATCTTGTATGCTTTTGTGTTGTATAAAAAAATGTGGTGCAGCAGCAAGCTCTTCTTTAGAAGGTACAGCAGTGCCAATATACATTTCTCTATAAAATTGGCGAGAATCTGACGATAAGATAGGCGCACCATACTTTTTAGAAAGCGCAATGGCTAAACTGGTTTTTCCAATAGCAGTAGGTCCAATAATTGAAATTAAATGCTTGGTATTACTCATAATTTTGCCCCACAATTAAAGCAGAATTTTGCACCATCTTTATGGCCCTCTGTACCACATTGCTGGCATGATTGCGTGTTTGTTATTACAGCAGCATTTTTATTCTTATTAAATGCTACCGTAACTATACCAGTAGGCACTGCTATAATTCCATAACCGAGAATCATAATCATGGAAGCTACAAATTGTCCTAGCGGTGTTTGTGGCGCTATGTCTCCATAGCCAACCGTTGTAAGGGTTACAATGGTCCAATAAATACTTCTGGGTATACTAGTGAAGCCACTTTCACTGCCTTCAATTAAATACATGAAAGTACCCATAATCACACAAAGTATGAGCACCACGTAAATAAACACTAAAATCTTATTCCTAGAGTCTTTAAGCGCTTGCTTTAATACAGAAGCTTCTCCTAAAAAGCTCACTAGCTTTAGAATTCTAAATATTCTTAATAGTCTAAATGCTCTTAAAGCTAATAGGACTTGTGATCCTGCCAGAAGATAGGATAGATAAAGCGGTATAGTAGCTAAAAGGTCAATGATACCATAGAAACTAAATATATATTTTTTAGGCTTTTCAACAGAGAAAACTCTGGCAAGGTATTCCGCTGTAAAAAAGAGGGTAATTCCCCATTCAAATCCCAAAAGTAGGTTGTGGTATTTTACATCAATACTAGCCACACTTTCTAGCATAACAATAAGCACGCTAAGAAGAATTAAAACAGCCAATAGCACATCAAAAGCTTTTCCCATAGGGGTGTCTGCTTCGTAAATGATTTCGTGAACTTTTATTTTAAATTGTTTTAAAGTATTCGCTTTCAAAGTCTGTTTGTTTTATTGTGGAGGCTATTTTATTTTTAGTCAATAAATGATAACCTAAGCGGTGTATTAAGATAACCCAATTATTTAACTTCTAAGGAGTGTAATTTTAGCGGTTTTTTTAAATGGCTACTCAGAAGTGTCTTTTTCAATGGATTGTTTTCTTTTACCGTATTGAGTAATTGATCTAAAATAGCTTCATTGTTGATCTGGTAATTCAATTCAACATACCCAATGGCTAACAATTGGTTATTTTTTATCCTATAAACACTTTTTTCTCCTTCATTTCTCCCCTTGTCTATCATTAAACCATCTTGAAAAGGATAGTTCATGTCCAGTGCAGTTTGCAGTGATTTCTTTGTAGGCATTCTATTGTATTTAGGTCTAAACTTGGTCAATGCCAATTGGTATTTCATTTGAGCCATTAAAAGACTGCCTGTGAGGGTTACTTTTACTTGTCTCATTTTTTTATTGACACTTTTAGCTACACTAGATTGTTTGGTGAATAGCTGGGTAATGCCTTTTTTCAATTGGTCACTGGCCAACACATAAATGACTTGATCTTCCTTGTCTAAAAAACTAACTAAACCAGTTTCATTAGGTATTTGATCCAACAGATCTACTTGTTTGTTTGTCAATATTCCCGTATTCTCTGAGCGGGTAAGTTCTGATATGCTTTGGTGGTCTTCTTCTTTAGATAATAGCAGTTTAAATAACTTAAGCGTAGCAAGGGCATCTCCATTTGCCCTGTGTCTATCAGATACGGGTATTCCTAAAGCCCTTACTAATTTACCTAAGCTGTAAGATTCCATATTGGGAATAAGTTTTTTGGATAGGTCTACCGTACAAAGTGTTTTTCTCTGGTAATCATAGCCTAATCTACTGTATTCAGTTTTTAAAATTCTGTAGTCAAATTGTGCATTGTGCGCAATGAGAATACAATCTTCCGTAATTTCAATGATTCTTTTGGCTATTTCATGAAATTTTGGCGCACCTATCACCATTTTATCAGTAATACCTGTGAGTTTAACTACAAACGCTTGAATGCTTTTTTCTGGATTTACAAGACTGATGAATTGGTCTGTTATTTGGTTCCCATCGAACTGATAAATGGCTATCTCAGTAATTCCCTCCTCATTGTATTTCCCACCAGTTGTTTCTATATCGAGAATTGCATATTTCATATCAATAATTTCTATTGCCAAAAATTTTACTCCCTACTCTGACCATATTACTTCCTTCTTCAATCCCAATAGTATAATCTCCACTCATACCCATAGAAAGCAACTCAAAATTACACCCCATTTCATTGGCTGAGTCAAATAATTTTCGAAGTCCCTTAAATTCAGCCCTTACCTTATCTTGGTCATTAGAATTGCTGGCCATTCCCATTAATCCAACTACTTTGGCATTAGGAAATTCTAAAAGTGTGTTATGGGTAATAATCTCTTTTATCTCATCTGCTGAAAACCCAAACTTGGTTTCTTCATCTGCAATATGAACTTGAAGTAAGCAGGGAATTATTCTGTCGTTTTTCAGTCCTTGTTTGTGTATTTCACTCCATACTTTAAGCCTGTCAACTCCATGAATTAAGGAGACATATGGCGCCATGTATTTCACCTTATTTGTCTGAACATGGCCTATCATATGCCATTCAATGTCTTTAGGTAAAAGCTGCCACTTTTCTGTCATTTCCTGAATCTTGTTTTCTCCAAAAATTCGCTGTCCAAAGGTGTACGCCTCTTGCAAGTTTTCTAATGGTTTTGTTTTAGATACCGCGACTAGGCTAACTTTTTCTGGAAGCTCATTTTTAAAAAACTTTAAGTTTTCTGAAATAGACATATTTATATTTTAATACTTGGATTTACAATTGGATTTTTTAGGTCTGTGTAAAGATAGAAACCTGCTTTAGATTTCACGCCTAATAGTCCTGAGTTTACCATATTAATTAATAATGGGCAAGGGGCATATTTGGGGTTTTTAAAACCGTCGTATAATACATTCAGAATAGACAAACAGACATCTAAACCAATAAAATCTGCCAGTTGTAATGGTCCCATTGGATGCCGCATGCCACCTTTCATAATAGCGTCAATTCCTTCAATACTTCCAATACCTTGAAAGAGCGTTTCAATGGCTTCATTAATCATGGGCATTAAAATTCTATTGGCTATAAATCCGGGATAGTCCTTGGCGTGAACAGCTTTTTTGCCAATTTTTTGTGTCAGTGACTCAACAGCGTCAATGGTAGCCTGACTGCTATTTTGACCAGAAATAACCTCTACCAAAGTCATTAGTGGAACCGGATTCATAAAATGCATTCCAATTACTTTTTCAGGTTTAGAAGTGGCCTGTGCTAATTGGGTAATACTGATAGAAGAAGTGTTGGATGCAAGAATAGTATTGGCAGCTGTTATATTGGATAAATTTTTGAACAAAATCTTTTTAACTTCTAAATCTTCAACAATAGCTTCAATCACTAGATCAGCATGAGCAAGACCTTCTTCTAGCTTGCTATGCAAGCTGATGCTGGATAATATTTCAGGGATTTCAGCGCTGTTGATTTGGCCTTTTTCAGCTTGTCTATTCAGATTTTTTTCAATAGTCTCTAATGCTTTTTTCAAGATGGATATTTCTCTATCTATGAGCGAAACTTTAAAACCGTATTGTGCGAAAACATGGGCAATTCCATTCCCCATTGTTCCAGCGCCAATTACGGCTATATTTTTAATCGTATCCATTAAAAGCAATTTATAATTCGTTGTGCAATTTCAAGGGCTTTTCCACCTTGCTGTAAAGAAACTACAGGCGTGCTATGGTTAGAAATGGCCCAGGCAAAAGAATCTAATTCTTCTAGAATAGCATTATTGGGTGCTATAGTAGGTTTTTCAAAATAAATTTGTTTTTGATCTCCTTCAGCATTTTGCAGCACCATGTCAAATGGGCCAATATCTTTAGGCGCATCTTTCATTCTAACTATTTCAGAAGTTTTCTCTAGAAAATCTACAGAGATGTAAGCGTCTTTTTGAAAAAACCTAGATTTCCTCATGTTCTTCATAGAAATTCTACTCGCTGTAAGGTTCGCCACACATCCATTCTCAAAAAGAATTCTTGCATTGGCAATATCTGGAGATTGACTAATAACAGCAATACCGCTAGCGTGAATTTCTTTTACCTCTGAAGGAACTACACTGAGTATAATATCTATGTCATGTATCATTAAATCTAAAACAACGGGTACATCTGTACCTCTTGGATTAAATTCAGCCAACCTGTGTGTTTCAATAAACATTGGATTTACTATATGCTCCTTCGCAGCCTTAAACGCAGGGTTAAAACGTTCTACGTGTCCTACCTGTCCTTTTACACCGTATTTTTCAGCCAAAGCAATTAACGCATTGGCTTCTTCTATGGTTGTTGTTATAGGTTTTTCAATAAATACATGTTTTCCTTTGGTAATCGCTTTTTGTGCCACATCAAAATGCGAAAGGGTAGGCGTTACTATATCTATAACGTCTACTGCATCTATGAGTGATTCAATGGAATTGAAATAATGACATCCCATTTGTTCACTGAGTAGTTTACTTGCTTTAATATCAGGATCATAAAAACCCACCAAAAGGTATTTAGAAGATTCATGTGCTAATTTTAAGTGTATTTTACCGAGATGTCCTGCACCAAGAACGCCAATTTTGAGCATATTGTTTTTGTTTTACTTACAAAAATAAGGATATGTACCCATTCTTTTGTAGATTTTGTAATTAATCATTTTTGTATATTTATTATCTTCGGAACTAAATTACAAAGACTTGCTCAACTCACCTAAACATCAGGGTTTAAGAAATATTTTAGCTAAGACACTTCAAGAAAAGGGGATTATAGATGCCAAGGTCTTAGATGCGATTAGGCAAGTGCCTAGGCACTTGTTTTTAGATTCAAGTTTTGAATCCCATGCCTATTTAAACAAGGCGTTTCCCATTGGGGCAGACCAAACCATATCTCACCCATATACAGTGGCTTTTCAAACCGAATTACTCCAGCTTAAAAAAGGAGATAAGATTTTAGAAATAGGTACAGGTAGTGGTTACCAAACAGCTATTTTGCTTGCATTAGGGGTTCAGGTATACACCATAGAAAGACAGCTTGAACTGTTTAAAAAGGCCCAATTGTTTTTTAAAAAAGCAAGTTATAGGCCAAAACAGCACCTTTTTGGAGATGGCTATATTGGACTTGAAACTGAGGCACCTTTTGATGGTATTATTGTGACTGCTGGAGCACCATTTGTTCCAAAACCACTTTTAGAGCAGTTGAAGATTGGAGGGTATTTAGTGATACCTGTAGGAGATAAAGAGCAGGAAATGACGCGTTACACAAGAGTAAGTGAACTAAAATTTGAACGTCAGACTTATGGATCTTTTAAATTTGTTCCTTTATTAGAAAATAAGAATTAGTAGACCAATCCAACCCTAACAGCAGCATTCGTCTCTTGCTTGTGTAGTGATTTAAAAAAGTCGACCCTCAATATTTTGGTCTTTCCTATTCCAATATTTCCAAGCCCAATAGCGAATTCTTGGTAAGGTTTCCTCCCTTGAGTATAAAGTGTCTTGAAGGACACTATAGTATGAAAATTCAGTCCTTTTATAAGGGGCAATTTTTGCCACAAGAATCCCTTGAAATTTTGTTCAAAATGTCCTTGAAGGTAGTGCCCATTTGTACTGAATTCATAATAAGGCAAAAGGGCAAACACCTCTAAGTAAGACCCCCTCATTACGGATGTTTCATTGCCGTTAAAATGTTTTAGATCTGTAAATGAAAGTTCAGAGCTTCTGAAAAAACCACCTCCTTGCACAAAACTTTTAAAGCTACCTAAAGGGGTTGTTTCTATCATTTGTTTGTGCTGCAAGGACAAATGAATATAGGGTTTGTAAATTTCTATAGGGTTATTCGGACTATTTTTATTTATTTTAAAAAACTCAGGATCATTCAGAGGTACGCTGTTTTTTATAACTATTCCAAGGTGATTAAAATAGGTTTTAGATGAATTTTCTTTTCCAAATTGAACGACTAGCTCATGAACAATTTGACTGATGGAATTAAATGCTCCATAAGAAATGCCTGATGGAGATATGGTATTAATCTCCTTTTCTACGATTTCATTACTTTTAAATAAATAGGTGTTTTGACTATTATAAACGGCAGAATTTTCAATTAAGCTGAGTTTGTTTTTTAGCTTAAAAGCGTGGGGCTTTTTTCCATTGAAATAATGTGAGAGCGATAAAAAATTGACGGCGTAAAGTTTGGCGTAATTATTTCCAAAAAATAAATTATTAATAGTGTTAGCCCTTGGCACAATAGCAGGAGATTCATTGAATTGACGCAATTCATTCCCAACTATTAAGCTTAAAGTATGCTGTGTATTGAGGTCCTTTCTCAGGGCTAAAGTTGGCCTGAATATACGATCCGAAAACCCATAGTTCAATTTTGCCTTTAAAATAGTATGAGGGTCTATTTTATAATTAGCGATTAGACTGGCTTCGAATCCTTGAACACGGTTAAAATTTATCTGTGGCAATATTGGATTTAGATAGCGCTTGTGAGTGCTTCTATCTGGAAATGGCTTATCCCAAGCATATCCTAGCGCCCAGTTTTGAAAGGGTGTTCTAGGGCGCAAAGTATCAAATGGGGTAGGAGGTAGAGCCGCACTATAACTGTACTCCCATTGGTATTGTGGGGCTAATGTTTTGGCTAGTTTTTGGCTGTAGCTTTTTAGCATAAAGGCAAAAAAGAAAAAACAAAAAAAAGAAGTTTTAAAAGAAGGTAAATAAATTTTATACAAGAAATTAAGCATTGAAATTTTTCTTAATTCTAGCCAGGTCTTTCTTCGTATCTCTTTCTTTAATAGCTTCTCTTTTGTCGTAAAGTTTCTTCCCTTTAGCCAGGGCAATATTTAGTTTTGCCAAGCCTTTATCCGTAAGGTATAATTGTAACGGAACAATGGTTAGTCCAGAGTTTTTAACTTCTTTATGTAATTTGGTCAACTCTCTTTTTTGAAGCAGAAGTTTTCTCAGTGCCTTTGGTTTGTGGTTGTAATGTGTTCCATGACTGTACTCTTCCACTTGCATATTGACAATGAACAATTCTCCTCGTTCATTAAATTCACAAAAACTCTCTGTTATATTGGCTTTACCCAACCGAATAGATTTAATTTCAGTACCTCCAAGCACAATACCAGCATTGTATTGATCTATGAGTTCATACTCAAATCTGGCCCTTTTATTTCTGATATTAATTTTAGGTTGCATAGGTGCAAAAATACATTTAAGTAGCTTAATCTACATGGTATTGTACTGCGATTTTCTCCGTATGGCTATAACGAACCAAAAATACGCTTCCATTATCTGTGTCTGATAGGTCTTCATATTTTTTTTCTCCTAAAAATGCATTTACAAATGCAGGCGTTGTATTGCTATGACCTACAATTAATATAGTGCTCCCTTTATGCTTGTTAACAAATGGAGATGGGTCTAATTTTCTAGGGTCATAGTTTATAACCTCCAGATCTTTTTGTTGGGCAGTAGGGTAAGCGGTCTCTATGGTTCTGTGGTAATTTGTACTGTAGACGGCGTCTAAGGGAATATCTTTGAAAAAATGGGCCCATTTTTCAGCCCTTTGTATTCCTTGGTCTGTTAAGTGAGGGTTTCTCTCGTCTGGATTAGACCTGTCTTTCTCTGCATGTCTAATAAAATATACACTGGTGGTGTACTCGTTTTTTTCTTGCGCATTAAGTGGTGTAACATTGAATAGCGAAATGAACAATAGGGAAAATAAGGTGATATATTTTTTCATTCTAAAAGTTTTTAACGTGTTTAATTTCTCTGATAATTAATTGATCCAAATACATTACAGTATTGGTAAGGTACTTATAATCTCCAGTGATGCTAGACATGCTTACAGCGCCTTGTAGCATAGTGATTAATTGTTTTGAAAATTGCGCTGGCAGCACCCTAACATGAATAATTTCACTATCAATTCCATTGGTGAGTACTTTAGTGACCATTTTCTCTAGCGATTTAATGGTCTCCTTCACTGAATCGGATAAAGCATTGTTATTTTCTAAGGCGTCTATACCTATGTTAAGAATAGGGCATCCGCCAATAGGCGTTGTGAATTGACGGTAATTTTTGTAAAAGTTGGTAAAAGCACTTAGTTTTTCTAATGGATGGGTCTTTGCTTGAATGACCTTTTCCAGTTGATTGATTAAATTTTGACTATTGAATTGGTAAGCTGCTAGCGCTAAAGACTCTTTGTTGGTGAAATTTCCATAAATAGCCCCTTTTGTGAGTCCTGTAGCCTCTGTGATATGGAAAAGACTTGTTGCTGCGTATCCATGTTTATTAAATAGAGGGGCTACCTTTTCTATAATAAACTGCTTGGTCCTGTCTGCTTTTGTAGGCATGCTTATTTTTTTATAAATATAAAAAAAAGGCCATCAAGATGGCCTTTTTTTCTCATAATAGCATAAATGAAATTAATTATACACTTATCTTTTCAGGTGATCTAAAAACAATTTCTCCTTCAAAACTATCTATTAATACCACACTATCGGTATGCATCTCACCACCCAATATGGCTTTAGACAGTTTGTTCAAGACTTCTTTTTGGATCACTCTTTTAAGCGGTCTAGCGCCGTACTGAGGATCGTACCCCTTTAAAGCAAGTGTTGCTATACCTTCTGGACTAATGTCTATGGTAATTTGCTTTTCATTCAACTGCTTTTGCAATTGTTTCATTTGAATTTTAACAATCTCCTTAATATTTTCTTTTGTGAGAGGACTAAACATGACTATGTCGTCTATTCTATTAAGAAATTCAGGCTTAACTTGTTGCTTTAAAGCATTTAAAACGCCTTCTTTAGCAAGTTCTGTAGCCTTTTCAATGTCTGTTTCATGATCAAAAGCATCTTGAATAAAACTACTTCCAATATTGCTAGTCATTATTATGATCGCATTTTTAAAATCCGCGACCCTCCCTTTATTGTCTGTTAACCTACCTTCATCTAACACCTGAAGAAGTATATTAAAAGTATCTGGATGGGCTTTTTCAATTTCATCTAATAAAACAACCGAGTAAGGTTTTCTTCTAATGGCTTCTGTTAATTGCCCGCCTTCTTCATATCCTACATAACCTGGAGGTGCACCCACCAACCTACTAACGGCATGCTTTTCTTGGTACTCACTCATGTCTATTCGCGTCATGGCATTGGGGTCATTGAATAAAAACTGTGCCAATGTTTTGGCCAATTCGGTTTTTCCTACCCCAGTAGTCCCCAAAAACAAAAAGGATCCCAGTGGTTTGTCTGTGTCTTGGAGCCCTGCTTTGCTTCTCCTAATAGCGTCAGACACTGCAATAATTGCTTCCTGCTGGCCCACTACATTTTTGTGAAGCACGCCCTCTAAATTCAGTAGCTTTTCTACCTCTGTCTGCAGCATTTTAGTCACAGGTATACCGGTCCATTTTGAAACTACTTCTGCAATGTCCTCACTGGTGACTTCTTCTTTGATCAGATTGTCCTCATTGTTTTGACTACTCAATTTTTCTTGAAGTACGCCCAGTTGGTCTTCTAAAGTTTTGGTTTGACCATACCTAATTTCTGCTACTTTGGCAAAATCTCCATTTCGCTCTGCACGTTCTGCTTCTAGTTTTAAATCTTCCAGTGACTTTTTAATTTTTTGGATCGCTTCAATCTCATTTTTCTCCCCTTCCCATTTAGTGAATATCTCATTTCTTTTCTCCTTTAAATTGGCCAGATCCATTTCTAAAGACTTTACAGCCTCTTTACTTTTTTCTCTCCTAATGGCGGCTAATTCAATCTCTAATTGAAGCACTTTTCGGTCCAATTGATCTAATTCTTCTGGTTTAGAATTAATTTCCATCCTGAGTTTTGAGGCCGCTTCGTCCATTAAATCTATGGCCTTATCCGGTAAAAATCTATTGGTAATATAGCGTTGAGACAACTGAACCGCACTAATAATGGCTTCATCTTTTATTTGTACTTTATGGTGGGCTTCATACTTGTCTTTTATACCTCTTAGGATAGAGATAGCACTTTCTGTATTAGGCTCGTCTACGAGTACTTTTTGGAACCTTCGTTCTAGGGCTTTGTCTTTTTCAAAGTATTTCTGAAATTCATCTAAAGTAGTGGCGCCTATAGCCCTGAGCTCCCCTCTCGCCAATGCGGGTTTTAATATGTTGGCTGCATCCATGGCACCGTCTCCGCCTCCTGCACCAACTAGGGTGTGAATTTCATCTATAAACAATAGCACCTCTCCATTGGCGTCTGTAACCTCTTTTATAACTGATTTAAGTCGCTCTTCAAATTCTCCTTTGTATTTGGCTCCAGCAATTAGAGAACCCATATCTAAGGCATATAAGGTTTTTCCTTTTAAATTCTCTGGAACATCGCCTTGAACAATCCTATGCGCCAAGCCTTCTGCAATGGCTGTTTTACCTACACCAGGCTCCCCTACAAGCATGGGGTTGTTTTTTGTTCTTCTAGATAAAATTTGTAAGACCCTTCTAATCTCTTCATCTCTTCCAATCACAGGGTCTAATTTCCCGCTTTCTGCGAGTGCGTTTAAATTTTTAGCATATTTTTCAAGGGCATTATAAGTGGCTTCTGCGTCATTAGAAGCTACTTTATTTCCTTTTCTCAATTCTTGAATGGCTGCTTCTAAATTTTTTGAGCTCCCTCCTTGGTCTTTTAATACTTGAGCCATTTGATTTTTTGTATTGAAAATGGCTAAAAATATATGCTCCAGGGTCACATAGTCGTCATTCATTTTTTTTGATTCCTGAATGGCTTGTTGCAATACTGCGCTCGCTTCTCTTGACCAACCTATTTCCGATCCTTGTACAGTGGCTTTTTGAACCAACATTTGATCCAATATCTGCTGTAGCATGGGTACATTAACCTCCATTTTCTTTAATAGAAAAGGCATGAGGTGTTGGTCTGCTTTAAATAAGGCCTTAAATAAATGCGCTACATCAATTTCTGCATGTGAATATCCCATAGCAATTTGTTGGGCTTCCCCAAGTGCCTCTTGGGCTTTGATGGTAAAGTTATTAAGTTGCATATAATGTTGTTTTAAGGGTTAATTAATTATTCTAATACAATGTTAGGTCCAAAGCTGTAACACAGACAAAAGGTCACTTAAACCCATTAAAAACAGGACATTTAGTCAGTTTAATTTGAATTTTTACTGTAATTTTGTCTTGTAAATCACCCATTGAAAAAACAAGCCTATATGTTTAAGAAATTTTTTAAATCCAACGACTCCGATAAAGAGACAAAAAAAGCTCCTGCGTTGTCTTGGAAATCATTGCAAAGTGAAGCACAATTGGAGGATATTAAAGCGCAGTCAAATGTAAGGTTGCAAATTATTTACAAACACTCTTCTAGCTGTGGAATTAGTAGTATGGTACAGAGACAGCTAGAAAAGTCGCTATTAGAATTTAATGGTAGGGCAGATTTTTATTTCTTGGACCTATTGTCTTTCAGGGCGGTTTCTAATAAGGTGGCCAGTACGTTTCAGGTAATGCACCAATCACCACAATTAATTCTATTAAAAAACGATACTGTTGTAGCCCACGATTCTCATTACGATTTACTACAACTCCCAATTGAAAAACACCTTTAGGCTGCTTTTCAATTGTTGATATCATTTAATAAAATTGATAATTTTTCTATTCAAAGTAAACTATTTATAGCCCTTCTATTCGTATTTTTGAGACTTAAATTATAAACTGCTCATTATGCAACGCGACACTCTAATTTTTGATTTAATAAAAGAAGAAGAAGCCAGACAAATAGAAGGCATTGAATTGATTGCTTCTGAAAACTTTGCTAGCCCACAAGTCATGGAAGCTGCGGGTTCTGTATTAACCAATAAATACGCTGAGGGGTATCCTGGTAAAAGATATTACGGGGGTTGCGAGATAGTAGATGAGGTAGAGCAAATAGCGATAGACCGGGCAAAAGAACTCTTTGGAGCTGTTTACGCTAACGTTCAGCCGCATTCAGGTTCTCAAGCAAATGCTTCTGTTTTCCACGCGTGTTTAAAACCAGGAGACACTATATTAGGTTTTGATTTGTCTCACGGGGGGCATTTAACCCACGGTTCTCCAGTGAATTTTTCTGGTCGTCTTTATAATCCAACTTTTTATGGGGTAGAAAAAGAAACTGGTTTACTAAACTATGACAATATTGAAGCCATTGCTATTAAAGAGCAGCCTAAATTAATTATCGCAGGAGCGTCTGCTTATTCAAGAGACCTAGATTTTAAAAGATTCAGGGCTATTGCAGATAAAGTTGGCGCGCTACTTTTAGCAGATATTTCCCACCCATCTGGACTTATTGCAAAGGGTATTTTAAACGATCCAATTCCACATTGTCATATAGTAACCACTACAACGCATAAAACTTTGAGAGGTCCTAGAGGTGGTCTAATACTCATGGGTAATGATTTTGACAATCCTTTTGGAATTACTTTAAAAGATGGTTCTTTGAGAAAAATGTCTTCTTTGTTAGATTTAGCCGTATTCCCTGGGAATCAAGGCGGTCCTTTAGAGCACATCATAGCAGCTAAAGCCATTGCTTTTGGAGAAGCATTAACGGATACTTTTTTACACTATATGTTGCAGGTAAAGAAAAACGCAGCAGCTATGGCAGAAGCTTTTGTAGCTAAGGGATATAATATTATTTCTGGCGGCACTGACAATCATATGATGTTAATTGACCTTAGAAATAAAGGCATTAATGGTAAGCAAGCGGAATTTGCCCTTGTTCAAGCAGACATTACTGCCAATAAAAATATGGTTCCTTTTGACGACAAATCTCCTTTTGTTACTTCTGGAATTAGGTTTGGAACTGCAGCAATAACCACAAGGGGACTAGATGAATCAGATATGAAAACAGTAGTAGATTTTGTAGACAGGGTATTGTCTGACATAGATAATGAAGCAGCTATAGCCCAGGTGAAAGATGAAGTGAATGCATTAATGGGGCATAGGGATTTATTTAACGCTTAGTCAAACATCACTTTTAAAATCACAAAGGGCTGTCGTTTACGACAGCCCTTTGTGATTTATTGCAATGCTTATATATCTTGTTAAACCATTTCATATAAAATTATCCGGCTATTCTATAAAAACAGCCGACACATCTTCTGGTATTCTTTTGGGTTTAAATGTGCTTGCGTCTAAGAGGCACCAGGAAGTGGTTGAGGTAACTGAAGCTTTATTATCAGTTTCATTGTAAAACTCAACTATTCTAGTAGCCATGGCTCCATTAGAAGATTTCAAATAAGTCTTTACGTTAATAGTGTTTCCTAAAAAACTCGCTTTTCTATACTCTATGCAATGTTTTGTCATGACCCAAACCCATTTTTCTTGCATCTCT
Source organism: uncultured Flavobacteriaceae bacterium (assembly GCA_905182295.1). Taxonomy (GTDB): domain Bacteria; phylum Bacteroidota; class Bacteroidia; order Flavobacteriales; family Flavobacteriaceae; genus MAG-120531. Next base: position 229,936 of record CAJJAZ010000006.1, on the reverse strand, counting down.
TTAGGTGCTTTCTTGTTCCAGTGTTCCAAAGCAATGTCTTGAACCCAGTCTACATACTTAACATTGTTTACATGCTCTAATTTGTCTAAATCGCTTTGTTGTACCCTTATTTTTTTTTTAAACATTATTTCTTCTCTATACGTACTTCAAACATTTTATCCCATTTTTTTCCAGTCACAAAGAAAGTTTTTCTTGTTGGGTGGTAAGCAATTCCGTTGAGTACATCCAATTCACTATGGGGGGTGACTCGTTTTTTTAATCCCGAAAAATTAACCACACCTTCAATGGCACCTGAGGTAGCGTTAATGACCATAACACTTTCCTTTAGATATACATTGGCATAAATAAGGCCATTGACATACTCCAATTCATTGGTATTCTTAAAGAAGCTTTTGTTTGTAACCAATTCAATATGACTCACTTCACTAAGGTTTTGAGGGTCTAAAAACCAGATTTTTTGAGTGCCATCACTTTTAAAGAGCTTTTTGCCATCATTACAGAGTCCCCATCCTTCTTTGCTTTGGCCGTAGGAGAATTGAGACAGCGCTTTAAAAGTTGCAGGATCAAATACAAAGCCTTTTCCACTTTGCCAAGAAAGCATATACAAACGCTCATTGAGAATGGTAATGCCTTCTCCAAAAACAGCGTCTGGAAGATCTAATTTCTTGAGTACTTTTCCTGTTTTAAAATCTACTTTTCTAAGGCTAGAGAACCCTCTAAGCCCAGTGCTTTCATATAAAGTGTCTTTGTAAAACTCTAAACCTTGGGTGTAGGCATTTATGTCGTGAGGATAAGTGTTTACTATGGTGTAAGTATAAAGTTCTGGTCCTTTTTCTGCAAAAACTTTAATTTTTTCAGACAGCTTAAAGGAAATGTTGTCTCCGCTAATCCTCAACTCTAAAGTTTTATTTCCTAGGCTATTTGTTATGAGTTTTACGCTATCTCCTTTGGTTTCTAAAGCCTTTCCATCCAGGAAAAAAGATAGCTTTTTAGGTGCGTTGGTCTCATTGGATATTAATTTAAAGGCAGCCCAATCTCCATGTTGATAGCGCTTGCCTTTATTAGATAATTTTAAGCTGTAGGGCAGTAGTTTTTTTTGAGTACCACCGCAGCCCAACATTAGAATGCTTAAAAAACTGAGGCTTAACATTTTAGGCATTTTCATTGCTATGCATTTATATTTCACAAGGTATTTAATATAAATTAGATGTTAAAATGATTCCTAAAAAATTCGGAAAGCTTTGAGGTTTAATTATATTTGCATGGGCAAGTCCTATACGACCAGCTCCTGCAGAATCCCCCAGGGTGGGAACACAGCAAGGGTATGTGGTTGTAGCGGTGCGATTTAGGTAGCTTGCCCTTTTTTTTGTTTCTTTGTTTACACAAATACATATGAAACCCCTTCCCATAATTTTTATCACAGGCGCTTCTTCAGGAATAGGAAAATCCATAGGGATTTACCTCACTGAAAAAGGCTGTAAAGTATATGGAACTGCAAGGAATCCAGCCCAATATAAAAATTTTAATTATTTTCCTTTACTCGCATTAGATGTTTCTAAACCAGACACCATCCAGACTGCTGTAAATGAAGTTTTGAAGCTTTCTGGGCGTATAGATGTATTAATAAACAATGCTGGAGTGGGTATTACAGGTCCTTTAGAAGAGACCCCATACGACGCTATTGACCATTGTTACAACACAAATTTTAAAGGACCAATGCGGGTCATTGAAGCTGTTTTGCCTGCTATGAGAAAGCAGCAATCCGGATTGATTGTTAATATTACTTCCATTGCTGGAGCGATGGGTTTACCTTACAGGGGTATTTATTCAGCTTCCAAAGCCTCACTGAGTATTATTACAGAGACTTATAGGATGGAGCTTAAACCTTTTGGTGTACACTGCTGTACTTTAGCCCCTGGTGACTTTGCGACTAATATTGCCGCTGGCCGATACCACGTAGCCCCTGAAAAAACATCACCATACCACCCTTTATACCAGCAAAATATAGATCAAATGAATGCGCATGTTTCTGCGGGTTCAGATCCAATAGCAGTGGCAAAATCAGTATATAAAATAATGAATGCCAAGCATCCTAAAGTTCATTATGTGGTGGGGAGTCCATTGCAGAAATTTTCTTTGCTACTCAAAAAAGTGCTGCCCAGTAAAGTATTTGAAAAGATGCTTTCCAAACATTATAATTTGTAAATTAGTTTTTGATTAAATTCAATGACTTATATTTATTCCCAATAACATCAATTAACCTTTTTCCCATAAAAATTATACCCCATGAAGTTTTTTATAGATACTGCCAATTTAGATCAGATTAAAGAAGCCCAAGATTTAGGTATTTTAGACGGTGTAACCACCAATCCTTCTTTAATGGCCAAAGAAGGTATTACAGGACATGAGAATATTTTAAAGCACTATGTGGCTATTTGTGCTATTGTGACTGGGGATGTTTCTGCAGAAGTGATTGCTACTGATTTTGAAGGTATGGTTAAAGAAGGAGAAGCTTTAGCAGCACTCCATGCTCAAATTGTTGTAAAAGTTCCTATGATCAAGGAAGGAATAAAAGCGATTAAATACTTTTCAGACAAGGGAATAAGAACCAATTGCACTTTGGTCTTTTCCGTTGGTCAGGCGCTATTAGCCGCTAAAGCTGGAGCTACCTATGTGTCTCCATTTATTGGTCGTTTGGACGACATTGCTACAGACGGTTTAAACCTCATAGCAGAAATAAGACAGGTATATGACAATTATGCTTTTGACACCCAAATATTAGCTGCATCCGTAAGGCATACCATGCATGTAATTGATTGTGCTAAGCTTGGTGCAGACGTTATGACAGGACCTTTGTCTTCTATAGAAGGGCTTTTAAAGCATCCATTGACAGATATAGGCTTGGCGAAGTTTTTGGAAGATTACAAGAAGGGTAATTAATATTGTAAGTTTAAAATATCTGCAAAACCGTTTACGATACGTCCGTTTTCAATGATAATGCTTTTGTTCATGTGGTCAATCACCAAACTCGTTTTAAGCATTTCATAATCTTCAGACCTGTATTGGTTATTTTTGTTTAGTTGGTAACGCTCAATCATACGTTGCCACTGATTATAATCAGTGCTTCGGTTAATACCTATAAAAGTATGTTCGGGATAATGAGAGGCTATACTATTTAATCTGGCTTGAATATTCTTAAAATGGTTTTCGTGTTTGGCACTCCAGAAGTAAAAAATTACTTTTTTATCTTTAGAGATGTCATTCAAGCCTACAGGCCTGCCATCTGAGTTTTGCACCATAAGGTTAGGAATGCTGTTGTTGGGTTGTAGGTTATTAATATCCTTAAACAATTGGTCAATTTCATCCATGTGTATATTACCGGGACTGTATTCTTTGAATGTCTCCATAAAACTCAAAGTATTTTCTGGAGTATCTCTTACTTTTAGTAAATAATACATCACTACATTTCTGTACAAATTGTCTTTTAATTTTTTTTCTTGAATTAAATTGTCAATGAGTTTTAACTTGTGCTCGTTTAAATGAATTGCCCCGTTAGCATCTAAATTTGTTTGACACATTTCTTTACATTCTATATAGGCCAAATTTCCCAAATGGTATTTCATGAAATTGTAGTAAGGTCTAAAATAAATAAGGTCCTTGTTGTTGAGACTTAGCTCATTTCTGTAGGAATAAAACTTAGAAGGAATATTATGTAGGTTCTCCTCATGGGTAGCTCTCTTGTGATAAAAAGGGTATTTTTCTTTATAAATGAATGCATTGTAATCAATGGTCGCATTAATTAGTGCGGTAGCCCTAGGGGATAAGGATACTTCTTTAAGAAGCGCAGAAAGTTGTTCTAATTTTTCTTGTCGAATTGATTCAATTTTCTCATCAAAAACGTCTGGTTCTAATTGAAAATATTGATCCACAATCCGTTCGTCTTCTTCATTAGCTAGAAACAATTCTACAATGAAATTGTTTATTTCTTCACCTTTCCCGGAAAACACAATAGATTCATCAAACTCTAAAGTGTTTAGTCTCAAGCTGAGGCTATCTCCTTTTTCTAGGTATACATAATGGAACTGAGGACTGTGGTCAAAGTGATAAAGCCCTTCAGTCTCCGCCATAAAATTAATTTTAAAGCGATTGCTTCTATCTAATTTAGCAGAATCAATGACTTGGTCGTCTTTAAATAGCACCAAATAAGGACTGGTAGGATTGACAATTTCTCCCCCAAAATAAACGGGAGAAGGGCGCTTGTCAATTACACCACAACTGTATGCAAGAACACATACTAATATTAGAAATCCTTTTTTCATAATTAATCCTATGATACAAAGGTACAAATGGACCAGAGCCAATATTGTTAAGGTCAAGTTAAAATCCCTTCTATTCCCTTAAAATACGGTCACCAGCTTTATGACTATTCTTATTTATTAATAACCATAAACAAAGCCTAGCAAAATTTAAATTAATACTTTTGCAAAAAATTTATTTACTCCTATGTTATCAGTATCTAATTTATCCATCCAATTTGGGAAGCGTGTATTATTTGACGAGGTAAACGTAGCCTTTCTTCAAGGCAATTGTTACGGAATTATTGGCGCAAATGGTGCCGGAAAATCCACCTTTTTAAAGTTCTTATCTAAACAATTAGACCCAACTTCAGGTCATGTTTATCTGGAACCTGGTAAACGTATGTCTATTTTAGAGCAAAATCACAACGCTTACGACAGTAATACCGTTCTTGAAACTGTAGTGAAAGGGAATAGGCCTTTATTCAATATTAAAAATGAAATAGATACCCTATACGCTGATTATGATGACAAACACGCAGACAGAATAGGGGAGTTGCAGGTTCAATTTGAAGAGATGAATGGTTGGAATGCAGACAGTGACGCTGCTGCAATGCTCTCTAATTTAGGCATTAATGAGTCTTTTCACTACACTTTAATGTCAGATTTAGATCCAAAATTAAAAGTAAGGGTATTGTTGGCACAAGCTTTATTTGGTCATCCAGATGTACTGATCATGGATGAGCCTACCAACGACTTAGATTATGAAACCATTTCATGGTTAGAAAATTTTCTTGCAGATTATGACAATACAGTCATAGTAGTATCTCACGACAGACACTTCTTAGATGCTGTTTGTACCCACATTGCAGATATTGATTTCGGAAAATTAAATCTTTATTCAGGTAACTATACGTTTTGGTACGAAAGTAGTCAGTTGGCTTTGAGGCAAAGGGCACAACAAAACAAAAAGTCAGAGGAAAAAGCCAAAGAGCTTCAAGAGTTTATCATGAGGTTTAGCGCTAACGTAGCGAAAAGTAAACAAGCTACTTCTAGAAAGAAAATGCTTTCAAAATTAAAAATAGACGACATTAAACCTTCTTCAAGGAGGTACCCTGCTATAATTTTTGAACGAGAAAGGGAGGCAGGAGATCAGATTTTAAATGTGGAAAATTTGAGTGCATTTTCTGAAGATGGAGATTTGTTGTTTAAAGGAGTAGATCTCAATTTGGCTAAGGGAGATAAAGTGGTTATTTTTTCAAAAGATGCCAGAGCCACCTCTGCTTTTTATGAAATTATAAACGGCAATAAAAAAGCTGAAAGTGGCGAATACCAATGGGGTGTTACGACCAATCAATCCTATTTACCAGCAGATAATTCCGTATTTTTTAAAGCACAAAGCAATTTAGTAGATTGGTTGAGACAGTGGGCTAAAACCGAAGAGGAAAGAGAAGAAGTACACATCAGAGGGTTCTTAGGAAAAATGCTATTTAGTGGAGAAGAAGCTTTAAAGAAAGCGACTGTATTGTCTGGAGGAGAAAAAGTAAGGTGTATGCTCAGTAGAATGATGATGCTACGTGCTAATGTGCTCATGTTAGATGAACCAACAAATCACTTGGATTTAGAGAGTATTACTGCTTTTAACAACTCTTTAAAAACTTTTAAAGGGACTTTATTAATGACCACCCATGATCATGAGTTTGCTCAAACAGTAGCCAATAGGGTAATAGAAATTACACCAAAAGGGGTTATAGATAGATACCTTAGTTTTGACGACTATATGTCCGACAAAGACATTAGAGTTCAGCGAGAGAAAATGTATCAGGTATAGTTATAGTATAAAAAAATGCCTTCTTAATGAAGGCGTTTTTTTATTTATCTAAGGGTTGCTTCTAGGTCTCTTTCAAAAGCAGATTGAAGTTTTTTCATAATTTTGTCTATCTGCTTTTCTTCTAGTGTGGCATGTTGATCTTGAAGCACAAAATTAATTCCATAAGACTTAGTGCCTTCAGGTAAATTCTTTCCGGTATACACATCGAATAAGCCCACCTCTTTCAGGTAATTTTTTTCAGTGTTTTTTGCTGTTTGAGCTACCTGCTCGAAAGTCACACCGTTTTTGATCAGTAAGGCAAAATCTCTGGATACTTCTGGATACTTTGGAATTTCTTGAAACTTAATGGTTTCTTTTGTTAGTAATTTAAGGATTGCATCCCAATTAAAATCTGCAAAAAGAACTTCTTGTTTAATATCTAACTTTTTAAGAAGCTTATTGGAGAGCACACCAAAAGTTACTATGATATCTTTTCTGCTATTGTAGCTTATTCCTTCTGAAAACAAGTCAGAGGTAGCTTCTGAGATTTTCCATTTTTGAATACCAAGCCTTTCTAATATGTTTTCTACCAAGGTTTTAAGATCAAAGAAACTTAGCTTTTCATCTGATCCTAGCCAATTTTGAGTATTTTTCTTACCTGTCATTAATATACTCAAATGCTTGATTTCTATTTTATTCCCTTCAATTTGATGGTATGTCTTACCAAATTCAAAGAGTTTTAAACGATTTGTTTTTCTATTAATATTATGCGAAACAGTTTCAAGTCCAGTAAATAACATAGAAGTTTTTAAAATACTCAAATCACTACTCAATGGATTCAATATAGTTACTGCTTGTTGTAGATCAGTGTCCTGAGTATACTGTAAAAACTGGGGAGAGGTGAGGGAATTTGTTAAAATCTCATGAAAACCTTGGGCTGCTAATGAATCCCCAATTTTGTTTTGAATAATATGATCTGCTTTTGGGTCCGTATAAGCGATAGAGGCATTTATTTTTTTTGAAAAATGAATGTTGTTGTAGCCATAGACCCTAAGAATTTCTTCAATAACATCTACTTCTCTTTGAACGTCTACCCTATAAAACGGAATGGTCAATCCCAATCCGGATTCCGTTACATTATTCACACGAATTTCTAATGAACTCAATATACTCTTTATGGTATCTGTAGGTATTTCTTCCCCTATTAGAGAATAGATTCTCTTAAAAGTTAAAAACACTTGGTAGTTCTCTTCTTTTTTTGGGTAAAGATCTATAATATCTGAACTGATTTGTCCGCCTGCCAATTCTTTTATGAGTAGTGACGCTCTTTTCAAAGCATCTTCTACAAGGTTTATGTCTATACCGCGTTCAAACCTAAAAGAAGCATCTGTGCTCAATCCATGCCTCTTGGCAGATTTTCTAATAGAAACAGGGTTGAAATAGGCAGATTCTAGAAAAACAGAAGTAGTTTGCGCGGTTACTCCTGAATCTTGACCTCCAAAAACACCCGCCAAACACATGGGCTTTTTTGCATCACAAATCATTAAATCCTCTGAAGACAGTATCCTATCAACGCCATCTAATGTGGTGAATTTAGTACCTTGCTTAAGTGTTTTAACGATTACTTTTTTTCCTTCTATTTTATCTAAATCAAAAGCGTGAAGTGGTTGCCCTAATTCATGTAATACATAATTGGTTGCATCTACAACATTGTTTATAGGGCTAAGTCCAATAGCCTTAAGCCTATTTTTCATCCAATTAGGACTTTCATTTACAGTTAAATCGCTAATAGTTATACCAGAATATCGAGGGGCTAAGTCTGGCGTATCTACTTGGACTTGAATCGTAGAAAGCCTGTTGTCTATGGAAAACTGCATTACAGAAGGGGTAATGAGTTCTTTAGATATCCCTTGTTGTTTTAAGCCAGCTTTTAAATCTCGTGCTACACCAAAATGACTCATGGCGTCTGCCCTGTTAGGCGTTAAACCTATTTCAATAACCTCATCTCTTACCACATTAAACACACTACTACATGCGGTTCCTTCTTTGAGGTCGTCTTCCAAAATTAAAATTCCATCATGGCCCTGCCCTAATCCTAGTTCATTTTCAGAACATAGCATTCCGTGGCTTTCTTCTCCTCGAATTTTTCCTTTCTTAATGACCCATGCTTCTCCCTCTGGAGTGTATAATGTTGTTCCAATAGTAGCCACAGCCACTTTAATGCCTTTGGTTACATTAGGAGCACCACATACAATTTGTAAAGTAGTGTCATTTCCAATGGACACTTTAGTCAATTGTAATTTATCTGCGTTTGAATGTTTTTCACAACTTAATACATGTCCCACTACAACCCCTTGTAAGCCTCCTTTAATAGATTCAAATGGAACTAAGCCCTCTACTTCGAGGCCTAAATCTGTCAATAATTGTGCTGTTTTTTCAACATTCCAATCAGTTGCAATAAATTCTTTAAGCCAGTTGTATGATATTTTCATAGTAGTGTAATAAAGCCACAAATATAAACATTGCAACGAATAGGGGTCCTATGAAAGTTAATAAAATATAAGAATTTATTGAATCTGGGACCCTATTTTTGAGCCTATAGAGGTCTATGTTTTCTTGTTTTTGGAAAAACGACTTATTTAAATAATGGTAGATTTTCCTAAATCTATATTCTCATCATTCACCACGCCAATGTCTTCTGAATCAATAATGGCAGCGGCCAAATAATCACCTAATTGATCACAATTAATGTCTTTTGGCAAAGAGTCTAAAGTGGTGTACAGACCTCTCTCACCTGCACTATTTACAGCCATTTGTATGGCACCAGCTTCTTCTTGAAGTCCAAATCTAGACAGTAGTAATGCCAAAGAATAGATCGAAGGGATAGGATTAACCTTGTCTTTGAGTATGCTGGGACTATCCTCTAATGGTTCAAAAAGATTTACACCAATACCCATGTGACCACAGGGTAATAGGTTAGAAAGTCCAAACAAATTATTATTTAAACTGTTTATGATGTTTCCGTGAGCGCGATCAGTGAAAATACAATCTAAGCTTTCAGGTGTTTTTAAAATAGTTTGAATAATTACAGAAATATCGCACATAAACGTCTTAACCATTGGATAACTGGGGGCAATCTCGGCCACAGTTTTTTCCCAAATAGATTTTTTGTAAGGCCCTTCTGGTATAGCGATGTAAAGTTTTTGGTTTCTATTTTTAGCTGTTTTAAAAGCCAAATGAAACAATTGATGAACGCTTTGTATATTAGAATGAAAGCTGTCTACACCTGATTTAGCAGCCATTTCTATGGAGGCATACGTTCCGGCCTTAAGTGCAGAAAACACGACGATATCTACATTTTTATCCGAAGCATAATGCCCTAGATTGACTTGTTTAGGGAAGGGTAGGGTGGGCACTACGCTTGCATAGCAGTTGAAAGTTTCAAAAATATTCGTTCTAATACCTTCTTTAGATAAATGATATCCATTTCTTGATACAGGAAAAGTACTCAGTATAGCATCTGAATTTTTGCAACTATTTACAATAGCTTTGTTCAATAACACAGCGCCGCTTCTGAGTTCAGTAGTAAAGGTATTAATCGTAAAAAGATGGTTGTAGTTTTCTTCAATAGCGCGAATACACTTAACCACCTGTTGCATTACGGTGTTCTCTTCCATGTGATGTGTTAAAAGTGCCACCTTTAAGTTCATAGATACTTAGTCATTAACAGATGGTTAAAATTCAAATCCAGATTGCACCATGATTTCATGAATGCCTTCATCTGTGACTTCTTTGTGTGTATCTGCATAATTCAAAAAAAGGTCATAAATTTTATCTAATTGTGTCTTGGTAAGTTCATAGCCTATATTTTTAGACCTGTAAGCCAAAGCGGCCCTTCCACTTCTGGCAGTTAAAACAATGGAAGATTCAGTGACCCCAACTTCTGCTGGATCAATGATTTCATAAGTCTCTCTATTTTTAATCACACCATCTTGGTGAATTCCAGAACTGTGGGCAAAAGCATTGGCACCAACAATAGCCTTATTGGGCTGTACCATCATACCCATATTTCTTGAAACCATTAAGCTAGTGTCATTTAGAAGCTGGCTATTTATATTGGTGTCTAGCATTAAACCCGGGTGCTGTCTCATGATCATCACGACTTCTTCAAGAGCAGTATTACCAGCCCTCTCTCCAATGCCATTAATAGTGCACTCAATTTGTCTTGCCCCATTTTGTATTCCAGCAATTGCATTTGCAGTAGCTAATCCAAGGTCATTATGACAATGGCAAGATAAAACGGTTTTGTGAATACCTGTGACATGCTCTTTTAAATATTTAATTTTTGCTCCGTATTCTTCCGGCAAACAATATCCGGTAGTGTCAGGAATATTAAGTACGGTAGCTCCAGCTTTAACAACAGCTTCACAAACCCTAGCCAAAAACTCATTGTCTGTTCTACCAGCGTCTTCAGCATAAAACTCTACATCCTCAACAAAGGTTTTGGCATAGGTAACGGCAGCTACAGCCCTTTCGATAATCGCGGCTCTATTTGAGTTGAATTTAAATTTAATATGAGAATCAGACGTTCCAATACCCGTATGGATTCTAGGTTTTTTTGCATATTTAAGCGCTTCAGCAGCTACTTCAATATCTTTTCTAACGGCTCTAGTCAGTCCACAGACAGAAGCATTTTTAACCAATTTTGAAATTAAATTCACCGAATTAAAATCACCAGGTGAAGATACAGGAAAGCCAGCTTCAATAATGTCTACACCCAATTCATCTAGTCTCGCAGCTATTTCTAGTTTTTGAGGGGTGTCTAATTTACAACCAGGAACTTGTTCTCCGTCTCTTAAAGTGGTGTCAAAAATAAATACCTTGTCTTTACTCATTATATTTCCGTAATTTGGTGTTACTAACGAAGATAATAATTGCTAGGGAGTAAACCGAATTTTAGTATTTGTTTTACAATACACACCATAGATAGGCCTTTGTTAAATCACTATATTTCAAATGATTAGCACTCTAATAATACGATGACAAATCCGCATAAAGACCCTTTATTTGTTTTAGTGAAATCGCTCTCAAAATCTGAAAAAAGGCAATTCAAACTTTACGTAGGGAGATTGGGTGTGAATACAGATGCAAAATTTTTGGCTTTGTTCAATCTTTTGGATCGTGCAAAGCAATATGAAGAATTTACAATTTTAAATAGTGGCATTGTCAAAAAGACCCAATTATCCAATTTAAAAGCGCATTTATACAAGCAAATATTGGTATCTCTTAGACTCAATCCAGTCAATCAAAACATTAGGGTTCAGCTTAGGGAACAATTGGATTTCGCCACCATTTTGTATCAAAAAGGCTTGTACAAACAGAGTCTAAAAATTTTAGAGAAAGCCAAGTTTATAGCTATTGAGCAACAAGAAAAAAACATCGCATACGAGATAGTTGAGTTAGAGAAAGTTATAGAAACTCAGTATATCACTAGAAGTATTCCAGACAGAGCACAAGAATTAGTGACACAGTCTAGCCAGCTTTCTTTTGAAAACCGCATGGCCAGTAAGTTGTCTAATTTGTCCCTAGAATTATATGCGATGATGCTTAAGGTGGGTTACGCAAGGTCCGATGAAGACCTGAATAAAATCACCTCTTACTTTGAAAATAATCTACCAGATTATCACATAGACCAATTGGGTTTTAGAGAAAAACTTTGGTTGTATAAAGCACATCTTTGGTATAGCTTCCTCACCCAAGATTTCCTCTCTAGCTACAAATATGCCAGTAAATGGGTACAGTTATTTACAGAGCAAAAAGACATGATACAATTGCATCCTGTCTTTTACATCAAGGGGAATAATTATTTGTTAGAATCTCTGTTTTACGTCAAGTATGGTTCTCAGTTTAAAGAGACACTAGATCATATGGAAGCGGTATTACAGAGTGACTTTTTCCCTAAAAATGACAATATAAGTTCGCTGTCTTTTTTATATTTAAACTCAAACAAATTGAATCTTCACTTTCTTGAAGGTACCTTTAAGCAAGGTCTGTATTTAGTCAAAGCCATTAATTATGGAATAGACAAGCATCAAGATAGATTAGACCAACACCATATTATGTTGTTGTATTATAAAATAGCCTGTTTGTATTTTGGGGTAGGGGATCACAAGAATTGTATTGTTTACTTAAAAAAGATTATTCTAAACAAACACTTGAAAATGAGGGAGGACCTTATGTGTTTCGCCAGGGTGTTGAGTCTTGTAGCACATTACGAATCTGGGATGGATTATCATTTAGAGATTCAACTCAAGAGTACTTTTAAGTTTCTATTAAAAATGAACGACCTTCATGCTGTACAAAAAGAGATGATTGTTTTCTTGAGAAATCTGGGTCAGATATACCCTACTGATTTACAAGATGCTTTTAGGAAATTGCACACCAAACTTAAGGTCTATGAAAACCATCCTTATGAAAAACGTGCCTTTTTATATTTAGACATAATCTCTTGGTTAGAAAGTCATTTGAGCGGTAGGCCTGTGGCCGACATTATGAGAGAAAAAGCGTTATTAAAAATAAGATAATCCTAAGCTTCACAGGCCTTCCAAAGGGCTTCCTTTGGTGTTGGTGCAGTGATGGAAATAACTGTTTTTTTTACAGGATGTTCGAAAAATAAATGCCTAGCATGTAAATGAATGCTTCCATCTGGGTTAGATCTTGCAGCACCGTATTTTAAATCTCCTTTTATACAACAACCAATAGCAGATAGTTGCGCCCTTATTTGGTGGTGTCTTCCAGTGTATAGTTGTATTTCTAAAAGTGAATATCTGTCCAGTTCCTTGATTAGACTATATTTAAGTTTGGCTAATTTAGCATTTGGAACTTCATTATTGTGGGCATAGGATTTATTCTGTTTTGTATTGCGAACCATCCAATGCGCCAATGTTTCTGAATGATTTTCAGGTGTAGGCTGAACCAATGCCCAATATGTTTTGTGTGCTTCTTGACTCGCAAAAAGGGCATTCATTCTAGGAAGTATTTTCGATGTTTTTGCAAAAATAATCACACCAGAAGTAGGTCTGTCTAATCGGTGGGGCACCCCAAGATAAACGTTCCCTGGCTTTTGATCCCGCTGCTTTATAAAAGCTTTTACCGTTTCACTTAAAGGTATGTCTCCTGTTTTATCTCCTTGTACCAATTCACCTGCTTTTTTGTTAATAGCGATAAGATGGTTGTCTTCGTATAAAATGTCTAAAGGATTCAAGAAAATAAGGTTTGAAAGGGTTGAAATAGTAAAATAAAAAAGAAATGGATGGTCTCAGATGTCACGCTAAAAACAGTTCTAAAATGATTAAAAAAGCTTTAATATTGCTCTTGTTCGTTCGGGAAATCACCTTCCTTTACATCCTTTACATAGGATCCAATGGCTTCAGTCATTCCATGATATAAGTCCATATATCTCCTCAAAAATCTAGGAGAAAATTCCTTGGTCATTCCCAATAAATCATGGATAACCAATACTTGTCCATCTACGCCACCACCAGCACCAATACCAATAATTGGAATAGTTAATTGAACGGCTACTTTTGCTGCTAGAGTGGCAGGTATTTTTTCTAGTACAATAGCAAAACATCCAAGTCTTTCCAGCAGTAAGGCGTCCTCAATTAATTTGTCTGCTTCTTCTTCCTCTTTAGCTCTTACCGTGTAAGTACCAAATTTATAAATGGACTGTGGCGTCAAACCCAAGTGTCCCATTACTGGAATACCGGCGTTTAATATTCTTTTCACAGACTCTTTTATTTCCTCACCCCCTTCTAATTTAACTGCATGACCACCACTTTCTTTCATGATTCGAATGGCAGATCTCAAGGCTTCTTTAGGGTCACTCTGATAACTTCCAAAAGGGATGTCTACTACAACCAAGGCCCTAGAAACAGCTCTTACAACAGAGGAGGCGTGATAAATCATCTGATCTAAAGTAATGGGAAGTGTGGTTTCATGGCCTGCCATGACATTACTGGCAGAATCACCCACCAATATGACGTCTACTTTGGATTGGTCCACAATTCTTGCCATGGTGAAATCGTATGCGGTGAGCATAGATATTTTTTCTCCGTTGGCTTTCATCTCAGTAAGGGATTGAACTGTTATTTTTTTATAGTCTTTTTTAGCTACAGACATCTCTAAAGTTTTAGGATATAAAAGTAAGGTGTTTTCTGTAAAATATACTACGAATGAGTGTTCCTCTTTAACAATCGCTCAAATACACGCCAACAGCTAAGCCTCCAGTAGAGGTTTCTTTGTATTTACTACTCATGTCTTTAGCTGTCTCCCACATAGTTTCTACCACTTTATCCAAAGGTATTTTAGCGTTTTCAGGATTGGAGTTTAAAGCGAGTTCTGCTGCATTAATAGCTTTAATGGCTCCCATAGAATTTCTTTCAATACAGGGAATTTGTACCAGTCCTCCAATAGGATCACAGGTCATTCCTAAATGGTGCTCCATGGCAATTTCAGCAGCCACAAGTACTTGTTCAGGGGTTCCACCTAATAACTCAGTCAGTGCTCCAGCAGCCATGGCAGAGGAAACACCAATTTCTGCTTGGCAGCCTCCCATGGCGGCAGATATGGTAGCCCCTTTTTTGAAAATGCTACCAATTTCTCCAGCAACCAATAAAAAACGCTTAATCTCTTCAAAAGAACCTTGATGGTTTTCAATAGTCAAATAATACATGAGTACTGCAGGTATTACTCCCGCACTACCATTTGTAGGGGCAGTTACAACCCTGCCTAAAGCCGCATTCACCTCATTGACGGCTAGTGCAAAACAGCTCACCCATTTTAAAATTTGTCTAAACTTTACTTCTGTTTTTCTAATTTCATTGAGCCAGCTTTCCTTATTCTCATAAGTACTTTGTCCTATTAGAGTTAAATGGAGGTCATAGGCCCTTCTTCTTACGTCAAGCCCTCCTGGTAGGGTGCCTTCTGTATGGCAACCCTCGTACATACAAGCCAGCATGGTGTTCCAAATATCATGAATTCCTTGGTCAATCTCACTGTCAGGCCTCAAAGACTTTTCGTTTTCCAGGACCAATGAAGAAATAGATAGATTGGTATCTTTACAATATGCCAATAACGCCTTTCCTTTTTCTACAGGATAGGGGAAACTATTGAACTGCACTTTATTTTCTTTGGCATTTTCTAAGGATTCTTTTACCACAAAACCACCGCCAATAGAGTAGTAAATTTCTGAATGAATTGTTCCATTAATTGTGGTGGCATGAAATTCCATGCCGTTGGCATGAAAAGGCAAAAAATCCTTTTCGAACACCAAATCCGTTTCTGGATTAAAAGATATGGGAAACATCCCGTTGAGAAGGAGGGATTTATTTGCCTTTATGGCTGCAATAGCAGCCGGAATTTCTTCTGTAGGAATGTGCACAGGATCATAACCAGATAAGCCTAACATTAAAGCGTAATCCGTAGCATGACCTTTTCCCGTAAGCGATAGTGATCCGTAGACAGATACTTTTATATGGGTTATTTGTGAAAGTGTGGTCTCTTCTGATAATTCAGAAAGCCACCTTTCAGCAGCACGCCATGGGCCCAGCGTATGAGAACTAGAGGGTCCAACGCCAATTTTTAACATATCAAAAATACTGATACACTCCATAAGATTACGCTTCCTTGTTAAAGGTGATTTCTGTAAACCAACCGCTACAAATATAGCGTATGTTTTATGAAATTTGCAATTGTATAACCATAACCACTCTTTCCTTTTTTGACAGATTCCTAGGGCTTTTTATGTCAATTTTTACGATTTTATTTAAGGTTCTGGCCCCAAAACTGCCAGCTTGTCAGATTGTATATCATGGCATAATACTTGAAATAGGGTAGGAGAAACTTAAAAGGATTGCAAACAAAATAAATATATTGACATGAGTAAGATTATCGGAATAGATTTAGGAACAACAAACTCTTGTGTTTCCGTAATGGAGGGTAATGAGCCTGTTGTAATTCCAAACGCTGAGGGAAAAAGAACAACTCCTTCTGTAATTGCCTTTGTAGAAGGTGGTGAAATTAAAGTAGGAGATCCTGCTAAAAGACAAGCAGTGACCAACCCTCACAAAACCATCTATTCTATCAAGAGATTTATGGGAAATAAATTCTCGGAATCTAGTAAAGAAGCTGGACGTGTTCCTTACAAAGTATTAAAAGGAGACAACGACACGCCTAGAGTAGACATTGACGGCCGTTTGTACACGCCACAAGAATTGTCTGCTATGATCCTTCAAAAAATGAAGAAGACGGCTGAGGATTACCTTGGTCAGTCTGTGTCTAGAGCTGTCATTACAGTTCCAGCATATTTTAATGACGCCCAAAGGCAAGCGACCAAAGAAGCCGGTGAAATCGCTGGTTTAACGGTGGAGCGTATTATTAATGAGCCAACGGCAGCCTCTTTGGCTTACGGTTTGGATAAGAAAGATATTGAGCAAAAGATTGTTGTTTTCGATTTTGGTGGAGGAACTCATGATGTATCTATCCTAGAATTAGGAGATGGTGTATTTGAAGTTTTAGCTACAGATGGAGACACTCATTTAGGAGGAGACGACGTGGACCAGAAAATCATTGATTGGATGGCAGATGAATTTAAATCTGAAGAGGACATTGACCTTAGAAAAGACGCTATGGCGCTTCAGAGATTGAGAGAGGCTGCTGAGAAAGCAAAGATTGAATTGTCTTCTTCTGCTCAAACGGAAATTAATCTTCCTTACGTTACCGCAACTGCTTCAGGACCTAAGCACTTGGTTAGAACACTTACCAAAGCTAAGTTTGACCAATTAATTGAAGACTTGGTAAAGAGAACTATAGCGCCTTGTAAGTCTGCGCTTAAAGCGGCAGGTTTATCTAAGAGTGATATAGATGAAATTATTTTAGTGGGTGGATCTACAAGAATCCCTGCAGTTCAAGAGGCTGTTGAGGCATTCTTTGGTAAGAAACCTTCTAAAGGGGTAAACCCTGATGAAGTAGTTGCCGTTGGTGCAGCCATTCAAGGAGGGGTATTAACCGGAGATGTGAAAGATGTATTGTTATTAGACGTTACGCCACTTTCATTAGGTATTGAAACTATGGGGGGTGTTTTAACCAAGCTTATAGAATCTAACACGACCATTCCTACTAAGAAATCACAAGTTTTTTCTACTGCTGCAGACAATCAGCCATCGGTTGAAATACATGTATTACAGGGAGAAAGACCTATGGCTACAGACAATAAAACCATCGGTAGATTCCATTTAGACGGTATTCCACCATCACAGCGTGGAACACCACAGATCGAGGTGACTTTTGATATTGACGCCAATGGTATTATTAAAGTATCTGCGACAGACAAAGCGACCAATAAGACGCAAGACATTAGAATTGAAGCTTCTTCAGGTTTAACAGAAGAGGAAATCAAAAAAATGAAAGCTGAGGCAGAAGCCAATGCAGAGTCTGACAAGAAAGCCAAAGAAACGGTAGACAAACTCAACGAGGCAGACGGAATGATCTTTCAAACGGAGAAACAACTCAAAGAATTTGGAGAGAAACTTTCTGAAGACAAAAAAGCCCCTATTGAGGCCGCTTTAGAGGAACTTAAAAAAGCTTTTGAAGCCAAAGACTTGGCACAAATTACGCCAGCTTTAGACAAAATCAACGAGGCTTGGAAAGCTGCTTCTGAAGAAATGTACAAAGCTCAGGCAGACACTAGCGCTGCTGGTGGGGACGCTGGAGCAGCTGGATCTCAACCTAATGCAGGTGCAGATGCAGACAATGTAGAAGATGTAGATTTTGAAGAAGTAAAATAATTACTTTTCATTTACACTATAAAAAAGCAGCCTAAAGGCTGCTTTTTTTTGTTGAATATACTACCTTTGCAGCATGCAAAGTCATTTTAGAATGTCCGCATTTATAGGGTTCCTTTTGACCCATTTCTCGGTATGGTCTCAAGAAATAATCACTTATGACCAATCAGATTTTGATTTAAAAGGTCCTGTGAAATCTTGTTTTGTATTCACTAAATACGGTCAAGAGCAATATCAGTTTAATAAAACCGGACAGCTGATAGAAGCGGCTACAGTTTTTGGGAAAAATGACAGTGAGACTACCTACTACAAATATGAAAAAACCAAGCTGGTAGAGCGGAGGGTAGAAAATTATGTCAATGGGGTTTTAGATAAAATGACTTCAATGGCTAATTTTTATAGCTATGACAGCCTACCACAGCTAAAAATCAAAGAGAAAATCATTAGTTATAACAGGGCTTTTGTAGCGCAATTTAATTATCGTTACGACAGTACAGGGCAGTTGACTAGGGTCGTGAGAACAAATACACAGGGGCGTTTTATTACTTTGATTAGCCATCAGTGGGATTCTTTGCGCACTAAAAAATCAACATCTTATTGGTTAGATAGTGTGCCTTTAAAGCAAATAGATTCTATATTTTTAAAAGCTGGTGGTGGTTTGATTCAGTTAAGAGCAAAAGAATTTGACAACGGATTGTCCAGTTCCTTGGAGCAGCGGGTGTTTAATAAAAAAGGTTTAGAAATTGAACTGGTTAATACAGTTTATATAGAGAGAGATACGGTATTGGTTGCTAAAAGGGCATCGTCCGTAAGGACAAAATACGATAGTAATAACCATCCCATTGAGCAAATTTTCGAAAGGGGAGTAGTGCGTCAAACCAAGAAAAATCTGTATCAGCTAGATGGGAGCCCATTTAAAAATTGGATCAAAAAAATTACCACGCCAGACAATACTTATACCACTAGAAAGATTGTTTATTTTGAAGAATAGTCTCTTGAAAATATGGCATAACAGCAAGTATCTCTAATTCTTTTGTGGGCTACAAATACGTCTTCTTTAAGTATACCTTCTAATGTAGCTCCAAGTTTCTCTACCGCTTTTCTGGATCTTATATTGAGTGCGTCTATCCTGAAAATTACTTTTCGCATTTTCATGGGCCCAAAGGCATGCGAAAGCATGAGGTGCTTTAGTGCGGTATTGAGTCCAGTTCCGTGCACCTCTGTCGCCAACCAGGTCCAACCTATATGAAGTGTTTTATTGTATGGATCTATTAATCCAAATCGGGTACAACCCACATATTTTTGAGATAATTTGTTAAACACAGCAAAGGGAATGTCTTTTCCAATCTTATCGTGCGCTATAGCTAAGGCAATATAAGCAGCCAAATTATCTTTTGTGCTCAGGTCGTTTGGACCGTACTTGTAAATGTCTAAGTGTTTAACAACCTCCCAAAGGGCGTCAGTATGCGTAGTACTTAATGGATCTAATCGAACCCAATTGTTTTCTAAAAGTAACATGGACTTAAATATTATTTAAATCAAAGATATACAATTGTGTCAGTCCTTTATTATTGTTTAATTTTACTAAAAAAACATGGACAAAGAAGCCATTCTTAAAGCTTGTAATGATAGGTGCCCCAATACTTTAATGGAAACCCTAGAGATTTCTTATGTAGATGTAGGGGAAGATTATTTAATGGCTAAAATGCCTGTGGGACCAAAAGTGCACCAGCCAGACGGGGTGCTGCATGGTGGGGCTATGGTGGCATTAGCAGAGAGTGTAGGCAGTGCGGCATCATTTTTATTTTTAGATGCTAAAAACTATAAAGTAAGGGGAATAGAAATTGCGGCAAACCACGTTAAAAGCATTGCTTCTGGTTTTGTATATGCAAAGGCCACAGTGCTTCATAAAGGGAGAACAACGCAATTATGGGATATTAAAATTACAGATGCCGCAGGCCAATTAATATCTGTGAACAAGCTAACCACTATTGCCCTGCCTCGAAACTAGATAGTATGACCTACGCAATAGAGGATCTTTTAGAAAATATAGCGGGTTTTTTTAATAAAGGATTGCCTTTTGTAGCTTTTAAGTCCCCAGATGAAAATAAGGTCCACTTGCTATGGCAAAACACGGAGGCACTACATTATGTGACAGCTGAAGCCAGGTTTGGCTTTGTTATGGCCACATATTCTCATGAAAAAACACCGCATTTATTAAAGCCTGAGGGCTATATGAACGCCACTTTTGACCCAATAATTTCTTCTATAAACCCAGAAAAAGCACCTTTAGAGACGGATAAAAAAGGGAGTTCTAATGTGCTTGACCGTTCCAACGCTTTAAAAGTGTCCCATATGAATTTGGTGCAAAGCGCATTGGATGAGATTGGGCGCAATCAGTTTAAAAAAGTGGTATTGGCGCGTTCTGCTTCTTTTGAAACAGCCAAAACCCCTTTAGCCATATTTGAGGGATTATTGGCCTGCTATGACAATGCATTTTGTTATTTGTGGCATCACCCAGCATTGGGCACCTGGATAGGGGCTACCCCAGAGCGTCTGTTGCGAATAGAAAACAAATCCTTACAAACAGCTGCTTTGGCAGGAACCATTAAAAGAGATGATACGAGTACTTCCTTGTTCTCTGATAATTGGACTTCAAAAGAACAAGAAGAGCAGGCAATGGTTGTCCAAGATATTGAGAATAGACTCACTGCTACAGGTCTTAAGTTGAATAAAAGCAATACTTACCAGGTAAATGCCGCCCAGGTATCTCATTTGAAAACAGATATTAGTGTGGCTCAAATAGGCCGTAAATCACTGTTAGAATTAATAGACGCTTTACACCCATCACCAGCTATTTGTGGCCTTCCTAGAGATCAAGCGCATGAATTTATTCAGCAAAATGAAGCTTTGGATCGCAAATTTTATGCGGGCTACTTGGGGCTTGTACATACCCATTTGGCCCAATCTTCAATGGGTTTTGAAGGATTACATTCTATTGACGCAGATTTATATGTCAATTTAAGGTGTATGGAATACCAATCAGGAACTGCGATTGTATATGTAGGTTCAGGTATTACTTCAGGCTCCCAACCAGAGAAAGAATGGGAGGAGACCATATTAAAAGCCCAAACCATAAAAAAAGTCATTTAATACCCCGCCTATTTTTTTAAATCTAATGATTAGCGCGTACTTTTGTTTCCATGCAATACTCTAGTATTCCTTTAGCACAAACAGTTGTTTTACATTGTAAAGCACAGGGTATTTCTAGGGTAGTTATTTCTCCTGGGTCTAGAAACGCTCCCTTGACCATCAGTTTTTTAGCTGATCCCTTTTTTGACTGCTACAGTATTGTAGACGAGCGTGCTGCTGGATTTTTTGCTTTGGGAATGGCTCAAAGAAGTCAGGAACCAACCGCACTTGTTTGTACTTCAGGCAGTGCTTTATTAAATTATTACCCTGCTGTTTCTGAGGCCTATTATTCAGGGATTCCACTGATCGTTATTTCTGCAGATAGACCCACTTACCTCATAGATAAGGGCTATGGACAAACCATTAGACAAGAAGGCGTTTATGGCAAGAACGTGGTGTTTTCCGCTCCATTAATTCAAGATGCTTCTCATGCTTCTGAACGCTATAATCGCTTTATGCCCAAGGCTTTGCAGTGGTCTCAAGAAGCGGTAAGCAAAAAAAACCACGCTTTATTAGCCACAGCGTTTAATCAATTAAAAGCCACAAATAAACCCATTCATTTAAACACCCCTTTTGAAGAGCCCTTATACCAAGAAGCGCCTTTATTAGAAGGTGCTTTAGTGCCTAAATCTACTGTGGAAAATGTGGCTATTACAGACAGTGAAACCGTTAATAAAACCCTCTCAGACCCCGAATTAAAGGCGGAATGGGAGGGAGCAAAGCGAATTATGGTTATTGTAGGTGTGTTGTACCCAAATGCACCGGATTATTTGTCCAATGAATTGGTGCAATGGCTCTCAAGAGACCCCAGAGTGTTGGTTTTTACGGAGACTACCTCTAATGTGCACCATCCAGAATTTATTGACAGCATTGATAATATTATTGCCCCCATGGAAACACACTTGGACGCGCAAGCTATTGGGGCCGCCTTATCACCAGATCTTTTGGTGACTATAGGAGGGGCAGTAGTTTCCAAAAAAATAAAGAATTTCTTGAATCAATACACCCCAAAATTGCATTGGCAGATACAAAATGAGATTGTTGTGAATCCATTTTTTACCAATTTTACTTGTTTTAGGCCTACGGCCGATGCCTTTTTTAGTCCAGTTCTCCACAATCTTATTTCTCTTGAAATACCGACCATAGATACGCCAAAAAAACGCGCACTTCGCTACAAAAATATTTACAAGGCGCATATTGAGACCTATACGGACTCTTGTCCTTTTTCGGATTTTTATGCGTTCTATCATTTGCTTAAAGCCATACCGAATAAGTCGGTATTGCATTTAGCCAATAGTGCGACCATTAGATATGCACAATTGTTTTCTGTGAAATCTTCTGTAGCCGTTTATTGTAATAGAGGGACTTCTGGAATTGATGGGAGCACTGCTACAGCCATAGGCGCTAGTGTTGCTTCCCAGGTGCAAACTACTTTGGTTACAGGTGATCTAGGTTTCTTTTACGACAGCAATGGTTTATGGAATAAATACATCCCTAAGGACTTTAAGATTATTCTGATCAACAATCAAGGGGGGGGTATCTTTAGGGTATTGCCAGGAAAAACGGATAGTGAGCATTTTAGGACTTATTTTGAGACTGTTCACGACCTTAGTGCAAAGTCCCTATGTACCTTGCACGGATTGGAATATTACAGCGCTCATAATAAAGAAAGTCTCTCCAGTGAATTGTCTGCATTTTTCCAGCGAAACAATGGGCCTAGTCTATTGGAAATCAAAACGCCTAGAACAGAGAATGAAGGGGTGTTAATGAACTTTTTTAAGACCCTTAAAGCGTATTATTAGTTTTGTATAAGGCCCTAAAATAAAAGTGTGCTAAAAACTTCTTTACGCTTTTTAAACTGTATTTTTGCGTTTTATATCATTATGATTGTACTCGGTAAATTCAACGAATTAGAAATTCTAAGAGATACTTCTGTAGGTTTGTTTCTTGGAGATGATGAAGGCACAGATATTTTACTACCCAATAAGTATGTTCCTCAGGATTGGGAAATTGGGGATAAATTGTCTGTTTTTTGTTATTTAGATTATGATGAAAGACCTGTAGCTACAAACCTGGTTCCTTATATTGAAAGAAATTCCTTTGCGCTTTTAAGGGTAGAGGAAGTAAATGCTATTGGTGCATTTCTTCAATGGGGTTTGGAGAAGCACTTATTGGTGCCTTTTAAGGAGCAAAGGTCAAAAATGGTAGCGGGTCAATCTTATGTGGTTTATTGCTATTTAGATCCAGTTACTTTCAGATTAGTAGGATCCAATAAATTAGATAAGTTTCTTGATAATAGCACGGCCAAATATGAACAAGGAGACGCAGTTTCTGTATTAGTTACAAGGCAATCAGATTTAGGCTGGGATGTTATTGTGGAAAATCAGCACAAAGGCATGGTATACCAAAATGAAGTCTTTAAACCCATCTCAGTTGGGGATACTATGACTGCCTATGTTAAGTTGCAGAGAGAAGATTTTAAACTAGACATTAGTTTACAACCCCTTGGTGTAGCGGTATTAGAACCAGCTGCAAAACAAGTATTGGATTTGTTGTCTGCTCATAAAGGATTTTTACCCCTTCACGATAAATCTGCTCCTGAAGAGATAAAAGCCTATTTAGAAATGAGTAAAAAAGTCTTTAAAAAAGCCATAGGGACCCTTTATAAAAACAGAACGATTAAAATAACCTCAGAAGGAATATACCTTCTAGAAGCTTAAAGCCTTAAATATTGTTGCGCATGTCTTTTGAAGCTAATTCATTTAAAATATGGCTGCAAGCAGCGAGACTGAGAACGCTCCCCTTATCCTTTTCTGGAATCATAGCAGGCGCCGCTTTGGCCTTAAGCGAAGGGGTATTTAATATTTATATAGGCGTTCTTTCCCTCTGGTGTACCCTTTTATTTCAAGTGATTTCTAACTTCGCTAATGACTATGGTGATGGTTTAAAAGGAACAGATAACGACCAAAGGATTGGCCCTAAAAGGGTTTTACAGTCAGGACTTTTAACTGCATCTCAATTAAAACGAGGCATAGTTGTCTTGTCAGTAGTGGCCGTATTTTCAGTTTTATTATTGTTAACAGTCTCTTTTGGTATTTCTAACTGGCCATATTTTGTGTTGTTTTTTGTTTTGGGAATAGCCAGTATTTGGTCTGCAATTAGTTATACGGTTGGGACAAGTGCCTACGGCTATAAAGGTTTAGGAGACTTATTTGTTTTTTTGTTTTTTGGATTGCTATCCGTTTTAGGAAGTAAATTTTTATACACCCTTCAAATTTCCTTATCAGATATATTCCCTGCTCTGGTCATAGGTTCTTTAAGTGTTTCTGTTCTTAATCTCAATAATTTGAGGGATCATGAAAACGATCGTCTGAGTGATAAGAATACCTTGGTGGTTAAATTTGGGTATAAATGGGGGAAAAGATACCATATGTTGCTCTTTTATTTGGCTTTTTTAGCCAGTCTTGGAACGGCCTATTTTTCTTTTGAAAGTAGTTTAAATCTGTTGCCACTATTGGTTTTTATACCATTGCTTTTTCATGCGATTAAAGTTTCTAAAACTACTTCACCTTCATTATTAGACCCAGAGCTTAAAAAAGTAGCCTTGCTTACTTTTTTGTGGTCCATATGTTTTCTAATAGGTTCTAATTATTTGTTGTAATTTAGAAGCATAACTGACGCTATGCTCTTGTCCAATGATCTTAGAATTTTACTAGTAGAAGACAATTTAGTTGTTGTTGACAGCGTACTTAGATTACTTTCTAAATTAGGGTATAATAAGGTAGAATCTGTAACTGATTACAATGCTGCTGTACAAATCTTAAGTAAAAAAAAGATACATCTGGTATTGATAGACATCTTTTTATCAGGTAAGGAGACAGGCATAGAATTAGGGGGGTATATTAGGGAAAATAGGAATATTCCATTCATTTTTATTACTGCTAATTCAGATAGGGCTACAGTTGCAAAAGCTAAAGAAGTAACCCCAAATGGATACCTGGTAAAACCCTTTGAAAAAGAAGATCTTTTTACAGCGATAGAAATAGCATTGTTTAATTTTAGAGAACAGTCTTCAGAATCAGAAGATCCGAATGCAGCAAACTTAGATCTTGTTCCAGCGACCATCCTTACGAACAGTATTTTTATAAAAAAGCAGCATATTTACCATAGAATTTCCTTTTCTGAAATCTTTTACATCAAGTCAGATAATGTGTACTTAGAGGTCTATACCATAGATAAAATCTTTGTGGTCCGTTCCTCCTTAAAAGACTATCACACAAAATTACCCCCCAAGTATTTTTACAAGGCACATAAATCTTATATCGTAAATATTGAGCATATTAGTTCTATCAATGCCAAAGATGTCCTTATAGGCCAGAAGAGAATCCCTATCACTAAAGATTTTAAAGATTTTTTAATTAAGACAATGAATAGTTAAGTCCTTATTTTAAGTAGATTTTGATTATTTTTAATGCGATGAAAATGATTGCTACCTATTGTAAACATGACTTAATTTTTAAACAAGCTAGTGGAACATCTAGAGGGGTTTTAAAGACCAAATCATCCTACTTTATAAAAATCACAGCTAACAATCTGTTTGGCTATGGTGAATGCGGTCTTTTAAAAGGTTTGAGCTATGACGACGTTCCAGATTATGAAGCCAAACTCTCTTGGGCTTGTAACCACATTCATTTAGGCTTGGAATCACTTTGGACGGCTCTTTTGCCTTTCCCTAGTATTCAATTTGGCTTGGAGCAGGCATTTTTATCTCTTGAGTCAAGCCATCCTTTTACCTTATTTCCTTCCACATTTATTTCTGAGCAAGCACCTATTCCTATTAATGGACTTATTTGGATGGGAGATCAGAATTTTATGTCTCAACAGATTGGGACTATTTTGAATAACGGTTTTAATTGTGTGAAAATGAAAATAGGGGCCATAGATGTGGATCATGAATTGGCCTTACTTAGGTCTATAAGGCAACAATACCCCGAGGAAATCATTGAGCTTCGCGTAGACGCCAATGGGGCCTTTGATCTTAAAACGGCCTATAATGTGATGGAATCTCTTCAGGAAATAGGTGTGCATTCTATAGAGCAACCACTTCCAGTCCAATCGGTCAATGATTTGGCTACTTTGTGTGCAGACGCACCTATTCCAGTAGCACTAGATGAATCCCTTATTGGCTGCTTGACTGTTGCGCAAAAAGAGCATCTTTTAGACACTGTAAAGCCTCAGTATATCATATTGAAACCAAGTTTTATTGGGGGATTTAAAGGAAGTGACCAATGGATTCAATTGGCAGATTCAAGAGGAATAGGATGGTGGGCTACCTCTGCTTTAGAGAGCAATATAGGCTTAAACGCTATTGCACAATGGGTCTTTTTAAAAAACACTATATTGCCACAAGGTCTGGGAACTGGAAGTTTATACACCAACAATATTCCCGCTCCTTTGAGGGTCCAAAAAGGTACTTTAGCCTATGACTCAAAGGCGTTTTGGAACACTAAAATAATAGATGATTTATGTATGTAGCACAAGCTTTTAAAGGACAATTGGGTTTCTGGAAATACCTTCCAATTCCACTCTCATTTTTTGCCATGATGGGACTGAGTTATGCTGTGATTACTTCTATGGATATAGATGTGACAGCATTAATGCAAGCCGCCGTTGCAGAAAAGGGATCTACACCCTTTTTAATGGAAAATTTACTTCAATTTGCCCTGGGTTTACTCATGCTTTTGGGATGGGTGAAATGGGTGCATAGACAGTCTCTAACGAGTCTTACAACCTCTAGGAGTTCAATAGATTGGTCTAGGGTATTTACCTCATTTTCCATTTGGGGATTTGTCGTGGTTGCCACTACATTAATTGGGGTATATTTTAGCCCTGAAGATTATGTATATAATTTTAATTTAGTGCCATTTATAAAATTAGCTGCAGTAGCTATTTTACTCATCCCGCTACAAACCAGTTTTGAAGAATATCTTTTTAGGGGTTATATGATGCAAGGTCTAGGGGCTTTTTTTAAATCTAAAGCGGTGCCATTCATTTTTACATCACTTACTTTTGGACTGATGCATATTGGTAACCCGGAGGTGGAAACCTTAGGGTATGGTATTTTAGCTTATTATGTGGGCACAGGTTTTTTTCTAGGTATAGTTACTTTAATGGATGAAGGTTTAGAGCTAGCCCTGGGATTTCATGCAGCAAATAACCTTGTAGCGGCGCTATTAATGACTTCTAATTGGACTGCATTCCAAACAGATTCTATATATATAGATGTGGCTACACCTACTATTGGAAATGATTTATACTTAGTTTTAGGGGTATGTTATCCATTATTTTTATTGTTTTTTGCTAAGAAATACCAATGGAATGGTTGGATCAATAAATTATTTGGACCTGTTAAAACGCCCTAATCAGTCTATGAATATTACTTTTTTTAGCGTACATCCAAATTTTTCGATTCAAGGCAGGTCATTTAATGAGAAAGAACTAGGAATTTATGCAACATCACTCTTGCTAAGTGAAAAACCTTATCAGGAACAACTAGGGACTTTTTTGTTAGAATGGTTGGGTGAAGGTGATGAAATTTGTGTGTATACTTCTGGTTCAACGGGAACACCAAAACCTTTAAGTTTTAAAAAAAGCGCCATGCAAGCTCATGCGCAACTCACTGGTCAATTTTTTAATTTAATTCCAGGGAATAGAATACTTCTATGTCTTCCTATGCTATTTATTGCAGGAAAAATGATGGTTGTACGTGCGCTTTCATTGGGTTTGGATTTATGGGTAAGCCCTCCATCTAATCATCCACTTGATTTTTTTAAAACTACTTTTAATTTTGTGGCGATGGTTCCAAGTCAATTAGAGGGAAGTATGTCACTTTTGAACTGTTGTAGAAAAATTTTAATTGGTGGTGCGCCTTTAAATGAAAGCCTCAAAAGAAAAGCAGTTTCAGTCATTCAAGAGCCGTCTACTGAATTATTTTTGAGTTATGGAATGACGGAGACTTTAAGTCACATAGCCATAGCAAAATTAACGTTAGAGGATCAGGCTATATTTTCAGTATTACCCCATATCACTATTGGAGAGAATGATCGTGGCTGCTTAAGTGTAATAGCATCATATATTGGTCCTGACACTATTCACACGACAGATGTAGTGCGAATTTTAGATGCATCGCATTTTGAATGGATGGGACGCTTGGATTTTGTGATTAATTCAGGCGGCGTTAAGATTCATCCAGAATCGCTGGAAAAAGCCCATGAAAAATATTTTTCCTTTCCCTTCTTTTATTTCGGAATTCCACATGATTTACTGGGGGAACAATTGGTATTAGTCGTAGCACAAAAGCATTTAAAGAAATCACAAGAAATCTTAGCGAAAATTAATTTTGATCCTAAATTTTATAAGCCTAAAGGGATCTTAACGGTCCCTGAATTTTTATATACCCATAGCTTAAAGCTTCGTAGAAAAGAGACTTTAGCCTTAGGTTATAAAGTGCATAACTTATAATGCATTTTATGCTTTTTTTGATGGGTTTACCTATTGACATTTTGAGATCTCTTTTAAAGCAGGCTATTTTTGAATGAAATACTGAAGCGAGCGTTCCGCTCATACTATTGGATAAAATGCTTAAATTGTACCTGATAAGTAGTTAACTATATGCGATATCTTTCACCTACAATCTATAACCATTCATCTCTTGACCTATGAAATATCTTTTAGCCTTTTTAATTTTTTTTGCTGTTACTTCTAATCACGCACAGGCCATTTTATCGGTCAAAGAGCAGGCTACAGTCATTGATGAAATTTTAGAAGAAAGGTTTGATCAATTATTGCCTGAATTAATGGATCAAGCTAAAATAGATATGTGGGTTGTTATTTCTAGAGAATACAATGAAGATCCTATAATCAAAACCATGTTGCCAGCCACTTGGCTCAATGCAAGGAGAAGAACAATCTTGCTTTTTTACAGAGATAAAAAAAATAATACCATTGAAAAATTAGCTATCGCACGTTATAATGTAGGAAAGCAAATAATAAGTGCTTGGGATAAAGAAAAAACACCAGACCAATGGGACAGACTCATTGCACTTATAAAAGACCGCAATCCAAAAAAAATAGGCTTAAATTTTTCAAAAGACCACAATATAGCAGATGGGTTAGACAAGACAGATTACGATGCGTTTATGGCATATTTACCCAAAAACATGCATGCTAAGGTTGTTTCTGCTGAGGACTTAGCCGTACGTTGGATAGAGACTAGAACTGAAAAAGAAATGGTGGTTTACAACCAATTGGTTTCCATTACCCATGAAATAATTGCGGAAGCTTTTTCAGAAAAAGTAATCACTCCAGGGGTAACTACCACTACAGATGTAGAATGGTGGATGCGTCAAAAGGTGTCTGATTTAGGGTTAAAAACATGGTTTCACCCCACAATAGATATTCAAAGGAGTGAAGAAGTTTTGGTGTCTCATTTATACTCTTTTTCTGGAAGACCTGAAAAAGAGGTTATTTTACCGGGAGATTTATTGCATTGTGATTTTGGAATTACTTATTTGAGACTCAATACGGATTGTCAGGAATTGGCTTATGTTTTAAAACCAGAAGAGTTAAAAGCACCTGATTTTCTAGCATCGGCGCTAGCTTCAGGAAATAAAGTTCAAGATTATCTCACTAAAAATATGAAGCTAGGTTTAGTGGGAAACACCATTTTATCCAATGCCTTAAGTGAAGCCAAAAGCAATGGACTTAGGCCAGCTATTTATACGCATCCTTTGGGTTTATATGGTCATTCAGCCGGTACAACTATAGGCATGTGGGACTCACAGAATGGTATTGATAAAGCAGACGGAAATGCCTATCCATTAAACCCTCACACTGTTTACGCTATAGAGTTAAACAACACAGTTTATATTCCAGAGTGGAAAAGAGATATAAGAATTATGTTTGAAGAGGCAGGTTATGTTGGAGAAAAAGGATTTAGGTATGTGAATGGCAGACAAACCAGTTTTCTTTTAATTCCAAGGGTTTCTCCACAATTAGGTAATTAAAAAAACTTCTTAAGTAGCGTTTTTCTATAAGTAGCTATACTTGAAGGATCCCCATATTAAATTTTTCTTTTTGAGGTGCGTTATTCGCAGCATCTATTCCTATTGAGATCCATTTTCTAGTGTCTTTAGGATCAATAATAGCGTCTGTCCATAGTCTTGCAGCGGCGTAATAAGGAGATATTTGTCTGTTGTATTTTTCTTGAATATTAGCCAAGAGCTTTTGCTCTTCTTCGGGATTTATTTGCTTGCCTTCCTTTTTTAATTTGGCTTTTTCAATTTGTAAAAGTACCTGAGAAGCAGAATTTCCACTCATCACGGCCAAATTTGCAGAAGGCCAAGCTACTATAAGTCTTGGATCATAAGCTTTTCCACACATCGCGTAATTTCCTGCACCATAGCTATTTCCAATGATTACGGTGAACTTAGGCACTACAGAATTACTCACTGCATTGACCATTTTAGCGCCGTCTTTAATAATACCTC
Source organism: uncultured Flavobacteriaceae bacterium (assembly GCA_905182295.1). Lineage (GTDB taxonomy): Bacteria > Bacteroidota > Bacteroidia > Flavobacteriales > Flavobacteriaceae > MAG-120531. The sequence continues at coordinate 199,248 of CAJJAZ010000006.1, read as the reverse complement.
CATGCTCACTTTTACTACCCACCATAAAACCACTCACATCTTGAAGAAATACTAAGGGTATTTTCTTTTGGTTGCAATTGGCTATAAAGCGGGTTGCTTTATCTGCTGCGTCGGAGTATATAACACCACCTAACTGCATTTCACCTTTTGCATTTTTAACGACCGTTCTTTGATTGGCTAAAATTCCAACCGCCCATCCATCAATTCTTGCATACCCAGTCAATATGGTTTTACCGTAGTCTTCTTTGTAAGGCTCAAAGGCAGAATTGTCTACCAGTCCTTTTATTATTTCCATCATATCATATTGGTCAGTTCTGGAAATAGGTAAGCTTGAGAGCATTTCTATATGGGAAACATTTGGTTTTTTTGAGGGGACCTTATTATACCCTGCCACTGTTGTTTCACCGAGTTTGTCTACCAGGTTTTTAATTTTATTTAAAGCGTCTTTGTCATTTTTAGCTTTGTAGTCTGTTACGCCACTAATTTCACAATGCGTTGTTGCTCCCCCTAAAGTTTCATTGTCAATGGTTTCACCAATGGCTGCTTTGACCAAATAGCTACCAGCCAGAAATATACTAGCGGTTTTGTCTACTATTATGGCTTCATCACTCATAACGGGTAAGTAAGCACCTCCGGCCACACAGCTTCCCATGATAGCAGATATTTGAACAATACCCATACTGCTCATTTTAGCGTTATTTCTGAAAATTCTACCAAAATGTTCTTTATCTGGGAAAATTTCGTCTTGCAAAGGCAAATAAACCCCAGCTGAATCTACCAAGTAAATAATTGGAATGTTATTTTCCATGGCTATTTCTTGGGCCCTTAAGTTCTTTTTGGCAGTAGAGGGAAACCAAGCACCTGCTTTTACAGTTGCATCATTAGCGACTACAATACATTGTTTACCGCCAATATAACCCATGACAACCACTACTCCAGCACTAGGACAGCCTCCGTGTTCTGGATACATATCAAAAGCGGTGAGTGCGCCAATTTCAATTTGAGGAGATTTATCCAATAAATAAGCAATGCGTTCTCTGGCGGAAAGTTTGCCTTTTTCAGCTTCTTTTTTAAGTTTGGCTACACCACCACCTAACATCACTTTTTCTAATGTATTCTCTAAAGTTTTTACACTTTCATTGTGGTGACTTAAATTGGTTTTATTTTTGGTGCTCATAGGGCTATAAAGTCTTCTTATTAGCAAATTCAACCATAAATATACGTTGTAATATTGATTAACTTTGTAGGAGTATCTATATTCTAATTAAATTTAATAAGAAAATGACGCATTGGGGAATTATTGGATTGGGCAGTATTGCGCATCATTTTGTGAAGGATTTGGCTTTGGTGCCAGAGGCCAAATTATATGGGGTTGCTTCAAGGTCATTGGAGAAAGCCAATACCTTTGCAAGTGAATATTTAGCAGACAAAGCTTTTGGCTCCTATGAGGAATTATTAAAAGATCCTTTGGTGTCTGTTGTGTATATTGCTACACCACACAGCAGTCACAAAGAATGGGCTATAAAAGCCATGAAAACTGGAAAGCATGTACTTTGTGAGAAACCATTGGGTTTAGATTCTGGAGAAGTAGTAGAGATGATTGCTCAGGCAAAAGTTTCAGGCGTATTTTTAATGGAAGCCTTATGGACCAGATTTAACCCTAGCATGGAAGCTGTAGTAAATAGAATTAAGACCAATGACATAGGTGCAATACAATACCTTCAAGCAGATTTTGGTTTTTACGCCATGGATAGGGACCCTAAAAGTAGGGTCTTAGATCCAGCCCTTGGTGGAGGATCCCTTTTAGACATAGGTATTTACCCTATTTTTCTGAGCTATTTGCTTTTGGGTAAGCCTAAAAGTATCATGGCCACTTCTAGTTTTAACGAGACAGGCACAGAGTTACAAACTGCGATAATTTTTAACTACAAAAAAGCCAAAGCGGTATTGTATAGCGGGTTTACCTCTAAATCTTCTATGGTGGCGCAAATTAGTGGTAGTGAAGGATTGATAACTATTGATTCAAGGTGGCATGAAAGTCAAGGCTTTAAACTGGAAAAAGAAAATGGAACTGAAATAGAAAGTGTGTCTTTGCCTACCCTTGGAAGGGGCTATACTTATGAAATTAATGCAGTACATGAGGCATTATCTCAGGATTGGATTGAACACCCAAAATGGACCCATCAAGACAGCTTAAACCTGTCTGAATTACTAGATGCGGTTCAGGCAGCAGCTAAAAATCAATAAATAGGGCTTTTTAATCGTGTTCTTCTTAACAATAGCGTAACATAAAGCCAATTTTTACGATATTTGTGACTTACTAATTAGAACAACAATTATGAATAAAAATACCGTTTTAGCCTGGGCTACATTTATTATGTGTTTTATGGGCGTATTACTTATAGGCCTTGGTGCTTTTAGATATGACGATGTTGCAGGATGGGGCTTTGCCGCAGTAGGTATTGGTTTTTTTGCCAATGCATGGGTATTTAATGCTTTAAAAGGAAGGGTTTAACAAAATTTCTACACAATATGTCAGACGATAAGAAAGTCATTTTTTCAATGTCAGGAGTGACTAAAACTTATAAAACAGCGAATACCCCCGTTTTAAAAAATATATACCTCAGTTTTTTCTATGGTGCCAAGATTGGTATTTTAGGTCTCAATGGTTCTGGTAAATCTACCTTGTTAAAAATTATTGCAGGGGTAGATAAAAACTTTCAAGGAGATGTTGTTTTCTCTCCAGGATACAAAGTGGGTTATTTAGAACAAGAACCACAGTTAGATCCTGAAAAAACAGTATTAGAAGTGGTTAAAGAAGGTGTTGCAGAGACCGTTGAACTTTTAAATGAATACAATAAAATTAATGACATGTTTGGGCTTCCTGAAGTCTATGAAGATGCAGATAAGATGCAGAAGCTCATGGACAAGCAAGCGGTCTTTCAGGACCAGATAGACGCTTCTAATGCTTGGGAATTAGACACCAAATTGAATATTGCTATGGACGCTTTAAGGACTCCAGATCCTGAAAAGAAAATAGGGCTATTATCTGGTGGAGAAAAAAGACGTGTGGCTTTGTGTAGGTTGTTGCTTCAAGAACCTGAGATCTTATTATTAGACGAACCAACGAACCACTTAGACGCTGAATCTGTTCATTGGTTAGAGCATCACTTAGCCTCTTACAAAGGAACCGTTATTGCAGTAACACACGACAGGTATTTCCTAGACAATGTAGCTGGATGGATTCTTGAATTAGACAGGGGAGAGGGTATTCCATGGAAAGGCAACTATTCTAGTTGGTTGGATCAAAAATCTAAACGAATGGCTCAGGAAAGTAAAACAGCTTCCAAGCGCCAAAAAACATTAGAACGTGAGTTAGAATGGGTAAAACAAGGTGCCAAGGGTAGGCAAACTAAACAAAAAGCCAGGTTAAATAATTACGACAAATTATTGAGTCAAGATCAGAATCAATTAGATGAAAAGCTTGAGATTTTTATTCCTAATGGTCCTAGACTTGGAACGAATGTACTTGAAGCCACAGACATCTCTAAGGGTTATGATGACAAACTCCTTTATGAGTCTTTAAATTTTAATTTACCACAAGCTGGTATTGTTGGTATTATTGGTCCAAACGGAGCAGGAAAGACTACTATTTTTAAAATGATTATGGGGGAGGAAACTCCAGATAAAGGATCTTTTAAAGTTGGTGATACTGCTAAGATTGCCTATGTAGATCAAAGCCATAGTAATATAGATCCCGACAAGAGTATTTGGGAGAACTTCTCTGATGGTCAAGAACTCATTATGATGGGAGATAAGCAAGTGAATTCTAGGGCTTATTTAAGTAGGTTTAATTTCTCAGGATCTGAGCAAAATAAAAAAGTGAATATGCTATCTGGTGGTGAACGCAACCGTTTACACCTTGCAATGACCTTAAAAGAAGAGGGTAATGTATTGCTTTTAGATGAGCCAACTAATGATTTAGATGTGAATACATTAAGGGCTTTAGAAGAAGGTCTTGAGAATTTTGCAGGATGTGCCGTAGTCATTTCTCACGACCGTTGGTTCTTAGATAGGATTTGCACGCATATTCTTGCTTTTGAAGGGGACTCTCAGGTGTATTTCTTTGAAGGCTCTTTCTCTGATTATGAAGAAAATAAGAAAAAACGCCTTGGAGGTGACCTCATGCCAAAGCGGATTAAATATAAAAAACTGATCAGATAATATTGATTTCCAATCATTTAAAAAGCCCCTAGAATATTCTAGGGGCTTTTTTTAAGATGGCTACTAAAATGAGGGTTTTACCATATAATGTAGGACTCATTTTTGTTGGCTAATTAAAAATGGTCTCTTGGATACCAATCTAATTGAACAACTTCAATGTTTGCATTGCTTTTTTCAATAAGTGTTTTAAAGAGCGCAACGTCACTAACATTTGGTTTTCCTCGATAGTGATAAGGATATACCTTTTTTGGTGAAAAAGCGATCACTGCGGCCGCTGCAGAGTTTTCGGTCATGGTGTAAGGTAAGTTCATACACACAAAAGCCATGTCTATATTTTTTAGATTTCTCATTTCTTCAATATCTTCAGTATCTCCAGAGAAATATATCCTTTTTTGATCGATAGTAATCACATAGCCGTTTCCCCTTCCTTTGACGTGAAAATCTAGGGCCTCTTCTCTTAGATTATACATGGGAATGGCTTCAATGCTCATTCCATTAATACTAATAAAAGCTCCATTGGCCAAAATTCTTGTTTTACCCAATAATGCGGGTGTCATTTTATCTGCTACGGCTTTGGGAGCAATAATGGTAGTACCCTCTTGAATTAAAGCACCCAATGTTTTGGGATTAAAATGATCCCAATGTATATCTGTAATAAGCACTAAGTCTGGTGTAGGATAATTGGCATACCATTCCGCTTCACCTACCGGATCTATATATATAGTAGAGTTTCCATTAAGTAATAGGGTAGAGGCATGCGCTATTGGAATAACCTCTACTTCTTGAGCGTTTGCGAGATTATTCCAAAGGCTTATAAAACCAATTGATACTAAGGCAACTAATTTTCTGGCTAATAGCGTGTTTTTCATAGTTTATAATTTTAGAATATTAATTCCATTTTTATATCACATCTTTCATAATGTACTTCTTTTTCTACCGGAATCTCTACAAACCCTTTTTTTCTATATAGGTGTAAGGCATTTTCCAATTGTCTGCTTGAATAGAGTACGATCTTAGTCCAAGCCTGTTTTTTTGAAAAGTCAATGGCATAGGACAAGAGTGTCTCACCAATTTTTTTTCCTTGAAACTTTGGATCTACAGCCATTTTACTCAATTCAAAATCACCATTTTTTAGAGGTATAATGGCAAAGCATCCCACAATTTCCTCTTGTATACGTCCCATAAAAATGAATCCGCCTTTTTTAAGAATGTACTCATCAACATTAGACAATACTTTTTCATCGATGGGCTCAACCTTGAAAAATTGCTTTAACCACCTTATATTTAGTGCTTTAAAGGAATTGGCGTGATTTTTTTCAAAAGGAATAATTTCTAGCGAGGCTAACATTAGATGGACGTATTGGGTAAAATGAAAAATTTTATGTAAAAATATGTAAAAATAAAATCCAAACGTATCGCTTTGCCGTATATATAATTTTAAAACCTAATTTTAATTATATTATGTCAAATCAAGAGAACAACTCATTAAAGAGAATTACCATTGCCTTAGGGGTGTTATTTGCCGCTACTTTAATTTTTTCAATTGCACTTTTTGTTGACAAACAAAATACAGAAGCTGCTCTAACAGAAGAAAAAGCTATAGTCATAGAAGACTTAAATAGCTTAAAATCTGATTACGAAAATGTAACATCTGAAAATGCTTCTGTAAATCAGGAATTGGCTGCTGCTAAAGCAGAAATCACTGCTTTCATAGATTCAGTAACTGTTTTAAATGCAGATATTGCAAGTTTAAGAAAATACAGAAACCAGGTGTATAGACTTAGAAAAGAGCGTACGGCTTTATTAGAGCAAGTAGCTACTTTAACAGCGAACAATGCTAAATTAACAGAAGAGAGAAACAAAACTTTTGAAGCATTAGAGGCTCAAACTGCTGAAAACCAAACTTTGGTTGCACAGAACACTAAATTGGCAGACGCTGTTGAAAGAGGGTCTTCATTAATTTTAGAATCTTTTTCTGTACAAGCAGTGAAAGAGAGAAATTCTGGTAAATTCACTGACACCAGAAGGGCTAGAAGAGCAGACGCTTTTAAAGTATGTTATACTGTTGGTAAAAATGTATTGACAACCGCTGGAGACACTAATTTTTACATTGAAGTATTAGATCCACAAGGCAATGTTATGGGAGACGCTCAGACTACTTCAGTAGACAGTGGTGCTTCATTAAACTACAGTAAATCTACTGGGTTTTTATACGAAAACGCTTCAATTGACGTATGTGACTATGTAAGTGCAGAAGGAGATTTTGCCAAAGGAAACTATATGGTTAATGTATATGACGCTAATTTACAGTTATTAGGAACGTCTACTTTCACATTGAAATAAGGATCATTTCTTATAAGTATAAAAAAGGCCCGCTATTAGCGGGCCTTTTTTTTGTGCTTAATAGTCGGGCTTATAAACCGCCAACCATATCTTCAGGTTTTACCCATTGGTCGTATTCTTCGGGAGATACATACCCTAAATTAACGGCCTCTTCTTTAAGCGTTGTGCCGTTTTGGTGTGCTGTATTAGCTATTTCTGCAGCTTTGTAATACCCTATTTTTGTGTTTAATGCTGTCACTAACATGAGTGAATTATGGAGCATTTTTTCAATGACTGGATGGTTTGGCTCAATGCCTTGAGCACAGTGGTCGTTAAAAGACACACAGGCGTCTCCCAATAATTGGGCAGACATTAAAATATTGGCAGCCATAAGTGGCTTAAAGACATTTAATTCATAATGTCCTTGGGTGCCCCCAATAGTGATCGCTACGTCGTTACCCATTACTTGAGCACATACCATAGTAAGGGCTTCTGCTTGAGTAGGGTTCACTTTTCCAGGCATAATTGAACTTCCGGGTTCATTGGCAGGGATAATAATCTCACCTATTCCAGATCTAGGACCTGAAGCCAGCAAGCGTATATCGTTGGCTATCTTATTCAGGGAAACAGCCATTTGCTTAAGGGCGCCATGACTTTCTACAATCGCGTCATGCGCAGCCAAAGCTTCAAATTTGTTTTCAGCAGTGATAAATGGCATTCCAGTGAAAGATGCCATGTATTTAGCGACCAATACATCATAGCCTTTAGGGGTGTTTAGCCCAGTTCCAACAGCAGTGCCTCCTAAGGCTATTTCAGACAAATGAGGCAAGGTATTTCCAAGGGCCTTTAATCCATGATTTAGTTGAGATACATAGCCAGAAAATTCTTGACCTAAGGTAATGGGAGTGGCATCCATTAAATGGGTGCGTCCAATCTTAACCACATCTTTAAATGCCCTAGATTTTGTTTCTATAGTATCCCTGAGTTTTTCAACTCCAGGAATAGTAACTTCCACAATTTTTTTATAAGCTGCAATATGCATACCTGTAGGAAATGTATCGTTGGAAGATTGAGATTTATTTACGTCATCATTGGGTTGAATCACTTTTTCTCCTTCACCAATCTTCCCTCCAGCCAATTCTTGGGCCCTATTGGCAATCACTTCATTGACATTCATATTACTTTGGGTTCCAGAGCCAGTCTGCCAAATGACCAAGGGAAATTGATTGTCGTGTTTTCCAGCTAAAATTTCATCACAAACCGCTGCAATAAGGTCCCTCTTTTCACTTTCCAAAACGCCTAAGTCACAATTCGCATATGCAGCAGCCTTCTTTAAATAAGCAAAGCCATATATAATGTCTAAGGGCATAGATGCTGGTGCACCAATTTTAAAATTGTTTCTAGAGCGTTCTGTTTGTGCGCCCCAGTATTTGTCTGCAGGAACCTCTACGTTCCCCATAGTGTCTTTCTCTATTCTAAAGCTCATATTATTAGGTTATTGGTGTAATAAATAATAAAATTGTTCTTAATAAACAAAGGTACACTACCTGCCTCTTTTTTGCCATTTTTTTTAGTTCAGATTTGTGAGAATTGTAAAATCTAACCTATCTTTGTAGTGTAAAATTTATATCACATGTTTGAGTTTGACCAATATTTAGGATTTATCGCTTTTTTAACCATTTTGACCATTGGTTTCTGGTTGATGATATTTTTATTGACTTTTGTCATTCCTTATTGGTTGGGCGGGTCTCTTTTAGAATTTTTGAAAGAGAAGCGTGATGCTAAAAAAGCAAAAACGGACTAATTGACTTATTACTATATGTATAAAAAAAAGCACCTTTAAGGTGCTTTTTTTGTTTTTGATATTTTATTATTGGCCTTGGGAAATTAATTCCTCTGAGAAAATGCACTTATGGGGTACCTTGAAATCCCATATCACCACCCATATCTCCTTGACTTCCTCGTGATCGGTCTCTACTGAAATTCTTTTTCTGATTAAATCGGTAAGCAAAAGTCAGATTAATTTGCCTTTGTCTCCATTGAAATTCACTGTCAGAAAACACGTTAGGTGTTCTTATTTCACTCATTCGTTTTCTGGAGTTAAAAAGATCACTCACATTTAAAGAGAGGGTCCCTTTGTCTTGTAGGATTTCTTTGCTAAAGGCTAAATTAGCACTTAACATTCCTTTGTTGCGACTTTGTGCATCTCTGGATGGGCCTTGGTAAAAAGCGTTTGATTGAAAGTCAATGGCATAGGGTAGCACCACTTTAGCGCTCAATCTAGTAAACCAACTAAAATTATCTGCGTCAAAATTTTGCGTTATAGTTTCAGCATTACTGTTTGCATAAGTGTAGTCTCCCCTCAGGGCCCTTTGAAACATATTAACATTCCAAGTGAAACGCCAATTCCGCTTTGGTGTATAGGTAGTAGTAAATTCCATTCCTACTCTTTTTTCATTAGCCAAATTAATAGGTCTAGAAAGAATAATGGGTACCGTTACTGGATTAGATAAATCATTGGAGTTTTCAATGGTCACCAAGTCTCCTGTCTCTTGTCTAATGTATTGAAATACACCTGTAGAATGATTAAAATACCCAGAAGTTGTGAAGGTGAATTTGTCTGATCTAGTAATATAACCCAAGTCAAATGCATTGGTAAAGGTGGGGTCTAAATCTGCATTTCCTTGTCTTAGGTTTGTGTTACTAGATCTAGATATAAAAGGATTGATAAACCTATTTCTAGGTCTTCTAAGTCTTCTACTAAAACTTAGGGTAAATTGGGTGGTTTCTCCAATTTCGTAGCCTAGGAAAATAGAGGGAAACCAATTTATATAGGTTTTGTTTTTTAAATCGTTAGTTTCAATAAGGTTTACATCTATATTAGAATGTTCCATTCTAAGACCAGTAAGCAAGCTAAAAGACGCCCATTTAGACCCCAGCTGTGTATAGGCAGCTTGTACGTATTCTTTATAAAATAAGGTATTGCTAAAGTCAGGGTTTGAAATAAAATTACCAGAGGTGTTTTCTACACTAAAGTCAAAAGCAGTCGTAAACTCATTGAAAGTTCCTCGGTACCCCAGTTCAAATTGTGATTGATTTTCACTCCCAAAAGGCAGCACATAATCTGCTTGTACTAATTGATTTTTTTGGTTTTCAGTAGTACTGGTAAGTTCCGTGGGAAGGGAACTATTGTCTTGAAGAATGGTTTCAAAAATATCAGCATCTTCATACTCGTCTCCGGTAGAATATTGGTAATCTACCGTTAAAAGATGGCCGTCTTTCCTAAACTTCTTTTGGTAATTCATGGAATACTGAAAGTTGTTGTCTGTTTCTGTCTCTTCACTAATTCTTTCCCTAGACAAACTCAATATTCTTTCTGCATTGTAATTATTAAAATCTACTTCTGTCCTAGTTCCCCCATTAGAGTTACGAAAAACAACAGAATTAGTGATGCTACTGGTTTCATCTATAAAAAATTCGAACCCTAAATTGGTATTGAAATTAGTATTATCCCTTAAGTAAAGCCTTTTTTCATCTTGAAAACTTAAGGTTTGTCCATTCTCATCAAAGTTCTCTTGGTTGTTCAAACCATTTCCAGGCCCTTCATTATTTCTAAAAGTAGTGGTGGTGAATAGATTGAATTTGTCCCTTCTTAAATTTAGATTCAAAGTACCCGCATTGTTTTTTGGGGTTCCTACTGTGGCGTTAATTGCGCCATTGAGTCCCACTGTTTTATTTTGTTTAAGTACAATATTCAAAATACCCGCAGTTCCTTCTGCGTCATATCTGGCTGATGGATTTGTAATGACTTCTACTTTTTGAATGGCGTCTGCCGGCAATTGCTTTAAGGCGTCTGGACTTAATCCTGAAAGGGCAGAAGGTTTTCCATTGATTAGAATCCTAACACTTTCATTTCCCCTTAAACTAATATTACCTTCTACATCTACAGATACAGAAGGAACGTTATCTAAAACATCGGTTACAGAGCCTCCCTTTACAGTAAGGTCTTGTCCCACATTATATACTTTTTTGTCTAACCTAAGCTCCACAGTTGTTCGCTCTGCAACCAATTCTACTTCATCTAATTGAGACACATCTAATCCAATAGCAATAGTTCCTAAATTGGTATCAGCATTTAAAGTTTGGTTGGTAAGTGTGTAGGTTTTATATGAAATATATTCAATACTAAAATTGTAATTCCCTGCTTTTGCTTCCACCGAGAACAATCCCTTTTGGTCAGTGATCCCGCCAGTTACTTGGCTGGGATTCTCTACAGATTGCAACACTAAAGTTGCGTATTCTAATGGCTCTCCGGTATCTTTATCTAAGACAGTACCAGTTACTGTAATAGATGTCTTTACATCTGGTCTCGATTGAGACCAGATAGAAAATGACATTAAAATTAAAAGGATAGATAGGGAGTATTGTTTCATTAAGTTTTATTTTTCTTTCGTTTTTTCTTCTTCTTTTTGGTTTTCTTAAAACCTTCTTCTTGCAAGGCAATAAAAGCGTCATACTTATCAGCAGACAAACCGGATTTTAGGGCCTCTTCTTGTTCCTTGTCAATTTTTTCTACCGCGGTCCTTATTTGGTCTACATCTGTTAATTTAAGTAGCTGTAGTTCTATTCTCTTTTGTACAGAATTAACCAGGATGGTTCTCAAAACTGCTACTTCAAATGCACTGAGGTCTAATGCCTCTTTAAATGCGTCCATCTGAAGGTCTACAATCTGTTCTGCGGTGAGGTTTTCTGGTTTTTCTTGTCTTTGAGGCGCTTGAGGGGCTAGAGATTGTCTCCTACCAGTTTGAGGATTTCTACCCATTCCCATGCCTCCCATGCCAAATTGCGCAAAGGCTTCTGTACTCAAAGAAGTGAGTAAAATCAATAAAAGGGTTTTGATTGCTTTCATAGTAATATTTGTTAGATTTTAAAATTAGACCTTGGTTTAGTCTTTAAAAGTTAAAGGTTTGTTAAAACAATTTATTCTGTTTCCTCGTTTTGTCCCATAAGCATTAAGAAACCCTTAAGAAAAGGGTCTAGATGGCCGTCTAAAACAGCGTCTACATCTCCAGTTTCTGTGCCGGATCGAACATCTTTTACTAATTTATAGGGATGTAGTACATAATTTCTAATCTGAGACCCCCATTCAATTTTCATTTTGGAAGATTCAATCTCAGAACGCGCTTCTTGCCTTTTTCTGAGCTCAATTTCATACAACTGAGACTTGAGGAGTTTCATGGCATTTTCTCTATTGTCTAATTGAGAACGTGTTTCTGAATTGTGAATAATAATACCAGTAGGGTGGTGGGTTAAGATCACCTTTGTTTCTACTTTATTGACATTCTGACCACCGGCGCCTCCAGACCTTGCGAAGGCCCAAGAAATATCTGCAGGGTTAATGACAATTTCAATGGAGTCATCAATAAGCGGATACACATATACAGAGGCAAATGAGGTGTGTCTTTTGGCGTTGCTATCAAAGGGTGAAATACGGACCAACCTGTGGACCCCATTCTCTCCTTTTAACCAACCAAAAGCAAAATCGCCTTCAATACCTAGGGTTACTGTCTTAACTCCAGCAACATCTCCCTCTTGATAATTGAGTTCTTTAATTTTAAAACCTGCTTTTTGACTCCACATCATATACATGCGCATGAGCATGGCAGCCCAGTCACAACTCTCCGTTCCACCAGCACCAGCGGTAATTTGCAGTACAGCAGAGAGGTTGTCTCCTTCTTCCGAAAGCATGTTTCTAAACTCCAGATCTTCTAAAACATCCAAAGTATTTTGGTAGGCTGCCTTAAGTTCTTCCTCACTAATTTCACCCGCAGCAGCAAATTCCATCATGACTTCTAGGTCTTCAATGAGTGTTTTGACTTTTTCATAGCCTTGCACCCATATTTTCTTTGATTGTATGAATTTGAGGTGCGCTTGTGCTTTTTGGGGTTGGTCCCAAAAGTCAGGTGCGAGGGTCTTTTCTTCCTCGTTTTCTATTTCAATGCGCTTGGCATCTACGTCAAAGATACCTCCTTAACGCACCAAGGCGATCTAAAAGACCTTTGTATTGATCTGTAGTAAGCATAGTAATCATTTTGAGCAAAAATACTATTTACCCTTGGTTGTACCATCTATTTTAGTAAATTTAGTTTTTACTTAATTTATGGCCTTTCCAGGCCGATGTCTCTTTTAATAACCGCCTTAAAAACCTATTCTATGCGCGCTTTTCACACCCTTTGTTGCTTGTTAATGAGCAGTTTTGTTTTTGGTCAATTCAATTTAAACAAAACCCAATTTCAAAAATTCGATGGCTATTTTCCTTTCTATTACGATATTGACTCAGATAAAATTTATTTAGAGGTGGCAAAATTAGACCAAGAGTTTCTCTACATTAATTCCCTGAGCAGCGGTATTGGTAGTAATGATATTGGTTTAGATCGAGGCCAATTGGATGGGGAACGTGTGGTGTCATTTAAAAAAATGGGGCATAAGCTCATGCTCATTCAGCCCAACCTTCAATATAGGGCCCTTACGGACAATGTCCTGGAAAAGGAATCTGTTAAGCAGGCGTTTGCTTCTTCCGTATTATTTGGTTTCCCTATTGAAAGCATGTCTAACGGTAACTATATTATAGATATTACTGATTTTTTAATGCAAGATGCCCATGGTGTGAGCGATCGTTTACAACAATCGAATCAGGGAAGTTTTACTTTAGATAAATCCAAAAGTGCTATGAATTTGGCACGCACAAAAGCTTTTCCAAAAAATATTGAAATAGATGTTATGCTCACCTTTAAGGGAAAAGCCAAAGGAAGGTATTTAAGGTCTGTGGTGCCTAGTCCAGATCTTGTGACTGTAGCACAACACCATTCATTTGTGGCCTTACCTGAATTGGATTTTGAAAAAAGAAAGTACGATCCTAGGTCTGGAGCATACTCCTTTTCTTATTTAGATTATGCTACAGCTGTGAGTAGCCCTATTGAAAAAAGATATATAGCCAGACATAGATTAGAAAAAAAAGATCCCAATGCCGCAGTGAGTGAAGCAGTTGAGCCTATTATTTATTATTTAGACAATGGGACTCCAGAACCAGTGAGAACAGCACTTTTAGAGGGAGGTAGATGGTGGAATCAGGCTTTTGAAGCCATAGGATACAAAGATGCTTTTCAAGTTAAAATGTTGCCTGAAGACGCAGATCCTCTAGATGTAAGGTATAATGTCATTCAATGGATTCATAGGTCTACTAGGGGGTGGAGTTATGGTAGTAACGTCTCGGATCCTCGTACTGGAGAAATTTTAAAAGGACATGTGAGTTTGGGAAGTTTAAGAATTAGACAAGACTTTATGATTGCACAAGCGCTCAGTAAAGAACCCTTTAAAGATGGAGATGAAAACCACCAAGATATGTTAGCTATGGCTGTTTCTCGAATCAGACAATTGTCTGCCCATGAAATTGGCCACACCTTAGGTTTTATGCACAATTTTGCTGCAAGTGCACACCAAAAAGCCTCTGTAATGGATTACCCACACCCTCAATTCGAGCTTAAAGAAGGTGAAGTATCTTTTTCTAATGCTTATGAAACGGGTATTGGGTCTTGGGATAAGGTAAGTGTTGCCTATTCCTACAGTGATTTTCCAGACAGTGTAAAAGATGAGCAAGCTGCTTTGAATGCTATTTTGGAAGCGGCATCGGCTGAAGGCCAAAAATACTTATCAGATTCAGATGCGAGACCTGCTGGAAGTGCGAGTGCTTTTGCCCACCTTTGGGACAATGGCGCAACAGCAGCACAGGGATTAAATGACGTTTTGGAGGTGCGTTCTAAAGCGATTGATCAGTTTGGTATTCATAATATTCGCCAAGGAGAACCGCTATCTGTATTAGAAGACGTGTTTGTGCCTTTGTATTTTTTTCATCGCTATCAGGCAGAGGCAGTCGCTAAAGTCATTGGTGGTATTGATTATAGCTACCAGGTAAAAGGGAGTAATCAATCAGATGCTTATACTATTGCTGTCAAAGACCAAAAAGAGGCGCTTAGGATGTTGTTACGCACTTTAAACGCTGCTGAAATGGCTATTCCTGAAGAAAAATTAACACTTTTCCCTCCCAGATCTCCTTCTTATAATAGTGGTAGAGAATCTTTTAAAGGAAAAACAGGCGTGACATTTGACCCTTTGTCTGCACCAGAAACTTCTGCAGACATGACTTTAGGATTTTTGTTACACCCACAGCGGGCTACTAGATTAATTCAGCAAAAGGCGCTAGACAACAGTCAGTTAGACTTACAGGCTGTGTTGTCTGCTTTATGGCAGGGCACTATTGGCCTAAAACACAAGGATAACTATATTAAAAATGTGCAGTGGAACATTAACTTTAGGGTGTTTACGCATTTATTGAATTTGGCCCAGCAAGAAATGGTTCACCCACAAGTGAATGCTGTAGTACATTCCTTTTTAAAAGAAAAGGCAGGGAAATTATCGATCTCTAAAGATTTGTATGACCAAGAGCTTTTCAGAAGGTATAACGCATTCATGAAATCTCCAGAATCCTTTAAGGTAATTCCTGCTCCAACTGAACCAGATGGATCTCCTATAGGGATGAATTGCTCATTTTAATTCTGTATTGATGGAAATTAATTTAATAAGCGATACGGTCACTACGCCTACCAAAGGTATGTTAGAGGCCATGATGTCTGCTAAAGTAGGAGACGACGTATTTAAAGAAGACGCAACGGTAAATGCCCTGGAAGAAAAAACTGCGGCACTATTTGGTATGGAAGCTGCTTTGTTTTTTCCGTCGGGGACTATGGCCAACCAAACTGCGATTAAAGTTCACACACAACCAGGAGAGCAGCTCATATGTGATCATTATGCCCATATTTTTAATTATGAGGGTGGGGGAGTGAGCTTTAATTCTGGAGTGTCTTGTAAATTAATAGAAGGACACAGGGGTATGATTACCGCTCAGCAGGTAAAAGCTGCCATTAATCCTCCGGACTTTTACCACAGTCCTATGACCACTTTGGTAAGCTTAGAAAACACGACCAACAAAGGTGGAGGAGCTATTTGGGATTTCGAGGAAATGAAAGCGATTAAAGAAGTGTGCACCGCTAACGGACTTAAATTTCATTTAGATGGGGCAAGAATTTGGAATGCACTCGCTGTGACTGGAGAAGATCCAAAAATTTACGGCACCTTATTTGACTCTTTAAGTGTCTGTTTTTCTAAAGGTTTGGGTTGCCCAGTGGGCTCTGTACTATTGGGATCTAAAGATTTTATAGCCAAAGCACTTCGGGTAAGAAAGGTTTTTGGTGGTGGTATGAGACAAGCAGGATTCTTAGCTGCAGCGGGTATTTATGCTTTAGACCATCATAGAGAAAGACTTAAAGAGGACCATAGGAAAGCCAAGGAGATTGAAGCAATCTTATCTGAGAAAGCCTTTATTTTCTCTGTATCTCCTGTAGATACGAACATCATCATTTTTGAGCTCAATGAGTCTGTATTGGACACCAATGCGTTTATGGATAAAATGAATAAAAACAACATTAGGTTAATTTCAATGGGATCAGGAAAATTGCGATTGGTGACCCACCTTAATTACACCGATGAAATGCACAGCCATTTATTGTCAATTTTAAATCGTTTTTAACGTATAATGTAAGTGAGTCCTCTTATTTATTAGGTAATTTTGTGGCTTTTAAATGTAATTATATGACTATTCCTAATACGCCTCAGGCAGCAAAGAAAAATAAAACACTATCACATTTAGGTTACGAAAGAGTAGATCCATATTTCTGGATGAATGAAAGAGATGCCCCAGAAGTGATCGAGTACCTAGAAGCAGAGAATAATTATTACGAACAGGCTACAGCACATACAAAAGACTTTCAAGACCTTCTTTTTGAAGAAATGAAGTCTAGGATAAAAGAAGACGACAGTTCTGTTCCATATAAGCACAACGGCTATTGGTATATTACCAAGTATGAGCTAGGAAAAGAATATCCTATTTATACCCGTAAAAAAGGGCATTTGTCTGCTGAAGAAGAATTGTTGTTAGACTGTAATGTTTTGGCTGAAAACTACGAGTATTTTAGTTTGGGAGGTTTCTCTGTGAGTCCAGACAATACTTTATGTATTTTTTCTACAGATACGGTGTCTAGGAGACAGTACACCTTGCATGTTAAAAATATTATTACGGGTGAGCTGTTGACCGACAGAATTGAGAATACGACAGGAAGTGCCAGTTGGGCTGCAGACAACAAAACATTTTTTTATACTTCTAAAAACGAGAAGACCTTGCGATCAGAGGCTATCTTTAGACACAAATTAGGTGAAGACAGTAATGATGTAAAGATTTATGAAGAATTGGATGAAACTTTTAATGCGTATGTATTTAAAACCAAGAGCAAGAAATATATTGTCATTGGGTCTTCGAGTACACTAACGACGGAATACAGTATATTTCCAGCAGATCAGCCAGAAGCTACCCCAGTTGTTTTTAGCCCTCGAACAAGAGGTTTAGAATATGATTTAAACCATTATGGAGATCACTTTTATGTATTGACAAACAAAGATGAAGCGATTAATTTCAAGGTCATGAAAGTTCATGAATCTAACACCCATATGTCTCATTGGGAGGATTTTACACCCCATAGACCTGAAGTGTTGCTTGAAGACATTACCATCTTTAAAGACTACTACATACTCTCAGAGAGAAGCCACGGCTTAAGCTGTATTCAAATCGTTCCATGGGACAGCAGTACACCGCCTCATTACCTGCCTTTTGACAATGAAACCTATACCGCATATGTAGGAACAAATCCAGATTTTGACACAGAAATGCTACGTTTTGGGTACAATAGTATGACTACTCCTGCTAGTGTATATGATTATAACATGGCTACTAAATCCAAAGAACTTTTGAAGCAGCAAGAAGTTTTAGGGGGGGCTTTTAAAGAGGAAAATTATGCTTCTCAAAGGGTTTGGGCTACTGCTAAAGACGGTGTAAAGGTTCCTATTTCATTGGTGTACCACAAAGACACCCCCTTGGATGGAAGCAGTCCTTTACTCCAATACGGTTACGGTTCTTATGGGCATACCTCAGATCCTTATTTTTCTACCGTAAGGCTGAGTTTATTAGACAGGGGATTTGTTTACGCTATTGCACATATTCGTGGGGGTGAATATTTGGGAAGACCTTGGTATGATGGCGGTAAATTGCTTAGTAAGCGCAATACTTTTACAGATTTTATAGCCTGTTCTGAATTTTTAATTTCAGAAAAATTCACTGCTGCTAACTGTTTGTTCGCCTATGGCGGATCTGCTGGTGGACTTTTAATGGGGGCAGTCATGAATATGGCCCCACATTTATACAAAGGGATTATTGCCAGTGTGCCATTTGTAGATGTAGTCACCACCATGTTAGACAGTAGTATTCCACTCACTACTGGGGAATATGACGAATGGGGTAACCCAAATGAAGCGGATTATTACAACTATATGATGTCTTATGCTCCTTATGACAATGTCAGTGCCCAAGACTACCCAAATACATTGATTATAACGGGTTATCACGATTCTCAAGTACAGTATTGGGAGCCTGCCAAATGGGTAGCTAAATTAAGGGACTTAAAGACCGATCAAAATACTTTACTATTTAACACTAATATGGAAGCAGGACATTCAGGTGCTTCAGGTAGGTTCGAGGCTTTAAAAGAAATTGCCAAAGAATATGCCTTTATTTTAGATTTAGCCCAAAAAATAGTCGTTTAAAAAAAAACAATTAAATTTGCTATGTATTCTCTTGAGAATACCTAAATCAAAAACAGTTACATGCACAAAAAGATACATGCTCACAACAGTATCCTACCCCTTATAGGAAAAACACCGCTTGTACAACTTCAAAAAACCGTTCGTGGTTTTGACGGTGAATTTTACGCCAAATTAGAAGCTTTTAACCCTGGTCATTCCGCAAAAGATAGAATTGCACAACATATTATTGCTATAGCAGAAGAAAAAGGTTTATTGAAACCAGGAGACACTATTATAGAAACTACCTCAGGAAACACAGGCTTTAGCGTGGCCATGGTGAGCGCTATAAAAGGCTATAAATGTATTTTGGCAGTGAGCTCTAAATCTTCTCCAGATAAAATAGATATGTTAAGGGCTATGGGCGCTGAGGTTCATGTTTGCCCAGCACATGTTAGCGCAGACGATCCAAGATCTTATTACGAGGTAGCTAAGACCATTCATAAAAACACCCCAAACTCTATTTATATTAACCAGTATTTCAATAGCCTTAATACAGAGGCTCACTACCGCAGTACAGGTCCTGAAATATGGGAAGACACCAATGGTCAAATCACCCATTTGGTAGCTTGTAGCGGAACTGGTGGAACTATTTCTGGGACGGCGCAGTTTTTAAAAGAGCAGAATCCGGCTATTAAAGTGATTGGAATAGATGCATATGGATCTATTTTAAAAGGCTATCATGAGACTGGTGAAATTAATCCAGAAGACATTTTCCCCTATAGAATAGAAGGCTTAGGGAAAAACCTAATCCCCACAGCCACTGATTTTAGCGCCATTGATTATTTCATAAAAGTGACCGATCATGAAAGTGCTCATACAGCAAGAGAAATTTCCAAAACCGAAGGTATTTTTGCAGGATATACCTCTGGAGCTGCGTTACAGGGAGTGAAGCAACTTCATGCCTCTGGCGTCTTCGATAAAAACGCTAAGGTCGTTGTGATATTTCCTGACCACGGTTCAAAATATATGAGTAAGATTTACTCTGACGAGTGGATGTCTGCACAAGGCTTCTTAGAGGAGTCTCAAGTATTAGAAGCGCAAAAGACTTCACTATAGTGCCTTTAAATCATACTTAAATTAAAATAAGTACAGACACAGACACTAAATAATTGAGGTGTCTTGTTAAAAATTAATTACTTTTGTAGCTTAGAAAAAACACGCATGAGAGATCTTTTTGAAAGAATTAAAGAAAATAAAGGCCCATTAGGAAAATGGGCTTCACAAGCAGAAGGGTATTTTGTATTTCCTAAATTAGAAGGACCTATTTCCAATAGAATGTCTTTTAGGGGAAAAGAAGTCATTACCTGGAGCATCAATGATTATTTAGGATTAGCTAATTTGCCAGAGATTAAAGCGGTAGATGGTGCTGCAGCGCTAGAACATGGTGCTGCTTATCCTATGGGGGCTAGAATGATGAGTGGTCATACTGATTTTCACGAGCAATTACAAAATGAATTGGCAGAATTTGTAGAAAAAGAAGCTTCTTATCTTTTAAATTTTGGTTATCAGGGTATTATGTCTACCATAGACGCCTTGGTTTCTAAGGACGACATTATCGTTTATGATCTAGACGCACACGCTTGTATTATAGATGGCGTTCGTTTGCATATGGGTAAACGTTTTACTTTCAAGCACAACGACATGGAGAGTTTAGAAAAAAACCTAGAGCGCGCTACCAAAATGGCAGAACTAACTGGTGGAGGGATCTTAGTGATTTCAGAAGGTGTGTTTGGTATGCGGGGTGAGCAAGGAAAACTAAAAGAAATTGTAGCCCTTAAACAAAAATTTAACTTTAGATTATTAGTAGACGACGCCCACGGTTTTGGAACACTTGGTAAGACAGGTGCTGGAGCAGGTGAGGAACAAGGCATACAGGCAGACATAGATGTTTATTTTGCAACTTTCGCAAAATCTATGGCAGGTATTGGTGCATTTATTGCTGCAGATAAAGAAATTATTGACTATTTAAAATACAACTTGCGTTCGCAAATGTTCGCAAAGTCGCTTCCAATGATTTATGTTAAAGGAGCTTTGAAGCGTTTAGATATGCTTAGAACTCAACCAGAGCTCAAGGCAAATTTATGGCGTAATGTTAATGCGTTGCAATCGGGTCTAAAAGCACAAGGCTTTGATATAGGGACTACGACAAGTTGTGTTACCCCTGTGTATTTGAATGGAAGTATACCAGAGGCTATGGCCTTGGTAAAAGACCTTAGAGAAAACCATGGAATTTTCTGTTCTATAGTAGTATATCCTGTAATACCTAAAGGCTTGATTTTATTGAGATTAATTCCTACAGCAACCCATATACAAGAAGATATAGACCTTACGTTAACCGCTTTCTCAGCGATCAGAGAGCGTTTAGAAAATGGCACTTATAAAAGACTTTCTGCTGCAGTAAGTGCTGCTATGGGAGAATAGATATTTTTCCAAGAAGTCAAACACATAAAAAAAAGCCTGATAGTTTTACTATCAGGCTTTTTTATAAGGATTTTTTATAGGTTCTCCTGCGCTTGTGCACTTTTGGATCAAAAGCACTCCACAAATTTTTTATGGCTATATTCTCTTCTAGTTCAGGGGTTCTAATACATTTTTCAATGCCTTTTTTATTACATGCAATCCAACATTCATGAAATAGAATGGCTGTAAGTCCTTTGTTTTGATATTTTGGATGGACCCCAATGAGATAAAAGATAATGTCTTTAGATTTTCTTCTCGCTTGTAGTAAGTGAAATAATCCAAAGGGGAATAAACGTCCATTGGCTTTTTGTAAGGCTTTTGAAAAGGAGGGCATTAAAATGGCAAAAGCCACTAAGTTGTCTGCTTCATCAAAAACAAATTTTATAAATTCAGGATTAATGAAAGACAAGTATCTCTTGGTGAAAAACGCTTTTTGCACCTCCGTGATAGGCACAAAAGAAGATAGATTTGCATAGCTTTCATTGAATAAACCGAACATTTTATCTGCGTATGGTAAAATATCTTTGGTCTTAGTGAAATTGAGTGCTCTGAGTTTATAACGTCTTTTGATGAGTTCCTGTGCCTTATTAAAAAGGCTTGGATCTATATTGCTAAATGGAAAGGTGTTTTCCATGTATTCCTTTTCCTTGACAAATCCTAATGATTCAAAATGTGCTGCATAATAAGGGTGGTTATACCAAGTAATCATGGTCCCTATGTGATCAAAACCTTCAATAAGGCAACCTACCTTATCTAAGTTAGAAAAGCCTACTGGACCCTCCATATAGGTTAATTCGTGTTCACGACCAATGACGATTACTTTTTCGATGAGCGCTTTAGAGACTTCTTTGTTGTCTATGAAATCCATCCAACCAAAGCGCATTTTCTTTATTTTTTGCTCTTTAACCTCAATCCAGTTGATCATAGCCGCAACCCTTCCTACAATTTCACCATCCATATAGGCTAAAAAAAAATGTGCTTGAGCTGTTTTGAAAACCGGATTAATTGAAGGATCAAAAACCTCCATTTCATCTTTAATAATAGGAGGTACCCAATAAGGATTGTCTTTATATAAAGAGAATGGAAAACAAACAAAGTCTTTGATTCCTTTCTTACCAATGGCTTCTCTAATCTCTATCATGTATAATTTTTAAATTTATTTATGGGGCCACTAGTTGTTAATGCCTGTCTAACCTGTAAGAAAATCCAAGTCCGATAACTTCCCTAGAAGGTTCCTTTTGAAAATTTATTCCGGTGTAAAGGTCAAATTGAAGGTCTTTTCTAAACAAGAAAGCACCGCCAGTTCTGATAATTTGCTCTTCGTAGTTTGGTAATATACTGTATTGACCTTCTACAAACACACTCCATTTCCTCTTAATGGCATAAGAAAGGGAGGCTATTATCGTTTTTTCCGCCAAGGTTTCTGAACCAATAAAGTCGTAAATTCCATTGAGTATAAGCACCATTTTTGGCGTTAAATGGCTTTGAGTAACTATCATTGCTCTAGGGGCAAAAGACGGGTTATCTATTAAGTATGGGCTACTTTCTAGACCTATATTAGCTCCAGCATAGAGTGCTACAGCAGGTAAGATATTTCTCCACCTAAAACCGTTGTTTTTCTTCCAACTATACACGTTAATAGGCCTATTGTTAGGATTTTTAAAGGGATCAAACAACATAATTTTTGCACCAATTCTATTAGAGGTGAATCCTTGGTCAATACCAATTTTTCCCCCTGGAACAGGGCTGGTAGAAAATTCCATGGTATAGGACCCCTCGTATATAAGTTCTATAACTTCTGAAAATAGTCCCACCCTCAAGGCCAAATTCCCATTATTAAAAAGAGATTCAGATTGTAAAGCTACTCCTCTTAACCGATCTACACTAAAACCACTTTCTATCTGATACACCCTTTTGCCCACACTATAAGCGCCTGTGCTATTTCCTGGATTGTTGGAGTTAATAATATCTGTATACTGAGAAAAACTACATATACTGAATAGAAGCCCTACGGTAAATAAGCTCATTTTAAGTATTAATGGGCCTTGAATAGTAGGTTTTTTATGCATTTTAAGATTATTTTAATCCCACACAAGCTTTTGTGCGGTTGTAGAATTGTATTTTTGGATAAATTTAATAAAGATAATGGGTTTTTTAAGTACACTTCTCTATATACTGTTGGGGTTTTATGTTTTTAAATGGCTTTTGAGGTTATTTGCTCCTAAAATCATGGCATTTGCCTTAAAAAGGTTACAAAAAAAAATGAAGAACTCTTTCACTGGTTTTGCAGAAAACCAAGGAACAGCACCTAAACGGGATAATTCAAAAAAGCCCCCTATTGCCAAAGAAAAAACACCCGTTGGGGAGTATATAGATTTTGAAGAAATTGAATAACTTAGGGCATGAATAATTTTATTGATAAAGGGGTGGTAAATAGCCTCCTAAAAGGGCTTGGGGTGCTATTGCTTTTTGCGATTGTTTCTGTTTCTTTTTTCTATCCTGTTTTGCAAGACAAACAAATTGAACAATCAGATATAGTTCAATATACAGGAATGGCCAAAGAGCAAAATGACTTTAGATCACAAACAGAGGAGGAGCCTTATTGGACCAACAGTGCTTTTGGGGGTATGCCTACCTTTCAATTAGGAGCTCAATTCCCAAATAATTTCATAAAATCACTAGACAGGACGATTCGTTTTCTTCCCCGGCCGGCAGATTATTTATTCCTGTATTTTATGGGTTTTTATTTACTACTCTGTAGCCTTAAAATTGATTATAGAATCGCTGTCTTAGGTGCTTTAGCTTATGGTTTTTCCACTTATTTCATTATAATATTAGGGGTAGGACACAACGCCAAAGCCCATGCTTTGGGTTATATGCCCATGGTTTTGGCTGGAATTTTATGGACATTTGACAAAAAATATTGGTTGGGATTTGGTGTAACAGTCCTTGCTATGGGATTAGAAATTGTAGCCAACCACGTTCAAATGACTTTTTACTTTATGCTGTTGGTGCTCATTTTAGGAATGGTTTTTTTATGGTTTGCCTATAAAGAAAAACAGCTCAAATCATTTTTTAAGACAGTGGGAATATTACTCTTCGCAGTGCTGCTCGGTATTGGGATGAATGCCTCTATGTTACTTTCTACTAAGGAATATGCAGATTGGAGTACCAGAGGCCCCTCCCCAGTCACTATTGCGACAGATGGCAGCCAGAAAGCCCCTAGTTCAGGACTGGATAAAGACTATATAACCTATTATTCCTATGGTCCGTTAGAGTCATTAAATTTGATGGTTCCAAGGCTTGCGGGAGGTTCATTTAAAGAGTCTTTAGGTAAAGATTCAAATACCTATGCATTTTTATTAGCCCAGGGTGTTTCAACTACCAATGCATTAGATTTTTCAAGTAATCTACCGCTTTATTGGGGTCCACAGCCCCCGACATCTGGTCCAGCTTACTTAGGTATTAGTGTTGTTGCCTTATTTTTCATTGGTTTTTTATTGTATAAAAATAAGCTGCGTTGGGTTTTTTTAATTGGGGCATTATTCACCCTCATGCTTTCTTGGGGTAAGTTTTTTATGCCACTCACGGATCTAATGATTGATTATTTCCCTTTGTATGACAAATTTAGAGCAGTTTCATCCATTCAAGTAATCGTGGCACTTTGTGTGCCTGCTCTAGCCAGTATTGGTTTGAACTACTTATTGGTCAAAAAAGAGCTTAAGGAATTAGATAAATTAAAAGCGATCAGACTTGTTGCAGCTATCCTTTCGGTAGTATTAACACTTATATTTGGGGTGAGTTTTATACTAGATTATCAAGGAAACTCGGATTCTCAATTAGCCGCCATGTATGGCGATGCACTTTTAGAGGTCATTCAAAAAGACCGGGCTTATGCCTTGAGGTCAGACCTGATAAGATCCTTTCTTTTACTTTCAGTACTCCTCGGTGGTTTATGGTGGGGAATAAAAAAGCATTGGAGTATATTCAAAACACTTGCTTTAGTTAGTATTGTTGTTCTCATAGATTTAGTAGGTGTAGCCAAGAGGTATGTAAATGCAGATAATTTTGTTTCTGCAGCAAAAGTTAATAAACCATTTACGGCCAATGCCATAGATAAAGAGATCTTAAAAGACACGACTGTTTACCGTGTATACGATATGTCTGAAGGCTTTAACGGCGCAAGAACTTCCTATTTTCATAAATCAATTGGGGGTTATCATGCGGCCAAACCTAGCGCAATAGAAGACCTATTTGAATTTCATATTCACCAAAGTCATTTGGAAATTTTACATATGTTGAATGTAAAATACGTCATTCAGCCTTCTGAATCTGGCACCCCAAGTTTGGCAATCAATCAAAATGCAAATGGGAATGCATGGTTTGTAAAAGAATTGGTGGGTGTTAAAGACCATAACGATTGGTTACAAGGGCTTAATGGTTTAAATACAAAGTCTCAGGCAAGCTTGCTTCTAAGTGATTTAGAATTTTTTAAAGAAAATGGTTTAATTCAACCCAATACCGTTAGTGGAGCCTATGTTATAGGTGATTTAAAAGAGGATAATTTACCCAATAATTTATTAAATGATCGAGATATAATACCGTCTATTGATTTAATCTCCTACAGTACCAATCGGATGCTTTACCAATCCAATCATTCGGATAGGGGCTTTGCTGTTTTCTCGGAAATGCACTATCCATCTGGTTGGACTGCAAGTATAGACGGGGAATTGGCACCCATAAAAAAAGTGAACTATGCTTTAAGGGGAATAGAGGTACCTAAAGGGTCTCATGAAATTGTTTTTGAATATAAGCCTGGGGTAGTTTATCAAGGCAGTAAAATAGCCCTTTTAAGTTATTTTATTTTTACGCTGCTCATGGGTATAGGAATTTATTACGCTTTTAAAAAGAAGTCTATTCAATAACTACTTATTGCTTAGCGATCAACTCAATGGAAGAAAAGAGGAACAACCAAGCTAGTCTCAATACCAATGAAAAGGTGTTGGTGATAGCTTATTATTGGCCCCCAGCTGGTGGTCCTGGTGTACAGCGTTGGTATCACTTTGTAAGGCACTTGCCTTCATTTGGTATTACTCCAGTGGTCTATGTTCCTGAAAATGCACAATATCCTATTGTAGATCACAGTCTAACAGAAGCTTTACCTAACGAAGTAATCCTCATTAAAAGACCCATTTCCGAACCCTATACATGGGTTTCTTGGTTGTTTAAAAACAAGACCCAACAATTGAGTCAAGGTTTGATTCAAGAAAACAAACCGAGTTTTTTGGAGCGTTTTATGCGATTCGTTAGGGGTAATTTTTTTATTCCAGATGCAAGAGTTTCCTGGGTGGCTCCTTCAGTAGCCTTTTTGTCACAGTATATAAAAGAGCACGGTATAAAGACCATTATATCTACTGGTCCCCCACATAGCATGCATCTTATAGCCAATGAATTGGTTAAAACTCACGTCAATCTTAAATGGATTGCCGACTTTAGAGACCCTTGGACCACCATTGGCTATCACAATGATTTATATATGACGCCATGGGCTCAGAAAAAGCATTTAAAGCTGGAAAGTGCTGTTTTACAAAGCGCCCACATGATTTTAACGACCAGTTACACTACTAAAGCCCTTTTTTCAAAAAAAACCTCCACACCAATAGAAGTCATTACCAATGGATTTGAACCTTTTGAGTACTCAGGGCTTATGAGACCCGAAGAAAATAAATTTAGCCTGGTTCATATTGGGTCTTTACTCTCTAAGAGAAACCCAAAAATACTATGGGAAGCCATAGGGGAATTGGTTACAGAAAATAAAGTGTTTGCAGGCCAGTTCAGCCTAGATTTTGTGGGTCTAGTGAGTGATGAAGTTAAAGAATCTATTGCCGCTCATGGCTTAACATCCTATTGTAATTTTTACGGATATATTTCTCATGATGAAGCGAGAAAGCAACAATATACAGCCCATTTATTGCTGCTTATTGAAATTGACTCTGAAGCGCATAAAGGGATTATACCGGGTAAAGTTTTTGAATACCTCCAATCTTCACGACCTATACTAGCTATTGGTCCACAAGATTGGGATGTAGCTCAGGTACTTCCTGAAAATAATTCAAATGCCCTTGGGACTTATCAAGATAAGTCTTTGGTCAAATCATTTATAGCACACAGATTTAATGTAGGGACAGAAATTGCTTCAAAAACAGATCCAGCCTTGCGCAAATACGAGCGCAAAAATTTAACGGAAGAATTGTCTAAAATAATAAAAAATTTGAAGAGATCTTAATATGGGGGTAGTGGTAAGGCAATCCATTCAAAATACCATAAGCACTTATTTGGGCTTTGGACTAGGGGCAATAAACACCTTGGTATTGTACACCCGTATTTTACCGGTGTCTTCTTATGGACTTTTATCCATTCAGCTCTCTGTAGCTACTTTGCTATTGCCTTTGTTTCTTTTTGGACTCCCTAATACGATCATTAAATTTTATAATAAAAATACGTCTGCTGAAGAGTCTGCTAGACTCAACGCTTTTTCATTGTATTTCCCTTTATTTTTTATCTTTTTAGCCTTTACTTTTGTGCTTATTTTTAAGTTAGGTGTATTTCCATTTTTACTTCAAAAATATGCTTATGTGGCACCTTATTCTTGGCATATTCTTGGCATAGGTATTGGAATGACTTATTTTGAAATCGGCTATGCTCAGGCTAGGGTAGTATTAAAGACTGCTTTTGGTAATATCCTTAAAGAGATATTTCACAGACTTTGTATTGCATTGGGTCTTTTAGGACTCTATTTAGATGGGCTAACGCTAGAACAATTCTTTGTGTTTTTGGTAGGGGTGCATTTTTTAAGGGCATTAGTGATGTATGTTTACCTCTGGAGGTATTGTGACATTTCTTTTTCTTTTAGACGTCCAGAGAAGTTAAAGTCTTATTTAAATTACAGTTTATTTATGTTCTTAGGGGGTACTGCAGCGGTAGTCATTTTGGAAATAGACAAGCTTATGATTTATACTTTTGTCAATATTGATCAAGTGGCTTTTTATACGGTAGCTGTTTTTATGGCCACCATAGTTGGTGTTCCAGCTCGGTCTATGTATCAAATTACTGCGCCTATTACGGCCAGATTACTTCATGAGAATGATTTTAAAGGTTTACAATCACTCTACAAACAAAGTTCATTGAATTTAGGGATGGCTGCAGGTGGTGTTTTATTGCTTTTGGCTGTAAACTTGGAGACCATTTACAAGTTTATTCCTCAAGCCTATGGAGGAACCACGGTATTGGTACTCTTAATTGGTTCCAGTAAATTTTACGACGCATTGCTGGGAAATAACAATGCTATATTATTTAACTCTCCCTATTATAAAAGTATTTTGCGATTTGGGATCTTTTTAGCTTTTATGACGGTAGTGTTAAATTATTTTTTCATTCCTAAATTTGGTATAAAAGGTGCTGCTATAGCCTCTTTTTTAGCGATTAGCCTCTACGATACTGCCAAAGTAATTTATGTGAATGTTAAGTATAATATGCAGCCTTTTAGTAGAGGAACCGCTTACTTGCTCATTATTATTATCTCCTCTTTTGCATTGGTCCAATGGATTCCTAACATAGAAAACAGGTATTTATCTATTGGGATAAATACCATTTTAACCGCTATTATATACGTTGGATTACTGTATTTTTCCAAATTGTCAGAAACTTTTAACGGTCTTGTAAATAGGGGTAAAAAGAGGCTGTTTTAACAAACTAATACTACAATTTCTCTTTCAAATAAACAGCAGTTACAGAGTTTTTATCTTTTGCTAACACTTCTGGGGGGCCTTGGGCAATGACTTGCCCTCCATGGATTCCACCACCAGGACCTAGGTCAATGATATGATCTGCACATTTGATCAAATCAATATTGTGTTCTATAACCACCATGGAATGCCCTTTGTCTAAAAGGGCATTAAAGGCCCCCAGCAAGCGATTGATGTCATGAAAGTGAAGCCCGGTTGTGGGTTCATCAAATATAAATAAGGTCTTGTCTTTGGTGTTACCTTTCACTAGAAAAGAAGCCAATTTTATACGCTGGGCTTCTCCGCCAGAAAGGGTAGAGGAGGATTGACCCAAAGCCACATAGCCCAGTCCAACGTCTTCAAGTGCCTGAATCTTTTGACAGAGTTTGTTTACTCCATGAAGTTTAAAAAATGCCAGTGCGTCCGACACGGTCATTTCCAGTACATTAAAGATGGACTTGTCGTGAAACTTTACTTCCAAGACTTCTTTTTTAAATCTTTTACCCCCACAGGCATCGCACCCTAGGTGCACATCTGCCATAAACTGCATTTCAATAGTAATTTCTCCTTCTCCCTTGCATTTTTCACAGCGCCCTCCTTCTACATTAAAAGAAAAGTGTTTGGGTAGAAAACCCCTGAGTTTGCTCATGGGTGCTTTGGAAAAAATAGCCCTAATGTCGTCGTAAGCTTTTAGATAGGTTACAGGGTTAGATCTAGAAGACCTTCCAATAGGATTTTGGTCTATATACTCCACATTTTTAAGGTTTTTATGCTGCATCTCATAACTGCTGTGTTGACCAATTTTCATTCCAAATCCCCCTAGTTCCTTCTGAACAATTGGATAGAGTAATTTTTTAACTAAGGTAGATTTTCCCGATCCTGAAACCCCTGTAATGATGGTAAGCATTCCTAGTGGAACAGTGACATCTATGTTTTGAAGGTTGTGTTCTCTTCCTCCCTTAATTTTGACGTACTGATCAGACCCCCTTCTTTTTTTTGGTAGGGGAATTTCCATACGACCATCTAAATATTGCGCGGTTAGGGTGTTTGTTTTTAATATTTCTTTGAGGGTGCCCTGCGCCACCAATTCTCCCCCTAGCGTTCCAGCCTCAGGGCCAATGTCAAAAACAAGGTCTGCAGCTTTCATAATATCCTCATCGTGCTCCACCACTATAACCGTGTTTCCAAGGTCTCTTAAGCGTTTGAGTACTTCGATTAGGTTTGAGGTGTCTTTTGGGTGCAGGCCTATACTAGGCTCATCCAGAATATACATGGATCCCACCAAACTACTCCCTAAAGAGGTCGCTAGGTTAATTCGCTGACTTTCACCCCCAGACAATGTATTGGATTTTCTATTTAAAGTGAGGTAGTTTAATCCTACCTGGCTTAAGAAAGACAACCTACTGTTTATCTCTGCTAAGATTCTTTTAGAAATAGTTTCATCGGTTTCACTTAGCTTTAATTGATGGAAAAATAATTGAAGCTTGTCTATAGGCATAGCCACCAATTCGCCAATATCTTTTCCACCAACTTGAACATAAAAAGATTCTTTTTTTAGCCTGGCACCATGACATTTATTGCATATGGTTTTTCCTCTATATCTAGAGAGCATGACCCTATTTTGAATTTTATAGCTTTTTTCTTCTAGTGTTTGGAAAAAAGAATGAATTCCTTTAAAGGTTTTATTTCCATTCCAAACCAGTTCTTTTTGAGCTTCAGATAACTCAAACCAAGGTTTGTGTATGGGTATATTAGAGGCTGCTGCTTTATCGATGAGTTTGTCTTTGTGTTTACTCATACTTTCTCCCCTCCATGGTGTAATGGCATTTTCATAGATAGATAAGCCTGTATTGGGAATGACCAGATCTGGATCTATACCCATAATATCTCCGTATCCTTCACATGCTTCACATGCTCCGTAGGGATTGTTAAAACTAAATAGGTGTAGAGAGGGTATGGTGAACTCTTGACTGTCTAGTGCAAAAAGATTGCTAAAATCTACGGTCTCTTTGGTGCTTAAATCTCTAACAATACAGTACCCTTTGCCTTCGAAAAATGCGGCTTCAATCGCTGAAGAGAGCCTGTTGAAATAATCTTCATCCTCTGCGGTAACTATTCTGTCTACCACTAAGTTAAACTTGTTTGGAAGGCCAGTGATTTCCTCTGAAATTCGGATCACTTCCCCATTAACCTCTATCCTTGCAAAGCCCTGTTTTGAAAACAATTGAACCATTTTCACAGGGTCTTTGTCTTTGGGTACTTCAATTGGAGCCAGGAGCAGTAATTTATGCTTCAGGGGAAAGGTTTTTATAAGATTGACAACATCTGACACTAAATGCTTTTTTACCTCCATACCACTGATGGGAGAATAGGTTCTTCCTATTCTAGCATATAACAGCTTTAGGTAGTCATAAATTTCTGTAGAAGTCCCTACCGTAGATCTAGGGTTACTGGTATTTACTTTTTGTTCTATGGCAATTGCTGGAGCAATTCCTTTAATGTAATCTACCTGAGGTTTGTCTAATTTTCCCAAAAATTGCCTTGCATAGGCAGACAAACTTTCTACATACCTTCTTTGTCCTTCAGCGTATAAGGTATCAAAGGCTAGAGAAGATTTTCCTGAGCCTGAAAGACCAGTGATCACAATAAATTTGTTTCTTGGTAGGACAACATCTATGTTTTTTAAGTTGTGCAATTTAGCCCCCTTAATGATGATATTCTTTTTAGGGTCTATGTCTTCAATGTTTTTATAAGGTAGTTTGGTGTGCAGGGTCATAGGAAATATAGGGGAATGATTCAAAAGTAATTAAGTTTTAAAGATAGGTGTTTTACTATATTTTTTTAATATATTTGATTGTAATATTTAATTGTTTGCCTATAAAACACGGATACTTTTAACCATCATGAATTTTTTTTTAGCCCCTGTATTAAATAGGGTAGCTACTGATTTATGTCTAAAAAGTATTCTTATGCAAAGTATTTTAAATAACACCCAATCCAATAATTTTAATGCAACAGTACCTTCTGATAGCCAATTAGTTTCTCGCTATTTGAATGGCAAGCGTCAGGCTTTATCTATTTTAGTAGAAAGACACAGACCAAAGACCTATAGGTTTATATATGCTAAGGTTCAAGATGCAGAGGTCGCTTCAGACATTGTTCAAGATACGTTTTTGAAAGTGATTAAAACCTTGGATAAAGGAGGGTATAGAGATGAAGGTAAGTTTGTTTCTTGGATGTTGAGAATTGCGCACAACCTAGTTATTGACCACTTTAGGCGTTTAAAAAAAATGCCCATGCAATATGAAAAGTCTGATTATTCTGTCTTTTCTTTCCTATCTGATTCCTCAAAAACCAAGGAGGAAACTATGATACAGGAGCATATAGAGTCTAACTTGCACCACATAATAAATTGTTTGCCAGCAGATCAATTGGAGGTGGTTTCTCTTAGAATTTTTAAAGAGCTTAGTTTTAAGGAAATATCGGAACAAACAGGTGTTAGCATTAATACTGCACTTGGTAGAATGAGGTATGCACTCATAAATATCAGAAAAATGGCCTCAGAAAACCACATAGACCTATTGGCTTCTTAGTGTATTTAGCACCCACTTCCAAGACCATCTATCCTGATTAATTATTCGAATACTTAACGTTTTTCTTTAAGTATTGATCAATCACTGTTTTGCGTCCTATGGTTTTTGTGATAATATCCTTCTCAAGATCCCAGCCTCTAGCAGGAGAATATTCTCTTCCATACCAAATGATTTGTAAATGAAGGTCGTTCCACAGCTCTTTTGGAAATAATCGCTTGGCGTCTTTTTCTGTTTTCACTACATTTTTTCCATTGGTAAATCCCCACCTATACATTAATCTGTGGATATGAGTGTCTACCGGAAATGCAGGAATTCCAAAGGCTTGAGCCACCACTACACTGGCAGTTTTGTGTCCTACTGCTGGAAAAGTCTCTAGTGTTTCCAAATCTTGAGGGACTATACCATTGTGCGCTTCTACAAGGATTTTAGAAAGTCCGTGTATTCCTTTAGCCTTCATTGGGGAGAGCCCTACAGGCCTAATAATGTCCTGAATCTCTTTGACGCTTAGTTTCACCATATCAAAAGGATTGTCTGCTTTTTTAAAGAGCAGTGGCGTGATCTTATTTACCCTAACGTCTGTGCTTTGAGCAGACAATAGTACGGCTATTAAAAGGGTGTATGGGTCTTTATGATCCAAAGGAATAGGTATCTCGGGATATAAATCCTCCAGGGTTTTAATGGTGAAATTTACTTTTTCTAGTTTGGTCATTAATGCGTAATTTTAAACTAATATAATATTTACTTTTGTTTTTGAAAACAACTGTAAAAAGCTAAAAATTGCCAAGATGAAAACCTTACAAGTAGGAGACAAAGTTCCCTCATTTACTGCGGTTACTCAAGACGGAAGCCCATTCAACTTATCAGATTATCAAGACACTAAATTAGTGGTTTTTTTCTATCCCAAGGCAAATACGCCAGGATGTACTGCAGAGGCTTGTGACTTGAGAGACCATTATGAAGTGCTCAATGAAAAGGGGTTTAGTATTGTAGGGGTAAGTGCAGACGACGCTAGCAAGCAAACTAAGTTTAGAAATAAATACAGTTTTCCATTTCCTTTGTTAGCAGACACGGATAAATCTGTGATTGCCGCTTTTGGGGTATGGGGTCCAAAAAAGTTTATGGGTAGAGAATATGATGGGATACACAGAATGACTTTTGTGGTGGAAAACGGAACGGTCTCTCACGTCATTGAGAAAGTGAAAACAAAAGAACACGCCGCACAAATATTAGCGTTGTAATCCAATACATTTAAATAAATTAAAACAAGGCCACTATGCTTTTAAAGCAGTGGCATTGTTTTGAAATAAATCTTTTTGTTTTATAAGCTCTGCTATACCCTTAGGCAATTCCTCCTCCCAACCAGAGGTATTGTTAGCAATCATTTCAAATACCTTTCTAGAGAAAATATCCAATACTTCAGGATCGTAATCTATGATGTCCATTAGCTTACCATTGTATTTGAAGAACTTATAAAGCTCTTTCATTCTAGGGTGCACCTTAACACTGTTAGAAGTTAAAATTTGACCTGTTTCTTGGTCTTTCATGGGATATAAGTACACTTTAAGGTCCTTGAAGAAAAGTTTTCCAAAAGCTTCTAAAATGCCCCCACTAAGGTGTCTGTAATACTTCTCATCAAATATATCCACGAGGTTGTTAACCCCCATGGTTAAACCAATTTTAGCTTTTGTATAGTTATTAAAATACTCTACTAGCCTATAGTATTCTTGGAATTTGGAAATGAGCACGGTGTGACCCAAAGAGCAAAGTAATTCTGCTCGGTCCATAAAATCTTGTTCGTCTATTTCTCCAGAGGCCTTGAGATTTGATAAGGTAATTTCAAATATAACTATAGTATTTTCAGGATCTACTGTAGCTTCTTTTCTGAATATATCGAAAGATTTTTCAAACATATCCATATTGACCTTCGTTACGGGTCTAAAACTACCTCTAAGGGCAAGTATGTTTTTCTTGTATAAAACAGCGGCAGGAAGAAGGTTGTTCCCGTCAGGGCCGAACATAACCGCATCTGTCATATCATTTTTAATGAGTTCTAAACTCATTAACCTATTGTCTATATTCTTGAAATTAGGCCCTGAGAAATTAATCATATCTATTTCTAGAATATCTTTCTCAATATGGTCGTATAGGTATTTTAATATTTTCTTTGGTTTATCGTATTTATAGAAAGCACCATAGATAAGGTTTACACCCAAAACACCTAGTGTCTCTTGTTGCAATCTTGCTTCATTTTGCTTAAATCTTACGTGGAGTATAATTTCATCCAATTCTTTTTGATTTGGATCTAATTGAAATTTAATTCCAACCCAACCGTGTCCTTTAAATTTTTTAGCAAAATCTATAGTAGCTACTGTGTTGGCGTAAGAAAAGAACAATCTATCTGGATGAGACTTTCTGCTAATCCTGTCTTTCATGAGATTCATTTCATGGGCCAACATCTTTTTTAATCTAGGCTGTGTCACATACCTACCGTCGTCCTCAATACCATAAATTGCATCGCTAAAATCCTTGTCATAAGCACTCATTGCTTTAGCTATAGTTCCTGAGGCACCTCCAGCTCTAAAAAAGTGCCTGGCAGTTTCTTGTCCAGCACCAATCTCAGAGAAGGTTCCGTAGATGTCGGGGTTTAAATTTATTCTAAGTGTTTTTGCCTTTGTTGAAGGCATATTTTCAAAAGCAGTTTCTTTTTTCAAAACAGAAGCCATGTAGATTGTTTTAATTACAACAAAGTTAAAAAGATTGTAGAAGCTAATCCCTATTAATATCATAAATTTGAAAAAAATAACGCTTTTGATTGTTCGATTTTTAGGTACCGGAACTTCTCAAGGAATCCCAGTAATTGGGAGCAATCACCCTGTATGTTTAAGTGACAATCCCAAGGACAAAAGACTGCGTGTATCTGTTTTAATATCATGGGATCATTTTAACTATGTAATAGACTGCGGTCCAGATTTTAGGGCACAAATGTTAGCAGTGAATCCAGCATCTATAGAGGGTGTGATATTTACCCATGAGCATGCAGACCATACAGCTGGTTTAGACGACATTAGGCCATTTTTCTTTAGACAGGGTGCTATTCCAATTTATGCGCATAAGCGCGTATTAAAGTCGTTAAAGAAAAGATTTGGCTATATTTTTAATGAGGCCAATAAATACCCTGGGGCACCTTCAGTAGTTTCGCATAGGGTAAAGAAAAATAACCCTTTTAATCTCAACGGAAAACAAGTTATTCCGATTAATGCAAAACACAATACTTTACAGGTATTTGGTTACAGAATAGATACATTCGCGTATTTAACAGACATTAAAACCATTTCAGCATCTGAAACCTCTAAACTATCAGGACTTGAAGTGCTTGTGGTGAATGCACTGAGAGAAGAACCACATTACAGCCATTTCAATCTGGAGGAAGCCATAGCATTTGCCCAAAGGGTAGGCGCAAAAAAAACTTACTTCACCCATATAAGCCATCATTTAGGCTTTCACGATCAGGTAGCGTTAAAACTACCAGAAAACATCTATCTGGCATATGATTCACTCACCTTATCTATTTAATTATGAAGTCAAGAATTTTTATGTACTTATTTATTTTCACTGCACTGATTGCACTATATCAATTTAAAAGTGCTTCAAATTATGTAGAAAACACACAAGTAGCCCTTGCGAAATATCAAGAAACTGCAGAGGAATACTCAAAAATCTCCTCTCAGATTAAATCACTTGAGGCACAATTGGAAATGGCTCAATTGTTTGATCTAACATACAATCAGGAGGGACAAGTAGCATTAGAAAGTCAGTATAAGGGACCACAAGATGTAAGTGATTTTATTTCAGATGCACTCATTCAAACTAATATTAATAAAGAATTGCAACACGCTTTAATTCCTTTTAAATCCGAAAACGCAAAATACGTGTTTAATACTGTAAAGGTTTTAAATCAAAAATGGCTCATTGCAAACTTTACAAACGGAACAGTTTGGGGGGAGGCTATTTTACAGTTTTCAATAAATAATGGTGTGGTGAATTTTTTAACAGAAGACGCTTTTCTTTACAGATAATTAGTTGTTTATTTTCAGCCATTCTAATAAGTCTGCGAAATTTTGAGGAGATACTCCATGTCCAATAGGGTATGATTTAAACGCATGGTCTATTCCTAAAGCATTGAGTTGTGAGGGTATTTTTTCTGCCCAATCAAATGGAATTACTTGGTCTTGGGTTCCATGAGAAGCGAATACATGAATGTTTCTGTACCCTTCAATGTCAGCTTTTATCTCTGCTAATTCCTCATTGATATAACCACTCAAGCATATAAATTTATGATAAAATTCAGGATATTGGAAGGCCAATGCATAACTCAAAACACTTCCTTGACTAAAGCCCAACACGCAAATCTTATTAATATCTAATTGGTTTTCTGCACATTTCTCTTGAATAAAATGGTGGAGTAAATCTCTAGATATTTTAGCTTCTTCAAGGTCTGACCATTTTCCCTTTTCTGCGTCAAAATTTATTGCATACCAAGCATTTCCATAGGGTTCCATAGGGTAGGGGGCTCTGACAGAGATTATGTGATATTGTTCGGGTATTCCCTCAGCGAAAGAAAATAAATCATTTTCATCGCTGCCATATCCATGGATTAAAAAGAGAGGAATGGCTTTTATTTTTGAAGATTTGGCAGGTCTTTCGATACAATATAAGGGCTTGTACATATTATCTGATAAACGTAAACCACTGTTGAAAATAAGTTCCAATGACGGGCAATGAATTTTTAGTGTTTTGAAGTGCGGAATAAAAACCAAAACCCCATAGTAATAAATACATGGCGTATAATCCTAAAAAGGCAAATTCATTAAACCACTGGCTAATAAACAAGGCGAATGCATGAAATAACAAATGCACTCCAAAGGCTTGTCTAACATGAAACCTAGAAAAAACCTCTGGTTTATTGTTGTGCATACTAATTGCTATAACAGCCCCTATTATAGTGAAGTAAGCAAGAATAGCTGGTTTTTTACCTTTAATTTCTTTTTGCATTCCCATGATTATATAGTCGTAATATTTTCATTTACTATCGTTCCTAGAGCCTTTCCTTTCAACATTCCTCCTAAATAGAGAGAGTTTTTAGAGGTGGCATACAAGTCTTCTAGTGTTTGTGTGTATTCCATACTAGGGTCAAATAGTGAAAGCACTGCTTTATTACCCACTGAAATAGTGGGCTTTTCCAACTTGAAGCGGTTATAGCCCCTCTGAAGAATTTCTATGGCTTGAGCAGTAGTATACAATGAATTAAGTACGCCAAATGCAGCTTCTAAGCCTAAAGAACCATAATGTGCATGATCAAAAGCAAGGTTTTTTAGTTCTATATCTAAAGGATTATGGTCTGTAGTCATAAAATCTATAGAGCCCTCTAGAAGAGCTTTCTGTAGGGCTTTTTGGTCCTCTTTAGATCTTAGTGGAGGCGCTACCTTAGCATTTGTGTTAAAATCATTTAATGCATTTTCATTGGCATATATATGGTGCAAAGAAACACTACAACTAATATCTAAACCTTCTTTTTTTGCAGCTTTTATTAATAAAACACTCTCTTTTGAAGAGATAGTAGGAATATGGAGTTTTCCTCCACTATATCTTAAAAGATGAATATCTCTTTGAATTTGAAGGTGTTCAGATAGACTCGGATCAGTTTTTAATCCCATTTGCGTTGCCACAACACCTTCATGCGCTAAACCGCTGTTGGAAATTTTGGAGGTTTTTGGGAAGCTAAATACCAAGCCATCGAAAGATTGGGTGTACTGCAAAGCAATTTTCAGTAAGTTGGGATTGTCAATAGGAGCATTGTAATCATAAAAACCAACCGCGCCTTGTCGTTGCATGTCGTATAACTCTGCCAGGTCTTCACCCTTAGCACTTTTGGTTAGCGTTCCTAATGGGTAAACGTTTATGGGGGCATTTGATGCTGCATTTCGAATATATCCTATAGCGTTTTGTTGGTCGGGTACCGGATCAGTATTGGTGTTTAAAAAAACAGTGCTAAAACCACTTTTGGCAGCTGTTAAAACTCCATTTTGAAAAGTTTCTCTAGACTCATATCCAGGTTCTCCAACACTAATACCTGTATCTAACCATCCAGCAGAGACATGTAGGTTATTTATTGCTACAGTTTGGTTTGCTTTAAAATCTTTAATTTTCGGACCTATTTTTATTATAACGCCATCTTTTATGGCAATATCTACTCTTTTTAAATGAATACTTGGGTTAGATTCTTCTACTATAGTGGCGTTCTTAATTAATATATTCATTTGAGTAGATTTAGATATAGGCCTTTAAAAACCATGCAAAAATAACAAACCATTTACAATAGTCGATCCTAATTTAATAAATATCACGTTTCCTTTATTTAAAAGAAGGACCAAGTGCTTGTACTAAAACCTTTTTCATGATTTCATAGCCCTTTTCGTTTGGGTGAACACCATCAGCACCCAATGATGCTTTTAAGCCGTTTTTTTTATCGGACATTTCAGAAAAATAATCTACGTATTGGTAGTCTTTCTCTACAGCTAAGGCCATTAGCATTTCATTTAGGGCTAGAATTTTTGGCACTGGTTTTAATCCTGTCTTCCATGGATAATCAAATACTGGCAGTAGGCTACACAAAAAAACTTCAATCTTATTTAAAGCGGCCAATCCCGCCATACTTTCTATTTGATTGTAGATTTCTTGAATACTCATAGGGCCCGTATTTTCAGCAATATCATTTGTGCCAGCTAAAATAACAACTCCTTTAGGTTTGAGATCTAACACATCTTGTTTAAAACGGACGAGCATTTGAGGGGTGGTTTGGCCACCAATACCTCTGTTCACATAGTCAGTTGAATTGAAGAAATTTGGATCAAATGACTTCCATCCCTCCGTAATAGAGTTCCCCATGAATACCAGTTTTACAGGGGCTTTGTTTTCTATGACACGTTCATTTTCTGCTTTAAAACGAGCTACATTTGCCCAGTCTTGTGCATTCATATTGGTAAAAATTACAATGGCTAAAAGGCTTAAATATGATTTCATTTAGTTCGTGTATTTAGCGGGTTTATTCCCTGGAAGACTATTTTTAATAAACTGACGGATGTCCTCATTGGCATTCTTGAGATCTTCCCTTCTTAAGTACATCATATGACCGCTTTCATATCCTTTAAAACTCAATCTGTTTTTCATTCTACCAGAGGGGTCTAACTGCCACATATTATATTTTGCATTAAAATAGGTCGTAGCTCCGTCAAAATAACCGGACTGTGTCATTACATGTAAATAAGGGTTTTGTGCCATGGCTTGTCTCAGGTTTTCTCCAGTATTGTCTCCACTTCTATCCCAAGGACGCACAGGACCGAACATATTGTATTTAATATCTGTTTTGAAATTAAGCTCTTCTTGAAGGTAATAATTGATTGCAGGTGTAAAAGAGTGCAACCATGAAGTTAGTTCGGAATTGTAATCTGGGCTTTCTCCTGCTCTTTTTCTGTCTATTCCTAAATACCTTGAATCCAGTCTTCCAACGGTATATCCGTCTTCTCTTAATAATTCTTTCCAAAAGTAAGGATAGGGTATTTCTAAATTATGATCTAAATAAACACTGGGCTTAATTCCTGAATAATACCCCATTTTTTCAGCTAAGGCCTCTTTTTTATCAGTAGCTAAGAAACCTCCCATCACCATTGCTGGTAAAACGGTATTGATGGTGTAAGCTTCAACTTCTTCTAATACTTCTGTCAAAGGTTTATTTTGCAATGTACTTGGAAGTTTTTTCTGGTACCAAGCTGCAGCGGCAAAATAAGGGAGCCTATTGGCTACCTCTACAGGGCCTTCTCTATTGATTCCTAATTCAGTAGGTGAAACAAGAATAACACCGTTTAAATACATCCATTGATTGTTTTGCAAGGCTAAGGCCAATCCTGAAACCCTTGTGGTGCCATAGCTTTCTCCTATAAGATATTTAGGAGACGACCATCGGTTGTTTCTGGTCACAAAGGTATTAAGCCACTCTGCTAAATAGGCAATATCTGCATTTACACCAAAAAATTTGCTCCGGTCTATCTCTTTTCCAGAGGCTGGAATCGTTCTTGAATACCCTGTATTTACAGGATTTACATATACAATATCTGCTACATCTAAAATAGAGTAGGGATTGTTAGATATTCCATATGGTTGCACTGGATACCCTTCAGTATCTATATTTAATACCCTTGGACCTGTATAGGCTAAATGCATCCAAACGGAACCTGAACCTGGACCTCCATTAAAAGAAATAACTAAGGGTCTCTGAGACTTATTACCCACATTGTCTTTGGTGTAATAAGTATAGTGTAGACTAGCTATAGGATCTCCATTCTCATCCCAAACAGGTTGTGTTCCTGTACTGGCTGTATAATTGAAAGAGTCACTTTGTGTAGTGAGTTTGTGTTTGGTGGTTACACTGGTATCTGAAGGAAGTGTTCTGCTTTGACTCCAGCAGATTGATCCTGAAGAAAAAAGGATGGCAAAAAAAATGATTTTAAATCTCATAG
This sequence comes from uncultured Flavobacteriaceae bacterium, assembly GCA_905182295.1. Classification (GTDB taxonomy): domain Bacteria; phylum Bacteroidota; class Bacteroidia; order Flavobacteriales; family Flavobacteriaceae; genus MAG-120531. The sequence continues at coordinate 158,487 of CAJJAZ010000006.1, read as the reverse complement.
ATGATGAATTGGTTTTTTATGTCACCTAATTTAATAAAAATAAATTGAAACTAAGGGAATTAAAACCCTTCAAAAACACCCAGTCCAAAAAGAGCAAAATCGTATTTAACTGGGTCTGTTGGATCTAGTAGTCTTAAGGAATTGTCTAATTCAGTAACCGCTTTTCCGTCATTTTGTTTTCTATTTAATAGTCCTAATTTTCTTGCAACCCTACCACTGTGAACATCTAAGGGGCAGGAAAGTTGGCTGGGCTTAATCTTGCTCCATATCCCAAAATCTACCTTTTGGCTATGATCTCTGACCATCCATCTGAGGTACATGTTAATTCTTTTGGCTGCAGAACCTTTTAAGGGGTCAGACACATGTTTTGTCGTTCTTTGGGGATGAGGAATGTTGAAAAAAATCGTTTTGAACAAACTGATGTTTTCTTGTAAAGAACAATCTGGGTCGGTAAAAAAGACATTTTCTAAGCCTCCATGGTTGAGATAGATATTTTTTAGAGATTGGCAAAACAACCTAGCGTCTTCTCCATTAAAAGTCCGGTGCTTAAAATTAGAAAGTGATTTGTAATCATTTTCAGTAGCATTAATAATAAATTCATGAGGTGCGTGGTCCATAAACTCCATAAATGCATTGGCGCTTTTTAAAATACTTTTTCTATTGCCCCAAGACAAAGTAGCAGCTATAAAAGCACTAATTTCTATATCTTCCTTTTTACTAAAAAGATAAGGGATTTGAATGGGATCACTAATAATGAACTGGGGTTGTTGGTATTGGAGTACTTTCTCCTCTAGAAATGAACTGACGGTCTCTTTATTCATTATTTTTTTTACTTAATTCATACGTCCGTCCGTCATGGTAATAGTTCTGTCTGCCATTTTTGCCAATGACTCATTGTGCGTCACGAGTACAAATGTTTGGTTATAGGTGTCTCTTAGCGTAAAAAAAAGCTGATGCAGTATTTGTGCACTTTCTGAATCGAGATTACCGCTGGGTTCATCTGCAAATATAACGACAGGTTTGTTTATTAGCGCTCTTGCTACAGCAACCCTTTGTTGTTCTCCTCCAGAAAGCGCCTCAGGTTTGTGGTGTATTCTATCTGAAAGGCCCAGAAAATGAAGTAATTCAGTAGCGTCTTTTGTTGCTTGCTCTTTAGAGCTACCATGGATAAATGCAGGAATACAAACATTTTCAATGGCAGTAAATTCAGGAAGTAATTGATGAAATTGAAAAATAAAACCTATATTTTTATTTCTAAAGGCAGCGAGTTCTTTTGGATTTAAGAGGGGGACACTTTTATGATTTATTTCAAGTAAGGCTTCTCTATTAGTAGGTTGCTCTAGGGTGCCTAATATTTGTAGTAGGGTCGTTTTTCCGGCGCCAGAGGCTCCTACAATAGCAACTATTTCACCTTCTTTAATTTGAATGTTCACCCCTTTTAATACTTCTAGGTCTCCATATGATTTTCGAATATTATTCGCTTTGATCATTTATTCGATAATTATTTAATTAGATCGTAAATATAATGATTCGGTTTGTTTCAAGTTTATTCTTGGCGTATTTATAGTATTAGGATGATTATTTTATCGTAAATTTGTTTATAGTTATTATCAAAATATTAAACAAAAGAAATGTCTTATACCCATTTAGATTCATATGATGCCCCCATTACTGAAAGCGTTAAAAAAAATTACGACCACATATTAAATGCAATAGGCGAGGACCCTTCAAGGGAGGGACTACTTAAAACACCAGAAAGAGCTGCTAAAGCAATCCAGTTTTTGACACAAGGTTATGATCAAGACCCTCAAGCGATTCTTAGAGGTGCTATGTTTAAAGAAGATTATGACGACATGGTGATTATCAAAGACATTGAATTGTATTCTATGTGTGAACATCATATGCTTCCTTTTTTTGGCAAAGCTCATATTGCATATATTCCAAATGGACATATTGTTGGGTTAAGTAAGATTCCAAGAATAGTAGATGTTTTTGCCAGACGTCTCCAAGTACAAGAAAGACTTACACATGATATTTTAGAGTGTATTAATTCAACGCTTTCTCCAAAAGGAGTAGCTGTAGTTATTGAGGCCTCACACATGTGTATGATGATGCGTGGCGTTCAAAAACAGAATTCTGTAACGACAACATCAGGATTTAGAGGTTTGTTTGAAAAAACTGCCACTAGAAATGAATTTATGAAGCTTATTAGCAGCAGCTTATCTTAGATTAAAAAGTGTTTGTAATCATTTTGAATGGAATCTTTTGCAATGCCTACAGAAGCTCCAAAGTTTTAATGTCTGGGTTTCGATTTGTTGTGTTACGCTAAAATTAATAATTTTGTATTATGACCACTGCAATTGAAATTGTTTTAAAGTCTTTGACAGGGAGCCTTCATTGGTTTTATAGGTCTGTGTTATTCGACGTACCATGGCACCAAAATTACTTTTGGGGTTTAACCCTCATTTCATTTGTGATTTGGGGCCTTGAGATGTTGTTCCCTTGGAGAAAAAACCAATCTTTTTTCAGAAAAGACTTTTGGTTAGACGCATTCTATATGTACTTTAATTTCTTCCTATTCACCGTTGTTATCAGTGGTGTTTATGCTTTAATTTCAAATGCTTTTTCAAACGTTGGAATAAGTATGGACGCTATATCCATTATAGACATACAAGCATTGCCAAATTGGTTTGGATTGCTTATTTTCTTTGTGTTGTTAGATTTTGTTCAATGGTTTACCCATGTTTTATTGCATAAAACACCTTTTCTATGGCAGTTCCACAAAGTGCATCATTCGGTGAAGGAAATGGGCTTTGCAGCCCATTTGAGGTACCACTGGATGGAAAATATATTATACAAGCCTTTTAAAACCATTGCTATTATGCTTTTAGGAGGGTTTGAGCCCAGTCAGGCTTTTATTATCCACTTTGCTGCAATTACTATTGGCCATTTAAACCATGCTAATTTGGCGCTGGATTGGGGCCCTTTAAAATATGTGCTTAACAATCCAGTAATGCACCTTTACCACCATGCAAAATCACTTCCTAAAGGTCGTTTTGGCGTAAATTTTGGGATTAGTTTAAGTATTTGGGACTACCTATTCAATACTTCTTATGTGCCTAAAAAAAATCCCCACCTAACCCTCGGGTTTGATGGGGATGAAAATTTCCCAAAAGACTTTTTAAGTCAAAACCTAAGTGGTTTTAAAAAGTAGTTTACTGAACAGAAACACTAAAATTTACGGCTACATCTGTTTCTCCACCAGCATCTAAAATTCCTGTGTTTGGTTTTTTAGGCTTATGTCTGAGTGTAAGTCCAAACGTTGCATTTCCTGAATCTCCTGTCGTTAAAGTGAAAACGAGTCCCAATGGGTTTCCACTTGAATCTGTATCCGAAGAAGCCACTGAACTGATAGGCGAAGTAAATGAGTAAAATACTTGGTGCTCTTCTGCTTCTTCTGCAACTTCTTCTGTAATATCTTCTACTGGAGATACAGATTCGTTTAAAAAGCGAACAGCACCTGAATAAGTAGTGTCTGAGTTTAATGAGCCCTGAGCCGTTATTACAGGTTCGTTTGGCCCGTCTCCATCTAGGTCTACTGAGCTTAAAGTAACTGTGTTACTTCCTGATTGAAGTGTCACAATCACGGAAGTAATTACTTCTTCTTCTTGGATGAGCTCTGGACTGTCATTGTCGCTACAAGATAAAAATATCATAAATAAGGATAAGGTAAATAGGGTAGTAAAAATCTTTTTCATAAGATGTGATTTAATTTAATTAATAATTGATTTGCAATTGTAATTGAAAGTTTATTCCCAATTCATTGGAAAAATAGCGAAGCCTATTGAGGTAATTCTGGTAGGCAAGGTTGGTGAGGTTTTCACCGCTAAGTCTCAATTTATATTGGGTGGTACCGCTTTTGGGAAATTGGTACTCCACTAGGGAAGAAAGCAAAAAATAGCCATTGGGTGCTTTGTTTATCTCTAGGAGTTGTTCTTTTTGTGTGTATGGATTAAAAATCATTAAGTCTTCAGGCACTTCGTTTTGCCTAAAATTGTATTCCCCTGCTAACTGAACACTAAGTCCCTTGATATTCTTAAACAAATATTCTAATTCGTGTTGGGTACTTACAGGGGGGATGTTTGGAAAGGGTGTATTGTTTTTTAGGTCAATAGCCTTCACTAAAGAAGCCCCATTGGTAAATTTTAGTTCGTTTGAAAAATGCTCTGTCCATTTAAAATCTACTCCAGTGAAATTCGCATTGGTTTGCTGGTATTCCCAAACTGGAAACGCACCCCTTATGGTGAATTCTAGCCCAGAAGGAATAAGTGCCATGAAATCGTTTATGCGATTAAAATAAGGGGCCAGTAAAAAAGTTCTTTGATCAGAACTATAGCTGTATTGAACCCCTAATTTATGTGCTTTTTCTTTCCTCATTCTCAAAGAACCCAGTTCTATTCTTGCCGCAGAGTGGTGTAGACCTTCACTAAATAACTCCGCTGGATTAGGGGCTCTTTCTATATATTGAAGGTGCGTACTAACGCGGTGTCCTTGTTGGTTATAATGGAAACTAAGCGCAGCAGATTGGGTGTTGAAGTTCAATTTAGCCGCTGTAAGAATTTGGGTCTCAAAGTCTGCAACTACAAAATCTAAAAAATCAGTATTGTAGCCTAAAGATTCCCATCTAGAGGTTTTATAAAATTTATCTGCCTTAATTTGAACCCTATCTGTTCTTATACTCCCTTCAATCTCCCATGAGGGAGAGAGGGTTTTTAATCCGTATAAATAAGCCCCAAAATTTAAGCTATTGTAATCTGGTATAAGTCTTTTTACACCAGTCGCTGGATTTGGAAAATGTGTCTGATAGGCTGTTTCTACACCGAGTTCGAGTACTTTGTCGTAAGAGGTGTCTAATTTAAAATTAGATTGAAAACCATGGGTTTGTAGTTGTAAATCTGTTCCAGGTAGTTTATTTCTATCGCCAAGTCTTACATCGAACTCTTTTCTATTATTCTGTTGAAAATCGTATTGAAGGGTCCACCTACCTAGATTTTCAAAATGGTAATAGGCAGAAATTTTGGTCAATATATGAGAAACATCCTGTCTTGGGTTTTCTATATTATAGGTGAAATCCCCAATGGGAATAGCGGTGTCTCCATTAATTTGATTGATTAAATCTTGAAGGTTGCCAATATGAGAATTCCTAAGGATACCATTATTAGCTTTAAAATAAGAGATATAAGCATCTATTCCTTTGTGGGCCAAATGCCAACCAAAAGGAATAGATATACTGGTCTGTTCTAATCCAGTATTTTGTAAGTAACCAGCGGCGTTATGATTATTACCTGCTTTTTTATAGCTGGCTTGAATTCCGTAGAAAAGGCCATTTTTAAAATCTTTCTCGAATTTTTGACTGCTCAATACACCAAGACCATTGGAATAAGCAGAAAAAATGGCAGTGTGTTTTTGTCTGTTCTTAAAAACAGGTTTTCTAGGATCTAGCACAATCACACCACCCACAGCATCTCCACCGTATTTAAGCGCTTTTGCCCCAACAGCAAGTGATACCCCTTCTACACTAGAAGTAGCTATATTTGGCGCGTGTTCTGCACCCCATTCCATATCCTGCATTCTAACCCCTTGGTTATTGGTAAGCACCCTACTTCCGTACATTCCTTGAAGCAATGGTTTTGCTATGGAGTTACCTGTCTTAAGGGTATTAATACCTTGTATTTCAGTGAGTGCCTCTGCAAAACTTTGACTGAGTTTGTTTTCGAAAACAGTCGCATCTATGGTTTGCTGTGCCAGTAAATTATTGACTTTCTTAATCAGCGCTACCTCATTCAATGCTTCTACATGATGCTCTAAGTAGAAAGTCTTGGTTATATTTCGCTCTAATTTAATGGGAACAAATTGAGTGCCACAATCTATATGAGAGATTTCAATCTCATAAAAACCTACGCACAATCCCTGTATAACAAAGTCTCCATTTTCGTTTGAAAATACTTCTTTTTCGAGACCGTAAATAGCTATAATAGCCCCCTTTAAGGGTTTTCCATCGTGTTGGTCAATTACCTTTCCTTGAAGGACAAAGTGGCAGTCTTGTGCATTGGCAGTAGCCAATACAAGCGCCATAAACAATAATAAAGTATATTTCATGAATACATATTCAAATTACAACTAGTGCTAAAGGAGCACTTCAATATCTATGAATTATAGTCAGACGGGGGTGGTCTTGACCAGATATTGGTGTAAAATGAATGTTTTAAAACTTGCGGAAGTGTTTGAATGCTATGCTTTGAGGAAACAACAACAATGTCATTGTTAGCAATAGAATCTATTTCAGCTACTAATAGTAAAGGAGACTGAAGTTGTTGGATCTCGCAGGTCTGGCAATGACTTGTTTTATCTGCGTGGTGGTTGTCATGGGTATAAGCGTGTAGGCTACTACTTTTTAAGAAAAAAAGAAGTACAAACAAGATCCCATATATTCCACGTGTGGTAAACATATTTCAAATATATGGATTTAGGGATAGAGATAATTCATAAAGAAGTGTTAAATATCTATTTGAATAGAAAACCCAAACCCATGCGTTTCAGCATTTTCTTTTCAAAATTCCAAAAGAACTTAAATTGACCAAACAACCCGCCAATAGCTACAAGTAATATTTGGTAGATTGGAAATATAATTAATATCCTCATGGCCCAATAAAAAATCAAGGTATACCAGTGGTCTTCAAAAGCACTGCGCTCCAATCCAAATAGGTTTAAAACTGGTCTGGCCAGTTTTAAAGCGCTACTTCCAGTAATTGAAAAGACTATAAAAATAACGACAAGTGCTCTGTTGGAGGAAACCGCCCATTTGTCTTTTAATTTAGAAAAATAGGAGGGTTTATGCATGATCAAAAGAAATAATTTTTTTGGCTAAAGAAAGACCTATTTTCTCCTGAGCTTCAAGAGTAGCTGCGCCTATGTGAGGTGTCAATGAAATATTTGGATGCATGAGTATTTTTATTTCTGGTTTTGGTTCAGACTCAAATACGTCTAATCCAGCAAAAGCCACGGTGCCATTGTCTAAAAACTCAATAAGAGCTACTTCATCCAAGGCATTTCCCCTCGCTGTATTGATTATGCCGACGCCTTTTTTTAATAGGCTAAATGCATTTCTATCTATACAATATTCACTTTGAGAGGGGACGTGTAGGGAAATAAAATCGGATTCTTGTAAGACACTTTCTCTGCTACTCCCCTCTAGTTGAAAGGATACTTTTTTTCCATTAAAAAAGTCTAATTCAAGAGAGATACTTTTTATTTCAGGATCAAAAAAGAGCACATTCATACCCATAGAAAGTCCAATCTTAGCGGTTTCTTGACCAATATTACCAAACCCAAAAATCCCCAATGTCTTTCCTTTTAATTCAACACCGGTAGCATAAGATTTTTTCAGGTCTTTAAAATGGGTGTCGCCTTCTAAGGGCATATTTCTATTGGCGTCATACAAAAATCGTGCACCAGATAACAAATGAGCGAAGCTTAATTCCGCCACTGCTCTCGCAGAAGCATCTGGGGTATTTATCACTTTAATGCCCTTGGAGATAGCATAATCTACAGCAATATTATCCATACCAACGCCACCTCTTCCAATGACTCTAATACTTGGACATTGGTCAATGATAGCTTCTTTTATCTCGGTTGCAGATCGCACTAAAACTACCTCAATATGTTGTTCATTAATGTAATGGGCTAATTGTGATTGAGATACTGCAGTGGTATCTACTTGGTGACCAGCTTCTTCTAAGTGTTTAATGCCACTTAGATGAATACCATCATTCGCTAAAATCTTCATTTATTATGCTTTTCTTTCTAGATCACTCATTATATCTACCAGTACACCTACACTTTCAAGTGAAAGCGCATTGTACATAGACGCTCTATATCCCCCCACAGACCTATGACCGTTTAAGCCATTTATGCCGCCAGCAGCACACATTTCATTGAAACGCGTCTCTAAGGCAGGATCAGAAAGGGTGAATGTAGCATTCATATATGATCGGTCTTCTTTGTTTGCATAACCTGTAAACAAGGGATTTAGATCTATTTCAGAGTAAAGTAATCTGGCTTTTTTTCTATTAATTTTTTCAATTGCAGCAATTCCTCCAAGTTCCTTAAGCCAAGACATGGTTAACATAGATACATATACAGGGAAAACCGGGGGTGTATTAAACATGCTTTCCTTTTCTATATGGGTCTGGTAGTTTAACATATCTGGAATATGTCTAGAAACTTTTCCAAGAATCGATTCTTTAACCACCACAAGTGTAGTTCCCGCAGGGCCCATATTTTTTTGTGCTCCCGCATATATTAGGTCAAAGGCAGAAAAATCCATAGTCCTTGAAAATATGTCTGAACTCATGTCACAAACCATAGGGACACTCACTTTTGGAAACTGTTGAAATTGTGTTCCGTAGATGGTGTTATTGGAGGTGAGGTGTAAATAATCTACGTCTGTAGGTACTTCAATATTTTTTGGAATATACTTGTATTCCTCTGATTTTGAAGAACATACCTCGATCACTTCACCAAAAGCTTTAGCTTCTTTAATGGCTTTATCACTCCAAGTCCCCGTGTTTACATAAGCGGCTTTGGTTTCTAATAAGTTATAAGCTACCATTAAAAATTCCAAACTAGCGCCACCATGAAGAAATAGGGCTTTGTAGCCCTTGTCCTCTAAATTTAAAAGTGATAAAGCCAATTCTTGTGCCTGATCCATTACCCCCACAAAATCCTTTGATCGGTGAGAGATCTCTATTAAGGAGAGCCCAGAATCGTTAAAATTAACTACTGCTTGAGCCGCTTTATCCAATACTTCTTTAGGAAGTATGCAGGGTCCAGCACTAAAATTATGTTTTTTCATCAAAGTTTCTTTAGTCGAAATTCAGCTAACAAAGGTCTTATATTTAATCTAAAAAGTGAGCGCTTTAAGAGAATTTTATAAGGATAAAATAAAATCCATAGTGTCTACTCCATCTGCATAATCCGTCAGGCTTGGGTTTTGGGTTTCTCCAAATGCAATACTATTTAGGAATCCAGAGGGCCCAACAATACATTGAAGCAAATCAGATTTGGCCCCCAGCTCCTTTTCCAATGTTTCAAGGGAGGTGTAATATTCAAAATGAAGTGATCCAATAGGAGAGGTGAGGCCGGAGTCTTCTTTAATTATTAAAAAACCATTGTCTAGTATTTTAAATAAACTCATTAAATATACCGCCTTGTTATAATCGTAATTATTGCTGTATTTTTCGTACTCAATAAGGTCCTTATACCCGTAAAGGGCTTTGAATAGTAGGTCAAAATCATATCCTTCAGGCACATATATTTTAGAAACAGACCTACAACCTAATCCAAAATACCTAAAGACATCTTCACCGAGTTTTTGAAGCACTTCAGGACTTTCTTTTCCAGTAATTACGGCAACGGAATTTCTATTTTTTCTAATGATATTAGGTTTGTGTCCAAAATAATACTCAAAATATCTGGCGGTATTGTCACTACCTGTAGCAATTAAAGCGTCATAAGAGGCATTGATTTTCTCCAATACTTTGACATGATCTGAGTCTTCTTGGGTTTGCTCCTGCAAGAAATTCAAAATCCATGGGAGTAATATCTGGTCATTTGAGGCTAATTTTATTAGAATTTTGGCATCGGCCAAATAGGCCGTTAGAAAGTCATGAAACCCAACCAACGGAATATTGCCCGCCATAATTAAAAGCACAATGGGTTTTTTTGTGGGGGTGGGATAGGAGGCTAACCAGTTTTGAAGGTTTTCAACAGTCAATTCATTGGCCCACTGTGCTGTGGCAAACCAAATATTTTCCTCCGTGAACCATCCATTTTTATGACCCGCTAGAGCAATGAGTTTTTCCCACTGTTCAAAATAGGGTACATCGTGCTTGTTTTCCTCTTTAGCCTGGACCAAATCTTGGAGTGTTTTTCCAAAAGCAACAACAGCATTAAATCTATCTTGATATGTGGGCATAATATTTGTTTGAGCGGTTTTTAGGTTTTACCTTTGTGCAAAAGTAATCAATACACCTGATTAACTTAAATTTTTACTATGGCAATTATCATAACAGACGAATGTATCAATTGTGGCGCATGTGAGCCAGAATGTCCAAATACCGCCATATACGAAGGCGCAGAAGAATGGCGTTACAGTGACGGTACCTCGTTAAAAGGTTCCGTTGTTCTACCCAATGGTGTTTCGGCTGACGCCGATGCAGTTCAGGACCCTATTTCTGATGAAATATATTATATATCGCCTGACAAGTGTACCGAGTGTATTGGTTTTCATGAAGAACCACAATGTGCTGCTGTTTGCCCTGTGGATTGCTGCGTTCCAGATGAATCTCATGTAGAAACAGAGGCTGTTTTATTAGAGAAACAGCGTTTTATGCACCCTGAGTAAGCATTCTTATTTTACTTCCCTTTTTTTATAGGCTTTTTTTAAAAGCTTAGTCTTATATTTGCCACCAATTAAAACCCAAGCATATGAAAGCAGGTATTGTTGGCCTTCCTAATGTAGGAAAATCTACCCTTTTTAATTGTCTCTCAAACGCTAAAGCGCAGAGTGCCAATTTTCCTTTTTGTACTATTGAACCCAATATAGGGGTGGTGAATGTACCAGATCCAAGACTAGAAAAATTAGAATCTTTGGTAGATCCAGAGCGCGTTGTTCCAGCGACTGTTGAAATAGTAGATATTGCTGGTCTGGTTAAAGGAGCGAGCAAAGGAGAAGGCTTGGGAAATCAATTTCTTGGAAACATTAGAGAAACAGACGCCCTTTTACATGTGCTACGTTGTTTTGACGACGACAATATTGTTCACGTAGACGGCAATGTAAACCCGATTAGAGATAAAGAAACCATAGACATGGAATTGCAGCTCAAAGATCTGGAAACAGTCGATAAAAAATTAGAAAAAGTAAAACGCGCAGCCAAGACAGGCAATAAAGAAGCCCAGAAAGAGGAGGCTGTTTTATTAGCGCTTAAACAAGGCTTAGAGGCAGGTAAGTCTATTAGAGCGATTGAATTTTCTAAAGAAGATAGGGAAGCTTTTGTAAAGCCGCTGCAATTTATTACAGACAAGCCAGTCATGTATGTGTGTAATGTCTCTGAAGGCGCTGCTGTTAGTGGAAATGAATATGTAACCAAAGTTAAAGAAGCTGTTGCAGATGAACAGGCAGAAGTGATTTTTTTAGCGGTTGGAACAGAGGCAGATATTACAGAATTAGAAAGCTACGAAGAGCGACAAATGTTTTTGGAAGATATGGGCTTAGATGAGCCAGGATCTGCAAAACTCATCAGAGGCGCCTATAGTTTATTAAATTTAGAGACTTATTTTACTGCAGGCGTTAAGGAAGTTAGGGCTTGGACCATTCCTATTGGAGCCTCTGCACCTCAAGCTGCTGGTGTAATTCACACAGATTTTGAAAAAGGTTTCATTAGGGCAGAAGTTATTTCTTATGCAGATTATGAATCCTATGGCAGTGAGGCCAAAGTAAAAGAAGCTGGAAAAATGCGTGTAGAAGGCAAAGAATATATTGTGCAAGATGGAGATGTCATGCATTTTAGATTTAATGTGTAGTATACTTCAGTACCTATCAACAAAAACCCAATCATTATTGTTAATTACTTTAACCTGATTGGGTTTTATTTTTTTGAAGACCTCACTATATTAGCTCCCTATCCTATTGCTATAAATCATGGAGCAACAAACACAATATACAGAAGACAATATTCGTTCTTTAGACTGGAAGGAGCATATACGTATGCGTCCTGGTATGTATATAGGTAAGTTGGGAGATGGCTCCTCTGCAGACGACGGTATTTACATCCTTTTAAAAGAGGTTATAGACAACTGTATTGATGAGTTTGTCATGGGGGCTGGTAAAACCATTGAGATTTTCATAAAAGATATAGAAGTTACCGTGAGGGATTACGGAAGGGGTATTCCACTTGGAAAAGTGGTAGATGTGGTTTCTAAAATGAATACTGGAGGTAAATATGACAGTAGGGCATTTAAAAAATCTGTTGGACTCAACGGGGTAGGAACAAAAGCGGTGAACGCACTCTCTTCTATGTTTGAAGTTTCCTCAAGTAGGGACAATTTATTAAAGACCGCCACCTTTGAGGCAGGGAATTTAATTTCAGAAGAAGGTCCTTTGGACACCTCAAAACGAAAAGGAACAAAAGTTCGTTTCATTCCAGATGCGGCCATATTTAAAAATTATAAATACAGGGCTGAGTATGTGATTAGCATGCTTAAAAATTATGTATACCTCAATCCTGGACTGACGATCGTTTTTAATGGGGAAAAATATTTTTCTGAAAATGGTTTAAAGGACCTTCTGGAAGACAATAATGCAGCAGAAGATATGCTGTATCCAATCATTCACCTTAAAGGCCCAGATATTGAAGTAGCTATTACCCATAGTAAAACACAGTATAGCGAAGAATACCACTCTTTTGTGAATGGTCAGCACACCACTCAGGGAGGTACCCACCAGACTGCTTTTAGAGAGGCCATTGCCCGTACCATTAAAGATTTTTACGGAAAGAACTACGAGGCAGCAGATATTAGAAAATCAATTATTTCTGCCATTTCCATTAAGGTCATGGAGCCAATTTTTGAGAGTCAAACAAAGACCAAACTCGGTTCTACTGATATGGGAGGAGAAATGCCTACCGTAAGAACCTACATCAATGATTTTATTGGCCAATACTTAGATAATTTTTTACATAAAAACCCTCAGACTGCAGCGGCATTACAAAGAAAGATCGTTCAAGCAGAAAGAGAGCGAAAAGAACTTTCTGGGATCAGAAAGTTAGCGAGAGACCGTGCCAAAAAGAGCAATCTGCACAATAAGAAACTGAGAGATTGCAGGGTACATTTACCAGACACAAAACACGACCGTTGTTTGGAGAGTACCCTTTTTATTACAGAGGGAGATTCTGCCTCTGGATCTATAACGAAGTCCAGGGATGTGAATACTCAAGCGGTATTTAGTCTAAGGGGAAAACCACTCAATTCCTATGGGATGAGCAAGAAGATTGTGTATGAAAACGAAGAGTTTAACTTACTGCAAGCGGCCCTAAACATTGAAGACTCCATGGAAGATTTGCGCTATAACAATATTGTTATTGCAACAGATGCAGATGTAGATGGAATGCACATTAGGTTGTTGTTAATCACCTTCTTTTTACAATTTTTCCCTGAGCTTATTAAAGACAATCACCTCTACATTCTTCAAACACCACTATTTAGAGTTAGAAATAAAAAAGATACTTATTATTGTTATACTCCAGAGGAAAAAGAAGCTGCTATGATAAAGGTAGGTGCTAAACCTGAAATTACAAGATTTAAAGGATTAGGAGAGATTTCTCCGGATGAGTTTAAGCATTTTATAGGTCAAGACATTAGGCTCGAACCCGTTATGTTAGATAAGAAAATGTCTATTGACCAGCTCCTTGAGTTTTATATGGGAAAAAACACCCCAAAGCGACAAGAATTTATAATAAATAACCTCAAGGTAGAACTGGATGTTATCTCTGAAACAGCACCCATAAGCGAATAATTTATGGAAGAATTTGAGCAAGAAAATTTTCCTGATTCTCAGGAGTCACTAAATACAGAAGAGACCTTAACAAAGGTTTCTGGCATGTATAAAGATTGGTTTTTAGACTATGCATCCTATGTGATATTAGAGCGAGCAGTTCCGGCAATTGAAGACGGTTTTAAACCGGTGCAAAGAAGAATTATGCATGCGCTTAAGGAATTGGATGACGGTCGTTACAATAAAGTGGCCAATGTAGTGGGACATAGTATGCAGTACCACCCCCATGGAGATGCTAGTATTGCAGACGCTATGGTTCAAATAGGTCAAAAAGACCTGCTCATAGACACACAGGGTAACTGGGGAAATATATTGACAGGAGATAGTGCTGCTGCTTCGAGATATATAGAGGCTAGACTCTCTAAGTTTGCTTTAGCCGTAGTATTTAGTCCAAAAATAACAGAATGGCAAAGCTCTTATGACGGAAGAAGAAAAGAGCCTATAAATTTACCTGTGAAATTTCCATTACTACTCGCTCAAGGAGGAGAGGGAATTGCAGTGGGATTGTCTACAAAGATTTTACCTCATAATTTTAATGAGTTAATAGATGCTTCTATAAAGCAGCTCAAAGGCCAGAAATTTAATATATTTCCTGATTTTCCTACTGCAGGAGTGATTGATGTAAGTCAATACAATGAAGGATTAAGGGGCGGAAAGATCAGGGTACGGGCAAAGATTGGTCAATATGACAAAAATACTTTAGTCATTACAGAGATTCCTTTTGGAACAAATACCTCTTCTTTAATTGACTCTATTTTGAAAGCCAATGAGAAAGGGAAATTAAAAGTCAAGAAAATTGAGGATAATACAGCGGCTCAGGTAGAGATTTTAATCCATCTTCCAGTGGGTATTTCTCCAGATAAAACTATAGACGCACTTTACGCATTTACAGCCTGTGAGTCTTCTATATCTCCTTTAGGGTGTATTATTGAAGACAACAAGCCCCTGTTTATTGGTGTGAGTGATATGTTAAGACGTTCTACGGAGCGTACGGTGGCTTTGTTAAAGTCTGAATTAGAAATACAATTAGAAGAACTGGAAGCGCAGTGGCACTTTTCTTCTTTGGAGCGTATTTTTATTGAGAATAGAATCTATCGAGATATTGAAGAAGAGGAAACTTGGGAAGGTGTTATTAGCGCTATTGACAAAGGATTAAAGCCCCATATAGCCCACCTAAAAAGACCTATTACAACAGAAGATATTGCCCGTTTAACAGAAATTCGAATCAAAAGAATTTCTAAGTTCGATATTGATAAGGCGCAGCAATACATCAGTAGTTTAGAAGATAAAATGGCCCAAATAAAGCATCATTTGGCTCATTTGATAGACTTTGCCATTGACTACTTTAAAAACCTTAAAGAAACCTTTGGAAAAGGTAGGGAACGCCTTTCTGAGATCAGGATATTTGACGACATAGAAGCGACCAAAGTAGTGATGAGAAACACCAAGCTCTATGTCAATAGGGCAGAGGGCTTTGTAGGGACTTCATTGAAAAAGGAAGAGTATGTGACTGATTGCAGTGATATTGACGACGTGATTGTTTTTACAGCAGACGGTAATGTCATGATTACAAAAGTAGATACCAAGACATTTGTAGCTAAAAACATCCTTCATGTAGCCGTGTTTAAGAAAAAAGACAAACGCACTACCTATAATTTAGTCTATAAGGACGGTAAAAACGGACCCAGTTACATTAAGAGATTTAATATAACTGGTGTTACAAGAGATAGGGCCTATGACCTAACAAATGGTAATTCTGGCTCTGAGGTGCTTTACTTTAGTGCCAATCCAAACGGAGAGGCAGAGGTCATTACGGTTTTATTGAGACAGGTAGGCAGCATAAAGAAATTAAAATGGGACATAGACTTTTCGGATGTGTTAATCAAAGGTAGAAACTCAAAAGGAAATCTTGTGTCTAAATATGCGGTAAAGCGTATAGAACTTAAGGAGAAAGGGGTCTCTACGCTTAAGCCTAGAAATATATGGTTCGATGAGGTTGTTCAACGCCTTAATGTAGATGGAAGAGGTAATTTACTTGGTGCATTTAAAGGAGACGATTTGCTATTGGTCATCACACAGAAAGGGATAGCAAAAACTATGACACCCGACCTATCAATTCACTTTGATGAGGATATGATTGTTTTGGAAAAATGGGTGCCTTTGAAACCAATTTCGGCTATCTATTTTGACGGAGAAAAGGACAAATACTTTGGTAAGCGATTCTTAATTGAGCAATCTAACAGGGAAGATTTATTTATTACAGAACACGAAAATTCCTATTTGGAGATAGTTTCTACTGATTGGAGGCCTGTTTTTGAAATAGAATTCAATAAGCCTAGGGGAAAAGAAGCCAAACCTGCTGCAAGGATAAATATGGAAGAATTCATTGTTCCTAAAGGAATTAAAGCGCAAGGAAATCAGCTGAGTACAGATAAAATTAAAAATTCAGCAGCGCTGGACCCACTACCATATGAGCTTGAAGAAGCCATTGAAGCCGTAGACATCGTTGTAGAAGATCCTGAGGAGGTATCGGAAAACCTTAAGGAAGTATCTGAAAACCTTAAAGAAATATCTGAAAATACTGCGCCAAATAAATCTAGTGATGGACAAGAAGGAAGTCAGCCAACCTTGTTTTAATTTTTCTTTCGAATAGTCATATTCAAGAACTCTACCATGAGTGAAAAAGCTATGGAGAAATAGAGGTATCCTTTGGGAATATTTCCTATGCTTTGTCCAAAAACGATTAAATGGGATAAATGCGCCGCTTCTGTGGTGAGCATAAATCCAATTAAAATTAGGAAGGAGAGTCCTAATATTTGTATGGTTGGGTTTTTGTTGACAAAATCTCCTACTGGTTTGGCAAACAACATCATGATCAGCACAGATATTACGACAGCTATGATCATAATCACCAATGCATCATTTGGATTGCTTGAAATCCCATTGGTCATTCCAATAGCGGTGAGTATAGAGTCAAAAGAAAAGACAATATTAATGACTGTAATTTGAACAATAGCTGCTCTTAAAGATTTGGTTTGATTTGAGGCCACCTGATTGGCATCATGTGTCTTGTCTTCAATTTTCTCATGTATTTCCTTGGTACTCTTGTAGAGAAGGAATAAGCCTCCAAGAAATAATATGATCGCTTGTCCGCTAATACTTCCTTGTATCCATTTGGTGTCAAAATGAAACAATGGCTCGTTTAAAGCAGTTAAAAGAGAAATTCCAAGCAGCAAAAGGATTCTAAGCGCCATGGCAAGTACCAAGCCAATGTTTGTCGCTTTCTTTCTATCTCCCTCTGCAAGTTTTCCTGCAGCTATGGAAATAAAAATAATATTGTCAATCCCTAAAACAATTTCTAAAAAAGTAAGGGTTAGTAGCGCGACCCAAGCGTCTGGGCTTAAAAATATTTCAAACATGTCTATTTGATTTTTACAGCAGTTCCACGGGCTTTTTGTGCATTTCCAACTGTCCCATACTCAAAAGTGTAACGATCTTCTGAGGTGGTCAGAATTTTTATTAATAGTGGAGTTTCCTCAGCAGTATTTACCGGATGGAGATTTTTAAGTATGTATTCACAATCATTGACCCATTTAATGCTACTACTGTCAATTTTGCCATTAAAATTTTCTACTTCTAAGGTGTCGTTTCTGAAAAACGAAGTGGTGGTGGTTTCGCCATTAATTTCAGCTGTAAATTCAAAACTACCTGTTTTAAAGTCAGTGCAATTTCTTTGAGGAGGATTGCAAGCTATCAATACTAATGCCAATACTGTGATATATATAAGTTTCATGGTCTAAAAATAAGCAGAAAAGCGCTTAGTCAATGTTTTTATAGGCTTTAAAATTGCCATTCTTGTAGCAAATAATAATGGATTCAATATCGCCTTGGTTTTTGTTTTGAATAGATCGTACTATATCTTCATTAATTGGGTTGGTTATTTCATTCGCTTTTTCTTTGTTAATAGGACTGCTTTCTTTAAGGTGTTTTGAAATAATAGGCTCCTGGATTTTAGGCGCTATGGTGTCAGATAGGGTAGCGGGAAAATTTCCTACACCATTGAGTAGCCAATATAAATTTACTTCTGGAAATTGCTTAATAAGCTTTAAAACAAACTCTAGAGAAGGCTTGTTTCTTCCTGACAATAAATGTGAAATACCAGACCTTTGTACGTCAATTTTATCTGCTAATGTAGCAGCAGAAAGCTGATAAAAATCAATGATTATTTGTAATCTTTTTATGAAATCTGAACTGTTTATCATTGTAACTTTAATATTTATATGATCATAGTAATTTTATTTTATTTGAATAATTGTGAAGTAATTATATTGATCAATACTTTAGATAAGATAATTTAAATTACTGATAATAAGTAATTTAATATTATTTATAATGAACACCACTACAGCAAGTAACAAATGTAATCAAAATCCTGTTTTGAAGGAGATAATTATATTACAAATGTAAATAATTGTAAGTTACAATTGTAATTATTCTAATTGTTACATTTGTAATTAATAAATATATTTTGATAGATTCTTTTTCACACCTCAATTATAAAAACCCTTCCATAGAAGGCCGCTATTTGCCATGGACAGATCTAAAACAAATCACAGAACGTTGGGATAGTTTTGTTATTAAAGATCTTATTGGTGTGTCTGTAAATGGAAATTCTATTCCTGTTTACCGTTTTGGATTTGGAAATAAAACGATCTTAATGTGGTCTCAGATGCATGGTAACGAATCCACTACAACCAAAGGATTAATAGATTTTATTGGTTTTTTGAACACTGATTCCGAAACATCCAATAAAATACTCAATCAGTGCACGCTAATTGTTATACCAATTCTTAACCCAGATGGAGCAAGCGCATATACACGATTTAATAAGAATCAAGTAGACTTAAATAGAGACTTTCAAGATTTTTCTCAACCAGAAAGTGTTTTTTTAAAATCCGTATTTGACCATGTATCTCCTGATTTTTGTTTTAACCTTCATGACCAAAGGACTATTTTCAGTGTTGGATCACCTGCAAAGCCAGCTACTATGTCATTTCTAGCACCTGCTGCAGACAAAGACTGCGCTTTAACGCCATCTAGAGAAATAGCGATGAAGCTCATAGCAGTGATCAATGATACATTGCAACAAATGATTCCAAATCAAATAGGTAGGTTCGACGACGCTTTTAACAACCAATGTGTGGGTGATTATTTTCAAGAACTGGGTGTGCCAACGATACTCTTTGAGGCAGGACACTACCCTGAAGATTACAAAAGAGAAGTCTCCCGAGCATTGGTTTTTCATGCCTTATTTTCAGCAGTAAATTCTATAGCCTGTGAATCTTATAGTAGTTACCCAATAGACGCCTATTTTGATATCCCAGAAAATCAGAAAAACTTTTTAGATATAGGCGTTATTCACCCCCACTTAGTGAATAAGCATATTCCTAAAGACAGTGTAGTGGCCATACAATATAAGGAGGTCTTAGAAGCTGGTGAAATTAGATTTATACCAGAATTTCACGCTATTGACCAGGAAAATAAGTTCTCTTTTCATAGAATTGTAGATTTGTCCGTTCTTAAATCGGATCTCCAAACTACTGTTCTACATAATATTAGGGATATTGTAGCAGCTATATGTGTCTAAATTGTTAAGAGTATTGCATTTTTATTAAAAAAACGCATATTTTATTGAATTATATCTATTTCTGTATTATTTTTGCTAGATAATTTAATACCCTACTTATGAGTAAGATAAAGTTAGATGAAATAGACCACCAGATTCTAGATATGTTAATAGACAATACTAGAACGCCATTCACCGATATTGCAAAAAAATTGCTTATTTCTGCAGGTACAGTTCATGTACGTGTAAAAAAAATGGAAGAAGGAGGTATTATACTAGGATCTTCACTTACGGTTGATTATGAGAAGTTAGGCTATGCATTTATTGCCTATGTGGGAATCTTTTTGGAAAAAACACACCAAACTAAATTTGTTTTAGAGCGATTGAATCTTATTCCTAACGTTACTGTAGCTCATATTACCACAGGTAAATTCAATATCTTTTGTAAGATTAGAGCAAAAGACACCAACCATGCAAAAAATATCATTTTTAAAATAGATGATATAGATGGAATTAGCAGAACGGAAACAATGATTTCTTTGGAAGAAAGCATTAACGATAAAAAACGTTTAATGCATACTATATTCAATGAATTGTAATGAACTCACTAGAGCAGATTACCATTTCAGATTTAAATTCCGGGGACTACAATCCTTTTTATAAGTCTTATATAGATTACAATGGTGACAGCACACTTTTAGAAAGCTTGTCCAATGGTTTACTGCAAATAGACCATTTGTTTTTGACACTCACCGAATCGGATCTTAAAGTTGCTTATGCTCCTTTAAAATGGACCGTCGCAGAAGTGCTCATTCATTTGGCAGACACGGAAAGAATTTTTCAGTACAGGTCTTTGTGTTTTTCAAGAGGCGATAATACTGTCCTCCCTGGTTTTGACGAAAATGCATACGTATCCAATTCTAATGCTGCCCAACGTACTTTAGCGTCAATTATAGAAGAGCTTATTGATCTTAGAAAATCTACCCTTTCTCTTTTTAAGAGTTTTTCTCCACAGCAACTCAAGGCCAAAGGTTTGGCTAGTGGTTCTGAAATGGGTGTTGCTGCTTCAGGATTTATTTTATCAGGACATTTAATGCACCATTTTAATATTATTGAAACGCGTTATTTGAAAAATTAAACTTTTTCAAATAACGCTAATAATTTTATTTTTTTATTTGGCATGATGAAATGTACTGTAACAGCTAAAAAGTAATTGCTAGTACAAAAACTTTTATAGTGTTCACTGACACAATAGCGATTACAGCGATAAAGACTTCAATAAAAATTTGTTTAGTCGTTTAGATAAAACAAAAAAGCTTCTCTAATGGTTTCTTCTGGAACCAATACATCTATAACGGGTTTTCCCATGTTAGAAAGAAGCGCAAATTTTACTTCTCCGTGACTGTTTTTCTTGTCAAATTTTAAATAATCAAGGCATTGATTTATATCCTGCTCAATGAAATGCACTTTACTAAAATGGGCGTTAAAAACCTTCTTAATTTCTAATGCTGCGTCAAGCGCTAGTCCAGAAGTCTTATAGGAAACAAAAGCTTCTAAAATCATTCCAATCGCAATAGCCTCACCGTGCAGCAGGGTTTTTATATCCTTGTTTTCAAGGCAATAAGATTCTATGGCATGTCCTAAGGTATGTCCAAAATTCAAGACCTTTCTTTTGTGTTGTTCTGTAGGATCTTCAATGACAACAGCAGCTTTAATTTCAACAGAAGTTTTTATTAATGCAGACAAATCTCTGTAATGGTTTGTTTTAGATAAGATTTCCCAATACGCAGGATCTTGGATTAGTCCGTGCTTAAGCATTTCTGCAAACCCACTTCTCAACTGTCTTTCTTCTAGGGTATTTAAAAATTCAGGTAAAATAAGCACCATTTCAGGCTCAATAATAACCCCTATCTGATTTTTCAAAGCACCAAGATCAACGCCAGTTTTGCCTCCTACAGAAGCGTCTACCATAGCTAAAAGTGTGGTAGGTACGTTAATAAACTGTATGCCACGTTTAAAAGTAGCTGCAATAAAACCACCCATGTCAGTCAAAACGCCGCCCCCTAAATGAATCATTAAGCTTTTCCTATCTGCACCTAGTTCCGAAAGCACGTTCCAAACCTGTGTGCAGGTTTCAATATTTTTATTTTCTTCTCCAGATTCTAATTCAATAATTTCTATTGCCGCATTTGACGCCACTTTGGGAAGGAATAGGGGCAAACAGTGCTCATGTGTATTTTCATCTACGATTATAAAAACGGTAGAGTAATCTGTTTTGCTCAGATGATCATTCATTTTTTCAATGGCAATGTCTGAAAAATGGACCATTGAATTAGGTGTTTTTATGGACTTCATATTACGGGCTATTGGTACAAAATAAAGATAAAAAATCACTACAGATTATAAATTCTGTACTTATATTTGATCCGTTGACAAATTGTTATAAATGAAGCGAATTTTTGAGGATACTGCAACTGCTTTTTCAGTAAAGTCAGACACAGCACTTGAACGTGCTTATTTTTTATTTAAATTGATATCTAAGGAGCCTTTGGTTAAAATTGGAACTGCCGTAACAAATTTTGCGCTAAAGGCCAACTTGCCAGTGGAGCGTTTAATACGTGCTACTGTATTTGATCATTTTTGCGGTGGTGTAAATGAACGCGATTGTGAGCCAGTAATGGACGCTATGTATTCAAAAAATGTTTTTTCTGTATTAGATTATTCCGTAGAAGGCAAGTCAAACGATACTTATTTTGATCAGGTCCAACATAAAATAGAATCTCTTATTGTTTTTGCCACTACTAAAAAGCATATTCCTTTTGTGGTTTTTAAGCCTACGGCATTAGGCCGAATATCCCTTTATGAAAAAGTAGGACTAAATGCGCCTCTTTCAGATCAGGAAAAACAAGATTGGTCTATGGTTAAGACAAGATTTAGGTCTATTTGCGTAGCAGCGAGTCATTGTAATATTCCGCTACTCATAGATGGAGAAGAGAGTTGGATGCAAGATGCTGCAGATCAGTTGGTGTGTGAAATGATGCAAGAGTTTAATAAAGACAAAGTACTTATATTCAATACTTTACAGGCATACAGATGGGATAGACTTGCCTATATTAAAGCGTTAAATGAATACGCTATTTCACTTGATTTTAAAATAGGTGTTAAAGTAGTTAGGGGCGCTTATATGGAAAAAGAGCGTGTTCGGGCTGCTGAAAAGGGTTATAAGAGTCCAATCTGCGAGAATAAGAAAGCCACAGATGAAAATTTCAATGAAGTGGTTAATTTCATGCTAACTCATTTAGACCGTATGGCTATTTTTTTAGGTACACACAATGAAGAAAGTACTTATTTACTGATGAATGCTATGGAGAATAAGGGTATTTCTAAAAACGACCCAAGAATATGGTTTGGTCAATTATATGGAATGAGTGACCACATCTCCTATAATTTAGGAGCCAACAGCTATAATGTGTCTAAATACCTTCCTTTTGGACCCGTTAAATATGTTATGCCTTATTTAATGAGGCGTGCAGAAGAGAATACTTCTGTAGCTGGGCAAACAAACAGGGAATTAGATCTTTTGGCTAAAGAAAGAAAAAGAAGAAAAATTCAATAGATCTAGCTTAATCTTTAGTCCATTCAAATTTTTGAACTTCTAGCTTAGAGGTGCAATTTTTAACCGTAAGTAATGCCTCTTTATTGTCAATTTCAGCCGCTATGACATAGGTTCTACAGGGAACAGATTTTGTGTCGCTCAAAGAGAAGTTAACATCTCCCTCCAGGAAAAAGTAATTGATGGTGAGGCTGTCTAAATTTTTATTTAATAAATCTTGGTCAATACTTTCACTAAAGTACACTGGTTTGCTCCTCATGTCTTTTAAAACCCTACAGTTGGGTAGGTAGCAAAATGAGGTACCTGTTTCCTTGGTTTTTTTATTTAAAAAAAAAGCTAAAAAAACCAAACCAATAGACAATCCAAACAAGAAATAACCTAATCTTTTTATAAAGGGCATGCTAGAATATTAAAAAATTAATGTCGTTAAATGGCAATTCGTACCATTCTGCCAAAGCAGCATTGGTTAAAATACCACGGTAAAGATACAAGCCATTTCTTAGACCATTATCATATCTAAGTGCATTTTCTAAACCGCCTTTTTCAGCAATTTGCAAAAGGTATGGGAGACATATATTACTAATAGAAACAGTAGCTGTTTTAGGATATCTGGCAGGAATATTAGGAACACAATAATGAATTACACCAAATTTTTCAATGGTTGGTTTTTGATGGGTGGTGAGCTCTGAAGTTTCAAAGCAGCCTCCCTGATCAATGCTCATATCTATGATTACAGCTCCTTTTTTCATATGGGACACCATAGATTCCTGCACAATAATTGGGCTGTGATTTTTGCCCATTTGAGCGCCAATAGCTACGTCACACCTTCTGAGTGCCTTGAGAATGTTTTTTGGCTGTAGGGTAGAAGTGAAAATAGGTACATTTAAACTGTCCTGTAGCGTCCTAAGTCTTGAGACCGATGCGTCAAAAACTTTTACTGAAGCCCCAAAGTTAAGGGCAGACTTTACAGCATAACTCCCAGCAGTTCCCGCACCAAAAACAACAACCTCTACAGGTGGTATTCCGCTCATATTACCAAATAAAAGCCCTTTTCCGTTATGGGAAGAGGACATTAGTTCAGCTGCTATATGTACCGCAGCAGTACCTCCAATTTGACTCAAAGATTTTAACACAGGAAAACTTCCATCTCTGTCCGTGATTAACTCAAAGCCAATAGCGGTTATTTTTTTTGCCTCCAAAGCAGTGAAATAAGTTTTTTGCTGTGTTTTCTTCTGAATGGCAGAAATAAGCACACTATTGGGTTTAATTAATTCAATTTCTAAAAGGCTAGGGGGGGACACTTTTAAAATAAGCGGACACTCAAAAACTTCTTTTTTGAATTTAGTCACCAATGCACCAGCTTTTATGTAATCTTCATCGGTAAAGCTTGAGGCTGTGCCTGCTCCAGACTCAATAAGGACTTTATGGTTATTAGCTATTAAAGCAGATACTGCGTCTGGGGTAAGACAAACCCTTTTTTCAAAAGCAGGATCTTCTTTAGGCACCCCAATACTCAAGTCCCCTTTTTTACTGAGAATCTCTAATCTTTCTTCTTGTGTTTTGAGTTCTTCTATGCTAAAAGGTGAGGTCGGATTCATTTTAATGTATGTATAGTTGCCTTGTTGTGGGATCCAAGATACTTATTTCTAAAAAAGCAGCATTTGCAGGGAGCAAATTTTTAATTAACTCAGGCCATTCAATAAACACCCATCCATCAAAATCAAGGTATTCTTCAATGCCAAAATCCAAAGCCTCGTCTATGGTGTTGAGCCTGTACAAATCAAAATGATAGGCTAAAGTTTTTCCAAAAGCATCCGGATATTCATTGACAATACCAAAACTAGGGCTTTGAGCACTGACAGAGGCTTCAAGAGTTTTTAAAATAGCTTTTATGAGTGTTGTTTTTCCTGCACCCATTGGGGCATCAAAACAAACGATTTTGGAGGGTAATTCTTTTATTAATACCTGAGAAAGATTTTCTAAATCTGACTCTTTATAGATAATATC
This sequence comes from uncultured Flavobacteriaceae bacterium, assembly GCA_905182295.1. Classification (GTDB taxonomy): domain Bacteria; phylum Bacteroidota; class Bacteroidia; order Flavobacteriales; family Flavobacteriaceae; genus MAG-120531. The sequence continues at coordinate 133,569 of CAJJAZ010000006.1, read as the reverse complement.
TAGCATTTAATCGAAAAATTGAGCTTTTGTGATGGGCTTGAAAAATTTTAAGCCATATTGTTAAAACATTCAAATATAGGAACAGTTTTTAAAGTATTATAATTTCTTTAGTATGATCACCATAGCCTTATTAATTATCCACACTATTAGCGTTTTATACTGATTTACTATTTAGGGACTAAAACCACAAATGGGACGATCATTTCTTCCATGGAAATACCTCCGTGCTGGTAGGAATTTCTATATTTCTCCGCAAATTTGTTAAAGTCATTGGGATAGACAAAGAAGGATTTGTTTTTAGCAAATATATAGGTGCTTGCCAAGCTACTTTTTGGAAGACCAATGCTTTCTGGAACATCTATCTGAAAACTTGATTTGGAGCTACTGTGTATTCTATGACCGTTTTTATACCTCAAATTATCTGTATGGTCCCTGTTCCCATTTAATACACTTGGATGGTCTACTTGAACAGCTCCATGATCAGTCGTAATAATTAATTGAATATTATGGTCCAAAGTAAGTTTTAAAATATCTTGTAAATAAGTATTTGAGAACCAATTCAATGTAGTATCTCTATACGCTTTATTGTTATGGGTAATGTCGTTTATAATTGGGTGGGTTATTTTGGCATGAGAAAGCTGGTCTATAAAGCCAACAACAGCAAAATTCAGTTCATTTTTTGCTATTTTTTTAAAATCTTTAATATAGTCGGAGGCTTGCTTACTGTGATTGATTTTTGCATAGGAATGAGAAATATTTAAGCCTTTCCTTTCACAGTATTCTTTAAAAAATAATGCTTCAAATTCATTTTTTAACCCTTCCTCAATATCTTCTTTCCATTGCTTGGGGTATTTGTTTTTAATTTCAATAGGAAGTAAACCAGCAAAAATAGCGTTTCTAGCATATTGTGTCACTGTGGGTAGAATAGCCGTATAAAAGTCATCTCTTACTACATTAAATTGCGCTTCTAAAGAAGGTTTAATGGTTTGCCAATGATCTGCTCTTAGATTGTCTAGAAGCAACACCAAAGTTTTTTTTCCTTTGAGTAAAGGGATGATTTTTTTGTCTAATAGTTCATGAGAAAAAATAGGGCCATCTCCATTTTGAATCCAAGATTCATAAGAGTCTGCTACGAATTCTGAAAATTTCAAATTGGCATTTTGAAAATGCCCTTCAAGCATTTCTAAGAGTAATTTATTTTTGCTGTTTTCAAATTCGATCTGCCATTTCACAAGGGATTGATACAACTTGTAAAAAGCTTCCATACTTTTAGCTTCATAAATATCTTCAGCTATTTCTAAATGACTGCTTAGAAAATCGAATTGTTTTTTTTCGATTGCGATTTGTTTTTGCTCCAACACTTTTTTAACTGATACATACACTTGATTAGGGTGTACTGGCTTGAGCAGAAAACCAACAACCTTATTAGATAGTGCCTCGTTTAAGGTGTATTCCTCTTGGTTGTTGGTGACCATAATTACTGGAACATTAATCCCCTTGTCCTCAATAACCGCTAAGGTCTCTAAACCAGATATACCCGGCATATTTTCATCTAATAAAACAATACCCACCTCATTTTCCTCTAGGTAAGCTAAGCCTTCCCTAGCATTGTTACATCCAATAACTTCATAGCCTTTTTTATTTAAAAAAAGGAAGTGTGGTTTTAGAAAATCCACCTCATCATCTATCCATAAAATGCAATGTTTATTCATTAAGTGTGTATATTTGTTTAAAACAATCTGGCTTTTGAAAACCAATTTAAAACAATACGTATTCAACGATCCAATTTACGGTTTTATCAGGATTAATGATCCCCTAATTTTGGAACTTATTGAAACACCTTATTTTCAGAGACTTAGAAGAATCGCACAAGTAGGCTTGTCTTCATTAGTGTATCCTGGAGCACACCATACAAGGTTTCATCATGCATTAGGATGTGTGCATCTCATGCAGCAATCTATCAGTGTGTTGCAATCTAAAGGGGTAGCTATAAGCACCGCTGAATCAAGGGCTTTACAAATCGCTATTTTGCTTCACGATATTGGCCATGGTCCTTTTTCTCATGCTATGGAGCATAGCATAATACCAAAGATCAGTCATGAAACCCTTTCTTTAAAGTTCATGCAGATTTTAAATGATCAATTTAATGGCGCTTTATCTTTAGCCATCACTATTTTTAAAGGAGAAAGTGAAAGGTTATTTTTTAATCAACTCGTTTCTAGTCAGTTAGATGTAGATAGACTTGATTATCTTAAAAGAGATAGCTTTTATACTGGTGTAGCAGAAGGGAATATTAATTCTGAGCGATTGATCAGTATGCTTAATGTGGTTGATCAGACACTTGTCATTGAAGAAAAAGGACTTTATTCTGTAGAAAAATACCTCATGGCCCGACGTTTTATGTACTGGCAAGTATACTTACATAAAACAGGTATTGCCGCTGAAGCCATTTTGATTAAGATTTTTGAAAGGGCAAAGACCTTACTTAAACAAGGAGCACTTTTGCAAGCCAGTGATGCATTAATGTATTTTTTAAATCACAGTGATGACATACAATTGTCGGACCAAACTATGGCGCAATTCTCTAAACTAGACGACACAGACATTTATGCAGCCATAAAAACTTGGAGCGATCATAAAGATGTTGTTTTGTCGCATTTGTGTGTCATGATATTGAACCGCAGTTTGTTAAAAATAAAAATCAAAGAAACCCCATTCTCTGAAACGAAAAAAGCAGCAAAAACAAAGTTACTAGAGGCAGGAGGTTACAGTAAAGAGACATGGCCGTATTTTGTATTCTCTGGAACTTTTTCTAATCTGGCTTATAATCCCTTAAATACGCCTATCTATATGATAAAAAAATCAGGCAAAAAAGTCAATATAGCCACACAATTGGCACCTTCTTTTTTCGAAGCCTTGACCCATAACGTAGAGAAGTATTATATATGCTATCCTAAAAAAGGCTTTTAAGTATTATTTCTTACTTTTGCACTATGAAATTTACAGCGCGCCAAATTGCTACGATCCTAGATGGTGAAGTAGAAGGCAATCCAGACGTGGAGGTTCAATCGGTCTCTAAAATTGAGGAAGGAGAAAAAGGAAGCTTAACCTTTTTATCTAACCAGAAATACACGCCTTACATATACAAAACAAATGCGTCTATCACTATTGTGAATGACACCTTTGTTCCAGAAAAAGAGTTGAGCACCACATTGATCAAAGTTCCAGATGCTTATGTTGCTTTTTCTAAATTACTGTCTTATTACGACAGCATAAAGAAAACCAAATCGGGGATTGAGTCTCCAAGTCATATTAACAAAGAAGCCACATATGGTAAGAGCCTTTACCTTGGTGCATTTTCTTATATTGGTGCCCATACTAAAATAGGGAATAATGTGACGATTCATCCCAATGTTTATATTGCGGAAAATGTAACTATAGGTAATGAGGTGACTATTTTCCCTGGAGCGAGAATATGTGCAGACACTGTGATTGGCAATTACTGTGTCATTCATTCTAATGCAGTTATTGGTTCAGATGGTTTTGGTTTTGCGCCACAAGAAGATGGTAGTTACACCAAGATTCCACAAATTGGTCATGTTATTATTGAGGACCATGTAGATGTTGGCGCAGGTACAACGATAGACAGGGCTACTATTGGTGTAACCGTGATTAGAGAAGGCGTTAAATTAGACAATCAGATTCAGATCGCACACAATGTAGAAGTGGGCGCACATACAGTTATTGCCGCCCAGACGGGAATTGCAGGCTCTACTAAAATTGGAAAGCACTGCATGATAGGTGGTCAAGTGGGTATTGTAGGCCACATTACCATTGGTGATTATGTGAAAGTTCAGGCGCAATCAGGCGTTGGAAGAAATGTAAAATCCAAGGAAATCTTGCAAGGATCACCTGCATTTGGATACCAAGATTTTAATAAATCTTATGTTCATTTTAAAAATTTGCCGAAAACCATTCATAAACTAGATACAAAAGATTATTTGTAATGTTAGAAAAAACAATTGCACAAACTACCATTGCTAAAGAAGTAAGTCTTACTGGGGTAGGGCTCCACACAGGAGCAGAAGTGACCATGACTTTTAAACCAGCCTTGGAAAACACAGGGTATAGATTTAAAAGAGTAGATCTAAAGGAAACGCCAACGATTCAAGCAGAAGCACAATATGTAGTCAATACCCAAAGGGGTACAAATTTAGAAAAAGCCGGTGTAAGTATTCAGACCTCAGAGCACGTTCTCGCTGCATTAGTAGGTTTGGAAATAGATAATGTACTCATAGAATTAAATGCTGCGGAACCTCCAATCATGGATGGTTCTTCGAAGTTTTTCATTGCTGCTTTAGAAGAAGCAGGCATAAAAACTTTAGAGGCACTTAGAGAAGAATTTGTGGTGACAGAAGTGATTACTTTCACAGATGAAAACTCAGGATCTGAAATTACCTTAATCCCTGCTGATCACTATCAAGTGACCACCATGGTGGATTTTGGCACTAAAGTTTTGGGTACTCAGAATGCTACATTAAATCATATTTCGGAATTTAAAACCGAGATTTCAGAGGCGAGAACATTTAGTTTTCTTCATGAATTAGAAACCTTATTAGACCACGGTTTAATCAAAGGGGGAGATTTAAATAATGCCATTGTTTACGTAGACAAGGAAATCTCTCCAGAAACAATGAGCAAGCTTGAAAAAGCGTTTAACAAGTCTAAATTATCCGTAAAGCCTAATGGAATTTTAGACAACCTTACTTTAAATCAACCTAACGAAGCAGCAAGACACAAGTTGCTCGACGTTATTGGCGACTTGGCTTTAGCTGGAACACGCATTAGAGGTAAGGTCATAGCAACAAAACCAGGGCATTTTGTCAACACCCAATTTGCTAAGAAACTCTGCGCGATGATTAAAACTGAAAAAAGAAATCAAATTCCTAAATGCGATTTGAATGCTGCTCCATTAATGGACATTCATCAGATCATGGATATGTTGCCGCATAGACCACCATTCTTACTTATTGATCGTATTATTGAGCTTTCAGGCACCCACGTAGTTGGAATGAAAAATGTCACAATGAATGAAGATTTCTTTGTGGGACATTTCCCTGGAGCACCAGTAATGCCAGGTGTTTTACAGGTTGAAGCAATGGCACAAACTGGAGGTGTTCTCGTGTTGAGTACGGTACCAGATCCAGAAAATTACCTCACTTTATTTATGAAAATGGATAATGTGAAATTCAAACAAAAAGTAATTCCGGGAGATACATTAATTTTCCACTGTAGCCTTATTTCTCCTATAAGAAGGGGGATATGCCATATGCAAGCCTATGCTTATGCAAATAATAAATTGGTTTGTGAAGCAGAATTAATGGCTCAAATCGTTAAAAAGAAATAAATGAATCAACCTTTAGCATACATACACCCAAGTGCGAAAATCGCCAAAAATGTAGTTGTAGATCCTTTCACGACCATACATAACAATGTTATTATTGGAGAAGGTACTTGGATAGGATCTAACGTCACTATTATGGAAGGTGCTCGAATTGGAAAAAATTGTAATATTTTCCCAGGAGCGGTTATTTCTGCGCCCCCTCAAGATTTAAAATACAATGGAGAGGAAACGACCGTAGAAATAGGAGATTTCACTACCATAAGAGAATGTGTTACCATTAACAAGGGAACTACGGATAGAATGAAAACCGTTATTGGCTCGAATTGTCTCATTATGGCATACTGCCATATTGCCCATGATTGTTTTGTCGGAAATAATGTTATTTTTTCAAATAACTCTACTTTAGCTGGACATGTAACTATTGGTGAAAATGTTGTTTTAGCAGGTCTAGTGGCAGTACACCAGTTTGTATCTATTGGGCAGCATGCGTTTGTAACAGGGGGCTCTTTGGTAAGAAAAGACGTTCCGCCATTTGTTAAAGCGGCTAGAGAGCCACTTTCTTATGTGGGAATAAATTCTGTAGGTCTAAGAAGAAGGGGGTTTGATACTGATAAAATAAGAGAGATTCAGAATATTTATAGAATACTGTACCAAAGAAATTATAACAATACCCAAGCGGTTCAAATTTTAGAAGCAGAAATGGAAGCTACTAATGAACGTGATGAAATTCTCCAGTTTATCAGAGATTCTCAAAGAGGTATTATGAAAGGATATTTTAGTAATAATTAAGACAATAAAATTATGGCATCTACATCAGATATTAGAAAAGGCTTGTGTATTAAATACAATAACGACATTTATAAAATCATCGAATTTCTTCATGTTAAGCCTGGTAAAGGTCCAGCATTTGTTAGAACTAAACTTAAAAGTGTCAGTAATGGTAAAGTATTAGACAATACCTTTTCTGCAGGTCATAAAATTGAAGAAGTTAGGGTAGAGACAAGATCTTATCAATATCTATATCCTGAAGGAGATACTTATCACTTTATGAACACAGAAGATTACAATCAAATTACCCTTCCTGAATCTTCTTTAGACGCTCCAGGGCTATTAAAAGAAGGTACTGTTGTCACTATTTTATTCAATACAGAGGACAGTGCGCCATTATCTGTGGATATGCCTGCTAGTATTGTATTAGAAGTGACTTACACGGAACCAGGAGTAAAAGGAAATACGGCTACAAATGCGACTAAGCCAGCTACGGTAGAAACTGGAGCACAAGTCAATGTCCCTCTTTTTATTAACGAAGGTGATAAGATTAAGATAGATACCGAGAAAGGTGCCTATATGGAAAGAGTGAAAGAGTAGTCTAATGAAATTTTCAACGCCTCAAACACTCCAAGATATTGCTAAAATCATCGGTATCCCTTTTGTTGGAGATCCAATGTTCGAAGTTACAGGGATGAACGAAATTCATGTAGTAACCCCTGGAGATATTGTATTTGTAGACCATCCCAAGTATTATGAAAAAGCATTAAACACTGCTGCAACCATAATATTGATCAATAAGGTAGTGCCTTGTCCTAAAGGAAAGGCACTACTCATCTCTGAAGATCCTTTCCGTGATTTCAATATGCTAAGCATGCACTTCAAGCCTTTTGTACCTGCTCAAGTAAATATTGCTGCAACTGCTAAAATAGGGGAACATACCCTTATTCAGCCTCAGGCCTTTATTGGTAATCATGTGACTATTGGGAAGCATTGTGTCATACACCCTAATGTGGTAATTTATGACCATTGTACTATTGGAGATCATGTGACCATTCATGCAGGTACGGTTATTGGTGCAGACGCATTTTACTATAAAAATAGGGCAGAGGGTCATGATAAATTGATATCGACCGGAACGGTCAAAATTGAAAATCATGTAGAAATTGGGGCCCTTTGTACCATAGATAAAGGGGTTAGTGGAATAACAACTATTGGCGTAGGCACAAAATTAGACAATCAAGTGCATATTGGGCATGATTCAGTGATTGGCAAACACTGTCTCATTGCCTCTCAAACAGGGGTTGCTGGTTGTGTCATTATAGAAGATCGTGTAACCCTTTGGGGTCAGGTAGGTACCACTAGTGGAATCACTATTGGTGAAAAAGCAGTCGTAATGGGCCAAACTGGAGTGACTAAGTCAATACCAGGTGGAAAGTCTTATTTTGGTACACCAGTGCAGGAGTCTAGAGAACAATTAAAACAATTGGCCCAACTAAAGCAGTTGCCAAAATTGTTGCAAAACAAACAGAATAAAGCCCTTTAAATTTTTAATTTTCCCTTACAAAAGGCTATTTTTGCTTAAAATTTTAAAATAGAGATATGGGTGTTTTAGTCAATAAAGATTCAAAGATTATAGTTCAAGGTTTCACTGGAGCAGAGGGTACTTTCCACGCGGAACAAATGATCGAATACGGAACGCAGGTTGTAGGAGGAGTTACTCCAGGTAAAGGAGGTCAAACCCACCTAGGGAAACCAGTTTTCAACACAGTTTCAGATGCTGTTGCTCAAGTTGGCGCAGACACTTCTATTTTATTTGTACCACCAGCCTTTGCGGCCGATGCCATTATGGAAGCGGCAGATGCAGGAATAAAAGTAATTATTACCATTACTGAAGGTATTCCTGTGGCAGATATGGTGAAAGTAAATGATTACATTAAAAATATGCCTACCAGGTTAATTGGTCCTAACTGTCCAGGAGTCATTACACCAGGAGAAGCTAAAGTGGGTATTATGCCAGGTTTTGTTTTTAAGAAAGGTACTGTAGGTATTGTTTCTAAATCAGGAACCTTAACTTACGAAGCGGCTGATCAGGTTGTAAGACAAGGATTGGGTATTACAACTGCTATTGGCATTGGTGGAGATCCAATCATTGGAACCACTACTAAAGAAGCGGTTGAATTACTTATCAATGATCCAGAGACCCAAGCAGTGGTTATGATTGGAGAAATTGGCGGTCAATTAGAAGCAGACGCTGCTAAATGGTACAAGGAGAGTGGCAGCAAAAAACCAATCATTGGTTTTATAGCGGGAGAAACTGCTCCTGCCGGTAGAACAATGGGACATGCTGGTGCTATTGTTGGTGGATCAGATGACACCGCTCAAGCTAAAAAAGCCATTATGAGCGCTTGTGGTATTCACGTAGTAGATTCTCCTGCAGAAATTGGAAAGAAAGTAAAAGAAGTTTTGGGATAATATGTATTCTTATATATTAAATCCCGCTTTTTGCGGGATTTTTTTTGGGCTAAGCTCACTACTTCTATTATATTTACCACAATATATTTAATACAATAACATGAAACTATTAGAAAACAAAACGGCTATAATCACCGGTGCGAGTAGAGGTATTGGGATGGGAATTGCTAAAATATTTGCTTCTCATGGAGCCAATGTAGCTTTTACATATGCTTCTAGTGAAGCACCTGCAATTGCATTACAAGAAGAATTAACCCAATTAGGCGTTCAAGCAAAGGCATACAAAAGCGACGCTTCTAAATTTGAGGAAGCAGAAGCCTTAGTAGCAGCAGTAATAGAAGACTTTGGTACCATAGACATTCTGATCAATAATGCAGGTGTAACTAAAGATAATTTACTCATGCGCATGTCTGAAGAGGATTTTGATGCAGTCATAGAAATTAACTTAAAATCTGTGTTTAATATGACCAAAGCTGCCCAGCGAACGTTTTTAAAGCAACGCTCTGGTAGTATTATTAATATGAGTAGTGTGGTTGGTGTAAAAGGAAACGCAGGTCAATCTAATTACGCTGCATCTAAAGCAGGTATGATTGGATTTACAAAATCCATCGCACTTGAATTGGGTTCTAGAAACATTCGTTGTAACGCTATTGCTCCAGGTTTTATTGAAACGGAAATGACGGATAAGTTAGATGAAAAAACAGTACAATCATGGAGAGATGGCATTCCACTAAAACGTGGAGGAAGCCCAGAAGACGTGGCCAATGCTTGTGTGTTTCTGGCTTCTGACTTATCTGCTTATGTCACTGGTCAGGTTTTAAATGTAGATGGAGGAATGCTAACCTAAACGTACATTTTTATTGTACCTTTATTAAAAATATAAATTATGGACAAGTTACCTAAAGTGGCCATGCCACTTATTATTTTATTTATTGTATTAATTGTTTTTGTATCAAAATCTACCTTGACTATCGGATCTGGAAAGGCGGGTGTTCTGTATAAAACCTTCGAAAATGGTGTAGTGACAGATCAGCCACCTCTAGGAGAGGGCTTTCATGTTATAGCCCCTTGGAATAAAGTGTTTATTTATGAAGTACGTCAGCAAGAAGTGTTTGAAAAAATGCAGGTACTTTCTTCTAATGGATTGGAAATTAAATTAGATGCCTCTGCTTGGTTTGAGCCTAAATATGAATTTTTAGGAAAATTACACCAAGAGAAAGGAGAAGCCTATGTACAAAGGGTTTTACTTCCTACGATTAGATCTGCTGCACGTTCCGTAGTTGGAAGGTACACGCCAGAACAACTCTATTCTAGTAAGAGAGACGCTATTCAAGCAGAGATTTACGAAGAGACCAAAAAAATTGTAGATGGTCAGTATATTCAGCTAAACGAAGTGCTAGTTAGAGATGTTACCTTGCCAGCGACTATTAAGACGGCTATTGAAAGTAAGTTAAAACAAGAGCAAGAGTCCTTGGAGTATGAATTTAAATTGATCACAGCAGCAAAAGAGGCCGAGCGTCAGATTATTGAGGCACAAGGTAAAGCAGACGCTAACAGAATTTTAAGTGCTTCCCTTACAGACAAAATTTTGCAAGACAAAGGGATTGAGGCTACTATTAAATTGTCTGAATCGCCTAATTCAAAAGTAATTGTCATTGGTAGTGGAGACTCAGGATTACCCATTATTCTAGGAAACAACTAAGTGCAATTTTCCCTACTTGGTTGTTTTATACATAGAGACTATTTCACAGGGATTTAAGACTTTGTGATATTTTATAATCTATTTGATTATCTGCTGAGTATTTGAAGGAATTTATTATTTTTGTACTTTAATTATGACACAAACACATACACATCATCATTTTATATACTGCGCTCAGGCGAGGTAATGATGTATTGTTGTTAAACAACCATATTGAAACCCGTTTGAGCAATCAAACGGGTTTTTATTTTTTATTTAAATAATTATGAAGAACAGACTTAAAATTGCAATTCAAAAGAGCGGCCGTTTACACGACGACTCCATTGATCTATTAAAGGCTTGTGGGATATCTATAGACAATGGTAAAGACCAGTTAAAAGCCATGGCTAGAAATTTTGATCTAGAAGTTTTTTATCTCAGAAATGGTGATATTCCACAATACCTTAAAGACGGTGTGGTAGATATTGCTATTATTGGAGAGAATGTTCTCATAGAAAAAGGGGCTGGTATAGCTATTGCAGAGAAATTAGGTTTCTCTAAATGCAAAGTATCTATGGCCATTCCCAAAGAAGTTCCCTATAATGGTGTAAATGATTTTGACGGAATTAAGATCGCTACTTCCTATCCCAACACCGTGCAATCATATCTTAATAAAAACGGTATTAAAGCAGACATTCACCTCATTAATGGTTCTGTGGAGATTGCCCCTAATATTGGTTTAGCAGACGCCATATGTGATATTGTATCTAGCGGTAGCACTTTATTTAAAAACAATTTAAAAGAAGTAGATGTCATTTTAAAGAGTGAAGCAGTATTGGCTGTTTCACCTAAATTACTTAGCGATTTAAGGCCAATTTTAGAAAAATTGGTGTTTAGAATTAAAGCAGTCCTGAGCGCAAGAGAATCAAAGTATGTTTTATTAAATGTTCCCAACAAAAAATTGGATGCAGTTTTAAACATCCTTCCTGGAATGAAAAGCCCAACGATTTTACCTTTGGCAGAAGAAGGCTGGAGTTCAGTGCATACCGTTATTCAGAAAGATTCCTTTTGGGAGGTTATTGACCTTTTAAAATTAGCAGGAGCAGAGAGTATTTTAGTTTGTCCAATAGAAAAAATGGTCTTATAGTCATGAATATTTACAAAAACCCTAGTAAAGAACATTGGGCGTCTATTCTCAAGAGGCCTACAGCAACTTATCAAGATATTGAACCTGTGGTCTCAGATGTTTTTGAGCAAGTTAAAGCCCATGGAGATCATGCAATAGCGCAATACACTGAAAAATTTGACGCTGTATTACTAAGTGATTTTAAGGTGTCTGCTACAGAAATAGCGGCTGCTAAAGCGCAATTAGCGCCTGAGTTACAACTAGCAATTATACAAGCGAAAGAGCAGATTACTGCTTTTCACCAAGCACAAATCACGCCAAAGGTATCTGTTGAAAACATTAAAGGGGTGCACTGCTGGCAGGAAAAAAGGCCTATTGAAAAAGTAGGCATTTACATACCAGGAGGGTCTGCACCACTATTTTCTACCATATTAATGTTGGCTATACCTGCACAAATTGCAGGGTGCGAAGAGATTGTTTTGTGTACTCCTCCAAATAAATCAGGAGCGATTCACCCAGCCATATTATTTACAGCAGCCTTATGCGGGCTCACTAAATTGTATAAAATTGGAGGTATTCAAGCGATTGCAGCCATGACTTTTGGTACACAGCAGGTTCCTAAAGTCTATAAAATTTTTGGTCCAGGAAATCAATTTGTTACAGTGGCTAAACAATGGGCCACCAGATATGATGTGGCTATTGATATGCCCGCAGGTCCAAGTGAACTATTGGTCATGGCAGACCAAACGGCTAAAGCTTCTTATGTAGCCTCAGATTTGCTTTCACAAGCAGAACACGGAACAGACAGTCAGGTAATTTTCGTCACTACCTACACACCTTTAATAGCAGCTGTAGCGCTTGAATTAGAAAAGCAATGTGCGTTATTACCTAGAAAAGATATTGCGAGTAAAGCCCTAGAGAACAGTAAGATGATTTTACTAGAAACCAAAGAAGCCGCGGTAACACTAATTAATCAATATGCACCTGAACACTATATTTTATGCGTGTCAGAAGAAGCTTTTTATTTAGATAATTTAACAGCTGCAGGTTCTGTTTTTATTGGAAACTACAGTCCTGAAAGTGCAGGTGACTATGCCTCAGGCACCAACCATACTTTACCTACAAACGGATACGCAAGACAATACAGTGGGGTTAATTTAGACGCCTTTTTAAACAGTATTAGCTTTCAGAAACTAAGCGCTCAAGGATTACAAGCGTTGGGCAATAGTATTGAACTTATGGCTGCTGCAGAAGGTTTAGATGCGCATAAAAATGCGGTAACTATTCGCTTAAATGATTTGAGAGATGGGAAGTAACAACAAATTCAACCCTTTAAATCTTTGCAGAGAGAATGTGAAATTACTCGCTCCTTACACCTCTGCAAGGGATGAATACGTGTCTAATGGAAATAAGATGATATTTCTAGATGCTAATGAGAACCCAAATGAAACAGGTGTAAACAGGTATCCGGACCCATTGCAAAGGTCACTTCGCACAGAAATGGCTTTTTTAAAAAATGTAACTGAAAATCAATTGTTATTTGGTAACGGCAGTGATGAAGTACTGGATTTATTGTTTCGAGCTTTTTGTGAGCCAAATAAAGACAGTGTAATTACTTTTCCACCAACTTATGGTATGTATGGGGTTCTTGCGGGTATTAATAGTGTTCAAGTTCATGAAATACCACTAACCACCTCTTTTCACATTGACATAGAAGGGTTTAGAAATAAGCTGGATTCTAAAGCTAAAATGTTATTTATTTGTAGCCCAAACAATCCTAGTGGTAACCTTATGGACCCTAAGCATATAGAAGAAATTCTTCAGACTTTTGAAGGGTTGGTTGTGGTAGATGAGGCCTATATAGATTTTACAGAATCCCAAAGTTGGTCCAATAGACTTTTAGAATTTCCAAATCTTGTCGTGATACAAACACTTTCTAAGGCCTATGGCTTAGCAGGGATACGACTGGGCATGCTCATGGCTTCAGATCAAATCATTAGTATATTACAGAAAATAAAGCCGCCTTTCAACGTCAATGAGCTCACCCAATTGAAAGCGTTGGAGCGATTGGATCAAAAAGAACGCATCCAAAAAGAGGTCAATGAAATTATTGTTGAAAGGAAGCGACTTGAAAATGCTTTAAAATTCATGCCATTTGTAAAAGAAATATTTCCCTCAGAGGCCAATTTTGTCTTGGTACGAGTAGATCAGGCAGACCAAAGTTATGCCCAATTACTAGATCAGGGTATTGTGGTTAGAAATAGGTCCAAACAACTCCATTGTGAAAATACTTTAAGGTTTACCGTAGGTACTCCAAATGAAAATAAAATACTCATAGAAACCCTTAATAAATTGTGATGAAAAAATTACTATTTATAGACAGAGACGGCACCTTAATCAAGGAACCTGCAGACTACCAAATAGATGCTTTTGAGAAACTGGTTTTTTACCCATATGTTTTTCAGTATCTAGCGAAGGTTGCTAGAGAACTGGATTTTGAGCTCGTAATGGTGTCTAATCAGGATGGCTTGGGCACCAATTCATTTCCTGAAGATACCTTTTGGCCGGTTCAAAACTTTATTATTGATTGCTTTGAAAGGGAAGGCGTTGTGTTTTCTGAGGTCATTATAGACAAAACCTTTGCCAGAGATAATGCGCCTACCAGAAAGCCAGGTACGGCCTTACTTGCTGCTTACATGAATGGCTCTTATGACTTAGAGAATTCTTTTGTGATTGGTGACAGAATAACAGATGTGGCTTTGGCAAAAAACCTTGGAGCCAAAGCTATTTTTATGCGTCAGGAAGTGGGGCTTGGAGGCGAAGAACTTTCGGGCAATCATATAGATCTCAACCCATTTATAGCTTTAGAAACCACTGAATGGAGCAAGATTTATAGCTTTCTAAGGGCAGGTGAGCGTAAGGTTAGTATAGCAAGAAATACCCATGAAACCCAGATATCCATAGCGATGGATTTAGATGGAAAAGGTGCTTCAAATATCCAAACAGGGATTGATTTCTTTGATCATATGTTAGACCAATTATCCAGACACGGACTGATAGATCTAGATATTACAGTCAAAGGGGACTTAGCCGTAGACGAGCACCACACCATAGAAGACACAGCTATTGCGCTAGGAGAAGCTTTCTATAAGGCATTAGGTAATAAGCTTGGGGTAGAGCGATATGGTTTTTGCCTGCCTATGGATGACTGTCAGGCTCAGGTTTCCATAGATTTTGGTGGTAGAAATTGGTTGGTATGGGAGGCTCAATTTAACCGAGAAATGATCGGTAAAATGCCTACGGAAATGTTTATGCATTTTTTCAAATCCTTTTCAGATGGTGCAAAAGCAAATTTGAATATTCAAGCGACCGGACAAAATGAACACCACAAGATAGAGGCTATTTTTAAAGCTTTTGCTAAGGCCATTAAAATGGCTATTAAAAGAGATCCTGATAAATTATTTTTACCATCTACTAAAGGCGTCTTATAATGAATGTAGTGATCGTAGATTACGGTGCCGGGAATATTCAAAGTGTATTATTTGCCATGAAAAGACAAGGGATCAAGGCGGTACTTTCCAATGAATTGGAAGTCATAGAAAAAGCAGACAAAGTAATCTTTCCAGGAGTAGGCCATGCTGCGGCTGCTATGGAAAAGTTACAAAAAAGTGGCATAGACCTACTATTGCCCCAATTGAAACAGCCTGTATTGGGTATATGCTTGGGCATGCAGCTCATGTGTAGCCATTCAGAAGAAGGCAACACGAATGGTTTAGGGGTTTTTGATGTGGAAGTGAAGGCATTTGAAAAGAAGCTAAAAGTACCCCACATAGGATGGAATACCATTGAACAACTGCAAGGGCAGCTTTTTAAAGGGATTGAAAATGAATCATATATTTACATGGTACATTCTTATTACGCCGCTTTATCTAGTGACACCATAGCGGTTTGTCATTATGATATAGCATACAGTGCCGCTTTGGCCAAAGACAATTTTTTTGGCACACAGTTTCACCCTGAAAAAAGCAGTGCGGTTGGAAATAAAATTTTAGAAAACTTTTTAGTCATTTAATATGAGAATCATACCAGCTATAGATATTATTGATGGTCAGTGCGTTAGGCTTTCAAAAGGGGATTATAGCACCGCAAAAATCTATTCTAACGATCCTTTGGAAATGGCCAAAGCTTTTCAAGACCACGGGGTAGAATACCTTCATTTGGTAGATCTTGACGGCGCTAAATCTCATGGTATTGTCAATCATAAAGTACTGGAAAAAATAGCCACAAAAACAAATTTAAACATCGATTTTGGTGGCGGATTAAAAACAGATCAAGACCTTAAAATCGCTTTTGAGTCAGGAGCAAAGCAAATTACTGGTGGCAGTATTGCTATAAAAGATCCAGCTACTTTTTTATCTTGGATCGATATCTATGGTGCCCATCGAATTATATTAGGTGCAGACGCAGCCAATGAAAAAATAGCCATCTCTGGATGGTTAGAAACCTCTTCGGAAGATTTAATTCCTTATGTAAGTCATTATATGACAAAGGGTATTACTGATGTCATTTGTACAGACATTTCTAAAGACGGTATGTTGGCAGGTCCATCTATCGCATTGTATGAGAAAATGATCAGGAGACTCAATGGCATTAAACTCATTGCAAGTGGGGGTGTAGCTGAGCTTCAGGACCTGCATGATCTTAAAGCTATTGGCTGTGACGCAGCCATTGTTGGAAAAGCCATTTATGAAGACAGGATCTCTTTAAAAGAAATAGAACAGTTTATTATAAATACGTCCTCATGCTAACAAAGAGAATTATTCCTTGTTTGGATATTAAAGATGGACGCACCGTAAAGGGGGTTAACTTCGTTTCTCTCAGAGATGCAGGTGATCCAGTAGAACTGGCTGCCAAATACGCCGCTACTGGTGCAGATGAGCTGGTGTTTTTAGATATATCTGCTACAGAGCAGGGAAGAAAAACCATGGCAGATTTAGTGCTAAAAGTAGCCGCCACTGTAGACATTCCTTTTACTGTTGGGGGAGGAATAAGCAGTGTTGCAGATGTAGACATACTCCTTAAGAATGGGGCAGATAAAGTATCCATTAATTCATCGGCCGTGAGGCGCCCAGAGCTTATTAAAGAATTATCGCAAGCTTTTGGTGCGCAGTGTGTGGTAGTGGCCATAGATGCAAAAAAAATTGGAGGTCAGTGGTTGGTCCATTTAGTGGGGGGTAAACAGGCTACCAAACTAGATTTATTTGACTGGGCCAAGCAAACAGAACAACTCGGTGCTGGAGAAATTCTATTTACTTCCATGGACCATGATGGTACAAAAGGTGGTTTTGCTAATGAAGCCATAGCAAAAATGGCAGAATGCGTAAATATTCCTATTATTGCCTCTGGAGGTGCTGGGAATATGGAAGATTTTTATAATGCCTTTACCTTCGGTAAAGCCGATGCCGCTCTAGCAGCCAGTATTTTTCATTACGGGGAAGTTGAAATTCCCGAATTAAAAGCATTTCTAAAAGATAAAAAGATACCAATTAGGTTATAAAAGAATGTTATGAAAGTAGATTTTTCAAAAAACACAGACGGTTTAGTTCCCGCGATTATACAAGATGCCACAACAAAAAATGTATTGATGTTGGGTTATATGAATGAATCTGCCTTGGTGCAAACCCAGCAATCAAATAAAGTCACCTTTTATAGTCGCACTAAAAAAAGACTATGGACTAAAGGAGAGGAGAGTGGGAATTTCTTGAATGTGGTAGATATTGTTTTAGATTGCGATAGTGATACCTTATTGATACAGGTAAATCCCCAGGGACCGACCTGTCATACTGGATCAGATACTTGTTGGAATAAAGAGAACAAGCCATCTTATGGATTTTTGTCCACTTTAGAAAATACCATTGTCACAAGAGTAGCTCATGGAAATTCAGAGGATAGTTATGTAGCGAGTTTATTTGATAAAGGTATTCATAAAATTGCCCAAAAAGTAGGAGAGGAAGCTGTTGAAGTAGTGATTGAAGCTATGGATAACAATAAGCAACTTTTTTTAGAAGAATCGTCAGATTTATTGTTTCATTACCTCATGCTGCTACATGCAAAAGAGGTTAGCCTTGACGAAGTTGTTCAACTTTTAGCCTCTAGACAGAAATGATCTTAAACGCTTTTTAATTCCTATCAAAAGCCTTTATAATATGTGGGATTTGTAGTATTTTTAGGTATGGCAAATCGCAATAATAATGGATTCCGTTTTACGCCTTATAAAGCGCCCCATCTAACTCCTTTTGAAAGGCTCTTTGACATATTCAAAGAACTCATTACGCATACTTCTGGCGATTTTGATGAAGCCATTGATTGGCTCAGAGAACTCGATAAAGAATATGAGCTTACTACGCCGGATTATTCCATTGATGATTTTATTGAAGAACTTAAATCTAAGGGTTATGTACAGGAAGCCTTAGAACCTTCCGATCCAGAAAATCCTGGTGAAAATGCTAATGAATCCGCTAAAAGAGTAGTCTCACTCACAGCCAAGATGGAAAGATTAATTAGGCAGCACGCTTTAGATCAAATATTTGGTACGCTTAAGAAAGCGGGTTCTGGAAATCATAAAACACCAAAAGTTGGAATGGGCGAGGAGCCTTCCGGAGACTTGCGTTCCTTTCAATTTGGAGATCCTATGTCTAGTATAGACATTACAGAGAGTTTTAAAAACGCACAGATCAATAATGGGGTAGGTTCTTTTGACTTAAGAGAAGAAGACCTTGTGGTCAAAGAGTCCCATCATGCCGCTCAAATGAGTACTGTTTTAATGATTGATATTAGCCATAGCATGATACTTTATGGTGAGGATAGGATTACTCCAGCCAAAAAAGTAGCCATGGCATTAGCGGAAATGATTACCACCCGCTATCCTAAAGATACTTTAGAAATTCTTGTATTTGGCAATGACGCTTGGCCTATTTCTGTGGCAGATTTGCCCTATCTTAAAGTGGGGCCATTCCATACCAATACTGTTGCTGGATTGTCTTTAGCCATGGATATGTTAAGGAGAAAGAGAAACACCAACAAACAAATATTTATGATTACAGACGGGAAACCGAGTTGCTTAAAACTCAAGGATGGTTCCTATTATAAAAACTCTGCTGGACTAGACCAACATATCGTAGACCAATGTTATAAAATGGCACGTCAGGCCCATAAAGTAAACATACCGATTACGACATTTATGATTGCACAAGATCCGTATCTCATGCAGTTTATTCAAGAATTTACTGCAGCAAATAAAGGAAAAGCCTTTTACACAGGATTGAAAGGGCTTGGAGGAATGATATTTGAAGACTACGAAAATAACAGAAAAAAAAGAATTCGATAAATGGAAGTAACGACTATAAAAACCTTAGGTGAATTAAAGCAATCTGGCTATGCTTCAAGATCTATTAAAGTAGAACTTAGAGAGAACTTAATTGCGCATTTAAAAAATAAAACAACCCCTTTTACGGGTGTTATAGGCTATGAAAACACGGTGCTTCCAGAGTTAGAACGCGCTATTCTGTCTATGCATAATATAAATTTATTAGGCCTAAGAGGACAAGCAAAAACAAGGATTGCTAGGGCTATGGTTAATTTATTAGATCCATTTATTCCTGTAGTGAGTGGTTCTGAAATTAATGACGACCCACTGCAACCCATCTCTACATTTGCTATAGATTTAATTGCAGAAATGGGCGACAAAACACCCATTAGCTGGTTGGCTAGAGAAGACCGTTTTTTTGAGAAATTAGCCACTCCGGATGTGAGTGTTTCTGATTTGATTGGGGATATAGACCCTATAAAAGCAGCCAACTTAAAACTGTCTTATGCAGATCCCAGGGTATTGCACTTTGGTATGATTCCAAGAGCAAACAGGTGTATTTTCGTGATTAACGAATTACCAGATCTCCAGGCTAGAATTCAAGTTTCCCTTTTCAATATTTTGCAAGAGGGAGATATTCAAATTAGGGGATTTAAATTGAGATTGCCCATAGACATACAATGTGTTTTTACAGCAAATCCTGAAGATTATACCAACAGAGGTAGTATAGTTACGCCATTAAAGGATAGAATTGGTTCTCAAATATTGACCCACTATCCTAAAGATATTGAAACGGCTAAAAAAATTACGGCCCAAGAATCAGGACAGCAAATATTACCCATTAAAGTACCTGAGTTGGCTAGAGATTTATTGGAGCAAATTTCTTTTGAGGCCAGAGAAAGTGATTATATAGACGCAAAGAGTGGCGTAAGTGCCAGAATGAGCATTACTGCTTTTCAAAATTTAATGAGTACGGCAGAAAGAAGGCTTTTACTCTCAGATGAAGAAATTACCACCATCAGACTATCTGACTTTACAGGTATTTATCCTGCCATTACCGGAAAAGTCGAATTGGTTTATGAAGGAGAACAAGAAGGGGCAGATTTTGTGGCCCAACACTTGTTAGAATCTGCTATTAAAACTTTATTTGACGCCCGTTTCCCTAAAATTAAAAAATTAGAGAAGAAAGATGCTGAGGGACCATACGACCCACTTCTATTGTGGTTCTTTGAATCTGAGGGATTTGAATTATTAGAAGATTTTTCAGACAGTATGTACAGAGATCAATTGGATCGAATAGCCCCTTTAACAGCATTATTAAATGAATATGCTCCTGGAGTAGACAAAGAAACCAATTACTTTTTAAAAGAGTTGGTATTGTGGGGATTGGTCGCTAACAACAAATTAAGTAAACACAGTTTTTCAAACGGAACTGAATTTAAAGACCTTTATGGGTCATACATTAACGGATTATAATTTTAAATGTCATGAAAATAAACTTTTACTTCACCGCCCTTTTGTTGGTGCTTTTTCAAAAAGGAATGTCACAAAGTAAAGCTACAGATGTTCAGACTTTTACATTGTCTAATGGCATGAAAATACTGGTCTTAGAAGACAGCAGTATTCCTAATGCCAATATGTATTTATTTTGGAAAGTAGGGTCTAGAAATGAATATCCAGGTATTACAGGATTGTCTCATTTCTTTGAGCATATGATGTTCAACGGATCTAAAAAATACGGACCCAAAATGTTCGACAGAACTATGGAAGCGGCTGGTGGGAGTAATAATGCCTATACTACAGAAAATTTAACTGTTTACACCGATTGGTTTCCCATTAGCGCTTTAGAGACCATTTTTGACCTAGAAGCAGACCGAATAGGTCATCTAGATCTAGACCCTAAGATGGTAGAAAGTGAAAGAGGGGTCGTGTTGAGTGAAAGAAGCACCGGTTTAGAAAATAGTAATTTTAGAAATATATCTGAACAAGTAAAAGGCGCTGCTTTTTTAGCACACCCCTACAGGTGGTCTGTAATTGGCTATGAATCAGATATTAAAAATTGGTCTATAGAAGACCTTCAGGCCTATTTTGACACTTATTACGCTCCGAACAATGCTGTGGTAGTGATATCTGGAGATGTGACCTTAAAAGAAGTTAAACGACTTTCTAAGCAATATTTTGAGCCCATACCCTCTGGTCCCAAGGCTAGGTCAATTCATACCATTGAACCAGAACAATTGGGTCAAAAGCGGGTAATTGTTGAGAAACAGGTCAGCAGTCCAAATATTATGTTGGCTTATCATGTACCAGAAACTAAGCATGAGGATTATTATGCTTTAGATGTCCTAAGCGCTATTCTATCAGAGGGCAATAGTAGTAGGTTATACAGTCAATTAGTAGATCAGAAAACATTGGCCACTTCAGTTTTTTCTTATATGCCTGAGAGCATAGATCCAAACCTCTTTTATTTTTACGGTGTAGCAAGCCCTGGAACTGCCCCTGAACTATTAGAGTTAGAAATGATTCAAATCATTAGTGATATAGCACAAAATGGCGTGAGTGAAAGGGAGCTTCAAAAGGTTAAAAATCAAAAGTTAGTGGCTTTGTATTCAAGCCTAGAGACCATTGACGGAAAGAGTAACACCCTGGGAACTTATGAAATGTATTTTGGAGATTATAAAAAAATGTTTTCTGCGCCACAATCTTATGAACAATTAACAGTTGCAGATATTCAAAGAGTGGCCAAAAAATATTTCACAAAAAACAATAGCACTGTAGGTTACTTAATGTCGCCTGAAAACAACACAAAATAATACCCATGAAAACAAATCTTAAAACGTTCTATTTTTACCTCGTTATTTTAATTGTTGGGGGTCATTCTCTATACGCACAAAGCAATTTTAAACTGCCTGCATATGAAAGCTTTCGTTTAGACAATGGACTTACGATTTATATGGTGGTTCAAAAAGAAGTGCCCTTGGTTCATTTTAGGGCCGTTGTACCCGCTGGAACACGACAAGACACGAATGATAAGGCCGGATTGGCTGGTTTAACAGCAGACGCATTGTCTACAGGCACTGAATCTTTCGATAAAACAACCATTGAATCTCAATTAGATTTTTTAGGTGCTTCTTATGACACTAGTACAGGCACTGAAGCCGCTGTAATTTCAAGTAGTTTTGTCAATAAAGACGCTTTGGTTGTTTTACCAATTCTTGCGGAGATGATTATGAAACCGACATTTGATCTACAAGAGTTTGAAAAGTTGCAAGAAAGAGCCATTGCGGGTGTAGACCAAATGAGAGAAAGTCCAAGAAGTGTTATTGGTAATTATTTTAATCAGATGGTTTATGGAGACCATCCATATGCAAATATAGCTTCAGGGACTAAGCAAAGTCTTCAGCAAATAGGCATTCAGGACCTTAAAAACTTTTATGCTCAAAATTATCAACCTCAGGGAAGTGTTTTAGCTATAGTAGGGGACTTTGATCCTGTAAATATGAAAATTCAATTATCTGATTTACTGTCTACTTGGAAAAATAATGCGCTTCTAGAATCTACTACGCTTAAAATCAAAACTTTAAATAAAGCCAATGTAGTGGTGGTAAATAAGGAGGATGCTAGGGAAACAACCATGCTGGTTGGAGGCATCGGTGTACCTAGAAATGTATCAGATTATATAGGTATACAGGTAATTAACACCATTTTAGGAGGCAGGTTTACCTCATGGTTAAACGACGAGTTAAGGGTTAATTCAGGATTAACTTATGGTGCCAGAAGTAGTTTTAGCGCGCTTAGGGATGGAGGAAGCTTTAGTATGAGTACATTTACAGCCAATGAAACTACGGAACAAACAATAGATTTACTGCTCAAAACATACCAAAAAATACATGAAGTTGGCATAGATACTAAAACCCTTGAATCTGCAAAAAACTATGTTAAAGGGCAATTTCCACCGGATTATGAGACCAATGCTGCTATTGCTAGATTTTTTACGGACGCATCTGTGTATAAAATTCCAATGGATTATATAGATAAATTCACCGAAACAGTGAATTCATTAGATTCAAAAAAAGCGAAGCAAATAATTGAAGATTACTTTCCTAAAGATAATTTGCAAATGGTATTTGTAGGAAAGGCGTCCGAGATTACACCAATTGTAGGTAAATTTGGACCAGTAAAAGTACTCGAGATTACAGAAGATACTTATTATTAGCTAAATTAAGACAGTCTACTATTATTTAAGCATTGATTTAATGCTTATAATCTTGTGTTTCTTATTTTTAAAGCATATTTGTTGGCATGCAAATGAAGAAATATTATTATTTAGTGCGGGTGTCTTATTTGGGGTTTAGATACAGTGGTTGGCAAAAACAACCAGGGGTTAAAACCATTGAGAGTATGCTCACAAAAACAATTGGTTTTGTTTTAGGAGAAGAGCGTTCCTTTAAAATATTAGGTGCAGGGAGAACAGATGCCAAAGTATCTTCTATCCATGGTGCCTTTGAATTATTTATTGACCATGAGCCTCTAGACAAACTTGAGGCTCTACTGGATCTATTTAACCTAAATCTTCCTGCAGATATTAGGGTCGAATCTATCACAGCAGTTGGAGAGAAATTTAACATCATTCAAAACGCAAAAGAAAAAACCTATTGCTATCTTTTTTCATTTGGATCTAAAGCACATCCTTTTTGTGCGCCCATTATGGCCAACTATCCTGAAGATTTAAATATAGTGCTCATGCAAGAGGCTGCTAAATTATTTGAGGGTACACACGACTTTAAAAACTTTACCGCGAGAAAGGATAAAAAAAATTCTCAAACCCTTAGGACACTAACATCTTGTAGGTTAAAAAAAAATAAAGCGATTAGCGCAAGTTTCTTTCCTGAAGACACCTATGTATTGGAAGTGAGGGGGAAAGGATTTTTGAGGTATCAAATTAGATTAATGATGGGTGCCCTTATATGTCTCGGAAGAAATGAAATAGACCTAGAAGGCATTAAGCATTTATTAAACAGTGACTTAGATGACTTTATTCCTTATGTTGCTGCTGGTTCAGGACTACATCTCAAAGAATTATTATTCGATAATTCTCTTGAAAATTAAAGTTAAATAGTACCTTATATTTATTTTAAATAATCATGATGACTTTCCTTTCCTTTCACAAAATATCTAGGAGATATTCGAAATTAGGCTTAGCTCCTGGAATTACATAGGAGTACTATGGGAAATAAAATTATAAGAATGATGAAAATTTCAAAAGACAGCCTAGAATTCCTAAATAAATTAAGTGTAAATAACAATAGGAAATGGTTTGAAACCAATAAAGAAACTTTTAAATTCCATCAGCTGTCAGTTAAATCAGTATTGGAGTTAATTAAAGATGGCTTGGGAGAAACAGATGATATTGAAAAACTTAAGATGTTTAGAATTTACAGAGATGTTCGTTTTTCAAAAGACAAAACCCCTTATAAAGACTATTTTTCAGGGTCTTTATCTCGAATGGGACCATCACTCAGAGGTAGCTATTATATTCATTTAAAGCCTGGAGATGCTTTTTTAGCAGTTGGATTCTGGGATCCAAATAAAGAAGATTTATTTAGAATTAGAAAAGAAATTGAAACTGACGCATCTGATTTTAAAGATTTTTTAAACGACCCATTGTTTAAAAAAACCTGGGGTAATTTTTCTGGAGACACCCTTAAAACAGCACCAAAAGGATTTTCAAAAGAACATCCTGAGATAAATTTACTCAGGAGAAAGAATTTTGTATTTATTCATTCTATCACTGATAGTGATATATGTTCGGAGCAATTTGTTTCAAATACAGTTAAAGCCTTTCAAAATTCAAGACCCTTTTTAAATTTGATGAGTGATTTACTTGCTACCGACCTGAATGGACAACCTTTATTCTAATCACTCAGAGGTTATGTCTATAAGGAAATATTTATCTGCGGAATTTCAAATAATTGTATTTGATTTTGAAAACGCTGAATAAGCATTTGCATCATCCTCTTGTTTAAAGCAGACGATTTACTTCTATAAGAATAATACTCCTCAAGGGTAAATTGACCAATGATGATTCCTTTTAAGGCATTGCGAAATTTAATGTCTTTTTGTAGGGCATTTTCAATATAGGAAAGTCGCTTTTCTAAAGACAAAATGTAAAAAGTATTCTTGTGCTTTAAAAAGTAATTTTTGAGCACTTGAACTAACAAATCATTTTGAAATTTAAGTATGGGCCTCAGTACTTCATTTTGGAAATATGCTTCACTAGCTTCATCATCAGTTTTTTTAATATGATCTAAGGAAGGTCTAATAGACAACAGTGATTTTGTTCTATTTTCCATAAATTTAGAGGTGTTGAAATTTTTAAGATTTTAATTTCAGACTAACTGCTTGAACCTCGTCTAATACCCTAAGTAAATTCTCTCCCCAAAGTTTATTGATTTGTTCTTGGGAATAACCTCTATTAACAAGCGCTGCGGTTACATTTTTAGTCTCTGAAGCATCTGACCATCCCGCTATACCACCACCACCGTCAAAATCTGAGCTAATCCCAACATGGTCAATACCTATAAGATTAACCAGATAATCAATATGATTTACGAAATCTAAAACAGATACCGCCTCAGGAGCATTTGGGTCATTGGCGAGTGTTTCTTTTCCCAATGATACTATTTTAGGGTAAACTTCCATGAAAGAAGCTCTTTCACTGTCAGAAAGTGAAGAAAACTGACTTCTCTCATGCCATTCAACACCCATTTCTTTGGCTATGGAATGATAGATTTCTTTCGCGTATTCATTTCTAGCAAGATATTTTTCTGTATTTAAATAAGACGAAAAAGCCACTGTTTGGACTACACCACCATTTTCTTTTAACAACAGCAACTGTTCGTCGTCTAAATTTCTCGAGTGATCACATAAAGCTCGAGCAGAAGAGTGGGAAGCTATTATAGGTGCTTTAGATAAGGATATCATTTGAATCATAGCCTCTTTGGATGGATGAGAAATATCAATCATCATTCCAAGTCTATTCATTTCAGCAACTGCTTCTTTTCCAAAGTCACTCAGACCATTGTGCAACCATACATTATCTTTTTCACCTGTATTAGAATCAGAAAATTGGCTGTGACCATTGTGAGACAATGAGATGTATCTTGCGCCTAAGTTGTAATAGGTTTCAAAATTTTCCATATCCATGCCTATTGGGTAAGCATTTTCTACCCCAATCATGGCTACTTTTTTTCCAGAATTAATAAGAGACCTCACTTCTTCTGATGTTGTAGCTAACCCAATTTTTTCGGGTGCTATTTCTTCAGTAAGTTTATGAATAGCAGAAAATTTATCTAAAGCATTTGTTTTTGCATTTTTATAACCCGCTTCAGTCAATTCTCCCTGACCTGTATAAACAATCAACCAACTTACGTCTAAACCACCTTCATTCATCTTAGGAAGATTAACTTGGGTGTCTAGCCTTTGGGTGTAATTAATACTATCTGTAAAATTAGCGGTATTAATATCGTTGTGGGTATCTATAGTAATTGCTTCAGAATGTATTCTGTCAATTTTAGTCTCAAGACTTTCTGTCTCTTTTGGAGATTGCTTGCAAGAACTGAAAGCAAGTAATCCTAAAATAAAAAGGGTGGGTTTCATATATGACGGTATTTTAATTATCCAAGATAGGTTTTTAGTAATTTATTTTTTGAACTATGCCTTAATTTCCTGATTGCTTTTTCTCTAATTTGTCTGACTCTTTCTCTCGTTAAGTCAAAAGTGAGTCCTATTTCTGCTAGTGTCATAGGGGGCTGTTCACCTATGCCATAAAAAAGTTTGATCACATCTGCTTCTCGTGGAGATAAGGTGTCTAAGGCTCTAGTTATTTCTGTATGCAAAGAACTTTGAATAAGTGCCTGGTCTGGTCTGGGAGAATCTCCGTAGTCCAATACATCGTATAGACTAGAATTTTCTCCATCAATAAGGGGTGCATCCATAGAGACATGTCTCCCTGAATTTTTAAGTGATTGTTTTACATCACTCACGGTCATTTCAAGTTCTTTGGCAATTTCTTCTGGAGAAGGTGGGCGCTGGTGGGCTTGTTCTAAATAGGAAAAAGCTTTATTAATTTTATTGATAGATCCAATCTTATTAAGTGGTAATCGTACAATTCTTGCTTGTTCCGCCAATGCTTGTAGAATGGCCTGTCTAATCCACCAAACAGCATAAGAGATGAACTTAAAACCCCTTGTTTCATCGAAACGTTTTGCTGCTTTAACCAAGCCAACATTCCCCTCGTTAATTAAATCTGGAAGGGTAAGACCTTGGTTTTGATATTGTTTCGCAACAGAAACAACGAACCTGAGGTTTGCCGTGGTAAGTTTTTCGAGTGCTAGGTCATCTCCAGCTTTAATTCGCTGTGCCAATTCAACTTCTTCCTGAGCATTAATCAGGTCTATTTTACTTATATCTTGTAGGTACTTGTCTAAGGATTTTGATTCTCTATTAGTAACCTGTTTTACTATTTTAAGCTGCCTCATCTATGAGTTTTTCTTTTGGAAATTTTATTAACCTTCATATTACGCATTTTAATAGATATCACCAAAATTCAAGGGTCATATCGGGTGCGTTTTAAGAAAACTTTAAGCTTTTCTAGCGCATATTTCATAAAAGATTACACGATCTAAGCAATCATTTGTATTTTTAATTTTTGAACATACCTCATGAGTAAAAAATTACTACAAAAACACTTAATTGAATTACAAAAGGAGCAATTAGAAATAATGGTCATAGATCTTTATGACAAATTCCCAGAAGTTAAAACCTATTTTAATTTTGTCTTTAACCCTAATGAGAACAAATTACTAGAGCAGGCTAGGATCAAGGTGGCTAATGAATTTTTTTCCTTAAAAAGGAAAAGACCAAAAGCGAGGAGGTCTGTTGCTCAGAAGTATATAAAACATTTCAAGACGCTTGGCATGTCTCCTGAGTTAATTGCTGAATTTATGTGGTATAACATAGGAATAATGCACACATTCTGTGAGGAAAAGCCCCAGCGTTTGCCATTTTTTAAAAGCTTTTGTAATTTTTATAAAGAGGCACTTCAGTTTGCTAGTTATCATCAAATAATACCCATGTATAAAACACAAATTTTATCTGTTTATACGTCTAGTAAGCATTGGGAAAACGCCTATGATTTTGAAATGAGTTTGCAAACTATTGAAGATTAAAATATCAAAAACATCTTTTTAATAAATATTTATAAACTATCCTATGGCGCTACTACTCATAAGACAAGATGGAAAAACACCTCAATGGCTAAATGCTTTTAAATTTCAAGCAACCCATATTGAATGCTACGATTTTAATGAACCACATCCCAAAGAAAAAATTACGATGGCATTGGTATGGAAACAGCCACAAGGATTATTTGGGCAATACAAAAATTTAAAATGTGTCGCTTCGATGGGCGCTGGAGTAGATTTTATTTTTGAAGACCCTTCTTTTCATGATGACTTGTTAATGACTAGGGTAGTGGACCCCTTATTGATTACTGATATGGAAGAGTTCGTTATGGCGCACGTTTACGCTCATATGAAGGGCTTATATAAGTATCAGACCCAACAATCTATATCACTTTGGCAACAAAACCCATACCTAAGAAAAAAAGATATCACTGTAGGAATAATGGGCATGGGGGTATTGGGCTCAGCGACAGCTAAAGCATTACTTACTCAGGGTTTTAATGTTTTTGGTTGGTCTAATTCAAAAAAGCGAATAGATGGAATGACAACCTATGTCCAGGAAGATTTAAATTTATTTTTACAGCAGACCAATGTTTTGGTATGTTTACTCCCATTGACTCCAGAAACAAGTGGTATTTTAGATCATACACTTTTTTCTAAATTACCCAAAGGAGCCTACATTATTCATGCAGCTAGAGGACCACACTTGGTGAGCGAGGATTTGATTCAAAGCATTGATCAAGGCCATTTAAGTGGCGCCGCAATAGATGTTTTTCCCAAAGAGCCATTAGAAGAAAACGACCCATTGTGGCAACATCTAAATATCCATATCACGCCGCATTGCGCAAGCATTTCCAGTCCAGAATCTGTAGTTGCTCAAATAATAGTTAATTATAACAGACTAATGAGCAACCAACCGCTTTTAAATCAGGTAGATACTGCAAAGGGATATTAATTAAATCTTTTTGCTTGATTTCTTATGCTTAGCGGTAAAAATCTGTTAATTTTGAGCGTTTCATTTTTTTGAGAAAAGCTGAAAATTATTTTACAAAACCATAAAAATTACTGCTGATTTGGCTGTTTTAACGAAATTTTCTGAGAAAACACTTTACGATTACCAACAAAATGATTTAGATGCCATTTTTGACTATCTAGACAGTGCTCCTACGGACACAAACTTGTTGTACCAATTGCCTACAGGGGGTGGTAAAACAGTTGTTTTTTCTGAAATTGCAAAAAGATATATCGCTACGAAAAGTAAAAAAGTAGTCGTGCTTACCCACAGAATTGAGTTGAGTACCCAAACGTCTAAAATGTTAGAGGGTTTTGGGGTTCACAATAAAATTATTAATTCTGATGTGAAATCTCTTGAAGATCAAGAAGATTACAGTTGTTTTGTGGCTATGGTGGAAACACTAAACAACAGATTGCAGGAGGAAAAAGTAAGCTTAGATAACATTGGACTCGTTATTATAGATGAAGCCCATTATAACTCATTTAGAAAACTGATGAAGTTTTTTAAACACGCTGTTATTTTAGGAGTTACTGCCACTCCGCTCAGTTCAAATATTAAGTTACCCATGAAAGACCACTACAAAAAACTCATTGTAGGAGAGTCTATCACCTCTTTAATTGATAAACAGTTTTTAGCACAGGCGCATTTGTACAACAAAAATGTAAGTTTAAAAACATTGAAATTAGGTATTAATGGAGACTACACCGTAAAATCTTCAGATGCCTTTTACGGAAATCACTCCATGTTGTCTCAACTGCTAGAGGCCTATGAGGAAATTGCCTTAGGTTCAAAAACCCTTATTTTCAATAATGGTATAAACACTTCTAAATACGTATACGAAACTTTTAAGAAAGCTGGGCACGACATTAGACACTTAGACAATAAAAATAGTGCTGCAGAGCGAAAGGAAATATTAGAATGGTTTTCCCAAACACCCAATGCCATTTTAACATCAGTGAGTATACTAACCACTGGCTTTGATGAACCTAGTGTAGAAACAATTATTTTAAACAGGGCCACCAGATCATTGACTTTATATTTTCAAATGATTGGTCGAGGATCAAGAATATTAGACTATAAATCCCACTTCAATGTCATAGACATGGGAAACAATATCGCTAGATTTGGACCATGGAATGCCCCAATTGATTGGCAGGAGATCTTTCACTTTCCAGATTTTTATCTAGAAAACATTAAAAATGATGAGGATATTGAAAGAGAATTTATCTATGAAATGCCTTTTGGTTTAAAGCAAAAATTCAAAAACTCTAGTGTACTTCAATTTCACGTAAAAGAAGTATACAAAGAGGTGTTTGCCCAAGGCTTAAAGTCTAAAGAAGTATTAGATAGAAGTATTTCACAACATGCTCAAATTTGTTTTGAAAACAGTGAAGATGTATTTGACGCTCGTATGTTAGCTAAATTACTCAAGGAAGAAATTGCCTACAGGATTAGATTGTATTCTTACTGTATCATGAACAATACCAAAAACTACAAAGAGTGGTTGGAAGAAGACTATGAGAGAAAATTAAGACTCAAAATATCTCAGATGTTTGCCAAAAAAATGTAACTTTTTACAATTTTTGGTAATGGAATTTCATTTCTTTAAAATGGCATAATTTCATTTTATTTAATATGAATAAAAAACTTTTTTGTATTAGTACAAATTGGCCTGAACCCAAAGCTACAGCAGCAGGTGTTCGTATGCATGAGTTATTAGCTATTTTTATTTCTCATGGATTTGAGATCACTTTTACAGCAACAAGCAACCACATAGAAGGGCAGCTAGCATTAAAAGAAAAAGGCATTATTACCCAGCAAATTCTTGTGAATGACACCTCCTTTGATCTTTTGTTAAAGGAAATTGAACCAGATGTAGTGCTTTTCGACAGATTTATTTCAGAAGAACAGTTTGGTTGGCGGGTTCGCGAAATATTACCCAGTGCACTTACGATGCTAGATTCAGAAGACCTCCACTGTTTAAGAGCACTAAGGGAAGAACAAACCACATCTTACATTAAACAACACAAAGATTCAGCGTTCTCCTTATTTCATAGTGATACAGACTTAATTGAATTAAATTCAAGAGGGTTAACCAAAAGAGAATTGGCTAGTATATATAGGTGTGATCTAAATTTGGTGATTTCTTCATTTGAAATGACTGTGCTAGTAGATCATTTTAAAGTCCCCCCTCATTTGTGTTTATTATTACCCATCACATATCAGAAACAACATTTACTAGCCCATAGGGCAAGTAGGGATTACAAAGAAAGATCAGGCTATTTTTTTATTGGCAACGGACTTCATAAGCCCAACATAGATGCTATTAAGTGTTTGTATCATAGTATTTGGCCACTAATGAAAAAGCAGCACAAATTGGCGGAGATTTATATCTATGGTGCCTATTTACCCCAGCAAATCAAGGAACTTCATAAACCTAATATTGGGTTTCACATCGTTGGTCCTGTAATAGATGTTAAAGAACCATTTACCAAACACAGGGTCAATCTAGTTCCATTGAGATTTGGTGCTGGAATTAAAGGAAAAATATTAGAAGGATTTGTTTACGGCTGCCCTCACATTACAACATCTATAGGGAAAGAGGGAATGGATTACACTATGAAATGGCCAGGTAAAATAGCCAATGAAACCGAAGAATTCGCTCAAAAGGCGGTATCACTGTATCATGATGAATCCAACTGGCAAATACTTAAAAGCGAAGGATATAAATTTATTGACCAATCTTTTGAACGAAGTATTTATGAAATTAAATGCTTCGATGGCCTCTCTCAAACACTAAATAATTTAGAGGGCCATAGGGCCAAAAATTTCATGGGAAGTCTATTGCAAGAGCAGCAATTCCAGGCGTCAAAATATATGTCTTTATGGATCACAGAAAAAAACAAGAATACGTAACTTGCTGAAAAAATTCAACCATGGAAAATATCGTTTGGAAAGAAGTGAAGAAATACGAAGACATTACTTATAAAAAATCTAATGGCGTCGCTAGAATAGCGTTTAATAGACCAGAGGTAAGAAATGCCTTTAGACCCAAAACAACTTCTGAATTATACGATGCATTTTATGACGCTCATGAAGATCCATCCATTGGTGTGGTATTACTAAGTGGGGAAGGACCTTCTCCCAAGGACGGTGTATTTTCTTTTTGTAGTGGTGGAGACCAAAGAGCGAGAGGTCACAAAGGATATGTAGGAGAAGATGGCAACCACCGCCTAAATATTCTAGAGGTACAAAGATTGATACGCTTTATGCCAAAAGTAGTCATCGCAGTAGTTCCGGGTTGGGCAGTAGGAGGAGGGCACAGCCTTCACGTAGTATGTGACCTAACACTAGCCAGTAAAGAACATGCCATATTTAAACAAACGGACGCAGACGTTACCAGTTTTGACGGTGGCTATGGATCTGCTTATTTGGCTAAAATGGTGGGGCAGAAAAAAGCCAGAGAAATTTTCTTTTTAGGAAGGAACTATACCGCACAAGAAGCCTTTGATATGGGAATGGTTAACGCTGTAATCCCTCACGATGCGCTTGAATCAACAGCATATGAATGGGCCCAAGAGATACTTGCAAAATCTCCAACGAGTATTAAGATGTTAAAATTCGCCATGAACCTCACAGACGACGGCATGGTAGGACAACAAGTATTCGCAGGAGAAGCCACTAGATTAGCCTATATGACAGATGAAGCTAAAGAAGGCAGAAATGCCTTTTTAGAAAAGAGACCACCAAATTTTGACAAAGACAGTTACATTGCATAACTATTCTACAGCAGCTGCAACCGCTGCAATAAAATCATTGGCCCTGTAATCTGGACGCTCTCCCAGACCAGTCCTCACGATCACCAAGTCTTTAGAAGGAATTACGTAAACATGTTGTCCATCGTGTCCATTGGCACTGTAGAGGTCTTTAGGGACATCTTTTAAGTGACCGTCTGCATTGAGCCAAAAATGCGCTCCATATGCTCCATTAGAGGACTTAGTGGGAGTGCTAATATAATTCACCCAACGGTCACTAAATATTCTCGACCCATCCCAAATTCCGTTTTGTAGGTACAATAAACCAAACCTAGCCCAATCTCTAGTGCTGGCCCATCCATAAGAGGAGCCTACAAAAGTCTGTACCATATCTGTTTCAATCACCATTGAATGCATCCCAATTTGATCGATTAATTGCGCGTAAGGGAAATCTAAATATTGCTGGGCATCTGAACTAAATGATTTAAGGTATTTAGATAAAATATTTGTGGTTCCAGAAGAATAAGACCAAATTTCTCCTGGCATTGCAATACTGGGTCTGTCAATAGCTACCTGTGCCATATCTGCCTCGTTAAACAACATATTGGTCACATCTGAAATCACTAAATAATCTTCTTCAAAAGCCAATCCACTTTGCATTCTCAATAAATCATCAATGGTAATATGAGCCCTTTCATCCTTGGCCCAATCTTCAAAAGCCACACGATCACGCACGTTTAATTTACCCTGATATTCTAGGATTCCGTAAATTGTTGCTATAATACTTTTGGTCATAGACCAGCCAAGAACGGGGGTGTCTGGACCAAATCCATCTATGTATTTCTCTCCAATAAGTTGCCCCTTGTAGAGTATGAGCGCAGACCTTGATTTTTGTATGTGGTTGTCTTTGAAAACTATATCCAAGGCATTCTGAATGGCAGAATAATCAACAGCACTCAACACAGTATCTAGTGGCGCTAAATGCCCTATTGGATAAGGCTTTTCAATGGGTGTTAGATTTCTTCTGGGTATTAGAAAATGATCTAAATCCAAGGCAGAAACTCCTTTAGGTAAAAGAATAGCTCCTAAGCCTTCTTTGTAAATGGCTTCGCGTTTTTGAAAACCAAAAACACGCGCCGATGCCTTTTTCATTGGATAGTCCAACTCATTTGTAGCCAATTTAATATTGGAAATGTTGTTGTCATTTGCCTCAATAAAACTTTTAGAATGGCCCGCAATAAAAGCCGAACTCGCTACATATTTTGAACTATAGCCGGATATTAATGTTAATTTGGGATAATTAAAACCAATGGCTATAACAATCAATAAAAATAAAATTCCAAAAATCCTTTTAAACCATTTCATCTCAGTAGCGTTAATTGCCCTAAAATAGTGAAATAGCTTAGATTAATCTCTTTTTATCCAAATTTTATCAGGACCTATGGTGCAAGTAGCTAAGTACTCAAAGCGGCATTGAGTTGGAGGGATTAGAGACAAAAAGTCACTGCCTTGCTTGTCCAAATAAAGGAAATAGGTTTCTCCTATGATGGGTTCAAAACTAAATTTTGAATTGTAAATTCTCTTGTTGAAATCATATGAATCTATCATTTGAGCATACTGCTCTTTCAAAGCATTAAATTGTGCTTTAAATTCATGATTGACCTTTTGCACTTGGGTGTTTTTCCAGCTACTTACGTCTGGAGCAATAATCTGTGGGGCGCCAACACCTGTAGCATAAGGCAAAATATGAGCGTTATATTGCTGTGTGTCCTTGTCATAGACAACAGCATCTGGTTTTTTTGATTCTTTCATAGCCCTACAAAAGTACAATAAGTCAAATCAAATATAAAGTCTAAAGTGAATATTCAATTAGATCTCATATAATATCAAATATTTGTAGCTTTATAACATAAATGAACTCGTATGCGATTACTAATAAGTGTTATTGGATTACTTTTTTTAAATTCTTGTGCTATAACAGTCCCCATAGTAGACAAGCCCATAGTATTTAATGAGCAACGTGAAAAACTCACTAAAGAATACCTTGAAAGCAGGTATGGCATGAACCAGGACAATATCCTCATAAAGCCAGAAATGATTGTGGTGCATTGGACCGCAATTCCTACACTTGAAAAATCATTTGATGCATTTTATAGAGCGTCTCTACCTAATTGGAGGCCTGAACTAGTCCACCAAAGTGCTTTAAACGTATCCGCTCAATTTCTGATAGACCAAGATGGTACCATTTATAGACTCATGCCAGAAAACCATATGGCCAGACACGTAATAGGTTTGAACCATGCCGCTATAGGGATTGAAAATGTAGGTGGAACAAAAGAAACACCATTGACAAAAACCCAATTAAAATCTAATATAAAATTAATTAAATACTTAAAAAAAAAGTATTCAATCAATTATCTGATAGGGCATTATGAATATACTTTATTTGAAAATCATCCACTTTGGAAGGAAGTTGACGCAGCTTATAGAACACAAAAAACAGATCCAGGAGAAGCCTTTATGGCAAAAATCAGAAGGGCTACTTCAAAATTAAAGTTTAAGGCCAACCCTTCACTAATGCCTTAGTTTTTTCATTGAATTTATTAGATTAATTCCTTTTTCAAAACAGTATTAAAACCCATCCTTCTATGATTTTACCTACCAAATCAACTATTTTTTTCTCATTGCTTTTACTTTTAATTTCAATGCCATTATTGGCTCAAAACCAATTGGTCAATGATTTGGTGTCACAGTATGAAAGCAATAAAGAGCCCTCATTAAATAAACGAAGGATAAAACATGAAGACCTTCAACCACTCATTGAACGATACAAAAATAAAGCTGAAATAACAGTCACTAAAGTAGGGGAGTCCATAGAGGGAAGAAGCCTGTCTTTATTGAGTTTAGGTAGTGGGGAAACCGATGTTTTTTTATGGTCTCAAATGCATGGAGATGAGCCTACAGCAACTCAAGCCATTTTTGATATATTAAATTATTTTTCATCAGAACAAAAAAATAGGGCCCAAAAATTACTTTTAAAGAAATTAAAATTTCATTTTTTACCCATGCTTAATCCTGATGGTGCAGCAGTTTTTACCAGAAGGAATGCCTTAGGAATTGATATTAACAGAGATGCCTTGGACTTGGCATCGCCTGAAGGGCTTACTTTGAAAAGAGTTCGAGATAGTTTAGAAGCAGATTTTGGATTTAACTTACACGATCAAAGTAAGTATTACAATGCAGAAAGGACTAATAAGCCAGCAACCTTGTCTTATTTAGCTCCTGCATATAATTATGATAAAGATATTAATGAAGTCAGGGGGAATGCCATGAAAGTAATTGTGCTAATGAATGAATTGGTGCAAGGTTTTGCACCTGGGCAGGTGGGGCGTTACAATGATGATTTTGAACCCAGAGCATTTGGAGATAACATTCAAAAATGGGGTACTTCTACTATTTTAATTGAATCTGGCGGTTTTTTAAACGATGCTGAAAAACAAGAAATTAGAAAATTAAATTACGTATCTATACTAGCTGCCCTTTATAGTATAGCTACAAAATCCTTTGAGAAAATTGACCTAGCAGCCTATGAAAAAATACCGCAAAATGACCGAAAATTATTTGACCTTAAAATTGAAGATGTCCAATATGAATTGTTAGGAAAAACTTACACATTAGATATTGGGGTTCATTATTTAGAGGTAGACAATGCCTCTCATTCTGAGTATTTCACTAAAGCACAAATCATGGACCTAGGGGACTTATCCACCTATTATGGCTATGAAACAATGCGTGCCAACGGATATAAAATTATACCTGGAAAAATATACACCCCAAAGAAAGGGGAGCGACCCACCAAAGAAAAGGCTTATAGTCTGCTTAAAAAAGGCTACGTGTATTGGCTAGGACCAATAGCCATGGGAGACAATGGATTTAATTTTCCTATGCAAGTGGTGAGTAGTAAATTTATGTTACCTGACTTTAGGCTATACGTAGGACTAAACCCAAGTTTTTTACTTTCAAAAGATGGGGTCATTAGTCATGCTGTGGTAAATGGTTATCTCATTGATTTACAAAAGGAGTCAAGCGCTTTTAGAAATGCTATTTTCTTGAGGTAGGGGATATTATTATTCATTTTTACATAAAATATGCGAGAACTGACGTATATTTGTTGACTATTGAACCTTTATTCATTTGGTTCTTAAAACTTATCAATCGAAATGGCGAGAGCGCAAGAAACCTTTAACAAAAAAGAGAAAGAGAAAAAACGTTTAAAAAAACGTGACGACAAACAAAAGAAGAAATTGGAACGTAAAGCCAATGCTGAAAAACCAAATAGTTTAGAAGACATGTTGGTTTATGTAGATGAGAATGGGCACTTCACAGACACCCCTCCAGATCCAAGTTTAAAAGTTAAGGTAGACGCAGAAACTATTGTTATTGGAATTCCTAAAAAAGAAGATAGGGAAGAAGAAGAAGAAGACCCTTTCAGAACAGGAAAAGTTTCCTTCTTTGACTCATCAAAAGGCTTTGGGTTTATTATAGATGCCGTTTCTCAAGAAAAGCACTTTGTTCACGTTAGTGGTCTAATTGATGAAATTATGGAAAATGATAAAGTTAGCTTTGAATTAGAGCGTGGTCAAAAAGGAATGAATGCGGTAAAAGTTAAAAAGCAATAGTTTTACTTATGTAATATAAGACCAAAAATATTTTGGTCCAAAATAAAAAAAGACCTGTAAATTAATTTTACAGGTCTTTTTTTATTTTATAGTAACATTCTATTACATGCCTCCCTTTCTGTTGGGAGATCTGGTAGAGGGCCAAACCATTTGTTTACCTGTCCGTTTACTTACAGGCAATACAATCTTTTCTCTTGAGGTCTTTTCATTGTCTTCAGAAGCCATATAAGCTAAAACAGCTGTTAAAATGGCATTGTTTCTCAGGTCGTCAAAAACAATCTTGTCATAGGTGTCTCTGTTGGTATGCCATGTGTAATTCCAATAAGACCAACTTAAGGAGCTCAGGCTAAAAGCGGGCGCACCTGCTGCCACAAAAGAAGCATAATCAGAACCTCCTCTTCCTGGAGTGCCTGGAAAATTAGTCTCTATGTGTTGCGTAATATCTTGGGGAACTTCGTGGAGCCATCTGCCTATATAATCATATGCATGGAGAAAACCTTGGCCAGAAATATTTACAACCCTTCCCGTACCATTGTCTTGGTTAAAAACGGCTTGAACCTGTGAAACTATTTCTGGGTGGTCCTCAACAAACGCTCTAGAGCCATTTAAACCTTGTTCTTCACTTCCCCAGTGCCCCACTAAAATCGTTCTCTTTGGGTTTGGTACTATCTTTTTTAGAATCCTCATGGCTTCCATCATGACTAAGGTACCTGTTCCATTGTCAGTTGCCCCTGTACCACCATCCCAAGAATCAAAGTGGGCTGATAGAATTACATATTCCTCTGGTTTTTCTGATCCTTTAATTTCAGCAATCGTATTAAAAGTAAGTGCTTCACCCAAATCTTTTGATTGTGCCACAATGTTTAAAACGGGCTTTTCTCCTCTTGCAGCCAATCTATATACCATAGAATAGTCTTCTAGCTCTAAATCTACTGTGGGTATTTTTTTTGTTCTTGCACTAAATATTTTACTTACGCCAAAACCTTTAGACCAATAAGAACTTACTATTCCAGCTGCTCCAGCATTTTCTAGCGCTTCAATAATACTTCTTGAAGAGAAACCGGTGTTTTTCATGTTTTCTCGCCAAGCGCTATTAGCTGCTTTTCGTGCTACTTTCAACTTTTCAAATGAAGCTTCTGTTGCAAATTCTTCCCAATTGTAGTCTGGCCTACCTGTAGCCTCTAATGGAGAAATCATGACCAATTTACCTTTGACAGATGGCAGCCAAGTCTGAAATTCTTCAGGACTTGCCACTGAAGGCAAGACAATTACTTCTGATGTAACTCCTTTTTTAGAAGTAGATGGATTCCACGCAAGTTGAGTGCCTTTTAAGCTTTGAACCCGCGGAGACAACATATCTATATGTGTAATACCTCTTTCCCAACCCCTCCAAGTACCATAAGCTTCATTTCTTGCTGAAATCCCCCATTGGCTGTATTTATCAACAGCCCAGTCGTGGGCCTGTTTCATCTGAGGTGTTCCCACGAGTCTTGGACCAATACCATCCATGAGTTCTTGTCCGAGAATTTCTAATTGAGAATTTTCATTGGCTTCAGTGACTATATTTTCAATAACAGATTGGTCTTGTGACCAGCCATTAAAACTAAAGCCAATGGCAATAATTGCTAAATTTAAAAATTGTCTTTTCATCATTATATTTAGTTTTTAAGATACTAAATATAATAAATAATGAATGAGTAAATACTACGACTGCTAGATATATATTGAATAGTAGAAAAGCATTAGACCCTATAATTAGGGTTTTAAAGAAGGGATCACTAAGCCCATGGCATTAAATAAGACCACCTTGTTAGTCAAATACTTATTAAAGGTGGCGTTTAATTTAAATTTAGATTCTATAAGTTTTTGCTCCCTACTTATAACGACAAAAAGGGAACTTTCTCCTGCATTAAATTTCTGCTGCTCACCGATTAATAATTTACTGTAATTGGTTACTAATTCGGTAGAAAGATCTAACTGATCGACAAGTGACTTTTGTGCTTGGAACTAAAGAGCAATAAACATAGATTATTAGTACAATAAATTGACTTTATGATATTATTAAATATTTAAGCAAAAAAAATTAAGACAGTTAGTTGTTGTTTTATTTTGAGAAAGGTGTCCGAGCAATTGGGCATCTTTTTTTTTAAGACCAAAAATACAATTCCTCTAAATAGACTATTTTCGTAAAAATTAAAACATTATGACCCAGTTCACCTTAAAAGAGATTTCCCACTTAATTCAAGCAACAAATAAAGGGAGCGATAGTATTGTAATTTTAGGGGTGAATGACTTAGCTAACGCTACTAAAAATCAAATTACTTTTATTGGTAGCGCTAAATACAAGCGGTTTATGGAAACAACTAAAGCTGCGGCTGTAGTTGTAAGTAACGGGATAGAAATTACAAACGCAACCATACCTTTATTATATGTAAACAATGCAGATCTAGCCATGGCAAAATTGCTAGAAGCTTTTTCACCCAAACAAGGACCTGAATTTGCCTCTGACATTCACCCCTCGGCCAGTATTCATGCTTCTGCAGTATTGGCAGAAGAGGTAAAAATAGGGGCCTTTGTATATATAGGTCCAGGTGTAACTATAGGAAAAGGAACTCAGATATATGCTCATGTTAGTATCTATGACAACAGTCAAATAGGAGACAATTGTACTTTTTGGTCTGGGACAGTGATTAGAGAAAATAGTCAAATAGGACACCATTGCATTTTTCATAATAATGTGAGTATAGGCGCAGATGGTTTTGGTTATAGACCGGCACCAGATGGTAGTGGACTCATTAAGATACCTCACATTGGCAATGTGGTTATAGGCAATCATGTAGAGATTGGCGCAAATTCATGTGTAGATAAGGCTAAATTTAATAGCACCATATTAGGAGATGGCTGTAAAATAGATAATCTAGTGCAAATAGCCCATAACTGTGTATTGGGGAGGTCCTGTATAATGGCAGGAAGTTCTGGATTAGCAGGTTCTGTAACACTTGGAGACGGCGTAATTATAGGTGGTAGTGCCTCAATTAAAGACCATCTAACTATCGGTGCTGGTGCAACAGTTGGTGCAGGTTCAGGTGTTATTGCAGACGTACCTCCAAAAGGATCTGTTTTAGGCTATCCTGCCACTGAATCTAGAGAAATGCTCAAACAATGGGTGGCTTTAAAAAGACTTGCCAAACAGTAAAAAGAGTAGCATCCAATTAAAATAATAGGTGTTTCTTTGTGGCTTAACATGATCATAAATTAGCCTAATGGACCAAATTTCTAAAAACCCAGTACTCGTTATCCTTGCTTTTATTGCTATTTACGTGATCTGGGGGTCTACTTATTTGCTTAATAAAATTGCTGTCACTGAACTAGACCCGTTCATGTTAGCTGCCATTCGTTTTCTTATATCTGGTAGCATTATATTTATCATTGCAAAAATATCAGGGAGGTCTATAGCAATTACAAAAAAACAAGCCGTAAATACCGCCATTGCTGGGTTTTTGTTTCTGAGTTTTGGAAATGGGGTAGTGGTATGGGCGCTTAGATATGTTGACACTAGTTTAGCTGCTTTAGAAATATCCTCACAACCATTAATTGTACTTCTATTGATGAGGATTTTCCAAGGAAAAAAAATATCTCCTATGTCATTGTTGGGTGTCTTTTTAGGATTTATTGGCATCTATCTGCTGGTCAGTCAGAAAAGTGTTTTAAACCAAGAAAATTCCATTCTAGGTATGGTAATGATTTTCTTTTGTATGGTCAGTTGGGCCAGTGCAAGCTTATTTGTGGGTAAAGCAGACCTCCCAAAAAACTTTTTTGTCAATACAGGTTATCAAATGATTTTTGGAGGTACCATATTAGCTATAGCGAGTTTAGTCATTGGAGAAGAGTGGAGTAGTCCTATTGAATGGTCATTAAAAGTTCAATGGTCAATGTTGCTATTAGTGATTTTTGGAAGTATAATAGCATTTACCTCATTCAACTATTTACTAAAGGTTGTTTCCCCTGAAAAAGTAGCTACCAATACTTATGTAAATCCTATTATTGCACTACTTATGGGATGGTATTTTTTAAATGAGCAGATTACGCAACAATCTATTATTGCATCAGCAGTACTTTTAACAGGCGTGTTTTTTGTAAACACAAAAAAACAGTTGGTCTTATTTAACCGATTTAGGACTAAAAAGAATCCGCTTAAATAAAAGTAGGGGAGTACCAATAAAGACTCGTATCTTTGTGCAAATTCTACTATGGACGCGCCTTTACCTACCTCATTTGAGGAATTTAATCTAAGTACCCCCTTAAAAAAAAATCTTTCAGAGGTTGGCTATGAAGTACCTACACCCATACAGGGAGCCACTTATGCTACCGTGTTGTCTGGTCAAGATGTACTGGGATTAGCACAAACTGGAACAGGTAAAACATTAGCTTATTTACTACCTATTTTAAACGACATTAAATTTGCTAAAGAAAAGACCGTTCGCGCCTTAGTGATTGTACCTACAAGAGAATTGGTGACTCAAGTAGTAGAGGAAGCGCAGAAAATCTGTCAGAATACCTTCATCCATATTTGTGGGGTACACGGGGGTAATTCCATGAAAAAAGACAGGGATGCTTTGGCGCTAAGCGCCGACATCATAGTAGCCACCCCAGGTAGGTTATACGATTTATTTTTAGCTAGAGTCGTAAAATATGCCGCTATAAAAAAAGTTGTCATAGATGAAGTAGACGTTATGCTGGACCTAGGTTTTAGGTTTCAACTCACAAATATTTTTGATCTTTTGCCTAAAAAAAGACAACACATCATGTTTTCTGCCACCATGACAGATGAAATTGAAAGCCTTATTTCAGACTTTTTCATTGCACCAAAAAGGATCTATATAGCCATGAGTGGTACACCGCTTAAAAATATTGCGCAAACTGCCTATGCAGTGGCTAATTACTATACAAAAGTTAATCTTTTACAACATCTTTTGGAACAAGAAGAAACCTTTAAAAAGGTATTGGTTTTTGTATCTAATAAGAAAATTGCAGACCGCATATACGAACAGCTAGAACCTATTTTTGAGAAAAACATAGGGATTGTTCATGCCAATAAAACCCAAAACCACAGAAATAGAGTGCTTAGCGCATTTGACGCCGCGAGGGTACGTATTGTCATTGCTACAGATTTGGTAGCTAGAGGTTTAGATATAGATCAAATATCACATGTAATAAACTTCGATACGCCCAAATATCCTGAAAATTATATGCACAGGATAGGGAGAACGGGTAGGGCCAATGCGCATGGTAATTCCATATTGCTGTATAATCCTGAGGAATTAGCGTACAAAGAAGCCATTGAGTCACTCATGCAAATTGCTGTATCTGACATTAAATTTCCTGAAGAAGTTTCTATTTCCATTCAATTAGCTCCAGAAGAACAGCCACATACATTTGAACCAGATTCTGATAAATTACAAGGAAGAGATCCATCTTTAGGATCAGGTTTCCATGAAAAGTCCGAAAAGAACAAACAAGAAAATCATGGCGGTTCTTATAAACGTATTATTGCTAAGAAATACAAAAAGCCAAAAACTCGAGGCGACAAGAACTACAACAAAGGAAAAAGAAAGTAATTATTTTTATTACAATCTTCTACATACAAACATTCACAGTAGTCTTAAAACTTTTGATGATCTAGCACTTTTTAGTATGTTAGTGATTTTATGTACGCTAGTAGTTTTGATTTCTAAAATTATTAATGGTATACCCTAAGTATTTGTTGTTAAACAAAGTTATTTGTTCTATAATTTATATTATGTAAAACAGAATAAATCAAATAAAGGTTGTTATTAGCACCCCTATTGCTTTAATTATATTAAAATCATTATGAAGGTCAATACAATTCCAGCAATCGTATAATAAATTGCTTTCTTAAATACATCTGTCTGAGGGAGAAACATCCAATATGCTGAGAATACAAAAAACAACAAGGATACACCAAAAAAGACATTCAAAAAATATAAAGGTGTGGATGAAGTGGCTTTATGCATTTTTTCAAGTGCACCTAATACCTTTGGCGGCTGCATTTGTGTATAAGACAAATCACCTGTTATAGGATCATATGAAATACCTTGAGCTCCTTTAATTGTGGGAAAAATTTCAAGATTCTTCTCTATAGTATTTTCAACTAAAACAGGTTTCTTGAAATAATCCTTGTCTCTAAAAGTTAGTGTAATTCCTGAAAGTGCATAAACAAACATAATTCCAGCTAGAAAAAATCCTAGATAACGGTGAATGACCCTGACTTTGTTACTTAATTTCCTATTATTCATAAACATAAATTGA
The DNA here is from genome assembly GCA_905182295.1 of uncultured Flavobacteriaceae bacterium. Lineage (GTDB taxonomy): Bacteria > Bacteroidota > Bacteroidia > Flavobacteriales > Flavobacteriaceae > MAG-120531. Next base: position 89,725 of record CAJJAZ010000006.1, on the reverse strand, counting down.
GGGCAAATTTAGTAGTTTATTAATTCTAGGAGGGCTTTTTCAAACCTTTTTCTGGGCAAATATTCATTCTCTAAGGATTTTGCAAAAGGAATCGGGGTGTCTAAACTTGCGACTCTTTTGATTGGTGCGTCTAAGTATTCAAATAATTTCTCTTGAACACTAGCTGCTATATCACTCGAAATACCACCAAACAATGAATCTTCTTGAAGAATGATTAGCCTAGAAGTTTTTTTAACAGAGTCATAAATTGTCTCCCAGTCCAATGGCATTAAAGTTCTTAAATCTATAAGATCTACACTTAATTCCGAATGTTTTTCAAGTGTTTCTATCGCCCAATGAACACCAGCGCCATAAGTGACAATGGTAGCCTCTGTACCTTCTTTAACTAAAGCGGCTTTGCCAATTGGAAGGTTGTAATATCCATTTGGAACTGATTGAGAAATAGATCTATACAGTGCTTTATGTTCGAAGAAAAGAATTGGATTTGGATCTTCAATGGCGGCAATTAATAAACCTTTAGCGTCCATAGGGAAAGCAGGATAAACAACCTTTAAACCAGGTGTTTTTGTAAACCATGCCTCGTTGGTTTGAGAATGAAAAGGACCAGCCCCTACCCCTGCTCCACAGGGCATTCTAATAACAACATCTGCTTTTTCTCCCCACCTAAAATGGTTTTTAGCTAGGTAGTTTACAATGGGGTTAAATCCAGAACTCACAAAATCCGCAAATTGCATTTCAACAATAGCTTTAAAGCCACCAATAGACAATCCCATAGCTGTTTCTACAATTCCGGATTCACAAATTGGGGTGTTTCTCACCCGCTCAGTTCCGAATAGTTCCACAAAACCCTCTGTCACTTTAAAAGCCCCTCCATATTCAGCAATATCTTGTCCCATGATAATAGTATTATCTAAAGAAGACATGACTTCTTTTAAACCCTCTTGAATGGCGTCAATGAATCTAATATAACTTGTAGTCACCCCACTTTTAACCGCTTGAAAATTAAAAGGACTGTATACATCTTCAATAAAAGATTTTTCTTCAAATGAGATGGATTCTTCATTAAAAGCGAGGTCTAAACCCTCTTGAATTTCTATTTTTATGTCTTTTTTGAAAGATTTAATTATTAAATCATTTAAGATATTCTCTGCGAATAGATAATTTTCAAAGTTTGTTATGGGGTCTTTTTCTTCCCATGCACTAATGAGTTCTTTTGGCACGTACTTTGTCCCACTAGCCTCTTCATGCCCCCTTCTTCTAAAAGTTAAAAACTCTAATAGTACAGGTCTTGGTTTTTTTCTAACACTTGCGGCAATTTCACTAACCCTTTGGTATACTTCTATAATATTATTTCCATCAATTTGATGGGCTTCCATACCATAACCAACACCCTTATCTACAATAGCTTCGCATTTGTATTGTTCCCTTGTTGGAGTAGACAATCCATAACCATTATTTTCAATACAAAACAATACTGGTAAATCCCAAACTGCAGCAATATTAAGTGCTTCATGAAAATCACCTTCACTAGTGGCACCTTCACCTGAAAAAACAACTGTGATTTGTTTTTTTTCATTAAGTTTTGAGGCGAGCGCAATGCCATCGGCCACACCAAGTTGTGGCCCTAAATGAGAAATCATTCCAATAATCTTAAATTCTTGAGAACCGAAATGAAAACTCCTATCCCTGCCTTTAGTAAATCCCGATTTTTTTCCTTGCCACTGTGCAAATAACCTACCAAGGGGAATGTTTCTACTGGTAAAAACACCTAGATTTCTATGCATTGGTAAAATATATTCTTCAGAATCAAGTGCTAAAGTCACTCCAACAGATATGGCTTCTTGGCCAATGCCGCTAAACCATTTTGAAATTTTACCCTGTCTCAGGAGTACGAGCATTTTTTCCTCAATCATTCTTGGCTTTAAAAGCGCCCTGTATAATCCGATCAGTTGTTGGTTTGAAAGTCCTTTTGTGTTATATTTCATTTGAGTGTTCTAGCTTGTTATAAATGTACATAAACTTTCAAATTTTACACAATTGGTTGTGGCTAAGATTTATTAACTTTGTTACATTAAATTCTTTATTATGAGCGCCATTCCAAGTGTAGATTTAAAAGATTTTGTGTCTGGACATCCCGATCTAAAACAAAAATTCATAAACGAAATAGGTTCAGCCTTTGAAAACATTGGTTTTGTAGCCTTAAAAAGTCATTTTTTGTCAGACGAATTGGTGGCCAAATTATACCGAGAAATTAAACTTTTTTTTGAGCTCCCTCAAGATATTAAAGACCAATACGAGGTTCCAGGACTTGCTGGTCAAAGGGGTTACACTTCTTTTGGTAAAGAACATGCCAAAGGAAGAAAAGAAGGGGATTTAAAAGAGTTTTGGCATTTTGGTCAATACGAACCAGCTCCAGAGCATTCTGGAGACCATTATCCAAAAAATATACAGGTAAAGGAGTTGTCTCATTTTAATGAAATTGGGAAAGAAGTGTATATTGCTTTAGAAAAAACCGCCAAGGAAGTACTCAAAGCACTTGCTTTGCATATTGGTTTAGAGGAGAATTATTTTGAACAATACGCCACTGCTGGAAATTCTATATTAAGACCCATCCACTACCCCCCTATTACCATTGAGCCTAAAAATGCTGTGCGAGCAGCAGCACACGGCGATATTAACCTCATTACACTGCTTATGGGTGCTCATGGCCGTGGTTTACAAGTGAAAAATCATAATGACGAGTGGGTAGACGCTATTGCTAATGAAGATGAGTTAATGATCAATGTAGGAGATATGCTTTCTAGGTTAACCAATAACCAGCTAAAATCTACCATACACCAAGTGATTAACCCTCCAAAGGAACTCTGGGGAACCTCAAGATATTCTATTCCATTTTTTATGCATCCAGTATCTTCAATGCCCTTAAATTGCCTTGAAAATTGTATATCAAAGGAGCATCCAAAAGGATTTGAAGATATTACAGCTGGAGCTTATCTAAATGAGAGATTGATTGAACTAGGCTTAAAGAAATAATGGATTTACAAGACCAATTAAAAAATCTATTCCCTGATCACGAAGTCTGTGAACAAGCTCCAACAGACCCTTCTAATAATACACACGAAATCCCACTTCAAGAAGAACCACTTGTGTGTAAATACGAAAAACGTAAGGGAAAGCCCACAACCTTAATCGAAGGATTTTCAGGTACAGATGGGGCATTTAAAATTTTAGCGAAAAAATTAAAAAAAGAATTGAGTGTTGGTGGGAGCGTTAAAAACGGGAGCTTAATCATGCAGGGAGATTACAGAGAAAAAATCATGCAACTACTTGTTAGTATGGGTTTTAAAGTAAAACGAGTTGGAGGTTAATTGAATGATTTTCTTTTTTTATTAGCAAGAAAAGTATAAATTTATTAATCAAACCAATTCATATGAAACCAGCACTCCACATTACTAATGGAGATTCCTTTTATAATTATTTTAAGGAATTACCGATAAACGGAACTGTAATTGCATGGAGAGAAATGCTCTGTGAAGGTAGAACACTTCATACCGTAGGTACTGAAGATTTCTGGAAAGAACGATTTGATTTTCTTCATAAAAATTACAGAATATCTAAAAGAACTTTTATTGATTATACCCTTAAAGAGTATAGAAACCTATGTAAACAAAAAAGTCAAGAACAAATTGTCTTGTGGTTTGAGTCAGATTTATTTTGTCAAATAAATATGCTGGGTGTTTTGAGTTGGCTTAAAATACATAGAAAATATGCAGAGGTTTCTGTAGTTTCAAATCCAATAAGCCTAAATAATGTTTCTTCAAGAGGGTTTTGTGAGTTGTCTCCAAACAACTTAATAGACCTTTACGAAAATAGAATAGTTTTAAACCAAGACGATATTGAATTTGCAGACTATGCATGGCAATTGTACTGTAGCGACAATCCTATTAGAATCGCTCAGTTGTCGAATTATGAGGCATTTAACTTTCCTTATTTAAAACAAGCATTTGACCTTCATTTATCTCGTTTTCCTTCGCTAAAAAATGGCTTAAATGTTCCCGAAATAAACCTTCTTAGTACAGCAGATTCAAAATCGATAGACCATGAAAAGGGCCTTGTTGAAGCTGTTTTAAAGCATCAAGGTAATTTTGGCTTTGCAGACTCTCAGTATTATAAAATACTCGAAAGTCTCAAGCCTCTTTTCTCCTCTTTAGTGCCTGTCAAACTTAAAAGAAATACGACTAAAATTCTGAATGGTGAGACCAATTATTATAGTAAAATTAAACAAGATGGGCTCTATTTAGGAGGCGCTTTAAAGTATGCGTATCTTTACGATAAAGAACACAACAGCTTTTTTAAATTATAGTATGTCCTTAGCCTCTTCTGAGTTAATACTAAATGCAGATCAAAGTATTTATCATTTGCATTTAAAGCCCAATGAAATATCTAATAATATTATCACAGTTGGGGACCCTGATCGCGTAGCTGAAGTTTCCGCTCATTTCGATTCTATTGAAATTAAAAAACAAAAAAGAGAGTTTGTTACACATACTGGTACCTATAAAAATAAACGAATAAGTGTTATTTCTACTGGTATTGGAACGGACAATATTGACATTGTTCTCAATGAATTAGATGCCTTAGTAAATATTAATTTTACCAATAGAGTTTTAAAAGAAAATTTAACACAGTTAAATATTTTTAGACTAGGAACTTCTGGAGCCATTCAAAAAGACATCCCGGTAGATAGTATTTTAATTTCCGAAAAAGCCATAGGTTTAGACGCCTTACTTCATTTTTATAATGCAAAACACCTTTTAGATAAACCTTTCTCTGAAGCCTTTATAAAACACATGAATTGGAGTGAGGATAAGTCAAGTCCCTATGTGGTTAGCGCTTCTTTAGATTTACTTAATCTCTACAATGAATTGGATGTATTAAGAGGGGTTACATTAACTAATGTCGGATTTTATGGCCCTCAAGGAAGGTTGTTAAGACTTCCACTCTTTGATGAAAAGATGAAAGCTTCTCTTGAATCATTTAGATTTAAAGATCAATTAATCAGTAATTTAGAAATGGAAACCTCTGGTATTTATGGCTTAGCAGCCCTACTTGGACATAAGGCTGTGTCTGTTAATTGCATTCTAGCCAATAGAGCCACAGCAACATTTTCAGAACATCCAAATGTAGTGGTTAAAAAAGCCATTAAAATGACCTTAGACCTAATGGTTGATAACGATCTTTAATATACCCAATCTATAGGTTTTTCAAACCTTTGCTTTAAAATATCATTTACCTGAGAAAAATGTTTGTTGCCAAACCAATAGCCTCGGTTAGCACTCAAAGGCGATGGATGCCCGTTTTTTAAAATCCTGTGGTGGTCTTCAGTGATAAAACGTTCGTATTTTTGAGCAAAATTTCCCCATAAAATGAAAACAATAGGCCTTTTGTCATTGTTGAGTCCTTGAACTATAGATTTCGTGAACGCATCCCAATATTTTAAATGGCTTCCTGCCTCCCCTGCCCTGACACTTAATGCTGCATTTAATAATAACACGCCTTGATTGGCCCATAATGAAAGGTCGCCAGAGATTGGGTAGGTGCAGTCCATATCATTGGAAAGTTCAATAAAAATGTTTTTTAATGAAGGAGGATGTGGCACACCAAAAGGTACAGAAAAAGACAAGCCGTGGGCTTGGTGTGGTCCATGATAGGGATCTTGTCCGATAATGACCACTTTAAGCCCTGCAAAAGAACACTGAAAGAACGCATTTAAAAGCTGTTCTTTGGCAGGGTAACACACCATCTCATTATACAGCACATCAATATCTTGAGATAGTTTTTTAAATTTTTCAACGGAATATATTTTATGAAAGAATTCCCTCCAATCACTAGGACAATCTAGAAACATTTATTTGTACTTTTGTGATTAAAAATAAAGGGTTTATTCAATTAAACCAACTAATTTCTGCTAATATATGTCACTTTGAATATCTCTCAAAAAACCCTTCAGGATTTAGAATTTAATACCGTTTTAACGCACATTTCTCATAGGTGTAATACCACTTTAGGTAAAGAACTAGCGCTAGAGATAACACCCAAATTACAACTTGAAATAGTAGAGAAATCCCTTGGGGAAACCAATGAGTATTTGGCGTCATTTAGCAGTGACAATAGAATACCTAACCACGGCTTTGAGAGTATTCTTGAGGAACTTAAGCTACTCAAGATTGATAATACCACACTTGAACTCAATGGCTTTAAAAAAATAGTGGTCATTTGTGAATCCATCAACGCACATAAAAAGTTTTTTGAAAAGTTTAAGGAGTATTATCCCACCCTCCATGGAAACAGCTTATCTCTTAGTTATCAGAAAGAAATTCCCGAACGCACCAATCAAATATTTGACAAATTTGGAGAAATTAGAGACAGTGCTTCTGACAACTTAATGTCTATAAGAAGAGAAACGGTGGGCTTAAAATCTAAAATAAATCAGAGTTTTGGCGCAGCACTTCAAAGGTATCAGGCAGCAGAATTTTTAGATGAAATTCGAGAATCTATAGTAGACAACAGAAGGGTTTTGGCTGTAAAGGCCATGCATAGAAAAAAAATCAAAGGCGCCGTTCTTGGTGCTTCAAAAACTGGCAGTATTGTATATGTTGTTCCTGAAGCCAGTTTGGCATACAGTACACAATTAAGTAACCTAAATTTTGAAGAACAAGAAGAAATATTTAAGATCTTAAACAGACTTACAAATGACATAAGGCCCTACGGAACGGTTCTAGCAACTTGTCAAGAATATCTTAGAGATATTGACATAGTTGCTGCCAAAGCTAAGTATGCTTTAGAGATGAACGGTGTATTGCCAAAAATCAATACGAAAAGGGAGATGCATTTGCGCGACGCTTTCCATCCTTTATTATTTTTAGCAAACAAAACTAGTGGAGACGCCACCTATCCACAAACTATTAAATTAGAACAAGAAAATAGAATTATTGTCATATCTGGTCCAAATGCAGGAGGAAAAAGTATTACCCTAAAAACAATTGGATTGCTTCAATTAATGCTTCAAAGTGGTATGCTTATTCCTGTTCATGAAAGAAGTGAGGTCATTCTTTTTGAAAAAATACTTACGGACATTGGCGACAACCAATCCATTGAGAATCATTTAAGTACGTACAGTTACCGTTTAAAAAACATGAATTCATTTTTAAAAAAATGTCATGATAAAACATTGTTTTTAATAGATGAGTTTGGTACAGGAACTGATCCCGAATTGGGAGGCGCTTTGGCAGAAACTTTTTTAGAAGTGTTTTATGAACGAGAGGCTTTTGGTGTGATTACTACGCATTATGCCAATCTAAAAATGTTGGCCAATGACTTACCATTTATGTCTAATGCCAATATGTTATTTGACGCTAAATCTTTAGCGCCTACCTTCCAACTTATTCTGGGACAAGCAGGAGCCTCATTTACTTTTGAGGTTGCTCAAAAAAATGGCATTCCCTATAGTTTAGTCAATAAGGCAAAAAAGAAAATTGAAAGAGGGAAAGTTAGATTTGACGCCACTATTGTAAAGCTTCAAAAAGAGCGTTCACAAATGGCAGCCACAGGTTCTAAATTGAAAGAGGCAGAATCTAAAGCAAGAGATGAAGCTTCTAGACTAGAAGTTTTAAATGAAAAAACACAAGCCAAGCTTGTTAAGTATCAAGAATTGTATGATCAAGACAAACGCATGATTCAGCTAGGCAATAAAGTCAATGACCTAGCGGAACAATACTTTATTCACCATAAGAAGCGACAGCTTGTTTCTGACTTAATCAAAGTGGTGGAAATTGAGAATAGTAAAAGAAAGAAAAAAACCGCTCAAGTACTCAAAAAAGAAAAAGTAGAGAATAAAGCTGTGGTGGAAGAAGTCGCTAAAAAAGTGGCTGTAATTAGAGAAAAGAAAAAGAAAGAAAAGAAAAAACCAACCCCACCTCCTGCCCCAAAAATAACTCTTGAAATAGGTTATAGGGTCCGTTTAAAAGATGGGAAAGCTGTTGGAAGCATAGACGCCATAGAGAAAAACAAAGCCATTGTTAACTATGGAATGTTTACCACAAATGTAAGTTTAGACCAATTGGAATTTGTAAGTAAATCATAATTTTAAGTTCGCCTTAATGACAGAAAAACAGCCGTTAAAATCACAAGAGGTATCCGGAAAAAAATGGATATTATTCGACGGAAGTTGCGGTTTATGCCATTGGTCAGTTCGTTTTATTACACCAAAAGATCTTAACAAAAGTTGTTGTTTTGTGCCACTAAATTCCCCTTTGGGAATTCAATTACTTAAAGAAAGAGGTTTGTATTTCCCAAAAGATATAAATGCCACCCTACCTTTAAACTCAGTAATTCTTATTGACCCTATTAAAGGGTATTATATAAAATCAGAAGCTGTAATTCAAATTTTGAAGCTACTGCCTAGCTGGCACTTTATAGGTGTACTGATGCAGTATATCCCTAGTAAAATAAGTGATTTCTTCTATGATTATATAGCTAAAAATAGGACCAAATGGTTTGGCACTAAACTAAGTTGTAAGCGCAGTGATTTGCCTAAAAACACTTGCTTTAAAACAGAGATTTAAGAAAAATATACCCCATAATGATGTTTAAGAAGGAAGGTTGTCGTGCCAATTCTTTTCTACAGGCTCATCTTTTAATTTGCCAATAGATTTAGCTACTAACATAGACACGGCTGCATCTCCAGTAACATTAACAACCGTTCTACACATATCTAAGGGTCTGTCTACCGCAAAAATTAAAGCCAATCCTGCCTCCGGAATACCCGCTTGAGCCAAAACAATCACCAACATAACCATTCCAGCACCTGGTACAGCTGCACTTCCTATGGAAGCTAAAGTTGCTGTAACAATAATGCCTAATTGGGTGTAAAAATCTAAATCCATACCAAAGGCTTGGGCAATAAATACTGCAGCAATAGCTTGGTATAAACTCGATCCATCCATATTAACTGTTGCTCCAATAGGAAGCACAAAACTAGTCACCTCTTCCTCAACCCCAAGATGCTCCTCTACCCTTTCCATGGTTACAGGAAGTGTAGCTGCACTTGAACTGGTTGAAAATGCCAATAATTGCGCAGGAGAAATACCTTTGATAAAGAATGAAGGAGAACGCTTGGTAAATATATAGACTACTAAAATATAAAAACCAATCATGATAGCTAATCCTAAGAGTACACATATAGCATACCAGGCAAGTGCTTTAAACAAGTCTGCACTTGGCGCTTCAACAACTAATGCCGCCAACAAAGCGAATACACCGTATGGGGCTGCAAGCATGATCAGGTCAATCAATTTAAGAATTACTTCATTGAATCCATCAAAGAAATCTTTTACCGGCTTTGCTTGTTTTTCTGGAATTAGGATGAGGCCTATTCCAAAGAATATGGCGAAAAATATCACTTGTAACATATTACCATTGTCACTAGCAGCCTTAAAAATATTGGAAGGCACTAAGTCAACTAAAGCTTGTAAAGGCCCAGACTCTTGTTGTTTGGCAGCAGCCATGATTTTTTCATTGGCGTCTCCAGAATAATTTTCAACCAATTCTAATCGAGTGGCTTCAGAAATAGAATTACCTGGCTTAATAATGTTGACTATTCCAAGTCCAATCGTTACCGCAATGACTGTTGTCAGAATATATATACCAATGGTTCTTCCGCCCATTTTAGAGAGTTTAGATATATCTTTAAGATCCGATATTCCTTTAATCAGCGAAGCTAGTATAAGGGGAACAGCGATCAGCTTTAACGCATTAATGAAAATAGTTCCAAAAGGTTTTATGAAGTCAGACACGAAATCTGGTCCCCAACTAAAATTAACCATAAAGAAGGCAAATAAGACGCCTAAGAACATTCCGATAAGTATTTTCCAATGCAATTCTAATTTGCGCATATCTATTTTGATTGAGTTTTATTAAGCAAGAAAGCATCTGCTAGTACCATGGCAGCCATAGCTTCAACAATAGGTACTGCTCTTGGAACTACACAAGGATCATGACGTCCTTTTCCTTGAGTTTTAACCGCATTTCCTTCTTTATCTATGGTGTCATAAGATTGTAATACCGTGGCAACAGGCTTAAAAGCAACCCTGAAATAAATATCCATTCCATTGCTTATTCCTCCTTGAATACCTCCACTAAAATTTGTTTGTGTACTGCCGTCTGTATTAAAAGCATCGTTGTGATCACTTCCTTTCATGGTTACCCCATGAAAACCACTACCAAACTCAAACCCTTTTACAGCATTTATGGAAAGCATTGCTTTTCCTAGTTGGGCGTGCAATTTATCAAAAACAGGCTCTCCTAGGCCTACAGGCACGTTTTTGATCACACAATCAATAATCCCCCCTATAGTGTCTCCTTGTTTTTTAATTTCTTTAATGTGCTGCTCCATTTTAGCAGCCACTTCACTATCCGGGCACCTTACATCATTAGTTTCTGCTATAGAAAGATCCAATTGATCATAAGGTTTATCTAAAGTAATTTTACCCACTTGAGATACATAAGCCTGAAAAGACATTGGCGTTAAAAATTGCTTAGCTATGGCACCAGCAACTACTCTAGCAACTGTTTCTCTAGCACTACTTCTTCCACCGCCTCTATAGTCTCTAAAACCATATTTTTGGTCGTATACATAGTCTGCATGAGAGGGTCTATAAGAATCCTTTATATGGGAATAATCTGCAGATTTTTGGTTGGTATTAAAAATGGCGAAACCAATGGGTGTCCCAGTAGTTCTGCCTTCAAAAACACCCGATAGTATTTTCACTTCATCCGGTTCTTTTCGCTGGGTTACAATAGCAGATTGCCCAGGCTTTCTTCTATCTAAATCCATCTGAATGGCTTCCATATCTAAAAAAAATCCAGAGGGACAACCATCAATAACTCCGCCAATGGCTTCTCCATGAGATTCGCCATAACTACTGAGTTTAAAAAGGGTGCCAAAACTATTTCCTGCCATATTAAAAAAATAAAATCAAATATACTTTTTAATGGGTGCCTATCAAAATTTAGGGTTTTATAATTCTCAATTAGCCTAAAGAAAACAAATTATCTAAAGAAGGGATTCCTTTAAAATAGTTATTGGGTGCTTGGCCTCTCTCTGGGTACCGTCTTTTATCTGGTGTCTGCATGAAGTTCCATTGGCAGCAATTACTACATCTTCAGCGGCCTTTGAGACAGCAGGAAACAACGTTAAAGCACCAACTGACATACTTAAATCGTAATGTTCCTCTTCATAACCAAATGAACCAGCCATACCACAACATCCTGACGGGATTAAAGTGACCTTGTGCTTTGTTGGAATATTTAATAGGTCAAAAGTCACTTTAGAATTTACTAGAGATTTTTGGTGGCAATGAACATGAACCTTAATTTGTTTTTCATTGGTGTGAAACATTTCAGCACTGATTTCTCCACGATCAAATTCAGTCACTAAAAATTCCTCAATTAAAAATGAATTTAATGCCAATTTCTCTACCATGGCATGATCAGGACACAAACGTTTGTATTCATCTCTAAAACTCAAAATAGCAGAAGGTTCAATCCCTAGGATGGGCCACTGCTGGTCAAGAAACAAAGAAGCGTCACTTAAATTTCTCACTGCGATGGCTTTGGCTTGTTTTAAATATCCTTTAGATATAAAAGTTCTGCCGCTTTCTGCTTTCCATAATTGAACTTTATAACCTAAATTAAGTAGCAATAAAATGGCATCTTTTCCTATCTCTATATCCATATAGCGGGTAAACTCATCTACATACAAAACAACTGTTTTCTTGGTCAACACAAATTTTTTGGACTGATTATCTAAGAATTTCTGAAAATTAAAACGGCCCACCTCCGGAAGAGATCTTTTTTGAGACACCCTACTCAAACGCTTAATTATACCAGATAAAGGCGAATTGTACACCGCATTAGTTAAAGGAGCCACCAAACTACTCAGTTTGTTTAATTGCGTGTTATACGCAAACAACTTTGATCTAAAACTATACCCATTCGCTTCTTGATACTGGTATAAAAACTCCGCTTTATAAGTAGCTATATCTACATTACTAGGACATTCACTACTACAAGCTTTGCAACTTAAACAAAGGTCAAAAACTTCCTTTAAAGCTTTATTGTCAAAAGCATTTGTTTGCTCCTTTAATGAATTAGGGTGTGTCAAAAACTCTCTGAGTGCATTGGCCCTCCCCCTAGTGGTATCTTTTTCGTTCTTTGTTACATGGTAACTTGGGCACATTCCACCAGCTGATTGGTGGGATTTTCTACAGTCACCACTTCCATTACAGGATTCTGCAGCCCTTAATATTCCTTGCTTGTCTGAAAAATCTAATAAGGTATCTATTTTTGGTTCTTCCCTATTAATTTCATACCTCAGTGAAGCATCCATAGCATAAGCCTTGACAATTTTACCTGGATTAAAAATGCCATTAGGGTCAAACAATTGTTTCACAGACTCTAACAGTGCATAATTCTCAGTTCCAATTAACATAGGAATAAACTCTGCCCTAACAATACCATCCCCATGTTCTCCACTAAATGACCCCTTGTATTTTTTAGTTAAGTGTGCTACATCTGTGGTAATGGCTCTAAATAAAGAGATGTCATTAGATTCTTTTAAATTTAGAATAGGCCTCAGATGAATTTCTCCAGCACCTGCGTGGGCATAATACACCGCATCTTGGTCATAACGTTTCATAATGGAAGTAAATTCTCCAATAAAATCTTTTAAGTCTTCCAATGCGACCGCAGTATCTTCGATACATGCCACCGCTTTTTTATCTCCAACCATATTTCCAAGAAGCCCTAAACCTGCTTTTCTAAGCGCTCCAGCCTTACCAATATCCAATCCGCTTAAAATGGGAGCAGCATAACTCAATCCAGATGTTTTAATCTCATCTTGAAGTTGTAATAGATTTTTTTGAAGGGCTTCTTCAGAAAATGCCCTTACTTCTAACATTAAAACAGCGGCAGGGTCTCCTTCAATAAACTTGCGATTTTCAGACTGTTCTCTATTGCTTTTGGTACAGTCTAAAATAATTTTATCCATCATTTCACAGGTGTACAAATCACATTTCATCACTGGGGCAACATCTTTTAAGCAGTCCTCAAGACTATTGTAGTGTGTCACTACCATAGCAGCATAAGATGGCGGGAGGTCGTCTAGTAGTAGAGTGATTTCAGTGGTCAAGGCAAGTGTACCTTCACTGCCTGAGAGCAAATGCGCCATATTAAAAGGAGTATCACCTCCTAGAATGTCTGCTTCCAATAAAAGGTCTATAGCATAACCTGTATTCCTTCTGTGTATCTCTTTTTTTGGAAAAGCTTCTTTAATTTGAGATTGAATCTCTAAGGGCGACAACAATTCGTATATGCCCTTGTATATTTGGCCTTCGGCCGACGCCTCAAGCATTTTATGCTTAAAAGATGTACTGCTTAAATCTTTAAATTCCGCAGTACTTCCATCCCAAAGGACTGCTTTCATTGAAACAATTTTCTCTCTAGTAACACCATATTTTATTGAGGTTGTACCAGAGGAGTTATTTCCAACCATACCACCAATCATACAACGATTTGCAGTAGAGGTATTTGGACCAAAAAATAATCCATGGGGCGCTAAATAATCATTGAGTTCATCTCTAATAACACCTGGTTGAACAGTGACCTGTTTTTTAGTCAAGTCCAATGAAATAATATCGGTAAAATGTTTGGAAACGTCTACCACCAAACCATCTCCCACACATTGACCTGCAAGAGAAGTCCCAGCCGTTCTTGGAATTAAGCCCACACCATTTTCATTGCAAAATTGAATGATGATCTGAAGGTCTTTAAGGTCCTTAGGAAAAGCTACCCCTAAAGGCATTTTTCTGTAAACAGATGCATCTGTAGCATATAAAGCTTTACTTAGAGAATCTAATTGAACCGTTCCTTTAAGGGTTTGAGATAATTTTTCTAAAGCAGCATTCATGGAACAATAAAATTTTTTAGTAAAAATACTTTATTTAAGTTTCATCTTAGGGCAGATCTATTGAAAACAAACAATTTAAAGATATTTTTAATGTAAATTAAAAAAACGTAGGGGCTTTTTAAATTATGATAGATAAGTTTACCTTTGGAAATATAAAAAAATTTCAAATGACATTTATTTCTACTTTTACCTTAAAGAAGACCGCTGTTAAAACATTTTCAGTATTATTTGGACTTTGCCTTTTGCTCTCCTGTAGCAATCAAGGTGGTTACAGCCTTAAAATTGATATTAAGGACTTACCAGACCAATCCAAAGTATTTTTAAAATACATAGATGCTACAAATTCTCCTATAACAGTAGACTCAACGGCTGCGGTAAATGGGATAGCAACTTTTAAGGGTTCCCAAGAATTTCCAGCCATGCATTATTTATTTTTTGAAAATGCCAATGGTAATATTCCTGTGATTCTAGAAAATGCCAGTATAGAAGTAAAGGCGCAAAAAGACAGTCTCAATATGGCTAAATTGAGTGGGAGTGACCAAAATACTTGGTTCACAGAATTTGTGACCACATCTCAAGGTTTTTCTGAAAGAGCCAATGGAATAGCTACTGATTTACAGAACGCCAGAGCAAATGGAAAAGAGGCCTTTATTGAATCCCTGAGAGAAGAGTATATGGAGTTACAAGAAGAAGCGAAATCTTATGAGATTAGTTTTGCAGCAGAACATCCTGCCTCTTTAATCACCGTTTTATTAATTGAAAGAATGTTTGCTTCTAAAGCGGTAGAGGAACAAAAAATTAAAGAATTAATAGAAGGGATAAGCCCGGAGATTAAACAAACCGATGCCGGCAAAAAATTAATGACCCTATGGGAAGCTAATCTAAGTACCGCCATTGGCAGTAAAGCAATTGATTTTTCTGGACCTAATCCAAATGGAGAAATCCTTTCCCTATCTAATTTAAAAGGTAAAGTGACTGTCATTGACTTTTGGGCGGCCTGGTGTAAACCATGTAGGGCAGAAAATCCAAATGTAGTAGCGGTTTATAACCAATACCATGACAAAGGTCTAGAGATTATTAGCATATCTCTTGATAAGAAAAAAGAAGATTGGATCACGGCAATAGCCGCTGATCAGATGGATTGGCACCACATTTCTTCGTTGGCGTATTTTAGTGACCCTATTGCAAAACAATACAACATTAATGCTATTCCAGCTACATTTATTTTAGATGAAAATGGAACCATTGTTGCCAAAGACCTTAGGGGGACTGCTCTAGGGGCTCAAATCGCTAAGATGCTTCCTTAAGAATAATTCAATTCCGTAAAATGGCTTTGTTTGAAAATAGTATTCAAACAAAGCCATTTTTTCATTTAAAAGTGTTTTTGTAAATCATGACACCCATGAATGCCAATGGAGCTAGCAAACAAACAGCAGCTATGGGGTTTGCAGTAAGTTGGCTTGGTACGTAAACAATTGCCATTAATAAACCGCCAATTGCTCCACCAAAATGTGCAGAGTGACCAATATTTCCTGTTCTTTTTTTCATTCCGTAAATAGTATATATCATATAACCCAATCCAACCACATAAGCAGGCAGTGGAATAGGAATGAACAGTATACCAAGTCTCATTTCAGGCATAAGGTAAATAGCAGCATATAGCACTCCTGTCACAGCCCCACTAGCTCCTACAGCACTGTAATAGGGTTCTTTCTTATGAATAAATAAACCAAAATAACTTCCCAAGAACAAACTAATAGTGTAAGTAATAAGCAACGCAAGAGGTCCCAATAATTGGACAATCACATCTGAAAAGAAATAAAAAGTAAACAAATTAAAAATAAGGTGGTTTACATCTACATGAAGAAAACCAGCCGTAAATAACCTTTTATAATCTCCTTGCTGAATAGGCTTTACCTGAAATTTAAAACGATCAAAAAAAGAAGTATCGTTAAAACCTTTAAAAGACACCAAACCATTAAGTGCCATTATTAAAATTGTGATTGGGTGCATGTCCATTATTAAAAATAAAAAGATTGATCACGAAGATACACTTCATGGGATTAAAAACTAAAATATACCTACATTTACGCTTTAAATAAATACAATGCATTTACTGTTGTTCCTTCTCATCTATCCACACTTATGGGTAGTATCTAAATTACCTAGACCACTTTTTTATCTATTATCAGATATCTTCTTTGTTAAATTATTTTACTTTTTTGGCTACAGGAAAAAAGTAGTGATGGAGAATCTTATCCTCTGTTTCCCCAATAAAGACTTCAAAGAACTCCAGCTCATAAGAAAAGAGTTTTACAGGCACTTGTGTGATTTATTCATGGAGATGGTCAAAACTATGAACCTTAGTAAGGCTGGAGTTAAAGAGCGGTATCAGGTTCAAAATATAGACAGCCTAAAAGAGATTTTAAAAACTAAGTCTGTATTGTTGGTGTGTTCACATTATGCCAATTGGGAATGGAATGTGAGTATTAACAATTACATTTCAGAAAAAGGATATGCCGTATACCAGAAGATTGGTAATCCTTATTTTGACGCTTGGATTAAAAAATTGAGGAGTAGGTGGAATACCACACCAATCACACAAGCAGAAACTTTTAGAACAATTATGCAAAATGAAAAAGAAGGCGTAAAAGCAGTCTATGGTATGGTAGCAGATCAATCCCCTCCAATGTCCAAAGCAAAAGCATGGGGTTCCTTCATGGGCATAGATGTTCCTGTATATAATGGCGCAGAAGTACTGGCGCAAAAATTAGACTTAGCAGTGGTATTTCTAAGAGTTAAAAAAGTAAAAAGAGGAATGTTTCACGCTACTTTTGAACCCATCACTACCAGTGGAGCTGATACTGCTCCAGGAGAAATATCCAAAGAATTTCTCCTAAAAGCGGAGTCTCAAATTAAGGAGGAACCAGCGCATTATTTATGGACCCACAAACGTTGGAAACACCGAGGTAAACAACCAACTGATCATTAATTACTCAAAAAGCTTAAAAACAAGAAGCATTTTAAGCTTTCTTGCTAAGGTCTAAAATTTGTTTCATCATGGCATCGGCCACGGAAGTGGCCAACTCTAAAGAAGTGGCCTCCGTATAAATTCTGATAATAGGTTCTGTGTTAGACTTTCTCAAGTGCACCCAATAGCTGTCAAAATCTATTTTAACACCATCTGTGGTATTGACCTCTTCCGCTTGATAAAATGCAGCCATTGATTCTAAAATAGCGTCTACATTAATGGCTTCAGTAAGGCTTATCTTATCCTTTCGCATAAAATAGGCTGGATAACTTGCCCTGAGCACAGAAGCAGTGGTCTTTTTCTCTGCCAAAAGCATTAAAAACAGGGCTACACCAACTAGGGCGTCTCTACCGTAATGACTCTCTGGATAGATAATACCTCCATTCCCTTCTCCTCCAATTACTGCATTTTCAGCTTTCATGGCAGTCACTACATTGACTTCTCCCACTGCAGAGGCCGTGTATTTTTGCTCGTGTTTTTGGGTCACATCTCTGAGTGCTCTGGTAGAGGATAAATTAGACACTGTAGCACCTGGCGTCTTAGAGAGCACATAATCTGCACAGGCCACTAAAGTGTATTCTTCTCCAAACATACTGCCGTCTTCACTAATGAAAGCCAAACGATCTACATCTGGATCTACTACAATACCTAGATCTGCTTTGTGGTCAATTACAGCGGCTTTTATAGCTGTTAAGTGCTCTTCTAAAGGTTCTGGATTATGAGGAAAATGACCTGTAGGTTCACAAAATAGTTTCACAACCTCTACGCCCATTGCTTCTAATAATGCAGGAATATATATCCCTCCAGAAGAATTCACCCCGTCTACTACAACTTTAAATTTGGCCGCTCTAATCATCGCTTCGTTCACTAGGGATAATTTCAATACTTCCTCAATATGCTTTTCTAGGAATGAACTGTCTGCTATTTGGCTGCCTAAATGATCTACTTCTGCAAATTCAAAAGACGCTTCTTCAGCGATTTCTAATACCCTTTGCCCTACCGCTGCAGAGATAAACTCTCCTTTTTCATTGAGTAATTTAAGTGCATTCCAATGCTTAGGATTGTGACTTGCAGTAAGGATTATACCTCCTTGAGCGTCTTTTAATGGCACGGCTATAGCTACAGTGGGCGTGGTTGAGAGATCCAAATCTATTACATTTACCCCCATTCCAACAAGGGTAGCTTGTACTAAAGACTGGACCATAGGACCTGAGATTCTTGCATCCCTTCCTACCACAACATTTACGTCTTTATTTTTATATGATTCCTTAAGGATAGTGGCATAAGCTGCAGTGAACTTAACCACGTCTAGAGGGGTTAAATTTTCTGAAACAGCGCCTCCGATGGTACCTCTAATACCAGATATAGATTTAATCAGTGTCATGTGAATTATTTATGTTACAAATATAAGACCTGCTATGGATTTTGCAACGGGCAATTTGTAAATTAGTAGCCTATCAATCTATAAAGTCTTTTTTTTTGAATTTTCTAGCCCATATATATTTGTCGTTTGACCACCCAGGAATGAGTATAGGTAATTTTATGGCAGACAGCCTAAAGAGACAACGATTGGAACATTTCCCTATAGATTTCCAAAAAGGCGTTTTGCTGCACAGAGCCATTGATGAATTTACAGACCAACATCCTATATTTAAAAGAAGTTGTAAGAGAATTTTCAAAGTGCATGGTCATTACAGCAGGGTCATTATTGATGTCTTTTACGACCATTTTCTGGCCGTTAAATGGGCCAATTACCACCGAGTACCCTTAGAGAAATTTTCCCTAGATTTTTATGCGCTTTTAGAAAATCATTTCGAGGAATTGCCCTTAAAATCCCAGCATCTTTTTCCTTACATGAAAAAACAGAATTGGCTGGTAGCCTATAAAAGTGTAGAAGGAATTGACCAAATTCTAAAAGGAATGCAACGACGGACCAAGTTTACCGCTAAATTGGATGAGGCCAGTAAAGACCTATCGCTACATTACACAGATTTAGAAAATGATTTTGACACTTTTTTCGAAGAATTGATTATCTTTTCAAAAACAAGTTTTGAAACACTCAAATGAGTTTAAATTTACCACCATACTATGAAGTCATATTTAAAATTACCCCTATTATTCGCTATTATAATCTTAAACGTTTGTTGTAAAACGGAGACCCCAGCAAGTGGATTGGTGACTGAAAATGCCATGGTCGTTTCTGCTAGGCAGGAAGCCTCTGCCATAGGGAGTGCCGTTTTGGCTAGAGGTGGGAACGCTTTTGACGCAATGGTCGCCACAGAACTGGCCCTTGCAGTTGCATACCCATTTGCTGGTAATCTTGGAGGGGGTGGCTTTATGGTCTATAGAAAGGCCAATGGAGATGTGGGTAGTATTGACTACAGAGAAAAAGCACCAGCCAGTGCGCACAGAGATCTATATCTAGATGAAGGGGGAAATGTCATTCCTGGAATGAGCACTTTGGGTGCTACTGCTGTGGGTGTACCTGGAACCATTGCTGGAATAACTGAAGTACACGCTAAAATGGGCTCTTTGCCCTTTGAAGAAATATTGGCACCAGTCATTGCATTGGCCAAAAAAGGAGTGATCGTTACCGAAAAACAAGCCAAGTCAATGGCACGTCAGCGGGCTATTATAGCCAAAATAAACGGCGAACAGTCATTGTTTGCGCAAAGTTATGTAGCAGGGGATACTATTAAATACCCTGCTTTAGCCACAACATTAACCGCTATTGCTAAAGGCGGGAAAAAAGCTTTTTACGAAGGGGAAATGGCAAAAAAAATAGCTGCTTTTATTCAAGAAAGAGGTGGATTCATTACTACAGAAGACTTGGCCAATTATGAAGCTGTTTGGAGACAGCCTGTAATATTTAATTACAAAGACCTTAGAATCATTTCAATGAGCCCACCAAGTAGTGGAGGCGTTACGATGCATCAGATTTTTAAAATGATAGAACCCTACGATATTAAGAATCTTGGCCACAACTCCCCTCAGGCTATACAACTATTTACAGAAGCTTCAAGGCGTGCTTATGCAGACAGAAACTTCTTTTTAGGAGACCCGGACTACAGTCCAATTCCCTTAGATGTACTATTGAGTAACGCTTATTTAAAAGAGCGAATGACCAACTTTTCTTTTGATAAAGCCACCTTGTCTTCTGAGGTATCTCATGGAGACGTTCAAATCATGGAAAGTGAGGAAACTACCCATTATTCTATTGTAGATCAAGATGGAAATGCAGTCTCCGTAACAACCACCCTAAATGGCGCTTTTGGTTCTAAACTTTACTCAGAGGAATTGGGCTTTTTCTTCAATAACGAAATGGATGATTTTTCTGCTAAGGCAGGCGTACCAAATATGTTTGGACTCATTGGGGCTGAAGCCAATAGTATTGCACCTGGAAAAAGAATGCTCAGTAGTATGACGCCTACTATTGTAGAGAAAGAAGGAAAACTATGGTTGGTTGTAGGA
Source organism: uncultured Flavobacteriaceae bacterium (assembly GCA_905182295.1). GTDB lineage: Bacteria > Bacteroidota > Bacteroidia > Flavobacteriales > Flavobacteriaceae > MAG-120531. The sequence goes on along the minus strand of CAJJAZ010000006.1, from coordinate 69,197 downwards.
ACTCCTGGGGGTTCTACTATTATTACGGCAGTAGCTCAAACCATTCTCAACGCTTATGAACACGGACTTTCTATGCAGGACGCAGTTAACGCCCCTAGATTTCACCACCAATGGCTGCCAGATACCGTTGTTTTTGAACCAGAAGGTTTTTCTAAAAGCACCCTAGCTACACTTAAAGAAAAAGGTTACTTAATCAATGAAGAACGCACTAGGATTATCGGTAAGGTAGACGCTATTAGGGTACTTGAAAGCGGGAAATTAGAAGCTGGAGCGGATCCAAGAGGAGACGACGCTGCTGTAGGTTTCTAAATAATAATTATTGATTTAAACCGCCATAAACCGCTGAATAATTGAAGATTATTTTTAATTACACAAGACCGAATAACAATTAGGCTACACCTTTGTTGTTGGATAAACTAGCCAAGTGAAGTTGTTTTTTTAAATCTTCCATAGACGCTTGTAGTTGTCTTAAAAGTCCATTGTCTGCAGGTTCTTCTACGCCAAAACTAATTTTACTGCTCACCTGCCAAATCTCTTGAATTTGATCTGAACTAATTTCATAAGGCTCATAAGATTCATTGATCGAAATTAAGCTCAAGTAATTGCCAGAAGAGTGTCTCTGGATTTTTTTAACCATGACAGAGTCGTATAAAACCACCACGTAAATTTTATTGGGACTTATATGATCTATGTTCTCAACAGATTTTGCCAACACCCATTCTTTAGGTCTTAGGTTAGGAAGCATGGAATCTCCTTCTACTTGAAACCCCCTATAGGTAGCGTTTCTAAATTCTGGAATAGGCAAATCAAAAGCAGGCAATTGCTTGTACCAGCTGCTGTCACTGATATTTTGAGGATATCCAGCGGCAGCTTTAGCATTGACCAGTACCATATTATCATTTCCTTCTGCATCTATAGTAACTACCTTGGGGATGGTACTAACGACGGTGTTTTTAATGAATTGCACATTGCTTTCTCCATATATCCAAAGTGGGTTTACCTGAAATTGTTTGATGAGCTCCACCACAATTTTTCCAGATAGTTTTGTTTTTCCACGTTCAATATCTGCCGTAGTATTGGGAATTCCCAAACAAGCAGCAAAGGTTTTTTGGGTGTATCCTAAGGATTTTCTAAGTGATATAAAACGATCAATGTCCATATAAGCGGTTATTAAAGAAAGTTGACAATAGTAAAATAGTCTTCTCCTATCGGTTAGGATTCCCCTCACTACAATCAAATAAAAAACAAACATAATTAATAGTTGGAAATATTCCAAATATCTAATAGGATATTTTCCTAAAAAAGTCATTTAAATCACTTGTAATTATAAAAATTTTAACGAATTAGCGCATAAATACACCCCCTGTATGGGTGGTAAATTAATGTCAAAATTGTATCTTGGTCTTTTGCTATGAAAATGAATAAAGCCTTAGATTTTATAGAGGTAAAAGGAGCTAGGGTCCACAACCTCAAAAATATAGACATAAATATTCCAAGAGAAAAACTAGTTGTTATTACCGGTCTTTCCGGTAGTGGTAAATCTTCACTCGCCTTTGACACCATATACGCAGAAGGCCAAAGAAGGTATATAGAAACATTCTCTGCCTATGCGAGACAATTTTTGGGAGGATTAGAAAGACCAGACGTAGATAAAATTGACGGACTTTCTCCTGTCATTGCCATAGAACAAAAGACCACTTCTAAATCTCCGAGATCAACCGTAGGTACTATTACCGAGGTGTATGACTTTCTCAGGCTGTTATTTGCAAGAGCTTCCGATGCATACTCCTATGAAACAGGGGAAAAAATGGTCCAATACACCGACATTCAAATTCAAGACCTTATTCATAAGGATTACAAGGGTAAAAAAATCAGTGTTTTGGCCCCAGTCATTAAATCCAGAAAAGGACATTACAGAGAGCTTTTTGAGCAAATAAGCAAGCAGGGATTTGTAAAAGTAAGGGTAGACGGGGTAATATTGGATCTTCAGCCTGGAATGAAAGTAGACAGGTACAAAACCCATGACATTGAAATAGTCATTGATCGCCTGTTGGTAGATGCCAAGGAAAGTACTCAAAAAAGGCTCAGTGAGAGTATTGAAATAGCCATGGATCAAGGCAAAAATGTGCTGATGGTTTTAGAAGCAGGAGAAAAGAAAGCGCGCTATTTTTCACGAGACCTCATGTGCCCTAGCAGTGGTATCTCCTACCCTATTCCTGAACCAAATACTTTTTCATTTAATTCCCCAAAAGGCATGTGTCCAAGCTGTCAAGGCTTAGGGGTTATGCATAAAGTCAATACAAATAAAATATTTCCAGACCTCAATCTCAGTGTAAGAGAAGGAGGTATTGGACCCTTGGGGACCTATAAAAATTCTTGGGCTTTCAAGCAAGTAGAACTCATCGCGCAAAGACATGGTTTTGACTTGGACACGCCAATAAAAAAAATTCCTCAAGACGCGATTGAAATACTTATAAATGGTGGGCAAGACCAATTCATAGTAGCCTCTAAGACCCTTGGTGTAGAGAGAAACTACCATATAGATTTTGAGGGGATTTCTGTGTTTATTCAAAATCAATTTGCCCAAGCCAACACCACCTCATTAAAGCGTTGGGCCAAAGACTTCATGGATAAAATTAGTTGTGAAAGCTGCAACGGAAATAGGCTTCTAGAGACTACCCTGCAATTCAAAATAGCCGGTTTACATATTGCTGAACTTTCCCAAATGGATATTGGGCAACTCTATATTTTCTTTGAAAACCTCTCTAAAAATCTAAAAGGAGACCAAGCGGTTATAGCCCAGGAAATTATTAAAGAAATAAAGATCAGGCTACAGTTTTTACTAGACGTAGGGCTTGAATATCTGAGTCTAAGCAGACCCTCTAAATCACTTTCTGGTGGCGAAGCACAACGCATTAGATTGGCCACACAGATAGGTTCTCAATTGGTAGGGGTGTTGTACATATTAGATGAGCCCAGTATAGGCCTGCATCAGCGAGATAACGAGCGACTGATAAAATCCTTAGAATCCCTCAGAGACATAGGTAATTCCATATTGGTTGTTGAACACGATAAGGATATGATACTATGTGCGGATCATGTCATTGATATTGGTCCAAAAGCAGGAAAAAACGGTGGAGAAATACTCACACAAGGGACTCCAGCAGAACTTTTAAAGGAAAATACCCTAACTGCCGCTTTTCTCAACAATCAAATGCGAATTGAAATTCCGAAAATTAGAAGAAAAGGAAATGGAAAATCCATTGTTCTAGAGGGCTGTACAGGTAATAATTTAAAAAATGTCACCCTAAAGCTTCCGTTGGGATGTATGATTGGGGTTTCTGGGGTGTCTGGATCGGGTAAATCTACCTTAATCAATGAGACCCTCTACCCTATTTTGAATGCCCATATTTTCAATGGTGTTAAAAAGCCTATGCCTTACAAGAAAATTTCTGGCCTTGAGCACATTGACAAAGTGATTGACATAAACCAACAACCCATAGGTAGAACGCCAAGGTCTAACCCGGCCACATACACAGAAGTTTTTGGGGAAATTAGAAGCCTATTCACTAAAACTACTGAAGCCACTATTAGGGGCTATAAACCAGGAAGATTTAGTTTTAATGTGGCCGGAGGCCGATGCGAAACTTGTCAAGGGGGCGGATTACGCGTCATTGAAATGAATTTTCTCCCAGATGTGTATGTTCTCTGTGAAACCTGTAATGGGAAAAGGTTTAACAGAGAGACTCTAGAGATTAGGTTCAAAGGGAAATCTATTTCAGACGTTTTAGAAATGACCATTGATGAGTCCGTATTATTCTTTGAAGCAATACCTAAAATTTACAGGAAACTAAAGACCATTCAAGATGTCGGATTGGGATACATATCTTTAGGGCAACAATCTACCACTTTATCTGGAGGAGAAGCACAGAGAATTAAATTAGCCGCTGAATTGTCAAAAAGAGACACAGGAAATACCCTTTATATTTTAGATGAACCCACCACTGGTCTACATTTTGAAGACATTAGGGTTTTATTAGGGGTGCTGCAAAAATTGGTAGATAAAGGGAATACTGTTTTAGTAATAGAGCACAATTTAGATGTGATTAAAATAGCAGACCACCTCATAGACATTGGATATGAAGGAGGCGCTCGAGGGGGACAAATCATTGTAGAAGGTACGCCTGAAGAAGTAGCCAAACATAAAAAGAGTCATACTGCTCGATTTTTAAAAAAAGAACTAGATTTATAACTTATAGCCATAATTACTATGAGAAAAGAAAAACATTTTAAAGGTTGGAATGAAATAAAGACCAATGATTCATGGGCCCTTTTTAAAATCATGGGAGAATTTGTGAATGGGTATGAAAAAATGAGCATGATAGGTCCATGTGTCTCTATTTTTGGTTCTGCGCGAACCAAACCTGGAACGGAATACTATGAGCTTGCTACAAAAATTGCCCAGCGAATAGCCCAAGAAGGGTATGGTGTTATTACTGGAGGAGGTCCAGGTATTATGGAAGCGGGAAATTTAGGCGCACATCTTGAAAAGGGCACCTCGGTAGGGCTCAATATTGATTTGCCTTTTGAGCAACATGACAATCCGTATATAGATCATGACAAAAATTTACAGTTTGATTATTTCTTTGTGAGAAAAGTCATGTTTGTGAAGTATTCACAAGGGTTTGTGGTCATGCCTGGTGGTTTTGGAACGCTGGATGAACTCTTTGAAGCCATTACCCTGATTCAAACCAATAAGATTGAGAAATTCCCCATTATTTTAGTAGGCCGTTCTTTTTGGGCGGGACTTTTAGATTGGGTGAAAAACACCCTTTTAAAAAACGGAAATATCTCTGAAAAAGATTTGGACTTACTTCAAATGGCTGATAATGCTGAAGAAGTAGTCAATCACATAAACGCCTTCTACAAAGGAAAATCTTTAAGCCCTAACTTCTAATGAGGCAAAATCATTCATGAATTTTAAATATTTTTTTTTATACCTAACTCTTGCCCTACCTTTATTGGGTTTAGGGCAGCATGTCAATAAAATTAGTGCAAGTCTCAACAGTGAAACCAAAGAAATAAAAATTCAACAAGAGTTCACCTACAACAATCAAAGTGCAGACACCCTCGGTGTGCTATATTTTAATGATTGGGCAAATGCATATGCCCATAAAGATTCTCCTTTAGCGAGTCGCTTTGCAGATGATTTTAAGAAAAACCTGCATCTAGCCTCTAAGGAGCTCAGAGGAGGAACAGATCTGATTGGTGCAGTAGATCAGAATTACTATTCTCTACCTTGGTGGCGTACCAAAGAAAAAGATATTATTGGTATTTCACTAAACAAACCTATTGCACCAGGAGATTTTGAAATAATAACCTTTACTTATACCGTTAAACTTCCCCCAAACAAATATACTTCTTATGGATATGACACAGAGGGAGGCTATTTCCTTAAGGATTGGTACCTCACGCCTGCAGTTTATAACGATAAAGAATGGTTGTTGTATTCCAACAAAGACCTGCAAGACCTTTATACAGATATTACTAATACAGTCATAAAAATAAACTATGCCAAAGAATTGGTGTTAAATTCAAATTACAAAGAAACTTTAGAACAGGAAAAAGGAAATAAAAGATGGGCCACCCTAACGGCTCAAAAGAAAAAAGGAGCAGAAATGTACCTAACCAATCAAAACAGTTTTGTGAGGTACCCACTTAAAAGCACCACACTAGTGACTGATTTGAGAGGAGGTAATTTAGATAAAGGTCTTGAGCTTCTTGCTGTAATGAAAGTTTTTTCATTCATTGAAGACAAAATTGGTGACATTCCTTTAGATCAACTTCTGGTTACCAAAATGAATTATGACAGAAACCCGCTCTATGGATTAAATAAACTTCCCAGTTTTGTAAATCCCTACGAAGAGTCATTTAAACTAGAGTTAAGCCTATTAAAAACAAGTTTATACACCCTATTTAAGGAGAGTTTTTTTATTAATCCTAGAAAAGAACAATGGGTAATAGATGCATTGGTGAACTTCAATATGATCAAATATGTGGAGACCTATTATCCCGATCAAAAATTATTAGGAAAAATAGCTTCTTACTGGGGTGTGAGGAGCCTTCATTTATCTGAATTGGGCTTTAATGATCAGTATGCACTATTGTATAACTTAACTGCGAGACGCAACTTAGACCAACCGCTCACCACATCTAACGACTCCTTAATAAAATTTAACCAGCAAATAGCCAACAAATATAAAGCAGGTTTGGGATTGGCCTATTTAGAAGATTATTTGGGAGAAGGCGTATTGGAACAATGTATTCGGGATTTTTATCAAGCACACAAAAGCGCTAGTATTGCTACAAAGGACTTTAAAACTACCTTAGAAAAGTACACCTCAAAAAATATAGATTGGTTTTTTAACACGTATATAGCCACCAAAAACAAAATAGATTTTAAAATCACCAAAGCTTCTGCTCAGCCAGATTCAATATCATTTACTATAAAAAATAAGCAAAAAACCAAGGTGCCTATATCGGTGTTCGGTCTAAAGAAAGATAGCGTTGTGTCTCAGTATTGGTTCACTGGTATAGACAGTATTGGACGTTTTAAAATCCCCAATCAATCAGAAGATAAACTCGTTCTAAACTACAATCAAAAGATTCCTGAATTTAATCAGAGAGACAATTGGAAATCACTTAATGGTTGGTTTTCTAGTAACAAAAAACTGAAATTTCAGTTTTTTAAAGACCTAGAAGATCCTAATTACAATCAGGTGTTTTATGTGCCCATTGCCAATTTCAATATTTATGACGGATTAACCCCTGGCATTAGGTTGTACAATAAAACAGTACTAGAAAGGCCATTTAATTATGATTTTTCTCCCTCCTATGGTCTCAAGGGTAAAAAGTTTGTTGGTTATGGACGTTTCAACTATAGAAAGTACCACCAAAACAAACGCTTATATGTTACTAATTACAACTTAGGTGCTTCCAGCTATCAGTACACAGAGAATGCTCGTTACACGACCCTGACCCCCTCTTTATCAATGGGATGGAGGCCTGAAGACCTAAGGTCTAATAAGAGAAACTTTTTACAGTTGAGGTATGTTCAGGTACAAAGAGACCCAAATCCCGCTATGCCCATTGACGCTCAGAGTCAGACACCCAACTACGGTGTTCTCAATATGCGTTATGGATCAAATGACAATGGAATACTAAAGTATTTTTCTTGGAATTTGGACGCACAACAAGCCAAAGATTTCACCAAGCTCTCATTTGAAATTGAATACAGAAGGTTGTTTGAAAATAACAGACAGTTCAATATTCGTTTTTTTGCAGGGAGTTTTATCAGAAATGAAACTAAAGGAGATTTCTTTAGTTTTGCGCTAGACCGTCCAACAGATTATTTATTCGATTACAGTTTTCTAGGAAGATCTGAAGACCAAGGATTATACTCACAACAAATTATTATAGCAGAAGGTGGTTTTAAATCTAAATTAGACAGACCCTTTGCCAATCAATGGATAGCTACTACCAACGCCAGCATAAACCTATACCGTTGGGTAGAGTTTTATACTGATTTTGGCTTTGTGAAAAACAAAGGTTACAAAGAGCGTATGGTGTATGATTCAGGGATTAGACTCAATTTAGTGACCGACTATTTTGAATTGTATTTCCCGCTATACTCCAATAATGGTTGGGAATCTGGGCAAGATAATTATGTAGAAAAAATTAGATTTGTAGTTACCTTAAGTCCTAAAACACTCATAGGGCTCTTCAATAGAAAATGGTTCTAAATATTGCGTTTTTCTCAGCAAAAAATCTAATCATTGTGAATTATTGATATTACGTAGTTCAAATAGCTGTATTATTTCGTATTGTTCAATATGAGGGTTTTATTAATAAAAATATTCCATCTTTTTTCTATATTTTTGCAATAGAATTATTGACGCCTAAAAAAGAAAACACCCACAGTTAATGGATATATCTACTGCCAATTCTAAAAAACAAATTTCTTTTGACGAGTTTAAATCTGAGATTATAACTGATTATAAAATAGCTGTTACTTCAAGAGAATGTAGCTTACTTGGAAGAAGAGAAGTTTTAACAGGTAAGGCTAAATTTGGAATTTTCGGAGATGGAAAAGAAATTCCCCAAATAGCTATGGCTAAAGCCTTTAATGAGGGTGATTTTAGAAGTGGGTACTACAGAGACCAAACCTTTATGATTGCATTGGATCTTTTAAAACCCAAAGACCTTTTTCATGGTTTATATGCTACTACAGATATTGAAAAAGAACCCATGAGTGCTGGAAGACAAATGGGTGGGCACTTTGTCACCCACAGTCTTCACGAAGATGGTAGTTGGAAAAACTTGACAAAGCAACATAACAGTAGTGCAGATATTTCACCAACAGCATCTCAAATGCCAAGATTACTTGGTTTGGCACAGGCCTCAAAAGTGTACAGGTCAGAAAAAAATATAGCAGGTAAATTGTTTTCTGTTCAAGGAAATGAAGTGGCATGGGGTACCATTGGAAATGCAAGTACTAGTGAAGGATTATTTTTTGAGACAATCAATGCAGGAGGGGTGCTTCAAGTACCTATGGTCGTTAGTATTTGGGATGACGAATATGGGATTTCAGTTCATGCGAAACATCAAACAACCAAGGAAAATATTAGCGAAGTACTCAAGGGTTTTCAAAAGGAAGAAGGCACGAATGGCTATGAAATTTTTAAAGTCAATGGTTGGGACTACCCAGCCCTAGTAAAAACCTATCAAGAAGCTGCACAGATTGCAAGAGAAAAACATGTGCCTGTAATCATTCACGTAATAGAACTCACCCAACCTCAAGGCCACTCTACCTCTGGTTCTCATGAAAGATATAAATCAGATGATCGCCTTATCTGGGAAAAAGAACAAGATTGTAATGTGAAATTTAGGTCTTGGATTTTAGAGAACGATTTTGCAGATGAAGAAAGTCTTTTACAAATTGAAAAAGATATTAAGAGGGATGTTCGAAATGCTAAAAAAGAAGCTTGGTCTGAATTCTTAACCCCTCATTTGGCTTATAAAAAAGACTTAGTCAAAGTATTTAGGCTTGTAGCAGAAAACACGAACAATAAAGCAGCTATTACTAGTATACTCAACGATTTAATTGCCATTGAAGAACCTATTAAAAAAGACTTGGCAGCAAAAGCTAGATTAGCCCTTAGGGGTTTGATTGGTGAGCAAACTAAAGAACGTGAAATTCTTAAAAATTGGCTGACAAACTTTATGTCTGAAATGCAACCAAAGTTCAGTGCACATTTATACAGTGAGCATGAAAATAAAGCCACGAATATATCCTCTATTCCACCCACTTATAGCAAAGATGCTCCCTTGGTAGATGGAAGACTTATTCTCAGAGATAATTTTGACCAACTGCTTGAAAAGTATCCTGAGTTTTTAATTTTTGGAGAAGATATTGGTACTATAGGAGATGTAAACCAAGGTTTAGAAGGCTTACAAAAAAAATATGGTGAAACTAGGGTGGCAGACACAGGTATTAGAGAAGCGAGTATTATAGGCCAGGGAATTGGAATGGCACTCAGGGGTTTAAGACCTGTTGCTGAGATTCAATACCTTGATTATATGCTATATGCATTACAAACCTTAAGTGATGATTTAGCCTCTTTACGCTATAGAACTTTTGGAAAACAAAAAGCGCCATTGATTGTAAGAACAAGAGGACACAGGTTAGAAGGTATTTGGCATTCTGGATCTCAAATGGGTGGTCTCATTCATTTTCTAAGAGGCATGTATATTTTAACCCCTAGAAATATGACTGTAGCAGCTGGTTTTTACAACACGCTTATGAAGAGTGATGAGCCGGCTCTTGTCATAGAGAGTTTAAATGGGTACAGGCTAAAAGAACCTATGCCTAATAACTTATCTGAAATATGTACGCCAATTGGCGTGATAGATGTTTTAAAAGAGGGTAAAGATATTACGGTACTTTCTTATGGTTCTACCTTGAGGATAGTAGAACAAGTGATCAGTTCACTTCAAAATTATGACATAGATGTTGAACTCATAGACGCCCAAAGTCTCTTGCCTTTTGATCTAAAACATGAGGTGTTAGAAAGTGTTAAGAAAACAAACAGACTTATCGTAATAGATGAAGATGTTCCAGGAGGTTGTGCTGCTTATTTAATGCAAGAAATCATAGAGAAACAAGGTGCTTTTCATTACTTAGATACACCGCCAACAACACTTACTGCAAAGGCGCACAGACCTGCTTACGCTAGTGATGGTGATTATTTTTCTAAGCCAAATGCAGAAGATATCTTTGAAAGCATCTATAACATCATGCACGAATCTAATCCGAGTGCTTATCCTGCATAATAATTTAAGTCAGATTCTACCATAGCGTACCCTGTTTTAAGCACCTAATATGTCGTAATTATTTAAGCATCAAACTATTTTGAAATAGCGGTAATCTACTGGATCTTTTGGCACGCTTGATTCATGGCAAACGTTTGAAGAAAATTTAAAGTATTTTGATCAACAATTCCTTGAGTAAGTTTTCGTGATCTGTTGGAGCGCCCAGTCCTTTGTTTTTAAGATCCAAGTCCTTGAGTACCTTTAAAATTTGACTAACCCTTTTCATTGGATACTGTTTAGCCGCACTTTTAATTTCATTGATGAAAAATGGAGAAATCCCTAAGCTTGCAGCTACATGGTTTGGATTGTGATCAGTAAGCCCATGATATTGCATGATTTGCGTGAAGAAACTATGCAAAATAGATACTGTCATCAAAAAAGGATTGTCTTTTGGATTGTGTGCAAAATAATGGACAATCTTAAATGCTTTTAAAATATCTCTTTCACCAATAGCTTTTTTTAATTCAAAGTTGTTGTAATCTTTACTAATCCCAATATGTTGCTCTACCACTTCAGGGGTAATTAAAGCGCCTTTTTCTATGTGAATGGACAGCTTATCTATTTCTTTTTCAATCCTACTTAGATCTGCGCCTAAAAATTCAAATAATAAATAAGGAACAGCTGGTTGGGCCGTAAAACCCTTCCGTTGAATTAAGTCATTAATCCACAAAGGAATTTTATTATCATAGATTTTTTTTGACTCCAAAATGGTTCCATTTTTTTGAAAAGCTTTAAAAACACCTTTCCTTTTATCTGGCTTTTGGTATTTATAACACAGTACTAAAATGGTCGTTTGGAGCGGATGCTTTGCATACTCTTGCAGGCCGTCTATTTGTCTAGAGAGGTGTTGTGCTTCCTTGACAATAATCAATTGTCTTTCAGCCATCATGGGGTATCGTTTCGCTTGAGAAACTATGTCTTCAACAAGCGCATCTTTTCCGTAAACAATTAATTGATTGAATGCTTTCTCTTCTTCAGCAAGTGCCTTTTGCTCAATTAAATGAGTAATGGCATCTATGTAATAAGGTTCCTCCCCATAAAGGAAATAGAGTGGGCTAAAATTTCCTTTATTTATTTCACTAGCAATTAACTTTGCTTCTTCCATTCAATTTAATTCATCAAATTTGCACCATGCAAGTTTTAAACTTTCCAACCTATCCGTTCAGAATCAAAAATAGGAAAAATAAGTCCTATATTTTTGATATTATCAGGAAAAAATTTGTCCAGATACAAGCAGAGGAATGGGTGAGACAACACTTAGTATGGTTTCTTATCCATGAAAAGAAATATCCTAAAAGTCTAATTAATGTTGAAAAAAAGATTCTAGTAAATGGATTGACAAAAAGAGTAGATGTGGTTGTTTTTAATAAGGATGGTAGCATTTATTTACTTGTAGAGTGTAAAGCACCAGAAATAAAAATTACCCAACAAACATTTGATCAAATTGCCCGGTATAATTTAAGTCTAAACGCACAGTTACTTATGGTGACTAATGGCTTAACACACTATTATTGTGTTGTAGATAAAGCAGCAGAAAATTATGCTTTTTTAGAAAGTATTCCTGATTATATCCCTTAATTTGCCATTTTAAAAGCCTGTGAAACAAATAGCCATAGTGATACTCAATTGGAATGGAGCCGCCTTATTAGAGCGATTCCTGCCTACTGTGATTAAAAACAGTGCAGGAATAGCCCATGTTTATGTAGCAGATAATGGCTCTACAGATAGCTCAAAAGAACTTTTAAAAGAAAGATTTCCTCAGATTTCAATCATAGAAATGCCATTTAATAACGGCTTTGCAGGAGGTTATAATTTGGCCTTGAAAGATCTAAATGAACCCCTATTTTGCTTACTTAATTCAGATGTTGCTCCTTCCAAAAACTGGTTGACTTCTATAGTTACGGCTTTTAATTCAGATGCTCACTTAGCTATAGCTCAGCCAAAAATTTTGGATGAATTAAAAAAAACACATTTTGAATATGCCGGAGCTGCAGGGGGCTATTTAGATGCATTTGGTTACCCTTTTTGTAGGGGAAGAATATTTCAACATATAGAGGAAGACCAAGGCCAATACAATGACACCATAGAGATTTTTTGGGCCACTGGAGCTTGTATGTTTATTAGAAAAGAAGTCTTTCATACATTAAATGGGTTTGATGAATCTTACTTTGCACACCAAGAAGAAATAGACCTTTGTTGGAGGGCTAAAAATCTGGGACATAAAGTCATGTACCTTGGAAATAGTACTGTATATCATTTGGGTGGGTCTACCTTGAGTAACATGAATCCTAAAAAAACTTTTTTGAATTTCAGAAACTCACTTTTTTCTATCTTAAAAAACATGTCTTTACACAGGGCCATACTAGTGATTTTCGTTAGACTCATTCTAGATGGTATTGCTGGGATTAGATTTATTCTTCAAGGCAAATTCAGTCATTGTCTGGCAATTATTCATGCCCATTTTGGTTTTTACAAAGGAGCTCGTAGCGCTTTTAAAAAATACCATAGCCCAAAACACCACGTAAAATACTACAATACCACTTCAATAGTTTGGTCTCATTATGTAAGAGGTTTAAAAAAGTTTTCGCTTTTAGTAAAAGATTAACTAAATTACCCACTCAATTACAGAGAATAATAGATAAATTTGATGTATTAATTATATTTTCCCAACCCATGAAAAAAATCATTCTTGGCTGCCTAGGCGCCACATTATTACTTTCTTCTTGTGTATCACAAAAGAAATTCACCGATTTAGAAGCAAAACAAAAAGAAACCCAAGATTTGCTCAATTCTGCTACTGTTAAATTGAACAGCTGTTTAGAAGACACCGCTCGTTTACAGTTACTTGAAGATCAAAATGCTTATTTAAAAGCGAACAATCAAGAATTGATCAATAACCTTGGAAACCTAACTACTTTAACTTCCAAAGGAGCTGACAATTTAGAGCGTTCTTTAGAGAGCTTAAAAGAAAAAGACCTGACTATTCGTAAATTAAACAATGCTGTTACCAGAAGAGATTCTGTGAACCTTGCATTGGTACAAAGTTTAAAAGGGGTGTTGGGTAACTTAGATGATGAAGATATTGAGATTAGCGTAGAAAAAGGCGTTGTATTTGTATCTATCTCTGACAAGTTATTATTTAACACTGGTAGCTATGTAGTATCTAATAAGGCCAAGTCTGTATTAGAAAAAGTAGCGAAAGTGGTTAACAACAAACCAGATTTCGAATTTATGGTAGAAGGTCATACAGATGAAAGAAGTTTCTCTAAAGGGGACTTAGTAGACAACTGGGATTTATCTGTAAAGAGAGCTACTTCAGTGGTACGTATGCTTCAAAAAGATTTTGGAGTAGATCCTAAACGTATGACTGCAGCTGGTAGAGCTGAGTATTTGCCAATTTCTTCAGAACTTTCTAAAAACAGAAGAACTAGAATCGTAGTACTTCCTAAAATTGATCAGTTTTACACTATGATCGAAGAAGGATTAAAAGACGCTGCAATTAACTAAGTTATTACAGCTATGATATTAAAAATGCCACCCTTCGGGTGGCATTTTTTTTTAATAGCAAATCAATTTTTAATCCTGTACCAAAATCTTACTACAGCAAGTCAAAGTGCCCTTTACCCAGACGAAGGAGTTCTGGAGTGTCTCCAGATAAATCTACAATAGTAGAAGGCACATTATCACCATAGCCACCATCTATAACAAAGGCTACATGTGGGGCCCATTTTTCAAATATAAGTTCTGGATCTGTTGTGTATTCTAGCAACTCATCTGGATCATAAATCGAAGTAGAGACTATAGGGTTTCCGAGCATTTCTACTATCTTCTTAGGAATAGAGTGATTCGGCACTCTTATTCCTACAGTCTTACGTTTCTTAAAAGCCTTCGGAAGGTTGTTATTACCGGGAAGTACAAAAGTATAAGGACCAGGTAAGGATCGCTTTAAAATTTTAAAGGTTGCCGTATCTATTTGTTTCACATAGTCAGAGATATTACTGAGGTCTGCACAAATAAAAGACCAAGTGGCTTTTTCAAGCTTTATGCCTTTTAATTTAGCCAGCTTCTCCAAGGCTTTATTATTGGTAATATCACAGCCAATCCCATAAACAGTATCTGTTGGGTAAATAATAAGCGCACCATCCCTAAGCGCACGAACTACCTTTTCTAAGGCAGACTCTTGCGGATTATCCGGATATATTTTAATTAATTGTCCCATATACTTTTAAGACACTACTTCTAGTTTTGCAAAACGAAGGATCAACTTCTTAAGCCCACCAACTTCAAAGTCAATAGTGGCTTTCTTATCTGCACCCACCCCTTCAATAGCCATTACTTTTCCGCTACCAAACCTACTGTGTTTTACGACTGTGCCAGCTATCAATTCTATACTATCTTCTCCATTTCCAATTGGATTAGACAAATCTGGTTTAATCTTTCTAAGCTTTCTCAATTGGTTCTCTTTGGGTCTAAAAGAACTCGGTGGTGCAGTTGAAACAGGTTTGGTCTGACGCAGTTTACTTTTGTCTATATCGCCAAAAATATCTGCATCTATCATGGGTTTATAACGGTAAGAATCTATAGGAACTTGCATGTCTAAGAAACTATCGTCTATTTCTTCTATAAATCTAGAAGGCTCAGCGTCTACGAGTTTGCCCCACCTATACCTTGTTTGGGCATAGGTCAAGTAGGCCTTTTTTTCTGCTCTAGTGAGGGCTACATAGAAAAGCCTTCGCTCCTCCTCTAGTTCAGACCTGGTATTCATACTCATTGCAGAAGGAAAGAGATCTTCTTCCATACCCACTACATAGACCACCGGAAACTCTAATCCCTTCGCCATGTGAATGGTCATAAGCGCTACCCTATCTTCATCTCCAACTTCTTTATCTAAGTCTGTCGCAAGAGATACATCTTCAAGAAATTCAGAAATACCTCCTGTGGCATCGGCCAGTTCCTGCTGGCCCTCAACAAAGTCTTTAATACCGTTGAGAAGCTCCTCAATGTTTTCCATTTTGGCTATTCCCTCTGGGGTGCCATCTTTTTTAAATTCTAAGAGCAAACCGGTTTTCTTGGCCACATGTTCAGAGAGCACAAATGCGTCTGCCGTTTCATTGAGTACCTGATAGCTCTTAATCATGGTCACAAAATCTTCTAATTTGCGTTTGGTTCCGCTATTTATTTGCAGAGGTATGGTGTCTAAATGTTCCATGACTTCAAAAATAGACCTGCCGTAATGGTTTGCAGCAACCACCAATTTATCTACAGTACTTTGACCAATTCCCCTTGCTGGAAAATTAATGATACGCTTTAGCGCTTCTTCATCTTTGGGATTTATGACCAGCCTTAAGTAGGCCAGGACATCTTTTATCTCTTTTCTTTGATAGAAAGACAATCCACCAAAAATTCTATAGGCAATATCTCGCTTTCTAAGGGCGTCTTCTATAGCCCTAGATTGTGAATTGGTTCTATAAAGCACTGCAAAAGAACTGTTAGGAAGTTGTTCTTGCATCTTAGTTTCCAAGATACTTCCAGCGACAAACCTTCCTTCTTCAGCATCTGTAGGAGACCTGTGCACTGTGATCAATTCCCCTGGATCGTTAGAGGTCCATACCACCTTATCTAATTGGTTGGTATTGTTAGAAATAATACTATTTGCTGCCTTTACAATGGTATCTGTTGACCTATAATTCTGCTCTAACCTGTATTGAGCTACCTGATCGTAGTCTTTTTGAAAATTTAAAATGTTGTCTATGTTTGCCCCTCTGAAGGAATATATACTTTGGGCGTCATCTCCCACCACACAAATATTCTGATACCTGTCGGAAAGGGCCTTTACGATTAAATACTGCGAGTGGTTGGTATCTTGGTACTCATCTACTAAGATATATTTAAACCTGTTTTGGTATTTCATGAGTACCTCAGGAAACCTGGTTAGAAGTTCATTAGTACGCAAGAGTAAGTCATCAAAATCCATAGCACCAGCTTTAAAACAGCGGTCCACATATGCTTTATATATAGCGCCAGTTTGAGGCCTTTTGGCCATAGCGTCTGCCTCAAGAAGGTCTGGATTGTTGTGATAGGCTTTAACCGTTATTAAACTGTTTTTATAAGAAGATATTCTATTCTGGATTTGCTTGTACTTATATATATCCTTGTCCAGTCCCATTTCTTTAATAATGGAAGCAATGAGCCTTTGTGAATCCTGCGTATCATATATGGTGAAATTGCTAGGATAACCCAACTTATCTCCGTCAAAGCGCAATAATTTGGCAAATACAGAGTGAAAAGTCCCCATCCATAGATTCTTAGCCTCTGCCCCACCCACTATACTGGAAATCCTGTGTTTCATCTCTCTGGCTGCTTTGTTGGTGAAAGTCAGTGCGAGAATATTGAAAGAATCCACTCCTAGAGACATGAGATGGGCAATTCTTATGGTGAGCACCCTGGTCTTTCCAGACCCAGCACCAGCTATGACCATCAGAGGACCATCTTTATGAAGTACCGGGGCTTTTTGCGCCTCGTTCAAGCTTTCTATATAATTTTTCAATATGCAGTGTTTAGGCTATAAAATTAACTATTAATATGCGTTTCATAGCCGGGAATAATTAATAATTATAAACAAAAAAGCGCCCTAGAAACAAAGGTTTTAATAATATGAGTATATTTAAAAAAGTTAACTAATTTTTTTTAAATAAGCTTATGAAAAAAACACTAGCAGCCATTTTTTTATGTGTAGGTACTTTTACCCAAGCGCAAATGCAATTGCCTGTATCGGAATATGAAAAAATTGAATCTCAGGTCATAGCGTGGCGCCATGACATTCATCAGAATCCTGAACTCTCGAACCAAGAATTTAAAACAGCTGCTAAAATAGCGGCCCATCTCAAAAGCTTGGGCATAGAAGTAACCACAGGAGTTGCAAAAACAGGGGTTGTGGGTATTTTAAAAGGGGATCTTCCTGGAAAAGTAGTGGCACTTCGTGCAGATATAGACGCATTGCCTGTTACGGAACGCAATGATTTACCCTATAAATCTACTGTAAAGGGTACTTTTATGGGAGAAAAAGTTGGCGTGATGCACGCCTGTGGTCACGACACCCATACCGCCATTCTCATGGGCGTAGCTTCTGTTTTGAGTAAACACAAAAACAAGATAAAAGGAACCATAAAATTTGTGTTTCAACCTGCTGAAGAAGGTCCACCACCAGGAGAAGAAGGCGGTGCATCGCTAATGATTAAAGAAGGTGTCTTAGATAACCCTTCGGTAGATGCCATTTTTGGGCTTCATATTAATTCTGTACTTCCTGTGGGTATGATTGGATACAAGCCCCTCGGTGCAATGGCTGCATCTGATCGTTTTGTCATTAAGGTGCAAGGAAAACAAACCCATGGTTCACAACCTTGGGGCGGTGTAGATCCTATTTTGATCAGTGCTAAAATTATTGATGGATTACAAACCATCATTTCTAGAGAATCTGATTTAACCAACGAGGCTGCAGTGATTACTGTGGGTAAAATAACGGCTGGAGTACGTTTTAATATCATTCCCGAAACTGCCGAAATGGTGGGTACTATTAGAACACTTGATTATAAAATGAGGGATCATATTGGTAAGCGCATGAAAGAAATGGTTTCTGCTATAGCTACTGCTTATGGCGGTACTGCTACAGTAGATATTGTCAATGGTGCGGCTATTACCTATAACGACGCTAATTTGGTAGGGCAAATGTTACCCACACTTCAGAAAACTGCAGGTAAAGAACAAGTGATGCTTATGAAAGCCATCACTGGAGCAGAAGATTTTTCTTTTTTCCAAGAAAAAGTACCTGGATTCTATTTCTTCCTAGGAGGCAATACACCGGGCAATAAAGAAGCTTTCCCCCACCATACTCCAGACTTTAAAATAGACGACGCTGGAATGTTGTTGGGCGTGAAAACCCTTTCTGAAATGGCCTTAGACTATCTGTCTCAGTAAGGTTCAAGCGCTTTATATCTCAAACTAATTTTAAAAGCCTCGTTTTATCGAGGCTTTTTTTATTGGACATTAATACACTTCTTTCTTTTGGGGTAAAGGAGAAGAATTTGAATTGAATTTCTCCTGAGCATAAGCCAAACCTTGTTGCCACCACTCCTTCATTCGCTTCTTATTAAAGATTAGTGAGTTCTCTGTTAGTTTTGTTGGCGTATAGTATAAATTGAGTTGTACCCCATTGTGCTTTGCGGCTAATATGCCCTCAGATATATCATGATATTCTATCTGATCCAATACGAATCCAAAAATACTGATCATGAGCGAAAATGGGTTTTTCCCCAATACTTTATTATGGTCCATGTTTTCTGATTCTAAAATAATCACATCGACCTCTTTTGCTCCCCTTCTAATGGCTTCTCTGATAGGCACCACAGAACCTAAACCTCCATCTCCGTACTCGTAGCCATCTTTAGTGACTAATGACATAAAAGGAATGTAGTTACATGACATCCAGATCCAATCTATGAAGGTCTCGTAGTCATAATCGTGTATGGATTTGTATTCTACCCTATTCTTGGAGAGATTAGAGACACTCACTACGACTTCTTTATCACCTTTTAACAACATTTCGAAAGAGGCCCTACTAAAATTTTTTGCAATGGTTTTTCTCAGGTTATTACTCTCTCCAAAAGTTCTTTTCCTTCTTAGAAATTGAAATAAAGTAGTGATATAATTAATGGTCACGTACTCCCTATCTCCCTTCTTTTTAACCACAAAAGGATTTACATCAAAAATGCTTCTCTGATTTACATTGGTGTAGGCGTGATGCAATTTCTCTAAATTATTTAAAGCCAATTGGGGAATAAGTAAACTCCCTGTAGAGGTACCTACAAAAATATCGTATTCTCTTCCCTGATTTCTCATGAGATATTGGGCTACACCTCCTGCAAAAGCACCCTTACTACCTCCTCCAGAAATCACTAATGCTTTTTTCATACGGTTTGTTTTTCCCAATCTATAAATGTAATAAAATAAGGTGCTTAATAAAGGATTCAAATGAATTTCTATTGGAAAAATCACACTTAAAAGTTACATTTATACCATGAATTCAGTCCTGCTCCAAACCCCTATTGCCTATCTTAAAACGGTAGGCCCCACCAGAGCAAAACTTTTAAAGGAGCAACTGGGCATACATACCTATCAAGATCTATTGCACTTTTTTCCAAATCGCTATGTAGACAGAACACAATTCCACCATATTAATCAATTGGAAGCCTCTCAAGCAGAAGTTCAAATTGTAGGTGTAATTACCCAAATAGAAACCATACCCCAAAAAAAGGGGAGTAGATTGGTTGCTAAGTTTTTAGACAACACTGGGGCATTGGATTTGGTTTGGTTCAAAGGCGCCAAATGGATCAAAGAAAGCATTAAACCCAATACACCCTATGTCATATTTGGTAAAATCTCCGTATTCCAAGGAAGGTTTAATATGGCCCATCCAGATATGGAGCTGTTGGAAAATTACCAGGCCAACAACAGAATAGGATTGCAGGCCATTTATCCTAGTACAGAAAGACTTTCCAATGCGAATATGGGCAATCGATTTATGCTCAGAGCTATGGAACAACTCTTTAACGAGTGTGGCAGTGCTTTTGAGGAAACCCTCTCCGCTAGCATTTTAGAAAATTTAAAATTATTACAACGGTCCACGGCATTATTTCACATACACTTTCCTAAGGACGCAAAAATGCTTAGCAGAGCAGCAGCTAGATTAAAATTTGAAGAATTGTTTTTTATACAATTACAGCTTATTAGAAAGAATCTTGTAAGGAAAAATAAGATTAAAGGATTACCATTTAGTAATGTAGGAGCGTATTTTAATAATTTTTACAACAACCAATTGCCTTTCGAACTCACCAATGCTCAAAAAAGAGTCATTAAGGAAATTAGAACAGATGTGGGAAGCAATGCCCAGATGAATAGATTACTGCAAGGAGATGTTGGTTCAGGCAAAACAATTGTGGCTGTAATGGCTATTTTATTTGCTTTAGACAATGGCTTTCAAGCCTGTTTAATGGCACCTACTGAAATACTTGCCAACCAACATTTCAAAGGAGTTTCCGAGCTTTTAGAACCCTTAGGCATCCGTGTTGCATTACTGACTGGAAGCGTCAGAAAAAGTGCTAGAAAACCTTTGCTACAAAGTCTACAGGAGGGGGAGTTAAAAGTGTTGATAGGCACCCATGCCCTACTTGAAGACACCGTGGTTTACAAAAATCTTGGACTTGCCATTATAGATGAACAACACAGGTTTGGTGTGGCACAAAGGGCTAAACTATGGCACAAAAACACCCTTCCCCCACATGTATTGGTCATGACTGCCACCCCTATCCCGAGAACTTTAGCGATGAGTATTTATGGAGATTTAGACATTTCTGTGATAGATGAGCTTCCGCCGGGGAGAAAAGAAATTAAAACTGTTTGGCGATCAGATTCCCACAGGCTTAGCGTATTTAAATTTATTAAAGAAGAGATTTTAAAAGGCAGACAGGTTTATATTGTTTATCCATTAATCAATGAATCCGAGGCATTAGATTACAAAGATCTCATGGATGGATACGACAGTATTTCTAGGTCGTTTCCTGCACCCGAATTCCAAGTATCTATTGTTCATGGACAAATGAAAGCAGCCGCAAAAGCCTACGAAATGGAACGATTTGTAAAAGGAGAAACTCAAATTATGGTAGCGACTACTGTGATTGAAGTTGGGGTTAATGTGCCTAACGCGTCTGTGATGGTTATTGAAAGTGCAGAGCGATTTGGACTGTCGCAATTACACCAGTTAAGAGGACGTGTGGGTAGAGGCGCTGAACAAAGTTTTTGTATCCTTATGTCTGGAAACAAAGTGTCTCAAGAGGGAAAAACAAGACTTGAAACCATGGTAGCCTCTAGTGACGGATTTGAAATCGCAGAAGTAGATTTAAAATTAAGAGGTCCTGGAGATCTTATGGGCACCCAACAGAGCGGCGTGTTACAGCTAAAAATAGCAGATATAGTCAAGGATGCTGCTTTACTCAAAAAAGCCAGAGAAGTTTCGGTAACTATCTTAAAATCAGATCCTTCACTGGATTCAATTGAAAACAAACCTATTTTACTTGCCTACAGAGCGCTCGTAAAACATAAAAATATTTGGAATTATATCAGTTGAACATCGTAATTCACCAACATAAAGATAGCTGCAAACACTTATTTTTTATTTATTTTTACATCCTGCACAACATTCAATAGGCACTTTTGTCGCCTTTTTTTAATATCATTTTTTCTATGAACAAAACACTTTTTGACAAAGTTTGGGATTCACACGTAGTGAGAAGCATTGAAAACGGTCCAGATGTCCTGTTTATTGACCGTCATATGGTCCATGAAGTAACCAGCCCTGTAGCCTTTTTAGGACTTAAAAACAGGGGCGCTAAAGTATTGTATCCAGAGCGCACTTTTGCCACGGCAGACCATAACACACCCACTATTAACCAGCACTTACCTGTAGCAGACCCCTTGTCTGCAAATCAATTAAAGGCGTTGGAAGAGAATGCAAATGCGCATGGTATTTCATATTGGGGGCTTGGACATGAAAAAAATGGTATTGTACATGTGGTAGGACCAGAATATGGCATTACACAGCCAGGAGCCACTATTGTTTGTGGAGATTCTCATACTTCTACCCACGGGGCATTTGGCGCTATAGCCTTTGGAATTGGAACTTCAGAAGTAGAGATGGTACTTACCACGCAATGTATTATGCAGCCTAAGCCTAAGAAAATGGTTATTAGGGTCAATGGAAACCTACAAAATGGGGTAACACCTAAAGACGTAGCCCTTTATATCATTTCTAAACTCAGTACTTCTGGTGCTACTGGATACTTTGTTGAATACGCTGGAAATGTATTTACTGAGATGAGCATGGAAGGGAGAATGACCGTCTGCAACCTAAGCATTGAAATGGGTGCCCGCGGTGGAATGATGGCACCAGATGAAAAGACATTTGACTATATAAAAGACAGAGAGTTTACGCCAAAAGGAGCTGAATGGAATAAAGCCATGGCCTATTGGGAAACACTATATACAGAAGAAGACGCTTCTTTTGACAAAGTGTACGAGTTCGAAGGCTCAGACATTGAACCTATGATCACCTATGGAACTAACCCAGGGATGGGAATGGGTATATCTAAAGATATTCCTCTAGCTGCTGATCTGGAGGGTGGCGTAGCCACTTACCAAAAATCATTGGCGTATATGAATTATAACGAAGGAGATACTATGATTGGTAAATCTATAGATTATGTATTCTTAGGAAGTTGTACCAATGGAAGGATAGAAGATTTTAGGGCTTTTGCAAGCATTGTAAAAGGAAGAAGAAAAGCAGATCATGTCACTGCATGGCTTGTACCTGGATCACATCAGGTGGAGAAAGCCATAAAAGACGAGGGTATTTTAGCTATTTTAGAAACAGCAGGATTTACACTCAGAGAGCCAGGTTGTTCTGCATGCTTGGCCATGAACGATGACAAAATTCCTGCAGGTAAGTACGCCGTAAGTACCTCAAACAGGAACTTTGAAGGAAGACAAGGGCCTGGTTCTAGAACCTTATTAGCGAGTCCATTAGTTGCCGCAGCAGCAGCAGTAACAGGACAGGTAACTGATCCAAGAACACTTTTACAATAAATTCATCATACCATGGCATACGATAAATTCACCACCCTAACTACGACTGCAGTTCCACTGCCTATAGAAAACGTAGATACTGATCAAATCATACCCGCAAGATTTTTAAAAGCCACAGAAAGAGTTGGTTTTGGAGATAATTTATTTCGTGATTGGAGGTACAACTCAGACAATACCACCAAAGAAGATTTTGTGCTCAACAACCCAAAGTACCACGGAAAAATATTAATAGGTGGCAAGAATTTTGGGTCTGGGTCTTCAAGAGAACACGCTGCATGGGCCGTTTACGATTATGGCTTTAGATGCGTGGTTTCTAGTTTTTTCGCAGACATATTTAAAAACAATTGTTTGAATATTGGCGTGTTACCTGTACAGGTAAGTCCCGCTTTTTTGGAGGTTATATTGGAAGCTGTGTTTAATGACCCCACTACACAAGTAGTCGTAGACCTACCCACACAAACCATTGGTATTCCAAGTACAGGAGACCAAGAATCTTTTGACATTAATATCTATAAAAAAGACAATATACTCAATGGTTTTGACGACATTGATTATTTGAGAAGCATGGAGGAAGAGATTACTTCTTTTGCTGCCAAAACCCCATTATAACAAAGCGTAAAATGCCTCCATAATGACTGCCAAAAAACAGCGTATCATAGAGATCATGGACACCACCTTAAGGGACGGTGAACAGACTTCTAGTGTGTCATTTTCTGCTTCTGAAAAACTTGCTCTAGCGAAATTATTGCTAGAAGAACTCAAGGTAGACAGAATAGAAGTAGCCTCTGCCAGGGTATCAGAAGGAGAGTTTAATGCGGTCAAACAAATAATGGATTGGGCCATTAGTAAACAATTAACCCAAAGAATCGAAGTACTCACCTTTGTCGATGGTGGTGTTTCCCTTGATTGGATGGTAAAAGCGGGTGCTAAAGTACAAAACCTTCTGACCAAAGGCTCATTAAATCACCTGACCCACCAGCTGAAAAAAACACCAAAAGAGCATTTCAAAGATATTGAAACGACCATTCACAATGCCATTAATAGAGGCATTGAGACTAATGTTTACTTGGAAGACTGGAGTAATGGCATGCGCAATGACCCTGAATATGTTTTTCAATACTTGGATTTTATAGCTACACAGCCCATAAAAAGAGTACTACTTCCAGATACATTGGGGATTTTAACCCATAGAGAAACTTATGATTTCCTCAGTCATACTAGACAAAAATACCCTCAAATACACCTAGATTTTCACGGACACAATGATTATGACCTCAGTGTAGCCAATGTAATGGAGGCCGTTAAAGCAGGCGTCAATGGACTTCACCTTACCGTAAATGGTATGGGGGAACGCGCAGGGAACGCACCTTTGGCTAGTGTTGTTGCGGTGATCAATGACTTTATGCCTGAAGTAAAGGTAAATGTCAACGAAAAATCACTGTATAAAGTAAGTAAGTTGGTATCTACATTTACAGGCTTTGGCATACCAGCCAACAAACCTATTGTAGGAGAAAATGTTTTTACGCAAACCGCTGGAATACATGCAGATGGGGACAGCAAAAACAATCTATACTTTAATGATTTATTACCGGAAAGATTTGGCAGAAAAAGAAAGTATGCACTAGGAAAAACCTCTGGAAAAGCAAATATTTTAAAAAACCTTCAAGAATTAGGGCTTACCTTAAATCCTGAAGAATTAAAAAGGGTGACCGAGCGTATTATTAATCTCGGAGACAAAAAAGAAAAAGTCACCAAAGAAGACCTTCCTTATATTATCTCAGATGTTTTGGATGCTGGCAAATACATTCACAGGGTAAAAATTGACGCCTATGTACTCACTCATGCCAAAGGTTTACAGCCTTCAGCCACTGTTTCGTTAACTATAGGAGCCATAAGTCATGAGCAACACGCCAATGGCGATGGTCAATTTGACGCGTTTATGAATGCCCTAAAGCGTATTTATAAAAATGAAAAAGAAGAATTAGCCGTTCTAACCGATTACGCAGTTAGAATACCCCCAGGAAGCACTTCAGACGCACTTTGCGAAACGATAATTACATGGGAACACGGCGGCAAAGAATTTATTACACGTGGTTTAGATTCAGATCAAACGGTATCTGCAATTAAGGCCACTGAAAAAATGCTCAATATTATATAATTATGAAACTATCTATTGCCTTATTGGCCGGAGACGGTATAGGCCCTGAAGTCATTGATCAAGCAGTGAAAGTCTCTGACGCCATTGCCAAAAAATTTAATCATGAAATTAGCTGGAAACCAGCGCTAACTGGTGCAGCGGCTATTGACGCTGTCGGTGATCCTTATCCAGATGCTACCCACGAAATTTGCCTCGCAGCAGACGCCGTTCTATTTGGTGCCATTGGAGATCCAAAATACGACAATGACCCTTCCGCATCAGTAAGACCAGAACAAGGCTTGTTAAAGATGCGTCAAAAGCTAGGCCTTTTTGCCAACGTGAGGCCTACCTTCACCTTCCCTTCTCTCATCGATAAATCTCCTTTAAAAAGAGCGCGTATAGAAGGAACAGATTTGGTTTTTCTCAGAGAACTTACTGGAGGGATCTATTTTGGAAAAAGAGGTAGAGAAGACAATGGCAATACGGCTTATGACACTTGCACCTATACTAGAGCAGAAGTTCAAAGATTGGCCAAAAAAGGCTTTGAATTGGCCATGACTCGATCTAAAAAATTGTGTTGTGTAGACAAGGCGAATGTGTTAGAATCTTCCAGGCTTTGGAGGGAGACGGTTCAAGCCATGGAAAAAGATTACCCAGAAGTGACGGTTTCCTATGAGTTTGTAGACGCAGTAGCCATGAGATTAGTGCAATGGCCTAATGCCTATGATGTACTCATTACAGAGAACTTATTTGGAGACATCCTCACAGATGAAGCCTCTGTTATATCGGGATCTATGGGTTTAATGCCCTCCGCTTCAGTTGGAGCAGAAACCTCTTTATTTGAACCCATTCACGGTTCTTATCCTCAGGCTGCAGGGAAGGATATTGCCAATCCATTGGCCACAGTACTCTCTGCTGCAATGATGTTTGAAGACGCCTTTGGATTAAGCGAAGAAGCTGCTTTAATCAGAAAAGTCGTCAATGAATCCCTAGAGGCTGGTTTTGTCACTGAAGACTTAGCAGAAGGCGTGGACCCTCAAAAGACATCGGCCGTAGGCGATTGGTTGGCAGATAGAATATTAGAAGCTTAAAAACAGCTACAAACACCCATTTATACAATAAAAAAAAGCCCCGCTCAATGAGCGGGGCTTTTTAATATCATTTATTACTATGTCACTAAACGATAGGTTTCATTGCTGTCATAGAGGCCCTTAATCTAGACCCTACTATTTCTACAGGATGGTTTCTTAGTGCTGCGTTTATAGCTACCAATTGTGTATTAGACACCTTATTGTCTGCACCTTTTCCGTAAGCCGTTCCAATCACATCAGTATCTATACGCGTCATAAAGTCTGCCAATAACGGCTTACAAGCGTGGTCAAACAAATAGCAACCGTATTCCGCTGTGTCAGAAATAACCCTATTCATCTCAAATAATTTCTTTCTTGCAATAGTATTGGCAATTAATGGGGTCTCGTGAAGCGACTCGTAGTAAGCAGACTCTTCAATAATGCCTGAAGCAGTCATGGCTTCAAAAGCCAACTCTACTCCTGCCCTAACCATGGCAACCATTAAAACACCGTGGTCGTAAAACGCCTGCTCTGTGATAGTCTCAGATGAAATAGGTGTTTTCTCAAAGGCAGTTTCTCCTGTAGCAGCCCTCCATTCTAAAAGGTTTTTGTCGTCATTGGCCCAGTCTTCCATCATTGTTTTAGAGAAATGACCAGAAATAATGTCGTCCATATGCTTGTTGAACAAAGGCCTCATAATGTCTTTTAATTCCTCAGACAATTCAAAGGCTTTTATTTTTGCAGGATTAGACAAACGGTCCATCATATGGGTAATACCACCGTATTTCAATCCTTCCGTGATGGCTTCCCACCCGTATTGAATTAATTTGGCAGCGTATCCTTTATCCAATCCTTTTTCTATCATTTTGTCAAAACACAAAATAGACCCCGTCTGAAGTAGACCACATAAAATGGTTTGTTCCCCCATTAAATCGGACTTAACCTCAGCCACAAAAGAAGATTCCAATACACCTGCCCTATCTCCACCAGTAGCTACTGCATAGGCTTTTGCTTGAACTAAACCAAAGCCTTGAGGATCATTATCTGGGTGCACTGCAATAAGTGTAGGAACGCCAAAACCTCTTTTGTACTCTTCTCTCACCTCAGAACCAGGACACTTAGGCGCAACCATAATAACAGTAAGGTCTTTACGCACTTGCATTCCTTCTTCTACAATGTTGAATCCATGAGAATAAGATAGTGTAGCCCCTTGCTTCATGAGCGGCATTACAGCAGTCACCACAGCGGTGTGCTGCTTATCTGGAGTAAGATTAATGACCACATCTGCATAGGGTATTAACGCCTCATAAGTGTCTACTTTGAAATTGTTCTCTGTAGCATTTAAATAAGAAGGCCTTTTTTGCGCAATAGCTGCCGCTCTTAAGGTGTAAGAAATATCTAAACCAGAATCTCTCATGTTTAAACCTTGGTTTAAACCTTGAGCACCACAGCCTACAATTACAATTTTCTTTCCTTTTAAGGCTTCCACCCCATCTGAAAATTCAAAAGATTCCATAAACCTACATTTCCCTAATTGGGTCAGTTGTTCTCTTAGAGATAGGGTATTAAAATAATTTGCCATGATAAAAAATTTCTATGTTATGATTCGTTTAATTGTTTTATTAAAAGTCCTTTAACAAGGACGATATCTGCATTTCTGATTTTGACACAGCAATTCTGCCAGACCTAACAAATTGCATAATACCAAATGGTTTTAACTGATCGTATAGCGTGTCTACCTCAGACCTTCTTCCTGATTTTGAAATCACAAAAAAGTCTCTGGAAACAGTGACTATTTGAGCATTGCTGTCTTTTATGATGTTTTGTATCTCTCTTTCGTCAAATAACAAACTTGAGTTTACTTTAAATAAGGCTGCCTCCTGATAAATAATCTCCTCATCTGTATGAGAAAACACCTTAATCACCTCAATCTGCTTTTCTATTTGCCCCACAATATTATATACCCATTTGGGTGTAGTAAATACTACTATCGTAAACTTAGATACATTATCAATCTCTGATTTAGAGACATTTAAGCTTTCTATGTTAATGTGTCGCTTTAAGAATATTCCTGATATTCTATTCAATAATCCAACATTATTCTCTGAGTAAACAGAGATGGTATACCATGTATTCTCCATCTTGTGCTATTTTAGTCTAATCTCTGAAACGGATGCTCCAGTGGGTATCATTGGAAATACGTTATGTTCATTTTCTACACACACCTCTAAAAAATAAGGACCCTCATGTGTAATCATTTTTTCTATGGCTCCAGCCAGTTGATCTCTTTCACTGACTCTTGCTCCCTCAATGTCGTAACCTGCAGCAATCTTAACAAAGTCTGGGTTACTCATCACAGTAGAAGCGTATCTGCTTTCGAAAAACATCTCCTGCCACTGTCTTACCATACCAAGATGCTCGTTGTTGAGCACCATGATTTTTACGGCAGTTTTATTTTGAAAAATAGTCCCTAATTCTTGGATGGTCATTTGGTAACCTCCGTCTCCAATAATAGCAACTACTTCTCTATCTGGAGCACCCATTTTTGCGCCAATGGCAGCAGGAAGTGCAAAGCCCATAGTTCCTAAACCTCCTGAAGTTACATTGCTTTTTGTTTGAGAAAAGCCAGCATACCTACAAGCCACCATCTGGTGTTGCCCTACATCTGTAACTATTACAGCATTATTTCCGCTTTTTTCATTGAGTATTCTAATGGCTTCTCCCATAGTGAGGCCAGACTTGGTAGGGTATATCTCGTTTTTAATGACTTCTTCGTACTCAATCTCATAGTGCTTATGGAAATTCTCTAACCAAGCTTCATGGCTGTTCTCATCAATTAATGGGAGTATCTCTCTTAGACTTACCTTAGCGTCTCCAAGAACTGCTACAGCAGTCTTTACGTTCTTATCTACCTCTGCTGGATCAATCTCAAAATGAATCAATTTAGCTTGCTTGGCGTAAGTCTCTAAATTTCCTGTCACCCTGTCGTCAAAACGCATGCCAATGGCTATTAATACATCGCACTCATTGGTGAGCATATTTGGACCGTAATTACCATGCATTCCTACCATACCCACATTTAAGGGGTGGCTGGTCTCTAATGCAGACAATCCTAATACGGTCCAAGCAGCAGGTATACCTGATTTTTCTACAAAATCCTTTAATTCTTTTTCGCCCTCTGACAATATAACCCCTTGCCCAAAAATGATAAATGGTTTCTCAGCCGCATTGATCAATGCAGCTGCTTCAGACAAACTTTCTTTGGAGGCCACAGGAGTAGGGATATAACTCCTTACCTTAGTACATTTCTCATATTTAAAATCTAAAGACTCAAATTGTGCGTTTTTAGTAATATCAATCAATACTGGCCCAGGTCTGCCAGATCGGGCAATATAGAAAGCCTTAGCCAAAATCTCAGGTATTTCACTCGCTTCAGTGATTTGATAATTCCACTTGGTTACTGGGGTAGATATACCAATAATATCTGTTTCTTGAAAGGCATCTGTACCCAATAAATGTCTTGCTACCTGGCCAGTAATACAAACCATTGGAGTAGAATCTATTTGAGCGTCTGCCAATCCAGTCACTAAATTGGTAGCGCCTGGCCCTGAAGTAGCAATGGCTACCCCTACCTTTCCACTCACTCTTGCGTAACCCTGAGCTGCATGAGTAGCCCCTTGTTCGTGCCTAGTAAGTATATGGGTAAGTTTGTCCTGAAATTTATACAATTCATCATATACCGGCATAATAGCACCACCAGGATAACCGTATATAAGATCTACTCCCTCTGCCAAGAGACAATGAATAATGGCCTCTGCTCCAGAGATCTTCATTTTTTTAGATGGATTTGTTGTTGTTGTCATTTGCCTAATTTATTAAAAAACGTCTGTTACACATCCCTTCGATGCAGAAGAAACTATGTTAGCAAATTTATATAAGCTACCACTACTGACTTTAAGTTTAGGGGCTACCCAGGTCGCTTTCCGCTTGTTGAGTTCCGCTACATCTATATCTAGCGAAATAGTGTTTGAGTTAGCATCTATGGTAATGATGTCTCCATCTTGAACCAATCCAATGGTTCCTCCAACCTGCGCTTCAGGTACTACATGCCCTACTACAAATCCGTGGGTACCTCCAGAAAAACGTCCATCTGTAATTAAAGCGACCTCTTTACCAAGACCTGCACCCATAATGGCTGCAGTAGGCTTTAACATTTCTGGCATTCCTGGACCTCCCTTAGGGCCTTCGTAACGAATCACCACCACATCTCCTTTTTTAACTTCTCCTGCTTTTATACCATCATTGGCTAAAAATTCTCCATCGTATACTTTCGCAGGGCCTCGAAAATACACCCCTTCTTTTCCTGTGATTTTAGCTACCGCGCCCTCTTCCGCAAGGTTTCCGTATAGAATTCTAATATGTCCCGTTTCTTTTATTGGTGCATTTAGAGGTCTTATTACATCTTGGTCTTTTAAAAGGTCTGGAACAGATTTGAGGTTTTCTGCAATTGTTTTTCCAGTAACCGTCATACAATCTCCGTGAAGCATAGCATTTTGAAGCATAAATTTCATCACTGCTGGTATACCTCCCACACGATGTAAATCTACCATGAGATATTTACCACTAGGCTTAAGGTCTGCAAGGAATGGCGTTTCACTAGAAATTCTAGTAAAGTCTTCTAGCGTAAAGTCTATTTGTGCAGTTTTTGCAATAGCCAAAAAGTGCAATACTGCATTGGTAGAGCCTCCTAAAACGATGATTAGTTTCACCGCATTTTCTAAAGACTTTTTGGTGATTATATCTAAAGGTTTTAAATCTTTTTCTATTAACAATCCAAGGGCTTCGCCCGATGCCACGCAATCCAAAGGTTTCTCATTACCTGTGGCAGGATTAGAAGAATTATACGGCAAGGTCATGCCCAAAGCTTCAATAGCACTAGCCATTGTGTTTGCGGTGTACATTCCACCACAAGCACCAGCTCCAGGGCAGGCATTTTCAATAACCTCCTGATAAGCTTCTTCATCTATAGTCCCAGCTACTTTCTCTCCCCATGCTTCAAAAGCAGACACAACATCTAATTTTTTCCCTCTTGCACAACCAGAGGCTATAGTTCCTCCGTAGACCATTATAGAAGGCCTATTCAATCTTATCATAGCCATTAAAGCACCTGGCATATTTTTATCACAGCCTACTATTGTTGCCAAACCATCATAGTTCATTGCCTGAACAACAGTTTCCATAGAATCTGCAATGATATCCCTAGAGGGCAATGAATAGCGCATTCCAAAGGTCCCCATAGAAATGCCATCACTTACCCCAATGGTATTAAAAATAAGTCCGGTAAGATTGGCTTTCTGAACTCCGAGCTTCACTTCTTTAGCTAGGTCATTCAAATGCATATTACAAGGATTTCCCTCATATCCTGTACTCCCAATTCCTATCATTGGTTTTTTAAGGTCTTCTTTAGAGAGACCAATAGCATGAAGCATTGCTTGAGAGGCTGGCTGGGTAGGATCCTGGGTAACGTTTTTACTGTATTTATTTAATTCTTTTGCCATATGAGCGTAAGATTATAATATTCTATTTGATTTAACTATCAAATTTAACCTATTCTCACTCTCAGAGAAGCGGTCTTATTGTATTGGGCTGCATTCAAGTTCATTAAATACAATTCAAAATGCTGAAAATGAGAAGTTTAATGCGATTTTTTTATCATATTCAATTTAATAAATTAACCGTATATATTGTTAAAAGGTATTCCTATCCATGGTTCTGTATTGAACAGCTTCAGCAATGTGCGCACTTTGAATATCAATAGCGCCCTCTAAATCTGCAATGGTTCGGGCTACTTTAATAATACGGTTGTAAGCCCGAGCAGAAAAACGCAACCGCTTCATAGCTGCTTTAATAATAAACTGACTTTCAGGATTCAAAGTGCAAAATAGTTGAATCTCTTTAATATCCATTTGTGCATTGTGAAAGACCCCTTCAATGGTTTTAAAACGATTCAATTGAATATCTCTAGATTTCTTTACACGCTCTAAAATAATAGCACTCGTCTCTGACGCGGACGCTCCTGATAACTTTTCATAAGAAACCGCTTGAACTTCTAATTGAATGTCTATCCTGTCTAAAAGAGGCCCAGAAATCTTTGAAACATACCTTTGGGCATCGTGAACGCTAGATTCATACAATGAGTTTTGGCTAGAAAAATGACCAGATGGACTTGGATTCATACTAGCCACGAGCATAAAACTAGCCGGATAGCTTATGGTGTATTTGGCCCGAGATATCGTTATTTTACGGTCTTCTAAGGGTTGTCTTAATACCTCTAGAACACCCTTCTTAAATTCTGGTAGCTCATCCAAAAAAAGCACCCCATTATGGGCCAGAGAAATTTCACCTGGTTGGGGAAAGCTCCCCCCTCCTACTAGGGCTACATCTGAAATAGAATGGTGGGGGCTTCTAAATGGACGCTGACTTAATAATCCATGGGTTTCCAATATTCCTGCTACAGAATGAATCTTTGTGGTTTCCAAGGCCTCTTGAAAATTCATCTCCGGTAAAATGGATGGAAGCCTTTTAGAAATCAT
The DNA here is from genome assembly GCA_905182295.1 of uncultured Flavobacteriaceae bacterium. Classification (GTDB taxonomy): domain Bacteria; phylum Bacteroidota; class Bacteroidia; order Flavobacteriales; family Flavobacteriaceae; genus MAG-120531. The sequence goes on along the minus strand of CAJJAZ010000006.1, from coordinate 36,273 downwards.
CGTTTTGCCTGCTCCAGGAGGTCCAATCAATAAAATATTATGCCCTCCTGCTGCTGCTACTTCCATAGCGCGCTTAACACCTTCCTGTCCTTTAACTTCACTGAAACAAAACGAGGGCCTATTTATTTTAGAACGCATTGTTTTTTGACCTTCAAGGCCTTCCCCATTAATATTGTTATTAGACGTCTGCCTATTAGAAAATGACACCTGATGAGACGCATGGCTAAAAAAGTGAACTACTTCCGTAAGGTGTGACACCCCAATAATATCGATCCCTTCAATTAATCCAGCTTCTGCATCGTTTTCCTTGGGAATTACAATCCCTTTAAAGCCTTCTTCCAAAGCTTGAATGGCCATAGCCAAAACGCCTTTTACGGGTAAAATGCTTCCGTCTAAGGAAAGTTCTCCCATGATTAAGTAATCTTTTGAATCAACTGCTTTTAACTGCAAAGAGGCTAATAATATTCCGAAAGCCAGCGTGAGGTCGTAAGCAGCCCCCTCTTTTTTCAAGGCTGCAGGAGCCATATTAATCGTAATCTTCTTGCCTGGAATTCTATAACCGTTGTTTAAAAGCGCTGCTGCTATCCTATAATGGCTCTCTTTGACTGCATTATCTGGCATTCCAACCAAATGATACCCTATACCAATGGCTATATGTACTTCTATAGTAATGGTTACTGCACTAATTCCAAATACAGCACTTCCATACAGTTTTGTAAGCATCCCTATATATTTTTATATAAGGTAGCTAAAAGTGTGTATGGGTAAGAAGCAGCTCTATAAAAGGCTAACTGACTGGGATAAATGAATTTTAAGGCAAATTTATTTTGAGGACTTTAACACTAATTTAGAAGACTGACCAATAATTTCCTCTTTATTGAGCAGCAGGGTTCTAAAACCACCATTTCTGTATAGCTGTGCCTGATCTTCATAGTGAGCGCTAAACGGATTTCCTGATTGCCCGGTAGGCAAAATCCCTAGCGCATGTTCAATGTCTGAAAAATCGATCACCCTTCTGGTAGAAGGACCTTGATTCGCTTTAAACCCACCTGCCTCGGTATAACTAAAACCAGTATTATTAATGACTTCCTTAGCGCCACTAATTGGAAAAGGTCCTACATTAAAAAAACTTCTTAAAGCTGCAATTTCACCAATAGGATGTTCGTGTTCTACGGTATGTATTTTACCCCATTTCCATTGTTTTGGATCAGTTCCAAAACCATCTGAAAGGTCTTTGAAAGCTAATTTGAAGGAGGATTTCAACAATTCACTTTTAGTTTCTATTTCAGCAGTTTTGCTGTTGTCAAACCATATACTCTCTGCCTTTTTGGCCATAGGCGCTATAGCCCTTTTAAAAAAATGCGTGGTTTGAATGGCTTTAAATTGGGTTTCTCCGAGCTCATCAAAGAATACCGCCTTTAAAAAATAATATTCCCACTTGTGAAATAATGCAGCTGCTGTAGTTGTTTCTGGATAATCACCTTCCCAAGATTGCAAATCATTGTAAGCCCATTGTTCGTCAGAAGTTAAAGAAGCAAAAAATGAGGAATCTTCTTTTAACGCCCTATTAAAGTCTGCTATAATGCCCGGGTTTACGGAAGAGGTGTGGTCTAAAATCATCTCTGAAACACTGGATTTATCCCAATCACTTTTTGGATCTAAGAGTTGTACAATTCTCTTGGCCCTATTTTCAGGTAAGTAATATCCAGGGTATGTTTTTCCCGAAGGAAATAAGGGGGCGTTATTGGCAGAATACACATAGTTCCAAGGTGGGTTTTCAGACATAGGATTTTCAGAAAAGTCTGTAAATCTTAATTTTTCTTGTGCTGCAGTGGAACCGTCCAAAACAAATTTAGAAGATGTGCCGGATGGAAGTTCGTAAAGTGCTGCTGTGGCCCACCAAGCAATATTTCCTTCGCTATCTCCATACATCACATTAAGGCCAGGCGCATGTATGTTGGGCAAAGCTGCTTTGAATGAATTCTTGTCTACTGCATGTGATATGCTATACAGGGCATTGAGCACTTTATTTGGCCTTTGGGTGTACACCCAAGACATACTTAAAGGTTTATCTAATGCCACACCACCAATAACATCATTCATTAAAGGACCGTGTAGGGTAGATTTTACTTGGAAAGAAATTGGATTGGCGTCTTTGACTTTAATCTGTTTTTCTTGTAATTGAAAAGGGAGCCACTCCCCTTCATACAAGTAAGCATTGCTGTCTGTAACATGTAATTGGGTCTGATAAAAATCAATGTCGTCGTTCTCAAACATAGTGATTCCATAGCCCATTTTCCTATTATGTGCCAAAAGAGGAAATGGTATACCAGCCAAGTGATATCCATAGTTTTCATATTGAGGCGTCTCAATGTGGGCCTCAAACCATACTGAGGGTTGTGCATAGCCAATATGAGGATCGTTGGCAAGAATAACTGCACCATTTTTGGTTTTTCCTGCCCCAATCACCCAGGCATTACTGCCAATAAATTGTGGGGCTGGAACTTTATCCAAAAGCGCTGCTATTTGATCTTCTACCGTAGTAAAAACAGGTATGGATACCGTATTTGGATCAAAATCAATCTCCAAATCATTGAGATAAGCTGTGCCAAGTGTATGGTATATATTAGATAAAAGGGGGTCAGTCCTCTGGGCTACAGCAAAACTAAATGACATATAACCAAGGGTGTTGTATATATCTTTTAATTCAAAAAGTGTTTTTTCCGTTCCTGTTAAATAAAATTCCACTGGAGTGCTTCCATCAGTAACAAACTTATTTACCCCTTCTAAATAAGCCAGTGACAGTTTATATTCAGGACTAGATGTGTCTAGTTGAGCTACTGCTTTTTCGCTAGATGCGTCTATCCCTAAAGTGAGAAAAAGACGGTCTGTATCTATTAAATCTGCTCCGAAGAGTTCAGAAAGCCTACCAGAACCAATTCTTCTGAGTACTTCCATTTGCCAAAGCCTGTCTTGAGCATGAACATAGCCCAGAGACCTGAATGCGTCCTCTTCAGTTTGTCCATAAATATGTGGTACTCCATAGGTGTCATAGTACACTTGAACTTCCTCTGATAATCCTTCTAATTGTTGGGTTCCTTTATAATTTGGTGCCATTATCTGTACTGCAATAACAGCTACAATTAAAAATATAAAAGCAATGAGTACAATAGAAACTAAAATTCGTTTAATGTTTTTCATAAATATACAATCTAGTCAGTACGCGTAAATAACTTATTTATTTAAGGCTTCTAAAAGCCATTGTCTGTAGGTGGGTAGGTCTGTATATTGAATCGCTGGAGCCAATACTTCCAATGATGGAGACAAAAGCACATAATAAGGCTGAGAAGCTGCATTAAAATTAACGGTCTGAAAGGTACCCCATTTTTGACCAATCGTTTCAATAGGCTTTTGCCTGCCGCTTGGATAGGTAAAAACAAATTGATCTGATTGGGGGAGTTCCTTGCGGTCGTCTACATATAAAGATATCAGTACAAATTCTTCGTTAATCAATGAAAAAACCGATGGATCACTCCAAACATTCTCTTCCATTCTCCTACAATTCACACAAGCCCATCCTGTGAAATCTAGTAGAATAGGTTTATTTTCTTCTTGAGCTACACGCCACCCTGTCTCAAAATCTTTGTAACAATTTAGTCCTAGAGGACAGTCAGACTCTTGGGCGTAAACACTGTAAAAACTTGGGGGAGGAAAACCGCTTAACCAAGCAAGGTCTTGTTTTTTGAAAATTCCCAATAATAAAAACGCCCCAAAAACTATGGATCCGGCAATCCAAGGATATCTAGACCAATGAATGGGCTTTTTCACCTTGTCGAATACCCCCAATAAATAGGCTGCCAATCCAATAGACAGTAACAACCAAATTCCTAAGAAAATTTCTCGCTTAAGAATGCCCCAATGTCCTACTAAATCTGCATTTGACAAAAACTTAAATGCCAATCCTAACTCTAGAAATCCTAAGAATACCTTTACGGTTATCATCCAGCCACCTGATTTTGGTAAACCACTCAATAAACCAGGAAACAGCGCAAACAAGGCAAAAGGCAAAGCCAATGCCAATCCAAAACCAAACATTCCCACAGTTAAATTAGTCGCTACATCTCCACCTGCTAAGGTAGTACTCCCTAGGAGCCCACCTAAAATAGGACCTGTACATGAAAAAGAGACCAAGGCAAGGGTGAGCGCCATAAAAAACACGCCTACCACACCGCCAATTCTTGAGGCAGAAGCATCTATTTTATTGCTCCATGAGGCAGGTAAATTTAATTCGTAAAAACCAAAAAATGAGCCTGCGAAGAATATAAATATGACAAAAAATAAGAGGTTTAACCAGATATTTGTGGCTATAGTGTTTAGAATTTGAGCATCTAGTGAATTAAATAAATGAAAGGGAAGTGATAGTAAAACATAGATAAGCACTATAAAAAATCCATACCAGAGCGCATTTGTGATTCCTTTTCTTTTATTATCGGAACTTTTAGTAAAAAAAGACACCGTCAATGGAATCATAGGGAAAACACATGGTGTAAGCAGAGCAATAAAACCTCCAAGCATTCCCAATAAAAAAATCTTCCACCAACCATTCACTCCTGCCTCTTCTTCTTTTGATAATAAAGACCCTAATCGATCTTTCGATTTAAGGGCTAAAAGCAAAGAAGCTGTTTTTTCTTGGTCCGCATTATTAATAGCAGCTGCTTGTGCCGTAACTTCTTTTCCGGTTTCCAAAGCAACTGTAAAGCGAACTATATTTGGAATACAAACTTCTTTACAGACTTGGTAATCTATTGAAAATGAAATTTCTGAAAGCGTGCTATCTTTAATTTTTAAACGTTGTTTAAAGACTACACTGTCTTTAAAAAAAAGCTCTGTGACATTAAAAACATCAGAATATTCACTGTATGTCTTGTTTTCTTCAGTACTGCCTAACAACAAAAAGGAATCCTTCTGATTATCATAATTAAAAATCGCAGGCTGAGAACCACCCTCTGGCGAAAATTGAGAATACAAATGCCAGTCTTTTTCAATAGCGCCAATTAATGAAATCACGTATATACTGTCATTTTCTTTAACTATAGAGGGCGTCCATTGCACAGGATCTTCAGTAGCTAACATTGAAAAAGAAAAATCTTGACCAAACAGTATCCCTTGGGAGCTAATGAACAAAAAAGTAAAAAGAATTATTTTTCTTATAAAATCTTGAAACATAATGATTTATCCGTATTTAATTTTGATGCAAACCGTCTATCTGCTCTATACCCAACGACCCATATAATTTGATCTTTTGCGTCTGTCAACAACCAAATAGAAGCCTTTGAAATTACATTTAATTTTTCATCTCTTAAAAACTTTGACACCCTCTTTTTTCCCTTCATTCCATTTGGAAAGAATAGATCTCCTACTCTTGGGTGTCTGAGTTGTAATGGATACGCAATAGTGTCTTCATCTACAAAAATCAATTTTTTATGAGGTGTATTTGAAACTTCTTTAGTTTTTGAGATACTCAATTGAATGGGGTCTTTAATACCTAATTCACCTGGATAAATAGACACTGATTCTTCTGCTATACACGACGCTTCACTGGGCGTTAAAAGGGGTGTTAAAATAAGTGTACTTCTATCTTTTAACAACAAATGACTAGAAGAAACTAATTTTTTTCCATTTTCACGCTGACACAGATCAAGTACTGCATTGGCGTCATTGAAGCCATAGGAGGAGAATAACCCATAAATAACCGCTAAAACATGCGGCGTTGCACACAATAGGTCAATAGTAATATGAATTTCATTGTCAATAGTATGACAAAACTCTTTTTTAAGCTGTTTCAAATACAAGGAAGCCAGTTGTGAGCTCTCTTTCAAATGCAACTGTGTTTGCATCATATTTTCCAAAGCAGTAGGATGCAAATCAGCCATTAGAGGCAATACTTCGTGTCTGATTTTATTTCTGAGATAAGCGGTACTGGCATTAGAGCTGTCCTCTCGCCATAGTATCTGATTGTCATTGGCAAATGCCAATAGGTCTGATTTAGCAAAAGAAATTAGGGGTCTTCTGATGTAATCCCTTTTCTGAGGAATACCCAACAATCCCTCAATACCTGTTCCTCTGGAGAGATTTATAAACATAGTTTCAATGGCGTCTTCTCTATGGTGTGCAGTGAGTATATATTGGTATTCATATGTCTTAATGAGCTGGTCAAACCAATCATAGCGGAGTGTTCTTGCACCCATTTGAATAGAGACCTTGTGCGTTTTTATATAAGCATTGGTGTCAAAACTTGTTTGGAAGACTGGCACGCCTAATTCAAGCGCTAAATTGGAAACAAATTGGGCATCGGCCGCGGAAGCGGCCCCACGTAAATTAAAATTACAATGGGCCAAAGCAAAAGTTAAATTACACTGTGAACACAAATGGGCCAGCACTACTGAATCTATCCCACCACTGCAAGCCAACAAAAATGGACTTGTTGTAAGTTCCTTAAATTGGGTGTTTAAATGGTTTTTAAAAGCGGTAATCACGATAACTAATTATTGGGTTTGACGTGTTTTTATTTGCTACTTTTGAAACGTAAAGATACCCTTAATTTTGGAGTTAGCCCTTATGGAGCAAAAGCGATTACATTTTATAGATGCCATTAGAGCTTGGGCCATTCTCATGATGTTGCAAGGACATTTTATAGATGGATTACTCGCCCCACAATTCAGAGATCAAGATCAGGGCTGGTTTCAAATTTGGACCTATTTTAGGGGCATTACTGCACCGGTGTTTTTTACGGCATCGGGTCTGATTTTCACCTACCTTTTGTTCAAAAACACCCACACTACCTATGTCAATAAAAGAATTAAAAAAGGCTTAAAAAGAGGCGTCCAACTGATTGTTTTGGGGTATTTATTGAGACTTAATATACAAGGTCTTCTAAATGGACATATTTATCCTAGTTTCTTTTATGTAGATGTATTGCATTGCATTGGTTTGGCTATTCTCATTTTAATTTTTGCGTATAAATTAATAGGCCATTGGTCCGTTAAGGGGTTCACTATAGTTGTATTTGTATTGGCTACGCTTATTTTTAGTTTTGAACCTTGGTTTAAAGGCTTGGATTGGTCCAATTGGCCAGTAGCTTTAAGCCACTATTTTACTCGTGAAAATGGTGCTTTATTCACCTTTATTCCTTGGGTGGGCTACAGTTTTTACGGCGCCTTTATGGCCGTGATTTTGGTTAAACTAAGTCATAAAAAAATATTTTATCCCATCGCTATACTTGGCTTATTTATTTTGGGTACTTGGTTAAAATATGACTCTTCCAGATTTTTTGTATTTCTAGATGATCAATTTGGGTGGAATGTATTCAGCGCTGTTGCTTACAACAATTACCTCTTCATTAGACTTGGAGACGTGTTTTGGGTTCTTGGTGTGTTCATGCTGGGGAGGCAATTCCTTCAATACAAAACACTTTTAGTCATTGGTCAAAACACCTTAAGTATCTATGTCATTCACGCAGTAATTTTATACGGAAGCTTTCACGGTTTTGGCCTATATAAGTTTTTTAAAAAATCGCTCAATGTACCCGAAGCTTTTGCTGGGGCATTGATTTTTGTGCTATGCTGTGTCAGTCTGTCATTTTTATACGAGTACAAAAAGGGATTTGTAAAAGATTATATTTCTCGTATATTTAAAAAAAATTAAAAATTATGAGTGATGTTAATTCAGGGCCTATTCCTGTGGCCTTAGAAAAAGATAAAAACTACAGCTGGTGTACCTGCGGACATACAGAAAATGAACCTTTTTGTGACGGTTCACACAGAAAAAACAATGCTACACCATCCTTAAAATTTAGTGTTTCTGAAGAAAAAACAGCCTATTTATGCAGCTGTAAAAAAACATCAAACCCACCTTATTGTGACGGTAGTCATAAAGAATAATGTAGGAACATAAAAGTTATTATAATAGAAAAGCCCGCTAATAGCGGGCTTTTTTCTTTATTCATCTAAGGGTACGTTAAATGTGTATAGCCCTATCTTCTGTAGCAGCTAATGCCGCTTCTTTTATGGCTTCTGCAAAGGTAGGATGTGCATGTGACATTCTTGAAATATCTTCAGCAGAGGCTCTAAACTCCATGGCTACCACTGCTTCTGCAATTAAGTCTGCACATCTAGCGCCTATCATATGCACCCCCAAAACTTCATCAGTTTCTTTGTGTGCCAAAATTTTCACAAAACCATCTAGGTCCATACTTGCTCTAGATCTTCCAAGGGCTCTCATCGGAAATTGCCCCACTTTGTAAGGCGTGTTACTTTCCTTTAATTGCGCTTCTGTTTTTCCAACTGCAGCAACTTCTGGCCAGGTATATACAACTCCAGGGATTAAATTATAATCAATATGAGGTTTTTGGCCTGCTATAATCTCAGCTACCATGGTACCCTCTTCTTCTGCTTTATGCGCCAGCATGGCACCAGCTACAACATCGCCAATTGCATATATATGCGGTGTGGCTGTTTGTAAATGACTGTTCGTAACTACCCTACCCCTTTCATCAAGACTTACGCCTGCTGCTGCTGCATTTAGGCCTGCGGTATAAGGACTTCTCCCAACAGCAACCAAACAATAATCTGCCTCTAAAACTACTTCTGCGCCTTTTTTGTCATTGGCTTTAACCGTTACTATGTCTCCCTTTCTAGTGACTTCTTTCACTCCGTGTGACAAAAGAAATTTCACTTTCTGCTTTTTCATCACCTTGGCGAGCTCCTTAGAAAGTGCCTCATCCATGGAAGGAATAATACGGTCTGCATATTCTACCACAGTAACTTCTGCACCCAATCTCTTGTATACCTGTCCCAATTCAAGACCAATAACACCTCCACCTATTACCACTAAGTGCTTAGGGATTTCTGGGAGAGAAAGGGCCTCTGTAGAGGTAATAATACGTTCTTTGTCTTGGGTAATAAAAGGCAATTGACTGGGTTTAGATCCTGTAGCAATAATGGTATTCTTTGCAGAAATGCTGGTGGTTTTACCCTCACTGTCTTTTACAGAAATAGTATGTGCATCTTTAAAACTACCAAAACCGTGAAGTACGATGATTTTGTTTTTATCCATTAGATACTCAATACCTTTGGTAGTTTGAGCTACAACACTGTCTTTTCTAGCAAGCATTTTAGAGAGATTAGCGATAATTTCTCCTGGAATTTCAATCCCGTGTGTTTCGAAATGTTTTGTTGCGTCTTCATAATGGTGGGAAGAATCCAACAAAGCTTTAGAAGGAATACATCCTACGTTTAAACAGGTTCCTCCTAAGGTATTATATTTTTCTATCAAAGCCGTTTTAAGGCCTAATTGTGCACAGCGAATTGCTGCTACATAGCCTCCAGGTCCTGAACCTATCACGGCTACATCAAAAGCATCCATATTTTTTATTTTAGTAAACTATAACAAAATTACCACATAAGTTTTAGCTTACAAAGGTATATGTGCAGTATCTTTTATTTCACTAATCACAAAGGCACTTTGGGTACTTCCAATGGCTGAAATAGTTGTGAGTTTACGCACCATAAAATCCCTGTAAGCAGCCATGTCCTCTAAATGGATTTTCAATAAATAGTCGTATTCACCAGCGATATGAAAACAGCTTACCACAGCATCTAAACGGGCAATCTCTCTTTCAAATTGAAGCACCATATCTTTAGAGTGTTGCTGTAATTTAACATGGCAAAATGCCACGAAATTCTTGTTTACTTTTGATTTATCCAATACGGCAGCATACCTAGATATAATCCCTGAACGCTCTAATTTTTTTATGCGTTCATAGATAGCCGTATTAGAGAGTCCAAGTTGGTTGGCGTAATACTTGTTGGGTTTTTTACTGTCTTCTTGGAGAAGTTTCAAAAGACTTTTGTCAATGTGGTCTATCATTTTTAGATAATTTTAAAAGCAAAATAATCATTTAGACACTTAAAAAGATTTATTTTCCTAAAAATTTATAATATTTAGATAAATTATCTGTAAAATAGATTTTGAATTGTAAATATTCAATTGAAGCAATAGATTTACTGAAACTAATCTTATGAAAACTTCAAAATCAGGTGCAGCATCTATTTTATCTCAACTTAATATTGGTGCCCATAGTGGTGTAAATCCATCTATTTCAGACAGCAGTACCTATGCATTTAAAACTGCAAAGGATATGTCGGATACTTTTGAAGGCACCAAAGAAGGTTGTTTTTTATACAGCAGACACAGTACCCCAACCAACCACATGCTAGCCAGTAGCCTAGCTGCAATGGAAGGAACTGAAGCTGCCCATGTATTTGGCAGTGGTATGGGCGCAATTACTGCCGTACTATTTCAGTTATGCACTGCTGAAGACCATATTGTAAGCAGCAGAACCATTTACGGAGGCACCTATGCCCTATTAAAAAATTTCATGCCTAAATACGGCGTGCAAACCAGTTTTGTAGACACTACTGACCTCCTAGCTGTAGAAGCTGCCATTACCTCTAAAACAAAAGTTTTGTATTGTGAAGCGATGAGTAATCCACTTCTTGAGATTAGTGATATTAAAGCACTGGCTGCGATTGCTAAAAAACACCAGCTCTCTCTAGTGGTAGATAATACCTTTACGCCATTAATGATCAAACCAATCAAACAAGGAGCTCATATCGTAATTCACAGTCTCACAAAATTTATTAATGGCACTTCAGATGCGGTCGCAGGCGTTGTTTGTGCCACAGAAGATTTTTGTAACTCCCTAAGGGATGTTAATCAAGGAGCAGCCATGCTCTTTGGAAGCACATTAGACAGCCAAAGGGCTGCTTCTATTCATAAAAACTTAAAAACACTCCCTATAAGAATGGCCAAACATGCTGAAAACGCATGGAGTATTGCTCGAGGACTTCAACAAGCAGGATATAAAGTAATGTATCCCGGACTTGAGGATCACAAAGGAAAGCAAACCCTTGAAAAACAATTAGAAGCAGGCTTTGGTTATGGTGGATTAATGACCTTAGACGCAGGTAGTCTCGAAAAAGCAAATGCTCTAATGGAAGCCATGCAGGACGCAGGCGTAGGTTATTTGGCCGTAAGTTTAGGTTTTTACAAAACCCTATTTTCTGCCTCAGGAAGCTCTACCTCCTCTGAGATTTCTCCAGAGGAACAAAAACAAATGGGTCTTGGGGAAGGTTTAATTCGTTTTTCGATTGGCCTAGACCATCTGCCAGAGGAAACGCTGGCACTTATCTTGGATTGTATAGAAAAAGTAGCCTTGCATAAAGGCGCGTAAAATTGTAATATTACGCTTTACTAAATAACTATTATGAATTTAAAAGCGTCTACTCCAAAATCTATTTCCCTTAAAGCTTCCTTAATACCTGTGGTATTACTAGTGGTTTTATTGGCCTACAATGTTTTTATCTTTGGAGACGACGCCCTAAGCGGTTCCAACCAATTTATTTTACTGATCGGTGGTGCTATAGCAGCTGTAGTAGGCTTTTACCACAAAGTATCTTATGAAAAAATGCTAGCAGAAGTGGCAGAAAATTTAAAATCTACTACTGGGGCCCTACTTATCCTACTGATGGTGGGTGCGTTATCTGGTACTTGGCTGGTGAGTGGCATTATACCGGCCATGATTTACTATGGTTTACAAATTCTAAACCCCACCATATTTCTGGCTGCCTGCGTCATTATATGTGCTATAATTTCCATTGCTACAGGTAGCTCGTGGACTACATCTGCAACGGTGGGTATTGCCCTTATCGGTATTGGAAATGCCCTTGGAATCCCTATGGGAATGACTGCAGGTGCGGTCTTGTCTGGGGCTTATTTTGGAGATAAAATGTCGCCACTAAGTGACACAACAAATCTAGCGCCAGCTATGGCTGGAGGTGATTTGTTTACTCATATTAGGTATATGCTGCTCACAACAGTTCCCACACTTATAGTCACACTAATTGTTTTTGTTGTATTAGGATTCACAATGGATACTTCAGGAGAAGCAGACACAGCGTCCATTCTCAATAGCATAGACGCCACCTTTAATATCAGTGGTTGGTTGTTTCTTGTGCCATTGGGTGTGATTTTAATGATACTTAAAAAAACGCCACCCCTAATGGCTTTACTTATTGGAACGCTTTTAGGAGGTGTTTTTGCCCTTATTTTCCAACCCGAAATTATTGCTGGTTTGTCTGGAGCTAAAGAACTCAACTTTGAAAACGGCTATAAAGGAATCTTAAACGCCATTACAGTAAGCACAGAAATTGCCACTGACAATGTTGCCCTAAACGGCCTTTTTACTTCTAAAGGCATGTCTGGAATGTTAGGAACTATATGGTTAATCATGTGCGCAATGGTTTTTGGAGGTATTATGGATGGAATTGGAGCGCTTTCAAAAATCAGCGAAACACTTTTAAATATGGCCCAGACAACCTTTGGACTTTTTGCCAGTACTGTGGCGAGTTGTTTGGCCTTAAATGTGACCGCCTCTGACCAATATTTAGCCATTGTTATTCCTGGAAAGATGTTCGCCAAAGCTTATAGAGATAAAGGATTGGCCCCAGAAAACCTAAGTAGAACCTTAGAAGATTCAGGAACAGTAACCTCTGCGCTTATTCCTTGGAATACCTGTGGTGCTTATCATTCTGGCGTGTTAGGTGTTGGTGTAGCAGACTATTTTATCTATGCTATATTCAATTGGTTGAGCCCATTTATGACTTTATTATTTGCTGCTTTTCAAATAAAAATAGCCCAATTAAAAGAGGCCTAGTCTCCTTATCAATTTTTCTTATAGTTCTATTGTTTAAAAGTAAGCTGTTGCTTTTTTTAAAGCAGTAGTTTGCCGTACTTTTGAACCATAAAATAATAAATAAATTACTATGGCCTTTGTAGGAAAAAAATTTCCAGATTTAAGCGTAAATGCAATGAATGAAATGGGTGATACCTTTAAAATTAACATTTTAGAGGAAGCTCAAAAAAACAACAAAAAAGTATTATTATTCTGGTACCCAAAGGATTTCACATTTGTGTGCCCTACAGAATTACACGCATTTCAAGATGCACTAGCAGACTTTGAAAAAAGAAACACCATGGTTATTGGTGCCTCTTGTGATACTGCAGAAGTTCATTTTGCTTGGTTAAACACCCCAAAAGACAACGGTGGTATTGAAGGAGTAACCTATCCATTAGTTGCAGACAGCAACAGAAACTTATCTGCTGTTTTAGACATATTAGATGCTACAGAACAACAATACGATGAAAACTCAGGCGTGGTACTTTTAGAGGGAGACAATGTTACCTATAGAGCCACTTATCTTATTGATGAGGAAGGAACTGTTTTTCACGAAGGAATAAACCACATGCCTCTTGGAAGAAATGTACAAGAATTCATCCGTTTGATCGATGCTTACACACACGTTCAGAAAAATGGAGAAGTTTGTCCTGCAAATTGGGAAGAAGGAAAAGATGCCATGTCTGCAAATAGAGACGGTGTTGCAAGCTATTTAGCTTCTCACTAATCCTTAAATAAATTTAGGCGGGGCAATAGCCCCGCTTTTACCTCAATAAATAATGTATAGATGGTTGTAGAATTAGAACAAGATAATTTAGCAAAAATAATTGCCCAAAATCCAAAGGTGATGGTTCAATACAGTGCTACTTGGTGTGGCAATTGTAGGATCATGAAACCAAAATTCAAAAAAGAAGCCCAGGAAAATGAAGCCATAACATTCGTTATGGCCGATGCTGAAAAATTTCCTGAATCTAGAAAATTAGCCCAAGTAGACAACCTACCTACCTTTGCAGCTTTTTCAGGTGGGGTGCTTTTAAACCAAGTACAAACCAATAAATACGACGTACTTAAAACACTAGTCAATGAAATTACCAGTCATTAAACATTTGCTTTCTTTTGTAGAAGAAAATGACGTTGATTATTTAGAAGAAACCATTGAAACTCTAGAGTCAATTTGTGAAATTTCTTCCTTAAAAGATAAAGAATTAGATGTTATAGGAGAATTGATTTCAAACCTTTATGGCGCAGTGGAGGTCCAAAAAACTATTGCTGCTGGCACCCCTAAAAAAGAGGCTTTAAACAACTTCATGAAAAGAGTCTTAGGCGCAATTGACAAATAATTTATAGCGCACTTAATGCTATAAAAGGGCTTTATATTTACCTTATTAAATTAAAAATCTCCTATTAGGAGATTTTTTTTTTGGTCTTCTCCAAATAGCGTATTTTTATAGACTAAAATTTCATTTATGGCAACAGTACATTTAAAAGGAACTCCTTTACAAACTATAGGCACACTTCCAACAGTGGGAAGCAATGCACCCGATTTTACACTTACTGCATCTGACTTATCTGATAAGTCATTAAATGATTTTAGCGGTAAGAACATCATTCTTAATATTTTTCCAAGTATAGATACGGGTACCTGTGCTCAATCTGTAAGATCTTTTAATAAAATGGGGGCTGCTAAGGACAATACGGTTGTTTTATGTATTTCTAAAGACCTTCCATTTGCACAAGCCAGGTTTTGTGGTGCAGAAGGCTTAGAAAATGTCGTAAACCTTTCAGATTTTAAAACAGGAAAATTTGGTGGAGACTACGGAGTCAGTTTCACTGAAGGACCTTTAGCGCCTTTACATTCGAGGGCTGTGGTTGTTATTGACACCAATGGAAAAGTAATCTACACAGAACAAGTCAATGAAATTGTAGATGAGCCTAACTACGAAGCAGCCTTAGCTGTACTTTAAAAATAGTAACAACCTCACAATGGCTAAAAAGGCAAGTGACCACCTACATAAGAAAAGCACTCCTAAATTAAAGCTTGAGATTTCAAAAAAGAACAAAGTCATTATTGGCTTTGCTATTTTGGTCATTGGTTTATCATTGTCTATTTCTTTTATTTCCTTTTTAAACCATTGGCAAGAAGACCAGAGCGTCTTGAGTGCTTTTCTAGACAGAGAAGTAGCCGCAAAGAATGCCCTTAATAAATTAGGTGCAGCGCTAGGCTATTTTTTTGTGTATAAAGGATTGGGACTCAGTGCCCTGATTTTATCTAGTTTGGTTTGTATCAGTGGGTTTTATATATTTTTAAGCTTGCCCAAAAAATCACTTTACAAAATTTGGTTTTGGGGATTGTATTCTGCTCTTTTTATAAGTGTCACATTAGGATTCACTGCAGATACCTACCCCATTTTTGGTGGTGTCATGGGATTTGAAATAAAGGATCTTGCCCTAGATTATATTGGCAGTACTGGACTTACATTGTCACTTTCTATCTTTTTTATCCTATTTATTGTGAGGGTGTTTAATTTCAACCCACAATCCTTTGTAAGGTTTTTTGCCCGTTTTAAGCCCACACCTATGGTGGAGGAAGCGGAAACTGAAAATGATATAGTAGATCCTTATACCCACAGATCAAATATAAATGAGCCAACTCCATTGCAAAAACTGATGGAAGAAAGCGAAGAGCAAGAGGAATCCGATGGAATAGCGAAAACTGCTACAGCAGAAAATAAAAAAATACCCCCCTCTTCTTCAGAGACCATTGAAAAAGAATTCTCTATATCTGATGTTTCCACTAAAAAAGAAAAAACAGTTACAATAGCTCCTGAAAATCTAGAAATTGAAGTAGCTGCCATTGACCAGGAAGAAGAGAGTACAGATAATTTATCCAACCAATTACTCAAAGACTTTGGTGCCTTTGACCCTACCCTAGAACTTTCTAACTATAAATTCCCCTCCTTAGATCTACTAGAAAAACACGGCGGAGAATCAGGAATTACTATAAATGAGGAGGAATTAGAAGAAAATAAGGTTAAAATAGTTGAGACCCTTAAAAACTACAACATTGGTATTGCCCAGATTAAAGCGACCATAGGACCCACGGTAACACTGTATGAAATAGTTCCTGAAGCGGGTGTAAGAATTTCTAAAATAAAGAATTTAGAAGACGACATTGCACTTTCTCTGGCTGCTTTAGGGATTAGAATTATTGCCCCTATACCGGGAAAAGGAACCATTGGAATTGAAGTGCCTAACAAAAATCCAACTACCGTTTCAATGCGTTCTGTAATAGCGTCTGCTAAATTTCAAAATGCCGCTATGGAATTGCCCATCGCTTTTGGAAAAACAATTTCAAACGAAACCTTTGTAGTAGATTTAGCCAAAATGCCTCATATGCTAATGGCTGGAGCTACAGGTCAAGGAAAGTCTGTGGGATTAAATGCCGTACTCACCTCACTGCTTTATAAAAAACACCCTGCAGAGGTTAAATTTGTATTGGTAGATCCAAAAAAAGTAGAACTCACCCTATTTAATAAGATTGAAAGACATTATTTGGCCAAGCTTCCAGATGTAGAAGACGCTATAATAACAGACAATACCAAAGTAATTCACACCTTAAACTCTCTTTGTATAGAGATGGACAACCGCTACGAATTGCTCAAAATCGCCATGGTGCGAAACATTAAAGAATACAATACAAAATTCAAAGCCAGAAAACTCAACCCAAACGACGGTCATAAATTTCTTCCTTACATAGTACTCGTCATAGATGAGTTTGCAGATTTAATTATGACTGCAGGAAAAGAAGTAGAAACCCCTATTGCGCGATTGGCGCAATTGGCTAGAGCCATTGGAATTCACCTTATAGTAGCCACCCAAAGGCCTTCTGTAAATGTTATTACTGGAATTATAAAGGCCAACTTCCCGGCAAGAATTGCGTTTAGGGTCACTTCAAAGATAGATTCTAGAACTATTCTAGACAGCCAAGGTGCAGACCAATTAATCGGGAGAGGAGATATGTTATATACCCAAGGGAATGACGTTACTAGGATACAATGTGCTTTTGTAGACACCCCTGAAGTAGAAAAAATCACAGACTTTATTGGTTCGCAAAGGGCATATCCGGAAGCGTATTTACTGCCTGAATATGTAGGTGAAGAAGCAGGGAGTACTATAGATTATAATATTTCCGAAAGAGATGCCATGTTTAGAGAAGCAGCAGAAGTCATAGTCATAGCTCAACAAGGGTCTGCATCACTCATTCAGAGAAAATTAAAATTAGGCTACAACAGGGCTGGTAGAATTGTAGATCAATTGGAAGCTGCTGGAATTGTAGGCCCATTCGAAGGGAGTAAAGCAAGGCAAGTACTCGTTCAAGATATGCTTGGTTTACAACAATTATTAGACAATGAAACCCAAAAAAATGAATAAGATATTTTTACTATTAATAAGTGTTTGCTCATTTTCGTGGTCACAAGACGTATCTAAGGCATTACTGAAAGAGGTTACAGACAAGCTCTTAGCCCAAGAAAATGTAAGCCTTCAATTTAATTACAATCTATACAGTGCAGAGGCAAATATAAATCAAGAAACTTCAGGAAAAGTTCAGCTCAAAGGGAAAAAATATCGTTTTGAATATTTGGGTATCATACAGTTAAATGACACTAAAAACACCTACACCATAGTCCCTGAAAACGAAGAGGTATCCATAGTCTCTAATGAAGATGCCGAATCAGAGATGAACCCAGCAAAAATATTGAGTTTTTACAACGAAGGCTATCGCTTTCAGTGGGACATTGCTCAAAATGTCGGAAATAAAAAAGTTCAATATATTAAACTCATTCCAATAGATAGTAATGCAGATATAGCCCACATTTTATTGGGCATTGACAATCAGAAAAAGGAAGTGTACAAAGTCATTGAAACAGGTAAAAACGGTACCCAAACTACCATCACTATTACGAAATACGAAACCAACACAAACTCACCTCCAGATCTTTTTTCTTTTGATGAGAAAAAATATATTGAATTGGGTTACTATATCATAAAAGAGTGAGAATTCTAGACAGATACATACTCACTAGGTTTGTTTACAACTTCCTAAGTGCTTTTGTGATACTGATGTTTATATTCATCTTCCAATCCATTTGGTTGTATATAGACAACTTAGCAGGAAAAGGATTGGACCTATTTATTATTGGAAAATTCATATTCTACCTACTACCAAATCTCACAGAAAAAGTACTCCCTTTAACGGTACTCTTGTCCTCTATTTTAACCTTCGGAACCTTTGCAGAGCACTATGAGTTTGCCGCAATGAAAGCCTCTGGAATATCCTTACAACGATCCATGAGAACACTCATTGTTTTAGTAAGTATATTGGGTTTAATCACTTTTTATTTTGCAGACAGGATCATTCCAGCTGCGGAGCTTAAATCCTATAGTCTCAAAAAAAATATAGCTAAAGTAAAACCTGCTGTAGCCATTGCAGAGGGATTATTTAGTGAATTTGAAGGAACAGGCATGACCATTCTTGTACAAGAAAAGTATGGAGAAAATGACCGATACTTGAGAGATGTAACCATACATAAAAAAACTGAAAATCAAATCAATACCACTGTAATCAAAGCAAAAGAAGGAGAATTACTCAGTTCAGAAAACAGCAATCTCATCAAGCTTGTTTTAAAAGATGGGCACTACTATGAAGGACTCAGTGTCACAACTAGTAAAAACCACCAAAAACATCCTTACGCAGTCTCTAATTTTGAAACTTATACCATTAATATAGACCTTACAGAGCTTAATATGGTAGATATGGATGAGCAAATGGAGGGAAATAGTGATAAGATGAAAAATGTCATTGAACTCAGAAGAGACATGGATTCCATCACAAACAACAATGCAGTAATCGTGGAGGCATTGTCAAAAAATATTACAGAAAGGATGGGAATTCAACTGAGGACTATTGCCTTAGAAACGCCCAAAGATTCCGCTTTTGCAGCAATGCCATTAGACAGCCTACCTTCTATCGATAGTATGTTAAAGAATTTCACCCCTGTACAAGGCACTCAAATCATCACGGAGGCTATAAATAAAATCACCATGTCTGCGCTCACCATTCAAACAAAACGTAAAGAGCTCTTAATCAGGTATAAAATTTACAATATGCACGCCTTGTCATTACATAAAAAATACGCCCTTGCGCTCTCCTGCATTGTCCTGTTTTTTGTAGGGGCACCACTGGGAGCAATTATCAGAAAAGGGGGGGTAGGACTCCCAATGGTGATTGCCATTGTACTGTTTTTAACCTATTACTTCCTCGGAGTATTCACCTATAACTATGCCAAAGAAGGAAATATATCTCCATTTTTTGGCGCATGGATCCCTACCCTAGTCATGCTACCTCTAGGAATTTTCTTGACCAAAAGAGCTACAGAAGACAAAGGAATGGTCCAATTCGGAAGTATAATAGATTTCTTTAAAAATATATTCGTTAGAAAAAGAAAGTAACATGAAAGAGAATAGCACCTTAAATACTATTGAAAGTGCCATTGCAGATATAAAAGCTGGAAAAGTAATTATCGTTGTAGATGACGAAAATAGAGAAAACGAAGGAGACTTTTTAGCCGCTGCAGAAGCTGTAACGCCAGATATGATCAATTTCATGGCCACACATGGTAGAGGCCTTATCTGTGCACCCCTCACGGAGCGACGGTGCGAAATCCTCTCCCTTCACCGTATGGTTCAAAACAATACAGACCCACTTGAAACAGCCTTTACTGTTTCCATAGATTTAAAAGGACACGGTGTAACTACAGGAATTTCTGCCTCTGACAGGGCCAAAACTATTAAAGCGCTTACAGATAAAAACACCAAACCCAATGACCTGTCAAAACCAGGGCATATATTTCCCTTAGTAGCTAAAGAAGGAGGTGTACTCAGACGAACAGGCCATACAGAGGCCGCTATAGATTTTGCTAGACTGGGAGGCTTTTCTCCTGCCGGAGTTATAGTAGAAATCATGAATGAGGACGGCACCATGGCCAGACTGCCTCAACTTTTGGAAGTTGCTAAAAAGTTTGATCTTAAAATTGTTTCTATTGAAGACTTGGTCGCCTATAGAATGGAACACGACAGTCTCATCGAAAAAAAGGAAGACTTTGACATACAAACCCGTTTTGGAGAATTTAGGATAAGAGCTTATGAACAAACAACCAACAAACAAGTGCATATAGCACTTACAAAAGGAAGTTGGAAAAAAGAAGAACCCATTCTCACCAGAATAAACTCAAGCTTAATAAACAATGACATCCTGGGTACACTGACTAATAATCCAGACCAAAAATTGGACCGAATGTTTAAGGCCATTAATCAAGCAGAAAAAGGTGCTGTGGTTTTCATTAACCAAGAGTCCTCTGTCTTAAATTTAGTTTCTAGACTAGGTCAATTAAAGGAAAACCAGGCCAAAGGAATTTTAGAAGCTCCACCAATAGATATGGACAGTAAGGATTACGGAGTGGGTGCCCAAATCTTACACGACTTAAACATATCCAAGATTAAACTGCTATCCAATGCCCAACAAACCAAAAGGGTTGGAATGGTAGGCTATGGATTAGAAATTGTAGACTATATAGGGTACTAAATAAAACAGCTTTTGCTTAAAGGTCAATAATTATATCTGACAAGTCTTTACGCACTTTTAGCGCAGTAGCTGAAGCGTCGTCAGGCGACCTCACCCCTATTGGCATAGCTACGATAGTTTTAAGTTGTTTCGCATCTAAATCCAATATTTTATCATAAGCTTGTGGGTCTAAACCTTCTATAGGACAAGCGTCTATTTGAAGGGCAGCTAAAGAGACCAACATATGGCCCATGGTTAAGTATACCTGATTTTTAGCCCAAGATGAAATTTCATTTTCAGATTTATTGGCAAAAGATCCTTTCATAAAGTTTTTATACCCCTCTAAATTTTCCAAAGGTATCTGTCTTTTTGTAGACATGTCCTCAAAAAATTGGTCAATATAATCCATGTCAAAATCTGTTCTAACAGCAAAAACAAGTATTGCTGCAGATTGTGAGATTTGCTGCTGACCGAAACTAGCAGGGACTAGTTTTTCTTTTAACTCAGGATTTTGAACTACAATCATTTTATAGGGCTGTAAACCATAAGAACTAGCGCTTAGGTTAAACACTTTTTTAACTTCAAGAATTTGCTGCTCTGTTAAGCTTGCTTTATCGTCAAATTTTTTGACAGCGTATCGCCATTCTAAAGCATCTAATATATTATTCATAGGGATTTATATGTTATTTAAGTATTAAAGAACCAAAGTTTAATAGCCATAATGACTATCATAGCGACCATAAACTTTTTTATAAAGCCATCGCCTTTTTTTACAGAATACCTAGACGCCACCCAAGCACCTGTTCCATTACCTACAGCAAGTACTCCACCAATGAGCCAATCTACTTTATCATTATAAGCAAACACAGCCAATGCGGCTATGGTATACAAGCAAACTACTGATACCTTGGTCATATTCGTTTTTACCAAGCTCAATCGGTTCACGCCGTGTAAAAATATCATCATTAAAAAGCCCAATCCAGCGTTAATAAAGCCGCCATAAATACCAAAAAAGAAAAAACCAATCATGGCGTAAACCAAATATTTTCCCTTGAGGCGCTCTTCAAGGCCCTCTGTATTCATTTTAGGTTTAAAAAGTATAATGAGTACCACTGCCACCATAATTATGGCTAAAATCTTATTAAAAGTTTCTCCCTTAATATCTATTGCAATATTAGCCCCTATGATAGAACCAATAAAAGCGGTTACTGCCAAATACATATTAAAAGGATAGGTAGACACCCCTTTACTCTTAAATCCAGCGGTTCCCAAGGCAGTTTGAATCACTATGGCTACCCTATTGGTACCATTGGCCACTGAGGGAGGTAAACCCAAAAAAATTAACACTGGAAGAGACAACAAAGATCCTCCTCCAGCCATGGTATTTACAAACCCAACTGTAAAACCAACAACTACTAATAACAAATAGTGGTACCATTCTTCCATTGGGACAAAAATAGTGGCAATCCTTTAGATAATCATCCTTTTTTAATAAAATAAAAAAAACATTAAAATACCTTTTCATAATTGAAAAAGGTTCCTATATTTGCACCCGCATAACCGCAAGGAGAAATGGCAGAGTGGTCGAATGCGGCAGTCTTGAAAACTGTTGAGGGTCACACCTCCGGGGGTTCGAATCCCTCTTTCTCCGCAAAAGAAAACCCACAACAATGTTGTGGGTTTTTTTATATCCAAAAGTGTCAAGAACTTGTTCTTGTGAGCGCTTGGATATAAAAAAAACCAAAAAATAGCGCCAGCTATTTTTAGGTTTTCATGATTGTATTGGATTACCATGTTGGGATGCACGACTGGAAGTAGTGAATCCCTGAAGGGGTGGATTAAATGAGATGGTTTTTGCTTTTTTTATTGGTTTTCGTAAAACCATATATAACCTAAAACCTATACCTAAGCATCATTTCACTCGTATTAGCTATTAAAGCTGTAGCTGATGTTCTTTGCCCTATCTCATAGCCAAAACCTAGATCTATCTGGTTCATTTTGAATTGAAGCATTGTGGAGATGTAGTCATTGTTACTCACACCTACTCCTAGACTTAGTTTCTCTTTTAAAGTGATCTTGGCTATAGCCGTAAGCTGGTTTGGGGCATCTGCCACCATTCTATACAGCATAGAAGGGCTTAGTGTAATGGTATTGTTTAGTTTTAAGTGATAGCCAGCGGTGGTGTATAAATGAGGCTTGTCTGTAGCTGTAGTTGCCAGCCCCTCTGCTTCTTTATAACGCTTAGAGTTAAGCATATTTGGGGTAGAGAGTCCTATAAAGTATTTTTCTCCTTTTAATAGTAATCCAATACCCACTAGCGGGTTCATATAGTTTTGAATGCTGTTTAGATTGGCATTACTTTCTTGCGTAATTCTATCTAAGCCAGCTGCATCTAAATTATTATATACTACTCCTGCTTTTATGCCTAGGTATAGGTTTGTATTACTCCCTAGGGTAAGCTTATAGCTATAGTCTACGGCTACGATTCCTTGGTTTTCTATATAAACCCTATCTGATAAGTAACTCACCCCCCAAGAGGCTTTGTTCTTTTCTTTGGTATGGTAGATAAAAGAAGCTGCTCTAGGGGCGTCTTCTATTCCTGACCAGGCAGATCTATACTGCAGTCCAGCGAGTGATCCTTCACTACCGGTGTAAGCTGGGTTAAACAAACTCATATTCTGTTCAAAGAATAAAAAGTTGGGTTGTTGCTGCGCTTTAGCGGCTATGCTTGAAAGTACTAAGACCGTAAAAGCAATCAATTCAGGTATTCGTTTCATTTATTTTAAAAATGTTTTTTTATTTCTTTTTTTGTTTCTTTTCTATTGAAGCACTTTCTTTTTTAATCTTAGCTCGTTTGTTGTCTGAATCGTCATGCTTAAGTGACACTTTTTCACCTGCTTGAGCCTTTTTAATAGCTTGTTTATCTTTGCCTTTATTCTTAATTGACCTTATGCTATCCTTTTTATTCCTCCTTATTAATTTCTCTTCTATTGAAGCACTTCCTTTTTTAATCTTAGCTCGTTTGTTATCTGAATCGTCATGCTTAAGTGACACTTTTTCAACTACTTGAGCCTTTTTACTAGTATCTACTTTTTGAGCTAAACAGGTTATTGGAGCTAATAGGAGCAATAAAATTATTTTTTTCATGATCTTTAATTTAATAAGTGATATATAACCAACCATCAGAAGGGTCACCTCCGTTAATTGGGGCTATTATGTAATAATACGAGGAAGCAGGTAATGGACTCCCATTAGTTTTATGTGTCCCTCTCCAGTCATTTCTATAATTTATAGCAGAAAATACTTCCTGTCCATTTTTGTTATAAACCCTTATTCTAGCATTAGGGTAACGTTCAATATTAATTATTTTCCAAGTGCTTTCGAGCCCACCACTATTAGGAGTAAGCACTCCTGAAATAAATAACTTTTCATCTTCAAACCCATCGTTATTGTCATCTAGATCTGCGTTGTCTCCAATGCCATCATTGTCTGCGTCTGCCCACTCATTTGGATCTAATGGAAAGGCGTCGTTGGTGTCTAAATACCCATCATTGTCGTCATCTACTTCAAAGTTATCTCCTAAACCATCACCATCTGTATCAAAACATTCATTAGAGTTTGTCGGAAAAACATCTTGAGTATTTATACAGCCATCTCCATCTATGTCGGTGTCCTTACAATCTGCTATGCCGTCCCCGTCTAGGTCTCCTGGGAGTACTGTTTTGTCAAGCGGGTCAGTGTTACATTCTAATTCATCTAAGTCACTAAATCCATCTCCATCATCATCCGTGTCAGCATTATTTCCAATACCGTCTGCGTCTGTGTCTGTCCATTCTAATGGATCTAGAGGGAAGGCGTCAGAAGTGTCCACAACACCGTCATTATCATTATCTAAATCCTCGCAATCCGTAATGCCATCTTCGTCTATATCTCCAGAGAAACTATTTAAATCTAATGGATCAGAACCACAGGCTATCTCGTCTGTGTCTAATTGACCATCTCCATCATCATCCGTGTCTGCGTTGTTTCCAATGCCGTCTGCGTCTGTGTCTAACCACTCTGTTGCGTCTAGAGGAAAGGCATCGCTTTCATCTAAATACCCATCATTATCATCATCCGTGTCTACGCAGTTAGGAATAAAGTCTGAGTCTGTATCTAATGGAGTAGATGTTGCATCAAGAGAATCTGAGCCGCAGGCTATTTCATCTTGATCACTGAACCCATCATTATCATCATCCGTGTCTATACAATTGGCAATACCATCATTGTCTGTGTCTAATGGTTTTGAAGAAGCTAATAATGGATCTGTACCGCAAGTAATCTCATCTGCGTCAGAAAACCCATCATTGTCGTCGTCAGAGTCACAGGCATTTCCTGTACCGTCTCCGTCTGTGTCTAATTGATCTGCATTTGGCGTGTAAAGACAATTGTCTATGGTATCTAATATGCCATCATTGTCATCGTCAGGATCCGCATTATCTCCTAAGCCGTCGCCATCATTATCTGAACATTCTGAAGGGTCTAATGGGAAGGCATCACTGCTATCTAAGCATCCATCTCCATCGTCGTCCGTATCACAGAGATCTCCTATACCATCCCCATCAGTGTCTAATTGATTGCTATTTGAAATAGCTATACAATTATCACACACATCTCCCACACCGTCTGCGTCTGCATCGGCCTGGTCTTCGTTAGCTATTGAAGGGCAGTTGTCTATGGAGTTATTTATACCATCACCATCAGCGTCTTGATCTAATGCAAAAGTATTATTAGAGGCTTGCGTTTGTATCCGGTTTCCTTTTGAGTCATAAATAGTACTAGTAGCGGTGGCTGTAATCACATAAGCCTCATTGTCACTAGGTTTTACTCCCCTAAGATTAAGCATGACTCTAATTATTGTTTCCCCACCAACCAGTGCGTTTCCGCTAGTAGAAGTTAAACTACTTATATTTAAATCTAAATTATTTCCTTGCGTTTGAGAAATTATATTTTCTAAAGAAGAGGCTATTATTGCTGTAGTTCCAGGAGTGTTGCCATATACGGCTTCATTAAAAGTAATATCTACAAATCTATTGTTTCCATCTACGCTAATAGATGCTATTAGGGGTCCTGCCTGATCATTTAATTGAATGGTGTTGCTCTGGGTTTTTGTAAAGTCCACTGCTCCAATACTATCATCTACAATATTATTATTAGTAGTTACTGTTAAAATTTCAGAACCATTTGGTGGCGTAGACATACTAAATGTAAGTGAGTATACATTCCCTACTCCTACCACAGTGGGGACTGCTAGAGACGGAGTAGTGCTTGATAAGGTCCCAACACCGCCACTCAAACTAAAAGTATAATTTGCAGCTATTGCAGCATTAGTCATGAATTCACTAAAAGTAATGGTCAACACTGTATTATCTGAATTCACAGACGTTTGGGTAATAGTGGGCAACTGGTTATTTAAAGTAACCGTTGAACTGACATTAGCGGTAAGTGATGCGTTACCAATAAAATCAAAAACTGCAATATCTGAACTAGGTTTTATGGTAATGACCTGTGTTCCATCTGGAGATCCCAAAAGACTTAATCCTAAAATATATGAATTACTAGCAGTCCCCGTTGTGATAGAAGTAGGGGTGGTATTAGATAAAGTGGCTGGCCCTCCAGATATTGAATAAACAAAATCTGTTACTTCTAAAGCCCCGCTTCCATTATTATTGCTATAGACCCCTTCACTAAATTGAAGGGCTATTAATGAATTCTCTAAATTAATAGTGCTTGAAATAATTTGAGCAGGGGTTTCGTCAATATTAGCTAAATTAAGGTGATTAAGTTTAACTCCGTTAACGCTAGTAACTATTATGTTTTGTTCAGTATCAATTGAAAAGTTTTGAAAATTTTTCCATTCGACACCATCATTTATATAAAGGCTGAGGTTTTCCTCAAGAATAATCAAGGGGGGATTATCATATAGAGTATTAATTTTACCGCTAAAGGATTCTATTGCCGGTAAAAAAGAATATGTTTTAGAAGCAGAACCGGTTAGTGCTGAAATTGGGGAGTTTAAAACAGAAAAAGATGTATTGCTTAATACTAAAGATTGAGATGGTATAAGAGAAATGTTTTCTATTGTAAGAAAAGTTCCTTGCTCCACGAAAAATTCATCAGACTCAATAGTTAAAGCAACAGTTTGAGAATGAACATCATGTATCCAACCGAAAAGCAATAAAAGGAATAAATATTTTAATTTTGACATTAAAAATAAACGTTATGAGATAAATTAAATGCTTTATTGTTTTATGCTAGATCTGATTTCAATCAATTCTTTTTCTATTACTTCTTGCCTTTCTAAAGAACTTAACAACATTTTTTCTAATCTAGATATTATAGTTTGTTGTTCCTGAATGGCCTTTGTGAGGACTGGTATTAAAGATGAGTATGCAATACCTAAGGTTTCTCCCTTTTCTAGATCTCCTTCTATTCCTGTGACCACTTCTGGAATTAGAGGCTTAACATCCTGAGCAATAAATCCTAGTTGTTTTAGGCCGTTAGATTTTAAAACATAGTCTACAGGCTCTAGTTTTAGAACCTCATCTAATCCATATTTAGTGCCTTTAATGTTTTCTTTTAGCCTTCTGTCTGAAGCTGGTGAAAAAGCAACATTACCGGATATTGTTACAATATTAGTATTTCCCAGCCTAATTGTGTTGGATGCTATGACAGTTGCGCCGTTGCCTATGGCTGTGGAATTAGATAAGCTCCCGTTGCTATAATTAGCTCTATATCCAATAGCGGTGTTATGATTACCTTCATTATTTTGTAATGCCTCTGTGCCTACAGCAACGTTAAAATATCCGTTTACATTTTTTTTTAAGGCATTTGCGCCTATGGCGATATTTTCATCTCCATCGGTATTATTTTGTAAGGCATTTTTGCCCATAGCAATATTTCGAGAACCATCTACGTTTTTACTTTGGGCCTCTGTGCCTATAGCGATGTTATCATAAGTATTATTCTTTTTTAATGCATTTTTCCCTATGGCAATATTTTGAATGCCAACTTGGCTTTCACTTAAGGCATTTGCGCCTATAGCAACGTTATCCCATCCAAGTACAAGTCCTTCTAAGGCATTTGCGCCTATTGCTGTATTCCTATAACCAATCGCGTTATTATATAGTGCACTGTGCCCTAAAGCAATATTATTCCACCCTGTGCTATTATTGACTAAAGTACTGTCCCCAATAGCTAAATTGTAATAGCCTAAAAATTTATCGTTACCACCCTTTATAGTAATTGAAGCAGTCAAGCTTACTAGTTTAGAACCAACCACTACATTACTATAAGCATCTTTAAAAGTAGATGAAGACGTGCCTATGTTTGTCAATCCAGCGCCATCACCTCTAAAGGCTATGGCGGACACTGTAGCAGAGGTATTAACTAAGTTAACATCTGAATTTCCTAATTGGATGGTGTTGTTTGCTTTGACAGTTGCGCCGTAGCCTATGGCTGTGGAATTGCTAAGGGTTCCTGCAATTGCATCTGAATAAGCGCCCAGAAAGGTGTTTCCGGATCCTGTGGTAATGGTAATGCCAGACTCTTTTCCTATAGCAATATTATGATCACCTTCCGTATTAGTATTTAAAGCATCTTCCCCAATAGCTACATTTCTATTTCCAGTAATATTCAATTTTAAAGCAGAATCACCCAAAGCAATATTGTCATCTCCATCATCGTTATCCTCTAAAGCGTAATAACCTATAGCAATGTTTTCATATCCATCAATGTTTTGCTCTAAAGCTTGTTTCCCTATAGCTACATTTCTACTCCCCTTAGTGTTAGCCCATAATGCTTCATAACCTATAGCAATGTTATCATTACCATTAATGTTATCCTCTAAAGCGTCATAACCTATAGCTACATTTCTATTTCCAGTAGTGTTATACCATAATGCCTCATTTCCTATAGCAATGTTATCATCACCATCAATGTTACTCTCTAAACTCATCGTCCCTAGAGCTACATTATTGCTACCCGTTTCATTCAACTGCATAGAACCATAACCTATAGAAACATTTTCGTCACCTGTTGTATTAAGCAATAATGCAGCGTACCCTATAGCAATATTGTCATCTCCACCATCGTTTAATCCTAAAGCATATACTCCTATAGCAATATTGTTATCTCCCTCATCGTTTTCTTCTAAAGCCTTCCAACCTATAGCTGTATTCTTATTTCCCTCAGTGTTTTCTTGTAAAGCCTGATAACCTATTGCTATATTGTCATCTCCTTCAATATTATCCTCTAAAGCTTTATAACCTAAAGCTACATTTCTGCTACCCGTTTCATTCTCGTCCATAGAATGAGCACCTATAGAAACATTTTCTTCACCTGTTGTATTATCCTCTAAAGCATCTTCACCTATAGCGGTATTATGATCTCCTTTAGTATTATCCTCTAAAGCATTTTCTCCAATAGCTGTATTGTAATCTCCTATTGTGTTAGAAATTAAGGCCTCATTACCTATGGCGGTATTGTCATCTCCAGTAGTGTTATCTTTTAATGCGTTTACTCCAATAGCTGTATTGCTATCTCCAGTAGTGTTAGAATATAGTGCGCTGTGCCCTAAAGCCACATTTTTCCATCCTGTGGTATTACTGACTAAAGTACCGTCCCCAATAGCTAAATTGTAATATCCTAAAAAATCACTGACTCCATCACTATCTGTAGTAATTGAAGGAGTCAGGCTTACTAGTTTAGAACCAACTACTACATTACTATAAGCATCTTTAAAAGTAGATGAAGACGTGCCTATGTTTGTCAATCCAGAGCCATCACCTACAAAGGCAGTGGCGGAAACAGTACCTGTAGCACTAATTGCTCCTGAAGTTATAACACCAGAAAAGCTTGGAGATACATTTTTAACTAAACGAAGCCAATTAGCGCCGTCATAAAAGTAAAAACCATCCTCTCCATTAGTTTGATAAATTAACAAACCACTTACAGGCGATGATATTAAATCCTTCTGAACAAAGGTCATTCTAGGAATTAAAATTCCTTTATCCGTGCTTTTAATATCTAACATTGATGAACTATCAGGAGTTGTAGTCCCTATCCCAACTTGGGAAAAAACAATATTAGTTGTAAAAACTAATAATATTATCGATAAATACTTTAACATAGCATTGATTTGTTTAATTTCATGGAAAATTAATCGTTAATTACTTAGACAAAAAAGAAAAGTAATTTTAACGACTATCAAAAAAAACAATGACAGTTATTGATTTTTTATATGTTACCGCATTTGTCTTCTTGTTAATGACCGCATGGAATTTGATATGCTGCTTTAAAAAAATAAACAAAGAATCTAATAAATTTTACATAAATATATTAGCGACCTTTTTTATTCTATTAGCAATTTGTAATGGATTTTTTTATATAGTCTCGTATGGATTAATAGTATATATTCCATTTACATTTAAAGTTTTTATGCCCGTTTCGTTGTTGATCCCCGTATTGGGCTATCTATTTGTGGACAAAATTCTCGGAAACATTGATCGTTGGGTGAAAAAAGATTTATTACACCTAATACCATTTGTAATAGTCACTTTAAACTACTTGCCATTTTATTTTATGGGTTTTGAAGAAAAAAGAATCCTTATAGAATCTGTAGTGAATGATTTGACAGGGCTTATAACCATCGACTATAAAGGTTTCTTAAAAGAAGAAACTGTGTTTTTGATGCAAATAATAATAAGCATCTTTTACATGTTTTTATCTTGGAGATCATTTTTAAAAAATAAAAAAGTATTTAAGCTTTTAAGGTCAAAAAATGAAGAAATTTTTAAATGGGTAAAAACGTTTATTATCCTTAAAACAGTGTTTTACATTATGCTGCCCGTTTCAATGTTTAGTTCAAGATTTCTAATCTTTGAAAATAATTCAAATATAATAGCATTAGTAATAGTGCACCTTTTTACCATTTCTTTCGTAATCCTCTCTGCATACCTACTTTTAAATCCTAAATTATTTAAAGTGATTAGAACGCACGCTGTGGTTGTTTTAAAAAAACTAAAGATTTCATTATCTGAAATTTCTATAAATATAATAAGCAAAAAAAT
This sequence comes from uncultured Flavobacteriaceae bacterium, assembly GCA_905182295.1. Lineage (GTDB taxonomy): Bacteria > Bacteroidota > Bacteroidia > Flavobacteriales > Flavobacteriaceae > MAG-120531. The sequence continues at coordinate 5,747 of CAJJAZ010000006.1, read as the reverse complement.
ACATTTAGAGTCAGATTTTACCTTAAAAATGTTAGCTGATTCACTAGAGATAGATCAGACGGATATTACGGATGCTATAGTTACTTCTGAACATACAAATTATAAAGATTTCATAAACTCGGTCCGATTAAATGAAATGCTTATTAATATGAATCATCCAATTTATATTGATAAAACTATTTATGGCATCGCTCAAGATTTCGGTTTTAATTCTGAAAGTACTTTTCACAGAGTCTTTAAAAAAAATTATAAACTGACGCCTAAGGAGTATTTTTCTAAACCTGATAATAAGTAATTCGTCAAGAAATATTCGCATAAATGAAAAACTAAAAGAATAGAATATAAATTAAGCTACTGTCCTCGTATACTTTAAAGACTTCACGCTATTCATAGATCCTTAAAACTTTCCCATTTTGGGTTTTCATGATTGTATTGGATTCCTTTTTAGGGATGCACGACTGAAAGGAGTGACACTCTTTCTCCGCAAAAAAAAAAGCCCTAAACACTGTAATACAGTAGTTTAGGGCTTTTTTTATATTTTTTAGTCCACATTTAATCCATCTATGTAAAGATTAAATTATTCCATACCAATTCTCTAGCCAATTCTAGCACCGAGTACTCTTATTCTATTTCCTTTATTTCTTTTTGGATTGCTATAATAATATTCTCAGGTATGTCTAATTCAGTCGCAAGAGCTGACCATCTAGGAATTAAGGCTTGTACATCTTCAATAATTCCTTTAGGGTTCTTTATAGAAAATTCTTCAGCAATAATAAGGACATCTTTAATTGTTAATGAAGTACGCTTACCATTAATCGATAAAGCTCTAGATGCTGTTTTGAATGTGAATAGTGGATTGAGCGCATAGGTTAAATCGTATGCAGGTCCTAAATTCCAATTATTACTTTCTTTGTTATAGATGAAACTATGATTTTTTAAATGGTCGTCTACATTCCTAAAAACTAGATTGAACACCATACGCTTAAATAGTTGCTTTAAATCCTTATGTGGTACTTCTAATGCTAAAGCTAGCTTAAAAATATTCTCATAGGAAGAGTTTTCTGGCTGACTCTTAAAGTCCCAACCAGTTAAACCAGTTACGGTTAATGCGTGTTGTTTTTCTCCTCGCTGTCTATCATATCTAAGTGTTGCAAAGTGCTTATTTTCTATCAGCTTAGAATGCATCATTTTTATACCCGCTTCTTGTGCTAGTAAATAATAGGCATATTCTACTTTTTCTTTGTTATAGCCATCGCTATCATCAATATGTAACTTTACCAGGTAATGGTTATAGTCTTCACTAACTTCTCGATCACCAGCGATTATTTCACCTGTTTTTTTATGCTCTGATATTAATATTTTTGGTCTAGCTCCACCTGCGGAAGTTCCTATCTTGAAAACGTTAAGTAAAGACAATTCATCAAGGGCTGACCCGGAAGTATCCTCTTTTATTTTTAATACCTTTTTTAAGATGGTAATGATTTCATCGATGTTTACGGATGATGAATTGGGCAACTCTTTCACGGGTCGATACTCTAAGGCACCCATACCACGATCTGCTAAATAGGCTAACTGCTGCAATGGTGTCACTTTTTGGATTCCTCGTACTGTTAACCATTCTTGAAATATGATATTACCAAAGGTATCGGGTAAGGAATCTGCTATCATTGGTGGTAAGCCCTGAAAAGTATCTTGATGGTATTCCGTAAATACCTGTGCCGGTTTTGTGCGTTTGAAAATAAAGGGAAAAAGTTTTGAACATTTACCAGATTCCAAAAATTCTGGGTTGTATTGAAAAAAAGATTTACCCTGATCTATATCATAGCCCAATTTGCCAATCTCTTGACCAAAAGCAACAACATCTATGATTTTATCTCTAGCCATCTATTAATACAGTGTAATGTCGTTTTTATCTACTGTGACTTTATCTATTTGATTGGCTATAGATTGCAATAATCCAAAATGATTTGCTACTTTTAAAACATTATCTAGTGTAGCATTTTTACCATTCTCAATGTTTTGAATGGTTGTGCTTGAGACGTCAAGTACCTCTGCTAAATCTTCTCGAGATAGATCATTTGATTTACGATGTGACTTACAAGCCCCTCCAATCTTAACTTTCACATCTTTTATTGTAGTAATTTCCAACATGTTATACCAATATAATGGTTAAATATACTTATTTTAATTAATATTTACCATTATAATACTAAATATGTAATTCCGTAGGTCAATATTCTAAGCTCCATATTGTGAAGTTGTACAATTCAACTTTTGTTAAAAAGGGGGGATTTCAAGTTCCTAAAATCCTCAAAAAATGATCATTTGGATTACCATGTTGGGATGCACGACTGGAAGTAGTGAATCCCTTTTATTCATACTTAATACACCAATCAGCGGTATCGTAATAAATATAGTCCTCCGAGGGGCTTTCTTTATATCTCAGATAGTTAGTGCCCTCATTGTACTGTAATGAAAAAACCGTTTTTCCCGCTCTAGCACATTGAAGCTGACAAAAACAGTAGGCTACACCATCTTGGAGTAATCCAGTGCTTAAATAAGCAAATTGGGTACCGCCATTAACATTTTCGTTTGTAGTAGTTAAAAAGGAGATGTCTTCAAAGTCAGTAGGAGTGCCTTCGTATTCTTTGTCGTTGTCTGCACATGAAATGAGAAGCAAACAAAATAGCCATAAATACTTCATAGTTTTTTCTTTTAAAGTTATAAAATAAAAAAACAAACAAGTAATTAGTGATCAAGTCATTTTAGACCGAGGTGAGGCCTACAATGTCTACCCCAGCTCTTTATACATAATATACACGCCCATGAGCAGTACAAACCAACCAAAAGATTTTTTAAGCTTGTGTCCTGGGATGAATTTAGACAGGTAAATGCCTAAGAAAATACCGGCAATAGATAAAAGGGTGAAGCTTCCTAAAAACACCCAGTCAATGGCAATGGTTTGCACATCGCCAATAAAACCAAAAAGGGATTTAATGGCTATGATGAGCAGTGAAGTGGCTACGGCTTTTTTCATGGGTAGTTTAGCAAAAAGAACCAGAGCGGGTATAATAAGAAAACCACCACCAGCACCTACTATTCCTGTGAGCAGCCCTACTACCCCACCTTCCAAAACAATCATAGGATAGTTGTAAGAAATTGGGCCCTCCGCTCCTTCGTTGTCTTTCTTTTTATCTCTGATCATGGCAACAGCTGCAATGAGCATAATGGCTGCAAAAAACACCATGATAGCGATGTTTTTAGTCATGATAAAATTTTCTACAGTGAAGAACGTATCTGGCAAGGCAGGCATAATATAGCGCCTTGTGATATAGACCGCAATAAAAGCTGGCGTGGCAAATACCAGTGCCGTTTTAACGTCTACCAAACCTTTTTTGAAATTTTGAAAAGCACCAAATAAGGAAGAGGTTCCTACTACAAATAAAGAGTAAGCTGTGGCGGTCATTGGATTAATGGCCAATAGATAAACCAGTATTGGTACGGTTAGAATAGATCCTCCACCCCCAATTAAACCGAGTACGACCCCTATGATTAAAGCGCCAAAATATCCGAAAATTTCTAAAAGATCCATAGTATATAAAAAGACAAAGGTAAGGGCGCTCATTTCATTTAAAGGTAACAATTGTTACCAAAGTAGGTTTGGAATTACAATTAATTGATCCTTAAAAAATCAAATGACCTGAAAACCAAATGCATATGGATCGTCTGCTTCGTCTATGGAGATGGCATTATGCCCATACACCTTTGCCCAGCCTTGGATGTTAGGCACTACTGCTGGAAATTCCCCCAAACTTCCTGTGCCTACTATCTCTCCTATAAATTGGGAGCCTATATAGCTTTCGTGAATAAATTTTTCTCCTTCTTTTAAAAGACCTTTTGCATGCCATTGGGCCATTCTGGCCGACGTCCCAGTCCCACAAGGCGACCTATCAATAGCTTTATCTCCGTAAAACACCGCATTCCTTGCCGTTGCTTTTGCATCCAATGTGGCTCCTGTCCACAACACATGACTCGCGCCCCTAATACTGCTGTCTTGGGGGTGAATGAATTGGTTGGGGTATTGGTCATTGAGCAGACTCCTGAGACTTACCGATAAAGAAATTAAGTCCGACGCTGTAAAATGTTCTAACCCTTTGAAGTTTTCTTGAGGGTCTACAATGATGTAAAAATTACCGCCATAAGCGACATCGACCTTTAGGTCTCCTAAAACGGGGTGTGTGACAGATAAATCTGTGGCAGCCAAATAAGACATTACATTAGTGAGTTTTACCCAATTTACTTTCCCCTGGTTCGCTTCATAATCAATGAGTACCAGACCCGCAGGTGTTTCTAAACGTACTTTTCCAGGTGTTTTAGGATGGATTAGTCCCTCTTGAATGCCTATGGTAATACTTCCAATGGTTCCGTGACCGCACATAGGGAGGCATCCGCTGGTTTCAATAAATAGTATGCCAATGTCATTTTCTGGGTTTGAAGGTGGGTAAAAAATACTCCCACTCATCATATCATGGCCCCTAGGTTCAAACATAAGCCCCTTTCTAATCCAATCGTACTGCTTTAAAAAGTGTTGTCTTTTTTCGCTCATGGAGTTTCCAACCAAATCAGGCCCTCCTTTGGCTACTACCCTTACTGGGTTACCACAGGTATGGGCGTCAATACAAGAAAAAACATGCTCAGACATGGCGTTAGTCTTTCGTTAAGGTCCCATTAATCAATCTGATCAACCCCAAAGGGTTGTTGTTTTGTAAGGCTTTTGGCAATAGTTTGTTTGGCCAATTTTGATAAGACACTGGACGCAACCAACGATCCATTGCTTTTACGCCAACTGCAGTAAACCTTTCGTCTGTACTGGCAGGAAAGGGTCCGCCGTGCTGCATGGCCGCACAGACCTCTACCCCTGTGGGGATGCCATTAAATATGAGCCTACCTACCCTACTTTGTAAAGTTGCTACAAGAGATTCATTGGTCTGTAAGGCGTTTTCAGATCCAAGAATTGTTCCGGTAAGTTGTCCTTCTAATCCAGCTAATAGTGGAATTAATTCAGCCACATCTTTACAGACCACAACAAGAGAAAGTGGACCAAAAACTTCTTGGTGTAACCTTGGGTTGACTTTAAAAGTGGCTGCACTTACTTTATAAAGAGCCCCATGACCCATCCCTTCTTTAGCAGGAGATTGGGTGGAGGTGCTCCCTACTTTTGTAGCCAATGCGTCAAATTCCGCCTTGCCTTTTTCATAGGCGGCATGAATATTAGGGTGTAACATACAATTGGGTATCAACTGATTAAAAGCTTTAGAAAGGCGGTCAATAAAAGTATCTAGTTCAGGAGATGCTATACCAAAAAGTAGTCCTGGATTGGTGCAAAACTGTCCAGAACCAAGGCTTATAGACCCTGCATAAGCATTTGCCCAATCGGTGGGGTTTTTATTCAGTGCCTCTGGTAAAACAACTACTGGATTTACAGAGCCCATTTCAGCGAAAACAGGTATGGGAACTTCCCTAGATTGAGCCAATTTATAGAGTGCAGTACCTCCTGAAATACTTCCTGTAAAACCAACCCCTTTGATCAGGGAATCTTGAACCAACAGAGTACCTATTTCATAATTGTTGCTGTAAAGACATGAAAACACGCCTTCAGGCATTTTGGTCTCTTGTGCCGCCTTTAAAATAGCTTGTGCCACTAAAGCATTTGTACCCGCATGCATGGGGTGTGCTTTCACCACTAC
>CAJJAZ010000005.1 GCA_905182295.1 uncultured Flavobacteriaceae bacterium | reverse complement strand
TGACGTAGATGACGACAATGACGGTTGTTTAGACGCTACAGATCTATTTCCTTTAAATCCTAATGAGTGTTCAGATGCAGACAACGACGGCATTGGAGACAACGCAGATCCAGATGACAATAACGATGGCTTTGACGATGATAAACTTTTTGTTTCTGGTTTGCTCACTCCAGGAAGTAGCGGCTTAGAAGATACTTGGAAAGTAATTAATATTGAGCAATACCCTAATGCTAGAGTAATAATCTATAATAGAAATGCTCAAGAAGTTTTTTCTGTCCTTGGTTACAAAAATAATTGGAGGGGAACATATAAAGGTAGTTCCAATCTACTTCCTGCAGGATCTTATTATTACGTGGTAGATCTAAATAATGGAGAAAAACCCATCACAGGTTGGTTATACCTTACTTACTAATTCAATAAAAGCAATACAAAAATGAAAAACACAATCAAAACAATTGCTTTTACGGTCTTAGTCCTTTCAAGCATAGCTTCTAAAGCGCAGCAACAGCCTAACTTTTTAGTTAACTCCAATTTATTTACTTTAGATGTAACTAATGAGATTTATAAAAGATTATATTCTTTATTATTCTATAATGGGACTTGTGTGCAAATAGTGTGCAAGTGAGGAAACAAAAAAAGGGCTACATCTCTGTAACCCTTTGTTTATGGTGACCTCGACTGGATTCAAACCAGTAACCTTCTGAGCCGTAATCAGATGCGCTATTCAGTTGCGCCACGAGGCCGTTGTTATCCCTTGTTAGGGCTGCAAATATAATTCTTTTTGGGGTTGTGCCAAATACTTGTGAGAAATACTTGCAAGAAATCTGTTGGTTTAAAATTAAAGTAGAAAGTTAGACTGAAATGGATCTTTTTATTGGTTGTCCAATGCACGGGTGGTCACGTAATAACGCCAACCTACTATGGCTAGCTGCCATTTTTTAGCATTGGCTAAATCCAGTCTTTTTCTGGTGAAAGAGGGGAGGAGTAGTTTGTTGAGCTGGGCGAGGATTTTAAACATGGATTTTATTAGTTAAAGAAACTTTTCTCTCAAAAATACTAGTACAAATATACATTATTTGAAATTGTAGTATTCAGTGTGCTTTGCTGCTTTTTTTACAATAGATTATAAAGGGCTTTGTTATATTTGCTTCAAATTAAGACTATGTTAGACGCTTTGTATATTGTTTTGGGGTTGGTGGCATTAATATTCGGTGGAAACTGGTTGTTAAAAGCAGCCGTAGCACTATCCCTTAGGTTGCAAATCCCTAAAATTGTCATTGGTATGACCGTAGTGTCTTTTGCCACTTCTGCTCCAGAGCTTATTGTGAGTATAAAAGCAGCTTTAGATGGTTTTCCAGATTTGTCTTTGGGCAATGTCATAGGGTCTAATATTGCCAATCTTGGACTAGTGCTCGGAATTACCTTATTGCTTGGTACTATCCAGGTAACCAAGAGCTTTTATAAAACAGATTGGCCGGTCATGTTTTTGGCCTCGTTGATATTCTTTGCCTTTCTTTATATAGATGGTCAATTGGTCTTTTGGGAAGGTCTTGTGATGTTTTCTATGTTATTGGTCTTTTTATGGTACCTGTTGCGTTTTCAAGACCATGCTGTAGTAGATGAATTGCCTGAAGACGACGTTCCTTTACCCTTGTATAAAACCCTTTTATATACCGTATTAGGTGGTGTTGGTCTTTGGGGTGGCTCAGAGTTATTGATTTCAGGGGCTGTAGGTTTGGCCACATTTTTTGGTGTTTCTGAACGTGTTATAGGAATAACCATTGTTTCTGTAGGCACAAGTGTACCAGAGTTGGCTGCTTCTGTTATTGCGATAATTAAAAAAGAAAAGGCCATATCCCTAGGGAATTTATTAGGGTCTAATATCTTTAATATTTTTGCTGTTTTGGGCATTACGGCCATGATTACCCCAATAAATGTGATGGATCAGGCACTTTTGGAATCTGACATTTATTGGATGCTGGGTTTTGCGTTTATAGTACTTCCCTTAGTTTTTGTGCCTAGTAAAATGAGATTGGGATGGAGGGACGGTCTTATTTTATTGGCCGGATATGCTGCCTTTATTTGCTTGACCATTTCTTAGGGAGCAAAAAAAAAGGCATCCGCTTTAGCGAACACCTTTTAAGTAATAAGTGTAAGTAGGTTTTTAAGAAATATTGGCAGACTTTACAGTCTTTACAATACGCCCAGCAATTTTATATGGATCTCCGTTAGACGCTGGTCTTCTGTCTTCCAACCAACCTTTCCATCCTTTTTCAACAGTGATAATAGGAATTCTAATAGAAGCCCCGCGATCAGATATTCCGTAGCTAAAGTCTTTGATAGAAGCGGTTTCGTGTAAACCTGTCAAACGTTGGTCGTTAAACTCACCGTAAACTTCAATGTGTTCGTTCACTACTGGTCTAAATGCTTCACATATTTTCTCATAAGTCTCTTTAGAACCACAAGTTCTAAGTACCGTGTTTGAGAAGTTTGCGTGCATACCAGAACCATTCCAGTCTCCTTTTACAGGTTTTGGATGGTACTCAATATAGTATCCGTATTTTTCTGTCAATCTGTCTAATAAGTAACGTGATACCCAGATTTCATCTCCAGCTCTCTTAGCGCCTTTGGCAAACAATTGAAATTCCCATTGCCCACTGGCTACTTCTTGGTTAATCCCTTCAAAGTTTAATCCAGCGTCAATACACAAGTTAGCGTGCTCTTCAACAAAGCTTCTTCCATGAGTATTTCTCCCGCCAACAGAACAGTAGTACATACCCTGTGGTCCAGGGTAACCTCCCATAGGAAATCCTAAAGGCAATTGGGTATTCTTGTCCATGATAAAGTATTCTTGTTCGAAACCGAACCAGAAATCATTGTCGTTGTCGTCAATAGAAGCTCTTGCATTAGATGCGTGTGGTGTACCATCTGCATTTAAAACTTCTGTCATGACTAAATAACCATCTCTTCTTGCTGGATCTGGATAAATAGCTACTGGCTTTAATAAACAATCAGAAGAACCTCCTTCAGCTTGTTTTGTAGAACTTCCGTCAAAAGACCATATAGGACAGTCTTCTAATTTTCCTGAGAAATTTTCTTCTACTTTTGTTTTACTTCTTAAGTTGGCTGTTGGTACATAACCATCTAACCAAAGGTATTCTAATTTAGATTTACTCATGAGTTGATTGTTTAAGTTTAACGACGCCATAAAATTATAATATTTTGACATAGCCATCGAAAAAGATGGGGTATTTTATTGAAAAGTTATTAAAAATTTCCAACCCCTATGTTTTTTAGGGGGTATATTGTAAATAATATATTTATTTGGTTTTATTTTGCAGTATTGATAATTGAGAACTTATGAAAACAGATTTTTCCCAACTTAGATTTAATGCTTTAGTCCAAAGTTCACAGCAATTGTCTGTGCCTGTGAGCGAACCCAATAGAAGGTCTTCCCTCTTCGCGAGCCATGTATTTAATGATTATAAAATGCTCCAATACCTCACAAAGGATGCTATTGGTGCCGTTAGAGATGCTGTCACTTCAGGAAGTAAGATTGACAGAAAATTGGCAGATCAGGTGGCAGAGGGCATGAAAACATGGGCCATAGAAATGGGAGCAACCCATTACACCCACTGGTTTCAGCCTTTAACAGGTGCGACAGCGGAAAAGCACGACGCTTTTTTTGATATTCAAGATGGACAAGCCCTAGAAATCTTTGGTGGGGCTCAATTGGTACAACAAGAGCCAGATGCTTCTAGTTTTCCCAGTGGAGGCATTAGAAATACCTTTGAAGCAAGAGGCTATACCGCTTGGGATCCTAGTTCCCCCGCTTTTGTATATGCGACTACTTTATGTATTCCCACCATTTTTGTTTCATATACAGGGGAAGCATTAGACAATAAAGCACCCTTGCTCAGGGCCTTAAATGCTATAGATGAGGCAGCTACTTCTGTGGCCAAATATTTTGATAAAACAGTGACTAAGGTCAACGCAACCTTAGGTTGGGAACAAGAGTATTTCTTAATTGATAAATCATTGGCAACGGCTAGAATAGACATTACCCTTACAGGCAGGACTTTGCTAGGCCATACGGCTGCAAAAGGACAACAATTAGAGGACCACTACTTTGGTGTTATTCCTTCTAGGGTCATTGGGTTTATGAGTGACTTGGAGAAGGAGTGTATGGTGTTAGGAATTCCAGTAAAAACCAGACACAATGAGGTGGCGCCAAATCAATTTGAATTGGCACCAGTTTTTGAAGAAGCCAATTTATCGGTAGACCATAACCTGCTTTTAATGGATGTCATGGATAAGGTTGCAGACAAACACCATTTAAAGGTGCTGTTCCATGAAAAACCCTTTGCAGGAATAAATGGTTCTGGAAAACACAACAACTGGTCACTTGCGACAGATACAGGCACTAATTTATTGCGCCCAGGTTCTACGCCAATGAAGAATTTACAATTCCTGACTTTTTTCATCAATACGATCAAAGCGGTAGACACTTATGAATCTCTGTTAAGGGCATCTATTGCGTCTGCTAGTAATGACCATAGGTTGGGTGCCAATGAGGCTCCACCTGCTATTTTTTCCATATTTATTGGAAAGCAACTTTCCGCAGTTTTAGATGAATTAGAAGGGGTGTCTTTGGGTAAATTATCGCCAGAAGAAAAAACAGAACTCAAGCTCAATGTAGTGGGTAAAATTCCTGAAATACTCATGGATAATACGGACCGCAATAGGACTTCTCCATTTGCCTTTACGGGAAATAAATTTGAGATGAGGGGAGTGGGTTCTAAAACCAATTGCGCCAAGCCAATGACGGTTTTAAATACCGCCGTAGCCCAGCAGTTACAATTGTTTAAAAAAGAGGTAGACCGCTTAATAGACCAAAAAGGGCTTAAGAAAGATGAAGCTATATTCAATGTGCTCAGAGAGTATATAAAGTCTTCCAAACGCATCCGTTTTGAGGGAGATGGGTACAGTGCCGCTTGGGAGAAAGAAGCGGTAAAAAGAAAACTCAGTAATCTTAGGACTACACCAGAAGCAGTCGCTGTAATGAGTGAAAAAGCCAATGTGAATTTATTCGAGCAGATGGGCGTGTTGAGTCCTGTTGAATTAAAGGCAAGACAAGAAGTAGAGTGGGAAGCTTATGTGATGCATACCCAAATTGAAGGTAGGGTGTATGAGGAGTTGGTGTACAGTCAGATTTTGCCATCGGCCGTAGGTTATATGAATGTATTATTGGAGAATTTAAATAAAATGAATGCAGTGATGGGACATGTGACTGCTTTAAAAGAGAGTGCACAAGGACAGGTATTTTCTCAAATAAATGAGCATGTGCAGGCTTTGAAAATAAGTGTAGATACAATGACACAGGCAAGAAAAGTAACCAATAAATTGGCTAGTACAAGCGAACGGGCACATGCCTATGCTTTTGAGGTAAAGCCCTTGTTTGAAGCTATTAGAACTCATGCAGATCAGTTAGAAAAACTCATGAGTGACAGTTACTGGCCTCTAATAAAATATAGAGAACTCTTGCAAATTAGATAGTCTCCCTAAGGATTGTTTACTATTGAGGATAAGTTTTGGGAATATTATGCTACAATAGCTTGAACTTTTTAAGGATTCCCTTATTTTTGCACAAAACACGAATGAATGGATTCAAATCAACAGGGGAGGTATAGTCAAAGAGGTGTTTCAGCAGCAAAGGAAGACGTACATAATGCTATAAAAAACATAGATAAAGGACTGTTTCCTAAGGCTTTTTGTAAAATAGTGCCTGACCACCTTACTGGAGATAGAGACTATTGTTTGGTCATGCATGCAGACGGTGCAGGGACTAAATCTTCGTTGGCTTATATGTATTGGAAGCAAACGGGAGATCTTTCTGTTTGGAAGGGAATTGCTCAAGATGCACTGATTATGAATATAGATGACCTTATTTGTGTGGGAGCCACTGACCATATCATGTTGTCTTCTACGATTGGTAGGAATAAAAATTTAATTCCCGCAGAGGTGCTTTCTGCCATTATAAATGGAACGGAGGAACTCATAAAAGATCTTTCAAAACACGGCATTGTTATTCATAGTACTGGTGGTGAAACCGCCGATGTTGGCGATCTAGTCCGTACCATCATTGTGGATTCTACCGTAACAGCGCGTTTACCTAGAAAAAACGTTATAGACAGCGCCAATATTAAAGCAGGAGATGTTATTGTAGGTCTGTCTTCTTCAGGACAAGCTACTTATGAGACTGAGTACAACGGAGGAATGGGAAGTAATGGACTAACTTCTGCACGTCACGATGTTTTTGGTCAAGACTTGGCTCAAAAATTCCCTGAAAGCTTTGACCCTTCTGTTCCGAGTGAGTTGGTTTATTCAGGTGCGCTTGGTTTAACAGATTTAGTAAAAGGAAGCCCTGTAAATGCAGGTAAGTTGGTGCTTTCTCCTACGAGAACTTATGCACCCATTGTAAAGAAAATATTGGGTAAATACAATGCAGAAGACATTCATGGAATGGTACACTGTAGTGGTGGTGCTCAAACAAAAATTTTACATTTTGTAGAAGGTCTTCATATTATTAAAGACAATATGTTTGAGGTGCCCGTACTTTTTAAAATGATTCAGGAACAATCTAAAACGTCGTGGAGAGAGATGTATGAAGTATTTAACTGTGGTCATAGACTGGAGTTGTATGTAAACCCAGCAGTGGCAGAAGATCTTATCGCTATTTCAGCTTCTTTTGGCGTAGCCGCTCAAATCATTGGAAGGGTAGAGGATAGTGCGTCTAAAAAACTAACCATAGAGAGTTCTTACGGAACTTTTGAATATTAAGAAGGTCAATTTATTGTACCTTTACAAGAACAACTAGCTCAAATTTATGTTAGAAAAATTACATGTTGTAAAACAGCGTTTTGACGAAGTATCTGACTTGATTATCCAACCAGATGTTATTAAAGATCAAAAGCGTTATGTGCAGCTCAATAAAGAATACAAGGATTTAAAATCACTGATGGATAAAAGAGAATTTTATATCTCTTTCACCAATAACATTGAGGAGTCTCAGGAGATTATTGATGATGGTTCAGATGCTGAAATGGTGGAAATGGCCAAAATGCAAATGGATGAAGCCAAAGGTGCTTTACCAGCTTTGGAAGAAGAGATAAAGTTTTTGCTCATCCCAAAAGAACCAGAAGACGCCAAGAATGTTGTGGTGGAGATTCGCGCTGGTACTGGAGGAGATGAAGCCAGTATTTTTGCTGGAGATCTTTTTAGAATGTACACCAAATACTGTGAGGCTAGAGGTTGGAAAACCAATGTGATTGACTTAAGTGAAGGAACTTCTGGAGGGTATAAAGAAATTCAGTTCGAGGTAAATGGAGAAGATGTGTACGGAACGCTAAAATTCGAAGCAGGTGTTCACCGGGTTCAAAGGGTTCCTCAAACGGAGACACAGGGTAGGGTCCACACCAGTGCTGCTACTGTTATGGTACTTCCAGAGGCAGAAGAATTTGACGTTCAAATTGATCCAAAGGATGTGAGAATAGATTTCTTTTGTTCCTCAGGTCCAGGAGGACAATCTGTAAATACGACCTACTCTGCAGTTAGGTTAACACACCTTCCAACAGGTTTGGTGGCACAGTGTCAAGACCAAAAATCCCAACACAAAAATAAGGACAAAGCTTTTGTAGTGCTTAGATCTAGGCTATACGACATGGAATTGGCTAAAAAGCAAGAAGCAGACGCAGCCAAAAGAAATTCTCAAGTAAGCTCAGGAGATAGATCTGCAAAGATTAGAACCTATAACTACCCTCAGGGTAGGGTAACGGATCACCGTATAGGACTTACCTTATACGACCTACAGAATATCGTGAATGGAGACATTCAAAAGATTCTGGATGAGTTAATGCTTGTAGACAATACAGAGAAATTGAAAGAAGCTTCTGAGATTTTTTAGTCTTGCTAGCTTTAAAGCTATAATCTGGTCTTATACCAGTGTAAAAATTATTCATGACGCTTCCCTTCTTAATTGAACAAATTCAAAAAAAATCATCCTTCCTATGTGTAGGATTGGATGTGGATTTAGATAAAATTCCACCCCATCTTTTAAAAGAGGAGGACCCTATATTTGCTTTTAATAAAGCCATTATAGATGCAACACATTCCTATGCGGTAGCTTATAAGCCCAATATGGCTTTTTATGAAGCCTACGGAGTTAAGGGATGGTTGGCATTAGAAAAAACCATTCAATATTTGAATAGTAATTATCCAGAGGTATTTACTATCGCAGACGCTAAAAGAGGTGATATTGGTAATACAGCCAGTAGGTATGCCAAAGCTTTTTTTGAAGATTTAGGATTTAATTCCATCACAGTAGCGCCATATATGGGCAAGGATTCGGTAGAGCCCTTTTTAGCCTTTGAAGATAAATTCACTATTCTACTTGGACTTACTTCAAATCCAGGTGCAGCAGATTTTGAAATGTTGCCTATGGCTAATGGTAAATACTTGTATGAAACGGTCATTGAAACTGCCGCTCAGTACAAAAACGCCCACCAATTAATGTATGTGGTTGGCGCTACACAGGCAACTGCTATAAAAGACATAAGGGCTTTGGTTCCAGATAGTTTTCTGTTGGTTCCAGGTGTGGGTGCTCAAGGAGGCAGTTTGGCAGACGTTTGCTCAGAGGGTTTTAATGACCAAGTAGGCTTATTGGTGAATTCTTCCAGGGGAATTATATACGCCTCTTCTGGAGAAGACTTTGCTTCAGAAGCCGCAGCGCAGGCAGCTTTGTTACAAACTGAAATGGCCACTATTTTAAGTAAAAAGAAAAAATAATTTCCTAATTTAGGAGGATGTTAGCCAAATGATTGGTTCAAACTATTATACATTGATCTCGTAAATTCTCTCATATTGATTCATTACAATTGTTATAGAAATCAAGAAGCCCAAGAGTGGGTCACTTTTGTACATGGTGCTGGAGGGAGTTCTTCTATTTGGTTTAAGCAATTAAAAGCCTTTAGAAAAATTTACAATGTACTTCTTTTAGACCTCAGGGGGCACGGAGACTCTAAAATGCCTTTGAAACAGGCTTTCGACAAAAAGTATACTTTTAATGCCATTACCCAGGATATTATTGAAGTTTTGGATTATGAAAAGATAGAAAAATCACACTTTATTGGTATTTCGCTTGGGACTATATTGATTAGAAATCTCGCAGAAAAGAAGCCAGAGCGCGTACTTAGCATGATTATGGGTGGGGCTATTTTAAAGCTAAATTTCAGGTCACAAGTGCTTATGCGTTTGGGGGTGATGTTTAAGTCTGTAGTGCCTTATTTGTGGTTGTACTCTTTCTTTGCTTTTGTGATTATGCCCAATAAAAACCATAGAGAATCCAGAACACTTTTTGTTAGAGAAGCTAAAAAACTGTATCAGAAAGAGTTTATAAAGTGGTTTAAGCTCACTGCAGAAATAAACCCTTTGCTTCGTTTTTTTAGAAATGTTGAGGTGAAGATTCCAACCCTATATGTGATGGGCGCAGAAGACTATTTGTTTTTACCCTCTGTTAAAAAAATGACTGAGACACATTTGTCAGCATCTTTATTTGTGGTAGAATCTTGTGGTCATGTAGTGAATGTAGAGCAGCCAGAAGTCTTTAATACAGCGGTACTTTCTTATTTAGGAAAGCTATAATGTTATCACCGATAACACCAGAGTCTCCGCTTGCATCTAATTTTTAATCTAGTATTCACCTGTTTTTTTAAACCGATAAAACCAGCGTCTCCACCGGTTTTATACTGACTAAATCTAAAAAATAATGAAAAAATATTCACGCTCGTTATAGTTATAACGCATTTATTTTGTCATTATTGTGTTAGCCCAGATGTTTTGGACCATTTTTGAAATAGCAGCATAAATTGCTGTACCTCATTCCTGTAGACGTGAAGGTAATCTTGAGGAGATTTACTGTGGTATTCTAAGCCCCTACAATAGCCATGAATATTTTTTCCTATACAGTTTATGAAATTCAGGATGTTTTTTCGCTCTTCAAGGTTGTGAACAAAAGAGAGGTGTCTTAGGTTGCTCAAAAGTTCTTTGCTATCTCCAATAAGGTTGTGAAGAATACGGTGGTTGAAATTCCAGTATTTATAACCTTTAAGGAGCTCATGGTCATAATAGAAATAGACCGCCAAAGCATTGCTGAGCCGCTCCAATTCAGTGGCTTTATGTTCTAAGTGCTTTGGTGTTTTAGTATTCATTAGCTAGGAATATGGTCTTGCTGTAAAAATAAGGGTATTTGGGGATGGATTAATTTACTTTATGCAGGTGTATTTTATTTTTTCTTTATATTGCAATTTATTTAAACATATTTTCTTATGATTAAAAA
The DNA here is from genome assembly GCA_905182295.1 of uncultured Flavobacteriaceae bacterium. GTDB lineage: Bacteria > Bacteroidota > Bacteroidia > Flavobacteriales > Flavobacteriaceae > MAG-120531. Next base: position 261,310 of record CAJJAZ010000005.1, on the reverse strand, counting down.
GGTAGATCTCTTAAATAATAAGATTGTTGCCGCTTTACAAAAAAATGCCAGGGTTTCCTTTGCTGAAATAGGAAGAATTGTGGGTTTAACACCGCCAGCTGTAGCGGAACGGGTAAAAAAATTAGAAGACACCTCGGTTATATTGAAATACCATACAGAGGTATCCTATACGAAGATGGGGTATCAGCTGAAAGCGATGATTACTTTAAGGGCTTTTGTAGGTAAATTGAAACCTTTTTTGGAGGTGGTAAAATCCTATCCTGAGGTGGTGAACTGCTACCGGATTACTGGAAATGAAAACATTATGATGGAGGTGGTACTTAAAGACCAACAACACTTAGAGACATTTATAGACACACTTATCCAATACGGCGAAACTAGGACGCATATTATTTTGTCAGAGGTAGTTTCATCTGCACCTATATACGCCATTTAATCTCTTTGGGTTATATTTGAGTATGAATTACAGATACTTCCTTGCGTCATTTTTATTTGTGTTTTTAAGCTTTAATGCGGTTAAAGCCCAAGCTGTTATTTCTGAAAAGCAGGCAGAAAGAGCCATCAAAAAAGAACAAAGGCAACTCAAGCGTATAAACCGCCAGTATACAGATTCTCTTACTTATAAGGCAGCGTATTATCAGTATATGCTCCTAGAGGATTTAGATACTAGAAATTTTGAAAATTTGGGTTGGTGGCAGTATCAATATAATTACTACAACAGCGTCATTGAATCTGCTCCCGAGAATCTCTCAGGAAAGGCACTTATTGTAGATAGATTTGCTAAAAATGTGGTGGTTTTAATGGTGTCTGTGCTTAGAAGGGTCTACGACATTGAGGCCAACAGACCAGCCGCTATTAGGGATATTCCTGCAGTCGTTTTTTTATTGATGCTTAGGACTATTGTTCATCCAGAAGACTATGTGGCCTATTTGGCTGTGATTTCTTATAGTAGTAAGATGGAAGATTACGGAACAGCGCTATTCTATGTAGAAGCACTTTTGGAAAATGGATATAAAGATCTAGATACTCTGGGAGCACTTCCAGAAACTGGTTTACTGAGGATTATGCCTGAATATCAAGCGTTGTTAGAGGTGTATTTAAATAAAGGATTGTATGGTATTAGGGAAGAGGACTCATAGTGTTATAATATTAGGGATTTTATTGCATGTTTTTTTCTTAATTTCATGTAAGCAACCCAAAAAATACCATGACACTGAAGTCCAAAACACAAACATAGTGGGTGAGGGGGTTTTTAACACTGTGGGCGAAAGAGATAGTATCCTTCAATCCGTATTGGATTTTCAAAAAGAATTAAACGCTTCATTTAAAGATCCTGAGGAGTCTCCTTTGGTGGATAAGGATAAAATGAATTTTGAAAGTTTGGATTACTTTTTGCCAAATGCGGATTATGCGGTTAGGGCTAGATTAATTAGAACCCCTAATGCACTTCCGTTTGGTATGCCTACAACGACAGATAGAATCTCTCAAGAGCGGGTGTATGGACGTCTGTATTTTAATTTGAAGGGAAAACCATTTTCTCTAGAAGTATATCAGAGTTTGGATCTATTGGAAAAGGAAGGCTATGAAGATTATTTATTTCTTCCCTTCACAGACCTCACTAATGGCAATGAAACTTACGGTGGCGGCAGGTATTTAGATTTGAGAACGGTATTGGGAGATTCTATATGGATAGACTTTAATAAGTCTTATAATCCCTATTGCGCCTACAATAAAAAATATTCATGTCCTGTCGTACCTTTGCAGAATAATTTAGAAATTTCCATTCAAGCAGGTGTTAAAGTGTTTGTAAAATAAAAAAAACCAGTCTTTGGAGAAGACTGGTTTTTTTAAACTAAACTTAACTAATACCTATCCCGTAATGCTACAGGGAATTAAAAGGCATATACTGCTGCTAGTACAAAAGAAGAAAGGCTCTTTTGCGGGGCAAATTTTGTATCTAAAAAACTTTCATCAGAACCATTGTCTATTCTAATTTCTGGTTTTAAAATAAGATTTCCTATTGACGCACTTCCTGTAAGGGTTAAGGCAAACACACTAGAATCTTCCACACCACTATCTGTTTGGTCAATGGCTCCATAGGCGCCACTTTCTACAAAGTATTCTCCTCTTAAACCAATGGCAAAAGTATCAGAAGTGGTTAGCTGCGGATAAAGTGCTACTCCAGAGAAACCAACTCCGTCATTGTCATATATAGCTCCGTTGAGTCCTAAGTAAAAACTATCTGTGATAGAAAAACCACCTGTATAATCCAATTCATATGCACCACTATCAGTCAATAGATTAAGGAATTGCCCTTTGTAACCCAGCTGTGCTCCAAAAGCATAAATACCAGTAGGGTTGTATTCTGTAAGGTCTGTTGGATTAAAGATTCCTAGCATGGCAGAGAAGTCTTCGCTCAGTGCAAAATCTGCTTTTATTCCAGTATGACTAAAAGGTCCGTAAGAGAATAAGTAAGAGGTGCTGTAGTTGAAATTTGCCGCTGGAGAAATTACTTCGTAGCCTAGAAAGGTGTTAAAATTACCCATAGTTAAGGTAACCTTATCACTGACGTTCCAGTACATATACAATTGGTTTACAATGTTTCCAGTGGCAGAATACATAGGGGAGTTAAAAATAGCATCTGTACCCCTTGGTCCAAAGACTAAGTCTGCTACGAATCCAACTTTTTCGCCTTCATAAGCTGCCACTACATTGGCCATGCCTAAAGCAAATCCTGGTAAATTAGCAAATGAACTTCCGGGTGCCATGGTGTTTTCTCCTACATTAGGAGCGTTTAAATTTCCCCTGAAATAAGCATCTACCGTTCCACTAATGCTAAATTTTGGTGTTGCGTCTTCTTCTGTTTCTTGAGCGAAAGTTAATGTTGTTGCCGTTAATGCCGCACTTAGCATTAAAATTTTTGCGTTATTTGTAAAAGTTTTAAAAATCATGAGAATTTGGTTTTAAATGGTTTTTAACAAACGGAGCGTTCTGCAAAACGCTCCGTTGCTATTTATATAGGTTTTGTTTAGTGTTGGTTCAATCTAAAATCAGCATAAGCGTCCATGCCGTGCTCGTGAAGGTCTAAGCCTTCTAATTCTTCTTCTTTAGATACCCTTATTCCTCCTGTTTTCTTGATAGTGAAAAGGATGATAAATGCAGATATACTACAGAAGGTAGCTGTGGCTCCTACGCCTGCTAGTTGGTAAAGGAATTGATCCATTCCTGCTTTTGCACCAAATACTCCAACAGCAAGTGTTCCGAAAATACCACATATTAGGTGTACCGCTACTGCTCCTACAGGGTCGTCTAGTTTAATTTTATCTATAAACGCTACTGCTAAAACGATCAGTGCTCCTGCCAATAATCCAATCACAACAGATTCGTTTGGAGACATTAGATCTGCTCCTGCGGTAATACCTACTAAGCCTCCTAGAATTCCGTTAAGGAACATGGTAAGGTCATAATTTTTGTATAAGATTGTGGAAAGGACAAATGCGCCAATTCCACCCGCTGCTGCTGCTAAAGATGTGGTTACAAGCACTAAAGAAGTTCCTGCTGGGTCCGCAGATAAAACAGATCCACCGTTAAATCCAAACCAACCCAACCACAAGATAAGTACTCCAGCTGCTGCTAAAGGAATGTTGTGTCCTGGTATGGCTTGCGCTTTTCCACTTTCAGAAAATTTACCAATTCTAGGGCCTAGAAGGTATATGGCTATTAATGCAGCCCAACCACCAACAGAGTGTACTAGTGTAGATCCGGCAAAGTCGTGAAACCCACCATTTTCGCCACCTATGGTGCTTAAAAATCCACCACCCCATTGCCAAGATCCAACGATAGGATATACAAGGCCTACGTATATTAGGGTAAAGATCATAAAGCCACCCAGCTTAATACGTTCTGCTACTGCACCTGAAACTATCGTTGCTGCAGTTGCCGCAAACATTCCTTGGAAAAGGAAATCGGTCCAGTAGGTGTATCCGCCAGAGGCGTAATCAGGGGTTAGACCATTTTCAGGTAGTGGTATCCCAAACCCGGAAAACCCAAGGTATCCATTGAAATCTCCAGGATACATTAGGTTGAACCCGCCTATATAATAAAGTAATAATCCAGTACAAATAATGAATACATTCTTAAATAAAATATTGATTGTGTTTTTTTGTCTGGTCAATCCTATCTCTAAAAAAGAGAATCCTAGATGCATGAAAAATACCAAAGCGGTACATACCATCATCCATACGTTGTTTGCTGTAAATATTGCTGTTTCCATCTTTATATTCTTTTTGAGTAATCTGTATTAGTTTATACCTGCTTTTCCATTTTCTCTTGTCCTAATTCTATATGCATCTTGTACATCAGAAACAAAAATTTTACCGTCTCCTACATTTCCTGTACTGGCGGCTTCTAAAATGGCATTTATTGTAGGCTCTAAAAATTCATCAGAGATTACTATGGAAAGTATTCTTCTTTGAATGTCAGAAGTACTGTAGCTAATCCCTCTGTATACATGTCCTTGCTTTTCATTTCCTACTCCGGTGACATCCCAGTAGCTAAAGAAGTTGACCTCTATGGCGTGTAGGGCTTTTTTGACGTCGTCAAATTTTGATTTTCTAATAATGGCTTCCACTTTTTTCATAATGGGTCTGTTATTTATGGGTTAATACTTTGTAAACATATTATTTTATAATAATACCCCCTAATTTTTAGGGGGTATTGGGTGAATTATTATAATATAAATAAAATATACCCTAAAAAAATGAGGGTATCATTTTTTTAGGACATTAAAATTGAGTGTGTGAATGAAAAAAAAGGGGGGGTACCCAAAATAAAGTGCGATCTATTAAAAACCTAGATGCTTTAAATTTAGTTGGAGACGTTAAAAATGTGGAGATACTTTAAATAAAGTACGATATATCAAAAATGGGAGGCACCTTAAATAAAGTGCTGTAAATAAATAAAGTGAGCTCTATTAATAAAGATGACAACTACTCTAATTAGATTGCTTTTGCTGTGTATAGACCAAGCGAAATGGCTAGTATGCCTATAATGATACTGGAAAGGGTGTAGAGACTAAATTCTAGTATTTGTCCATTTTTAAGAAAAGCTTGATTTTCGAATGCAAATGTAGAAAAGGTGGTAAACCCACCACAAAACCCTATGGCTAAAAATGAATATAGGGGAGCACTTGCCAAAGCTGGGTTTTTATAACTTAAGCCAATAATAAGACCTAATAGTAAGCAACCTATAATGTTTACACTAAAGGTACCCCAGAAAAAGTGATCGCTCCAGGGATTGCCTATTTTACTCAACCCATATCTTAGCAGGGTGCCAAAGCCCCCACCTATAAATAATGCAGTCATGGTTTTTAGCTGCTCCATATTTAAGACTTTAAATATGTTTTCAAAACAAAGAGGAGTACAATAAAAAGGATAAAACCTAGGAGTAATTTTAAAACCCCTTTGAAATTTTTTTTGTGTTGGGCGCGTTCTTTTTTGAAAGCCATTACAATGGCAACAACAAAAGAAATTGCAAAAAGCACTGCGAACACCATTTGTCCTTTACTAAACATATTCCTATTTTTACACAAAGCTACATTAAATTACGCAAACCTTTTTGACGTTTTAATGTACATAACATAAATACTATGAAAGATAAATTAGAGGCGGTTGCAGCCTTTCATACCGCATTTAAAATAGGTTACGCTAAAAGTCCAATAGCCAGTTTAGGAGCGCAAAAAAATCAATTGCGCTTTTCTTTAATGGAAGAGGAAAACAAAGAGTATTTAGAAGCGGCGCAGAACAATGATCTAGTAGAGGTGGCAGACGCATTGGGAGATATGCTTTACATATTATGTGGGACCATTATTGAGCATGGAATGCAGGATAAGATTGAGGCTGTTTTTAACGAAATACAAAAGTCTAATATGAGTAAGCTAGGGGAAGACGGCGCACCTATATATAGGGAAGATGGAAAAGTTCTAAAAGGACCAAATTATTTTAAGCCCAATCTCAAGGCTATTTTGGAAGAATAAAAAAAGGCTCCCTTGGGGGAGCCTTTTAAATTTAGTACGCTTTAACCCTCCAGCCATAAGGGTCTGGAGATAAGTTGTATTGTATGTCGTTGAGTGTTTTCTTAAAGAATGTGGCGTAACTGTCTTCTTGTGGTGTAATTTCATACTTCTCTCCTTTGTAGCCAAAGCCAGAAATTGGGCTCACTACTGCAGCAGTTCCTGCGCCGAACATTTCTAGTAATTGGTTGTTTTTATGTGCTTCAAGAATTTCAGCTACTTTAATAGGCCTAACTTCTAAGTTAATCCCATTGTCTTTAGCCAATTGTATTAAACTTTTTCTTGTGATTCCATCTAAAATTGAGTCAGAGGTTGGTCCTGTTATTAAGATATTGCCAATACGAATAAAAATATTCATTGTTCCAGCTTCCTCTATATTTTGGTGTGTATTGGCGTCTGTCCAAACTACTTGCTGAAACCCTTCTGCTTGTGCTAATTGAGTCGGATAAAAAGAGCCTGCGTAATTTCCTGCAGCTTTGGCGTATCCAAAACCACCACTTGCAGCCCTACTAAATGTTTCTGCAATTTTAACCCTTACTTCTCCGCTGTAGTACGACTGTGCTGGAGAGCAAATCACCATAAATTTATACTCTTTAGCAGGAGAGGCAATAATGCCAGCCTGAGAAGCGATCATAAAAGGCCTGATGTATAAAGAATTTCCTGCGCCAGATTTGATCCAATTTTGGTCCAATGCTAATAATTTGTGAAGTCCTTCCATGAAGTATTCTTTTGTAATCGCTGGCATGGCCAATCTTTCACAGGATTTATTAAAGCGCTTAAAATTTTCTTCAGGCCTGAATAACCATGCGTCACCATGATGGTCTTTGAATGCCTTCATTCCCTCAAAAATAGCTTGACCATAATGTAATACACTTGCGCTTGGTGAAATACTTATATTTTGATAGGGTTTAATTTGAGGTCTTTCCCAGGCACCATTCTTAAAGTCACAGACCAGCATGTGATCTGCGAAAATTTCTCCGAAAGAAAGGTTTTCAAAATCTACTTCATTAATTCTAGAAGTTTTGGTAATTTCAATATCAAAAGAATCAGTTGCTGTGCTCATGGGCTAAATATTTAAAAGAATAAAATTAAATAAAAATACCTTGAGCCCGTTTTTATTTTCATATTATTAGCAAAATGGTTAAAATCTGCTCATCAAATAAGGATATGGCATTTTTTTAACAATTGCAGGCTAATATTTGTTTGTATTTTCATGAAGCCCCTTTTTAAAACTCTGTTGTAAGCAGATTATATTCGCTAGTTTTTACTTTATAAACAGTAAAACTTGGCATATCTTTATGGGGTGAAAAGAAAAATTGTAACTACCGCGGACGGTTCTAAAACCCTGCAAATAGAAGAATGGCAGGAGCAGTATCACTCCATGCATGGTGCCATTCAGGAAGCTTATCACGTTTTTATAAAACATGGCTTAGGCCTTTTTGAAAATAAGGCTATTTCTATACTTGAAATTGGCTTTGGTACGGGATTAAATGCTTATATCACTTTTTTAGAAGCTCAGGATAAAGGGCTTTCTATTGATTATTATGGGATAGAAGCTTACCCAGTAAGCTTTGAAGAAGCTATATCTATGGAATATGTTACGTCTTTGAAGGATGCTGACTTTGGCCAGGAAGCTTTTGACTTAATGCATAAAAGTCCATGGAACGTCCCCGTGAAAATTGCTTCTTTTTTTAATTTAGTGAAGCTTAAAAAAAAGTTTCAAGATATGAATGATTCCAGTGCGTATGAACTCATCTATTTTGACGCCTTTGGTTTTAGGGTGCAACCTGAATTATGGTCTGAATTCATTTTTTTAAAAATGTATAAAGCACTGCGTCCAGGTGGCGTTTTAGTGACCTATGCAGCCAAAGGAAGTGTAAGAAGGGCTATGATCAGTGTGGGGTTTTTAGTGGAACGTTTAGAAGGACCTCCAGGTAAACGTGAAATGCTCAGGGCAACTAAACCTAAATTAAACACTCAAATTTAAATTTTAACCCCTTCTTTTTAATAATTATTATCATGAAAATATTGATTACCGGTGCAACCGGATTAATAGGGAAAGAAATTATTAAACAGTGTCACTTAGAGGGCATTTCTATACATTTTTTAACCACCTCAAAAGTCAAGTTGTCTTCTAAAGTAAATGAAAAAGGTTTTTTGTGGAATCCTTCCAAAGGACTGATAGATTTAAACGCTTTTCAAGGCGTGACGCACATCATTAATTTGGCTGGAAGTACTATTGCCCAGAGATGGACAGAGAAAAATAAAGCAGAAATTTTACATTCAAGATTAGACAGTATTAATACACTTATTAAAGGGATTAGGCAATTAGAAAGCCATTCTCTGACCTATTTTTTAGGCGCTTCTGCCATAGGATATTACCCTTCAAATTTTTCTACTGAATACCCTTCAGATTGGTATTCTGACCATGGAAGCAATTCGTTTTTAAGAAAGACTGTTTTAGCTTGGGAAGCGGCCAATGAGTCCATAGTTTCTCTTGGGTTAAAGCTGGGTCAATTAAGGATAGGCTTGGTGTTGGATCAGCAAGAAGGTGCCTTACCCCAATTTGTTGCACCCATTAAGAATTTTATTGGTGCTGCTTTTGGAAATGGCAAGCAGTGGCAGTCATGGATTCACAAGGCAGATATTGCTCAAATGTTTGTTTTTTTAAGTAAAAATGAAACAGAAGGTATTTTTAATGGTGTAGCACCCAATCCTGTAACCCAAAAGGAATTGGTAGCCGCTATAGCAAAACAGCTCAATAAGCCCATTTTATTGCCTAATGTGCCCGGTTTTGCGATTTCTTTAATTCTTGGTGAAATGGCCCAACTGGTCTTAGAAAGTCAAAAAGTGCAAGCAGATCAATGGTTTACTTTAGGTTTTGAATTTTATTTTCCTTCTTTGCCTCAGGCACTTAAAGATTTGTTGTAATTGAAAGTGATAAAAGGAATGACATTTTGGCATTTTTACAGCTTTGGCAGTACTTTTGAATAGTAATTTAGAAATATTGAATCACATGAGTAAAGAGAATATGGATGCTGCTGCATCTGATCAAGTAGAAGTTCAAGATACTGAGATTACTTCACCAGAAAATAGCCAGGGATCTAAGCAAGATAACGATAGCGAATTTAATGACGCTGCTATTGAAGATAGTACAGAAACAGTCATGGAGAAGCTTGAGAAATCAGTAGCTAGCGAACAAGATAAATTTTTAAGACTCTTTGCTGAGTTTGAAAATTATAAAAAAAGGACTTCAAAAGAGAGAATGGACCTTTTTAAAACAGCCAATCAGGAGGTTATTGTCGCTATGTTACCTGTGGTCGATGACTTTGAAAGGGCTATGAAAGAATTGTCAAAAGAGGAAGATTCAGAGCTTTACAAGGGTGTCAGTCTTATTCAGAATAAGTTTATAGGGGTGCTTAAGAATAAAGGTCTAGAAGAGGTGGCAGCATCTGCTGGAGATATTTTTGATTCTGAAATACACGATGCAATTACTCAAATCCCTGCACCAGATAAGAAAATGAAGGGTAAGATTATAGATGTAATTGAAAAAGGTTTTCAATTAGGAGATAAAATTATTCGTCACCCAAAAGTAGTAGTTGGAAACTAATTAAGTTTTATGAAAGAAGATTTTTACGACATATTAGGTATTTCTAAAAGCGCCACAGCTGCAGAAATTAAAAAAGCTTATAGGAAAAAAGCCATTGAGTACCATCCAGATAAAAATCCTGGTGATTCAAAAGCGGAAGCGCTTTTTAAAAAATCTGCAGAAGCTTATGAAATTTTAAGTGATCCTAATAAAAAGGCTAAATACGACCAGTACGGTCACCAAGCATTTGAAGGTGGATTTGGTGGTGGAGGTGGAATGAATATGGATGATATATTTAGCCAATTTGGTGATGTTTTTGGTGGTGCCTTTGGAGGTGGATTCGGTGGCGGAGGGCAGCGAAGGGCTAAAGGGAGTAACCTTAGGATTAGGGTGAAATTAAATCTTGAAGAGGTAGCACAAGGAGTAGAGAAGACGGTAAAAGTTAGAAGGAAAAAGCAGGCAGAAGGGGTTACTTATAAGACTTGTGCTACTTGTAATGGTCAGGGTCAAGTCACTAAAATCGCCAACACCATATTGGGGAGGATGCAAACGGCTGCAACATGTAGTAGCTGTAGTGGAAGTGGACAAATTATTGATTCCAAGCCAAATGATGCTGACGCTCAAGGAATGTTGATTCAGGAAGACACTGTGAGTATTCAAATACCTGCAGGGGTAGAAGATGGTATGCAGTTAAAAGTTGGAGGGAAAGGCAATGATGCTCCTGGAAATGGTGTTCCTGGTGACTTAATAGTTGCCATTGAGACTTTAGAGCATGAGACCTTGAAAAGAGAAGGAGATAACCTTCATTATGATTTATATATCAGTTTATCAGACGCTGTATTGGGGACTTCTAAAGATATTGATACTGTTTCTGGTAAAGCCAGAATCAAACTTGAGCCTGGTCTGCAGTCTGGCAAAATATTAAGACTCAGAGGAAAAGGTATCAAGAGTATTAATGGTTATGGAGCGGGAGATTTATTGGTGCACGTTAATGTATGGACACCAAAAGAATTGAATAAAGAGCAAAAAGCCTTTTTTGAAAAGATGCAAGGTGATGAAAATTTTGAGCCAAAGCCCGAAAAATCTGATAAGTCATTTTTCGAAAAGGTAAAAGATATGTTTGCTTAAAGCTTTTTTATTATTTTATTGAGAATTTGTGTATATTTGATTTTTACTTAATAGTACAACTATTAGGTAATTCTTTTTCATAGCAATTTTTTTTCCCATCCTTAGAACTCGTTTTAAGGGTGGGTTTTGCTTTTAAAGGCCGCTTGGTGTCAGTTTATTTGCTTATTTTAGAAGCGTAAACAATTCTTATGAATGCGATTCAGAAATTTTTAGGGCTTATAAAAAATGGGCTGACTACCTCCTTGTTTCCATCGGATACCGTTCACATTACGACAGGGACTATTCTTTTGATTATAGCGGCCCTTATTTTTGTGAGTTATCTTTTGAAGCTCATTAAAAAGATTGTAAATGCAAAACTGCCTGAAGATGACAAAAACAAGTTCACCAGTATTTTCGGCTTTTTAAAGTATCTCTTTTATATTTTAGTTACCGTAACAGTGTTACATTCCTCAGGAATAGATCTCACTGTTTTTCTTACAGCCTCTGCCGCTTTATTTGTCGGTCTGGGTTTTGCACTTCAATACTTATTTCAAGACATTATTTCAGGTATTTTGATCATTTTAGATCAATCGCTGCACGTTGGAGACATTATCGAAGTAGATGATAAGGTGGGTAAGGTGTTCGAAATTAGATTGAGAACCACCAGAGCGATTACCCGAGACGACAAGGTGATAGTCATTCCAAACCATATTTTTCTAACTAATAGTATTTTCAATTACACGCAAAACCATAAAACGACCCGTGAAAAAGTCACTATAGGCGTGTCTTATGATTCAGATATAAATGTAGTAACTGATTTACTGGTGTCTGTTGCTGAGGCTCAAAAAGGCGTCTTGAAATCGCCTAAACCCTTTGTTTTATTTGATGATTTTGGAGATTCCGCCCTGGTATTTTCTCTGCACTTTTCTATTGCAGATTCTTTCACGGATCCCAAGTTGAAAAGTGAGATTCGTTATAAAATTGCAACAATTTTTAAAGATAATAAAGTGTCCATTCCATTTCCACAAAGAGATGTTCACTTCTATAACCATTCATAAATGAATTCAAACATTCTTGTTGTTGAAGATGAAGCGGCTATTAGTAGGGTGCTTGTTAAGATTCTTGCAGAAGCCTTTGAGACTTATGAAATAGAGGCTGCCTACGATGGACAATCTGCTATTGAAATGATTCAAAGCAAGGACTATGCCTTGGTTTTATGTGATATTAAAATGCCTAAAATGGATGGGGTAGAAGTGCTTATTAAAGCTAAGGAAATTGCACCATTTACTTCATTCATTATGATTTCTGGTCATGGTGATCTTGAAACTGCTGTGGAAACAATGCGATTGGGTGCTTTTGATTATATTTCTAAGCCACCCGATTTAAACAGGTTGTTGACCGCTGCAAGGAATGCCCTTGAGAAAAAAGATTTGTTGGTAGAGAATACTTTGCTTAAACAAAAAGTATCTAATGGATATGAAATGATCGGTGGTAGTAAGGCCATATCTCATGTGCAACAAATGATTGATAAAGTAGCTCCCACAGATGCAAGGGTCTTGATTACAGGCCCTAATGGCAGTGGAAAAGAATTGGTTGCCCATTGGATTCATGAAAAGGGAAATAGGGTGACAGCTGCCTTTGTAGAAGTGAATTGTGCGGCTATTCCTTCTGAACTTATTGAAAGCGAGTTATTTGGTCACGTGAAAGGGGCTTTTACCTCTGCCGTAAAAGATCGGTCAGGAAAATTTGAAATGGCGCATGGGGGAACCCTATTTTTAGATGAGATAGGAGATATGAGTCTTTCTGCTCAGGCTAAAGTACTTAGGGCTTTACAGGAACAAAAAATCACTAGGGTAGGTTCTGATAAAGACATTAAAGTAGATGTACGGGTTTTAGCCGCTACAAACAAAAACCTTAAAGAAGAGATTAAGGAAGGGCGTTTTAGAGAAGATTTATACCACCGTTTGGCCGTAATTATTATTGATGTACCGGCTTTAAATGAACGAAAAGAGGACATTCCATTACTGATTAATCATTTTTCAAAGCAAATAGCCAATGCTCAGGGAACCCAGCCCAAAGTGTTTTCACAGGAGGCTATTGGTGCCCTTCAGTCTTATGATTGGACTGGGAATATCAGAGAATTACGCAATGTTGTAGAGCGATTATTGATTTTAGGAGCTTCTGAAATAAGCGGTAACGACGTGCGTTTATTTGCTTCTAAAAATTAAAATAAATAATATGAAATTGACATTAATTACACTGTTTTCTTTTTGTAGCATTGGCCTTCAGGCCCAAGAAAATATAGATGCATCCTTTATTAATAGTATATATGATACTGCGCTGAGTGAGAGTAAATCACACGATTGGCTCAACCATTTGTCCAACCAGATTGGAGGGCGTCTGTCTGGTTCGGTACAAGCAGAACTGGCAGTAGATTATACCTATAAAGTGATAGAGAATTTGACCTTAGACAAGGTGTGGAAGCAAGAAATAACCGTACCAAAATGGGTGAGGGGGACCCCTGAATTCGCTTATATGGAACTGTCTCCTGGGGCAACCACTAATATTCCTATTCTAGCATTGGGCGGATCAGTAGCCACACCTTCTTTAGGAATTAAAGCTGGGCTTGTTGAAGTGACTTCTTTGGATGAATTAAAAACACTAGGTAAAAAGGCTATTTCTGGTAAAATTGTTTTTTTTAATAGGCCTATGGATCCTAGAATGATTAACACATTTGGCGCTTATTCAAAAGCAGTGGATCAAAGGTCTAAAGGCGCCGCCGAGGCAGCTAAATACGGAGCTGTTGGTGTGATAGTTAGATCTATGAATTTGAGATTAGATGATTACCCTCATACTGGTGGGATGTCTTATGGTGATCTTTCTGACTCCATGAAAATTCCAGCTGCAGCTATATCTACGAATCATGCGAATTTTTTAAGTACTACCCTAGAATTAAACCCTTCTTTGAGATTTTATTTCAAGCAAAACTGTAGAACGCTTGCAGATGTAATTTCTCACAATGTGATTGGAGAAATTAAAGGGAGTGAATTTCCAGAGGAAATTATTGTTGTTGGAGGGCATTTGGATTCATGGGATGTAGGAGATGGCGCTCATGATGATGGTGCTGGTTGTGTACAAAGTATGGCTGTTTTAGAGATATTAAAAAAGTTAAATTACTCCCCAAAAAGAACCATTAGGGTAGTGATGTTTATGAATGAAGAAAACGGACTTAGGGGAGGAACAGCCTATGCTAAAAGAACCAGTGAATTGGGGGAGCGCCATATTTTCGCTCTTGAGAGTGACTCTGGAGGCTTTACACCAAGGGGTTTTTCTTTTGATGCCTCTGCTGAAAACATGTCACAAATCATGAAATGGAAAGCACTTTTTGAACCTTATATGGCCCATACTTTTACAGAAGGTGGCTCAGGAGCAGATATTGGACCTTTAAAGAAAGAGGGCATTGTTTTGGCTGGTTTAAGACCAGATTCTCAACGTTATTTTGACCACCACCATGCTGCTACAGATACTTTTGACGCGGTGAATAAAAGAGAGTTGGATATGGGGACTGCAGCTATGACTGCTCTGGTATATTTATTTGATCGCTATGGTTTAGAGGCTGCTGAAATTAAATAGAATTCCTATATTTGCCCCTCATTAAAAAAAGTGATTATGCAAGACGGAATTTACGCCAAATTCAATACTTCTAAAGGCGCTATTACAGTAAAATTAACCCATGACAAAACACCTGGTACTGTAGGTAACTTAGTGGCATTGGCAGAGGGGAATTTAGAAAATAATGTAAAGCCACAAGGAACCCCTTACTACGATGGATTAAAATTCCATAGGGTTATTCCAGATTTTATGATACAAGGGGGTTGCCCTTTGGGAACAGGAACTGGTGATGGTGGGTATAAGTTTGACGACGAATTTCACTCAGACTTAACACATAATGGCCCTGGAGTATTGTCAATGGCTAATGCTGGACCAGGTACTAATGGAACGCAGTTTTTTATTACGCATGTAGCCACCCCTTGGTTGGACAATAAACACACTGTTTTTGGATATGTGGTAGAAGGGCAAGATATTGTAGATGCTATTGCTCAAGGAGATACTTTGGATACTTTAGCTATTGTAAGGGTTGGGGCAGTAGCTGAGGCTTGGAATGCTGTAGAAGCTTTCAGAACTTTTGAGGGATCTAGAGAAAAGCGTATGGCTGAAGCTAGAGCTGTTCAAACACAAGCTTTGGATCAAGTATCTGCTGGTTTTTCTGAGACTGCTTCGGGATTGAGATATCAGATTATTCAAAAAGGTTCTGGTGTTAAAGCGGAAAAAGGGCAGCAAGTTTCTGTGCACTATCAAGGAGCACTTATAGATGGGACTGTTTTTGATTCCTCTTATAAAAGAAAAGAGCCTATTGAATTTCAATTGGGTATTGGTCAAGTAATCTCAGGTTGGGATGAAGGCCTACAATTATTACACGTAGGTGATAAAGCTCGATTTGTAATTCCATCTGATTTGGCATATGGAAGTGCTGGTGCTGGTGGTGTTATTCCTCCAGACGCCATATTGGTTTTTGATGTAGAGCTCGTAGGGGCTAAATAATATATTGTTTTTGCTGGCAACACCATACCTGAAATCGTGTTGCCAGTATTAACTACAAACTTTAAAACATAGGTTTCACGAGGCTTTATATGTTTTAACTTCATAAAAAAAGCCTGTCCAAATGGACAGGCTTTAGTTTTTTGAAAAGGTTGTATATGATTAGATCACTTTAACGTTTACCGCATTCAATCCTTTTTTTCCTTGCTCAAGCTCGAATTCTACTTCATCCCCTTCACGAATCTCATCGATTAATCCTGAGATGTGTACGAAATGTTCTTTACCTGCTCCTTCTTCGCTTATAAAACCAAATCCTTTGGTGTCGTTGAAGAATTTTACTGTTCCTTTGTTCATTACTAAAAATTAAAAAATTATATTAGTTGCAAATGTAAGTGATATATTCTTAAATCCTTTCAATTAAGTGACTTATATTTTCAACTACCCATAAATAATAAATAATTCTAGTATATGAGTGTTTCAAATATTGACCCAATAGTATTTCCAATTGGGAGGTATTCGTCTGTGGGTCAGTTCAATCGCCAAAAGATAAATCAATGGATTTATGAAGTGGATCAATTGCCTGCTTCACTTTTAGAGGTATTCATTCACTTGGAAGAATCATTTTTAGAGAGTCCGCTTAGAAGAGGTGCATGGACTATTAGACAGCTCATTCACCATATTGCAGACAGCCACCATCATGCTTACACTAGGTTTAAATGGACCCTCACTGAAAATGAACCTGTGATAAAAGCTTATGATGAAAAAGCTTGGTCGCTACTTTCAGATGCATCAGCGCCCATACAATTCTCTTTAGACCATCTTTCCGCAGTTCATCGTAAATGGGTATTTTTATTGCATAAAATGGACGAGAATGATTTCAACAGTCGTTTTCAACATCCTGATACTAAGTCTTTTCATTTTTTATATGATTATTTGGGGATGTATGCCTGGCATGGCAACCACCATTTGACTCAAATAAAGCAAGCCTTAGAACAATTTAATCAAGATTGACACTTTTGAAATAAGCTTAAATATTAAGACCTATGGATTCCAATCAATTGACTTGGAGTGATTTTGAAAAAGTAGTTATTCGGGTAGGCACTGTCATAGATGTGCTAGATTTCCCCGAGGCACACAGACCTGCTTATAGACTTTTTATAGATTTTGGCGCACCTATAGGTATATTGAAAACCTCTGCACAAATCACCAAATTGTATCGTAAAGAGGCTTTGATTGGAAAACAGCTTGTGGCTGTTGTGAATTTTCCAGAAAAGCAAATTGCTAATTTGAAAAGCCAATGCTTGGTTTTGGGTGCAGTGAATGGAGACGAGGTTACTTTGCTACAGCCTATGTCTAAAGTAAAGAACGGATTAAAAATTTCATAATATTGTTAGAACAAGCACAGATTAATTTTGATAACGACAGTATTTGGGTGTTAAATATTGCCCTAGCTTTTGTGATGTTTGGAATAGCCTTATCCATAGGTTGGCGCGATTTTAAACCAGTTATTTTAAAGCCCAAGGCACTCATTGTAGGTGTAGCGAGTCAATTTTTAATTTTTCCCTTGATTAGTTTTTTGCTTGTTCTATTTTTAAAACCGACACCTAGTATTGCTTTAGGAATGATTTTAGTGGCTGCATGTCCTGGAGGAAATATCTCCAATTTTATCACTCATTTTTCAAAAGGGAATGACGCCTTGTCAGTTAGTTTAACGGCTATTGCTACACTTTTAGCCGTGGTAATGACCCCATTAAATCTTGCTTTTTGGGGTAATTTGTATGAACCAACTTCAGTTATTTTGAAATCTGTGTCGGTGGAGCCCATTGAAATGGTAAAATTAGTGGGTTTGATTTTGGGAGTTCCGTTGGTTTTAGGAATGTTTATTCATGAAAAATTCCCTCTTCTTGCCCAAAGGGCTTCTAGTGTTATGAAAAAACTTTCCCTGCTTTTTTTTATAGCCCTTATCTTTCTGGCTCTGGGAAAAAACTTGGAAGCTTTTGAGCGCTATGTTATGGAGGTTTTTTGGTTGGTGTTACTCCATAATTTTGTTGCATTTACTACAGGTTTTAGCTTAGCTAAATGGTGGGGACTATCTTGGAAAGACACCAAGACAATTACCATTGAGACGGGCATTCAAAATTCAGGACTTGGCTTACTCTTGATATTTACTTTTTTTGATGGTTTAGGGGGCATGGCTATTTTAACTGCTTTTTGGGGAATTTGGCATTTGATTTCTGGCTTGTTGTTGGGAACTTTTCTTAGAAATTATCCTGCATTAAATCATAAAGCTTATGATTAGTGTTCAAAATCAAGTGACCAATTCAGTCAAAGCTTTGGTTCGATTTGCGTTATGGTGTTATTTTAAACGCATTGTATTGATTGGTTTTTCAAAAGAAAACCATGCCAAGTCAGTGATTTATTTGGGCAACCATCAAAATGCTTTGATAGATGCTTTACTGATCGCTACAACAACAAGGAGAAAGACTACTTTTCTCACCCGATCAGATGTGTTTAAAAATCCTTTTGTTGGAAATTTCTTAAAATATATAGGTATGTTACCTATCTATAGATTTAGGGATGGTGTAGACACCCTTTCTAAGAATACACCCATTTTTAATCGTTGTGGGGAAGTCCTCCATGACCACGAAGCCATATTAATTTTTCCAGAAGGAAACCATGGCTTAAAAAGGAGGCTGAGACCACTAAAAAAAGGTTTTGTAAGCCTTTTGTCTCATCGCTGGTCTATTGATAAACAGCCTGTTTATTTATCTCCTATCGGTGTTAATTATATAAAAGCGGTTCGTTTTCCAGATGCTGCTTCGATTGTTTATGGCGATAGCCTTAAAATTGAACCTTTTGAGATTAGTCAGGAAAATACCTATTCACTATTAGCGGAATTACATGGGAAATTGTCTGTTTTGACCACACATATTCCTGAGTCTCTTGAAGTTTATTACGATCAAATTGAGACTTGTCTAGAGAAAGACGCTCAACTGTTTTTGAATCCTTATAAAGCCAATGATTTAATAGCTCAGTTTGAAAAGAATCTGCATTCAAACAAATCAGGAGTTGCAGCCAATGGTGAATTGCTTAAAGGTAATTCTGCAAAAAATTTTTCTTTATTTAAGAAAGCCTGTAGCGTAATCTTCAAGTTCCTCTTTGAATGTTTAAATATGGTTCCTTTAGCCGTATGGCGTTTGTTTTTAAAGCCAGGTATAAAGCAGCCTGAATTTGTGAGTACGGCTAGATTTGGATTTTCGTTATTGTTCTTTCCGTGCTACTTTTTGCTAATGTTTACTTTGATTGCAGTATTCACCAAAAATATAGGGATGGCTTTAGCCATCCCTATGATTCATTTTATGTTGAATATAATATTCGTAAAAAAAATACTCTAATCCATTACATTAAAGGGCTAAAGAATATTGCATTGGCTAAGAACTTATTAGTTCCGTACCAAAAGGCTCTAAAATTAGTGTTGTCTGTAAACAAGATCACATTTCCTCTACCGAGACCAGATACTTTAAATGGTACCGTGTTAGGAATTAAAGTGGCATTTACTTTAGAGTGGTATCCGCTTAAAAGCGGTGAAGAAGTGTATTGAATAGGGTTGTTAAAACTTTGTTTGTCTGCTTCAATATATACATTTGTCTTTCTAAACATGGCTACATAAGCATTGTGATACCCGTAGTTGATGGGGTGACTCAAGTCTAGCTTGGCTTCGAAAATAGCCCCGCCAGTTTCTTGTGCTCCGTAGAAATTTTGTCTGTCTTCATAAGATATTCCTTTGGCTTCTAAGGGAGCACTCTTGAACGTTAGGTCCATGAATTCATTTTTAGAGATCCATTTGGCGGAATTTTTATAGGCTATTAAGGTGCCTCCATCTTTAACCCATTCTTTAATTTTATCCGAAGCAGATGAATTTAAGGCACTTCCATACATGTTTGGAACAATCAGGGTGGTGTATCTGGAAAGATCTACCCTGTTAAAATAGTCAAGGTCTATTTTGGTGAGTTTCATATCGTATCTCTGGTCAAATAGATGCCAAATTTCTCCAGCGTCATAAGAAGCCGTACCATTACCAACAACAATAGCTACTGAAGCCTTTTTAAGGGCCTCAAAATTGTTGCTTCCTAAATCTATCCCATTACTTAATCCAGTGCCTACACCTTTTATTTGAATATGAGCGTCTGCAGCAATTTCTGTCAAGAATTCGTGTATTTCATTGGCAGATAAAGATTGATTGGCTACTGGGATCATGATAGTCCCGTAATCGTATTTTATGCCTTCTAATTCAAAAGCTCTTTTGGCCACTTTGGCCCTAAGTCCTTTGTTTAATATTTTGTTTAAGGCTTTTGGGGTGTAGTATTCATGCCATTCGAATAGGTATGCATACTGAGATAAGTCGCTAATATTTCCCTTTGACACAGGAATTTCGTTTACCTCAGACCCTGCTTCATTTAGGTTGTTTGTTGTAGTGTATTCAACATTGAAAGCGAGTGGAAATGTCCATGCAGAAATGTCGTAGAACAAACTGTCCGAAAAAGTAGTTCTTTTTTCAAACATGGCTTGTATTAAAGTATTGTTCTGTTGGTTTAATGGCACTACATACCCATGTCCTTTTTTGAATTTTTTCCCATTAATAACCGCATCTCTTTTGAGCTCATGAAATTTAATTTCTTGCCTGTGAAGAATTTCAGCCAAGTGATTTGTCTTTGCAGCATCCTTAGTGTCACCAAATACAATGGCTTTTTGCTTTTCTTTAGCAGCCAATACTCTTGAGTTAGAAAAGAAGTCTCTCTGGTAGTTTAATATTTTTTCCCTCATGCCCTGGGCTGCAGCCACAGTAGACAAGGCCGTAGTGAATTGATTTCTAATGGTAAATGGAAAGGTGAGTATGCCATTTTCACTTTCTTGTATATGGCCTCTAGAACTACCTTGTTCAAAAAGGATTCCAATACTTCCATTAATGTCTGGGAAAGTAGAGCCCTTTCCGTAATAATAGTCGTCGTAGTTTTCTTCAGAATAATACAAAGAACCAATTTTATCTAATGCTTTGGCATGATAAGCGCCTATCTCTGCGGTAAGTTCTTGGTTAATCGCAGGGGTTAACGGGTGCACTCTTGTGGGTTCTCCTGGTTGGAAGAAAAAAGTGGAATTGGTTCCCATCTCGTGGTGATCGGTAAGTATGTTTGGTTTCCATGCGTGAAAACTTTTTATTCTTGCCCTACTTTCTGGTAATTGAACTGGAAGCCAGTCTCTATTCATGTCAAACCAATAATGATTGGTCCTTCCTCCTGGCCATACCTCGTGATACTCCCTTTCATTTGGATCTGGATTGAGTAAATGACTTCTATTGGTGTTGGCCCAATAGGCAAATCTTTGGAGTCCGTCAGGATTAAATGAAGGGTCCATTAAAATGACTGTATTGTTTAATATTACGTCTATTTCTGACCCCTGAGCTGCAGCCAAATAATAGGCGTATGCAAGCCCAGCGTTTGCACCACTGGGCTCATTTCCATGAATTGAAAAGCCCTGATACACGACTATAGGCATACTTTCAGTAGCTAAATTTTGTCCTTCAGAAGTGGTTAAAGCCAAGTGTTGCGCTCTAATTGACTCAATATTAGTATGATTTTTGGGACTGGTTACTGTGAGAAGTAATAATGGCCTACCTTCGAATGTAGTGCCTCTATTCTCCATATTTATTCGATCAGAAGAAGCTGCCAAGGCAGTCATATACTGTACTAATTTGTCATGGGTAACATGCCATTCACCCACTTCGTGTCCAATCACATCTTTTGGCGTGGGTATTTCTGGGTTATATGATATGTTATCTGGAAGGTAATAATTTAAGTCAACGGCTTGTTGCGCATAAATGCTTAGCGGTAAAAAGAGCATTAAGCCCAATAGAAATTTTTTCATGGAATTGGTTTTGAAGGATTACTTAAAGTATAAAAATAAGAAAAGGGCCTCTATTGAGCCCCTTTTACATGTTTAAATTTTTGTTGAAAATTAAATATCTTCAAAATCTACTTCTGTAAAAGAAGAAGTAGGCGTGTCTTCTATAGACTTTTCCTTAGTATCTTCTAATGCAGTATCTTCAAATGATTCTTTTTTAAAGTCTGATTGGTGTCTTTCAGAAATAACTTCCGAACCTTTGTTGTCAATAATGAAACCCATCATTTCATCCATGATTTCTTTAAATGCAGTGAAGTCTTCTTTGTACAAATAAATCTTGTGCTTCTTGTAATGGAAAGATCCGTCGTCATGCGTAAATTTCTTACTCTCAGTAATAGTTAAATAGTAATCTCCGGCTTTAGTGCCTCTTACATCAAAAAAATAAGTTCTCCTTCCAGCTCTTAAAACTTTTGAGTGTATCTCTTCTTGTTCCATGGATTCTTTTGCGTACATATGTTCTGTTTTTACAAGTGCATTGTTCTCACCAAAATTGAAAAAAAAATGCTTATGGTACAACATTTTTCGGGTTTTCTTTATCTGCAGATTGTCCTTCGTAAAGTGCTTTGTAATAGCCTTTTATATCAATTAATTCTACATGTGTGCCCTCTTGTATTTTTTTACCATCTTCTAAAACGATTATTTTGTCTGCATTTTTAGCTGCGGAAACCCTGTGACTTACTATGATCGTAGTTTTGTGGTCAGACGCTTTTTTGAGCGCATTCAAAATGGCTTCTTCAGTTTCTGTATCTACAGCGGACAAGCAGTCGTCAAAAAGATATATTGTTGGATTTTTTATAAGTGCTCTTGCAATGGAGACCCGTTGCTTCTGACCACCACTTAGGGTAATGCCTCTTTCTCCTAAAATGGTCTCATAGCCTTTGGTGAATTCAGTGATGTTGTTATGAACTACAGCTTGTTTTGCTGCTGCTTCAATATCTGATTGGGAGGCATGCTCTTTTCCAAAAGCAATATTCTTAGCGATGGTATCTGAAAAAAGAAAAGCGTCTTGAGGTACTGCACCTATCGCATTTCTCAGCGAAGCAAGGGGGGCTTTTCTAATGGATACGCCGTCTATGGTAAGTGTTCCACTATCTATGTCGTACATCCTACTTATTAATTCAAGGACGGTAGATTTACCTGAACCAGTTTTTCCTAAGATGGCCACAGTTTGGCCTTGTTTCACTTCAAAAGACAATTCTTGGATGGCTTTAATCCCAGTGTCTGGATAGGTAAAGCAAACTTGATCAAATACAATATCACCCTTTATATCCATGGGGCCTTCTGACTCATCTACTATGGCTGGTTCAGTTTTTAGAAATTCATTGATTCTAGTTTGTGAGGCCTCTGCTTGTTGTATAATAGAAGTAAGCCATCCTACTATTGCCACCGGCCAAGTAAGCATATTGACATAAATGATAAATTCAAGGATCAAGCCAATAGAGTTTATTTCTCCACTGATGTACTGTTTACCGCCTATATATATGACAAACAAATTACTCACCCCTATCATTAAGATCATTAGGGGAAAGAACCAGGCATTTACTTTCGCAAGGTCCAAGCTTTTTTGTCTTCCTGTATTGGCTAAGCCAACCAGTTCATTGTTTGTGCGCTGTTCTAAGCCGTAAGCTTTAATCACTGATATTCCTGAAAAACGCTCTTGAGTAAATGTAGATAATGTAGAAAGGAAGGTTTGAACCGCTGTACTCTTTTTGTGAATGACTTTACTAATTTTATAGATGAGCACAGATAAAAATGGAAGAGGGAGTAGGGTGTAGGCTGCTAAAGTGGGTGCTTTAATAAACATGAGCGGAATAACACAGCCAAACAGAGTAAGGGTTTGAATACCATACATGATTGCAGGACCTGCATACATACGAACCTGGCCAACATCTTCACTAATTCTATTCATAAGATCTCCAGTACGATTATTCTTGTAGAAGGCTAAATGTAATTTCTGATAGTGGTCAAATATTTCATTTTTAAGATCTCTTTCAATGTATCTAGAGATGTTTATAATAGTTTGACGCATTAAAAAAGTGAAAAAACCAGAGAGCAATGCGGCACCAATAATAATAAGAATATATTCGAGTAAAACCCCTTTAATAAGGCTAGCATCTGCATTAGCCTCTGAGAGATATTGCTCCACTGCTTGAACAGATTTATTTATAAAAGGAGGCATCACAAGAGAAAAAACCCTTGCCACAATAGTAATTAAAACACCTAAAAGCAGTTTTAACTTATATTTTCTAAAGTATTTATTGAGGTGACGCAGTTCCTTCATGCCTGAGTGTTAAGGCTTCTATTAAAGCATAACAAATATAAGGTTTATGAAATTTATAACAGAGAGAATTAAGCTAATAATATTATCTAATAAGGGTTTGCCATCTATAAATAAGTAGTATTTTTGCTTCCGAGTTTTATCCATTAAAAAAGTTCTTTATCATGCTCACAAGGAGGCACATTCGAGTAAAAGTAATGCAAGGTTTGTACGCTATGACACAAACCACAGAAGACAACTTAGACAAGGAGAAGAAATTTCTAAGCCTCAGTATGGAAAAGATGGGAAGTCTCTATTTACTTCATTTGAGTCTATTTATTGAGCTTCAAGCAAGGGCTGCAGATCATTTGATTTTGTCCTCTAAAAAGTACATTTCTTCCTCAGCAGATTTAGACCCTTCCAAGGCGAAGTTTTCGAATAACTTGGTGTTGGCTCAAATCAAAAATAATGAAGCGATCAATAGCGCTATTGCAGCTAAAAAACTCAATACTTGGTATTTGCATGAAGAATATGTGAAAATCATCTACAAAGAAATTGTGGAGAGTGTAGCTTATAGCGAGTACCTTAAAAAGTCAGAGAACTCATATGAAGAAGATTTGGCCTTTGTTATTAAGATATTTAAAGAGATTATAGCGCCAAATGATAAAGTGTATGATTTTTTAGAAGACCATACCATCACATGGGCAGACGACATGCCCATTGTAAACACCTTTTTACTAAAGCAGTTGAAAAAATTAACGCCAAAAGTAATTGGATCAGGTTTCATTAAAGGCTTAGCTATTTTAGAAGACGACGCTGAATTTGCTCAAAACCTATTGGTTAAAACAGCACTTAAAGAAAGTGAATTGGCTAAAGAAACAGCAGACAAAACCCCTAAGTGGGATAAGGATAGAATAGCAGATATAGATGGTATTTTATTAAAGATGTCCATTTGTGAGTTGCTTTTTTTTCCATCTATCCCAGTAAGGGTTACTATCAATGAGTATTTAGAGATTGCTAAAGAATACTCTACACCCAAGAGCAGTATTTTTATTAATGGGATATTAGACTCCTTGTCAAAAGAGTACAAAGACCAAGGAAGGCTTGAGAAAGTTGGACGTGGTTTGTTATAAATAATTTTTATATTCGTAATTCATAATTTTAAATCAACCAGATCATGAAAAAACTTAGCTTAATCGCACTAGTATCTATTTCACTAATCACATTCTCATGTAAAGAGAAAGCGACTGAAAAAATTGAAAATGCCAATGTAGAGGCTGCAGCTGTCAGAGATGCTTCTGTCAATAAAATGGCGAAAATGTCTTTTGACAAAACCTTCCATGACTTTGGACAAATCTCACAGGGAACTCCCCAGCAAACGGTATTTACTTTCACCAATACTGGAGACGCTCCGCTAATTATTACAGACGCTACTTCTAGCTGTGGATGTACTATACCAGATTATCCAAAAAACACACCAATTGCACCAGGACAGCAAGGGCAAATGGTGGTGAATTTCAATGGTTCAGGACAAAATCAAGTCACTAAAACTATTAATGTACAGGCCAATACTGCCAACGGTAGTGAGTTATTAAAAATCCAAGCCTTTGTTCTGACACCAAATGCGGCATCTATTCCGTCTAATTAATCAATACTAATATTTTTACTATCCTATGGAAGCATTAAATCAATTTTTACCTTTAGCCTTAATTATCGTAGTGGGTTATTTTTTTATGATCCGACCTCAAATGAAGCGTCAAAAGGATGAAAAGAAATTTTCAGCTGCTTTAGCTAAAGGAGATAAAGTGATTACCAAAAGTGGTATGCACGGAAAAGTGATAGAGTTAAATGAAAAAGACGCAAGTTGTGTGATTGAAACTATGGCAGGTAAGATTAAATTTGATCTTTCCGCTATTTCAATGGAGCTCTCAAAAAGACTTCAAGAACCAGCAAAATAATATATGTACAAGATTTTCATTAGACCGCTTCTGTTTCTTTTCGATCCAGAAGCGGTTCATTATTTTAGTTTCTCTGTAATTAAATACTTGTCTAAATTAGGTTTTGGTGTAATCACTAGGCGTATTTATACGGTAGAAGATCCAGCCCTAGAAAGAGACGTTTTTGGATTAAAATTCAAAAACCCAGTAGGTTTAGCAGCTGGATTTGACAAAAATGCCCTGCTCTACAATGAACTCTCAGACTTTGGATTTGGGTTTATAGAAATAGGGACACTTACACCAAAGTCACAAGATGGAAATCCTAAAAAAAGACTCTTCAGACTAAAAAAAGACCAGGCCATCATTAATAGAATGGGCTTTAATAATGCTGGTGTAGCCACTGCAGTAAAAGCACTAAAGAAGCAACACAAGGTTTTAGTAGGAGGTAATATTGGCAAAAATAAAGTGACACCAAACGATCAAGCCACTGAAGATTATATTATTTGTACACAAGCCCTTTGGCCTCATGTAGATTATTTTGTGGTAAATGTAAGTTCCCCTAACACACCGGGGCTTAGAGAATTACAAGAGAAAGCCCCTTTAACAGCACTTTTAAAAGCACTTAAAGCAGAGAACGAGCTTCTCGCTAAAAAGCACGTTCAAAAACCAAAGCCATTTTTGTTAAAAATTGCTCCAGACCTTACAGAGAATCAACTGTTAGACATCATAGATATTATTAATGAGACTCAAATAGACGGGGTTATAGCGACCAATACCACAATCAGCAGGGATGGTTTGGTTTCTGAGGAATCACTGGTAAATAAAACCGGAGGGTTAAGTGGTGTTCCCCTTAGAAACCGCAGTACTGAAGTAATCCGTTTCCTATCTCAAAAGAGTCATAATGCTTTTCCAATTATTGGGGTAGGGGGTATTCATTCTGCAGAAGACGCATTAGAAAAATTAGATGCAGGCGCGACACTAGTTCAGCTTTGGACTGGTTTTGTCTATGAAGGACCTGGCCTTGTGAAGAAAATAAATAAAGCTATATTAGCCAAGCGCTAAGGGTTTATTTTGATCGAATTTCAATTACTTATTTCTTTTTCAGTTGCGGTATTTTTCTTGGCAATATCACCAGGGCCAGATAATATTTTTGTCGCATTTCAGAGCTTTAGATTCGGTTTTAAGAGTGGCTTTTTTGTCATTATGGGTCTGATGAGTGGTTGCCTTGTTCACACTTTTTTAGGGGCATTTGGTGCCGCTGTTTTTTTAAGCCGTTTTCCTTTCTTGCTTATTGGGATCAAAATATTAGGCGCAATATATTTAGTATACCTAGCCTATAGTATTTACAAGCAAGGCGCGCCAAAAGCACTTTCAGCCGTTGAAGTAGTTTATAAAAAATCCATTGATTTGTACAAGCAAGGTTTCGTAATGAGTGTATTAAATCCAAAGGTGGGTTTGTTTTTTATTGCCTTTTTTCCAGGCTTTCTATTTATGCCAACGGCACCTTTTTGGATTCAATTTTTGGCATTAGGCGGGGTGTTTATAATGATTTCAACTTTTGTGTTTTTAAGTATAGCACTGGGTTCATCTGTTTTATTAAACACCGCTTCTAAATCGCAAGCTGTTTTTTTTAATGTCCTGCATTGGTTGCAGATAATCTTATTTTTAGGGATTGCAATTTTTCTTTTTCTACCCTAATTTAATTGTAACTTTAGTTCATAGAATTGCCGCATGATAAAAGGAGTTAAAATTATTGAATGCCCTAGGGATGCCATGCAAGGGATCAAGACATTTATTCCGACCAATCAGAAAGTCATTTACTTACAGTCTCTATTAAATTGTGGTTTTGACACCCTAGATTTCGGAAGTTTTGTATCTCCTAAAGCCATTCCTCAAATGTCAGATACTGCTGCTGTTTTGTCAGGTTTAGACTTAGCCAATACGCCTACTAAATTACTGTCTATTGTGGCTAATTTACGTGGGGCAGAAGCCGCTTGTTCTCATGATGAAATCTCTTATTTGGGTTACCCATTTTCAATTTCTGAAAATTTTCAAATGAGAAATACACATACAACAATCACAGAGGCCATTACTGTATTGCAATCTATTTTAGATTTGGCCCGTAAAAAAGAGAAAAAAGTCGTGGTCTATCTGTCTATGGGTTTTGGAAATCCCTATGGTGACCCTTGGAGCGCTGAAATAGTGGCCAATTGGGTGTCTAAACTTTCGGGCATGGGGGCGGATATCCTTTCACTTTCAGATACAGTTGGTAGTGCCCAAGCTCAAGACATTTTAGATTTATACCGTCTTTTAATACCTGCCCATCCATCTATTGAATTTGGTGCTCATTTTCATACTAAGCCTGCGGATTGGTTGGAAAAAGTGCATGCAGCTTATGAGGCAGGTTGTCTTCGTTTTGACGGTGCTATTCAAGGTTTTGGTGGCTGCCCAATGGCAGCCGATGCCTTAACTGGAAATATGCCAACAGAAAAGTTACTTTCTTACTTTACCAGCAAAAAAGTAGCCCATGGTGTAAAATGGATGGCCTTCGAAGCGGCACACAATAAAGCCACCGCTTTATTCAATACATACCATTAAAATAGCTTGCTTGTAATTAACCCAATAGTCATTTTTTAAGGGAGATTACAATCCGTATCTCAAGCCTATATTAATCCCAAAAGGATGGCCAGGTCTCAATCCATGTGGTAACCTAGATACTGCGTAAGTACTATTCAAAGCATTAACTACATTGGATTGAATGCTTAAACGATTATTTACTTGAAAATTCACACTAGCATCTAATATTGTATTGGCTTTAACACTATTTAACGGATCTAAATCACCTTGACCAGCAATGGTTCTTATAGCCCCCATATGTCTAAGCTGGGTGTTGAATTCCCATTTGTTGACTTCATACCCCAGACTTAAATGCCATTGATCTCTTGCAATGTATGGCATTTCATCTCCAATATTTACGTCTCCCCATAAACCATTACTTGCGTCAAAACTATTTTGAAACGCTGTATCTGTAAAAGTATAGCCAAAGGTTACAGGAAGGCTGCTTTGGTTGTTAAAACGGATAAAGTCTAAGTTTATTAGAAATTCAATTCCTTGAACCAAGACTGCTCCAGCATTAAATAGATCGAGATTTCCTGTTCCACCACTCGCTGCAAAATCACTTCCCAGTAAGTTACTGTAATCATTCCTGTATCCTATGAGTTCTGCATTAATGCCTGCATAGCTAAATCTGGCTCCCAGTTCCGTATTAATGCTTTCTTCTGCTTTCTGACTTTCAATTGATCCAGGAGGGGCAAATCCCTTGTGTATTCCACCAAAAATAGAGACCTGATCAAGTTTGTAGTTAAAACCTACACCAGGTATCCATACCGATAAACTATTTGATCTTTCTGAAAGATTTGATTCGTTTCTTTGCGGATCATTTTTTCCATAATCTACCCTAGAAAGTTCCATGTTCTCATACCTCACTCCAGGGGTAAGGGTCAGGTTTTTATAGGTGTATTTGTAAAATGCATAGGCAGCAAAAGCATTGGCATCACTTATTCTATTTGCGTCTGTACCCGGTGTACCGGTATTGGCTAAAACCATTGATCCATTTTCCATACTATAGTCATTGACCCATTGAAACCTGTCTTCCTGATCTTGGTGAAGTCTTGCGCCAATTTCAAGATCGTGGTACGCTTGTTCTCCATCCCAATGAATGTCTAACTTTGTTTGAGCACCTCTAGATAAATAGGACCTATTATTTGCTTTTACAAATAAATCAGCTTCCCTAGAATCTTGGCTGCCGGTAATTCTATCAAAGGCCTCTGGATATTGAGAAGGTTTTGTAAGAATATCTGTCAGAGATATTTTATTGTCATCGATCTCTAGGTAGTCTAATTTATACCAATTTCTGGCAAACTCATTTTGGTATGCGGTGGTAGTCAGAGATAAATAATCAGAAAATTTAAAGGTATGGGTAAGCATATATTGCCTGTGGAGGGCATTCATTTGATCTTTTTCAGATGCAGCATAGCGCTGGAAAGTGTCTTTAGAAAAATCTTCCTCAGTGAGTCCTAGATAAGTTTCATTAGAGGTTTCATCTGAATACTGGTATTTGAATTCAAGTGATTGAGGCACACCCAATAGCAGGTCACTGTATTTAATTTTCCCCACAAAGTCTTGTTTGTCAAAGCCTGTATTACCTCCATTTGGAAGCGTTTTGAATCCATCTGAATCATACCTCGTATAATCCGCTAAATAGCCCCATTTACCCTTAGTTGCCCCATGGCTTAGGTTAAATAGTTTGGCATTAAATGCACCGTATTGTGCCAAAAGCTGCGTACTGTTCTCTTGAGGAATGACTTTAGACACTAAGTTTATGGCTCCTCCTGTAGTGTAAGGACCGTATTGTATTTGGCTGCTTCCTTTTAATATTTCTACCGCCTGCATTCTGGCAATGGTAGGGAAATAATAAGCAGCAGACGAACTGTAGGGAGCTGGTGCCATCAAAACACCGTCTTCCATCAGTGTGATTTTAGCGGAACGCTCTGGAGAGGTACCTCTTAAACTAATATTGGGTCTAAGTCCCATTCCATCTTCTTCATATATAGAAACACCAGGGACAGATCTGAGTGCCCTATTAATGTCTGTGACATTAAATTTCTGAAGTTCAGCTTGGTCCATATAGTATGCAGCACCTGTTCTGTTTTTTGCCCTGAACTTACTGCCAAATAATTGGTGTGCAGACACCACTACTTCAGAGAGTATCTGTGTGCTGTCTTTTTTTGTGGTTTCTTTTTCCTGCCCTAAGGAGATGTTGTAAAGGAGTAAAGTGAGTAAAAAAGCAATGGACTTAGTCATGTATTCTTATTTAGACTTATTAAAAATAATGAGGCAAATATAATATCAAATGATTAACTGACAAAGCTTATTTAGAATAAATAAAAATAATTTTATGTTAAATTTATATTTATTTAGCTCATTTTCTAGATCGTTTTTTACAACTGGTTTATTGTTAACTATTTAAATCTCAACAAACCGCAGTATTTTTCAAATAAATGCGGTATATTTACACGCAATTAAACTTTAATTGCTATGCAAGCACATCTTGACAAAATTGTAGGAGAAGGTCTCACATATGACGACGTACTCTTAATCCCAGCCTTTTCAGAAGTACTTCCAAGAGAAGTAAATATTCAAGCCAAGTTTACAAGAAACATTACGATCAATGTTCCTATTGTATCTGCTGCTATGGATACTGTAACAGAATCTCGCATGGCGATTGCCATGGCTCGAGAAGGAGGAATAGGGGTGCTTCATAAAAACATGTCTATTGAGGCGCAGGCCTTAAAGGTTAGAAAAGTAAAGCGTGCAGAGAGTGGAATGATTATAGATCCTGTAACATTACCATTAACAGCTACGGTAAAGGATGCTAAAGATAATATGAGAGAGTTTAGTATTGGTGGGATTCCAATTGTAGACAAGGACCATAAACTTTTAGGCATTGTGACCAATAGAGACCTCCGTTTTGAGAAAAATGATGCTAGGCCTATTTCAGAGGTCATGACCTCAGGTGAATTAGTGACTGTAGCAGAAGGTACTTCATTGGCCCAGGCAGAAGATATTTTACAACAAAATAAAATCGAAAAATTACCAGTAGTTAATAAGGACAATAAGTTAGTGGGGCTTATCACATTCCGTGATATAACAAAGCTTACTCAAAAACCTATTGCCAATAAGGATTCATATGGTAGACTCAGAGTTGCAGCTGCACTTGGTGTAACTGCAGACGCGGTAGATCGTGCAGCAGCACTGGTCAACGCTGGAGTAGACGCAGTTGTTATAGACACAGCACATGGACACACCCAAGGCGTGGTTAATGTGCTTAAGGCGGTAAAAGCTTCATTCCCAAACTTGGAGGTTATAGTGGGGAATATAGCCACCGGAGAAGCGGCTAAATTTTTAGTAGCAGCTGGCGCAGATGCTGTTAAAGTTGGTATAGGGCCTGGATCAATATGTACTACTAGGGTTGTAGCAGGGGTTGGTTTTCCTCAATTCTCAGCAGTTTTAGAAGTAGCTGCAGCTATAAAAGGCAGTGGTGTTCCAGTAATTGCAGATGGTGGAATTAGATATACAGGAGATATTCCCAAGGCAATAGCAGCTGGAGCAGACACCGTGATGTTAGGATCTTTGCTTGCAGGAACTAAGGAATCTCCGGGAGAAACCATCATTTATGAGGGTAGAAAATTCAAGTCTTACCGTGGAATGGGTTCTGTAGAAGCCATGAAGCAAGGGAGTAAGGACAGGTATTTTCAAGATGTAGAAGACGATATTAAAAAATTGGTTCCTGAGGGTATTGTAGGAAGGGTACCTTATAAAGGAGAACTTTTTGAAAGCATCCACCAATTTATTGGTGGTCTTAGAGCAGGAATGGGTTATTGCGGCGCCAAGGACATTGACAGCCTGAAAGCGCATGCTAAGTTTGTTAAAATCACCGCTAGTGGTATAAATGAAAGCCACCCTCACGATGTGACCATCACTAAAGAATCACCCAATTACAGTAGGTAAGAGTTTTTATTTTGAATAATCTTCCCAGCTGGTGGTTTTATAAATATTATTTCCAAAAAAAGAAGCAATTTTTAAAAAAGGCTCAGGGGTTAAATAGCCGGGAACAGGGGAAAGCATATTCATGTTTTCATCTAAATATACCACAGTTGGATAACTCAATTGCCCTTGAAGTAAGTTTGCAGCCAGTTCATGGTAGCCATTTCTTCCAGAAGGCACAAAAGAAAAAGTCTGGTCTCTAAATACAATAGGTTCTTTTCCTTCTCCATCTAGTTTCACCATATAAAAGTGTTGCTTCATATAGGCGGCTACTTCTGGATTTTGAAAAGTATTTTTATCCATCTTTTTACACCATCCACACCAGTCTGTATAGACGTCTATAAAAATTTTTTTTAAATTTCCTTCTTTTTTCTGAAGCGCAACGGCTTGCTCAAAATTAAGCCAGTCTATTGAAGAGCTTTCTTGAGCGAATACTGTTTGCATACTTCCTAATAGAAGTAGAAAGTATATTGTTTTATTTGAAAAATTAGTTAAGAATTTATGCATGATTAAAAGTAGCTAATTTTTCAAATATATTTCACTTAAAACAGCGAAAGACTTAAAGTGAAACTAAAAGGGAGGTTAAAAAAACGCTATTAATTAGGTTGCAATACAGTAGCGACTTCTTGTGTAAATAAGTCTTTAACGTCAATTTGGTTTCTTAAAATATCCTCCATGGTTTCAGTGGCTCTAATTAGATGAGCTTCACCCTTGTAACATAAAACTTCTGCCGGTCTAAACCTAGAGTTGTAGTTGCTCGCCATGGTGAAACAATAAGCACCTGCGTTTTTAAAGCAAAGGATATCTCCTTCTGTAATTTCTGCTATTTTACGGTTGGTTGCGAAGGTGTCTGTTTCACAGATATAACCTACTACAGAATAGAAACGCTCTCTACCGCTTGGATTAGATATATTACTAATACCATGTGTAGATCCATAAAGCATTGGTCTTATAAGGTGGTTAAAACCGCTGTCAATACTTGCAAATACCGTAGAAGTAGTTTGCTTCACTACATTTACCTTTGCTAAGAAATGACCAGCTTCACTGACAAGAAACTTACCGGGTTCAAAAGCTAGGGTGAGTTGTTTCCCGTACTGCTTACAAAAATCATTGAATCTTTTAGAGAGCTTGTCTCCTAATTCCTCAATATTTGTTTCAATATCTCCTTCTTTATAAGGTACTTTAAAACCGCTACCAAAATCAATAAAATCTAGGTTTTTAAAATTTTTAGCTGTCTCAAATAAAATTTCTGAGGCGTATAAGAATACCTCAATATCTAAAATATCACTACCAGTATGCATGTGAATACCATTAATATTCATTTTAGTAAGTGCTGTTATTCTGAGTATGTGCGGAATTTGGTGTATACTAATTCCAAATTTTGAATCTATATGACCTACTGAAATATTGGCATTACCCCCAGCCATCACATGTGGGTTAATTCGAATGCATACAGGAACCTCGGGATGTTTGTTTCCAAACTGCTCTAGAAGCGAAAGGTTGTCTATGTTAATTCTAACTCCAAGCGCAGCTGCAGTTTCTAATTCTTCTAGAGAGACTCCGTTGGGTGTAAAAATAATATCAGAAGGTTTAAACCCAGCTTGTAAACCCAATTGAACTTCTTGAATAGAGACCGTGTCTAGACCACTTCCCAAACTATTCATAAGTCTCAGGATACTAATGTTAGAGAGGGCCTTAGCGGCATAATTTAGCTTCAATTTTGAAACACCACTAAACGCAGTGGTTAATCTACTGTACTGACTTTTAATTTTTTCTGCGTCATAAACATATACTGGAGCGCCAAATTCTTTTGCTACACCTAATAAATCTTCTTGGGTCATACGGAACATTTTAACCAAATGTAGCTATTACCCCTAATATGTACAAGATTTAGTTCTCAAAAATAGTATTTTAAAACATAATGTTATATATACAACAAATTGTCAGTAAAAATTCTTCAAATTGTCATATTCTCGTGCATCATTAATTAGGCGCTTTGGTGGTTGTTTGCTATTTTTGTGTCCGAATTTTAATAGAATACTATGAACCTTCACGAATATCAAGGAAAAGAGATTTTAGCCAGTTTTGGCGTTCGCATCCAACGAGGGATGGTGGCCCAAAACCCAGAAGAAGCAGTAGCAGCTGCAAAGCAACTTACAGAAGAAACCGGAACCAGCTGGTATGTAGTTAAAGCACAGGTGCACGCAGGTGGACGTGGAAAAGGCGGGGGTGTTAAATTGGCCAAAAACTTAGAGGAGATAGCTTCAATTTCTGAGGCAATTATTGGAATGGATTTGGTTACGCCTCAAACTTCTACAGCTGGTAAAAGAGTGCATCAAGTTTTAGTAGCTGAAGATGTTTACTATCCTGGAGAGAGTGAGACGTCTGAATTTTATATGTCTGTTTTGTTAGACAGGTCTTCTGGTAGAAATATGATCATGTATTCTACAGAAGGTGGAATGGATATTGAAGAGGTTGCTGAGCATACCCCTCATTTAATTTTCACAGAAACGATTAGTCCTGCAGTTGGTATTATGCCATTCCAAGCAAGAAAAATCGCTTTTAACTTAGGCCTTTCAGGAACTGCATTTAAAGAAATGACAAAATTTGTCATGTCGTTATACAAAGCTTACGAGGAGTCAGATGCTAGTTTGTTTGAAATAAACCCAGTTTTAAAAACATCTGATGATAAAATCTTAGCTGTTGACGCTAAAGTTTCTATAGACGACAATGCTTTATACAGAAGAAAGGTATATGCAGACATGAGAGACCTTAGAGAAGAAAACGCTATTGAAGTAGAAGCCAACGCTGTTGGTTTAAACTACGTAGATTTAGATGGAAATGTGGGTTGTATGGTAAACGGAGCTGGTTTAGCTATGGCTACTATGGATCTAATTAAAATGGCAGGTGGAGAACCAGCTAACTTTTTAGATGTTGGAGGTACAGCAGACGCAAAGCGTGTAGAAGAAGCTTTCAGAATTATATTGAAAGACCCTAATGTGAAAGCGATCTTAATTAATATTTTTGGTGGTATTGTTCGTTGTGACAGAGTAGCACAAGGTATTTTAGGCGCTTATAAAAATATGGGAGACGCTATAAAAGTGCCTATCATTGTTCGTTTACAAGGGACTAATGCTGAATTGGCTAAAGAAATTTTAGACAACTCTGGATTGGCAGTTAAATCTGCAGTTCAATTCCAAGAGGCAGCAGATAAAGTAAAAGAAGTATTGGCTTTATAAGTAGTCATATCTTATTATAAAAAAAAAATCCTGAGTAATTACTCAGGATTTTTTTTTGTTCTTATAGGCTACAAAGCTTAAATCAGGAGGTCCTTTAGGTCCTTTTTTGAATGATTTTTTTGGACCATCTTTAAAACTTGTTTTTTTCTTGTATTCTGTTTGATCCGATTTCTTTTTAGAAGCCGTATTTTTAAAAGAAGGGGTATCAGATTTTTGTTTTGTAGTGGTATGGTCCATTTTGGCTTTGGCCATAACAGGTTTATGCAATAATGCGTCTGCAGGTTTTTTAGGCGCTTCCTTTGTTCCTCTTGTATATATGATTAAACCATTTAAAAAATTTCTCAATATCTGATCGCCACATTCCATATACTTAGGGTGGTCTTCAGTTCTAAAAAAAGCACCTAATTCGCTGGCACTTATTTTGAAATCTACCAAACTCATGATGGCTTCAATATCTGTATCCCTTAGCATAAGAGCTACACGTAATTTTTTTAAAATATCATTATTAGTCATAAAATTGATCTTAAATGGACTTTTGAAATAAGGCTTCAAAGACTTTGCAAAGGTAAGTAATATATTAGGACCCTTCTATACTAGTGTTTAGAATAGACAAACAAGTCATGACTCCTTCTAAATAGTTCCCAATTTTAATATTTTCATTGGGACTGTGGATGTTGTTGTCTGGATTGGGAATTCTAATCGATACTGCAGGAATATTAAGGGTACTAATAAATGGTGCAATAGGTTGTGATCCTCCAGTAGTGGGCATGAGAATAAATTCATCTCCAAAAATTTTCTTCATGGATGTAGACAATAGTTCTGCTATGGGTCCATCCATTGGTGTCCTAAAAGGTTTTGAACCGATTTTATAAGTAAAGTTGGCCAGCTTAGGATACAAGGCTCTTTGCTGATCGGTGGGTAGACTGTCTACTAGGAAATAACCTTCCTCTTGAATACGCTTTTTTAGTGATTCCATCAGGGTTTTACCGTCAGATTCAGGAACGAGCCTCATGTCTATTTCTACAATAACCTCAGCGGGAATAATAGTTCTCACTTGTGCTCCAACCCATGCCGCTTTAATCCCTCTTATATTAAGACTCGGATATTGAAGGGCCTCTTGGTATCCATTGCCAATAGCATCTCGTTTAGAAATGCCCAGCCTTTTATTGGTTGCTATTTCATTTTCTTCAATTGCATTCAAGAATTCTTGGTCTTTTGAAGAGATGTTTATGCCATCATAAAACCCTTCTATGGTGACTTTTCCTGAAGCATCTTTTAGTTGACCAATCACTTTGGCAGCATCAAATACAGGGTTTGGTGCATAATTCCCATATTGGCCACTGTGTAAAGGTACTTTTGGTCCAAAAACCCGCCATTTTGCCGTCGCAATACCTCTGGCGCCAAAAGTGAGTGTTGGTTTATTGGAAAGGTGTCTTGCGCCATCCATAATAAATAAATAGTCTGCCTGTAACAAATCTTTATTATTAACAACCATTTCTGGGAGGGTTGGAGACCCCACTTCCTCTTGAAAGTCTAGCAGAATTTTAATGTTGTATTTCAGGGCAATGTTATTTTCTTTTAGTATCTGAAATGCACTGATTAAGGACATTGCAGGCCCTTTAGAATCAGAGGCAGATCTGGCAAAAATATAACTGTCTTTGTCCCACTTTTTTTCTTTTAAATCAGTCAGCTCCCAAGCCCCAAATTTGTTTTTTTCTTTGAAGACGGCTATATAAGGATTCTCTTGATCCCACTGAGTGGAATCTACCGGTTGGCCGTCTATCTGGAGGTAGAAGAGTACTGTGGGTAAATTTGGCGCTAATTTTTTCTCCGCTAAAAGCACAGGAATTCCTTGTGAAATTATTTCTGTAACGGTAAACCCCAAATCTTCAAAAGTACTTTTAGACCAATTGAGGTTGTTTTGAATTTGTTTTGGGTCTAGTCCATTGTTTGGAATGGATAAAAAAGTGCTAAGGTTTTCAACTGCTTTCGCGCTGTAATCTTCGGTCCATTTTTCAATCTTTTTTTTTGAAATGTCTTGGGCAATACAAAAGGAAGTGGTTATTAAGGATAATAAAAGTAGCTTATTTTTCATGGACAAGATAGTTTAGATTGGAATTAAAATAGTCAAGTTAGAAAATGTTATCCTACTTAAAATTAAAAGTAATAAATCCCTTCTATTATTTAGCGTCTCCAGCCAGTTGCAGTGCTTTTATTTCATCCCTTAGCTTAGCTGCTTCCAAAAAATCTAAGTTTTTGGCTGCTTTTTCCATGGTTTTTCTTTTAGCTACAATCATTTTTGCCCTTTCTTCTGGAGTGAGGTAGTTTGGGTCAGGCTCTTGTGCCCTATGATTCGCTTTTTCAAAGTGATAAGCAGACACAGAGTTCTTTGTAAGCACGTTGTCTAGGCTTTTATTTAATGCTTTTGGCACGGTATTGTGTGCGGTATTGTATGTGATTTGTTTCTCCCTACGGTAGTTGGTTTCATCGATTGTTTTCTGCATGCTCTTGGTTGTTTTGTCTGCATACATAATGGCTTTCCCATTGATATTTCTAGCAGCCCTTCCAACGGTTTGTGTCAGGGAGCGGGCATTCCTTAGAAAACCTTCCTTGTCTGCATCTATGATGGCCACCAAAGAAACCTCTGGTAGGTCTAAACCTTCCCTGAGTAGATTAACGCCAATGAGTACGTCAAAAATGCCTTTTCTAAGGTCCTGCATTATTTCTACACGTTCTAGGGTGTCTACATCTGAATGAATATAACGGCACCTCACTTGTATTTTAGTCAGGTATTTAGCCAATTCTTCCGCCATTCTTTTGGTGAGCGTGGTCACTAATGTACGTTCATCTATAGCAACCCTATCTTGAATCTCGGCCACTAAATCATCTATTTGGTTGGTAGAGGGGCGTACTTCAATTACGGGATCTAATAGTCCTGTTGGTCGGATAATTTGTTCCACGACCACGCCCTGTGATTGCTCTAATTCATAATCTGCAGGAGTAGCGCTTACATAAAGTGCTTGAGGGGTAAGTGCTTCAAATTCTTCAAACTTTAATGGCCTGTTGTCCATAGCGGCCGGAAGCCTAAAACCATAGGTCACTAAATTTTCCTTTCTTGACCTATCGCCGCCAAACATGGCATGTACCTGAGGAATGGTCACATGACTCTCATCTACCACCAGCAAAAAATCTTTTGGAAAATAATCTAATAAACAGAAAGGCCTAGTTCCTGGCGCCCTACCGTCTAAATACCTTGAATAATTTTCAATACCAGAACAATACCCCAATTCACGGATCATTTCCAAGTCAAAAGTGGTTCTTTCTTCTAAGCGCTTTGCCTCTAGCTGTTTTCCTTCTGTTTTAAAAAAGGCAACTTGCTTGACCATATCATCTTGAATGCTGTGAATGGCATTTTGAAGAATATCAGGCGAGCTCACAAACATATTTGCAGGGAAAATTCTGAGCTGCTCAAATGTTTCAAGGGTCTTATTGTGTAATGGATCAAACGATTCTATTTCCTCAATTTCATCTCCAAAAAAATGGACCCTGATCGCATGATCTGTATAACTAGGGAACACATCTACAACGTCTCCTTTTACCCTAAAGCTCCCATTGACAAAATCTGCTGTAGTTCTTGCATAGAGTGCTTGGACCAATTGTTTTAAAAATGCGGTTCTAGAAATAATTTGCGCTCTTTCTATCTGAACCACATTTTTTTCAAACTCTACAGGGTTTCCCATACCGTAGAGACAAGAAACAGATGCGATTACAAGTACGTCTTGTCTTCCAGAAAGTAAAGAAGAAGTGGTACTTAACCTAAGCTTTTCAATATCTTCATTAATGGATAGGTCTTTCTCAATATAAGTACCAGAAGTAGGGATGTAAGCCTCTGGCTGATAGTAATCGTAGTAAGAAACAAAATACTCTACGGCGTTATTGGGAAAGAATTGCTTGAATTCAGAGTAAAGTTGTGCTGCGAGTGTCTTGTTATGTGCAAGTATTAAGGTAGGTTTTTGAACTTCTTGGATCACATTGGCAACAGTAAATGTCTTTCCAGAACCAGTCACACCTACCAATGTTTGTGAATGGGTGTGGGCTTGAATACCACTGACAATTTGTGCAATGGCTTGTGGTTGGTCACCAGTAGGTTTAAAAGGAGATTCCAAAGAAAATTTCATGCCTAAAGGTACAAAAGCACTCTTATAAATACTACAAATCTCTCTTCTTTAGAATGCGATAAGATCCCCAGATAAAAATAGTTGACCAAGCTAAAACGATCACCATGTCTAATAGGGAAGTACCATAATCTAGTGCAATTTCCTCTCCAATTTGGTTCGCTACCGATTGTACTGCACTCAACCTAGAAAAGGGCTCTTTAAGAACGTTAAACATGGCATTTAATGGAAAAAAACCCATAATAGCGTCTGTGGTTTCCCCATCGAATAATTTCCAACGAATCATACCTCTAGTGAATCCTTCGAACATTTGCCAAAGGATTAAAAATCCTAGTGCAAATGCAGAGCGTTTTACCAGTATGCCTATAAAAAGACAGAACGAAAAGAATCCGACGAGTTTAATGAAATACGCCACAAGAAATCTCAGGTCTGTAAATACAATACCCCATTCTGTATAATCAGAGTAAATACTTCCTAGAATGAGAGAAATCACACCTACAAATACAGTGGAAACTATGGAAAACAAGACAACAGTCAAAAATTTCGAGGCTATAAACTCCTTTTTAGACAATCCGTCTATAAGGTTTTGTTTTATGGTCTTATAGGTGTATTCATTGGACATCATGGAGACAATAATAATGGCCAAAAATATTTTTAATAGTGCGGCAACAAAAGTATTAAAGTGCCAAATATAGGGGAAGTTAAAAATACCTTGTTCTGCCAAATGAAATTTAATTGGTCCAATATCAAACTTAATAGCTGCAATAAGTGCTATACCAGTGAGTAGTATAAAATAGCCGTAAATAAGTATTTTACTAGCCCTATTGTTCCAAAGTTTAATGAGTTCAATTTGTAATAATCTTTTCATAGGGCTAGTTGTTGGTGAGGGCTAAAAATTGGGCTTCTAAACTGTCTTTTTGAATGGCCAAATGACTTAATAGGAAGCCGTCTTCCATGAGTCGTTTGTTTAATTCGTCTGAGGCAATGGGTTTCGTTAAATAGGCTTTAAGTAAACCATTTTCTAAAGAAATTTTTTCAAAATCTTCACTCGCTTCAAGATAGGTTTTTAATGCACTCGTATTGGCTGAATTTAATAAAGCAAAACCATGATTTGACTGCATTTCAGCTACAGGCCCCGCATAGAGTTTTTCTCCTTTTCTAAGTACCACTACATGGGTGCATACTTTTTCAACTTCATCTAATAGGTGAGAGGCCAATAAGATAGTGGTGCCCTGTGAAGCAATTTTTTTAATGATTTCCCTGATTTGATGAATCCCTTGAGGGTCTAGGCCATTGGTAGGTTCATCTAATATTAGAATTTCCGGGTTATTGAGTAAGGCAGACGCAATGGCCAATCGTTGCTTCATGCCAAGAGAATAGGTCTGAAATTTAGAGTCCTTTCTATCTAATAAGCCCACTAAATTCAATTTTTCTGTAATATTTTCTGAGCCTACCCCTTTAATTTTGCAAACCAAGTTTAAATTTTCAGTAGCGGTCATGTATGGGTAAAAATTGGGCCTTTCAATAATTGCACCTACTTTCTTTAACACCTGGTGGGTACTTATGCTTCCCCCAAACCAAGTAAAGCTTCCTTGGGTAGGATTAACCACATTTAAGACCATGCCTAAAGTGGTTGATTTACCACTACCATTGGGTCCTAGAATCCCATATACATGTCCCTTTTCTATGGAGAAGCTTAATTTTTTTACAGCAAATAAACTCCCATAGGATTTGGTGAGTTGGTTAACGGTCAGTATAGTATCCAAGGGCTTTTTTATTTACAGGGTTCTTATTATACTTGACGAATTTATCCGTATTTTGTTACAAGAACAATTAAATAACCACTACATGTCAGAAAAGATGATGTCTAAGAAGAAACCTGCTTTTCCCGTTTCTCCTCAATTAGATGCTTACCTAAGGCAATACAGTAGAAATATTGGGATTCCAATTTTTTATGAGGATTTGCTTCGTTTTCAAGGTTCAGTGGTGGTCTACGACAACAATGATGAGGACACGCTGTGGGTGAGGGTTTTTTATTCTGAATACGATAGAGAAGAGATTGATTTAAGTCTAAAACAGGTATACTCCATACTCCATTCAGATGGGGGAGACACCATTATTCCCTTCTTGAATGTAGACGCGGTGGACTATTGTACTTTTGGTAATTCTAAGCCATTTAGAATTAAAGTCAGGAATATTCTCAACGACAACTTCACTTATTTTTATGTAAAAAAAACAGACGCTTCCAGGGTATATGGATTAGAGCTAGAACACATTTTATCTCCCTATAACCTGAATTTTCTAGTTTATAAGGATACACTTATAGAAGAACATATTGCTGGTATTCCAGGAGATGTATTTATTAAAGAAATGCTTCCCGACTGTACGGAGTCTGAAAAATCTCAATTGGCTAAAGAATTTGTAAAATTTAATGAGCGATGTATGATTAGACTCCTTGGAGATATGAGGTCTTATAACTATGTGATAGTCCCTACCCATGATTTTGATCATGTGGTTTATAAAATACGCGCTATAGATTTTGACCAACAATCTTTTGAAGGAAATTTTAAGATATACAGACCCCAATTTTTTAAAGAAAATAATAAAATGGTTGCATTGGTAAAGGAAAAACTTCAAGCCAATTCTATCGATCAGTATAAATTAGAAGAACGCTCTATAGTAGCCAAAAGGTTTATGAGTTTTGAAGATAGAATCACAGATCTACTCAATATTGCTAAACAGGACACCATATCTCTTCCAGAGCATGTAAGTTTATTGAAAGAATCCATTTTTATGCTCACCCAAGATATAGAGTTTAAAGACGCCCCTAATATGGGTACTGTATTAGACTTGGCCTTGCATTTTGTGAAGCGAAACTATGAAAATGTAAGCATGCGACAGATCTTAGAGCAACGTATTAAGTTATAAAAGAATAATGTTTTAAGATCCTTTTTGCTCCTTGTTAAAATAAACCAGGTAGTAGAACATCCCTTTTTCCTCATCCCACCCTTTTTCTACAAATTTTTCTGCAGATTCAGGATTGATGAAGTCTAGTTTAATTTGAATATGGGTATCTAATTGAATCACATTTTTAATGCTCTTTCGCGCTTGTGAAACCGCTTTGTTAGCAATGTCAAAACTAGATACATCTTCAATGCTGTATTTGGGTCCTTTTTCTACCTTATAGTGCTTAAATTCTGGGATGAGTGCTGGGTTGTCTATCACTTCATTCATGAAGTTGGTCTCTTCAAATGCATTGTTTTTAGCAAAATGATTGACCGCCCTATTCATAAAAAGCACCTCTTGTTGTTTGTCTTCTGCTGGGAGTACTACATCCTTGGCAAAATTCTGACAAAACTTAAGGTAGTTTTTGGTGTAAAAATTATTATCTGTTAATACAGCAACACCAAGAAATTGCTCCAACCAGTATTTGGTGTCATATCTGTTACTATCTACGGAAAGGACTTTATAGCCTTCTTCTGAATCTGTATTGAAAATGAGACAGCCTTTGTCTAGTTTGTGAATGTTTATACCTTGTTGTACTAAAATTTCAAGATGGTCTGTTTGCTCTTCAAATTGAATAAAGTCTTGCTTTAATTCACTTTTAAATATTCCAATGGCATCTGTTTTTACATTGTCTAATTGAAGTCCAGTGAGGTAAGTCACGTACAATTCTCCGCTTTTAATATGAGGGTGGTTGGATTGGTCATACAGGTGCTTGGCTATACTTCCAGACAATTCATGTATGCTACGTGGTTCATTGAATATTTTAGAAGCCGCCTCATAAAGTGGATTGAAACTCAAATCTGCTTCATGAAACAACCTGTAATAACTCTCTTCCTTTTCTCTAAAAGGCTTAAAAAAATATTCTTTTAACAGTCCTGTGGTCTCATCGTTTAATCGGTGTGCTGCTTTAGATATGAACAAAGATTCTGCTTTGTTTTTATTACCTACTTTATGGATGGAAAGGCTTTCAATTTGAGTATTATAAAGGTTGATCATAGGTTTTTAATATGCTTTTTATTTGGTAGGCCAACCATTTTTTGGCAGTGCCCCGTCTTAATAAACACCTTATTTCATTAAAAATTAGGTCAGTTGGATGGTTAATTCCAGTTTTCGTCAAAATCTAAATGGTCGTATTCGTCTCCACCACTGTATCCATCATTAAATTCGTCGTCAAATCCTTCTTCATCATAATCCATTGCGTCTGCTTTTTTAGCCTCAAAGATCTTTTCAGGAGGATTTTCAGGTAATTCTCCAAAACTAAAAAGCAACTCAGGAAGGGTTTGCCCTGATTCTTTGTCTGTCACGTCTGCCAATTCAACAAAAAAG
Organism: uncultured Flavobacteriaceae bacterium; assembly: GCA_905182295.1. Classification (GTDB taxonomy): domain Bacteria; phylum Bacteroidota; class Bacteroidia; order Flavobacteriales; family Flavobacteriaceae; genus MAG-120531. The sequence goes on along the minus strand of CAJJAZ010000005.1, from coordinate 217,441 downwards.
GTCCACATATTAAAGAAGTCATATACATAAATTAGTTTTGGTGAAACCTCATCCATCACTTCCTCTAACAAAGTACTCGACATTAGTTTAGCATCTGACACATCACTGAGGTCAAATAGGGCTATTTCTTGATCTTGATTCCACTCCTCATCACAGGTATAAAAACTGGCCATTTCATTTCCTGCAAAACCGAAAGACTGGCTAATAGTATTGTGTAAATCTTCCAAAGTAGCTTTTTTGTCAATGGCTAAATCCCGGAAAATATCTTCTTTTGCGTCTAAAATGACTCTTATTTTATACACCATATTATATTGTTATTTTATCTTAGAAATATTGTTTTTAGCTTTTCTACTTTGTAGAAAAACATAGAAAATTTGACCAAATAGTATGGCCGCAATGACTAAATGAATGGGTTGTGTCCCAAGAGGAAAGTCAATATAGTACATAGCCATTCCACTCAATGCGGCTAAAATCATTCCTGCTAAAAGAGACTTTATTGAAGCGAACCCGAGTTCGTTGCGTTTATTGACCAAAAACAAATACGCTGCAATTCCCAGTGGAAGGATAGAGAAAGAACGGTGTACATAAAAAATTGTGCTAGGGTTTAAAAGCCAATTGTCTTTATTTACACCAAGATCTAATTGATGGTCTACAAATTCTCTCACCTGGGTTCCAAAGATAATTTGGAACAGAAATACTACAAGTAAAAAACCAATAGACTTGTGAAATTTTTGATGGAATGTTGTTTGTATTGGCTTTGGATTGGCTTTTTGAATGATTAAAATCAGCGCAGCTACTATGGCTAGTGCCATAAGCATATGAGTGGTTATCTTAACTGGGGCTAGCACAGAATATACAACAGTAGCACCCAACCATGCTTGAAATCCCATTCCTAACACTACAGCAAAAGATAATAAGGGGACTGTTTTATTTTCTTTCCAAAACCGGATGCTTAAAAAAGCCAATATTAGGGTGGCTAAACCAGCTATTGCACCCACAAGCCTATTTAGAAACTCCACCCAAGTATGGTAAGGATTAAATACAGCGTAATCATGTTTGGTATATGGTTCCCAAGCCTCTATATCTATGGAAGCACCGGTCTTAAAGTCTTTTTTTGCCACTAAAAGGCCCTCATTGTATATAATGACTTGCCCTTTATCAAAATCTCGTTCTGGCGTCCATTGAAGGGTTTCTGCAGTAGTAGGAGGGATGTAATATCCGAAACACTTTGGCCAGTCTGGACAACCCATACCACTTCCCGTCATTCTAACCAAAGCGCCAGCGACTATGACTAAGTACACTAAGATTAAACTCCATTTGGCAAAACGGTGAAAAGATTTTTTCATGTTAGTTTAAGTGGTTTTTGTGAGTCCCAATAGTTTTCCTTTGGTCAGCATAAATGCATAAGCTGCTTCGTATTCATTGGGTATTTCTCCCTCTAAAATAGCTTCTTTTATAGCCTCTTTAATCATGCCAATCTCCTTGGATGGTTCTAAGCCAAAAGTATTCATAATTTCTTCACCACTCACCGGTGGTTGAAAATTACGAACGTGGTCTCTGGCTTCTACCTCTTCAATTTTTTGTCGGACTATTTTGAAATTGTTTTTATATTTTTTCTTTTTGTAAGGATTCTTTGTGGTAATATCTGCTTCACAAAGGGTCATGAGATCTTCTACATGTTCTCCTGCATCAAAGACCAGCCTTCTCACAGCTGCATCTGTAACAAAATCTTCTGCCAAAACTATGGGTCTGGAGCTCATGAGTACCATTTTCTGAACGTATTTCATTTTGTCATTCAAAGGCATATGCAAGCGTTTGAATAATTTATAGACCATTTTTGATCCTATAAATTCGTGACCATGAAAGGTCCATCCAATTTTTTTGTCGAATCTCTTTGTGGGTGCTTTTCCAATATCGTGTAAAAGGGCAGCCCATCTGAGCCAAACATTTTCTGTGTTTTTTGAAATATTATCGACCACCTCCAGCGTATGCCAGAAGTTGTCTTTATGCTTTTGGCCTTCTACTTCTTCAATGCCTTCTAAAGCAGAGAGCTCAGGTAAAATTAAAGGGAGTAAACCTGTTTTATGCATGAGTTCAAATCCTAGTATAGGCATAGGACTGGACATCATTTTATTAATTTCATCTACAATTCTCTCTTTAGAAATAATTGAAATTCTATCCCTTTGAGCTGTAATGGCCTCTAGTGCTTCTGCGTCAATAGTGAAATTCAATTGGCTTGAAAACCGGATGGCTCTAAGCATTCTAAGGGGGTCATCACTAAAAGTGATTCCCGGCGAAAGAGGCGTAACAATACGTTTGTTTTTAAGTGCGTCTAAGCCGTTGAAAGGGTCCACGAGAACCCCATAATTTTCTTTATTAAGACCAATGGCTAAGGCATTTATAGTGAAATCTCTTCTGTTTTGATCATCTTCTAGACTGCCATTTTCTACTACAGGATTTCTACTGTCGTGGGTATAGCTTTCTTTTCTTGCGCCAACAAATTCAAGTACCAAGTCTTGGTACTTAAGCATAGCGGTCCCATAATTCTTAAATACGGTGACTTCGGGAGAATTGGGTAATGCTTCAGAGAGTTTTTTCGCCAAAGAAATTCCACTTCCAAGAACAACTACATCAATATCTTTAGGGCTCCCTCTTTCTAGCAAATAGTCCCTGACAAAACCGCCAATCACATAGGCTTCACACCCTAACGCTTCTGCACAATCAGACAATGTGTTAAAAATTGGATGCGTTAAAGCTTCTAAATGCCTTTCTTGACTCATATTTAAGGTCTAATCACCTTGACCAAACCGCTGTTAGACAGCTTAATAATGGCAGAGGGAGTATTGTTGTGAATTTCAGGCTCCAAAGGTACTATATAGTCTACACCTTTTAAAATCTCTTGACTGATTTCTTGAAAATTTTTAGGGGTAGGTTGTCCGGCCAAATTGGCCGATGTAGAAACCAAAGGACCTTTTATATTTTGAGATAAATAACTGCAAAACTTGTCCTTAGCGACCCTGATGCCCAAACTGTTGTCTGGTGCGATTAGCTTTTTAGAAATACCTATGGGTGCGTCGTAAATAATAGTCGTTGGCTTGTCACTCAAATCTATAATATCATAGGCAGCTTCCGGGACTTGGGCTATGTGTCTTTCAAGCATGGCTACATTAGCTACCAAACACAACATAGATTTGGTGTCGGCTCTTTTTTTGAGTGCAAATACTTTCTCCACTGCTGCTTCATTTTTAGCATCGCAGCCTATACCCCAGACGGTGTCTGTAGGATATAAAATAATACCGCCCTCTTTAAGTATTTCGGCAGATTTTTTTAAAGCTTCTTGAAAACTCATAAAGTTTGGGATTAGTGTGTTTTAAAGTTAAAATGATCCACCAGCGCTTGCCATTGTACCCTATTTTTGTCTGCACCAATATTGGTTTTTTTTAGGGCTACTTTTTGTGAACCAATAATTGGAATGGGTGTACGGCTTTTGTTTTTTGGCGTAATGGTGGGGGTGTTGTTTAAAATAGCCATGGCTTTAAACCAAAGATCGTCTGCTCTAGGGGCCAATTCCATAAAAAGTTCTGTATGGTTTACTTGTTCATTTAAAGCATTAATGGGATACCAAACGCCCCCGGCACCAATGGCAATAATAGCCATTGGATCTTTTTCTGTTGAAGGGTAGGTCCATTGCTTGTATGGCTTTATAGCGCCATTCTCCTGGTATCTAATATAACGGGTTTGATTGGCAATGATTTTATGGGGATGTTTTTGGGCATGTACCGATAATTTTTCCAACCAATCTTTTGGGTACAAAAGGTCGTCGTCACAAGTAACAATTGGTAAATCTGGAAATGCCTTTAAAGAATGAATTAATTTTCTATGGGAGGAATGTCCTTCTGTAGGACGTATTTCAAAAATAGCAGAGCGAAGTTTGTTGAGCTTCTTCGGAAGTTTTTTTTCTAAATCTTTATGCACCCAAAGTACAATTTTAGTAGGTCTTACTGTTTGTTTTAATAAGCTTCTGATCACCAGATGTATGCTGTGTACCCTAGAAGGTATAGTCGTTAGAGACACCACCACAGCTACACACTTTTTATCCTTATTCTCCAGGCTTCGTTTTGGCTGTAAGGCCAAATAACAAGATTGGTAGATGGATAGGGGTATTTCTTTTACTTTCATTAAATAGTGATGTTTTGGGTGGGTGAAATCACTTTGAGTGGGTAAAAATAACCATATGCCCTCAGAGTTTTATATTTTTGGTCTTTAAATTGTGATTCATGTCTAAAAAACCGTCTATTTCTGTTGTATTGAGTACTTATAATGCGGAAGCATGGTTAGAAAAAGTGCTTTATGGATTCCAATATCAGGATTTTAAAGATTTTGAATTGGTCATTGCAGACGACGGATCCAGACAAGCAACAAAAGATTTAATAGATCGCATGGCTTCTGTGGTTTCCTACCCAATTGTACATGTATGGCAGCAAGATGCCGGTTTTCAGAAATCTAAAATTTTGAATAAAGCGGTGGTCGCTTCTCAGGGTGATTATACAGTTATGACAGATGGGGATTGTATTCCTCGTAAAGATTTTCTATCTGTTCATGCGGCCCATATGGAACCAGGTTATTTTTTATCTGGCGGCTATTTCATGCTGCCCATGGATATTTCAAAGGCAATCACTAAGAAAGACATTGAGGAGGAAAATTGTTTTAATGTCTCTTGGTTAAAAAAACTAGGTTTAAAAAGTTCCTTTAAGAACAATAAACTCTCGGCTAAAGGCTTCCTAGCTTATTTCTTAAATAAGGTTACGCCTACTAATGCCAGTTGGAATGGTCATAATGCTTCTGGTTTTAAAGCGGATATTTTAAAAGTAAATGGCTTTGACGAACGCATGCAGTACGGGGGACAAGACCGTGAATTGGGGGAGCGATTATTTAATCTAGGATTAAAATCTAAACAGCTAAGATACAGTGCTGTAGTAGTTCATTTAGACCACAAAAGGGGGTATAAGAACCAAGAATCTATAAATAAAAATAGGTCGATTAGGAAGCGCGTAAAGGAAGAAAAACTTTGTTTTACGCCTTTTGGGATTCAGCATAAGGCATAGCGTTTACCCATTTATCTTGCTGTGTTCTTAGAAAGTCTGTTAAAAGGGGTTGGTCTCTTGCATCTATGATGTTGGTATCTATTCGAATTTCCTTTTGAGCACTTCTTGCTATGAGAGCACAAGTTCACTAGATAAACGGTCTCTTTTTTCTGATGAACTGTTTGCTATACGGCTACATCATAGGTTCTCAGGGCGTCGTTTAAAGAAGTTTTCTTGTCTGTACTCTCTTTTCTAGTACCGATGATAAGTGCACAGGGTACTTGAAAAGAACCTGCAGCGAATTCCTTAGTGTAACTTCCTGGAATGACAACAGATCTAGCAGGAACCAATCCTTTTCTCTCTAAAGGAGAGTCTCCAGTAACATCGATAATTTTAGTAGAGGCGGTGAGCACTACATTGGCACCCAATACCGCTTCTTTTTCTATGCGAACACCTTCTACGACAATACATCTAGACCCTATAAATACATTGTCTTCAATAATGACTGGTGCGGCTTGAAGGGGTTCTAAAACGCCTCCAATTCCAACGCCGCCACTTAAGTGAACGTTTTTTCCTATTTGGGCACAACTTCCCACAGTAGCCCAGGTGTCTACCATAGTGCCACTGTCTACATAGGCGCCAATATTTACATAGGAAGGCATGAGTATAGTTCCTGGAGCTATGTAGGCTCCATGTCTAGCCACGGCATTAGGCACTACCCTAATTCCTTTTTCTTTGTATCCGCGCTTGAGCGGCATCTTGTCGTGATATTCAAAAATACCAGCTTCTAATGTTTCCATTTTTTGGATAGGGAAATATAATACAACGGCTTTTTTTACCCACTCATTAATGATCCAGCCCGCTTCTGAAGGAGCAGCACATCTCAACTCTCCAGCGTCTATTTGATTAATTACGGCTCTAATAGCATCTTGGGTTTCTGCTTGTTCTAATAAACTCCTGTCTTCCCAAGCAGCTTCAATAATAGGTCTATAATCTGTCATGATTCTTTTATTTGAAATGCAAATATAAGTTTCCATTTTCAGAAGGGTCTTTTTTTTTATAGGTATCACATTTTTGTTTTTATTTGGGTAAAATCCACTTACTTTTCTTGTTAAAAAAGGGCTTAATTAAGGGCATTACAATAATTAGGGTTATTTTTGGCAAAAAAACACCTTGAAGCGAATAATAGCCTTAGACTTTGGAACCAAAAGAACTGGAGTGGCTGTAACAGACCCCATGCAAATTATTGCTTCTGGTTTAGATACGGTACTTACCCCAGACCTCATTTCTTTTTTGAAATCTTATATGGTTACAGAACCTGTGAGCACCATTGTATTGGGGGAACCCAAACAAATGGACAATACCCCTTCTGAATCTGAAGCGGCTATTGGGTCATTTATTTTGACCTTAAAAGCTGAATTTCCTGGCATAGAGATTGCGAGACAAGATGAACGTTTTACCTCTAAAATGGCTGTTCAGGCTATGATCGTAGGTGGAATGAAAAAAAAGAAAAGACAAGAAAAGGGTCGTGTAGACCAAATTAGTGCCACCTTAATTTTACAAGCATATTTAAATAGAATATCATGATTTTACCCATTGTAGCCTACGGAGATCCCGTATTAAAAAAAGTAGCCAATGCCATTGCTGCAGACTATCCAAATCTTGAATCACTCATTGAAAATATGTGGGAAACCATGTACCACGCTCATGGTGTTGGTTTGGCGGCTCCTCAAATAGGATTGTCTATCAGGTTATTTGTGATAGATGCCACTCCTTTTGCAGACGACGAAGACTTGACTGCAGCGGAACAGGCCGCTTTAAAGGATTTTAAAGCGGTATTTATAAATGCAACAATCACTGAAGAAATAGGAGAGGAATGGTTTTTTAATGAAGGTTGTCTCAGTATTCCAGACGTACGTGAAGACGTACTTAGAAAGCCAAAAATAGCCATTACCTATCAAGATGAGACCTTTAAGACACACACCAAAACTTTCGAAGGATTGGTTGCTAGGGTAATACAACACGAATATGATCATATTGAAGGTATCTTGTTTACGGACAAGTTAAGTTCCCTTAAGAAGCGGATTTTAAAGAGTCGTCTGTCTAATATTTCTAAAGGGAAAATCAGTACAGAGTACCGCATGCGATTTCCAGAAATGAAAAAAGGACGTTAAACCATTTTATATATGCTTTAAAAGTTTCATATTTGCCCAAATTTTAAGAAGATCATGAGTTTAGATAAAATTTTATCGATTGCCACCAAGCCAGGTTTGTACCAAATGGTTACCCAGACTAGAGCTGGATTTGTTGCTGTTTCTTTATTAGACGGTAAGAAAATAACGGTTAATTTAAAAAGTAACGTCAGCGTTCTTTCTGAAATTGCCATTTACACCTTACAAGAAGAAATGCCTCTTTTAGAGGTGTTTAAGAAAATAGCCGCTAAAGAAAGGGGTGAAAAAACAAGTATTTCTCACAAAGCAGATAAATTAGACCTTGAGGCTTACTTTTTTGAAGTGCTTCCTCATTATGATGAAGATCGCGTTTATGCTTCTGACATTAAAAAAGTCATTCAGTGGTATAATATTCTTCAGGCCAACGATTTGTTAGATTTTTCTGAACCTACAGAGGCATCTGAGAAATCTGCCAAGCCAGCAGTAAAAGCTTTGGCTTCTAATGCGGCACCTAAGGCAGCTAAACCATCAGCAAAAAACACCAAATCAAAAGCTTCTTCAGCAGCAAAAGGTGGTGGAAAAACATCAAAAGCAGCTGTAAAAAAGTAATACAATAAAGGCCTTAGTCCTTTCATTATATGTCAAAAGCCCGCTCGTAGCGGGCTTTTTTATACACTATAATTTCTTCGTTTTAAAAGGAATATTCTCTTATATTTATGTATCTAAAAAATCAAACAGATGAAAATTAATTTAAAATTGTCCTTGTCCTGCTTAGTGGGCTTATTTTGCCTGAATGCTAGTGCACAAGACACTAGCACGACTAAGGCTTCTGATAGTATTAAAAAAGCTACAAAGGAATTGCCCTTGGAACCATCTAGATCTATAGCCTTCACAACCGAAAAAGGTACCTGGACTTCTTTAGATGTAAGCCCGGATGGTCAGACCATAGTTTTCGATCTTATGGGGGATTTATACACCATGCCTATTACAGGAGGTAATGCTACTGCAATCACCCATGGATTGGCTTACGAGGTTCATCCAAGGTTTAGTCCAGATGGAAAATCTTTGGCCTATATCTCAGACAAGAGCGGTTCGGATAATATCTGGGTGATGGACCTTAGCGCTAAAGAAGACACCCAAATTTCTAAAGAACAAAAAAACAACTTCTTTTCAGTGGCCTGGTCACCAGATGGTGATTATTTGGTAGGTGCTAAAGGCAGAAGAAACATAAAATTACATTTGTATCATAGAGATGGGGGTGGTGGAGCTCCGTTAATTAGTGAGCCTAAGGGTTTAAAAGCCATAGATCCTTTTTTTGGTGCAGACGGTAAAACACTCTACTTTTCGCAAAGAAATGGCGCTTGGAATTACAATGCACAATTACCACAATACCAGGTTGGGACCTATAGTATGGAAGATGGCACAACAGATGTGATTACTTCTAGGTACGGTTCCGCATTTACGCCAACCCTTTCAAAAGATGGTAAATGGTTGGTCTATGGAACTAGGTTTGAGGACCAAACAGGTTTAATATTGAGAGACCTTAATACAGGGGAAGAATCTTGGCTGGCCTATCCTGTTCAAAGAGACGAGCAAGAATCTATAGCACCTTTAGGGGTACTTCCAGCCATGTCTTTTACCCCAGATTCTAATGCATTAATTGTTTCTTACGGTGGTGAAATTCACAGAATTACCCTATCAGATAAGACAGCTTCTAAAATTTCATATACGGCTTCGGTAGATTTGGAATTAGGTCCTCAATTGGATTTTAAATATCCTATCTCAGATGCAGACACCGCTATGGCTTCTCAAATAAGGGATGCAAAGCCTTCACCAGATGGAAAAAGATTGGCTTTTACTGCCTTGAACAGACTTTATGTAATGGATTTACCATATGGTACACCAAAAAGGGTGACCACACATGATTTTACAGAAGCACAACCAGCTTGGTCACCAGATGGATCACAAATTGTTTTCACCACTTGGAATGGATCTGAAGGGCATTTGTATAAAGCCCGCTTGGGAAGAAGAACCTCTGTAGTTAAGCTCACCCAAAGTGCAGGAATTTATAGCCAACCTAGATGGTCCTATCTTCATGATAAGATAGTTTTTCTTGCAGGTAGTAACCAAGTGTATAAAGACGCTATAGGTCCAATGGCTTCTAACGCTACTGAAGACCTTATGTGGATCTCTGGTCAAGGCGGGAGCAACCAGTTTATTGCCAAGTCAAAAGGGCGAGAAATGCCCCATTTTACTAAGGTAGACAATAGAATTTATCTTTACAGTAGTAGTAAGGGGCTTGTTTCTATCCGTTGGGATGGTACCGATCAAAAAGAACTTTTAAGTCTTACTGGAATTGAGACCTACGGATCTTCTGATTATTTTCAAGAGGACCATGACGCTGCTTTCGGATGGGAGCGCAGCGGAGCAGCCAGCGCAAGCATGGCTGCAGCTTTTCCCACTAATCCAGAGGCTTGGAGAGAAAATAATAAGGCCTCTAGAGCCTCAGAAATAGAAATATCACCAGATGGCAAAACAGCCTTGGCGAAGATTAATAATGATATTTATACGGTCCTGATTCCAAAATACGGTCAGACCCCTAAAATATCATTAGCCAAGGCAGACGCTGCTTCGTTTCCTGCAAAGAAGTTAACTGTATTTGGCGGAGAATTTCCAGTATGGGGCGCAGACAGCAAGCAGGTGTATTGGTCTCTAGGGGCTAGTTTTTTCACCTACAATTTAGCAGACGCCAAGGCCTACGAAGAAAAACTCGCTGCAGATAAGAAAGCAAAAGAGGCCGCTAAAAAATTGGCTGATGCGGCTAACAAAGGAAATGACGCTGAAGATAAAACAGCTGAAAATCAACAAGAAAACGCTTCCAAAGACGAATTAGCTAATAAAGATAGTGAGGACAAAAAAGAGACTCCCAAAGCCTTTGAAGCCAAAGAATTGAAAGTAAAGGTGGCCTTTACTAAAGACTTGGCCAAAGGGAACTTGCTATTACAAGGCGCTAGAATCATTACCATGAATGGAAATGAGGTCATAGAAAACGGAGACCTTTTAATCAAGGACCACAGAATTGCCGCTGTGGGTGCTTCAGGTACTTTAACTGTTCCAGAAAACACCACGCTAATGAATATGAGTGGAATGACCATTACGCCAGGATTTATAGACACCCACGCCCATATGTGGCCTAATTGGGGGGTTCAAAAAAATCAAGTGTGGATGTATGCTGCCAATCTAGCCTATGGAGTCACTACAACACGAGACCCACAAACGGGTACCACAGATGTATTGACCTATTCAGATATGGTCGATGCTGGAAAGATTGCAGGTCCTAGAATTTATTCAACAGGTCCTGGAGTAGGTTATTGGTCTTATAAAATTCAAAGCCTTGACCACGCGAAAGAGGTTTTAAAACAATACAGTGAATACTACAATACCAAAAGCATTAAAATGTATTTGGTGGGAAATAGACAGCAAAGGCAATGGGTGATTATGGCTGCTAAAGAACTCAAACTCATTCCAACAACAGAGGGTGGTTTGGATTTCAAACTCAATATGACCCAGCTTTTAGATGGCTATCCCGGTCATGAACATTCCTTGCCTATTTATCCGATTTACCCAGATGTGGTAAAGACCATCGCAGAAGCTAAAATGGCTGTAACACCAACATTGTTAGTTTCTTACGGAGGCCCATGGGCAGAAAATTTTTATTATGCTACTGAAAAAGTATGGGAAGATGAGAAGCTACAGTTTTACACCCCATATGAAGAATTGGCTCAAAAATCAAGACGTAGGCCAGGATGGTTTATGGAAGAGGAGCACATCTTTAAAAAGCATGCTGAATTCATGAATGACCTAGAAGCTGCAGGAGGTATTGGTGGTATTGGAAGTCATGGTCAATTACAAGGATTGGGCTACCATTGGGAATTATGGTCCGTAGGGAGTGGTGGAATATCTGCCCACGGCGCATTGAAATTCGCTACCATTTTGGGCGCCAGGTCACTTGGTTTAGACACGGATTTAGGAAGTATTGAAGTGGGTAAAATAGCAGATTTGGTTATTTTAGAAGCCAATCCATTAGAAAACTTGAGAAATACCAATACGGTGTCTAAAGTGATTAAGGATGGGAAGGTGTACGACACCAAAGCCTTAGATTTAGAATGGCCTTCTCAGAAGAAAGCCCCTAAATACTATTGGCAGACGCCTCTTCCTCAAAAACTTCCAGGACTAAAATAGCCATAAAAAAAGCCCGCTACTAGCGGGCTTTTTAATGCACAATAATTTATTTCACTAATCTTTTCCAATTGTTTTGGGAGCCATTGGTGGCTTAACCCAATCAATTTTTTCAGAGGGATAGTAGTTCACTTTATTCCTGTCAAAAAACAGAGATTGTATAGCCAACCTGCCTTTGTAGTTCTCCCAGTCTCTTTTTTCAGGGCTGCTCCAAGCCAATTCAGCATATCCTGGTAATCTGGGAAATGCCAGGTATTCTATCTCATCACTATTACTGATGGTTTCAGACCAGAGTGGCGCCTCTATGCCCAAGATTAATTCTTTTGGGACCCCTTTTGCATAGGTCTCCGGCGTCCAAATATAAGCGGTATCTACCGGCACATAACCCGCCCAATGGAGCCCATAAGGAAAATCTTCCTGGTATTGCATGTCTAAATAAGCCTTTTTAGCAGGAGACAAAATGACCTTCATGCCTTTTTGAACGGCAATACCTGCATTTTTTTCGCTGGCCCAAAACTGAGCAATGGCAGTACTGTCTGTGTCTGCAGTAACAATTTCATCCCAGCCAATGGGTGTTTTACCAGCCTGTTTTACAATTTCACTTACCCTGTTTACAAAATGAATATAGTCCGGTTTTTTAGTGACATGACTCTCATCTCCCCCTAAATGAAAATAAGGACCAGGACTCATGGCACTAATTTCATTCACAACATCCGCCACAAAGTCATACACTTTTTCATTGTTGGCATCCCAAGTGCTAAAGCCCACCTCAGTACCAGTGTATAATTCTGGTATTTTTCCATTGCCATTTAGGAATGGATAGGCCACAGACGCTGCATTGGTGTGGCCAGGCATATCTACCTCAGGAATGATGGTCATATAGTGTTTATTCGCATAGGCCACCAAGTCTTTGTATTGCGCTTGGGTGTAAAAACCTCCAGGACCTCCACCCACTTCTTTTTTGCCACCCACCTCAGTGAGTTTGGGCCATTTTTTAATTTCAATACGCCATCCTTGGTCATCTGTAAGGTGTAAATGCAAAATATTAATCTTGTAATAAGCCAGAAGGTCTATGTATCGTTTTACCTCTTGTACCGTAAAAAAATGTCTGGCAACGTCTAGCATAGCCCCTCTAAAAGCATAATTTGGGGCGTCTTCAATGCTCCCTCCAGGAATTTCCCAAACGGGCTTATTTTTTATTGTTGTAGCTAGATTAGGGATCAATTGCCTTAGGGTTTGAATGCCTCTGAAGAGTCCACTTGGCTGCGCCGATGCTATTTTTAAAACACTTTTCCCTACCGATATACGGTACGCTTCCCCCACACTATTAGGGTCCAGATTTTTCTCAGTAGTTTCCTCCTTAGTTTCTTCCGTAGGGGTTAATTCAAGTTCAATGGCTGTTCCATTAGGGTTTAAAGGATTAATGGGTAGCGCCAATCCACTGTGCTGAAAGATTTTTTCAGCGGTGAATTGGGCCATGCGAAACATAAGCTCCGTGGTGTCTGAAGTTTTTATATAGGTGTCTTTATATATTGGAAATCCGTGCTCACCTTCTTCTATTGATACGGGCATGGGAATTAACCCAACCTCTGAAAAGTCTGAAGACCCCTGTTCAATTTCAGTCATTGGTTTTTGACAGGCGGCAAAGAAAAGCACCGCCAAGCAGCTTAGGTAGAGCGGTTTAGTAGTAATAAATGTCATGTGGTAATTTTTCATGGTTTTTATGATTGGTTTTAATCTGTTATTTCAATATTAGAGGTTTCAAAACGGTTTTCCAAATGTCATACCCTTTTTGATTCATATGTAAGCCATCTGAAATAAATAAGCTTTTGTCTAGCGCCCCTTCTTTAAGCATAGGGTTCCATACATCTGCATAGACTAAATGCTCTTTCTTAGAAACGAGCTGTTTGAAAAGGCCATTTAACCGCTCGTATTTTATTTTTAAATCCCAGCGGCTGATACTCGGTTTAGCAGCTATGAGTACTATTTGAGTTTGCTTATTTTTTGTGTGAATGGCCCTAATTATTTTCTTTGTAATGCGTTTAATTTTTCTTGGCTTTACTCCCGCATATAAATCATTGTCACCCTCGTAAATAAACACTTGATGGGGTTGGAACTGAATAATAAGCGCCTCTTTATGTCGCCATAAATCTCGTGCTTGAGACCCACCAAAACCAGTATTTATGATCGTATTTTCTGGGGCTAAATCACTGACAGACAGCCACATTCTAATACTAGAACTACCTGTGAATACAATTGTTTTCCCTTGTGTCTTATGGTTTATATACCTGTTTTGTATTTCTTGAACCTCTGCCTTAAATGGATTTTGTGAAAAGACAGCAGAATGACAGCATACAAACAAACCTACAACGAGCGCTATTTTTTTCATGATTTCATATTGATTTTCAATTAAAAACTTCGATTTAAATTACATTTTTTGAATGACCACACCTAATTTTTTAGACCTGTGACTTATAAACATTAGACCTATGACATTTAAATCTGTAGTTTTGTTCCTGAATAAAGACATGTCATTTTAAAAACACCACTATGAATTCAAGAGAAGACCAATTAAAAGCCTTTGACAGATTGTTAACTATCATGGATGAGTTGCGTTTAAAATGCCCTTGGGATAAGAAGCAAACCATGGAAAGCCTGCGTTTACTCACTTTAGAAGAAACCTATGAATTGGCAGACGCTATATTAGATAACGATATTCAAGAAGTTAAAAAGGAATTGGGAGATGTGTTGTTGCATATTGTTTTTTATGCCAAAATAGGGAGTGAGTCTGGCGCATTTGACATGGGAGATGTGTCTCATGAAATCTGTGAGAAACTCATTCATAGGCACCCACATATCTATGGAGACGTCACCGTTGAAAATGAAGAAGAGGTCAAGAAAAACTGGGAACAGCTCAAGTTAAAAGAGGGGAATAAAAGTGTGCTTTCAGGGGTTCCAAAAGGACTTCCAGCATTGATAAAAGCATATAGGATGCAAGAAAAAGCTGCTGGCGTAGGTTTTGATTGGGAGAAACCAGAACAGGTTTGGGAAAAGGTTATAGAAGAACTCGGAGAGTTTAATGATGAGGTGAAAAAAGGGGATAAAGATGCCATGGAAGACGAATTTGGAGATTTAATCTTTTCCATGATTAATTATGCTCGTGTTATGGGTATTAATCCTGAAAATGCCTTAGAACGCACCAATTTGAAATTCAAGAAAAGATTTACCTACCTCGAATCCCAAGCAGTACTTAACGGCCTTTCTCTCAGCGAAATGTCACTAGAAGAAATGGATGTTTTCTGGAATGAAGCTAAAAAATTATAGCAGTAGCTCAAATCTATAATGAAGGTATTCATATGTCTTGGGTTTAAGAGGCAAAAAGCCATCTCATCACGGTACATTTCAATAAGCACATACATTTTCCCTAAGATGTCTACAGCTGTTTTAGAAAGCCTATATTTGCAAGCAAAATTTTGACCATTTGTTAAAACAATACACCAAAGAATTCAGATACAATTTGAGCCTGTCTTTTCCAGTAATCCTAGGCTTACTAGGCCATACCTTTGTCGCTTTTGCAGACAATATTATGGTGGGACAACTAGGAACCGCAGAATTAGCTGCGGTCTCTTTAGGAAACAGTTTTGTGTTTATTGCCATGTCATTAGGAATCGGATTTTCCACGGCTATTACGCCACTTGTAGCGGAATCTGATGGAGCAAAAGACACCGCCTCTGGAAAATCAGCACTCAAGCATGGATTGGTTTTATGTACGGTTTTAGGATTGGCCTTATTTTTTCTTATTCTACTGTGTAAACCACTCATGTACCACATGAAACAACCTATTGAGGTAGTTACATTGGCTATGCCTTATTTAGATTTGGTCGCTTTTTCTCTAGTGCCATTAATTGTTTTTCAGGCTTTAAAACAGTTTTCAGAAGGACTCTCTCAGACCAAGTATCCTATGTATGTAACCGTTGTTGCCAACGTGATCAATATTGTTTTGAACTATTTATTGATTTATGGCACCTTTGGTTTCCCTGAAATGGGTATTGTTGGTGCAGCCGTTGGAACTTTAGTTTCTAGGGTCGTTATGGTTATTTTACTTTGGGCTATATTTCGTTATAAGGATAAATTTAAAGCCTATGTACACAATATAAATTTTAAGGTCATAGAGAAAAAAGTACTCACTAAAATCATCAATTTAGGCTTTCCTTCTGCATTGCAAATGTTTTTTGAGGTAGCCATATTTACATCGGCCATTTGGCTAAGTGGTGTGTTGGGGAAAAATGCGCAAGCGGCCAATCAAATTGCACTGAACCTCTCTAGTATGACTTTTATGGTGGGTATGGGACTTGGTGTAGCAGCTATGATTAGGGTAGGGAACCAGAAAGGATTAAAAGATTTTAATGCACTGAGGCGAATAGCCATGTCTATCTTTTTATTGACCTTCATTTTGGAAGTGGTATTTGCCATTTTATTTTTAGCTTTTAGAGATATACTTCCTACAATTTATCTCAATAACAATGACCTAATCAATGCGGCAGACAACACAGAAGTTATTTTCCTTACTGGTCAATTGCTTTTAGTTGCTGCATTTTTTCAAATTTCAGACGGCCTACAAGTAGTGGTATTAGGTGCATTAAGAGGTTTTCAAGATGTTAAAATACCCACTTTAATCACTTTTATTGCTTATTGGATGATAGGTTTTCCAGTGAGTTTTTACCTGGGCTTATACACCTCTTTAGAGAGTGTTGGAATTTGGTTGGGCCTTTTAGCTGGACTAACAGCTTCTGCTATTATGTTATATATTCGATTTAATTATTTGACAAAAAGGCATATAGAAGACCTTTCTCTTCCGGTTTCCTAAGATTCTCACTATTTTAGTGCTTTAGTTTAAAAGTTAAATTACCACTAAAACAATCAGAAGCAGTATACTTCTGCTCATAGACCAACGTATTTAAAAATATTACCCTATGGAATTTCCAAAATTTTTACTCGGTGACAACACTGATTTCCCCACCGCGATTTTTGTTATACATACCGATTATCCTAGGTTCATTATAAACCTTGAGGACGACGCGGTGGAATGGTTGGAAGATTTTTCTCCAGAAGATGAAAAAGAATTAGAAACAGAAACAGAAGGGCTCATTCAGGCGGCTACTGATTTTTACGACAGAGAAGTTTCTAGATACAAAGAATAATGCTAGAGCAGCTTCAATCCATAGACCGCACTCTTTTTGTGTTTCTCAATGGTTTGGGAAGCCCTTCATGGGATGCTTTTTGGTTGTTACTCTCAGAAAAGACTATTGGAGCCCCTTTAGTGCTCTTTTTTCTTTGGAAGGTGTATCACAAATACGGTCTTGTAGTTTGTTTAAAAGCGATCCTCGCTTTAGCTATATTAATACTAGCAACCGATCAACTGGCCAACGCGTTTAAGTACGGTTTTGCTAGGCCAAGGCCTTGTCATGAACCGCTACTAGATGGGGGGCTTAGGCTTGTTAAGGTTAGATGTGGTGGTTCCTACGGTTTCTTTTCTGCACATGCAGCCAACAGTATGGCGGTCGCTATATTTATGGGAATGCTCCTCAGACAGTTTTGGTCTTGGTTTATATATGTTGGTGTACTTTTGGCTTTTATGGTCGGTTTTAGTAGAATATATTTAGGTGTTCATTATCCTTTTGATGTGCTTATAGGGTTTTTTATAGGTGCATTCTTTGCCTATCTGGCTCAATTCATTTTTAATAAACAGGTTTTATTTAAGCAAGCTAATTAATGCCATCTAAAAAGACTTTTATCGTATTACTAACTTTGCTCTTGGCGGTTTATGCTATGGGACTGTTTAGTGGGCTGTTAGAAAATGATTCTGCACAATTTGCTGTTATGTCTATGAGAATGTTTCAAGAAGGCGATTTTCTCACGCTATTCAAAGGCACTGAACCTTATCTTGACAAACCACATTTACACTATTGGTTGGCTGCTGCTTCATATGCTGTTTTTGGAATTTATGAGTTTTCATATAAGTTGCCAGGTTTTATGGCTTTATTATTAGCTGCTTATAGTGTGTTTAAATTGGCCCAACTACTTTATTCAGTCCCTATCGCTAGAGCTGCTACACTTATTTTTTTAAGTGCCCAAACCATTGTTTTATCTGCAATTGATCTTAGGACAGACGCGGTTCTTACAGGATTTGTTGCCTTGTCCTTGTGGCAATTCATCGCATTTGCGGAAAGGCCCAATTGGCGCCCCATGGTTTTTGGAGCTTTGGCAGCAGCCATGGCTTTTTCTACAAAAGGACATTTGGCTCTTGTCATGATTGGATTTCCGTTACTGGGACATCTTATTTATAACCGCCAATGGTCGCTGCTCTGGAGAAAAGAAGTGCTTTTAGGAGTAGCTGCATTTGTTTTAGGTATATGTCCTATTTTGTATGCTTACTATGTGCAATTTGACCTTCATCCTGAATTAGTGATTCGGGGTGTTTCAGACAGGTCTGGTATTTTCTTTATCCTTTTTGAGCAGAGTTTTGAGCGTATGAGCGGCCAGGGTATGGGCAGTAATAGTCCTGATTATTTTTTCTTTTTCCATACTTTTTTATGGGCTTTTTTACCTTTTACGCCCTTGGCGATATATCTCTTTGTAAAGCGATTTAAGACTGTAAAAGCCAATGATAAAACCCAAGGGCTTTTGTACGGAGCATTGGCTATTTTACTGTTAATTAGCTTTGCTCAGTTTAAACTGCCCCATTACTTAAATAGTAGTATTCCTTTATGGGCGGTATTGGTTGCCGGTAGGGTAGGAGGTACTCCTTTTATTTTGAAACCCTTGTTGCACATTCAAAGAGCCCTTTTTATACTATTAGGGTCTGGAGCTTTGGTGCTTTGTACATGGGTTTTTCCTTATCTATTTTGGGGTTCTTATGTTTTATTAGGGCTATTTATTGTGGGAAGTATTGTCTGGATATTAAGAACTAAAGAGGTTTTTCCTGCTATCCTTCTTACAGGTGTGTTAACAGCTATTTTTGTAAATGGTGTTTTAAATACTGGTTTTTACCCTAAATTACTTCAATATCAATCAGGTAAAACTGCTTCAGAGAAAATTATGCAATCTTCCTACATTTATCCAGAAAAGGTATATAAATGGGGAAATGCACACAGTTGGGCCATGGATTTTGGCCTTAAAGCGCCACTAAAAACATTAGATTGTTTGGAAGATTTTAACGCTTTGTCAAACGTTTGGGTGTACTTAAATGAAGCTCAATTAGACCGACTTTCCAAAACAGACATTCCCTTAAATATTGAATTTTCAGTGCCTTCTTATAGGATTACCCGATTAAAAATAGCCTTTTTAAATCCTGCTACAAGAGCCAATACTTTAGAGAAACGCTACTTGGTGTTTTTGCCTGGTTCGGGTAATGGCCTAAAGTGATACACCATTCCAGTTATAGAGACTGAAGCAGTAATGAAAAAGAATAGTAAGCTCATGGCTATGGCTGTTTTGTAATCTAAGGCCAGCCATTGTGCACCATATAAAAAGGTAAGCTCTCTACTGCCAATTCCACCAATCGTCAATGGAATAACAGCCACGATAGAAGAAATTAAAAAGACTAAAAGATACATCCCTATCTCTTGGTTTTGCCCCAATGCCCATAGAATAAAGAATGCAGCTACCAATTGGGAAACTTGTACTCCTACTGATAAAGCGAATGCTTTCCAGAAAACAGCTAGGGTGTAAGGGTACATTTTTTTCACTCCTAAATAGTAAACCAAAATCCCCAATGGAATGGCTAATACAAAAAGACATCTAAATGGGCTGAGTATTTCATGAATACCAATAGCCGCCAAAAGGGCACTGAAAACACTTAAAAGCAGGAGTCCAGACAGTCTATCTACTAAGAGCGCTCCAAAAATTTTTTTTGTGGGAGTTTCAAATGTTTTCTTGACTAGATAGCCTTTATAAGCGTCTCCGCCAATGCCACCAGGTAAAAACAAATTGTAAAACATCCCTAATAGATACAGCTTTAGGTTGTATGAATGACTTAAATGAACCCCTATAGACCTCCAAAAATATTGAAGTCTATAGGCAGCTAATACTTTAGAAATAATGAAAAAAAGCAGCGCCAATAGTAGGAACCCCCAATGAACTTTTAACAAGGTTTGAGATACTTCGCTGAAGGGAATTTTTAAAAATATGAGGTATATAAGCACTGCACTGATTCCTATCTTGAGAAATAAAAGTGCTTTTTTTTTCATATTTGTAATTATTGATTTTGTGTTGGATTTGATTTTTACATCAATTTGGACCAATCTTTTGTGAGGCTGTGGTTATTTTGAAATGTCCGCTCCCCCTTGGGTAACTTTCCTAATTCTATAAGGTCTTTTCTTTTGAGACTCGTAATAGGTTCTGATGAGTAGTTCCATAACAATTCCGATGGTGAACAATTGAATTCCTGCAAAAATCAGCATCATCCCGAGGGTGAGTAAGGGCCTTGTTCCTATATCTTCGCCCAAAAGTTTAAGGTACACCAAATACGCATTTATACATAGTCCTGCGCCTATTAATAGCACCCCAAAAATTCCAAAGAGATGAATGGGTCTTTGGATGTATTTTCTAATAAAAAGCAATAACATCATATCTGCAATTACCTTAAATACACGTTCCAATCCGTATTTGGAGACTCCAGCATGTCTGGCATGATGTTTAACAGGGACTTGTTTTATTTGCGCCCCTTCTAAGAATGCTAAAAGCGTAATGAAGCGGTGCATTTCTCCGTATAAATTAAGGTCTTTAGCCACATCTTTATGAAAGACTTTTAAGGCACAGCCGTTGTCTTTGATGTCTAATTTAGTGACCCTTCTCACCAAGAAGTTGGCAATTTTTGAAGGTATTTTCTTCAGTAAGCTGTCTTTTCGTTTCTGTCTAATACCTGTCACCAGATCATAGCCTCCGTCAATGGCTTCTTTTAACATAGAAGGAATGTCTGAGGGGTCGTTCTGAAGGTCACCATCCATGGTAATAATATAGGTTCCAGAGGCATAGTCAATTCCTGCAGCTAGGGCCAAACTTTGGCCGTAATTTTTCTTGAGGGCTATTAAGTGGACTTGATTGTCTGCCAAATCATTGACCACCTTTTTGGTTTGGTCTGAAGAAAAGTCATCTATATAGATAATCTCATATTGATACCCCACAAGGCTTTCGTGAATTTTTTGAGTAAGTAAACGCACATTGTCTTGTTCGTTATAAAGGGGTACAACAATGGAAAGGAGTTCCTGAGTGTGAATGTTCATGATGGTCATTTAGTCCCACAAATTTAAGTCATTTTATAGAATAGCCGTCTTTTTGCAGCATTTCTAAGGACTTTTTTGAAATTTGACACTAGGTATAAGGCCTGAAGCACCTTTGCAACAGTCTTTTGTGTTTCAATTATTCTTTGTGACCATTTCTAAATCCATCAATAAGTATTTCAGCCGCTTTAGAGATGCTTAAAATGCCATTGGTGAGTTGTCTTTTAATATCAGGAATTTCATTTTGAACCTTCTTGTCTGCGTAAAAAGAGGCTTCTAAACGCTGGCTGACAAGTCGGTGCAGTCCTAGAATTTTTTGAGAGGTTCTTTTTAGTTCAAAATCACCATGTTTCTTTTGAAGGCTAATAAAATTTCCTATGCTTTGCCACACTTCTTTTACGCCGCGATTTTCAATGGCAGAAGCCAAAAGGACCGGGGGCTCCCACCCGTTTTCTCTGGGCCTAAAACCGTGAACGGAAGCCTTGAAATACTGCTGTGCTTTTTTGGCTAACGGGGCTTGCGCCCCGTCTGCCTTGTTAATTAACAAGGCGTCTGCCACCTCCAGCAGTCCTCTTTTAATACCTTGAATTTCATCTCCAGCTCCGGGCAATTGGAGGAGTAAAAGTGCGTCTACCATTTCATGAACTTCCAATTCATTTTGTCCAACTCCTACCGTTTCTACAATGATTACGTCAAAGCCAGCAGCTTCACAGAAAAGGATACTTGAGCGGGTATTTTGTGCCACACCACCTAAAGTACTTGCTGCAGCTGTAGTTCTTATATAAGCACTCTTGTGCGCAGCCAGTTGGTCCATCCTTGTTTTATCTCCCAAGATGCTTCCGCCACTTTGTTGGCTACTGGGATCAATGGTTAGTACGGCTAGTCTAAGTCCCTTTTCCACAAGATACATACCCAATGCTTCAATTAAAGTGCTTTTGCCTACTCCTGGAACCCCAGAAATACCCACTCTTATCGTATTTGGATTTTCTTTTGACAAGGCGGCCTCTAATTCCTGGGCCCATTTTTGGTGAATGGGTAATTTGCTTTCTACCAAGCTAATAGCCTTGCTCAAAGCGGGTATTTCACCATTAACAATCCCTTTGACCAATTTGGGTACCGATATTGATAGGTTATTTTTCATGGTTTTCTGTGTGTGAGCGCCCTTAATATTCGAGAAGAATTTAGGAAATTACTCGGCTGTTTTTTCAAATTTGTATCGGGTCTCTTGTTGGTAAGGCCTGTCTTTATCTATGACTATGGTCTTAAAATTTTCATGGCTTGGTGCATCTGGGTATCCCTGGGTTTCAAAACAAATTCCCGTAAAATCTTGGGGTGTAAAGCATATCAGGATCTCTTGGTCTGTATAAACTTCCATACGTAACTTGCTTTTTTCAGAGTACAGACTAGCTGCTCTTTGTCCTAATTCACTTTTATGGTTCAATACAAATGGCGTGTCTAGTCGTATTTGATTTATTTTTTTTGGTGGGCTAAAATGATAGGCATCATTTTTTAGTGAAAGCAGCTTTCCAGTAGGCAATAGTTGGTGGTCTGTTTGTATCCTATGGAATGCATTAATTTCTAAAAGGTAATCTGAAACATCCTGGGCTTGGTCTAGAATAAAATAACTGTGATTGCTTAAATTAAATACCTGAGGGATAGTAGAAGTACTGTTATAGCTTATTTTTAATTCACTATTTATGAGGCTATAGGTCAGTAATGTTTTAATGGTCCCTGATTTTAAAGCCTTATGATTACTGACTCGCTCTTGCTGTACTTGTTGGGAATAAGAAAGGCAAATAAAAGGGGCTGCTCCTGAGCCTATTTTTTCTAATTGCCAAAACTGTTTGGAATAGGCTTGCTTTCCTCCATGCAATTCAATTTTTTCAGTGTTTTCTGGAAAGTCTACAGTATTTGTAAGGGCATTTTTTCTTTTAATTCTACCCGAAAATGGTCCTAGGCAAGCCCCTAGAAACCAAGGGTCCTCTAGATATAATAATACCTCATGATGTCCTACGACCAATTCTTGTGATTCTTCGTGTTCAAGCTTTAGTTTTAGACTTTTAATAATAGCACCATAATTAAGTACTTCAATTTTTAGAAATTCATTTTCTAGCGTAAATACTTCTATTAAAGCTGCTTTGTGAACACTCATTTAATGAGAGGCTTTTAAAAGTTTTGGAAATTTAGCTTTAAATTTCAACAACCTAGGCACAGACACCGCCCTTACATATGGATTATTTGGATTTCTAGCTTCAAAATCTTGATGGTACGCTTCTGCTTCGTAAAAAATAGTAAAAGGCACTATTTGTGTAATTATTGGGCTATTAAAAGTCTTGTTGGTGTTTAATGCATCTATATGGGCTTTAATGGTTGCCTTTTCAGAAGTGGATTTGTAAAAGGCAATGGATCTATATTGAGCACCTCTATCGGGTCCCTGTCTGTTGCGCGTAGTGGGATCGTGTGAACCAAAAAATACTTTAACTAAGTTTTCATAGGAAACTACCTTTGGGTTGTAAGGCACCATTACCGCTTCTGCATGAGACGTGCGACCGCCGGCTACTTGATTGTATTTGGGATTTTTTTCTGTACCCCCGGCATATCCTGAAACAACATCTCCAACACCTTCTACAGATACAAAAATGGCCTCAACACACCAAAAGCAACCGCTGGCAAAATAGGCGGTTTCAGTATACGGATTTTGGGGGGCTTTTTCTGATGGTTGTATCACTAAAGCAAGCGCTAAAGTACGCCACAGAAAAGCGTTTGTCATAAATATTTTAGAAATCATAATCTCTTTTTTTTGTCCACCAAGTTACAAAAAAAAGAGACTATCAAAGGCTTGGGGCACCTATTGCTTTACCCCAGGCTGAGTAATTTTAAAGCCTTCTTTTTCTTTGGCTTGGTCTACCATGTCTTTAACTTCTTTCAATAAGGCTTTTGCGTCGTAAATAATTCCATCTTTGACCGTGTAATTTACCCCGCCTTTTCTAACCACTTTATTGTCTTCTGTTAAAGAAACGGCACCTGTTCCATAAAGGACTTTTAGGTTTTGAAGTGGATTTTGATCTACAATCACAAAATCTGCTAATTTACCTACTTCAACAGTCCCGATTTTATCTTCCATGCCCAGTGCTTCTGCTCCGTTTAAAGTAGCAGATCTTATAATTTCTAGAGGGTGAAATCCTGCCTCTCTAAGAAGCTCTAGTTCCCTTACGTAGGCAAAACCATACAGCTGATAAATAAATCCTGAATCTGAACCTGTAGTAACCCTTCCTCCTCGGTTTTTATATTCATTGATGAAGGTCATCCAAAGTTTGTAATTTTTTTTCCAAGCCACTTCTTGTTCTGTACCCCAATTGTGCCAGTACGAACCATGTGATATTTTACTTGGCTCATAAAATTTCCACAAAGATGGTAGGGTGTAATCTTCATGCCATTCTGCCCTTCTAGCCCTTTGAAGGTCTCTGTTGGCCTCATAAATATTAAAGGTAGGGTCCATGGTGAAATCTAGTGCTATAAGTTCATTCATCACATTGTTCCAATGGTCTGAGTAGGGGGCAGCTGCTTGTTCCCAGAGTTGCCCAGCACCTTCAAATCGATGTTGTTCGTTTTGATAGTTGTAATCTAGCGCATAGTTTTGAACAGTTCTGTCTGAGAATAATGCCTCTGGTAAACCATACCAATGTTCCATACTAGTCAGTCCAGCTCTAGCAGAGTGTAATACATTCCAACGGGCCACATCCATTTGTGAATGGTGGCATGCAGAACCTAATCCTAGCTTTTTATTTTCTTCTAATGCAGCTTGCATAATATCTGGAGCAGCGCCAAAAAATTTAATTCCGTCTGCACCTTTTTTTGCATTATTCCTCACCCATTCTCTCGCTTGCTCTGGCGTGCTAATGTCTTTTTTACTTCCAGATCCAAAGCCCGTATAAGCAAAAAGTCTCGGAGCTACTATGCTGTTTTTTTCTGATTTTCTTTTTAAGTCTAAGGTAAAATCTAGTCCTCTTCCAGAAGGTTCTCTTACTGTAGTTACCCCATGGGCCATCCATAGTCTAAATACATATTCAGGTTCTGCTCCTTGAGCACGGCCTCCAATATGTCCATGCATGTCTATAAAACCAGGCATTAAATACATGCCTGTCGCATCCAATTCTTTTCCTCCCGCTTTTAAAGTAGGCCTACTCTTTTCTGAAATGGCTACACCAGGGTATCCGACTACAGCTATTTGAGTGATTTTATTACCCTCTACCACAATATCTATCGGTCCTCTAGGAGGTGCTCCATTTCCATTGATCAGG
Source organism: uncultured Flavobacteriaceae bacterium (assembly GCA_905182295.1). Lineage (GTDB taxonomy): Bacteria > Bacteroidota > Bacteroidia > Flavobacteriales > Flavobacteriaceae > MAG-120531. The sequence goes on along the minus strand of CAJJAZ010000005.1, from coordinate 192,365 downwards.
GTAACTCCTCTAATAATTAGTTGGCTGTGTGGACCGTCTCCTTGAGCAGATTGTCCAAAACCAACTGCCATTGTCAATAAGGCAATCAGTAAGTGTAGTGGTTTTTTCATTGGATGGTTTTTGGTTGTTATTGATTTTCTAAACGGTCAAGGGTAACTATTTTGTAATGACCCAGCTGCCCTCTTTTAAAAGTGATTCAGCTTGTTTGTATTTTAATGTTTTTTGTTCTCCACTCATCACATTCTGAATGGTTACCTTGTCATTTCTTCCAATTTTAGCCTCTGTTCTAACAATGGTTTCTGTCACTGCCGGTCTGCCTGCTTGGTTTTGACTTATAGCCCTACTTTGAGCGGCCATTTCATCTACATTAGGAATTTCTTCTTTGGTCGTTTGAAGGTTTACTTTGGCCCTACGCTGTTGCCTGGCTTCTTGAATTTGATTGGGATTCTCAGAAGGAAGTTCTCCTTTGAATAAGAAAGAAACAATGTCTTTATTGACTCTTTCTAACATACCCTTGAACAGTTCAAATGCTTCAAACTTATAGATCAATAAAGGATCTTTTTGTTCGTGAACAGCCAATTGCACAGACTGTTTAAGCTCATCCATTTTTCTCAAATGTGTTTTCCAAGCCTCGTCTACCATGGCTAGAGTAATATTCTTCTCAAAGTCTGTGATGAGTTGTTTTCCTTCACTCTCATAGGCTTTGGTTAGGTCTGTTACTACGTTTAATGTTTTAATTCCATCTGTGAAAGGAACCACAATACGTTCAAACTTATTCGATGGGTCTTCGTATACATTCTTAATTACTTCAAAGGCGGTTTGGCTACTGCGTGCCATTTTACTTTGATAATGAACTAGTACAGATTTGTATGTTTTTCTAGTAAGGCTGTTAGGTGCTTCTTTCAAGAATTCTTCCTCTGAGAATGGTGCTGTCATTCCAAAGTATTTGATGAGTTCAAATTCAAAGTTTTTGAAATCACTGGCCGCTTTATTATCTCCTGTTATGATTTCACAAGTGTCAAATATCATGTTGGCAATGTCTAATTTTAGACGTTCTCCTTGTAAAGCGTGTTTTCTTCTTTTATAGACTACCTCCCTTTGAGCGTTCATGACGTCGTCGTATTCTAAAAGACGCTTACGAACCCCAAAATTATTTTCTTCTACTTTTTTCTGAGCCCTCTCTATGGATTTTGTCATCATAGAGTGTTGGATCACTTCTCCCTCTTCTAAGCCCATTCTATCCATGAGTTTGGCTACCCTGTCAGATCCAAAGAGTCGCATTAGGTTGTCTTCTAATGAAACATAAAATTGAGAACTCCCTGGATCTCCTTGTCTTCCAGACCTTCCCCTTAGTTGTCTGTCTACCCTTCTGGAGTCGTGTCTTTCTGTTCCAATAATGGCAAGTCCACCAGCGGCTTTAATTTCGTCTGAGAGTTTTATGTCTGTACCCCTTCCTGCCATGTTGGTGGCAATGGTTACCACGCCTGCATTTCCTGCTTCCGCAACAATGTCTGCTTCTTTTTTATGCAACTTTGCATTCAATACATTATGAGGCACTTTTCTTATGCCAAGCATTTTGGAAAGTAATTCAGAAATTTCTACAGAGGTGGTACCGATTAGTATGGGTCTCCCTGCTGCTGACAATTTAGTGACCTCTTCTATAATAGCATTGTATTTTTCTCTTTTGGTCTTATAAATCAGGTCATCCTTATCTGCTCTGGTAATAGGTCTATTGGTAGGGATTTCCATAACATCTAATTTGTAAATTTCCCAAAACTCCCCAGCTTCAGTAATAGCCGTACCTGTCATACCAGCTAATTTTTTATACATTCTAAAGTAGTTCTGTAGGGTAACGGTGGCAAAAGTTTGTGTAAGGGCCTCGATTTTCACACTTTCTTTGGCTTCAATGGCTTGGTGGAGTCCATCTGAATACCTTCTCCCATCCATAATCCTTCCTGTTTGCTCGTCTACAATCATGACTTTATTGTCCATGACTACGTATTCTACATCCTTTTCAAATAAGGTATAGGCTTTTAGCAGTTGGTTTAAAGTATGAATACGTTCACTTTTAATAGAGAAATCCTTAAATAACTGGTCTTTTTCGCTAGCCTCTGCTTCTAAATCTAGGCCTTTGTTTTCGATTTCAGCAATGGCTGAACCAATATCTGGTAGAACAAAAAATTCTCGATCGTCCTCTGTAGACAGGTATGAAACCCCTTTTTCAGTCAGGTCTATTTGATTGGTTTTTTCTTCAATCACAAACCACAACTCAGCGTCTACCTCAGGCATTTGCTTGTTGTTGTCTTGCATGTAGAAGTTCTCTGTTTTTTGTAACAGCTGTTTTATGCCTTCTTCACTTAGATATTTAATAAGTGCTTTGTTTTTTGGTAGTCCTCTATGGACCCTGAGTAAAAGGAAACCTCCTTCTTTTACGTTCCCAGCTGCGATTAGTTTTTTAGACTCTGACAAGACACCAGTGAGGTATTGTCTTTGCATGCTTACCAATTCGTTTACCCTTGGTTTTAACGCTGTGAATTCATGCCTGTCTCCTTCGGGAACAGGACCAGAAATGATGAGTGGTGTTCGGGCATCGTCCACAAGGACAGAATCTACCTCATCTACAATGGCAAAGTTTGGGGCTCTTTGCACCAAATCAGTTGGACTGTGCGCCATATTGTCACGTAGGTAGTCAAATCCAAACTCATTGTTGGTGCCATAGGTAATGTCTGCTTCATATGCCGCTCTTCTCCCAGGAGAATTTGGTTGGTGGTGGTCTATGCAATCAATGGTCATTCCATGGAATTCAAATAAAGGGGCCATCCATGCACTATCCCTTTTAGCCAAATAATCGTTTACAGTGACTAAGTGGACCCCATTTCCAGTAAGCGCATTGAGATAAACAGGAAGGGTAGCCACTAGGGTTTTACCTTCCCCTGTTTGCATCTCTGCAATTTTCCCCTGGTGTAGTGAAATACCTCCAATGAGCTGAACGGTATAATGGATCATGTCCCACTTCACTTTTTTACCCGCTGCGTCCCAGCTTGTACTCCAAATTGCAGTCTCCTCTTGTATGTTAACATAGTCTTTGGTAGCGGCAGCTTTTCTGTCAGATGCAGAAGCTTTAACGGCTATTTCTTCTGACTGTGTAAATCTTTTTGCGGTTTCTTTGACTACGGCAAAAGCTTCAGGTAAAATATCGTGTAATACTTTTTCAGTAATACTGTACTGTGCCTCTTTGAGCTGGTCAATTTTATTGTAGATATCTTCATTTTTATCAATATCTGTTTCGTTTAAGGCTTCTAACTTTAGTGATTCAATTTCACTTTGAATATTTGCTGTAGCCTCCTGGAGTAGTTTTTTAAAAGCATGGGTTTTTTCTCTTAATGCGTCATGAGATAGATTTTCCATTTCTTTTTCAAAGGCATTAATTTGATCTATCAGGGGTTGTAGGGCTTTTACATCTTTCTTTGATTTGTCTCCTACAAATACTTTAAGTACATTGTTTATAAAACTCATATGTTCAGTTCTCTGCGTGTGTTACGCCAATTGGTAATGGTGTATATTTCCTAGACATGTAATTTACAAAATTCATGCCGCGGTCATTGTTGTCATGTTTTATGACACAACCCTTCAAAAATAAGCAAAAAAAAAGCCTCCAAGGAGACTTTTTTAGGGAAATCTAAAGCGAATAGATTTCTATACTTTTAATACTCATCCTCATTCCAGAGGTAATCTTCATCTGTTGGATAATCTGGCCATATTTCTTCTATAGACTCGTAAATTTCGCCACCTTCTTCTTCCATTGATTGTAAATTCTCAACTACTTCCAAAGGAGCTCCTGTTCTAATAGCGTAATCTATTAATTCGTCTTTTGAAGCTGGCCAAGGGGCGTCACTCAGATATGAAGCTAATTCTAATGTCCAATACATGGGATTCTATTTTAGATTTTTGCAAAATTAATTTTTAAACTATAATACACAAGTTATTTTAAGTTTAAATTTTAAATTATTAAAAAAAAACGTTAGGATGGCATCCATTTGACCTCTTCAACACCACTATTTTTGGCAGCATACCTGCTGAGTACAAAAAAGTAATCTGAAAGCCTATTGATGTATTCAAGGACACTAATATCAATAGGTTGTTCCATATGAAGCGATATAAGAAGTCTTTCTGCCCTTCTACTTACTGTCCTAGCCAAATGACAATAAGACACATAAGTACTCCCTCCTGGAAGTATAAAGTTTGTCAATGGCTCCAAAGAGAGTTCCATTTGATCAATAGCAAACTCTAAATCATTCGTATTTTTTGTTGGAATGGCGGTGGGTTTTTCTCCTTCTTTGGTTGGATTTGCTAAGATGGCACCAATTTCAAATAAATGTTTCTGTATTTCGAGTAATAAGGGTTTTTGAGAGGCTACTACAGCGCCTTCTCTAAGTAGTCCCACCCAAGCATTCAATTCGTCTAAAGAACCGTATGAATCCAAGTGAAGGTCATTTTTAAGGACTCTTTTTCCGTTGAATAAGCTAGTCATTCCCCTATCTCCCGTTTTGGTATAAATTTTCATAGCGTTTACCAGTTTTGGGTTTAAACTTTAATTGCTTAAAAATGGATTATCTCCACGGATTTTTAAACAAAATAAAATGTTCTTTTTCTTGATCTTTTTTTGTAAAAATAAGTCCAAAACTCCAGCAATCAATACTTATTTGTATGTTTTTATTTGAAACTAGTTTTTTCCAGAGCTCTTTTTGTTTAAAACTAGTGTTAATTCCCTCAACAAAATAAGCTATAATATTTTTGTTTATTGGGGTAGTGTCTAAGATTGTTACCTCAGACAAGGGACTGATAAACGAAACACTTTTTTTTTCTAAATAGACTTGAATGGCCTGACTATAATCGCTTGTTTTTGAGCCTTTTGGAACTTTGTGAATACATTTTGTCAATAACTCGAAAACAAAAGGGGAATGGACACTGTGTTGGTCAGTAGATTTCCAGAGGTATTTTAAGTAAGGAATATATGCCCCAATCTTGTCTTTCACTACCCTTCGATTTTTGCAGCTAATTCAAACCATCGCATAGTTTTTAGCTCTATAGTTTCAATGATCTCTTGAAGCTTTTTGGACCTTTCTTCAATAGTTTCTATGGAAAGTCCTTCTTCAAAAAAACTTTGTTCTAGGACTACTTTGTCTTTTTCTAAACTTCTTATTTTAGACTCAAGTTGTTGGTATTCTTTTTGTTCGTTAAAAGATAATTTTTGTTTTTGAACCCCTGCTGCAAGCTTTGGAGTGGTCTGTTGTTGGATGCTTTTAGGTTTTATGGGCTCTTGTTCCTGGTCTTGACTGTCTTCGTATGCCCTGAAATCAGAATAGTTCCCTGGGAAGTCTTCAATATATCCCTCCCCTCTAAAAACAAATAAATGGTCAACTATTTTATCCATAAAATAGCGGTCGTGAGATACTACCAGCAAGCATCCAGGATAATCTAATAAAAATGATTCTAAGACATTTAAAGTGACTATATCTAAATCATTGGTTGGTTCATCTAATATTAGGAAGTTTGGGTTTTGTATAAGTACAGTACATAAATAGAGCCTTTTTCTTTCTCCTCCACTGAGCTTTTCTACAAAATCATATTGCTTTTTTCTGTCGAATAAAAAGCGTTCTAATAGTTGTTGGGCAGAAATTTGTCGTCCTTTTTTTAGTGGGATATAGTCTCCGAATTCACGAATGACATCAATGACTTTTTGTCCAGATTTTGATGGGATGCCATCCTGGGTATAATAGCCGAATTTAATGGTGTCTCCAACGACTATCTTCCCGCCGTCTAGACTTTCCTTTCCAGTAAGAATATTGAGAAAGGTGGACTTTCCTGTTCCATTTTTTCCAATGATTCCTATGCGTTCCCCTCTTAGGAAATTATACTCAAAACCGTCTAATATTGATTTGTCTCCAAAGGACTTGAATAGTTTGTGACACTCTAAAATTTTTGTTCCCATTCGTTCCATGTCAATTTCAAGTTGAATTTCATGGTCTTGCCTCCTTTGATGGGCACGCTCTTTTATTTGAGCAAAGTCGTCTATTCTAGATTTTGATTTTGTAGTTCTTGCCTTTGGCTGACGACGCATCCAATCCAATTCTTTTTTAAAGAGTCTTTTGGATTTGTGTTGTTCTACTTGTTCTTGTGATAGTCTGGTCTCTTTTTTTTCTAAATAATAGGCGTAATTTCCTTTATAGGTATAAAGTTGCCCTTGGTCTAATTCAACAATTTCGTTGCAAACACGTTCTAAAAAATAGCGGTCGTGTGTTACCATGAACAGGGTGACGTTTTCTTTGGAAAAATAGACTTCTAGCCATTCGATCATTTCTAAATCTAAGTGGTTTGTGGGTTCGTCTAAGATGATTAGATCTGGTTTGTTTAGTAGTGCATTGGCTAAAGCAACACGTTTTTTTTGTCCCCCAGATAAAGCAGAAACTTTGAGCTGAAGGTCGTCCAGTTTTAGTTTGGAGAGTATTTGTTGGTATTGGGTTTCAAAGTCCCAAGCGGCATGCCTGTCCATGGCGTCAAAAGCTTTTTGATACCCATCTGTATTGTCCATGTCTAATAGTGCCTTCTCGTAATTGGCTATGACTTTTAAGACCTCATTGTCTGAAGCTAGTATGCATTCTTCGATGGTACTGTTTTCTGCGAGAATTGGCTCCTGGGCTAAAAAAGATACCTTAATATCTTTTCGGTAATTAACCATGCCTTCGTCTGGTTGATCTAGTCCAGATAGGATATTTAAAATAGCCGTTTTTCCACTTCCATTTTTGGCGATTAAAGCAATTTTTTGATCTTTATTGACGCCAAAAGACAATTGCTCAAACAAGACCAGTTCCCCATAGGATTTACTAATATTCTCAACACTTAAAAGGTTCATATGACTGGGCTATTTTGTAGGGTTCCATTGAAACGCCAAAGGTACGCTTCTCATCCATATAGCGCCTATGATTGGGAAAAATAAGGGATCGAATTTTTGTATTCCAATCCAATGAACTAATGGCGTTGCGCTCAGTAATAAAACAAATACTAAAGCAATGTATCGCTGTGCTTTAGTGGGCTTGTTTAATCTGGTTTTTATTTTAATCCAAAGCATTATAAAGGCCCACGGAGACATCCATAATAAGTTAAAATTGTACATCGTAGGGTGGTGGTTTGTCAGAAACCACAAGAAGAGTAACAGCAGACTTGCCAAACCACTTAGTCCAAATAAAATTAGGTCAAACCCCCATAATTTTTTTCCTGTAAAATATTCTATTGTCCCTAGTATTAAGGTGAGAATAAATAATAAAAAACTTATAAAAGCAGGTGTTTCGTAAAGATTTTCTTGAACTTTTACAATAGGTTTTGATGCGTAAGACATGCGATCACTTTCTACAAGAGGTAAGCCATGAATTGTGATCATTTCTAGAGATTCAGAGAGATAGGTTGGTAAAAATTGGTATTCTCTTGGTGTCGCTATTTTGTCTACTTTGGCACCTAATGCTAAATTAACGCCAAATAAAGCCCAGCTATTTGCAGTCAAGTTTTCAGAGAGCAGTTCTCTAAAAGTTTTTTGGGCGCCAGGAGTTTGGCTTATTTGTAGGCCACTTATAAATCCGTTGTCTTCTATTAGGTCTCTAATTTTTGTTGCACAGTTGTTGAAGAAAAAGTCATAAGCGTAATCCCTATTTTCTGGTTGGTAGTTTTTTTCTAAAAAATTAAATAGACGGTCCCTGCTGCTTTTATCCAATCGGAGTACTTGCTCTTTGACACTTCTGTTTTCCATTTCATATTCAAAGAGAAAGTCGCTAAAATACTGTCTTCCAAGGGTGTAAGTGAGGTTTCCTTTGATGAAATTTACATAGAAATTTGGCGCGTAAAAATCAAATATTCCATAATTGTAGATAATATCTAACTGCATCATGGGGTCTTGAACCCTTATGGCTGAATGCCCAAAGGAGGCATACAAATCTGTTCCAGGTTCACAGGTCAATACGCTTACAGAAGCATACTCACTTAATTTGAAATCTTGTGCTTGGAGGAGGTTCCCAAAGAAAATAAAAACAAGAAAATAGCAAAATAGATTGGACTTCATGAATCGGGGTAATATTTGTGTAAATATATACAAATCCCATTTCTCAACCAGCTTTAGTGAGATGTTGTGTTATTATTGTATTTTTGAAAAGTGAATAGACTTAAAGAAACCATCCCAAATGCCATTACTGCATTCAATTTAATCGCTGGATTATTGGCTGTTATTGCAGTCTTAGAAAACAATTTACTCTTGGCTGCCGTATTTGTGGTAGCTGGTATTATATTTGATTTTTTTGATGGCTTTGCTGCCCGAATACTAGAAGTGAAAAGTGAATTGGGCAAGCAGTTAGATTCTTTGGCAGACTTAGTTACCTCTGGAGTTGTACCTGGTTTAACAATTTTCATGTTGTTAAACACCCATTCGTATACCCTTGAAGAAATTTTAAAATACAATCCATTGCCCCTAATTGGGTTGCTGATTACTGTGGGTGCAGCTTTTCGTTTGGCCTACTTTAATATAGACACTAGGCAGGCAGATCATTTTATAGGTTTGCCAACTCCAGCTTCGGCACTTTTAGTATTATCTATCCCTTGTATGTTGGCTTATCCAACTATCCCAGGTTTAGAAGGTTTTTTAATGTCTCCTTATTTTTTAATTGGATTGTCTGTGTTTCTCCCTATCGTTATGAATGCCCAATTAGAACTTTTCTCTTTGAAATTCGACCATTTTGGATGGGAGGGTAACCAAATTAGATACGCATTCCTTTTAGTTTCAATAGGGCTTATTGGGTGGCTTCATTTTACTGGAATGGCAGTGGTAATTCTGTTGTATATTTTAAGTGGTATTATAATTAAAAGTCCAGATTAGAAATCGAGTTTCTTTTTTCTGAGCTCAAAATTTTGACCTAAATATACTTTTCTAACCATTTCATCTTTAGCTAAATCTTCTGGAACTCCAGCCTTTAGAATGCCTCCCTCGAACATTAAATAAGATCGTTCTGTAATGGCTAAAGTCTCTTGAACGTTGTGGTCTGTAATTAATATCCCAATATTTTTATCTTTTAGCTGAGCCACAATTCTTTGAATATCTTCTACTGCTACAGGGTCTACACCAGCAAAAGGTTCGTCTAAGAGTATGAATTTTGGATCCGTGGCTAATGCTCTAGCAATTTCCGTCCTTCTTCTTTCTCCACCCGAAAGTAAATCTCCCCTGTTTTTTCTAATGTGTCCCAAGCTAAATTCTTCAATAAGGGATTCCATCTTCATTTCTTGCTCTTTCTTGGAAAGATTCGTGAGTTGTAATACGCTCATGATATTTTCTTCAATACTTAGTTTTCTAAACACAGAAGCTTCTTGAGCCAAATAGCCAATACCGCTTTGAGCCCTTTTGTACATGGGGTAATTGGTGATGTTTGTCTGATCTAAATGAATGGCACCACCATTGGGCTTTATAAGACCTACAATCATATAGAATGAAGTGGTTTTACCCGCTCCGTTAGGGCCTAATAAACCCACTATTTCTCCTTGGTTTACTTCTAGAGAAATACCTTTAACTACGGTACGTCCGCGGTATGACTTCGTGATATTAGTGGCACTTAATTTCATAGACAGTTGTTTGGTATTTGCTATTTATTTTCTTCTTGAATGGCTTCCCAGTATTCGTAAGCCCTTCTTAAATGAGGAATGACAATTGTTCCGCCTACCAAGGTAGCTATTCCTAAGGTTTCCATGACTTCTTCATGACTAGCACCTGCCTTTGAAGACTTCTCTAAATGGTATTTTACACAGTCGTCACATCGCAATACTGCTGAGGCTACTAAACCTAAAAGTTCTTTTGTTTTCACATCCAAGGCTCCTTTTGCAAAAGCATTGGTGTCTAAATTAAAAATACGCTTGATTAACTTATTATTGTCAGCTAAAATTTTTTCATTCATCTTAGCCCTATAGTCATTAAACTCTTGAACTTCACTTTTCATTTTTACGCATTTTTTTTAAATCTCTTTTGATCACTATTCTAGAAATTACAATACTAATTTGGTATAATATCATGATGGGTACAGCAACAACTATTTGGCTGGCCACATCTGGAGGTGTAATAATAGCAGACAACATTAAAACAACTACCAACGATATTTTACGATACTTTTTGAGTATTTCAGGAGTCACTAATCCCACTTTAGTAAGGAAATAAACAACTATAGGTAGCTCAAAAATAAGCCCGCAGGCCAATACTGAAGCCCTTACTGTTGCTACGTAAGAATTTAGGTCAATGTCGTTAAAAACTTCCTTACTAACGGTATAGCTTCCTAAAAAATTAATTGATAGTGGGGCAACAATATAGTAGCCAAAAAGCACTCCTGAAAAAAACAAAAATGAAGCTACAAAAATAAATCCTCTGGCATTTTTTCTTTCTGTCTCATGTAAGCCAGGGCCAATGAATTTCCATATTTCATATAATACATAAGGAAAACCTACAATAAGACCTGCCCATATAGAAGTCCATATATGTGCAGAAAATTGGCCTGCCATTTCCCTACTTTGAATTCTGAACAAAGGTTCAGTGCTGCAAAATGCATCGCTAAAACCTAATAATTGAGAAAGGTTGCAAAACATTTTGTAAGTGGGGAAATCTGGTTTTTTTGGACCGAATAAGACAGTTTCAAAAACAAAGTCTTTCATTAAAAAAGCCACAGTGCCTATAATGAGAATAGCCATGGTAGCTCTTATAAGGTGCCACCTAAGTTCTTCTAGATGGTCTAAGAAAGACATCTCATTCACGTTCTTTTGTTGTGCCATTATACCAGTCCTTCTTGAATTAAGTTATGTAAATGTACAATTCCTACATAATTATTTTCATGAACCGCTAACAATTGCGTAATGTGGTTTTCTTGCATTATTTTAAGTGCCTCTACTGCCATAGCGTCTTGAGAAATGGTTTTAGGATAATGGCTCATAATATCTTTAGCACAAAGGGAGGCGATATTGTCATGCTTGTTAAGCATTCTTCGTATGTCTCCATCTGTAACAACACCCACAATCTTATTTCCTTCAACCACAGCTGCTGCACCGAGAAGCTTTTCAGAAATCTCCATAATGACTTCTTTTACTTTAGTCATAGGTTCCACCATTGGAGTGGCATTATTTTTAACCAGATCTGACACCCTCAAATATAATTTTTTCCCCAAAGCACCTCCGGGATGGTATTGGGCAAAATCTTTGGATCCAAACGCTTTGAGCTCCAAAAGGCATATAGCAATTGCATCTCCCATCACCAGTTGTGCGGTCGTACTTGTGGTAGGGGCTAAGTTATTTGGACAGGCTTCTTTAGCTACATAGGTGTTTAGCACATAATCTGCTTGTTGGGCTAAAAATGAATCTGGGTTTCCAGTAATGACTATTAATGGGTTTTGCCCTCGCTTTAACAGCGGGACCAAAACTTTAATTTCCGGAGTGTTCCCGCTTTTTGAAATACAAATTACTGGGTCTCCATTTTGGATGGTGCCTAAATCGCCATGAATGGCGTCTGCTGCATGCATAAAAATAGCAGGAGTACCTGTTGAATTCATGGTTGCTACGATTTTATTGGCGATTATGGCACTTTTCCCAATACCTGTAATAACCACTCGTCCAGTAGATTGCAATATGGTTAGAACAGCCTTTTCAAAAGCTTCGTTTAATAGAGGTATAATGGCGTCTAATGCATCCCTTTCAATTTGAAAAGTTCTAATGGCGCTCTCTAAAATTTTTGGAGTAGAATTCAACTGAAAAATATTTTTTATGGTTCTTTTGCGAAAAGAATGTATTATATTTAGAACACAAAATTACACAAAGATACCTATATGCGGTGTTTTTACTTTAATTATTAAGTAAAAAAGACCCACCCCAAAAATTTGACGGAACAATCTTATGGAAATGAATGATTATGACTTGCGTGCTGCCCTGAAACAATACTTTGGTTTCTCGGAGTTTAAAGGACGTCAAGAAGCTGTAATTAAGAATGTATTGGCCAAGAAGCATAGTTTTGTGATCATGCCCACTGGCGGAGGTAAATCCATGTGCTATCAATTGCCCGCTTTACTTCAAGAGGGAACAGCTATAGTGGTTTCCCCATTAATTGCATTAATGAAAAATCAGGTAGACGCCATTAGAGGGGTTTCTTCCAATGCTGGAGTGGCTCATGTATTAAATTCATCTTTGACTAAGACAGAAATAAAACAAGTTAAAAGCGATGTTACCAATGGAATTACTAAGCTTTTATACGTGGCGCCAGAATCCCTAACAAAGGAAGAGAATGTTGCTTTTTTAAATACAGTAACGATTTCATTTGTTGCTGTAGATGAAGCGCATTGTATTTCAGAGTGGGGGCATGATTTTAGGCCTGAATACAGAAATTTGCAAAGAATTATTGACAGGGTTGGTACGAATATTCCAATTATAGGACTTACGGCCACTGCAACACCTAAGGTCCAGGAAGACATTATTAAAAACTTGGGAATTACCGATGCCACAGTTTTTAAATCTTCCTTTAATAGACCTAATCTTTTTTATGAAGTACAGCCAAAAACTCAGAATATAGAGGCAGATATTATTCGATTTGTAAAACAACATGTTGGTAAATCAGGTATTATTTATTGCCTTAGTAGAAAAAAAGTAGAGGAACTCGCTCAGATATTACAAGTAAATGGGGTAAGCGCTGTGCCTTATCATGCTGGATTTGACACTAAAACGAGGTCTAAATATCAAGATATGTTTCTCATGGAAGAGGTAGATGTTGTGATAGCGACTATAGCCTTTGGTATGGGGATAGATAAACCAGACGTGAGGTATGTAATTCACCACGATATTCCAAAGAGTATTGAAAGTTATTATCAAGAAACAGGAAGGGCTGGAAGAGATGGAGGAGAAGGACATTGCTTGGCCTTTTACTCCTATAAAGATGTAGAGAAGTTAGAAAAGTTTATGGCGGGTAAACCAGTCGCCGAACAAGAGATAGGGAACGCATTATTACAAGAAATTGTTGGCTTTGCAGAGACTTCCATTTCTAGAAGAAAATTTATACTTCACTACTTTGGAGAAGATTTTGATGAGGTTCATGGCGAAGGTGCAGAGATGGACGATAATTCAAGAAATCCTAAAGAAAAAGAGGAAGCAGGGGCTCAGTTGGTGAAATTACTTCGTGTTGTTCAAGAAACCAAGGAGAAGTTTAAGTCTAAAGAAATTGTAAAGGTGCTTTTAGGTAAGGCCAATGCATTGATCAGTTCTCACAGAACAGATGAGAAGTCTTTTTTTGGTATTGGGAATGAAAAAGACAAGGGGTATTGGATGGCATTAATTCGCCAATCTCTGGTAGCTGGTTATCTCAAAAAGGAAATTGAACAGTACGGTATTCTTAAATTAACTGCCCATGGGAAGTCTTATTTAGACCGTCCGGTTTCTTTTTTAATGACAAAAGACCATATTTATAGTGCCGCTAATGATCAGGCTATAGTGAGTGCAGCTAAAGCTGCTGCTGGTGTGGCAGATGAAGCACTTTATAAAGTATTAAAATCACTTACCGTATCTCAATCCAAGAAACTCAATGTACCTCCATATGTGATTTTTCAGGAACCTTCTTTACAGGACATGGCATTGAAATACCCTTTAAGCTACGGGGAACTTGTCAATATTCACGGCGTAGGAGAGGGGAAAGCTAAAAAATATGGCACCCCATTTTTAGAGGCTATCAATCAATACGTAACAGACAACGACATTTATAGACCCCAGGATTTGGTTGTGAAAAGTACCGGAGCCAATTCTGTTTTGAAACTGTATATCATTCAAAATATAGATAGAAAATTACCTTTAGATGACATAGCGCAAGCAAAAGGACTCACAACAGATGATTTGATTAAAGAAATGGAGCAAATAGTCTTTTCGGGAACTAAATTAAGCCTAGGCTACTGGGTAGATGAAATTTTAGATGAAGACCAACAAGAGGAGTTACATGACTACTTTCTACAATCTGACTCGGATGACATAGAAACAGCCAATGCGGCTTTTGATGGAGATTATGAAGAAGAGGAACTCAGGTTGTACCGTATTGTGTTCATTAGTGAGGTAGCCAATTAGTCATTTCAATATCATAATATTGGGCTTGCTTTTTAACTGTGTTAGTTATTTAACAACGGCCTCTACCACTGTAATTTCTAGATTATCTGCATTAAAAACCGATTGAGCCCCTATAGGCAGCGTGCAATTATCTGGTACATGTCCAAATGACAGTCCATAAGCGGCGGGGATTTTTAAATCACTTATTCTATTTTCAATCACTTCTCTTAGGGTGAAATTTCCCTGATTCTTTTCAGCGTCACAGCCAGCGCATACGCCAAAAGCAATTCCTGCTGCTTGTTTAAATGTTTTTGATCCCAGTAACTGTGTGAGCATTCTGTCTATTCGGTAGGGTTTCTCTTCTACGTCTTCAATACAAACAATGCAGTCAGTAAAGTCTATTTCATAAGGAGTTCCTATTAAAGCTGTGATTAGCGTTAGGCTTCCTCCAACTAATTTGCCCTTTGCAACTCCTGGGTGGATGGTATATCTCTGGTATTCAGAAGATGATTTGTATTGACTTCCTTCTAAATTTACTGGGGTAATAACGGTTTGATTAGAAAGGTTAATGAGTAAGCTTTCAATACAGGATTGTGCGTATTGATTCTCTATGGTAGTTCCTACCGGTCCGTGAAACCCAATTAACCCAGTTTTTGAATAGATCCCTTGGATTAGGGCAGTCACATCTGAAAAGCCCAAAAGAATTTTAGAATTATTTTTAATAATATTATAATCTAATAAATCTAAAATTCGCGTACATCCATAACCACCTCTGGCACATAAAATGGCATCTATAGAGGGGTTAGAAAACATTTCCATGACATCTAAGGCCCTTTGTTCATCTGTATTACTGAAATATCCATGATGGCCAATTCTGCCCGTTTGAAATACTTTAAAACCGCTCTGCTCAAGGAACAATACTATTTGGGTTATTTTCTCCTGACTCACAGCGAATCCAGGAGCGATCAAGCCTATGGTCTGACCTTTTTCTAAACGCTTCGGATATAGACTTTTCTTGGGGATATGAGGTGTTTTAGTCGTATTTGCTAATAACGTTGTAGCTCCAAAAGAGAGTAAGCCAGAGAGGAAATGTCTTCTTTTAATCATAACTAAATTAAGGGTTTACCACGCCTTTTTCTTTGGCTTTTGACAATTGTTTTCTTATTTTTTTAATGGCATTCTCTATGGACTTTTCGGGTTCAATAATATTGTAATTGCCCCAAAAATCTGGGTCTGAAAAACCAATGGCTTCATCCGTTAGAATCATAGAGGTTTTTAACAGGTCTCTGCGTTTGGGCATTTGATCCCTATCTGTATTTTCCCAGTCTGTAATAGCCATTTCACAGTTCAAGGTGTAAACGGAATTGAATAATTTGTCGTCCCAATCAATTTTGAATGAGAGTTGTAAGTTGCTGTATCCGTAATACCATTTATTGTCTTTTTCTCTATAATCAACCCTATAGGCTACTTTTGTGGGCCATACATTGGCATTTTTGGGCTTTTTCTTCACAAAAAGTCTCGCGGCCTCTTTAGGGTTAGACAGATCCAGTGAGAAAATGGCCTTGGTGAGTATTTTGTGTTCCACATCTATAAAAAGCTGCCCTTTAAACAGCGGCTCTTCCAAATAGGATCGAGGTTCAAAGTTTACAATATAAACCAATTGGTCGTTGACCCTTGTCGCACTTCCATAGCTAAATTTATAGCGGTCCATATAAGTTTCGCTGAATAAGTATTCAGGGTATTTCATAACGTCTATATACAAGGTGTTAAATGGGCCTCCTTGTAGTTTTAACGCCAAAGTATCTAGTTTGGCGTAATCGGTGCTTTTTCTCGCTTTGTACAGTGCAAGGTCATCCTTTCGGTTAGAGACATAAGAACTCTTATAGATGGATACAACCGCTTCAGACAAGGAAACATTCTTTCTTCTTTTCTTGATGGTTTCCCTATAGAAAGCCGTCATTAAAGTTGGGTTGTTGAAGTAATTCTCTCCTTTACTAGCCAAAGTCTCTTCTACCAGTGTTTTAGCGTATTTTGGAATAATCAAATCTACTTCGTTCAAAGCAATTGCCGCCGGTTCTAAGGCTAAATTAAAAGCGTTAGATACTTTAACATCTAGTTGTTTTGTCAGTGTTTCATACCCAAGAAAAGATACTTCTAAAGCATTTTTTAAAAGACTGTTGGGTACTTTAAGGACAAAATCACCTTGTGCATTAGACACCGTGCTCGCGTTGGTTCCTTTGATGGTAATTGTAGCAAAAACCAATACTTTATTTGTTTGAGCATCTAGGATCTTACCTTTAAACTCAGTAAAGTTTTGGGTTTCTTTTGAAAGGGTATTTTGACTCCATACTTCATGTACAGATCCAAACCAAAAAGCCAACACTAAAAATGGTGTTAACAAATAGGATTTTTTTGAGGATTTTTTTAAATGTTTCATAGTACATCGCAGTTTTTAAAGGCGCTGTATCTTAGGAAGATAGGGCATACCTAAGATACTGATTTATCACGACATTTAAAAACTGCGGGTCTATTAAATTATTTTATTGCACTAGGAATAAGGCGTTTGCAAAAAATAGTTTTCCATTTTCCCAAAACCCTCTAAATAATGGATTATCTACCATGTAAATGACACTGCCCCTTCCTTGATTGTCTACCCCAAAAACAAGGGTATTTTTCATTTTTTCCAATGTATTGCTTCCAGCAAAGCCAGATACTGGTTTTGAATTTTCAAGACTAGCTACAGTGCCAATGTCTAAAGTTTCATAAGCATCTGCGCCTAATTTTAATGTAAAGTAATCTTTTTTGTAGCCAAAAGCTAAGGGATGGGTCAGATCCAAATTTGTCTTGAAAATTGCTCCTGTGATATAGTTTTTAATACCTTCTCGCGCTCCGTTGGCGTGAATATTAAGTTCACTTTCCTCACTTTCAAAATCTTTTTCTTTTAAGGAAAAACCGCCTTGACTAAATAGGCTTAGTGCACCTCCCATAGCAATGATCTTACCGCCAGCTCTAGTGAATTCTTTCAATGAAGATTTACGGCTGTCTGAAGAAAAAGAACTGTATCGGCCGTCAGGCAAAATAAGGACATCATAATCCCTTAGGTTTACCCTGTCAAAATAATCTGCATCTATCACCGTAATGGGATAATTTAATTGCTGCTCAAAAAAGTGCCATACTTCACCGAAATCAAGAGAACTCGTGGGTCCTCCTTTTAAAACAGCTATTTTCTTATCCATCACCATAGGCACTGAAGCGGCACCAAAATCTGCCCCTTTATCTACAAATCCTGTCGTACTTGGCGTGAGTGAGACTTGGTGTTTATTGGCTATATTTCTTAAGGTTACATTAAAGTTCACCAAGTTTCTGTTGTCTCCTCGGGTAATGATTAAACTCCCTTTTGAAAATGCATTCCCATTTACAGTGAAATCTTTTTCACTAAACCTTACCCTAATTTCCGACTGAATAAGGTCTCCTAAAAAACGTGCGTTGTCCATAGTTTCCCAAGGGGCAATAAAAGCATATGAACGCTCAGACAAAGGCTGGTTGTCAATATCCTTATGAGTAAATGGTTGGTCTATTGTAACGGCATTGTTTGTAGCGACTGTTTCTAGTCCATAGGCGTATGGGAGGGACCAGGCTGTAATGTCGTAGGTAAGTGAGTCAGATAATTTAGCGGCAGGTTCAAAAAGCACCTGTACCAATGTGCCTTTTAATTGGTCTCCAGGAATGACCATATGATCGGATTGAATGGCCATTGATCGATCTTTCCCTGACTCGTAATGGAAACCTTTGGTCTGGGCTGCACTTGTTTTTCCATAGCTAATTTGGTGCTGGTCTAACAATTTTGCCAGCGCATTAAGATGTCCTTTTTTACCCTGTAATACATATGATTTGTATTTGTACTTTTTGTCTTTAAAGAAAGACTTAAATGAGCTATTTAACTTTTGTGCATTTCTCGCAGCTACCTCTACTGTAGAAAGACCGGTGGTGTGGTGGTGGGCAATTCTATCCTTTAAAGTAAGGGTGTCTCCTATGCTTGTTTTAATCCCTAATCCTGCCCTACCGCTACCGCCTTGTTCGTAGGTCATTCCAACGCCTCCGTTGTAGGTAGGGTAGGTGTCCCCATAGCTAGGGTATAGTAAATCAAAGCGTTCTTTGGTGAAATAAAACCATCCATTAGCGTCAAAGTATTTGGCGTGATTTTTACCTATTTCTATTTGAAAATCTCTTTGGAAGTCAGTGATCACCTCGTGAAAGGGTTCTGCAGCTGGGGCAAAATAATAAGGAGAATCTACGCCTTGTTCATGAAAATCTACATGCACATGTGGCATCCATTGATTAAATACTTTGAGCCTTTGTTGGCTTTCTACCTGTGTGAGCCATGCCCAATCCCTATTGAGGTCAAACATATAGTGATTGGCCCTTCCAGAAAGCCAGCCTTCATGGTGCTCTGCACTATTTGGATCTACTTGGTTTGGGGTGTTTTTATTTTCGTTGTACCAATTTATATAGCGGTCTCTTCCGTCTGGATTAATACATGGATCAATAATCACCACTGTATTTTCTAGGTATGCTTTTTTTTCTGTGAGCAGTTCGTAAATGGTCTGCATAGAGGCTTCTGTACTCACGCTTTCGTTACCGTGAACATTGTAGGACAACCATACTATCGCTTTGTCTGGATTGCTTGTTCCTTTCGCGTTGTCTAAATGGGCTGTTCTAATTGCTTCTAAGTTTTCAATGTTTTCTTCAGTTGAAAGAATGGCGGTAACCAAAGGCCTACTCTCATTGGTGTAACCATAAGTGTCTAGTTTAACCTGATTTGGCAAGGTATTTGAGACGTATTTGTAATAATCCATTACTTGATGGTGTCTGGAAAATTGTGTCCCTAATTCATATCCTAAAAATTCAGAGGGAGACATGAGACTTTGACCAACACCAATGATAGTCCATAAAAAAGCGAGTAATGTAAATGTTTTTTTCATCAGGTTTTTTGATTTAAGCTTTTCAAATCTACACAATATTTACAGGCTGTTGTACATCTTTTATGAATTTTACAGATAGTTCATGGGAGTGTTTTATCTTTACCCTATTAATTATTGCTTTATGGAGATTGGCTGTTTGCCTTTTAATAAAACGGGTGTTTTTTCTAGTCTAATGGAAGACTATGTATCTCAGGTTGCAGGACTCAAACCCTTCTATGGAAATTCACCAGATGTAGCGGGCTTAAATGCTCAAAGGGCTTTAAAGAAAGCCTCTTTTTCATTAGCGCAGCGAAAGGTTTTGCAAGATGTTTTAAGGGAACAATACCAGGGTTTGTCAGAAATGCAAGCCGTAGAAAAGCAAATTGAATTACTGGGAGATGCAAAAACAACTACAGTAGTCACTGGCCATCAGTTAAGCCTATTCAGTGGTCCCCTTTATTTTTTGTACAAAATTATTTCGGTGATTAATTTAGCAGAAACACTCTCCGATCAAAAGACATTGGGCGCTGTTGTTCCTGTGTATTGGATGGCTACTGAAGACCATGATTTTGAAGAAATTAATTTTTTCAAAGTTAAAGGTGTTAAGCTGCAATGGACCCCTGAGTGCAAAATTTCAGGTCCTGTAGGGCGTTATGGTACTAAAGGCTTGGAGGCTATTTTACCTGTTTTAGAAGCTTTATTAGGAACACATAAGAATGCGCAATACTTAGTAGAACTCTTTGAGGCTTCTTACGTAAAACAACCCACTTTGGCGAAAGCCACCAGATACTTTGCCCATACATTATTTGGAGCGAAAGGTTTGGTTGTTATAGACGGAGACCACCCTGCATTAAAAAAAATGCTTATTCCCCATATTGAAAAGGACCTTTTTGAACAGTTGGCTTTTAATAAAGTGTCTGAAACAACTCAGTCCTTATTGAAGGCTGGGTATCATGTTCAGGTAAACCCAAGACCTATTAACTATTTTTATATGGAAGACGGTTTAAGGGAGCGCATTGTAGCTGTTGATGGTGGTTTTGAAGTGCTGAATACCAAGAAATTTTTTACTGCCTTTGAGATGGAAGCCCATATAGCTTCAAATCCTGAGAATTTCTCCCCTAATGTTATTGCAAGGCCACTTTATCAAGAGCTTATACTTCCAAATATAGCTTATACTGGCGGCGGTGGGGAATTGGCTTATTGGCTGGAACTCAAGGACTATTTTGACAGTCATGGCGTTTTGTTCCCGGTATTAATGCTTAGGAATTCAGCCTTGTTAATGTCTAAAAAGCAGGCAGATAAATGGCATAAAATGGGACTTACTACAGAAGACCTTTTTCTTAAAAGAGATCCCTTAATCAATAAGAAGATTAGGGCAATATCTAATATAGAGCTAGACTTAAGTGCTTTTAGAGAACAACTTCACCAACAATTTCTTTCACTACAACAGCTTGCTAAAGAGACAGATGCCTCTTTTTTAGGGGCTGTTCAAGCACAGGAAGTGAAGCAAATGAAAGGAATTAATACGCTTGAAAAAAGACTGCTTCTCGCCCAAAAAAGAAAATTGAAAGATCAGGTAGCCCGTTTGTCTCAGTTGCACGAGTCATTATTTCCTGGGCAATCATTACAGGAAAGAAGCGCCAACTTTTCAGAGTTCTATGTACAATACGGGTCTTCACTGCTCCATACCCTTCAAAAAGAGTTAGACCCTTTGAAAAATGGTTTCTCTATCATTAGTTTATAACTAAATTCAACTAAAAGCATGCATAATATTGATATTAATGTAGTAGATATGACCTTGGACATTATGAAGTATGTCTTGGGAAGAATAACTAAAACCAATCCAGAATTAGGCAAGCCTATGAAGGAGGAGGATCTGAGGGCTTTGGTTGGAGAGACTATTAATGAGAAAGGTATTGGTGGAGAGAAAGCTTTTGCGCTTTTTAAAGATGTTTTGGTGAAAGCAACTATTCCTATAGACCATCCTAGGCATTTGGCATTTGTTCCTGCAGCGCCCACTAGAGCATCCATTCTTTTTGATTTGGTGACTGCGGCTTCTAGTATTCACGGTGCCTATTGGATGGAGGGTGCTGGTGGTATTTACTGTGAGAATGAGGCTATGGAATGGCTGGTATCTCTTACGGGGCTTCCTAATGGAGCTTTTGGTGTATTCACCAGTGGGGGAACTGCAGCTAATTTATCTGCTATGGTTACCGCAAGAGAACACTGGAGAAGAGACCCTAAGAATCTAAACAAAAAAGGTATTATGGTGACCTCTAGTGGGGCACACTCCTCTGTTAAATCTATGGCTAAGGTCATAGATGCAGAAGTGCTTTTGGTTCCTACAGAAACAGCTATGACTGCTGCAGATATAGAAAAAGCAGTATCCCAATTAACCCCAGATACCCAAGAGCGCGTTTTTGCTGTTGTGGCTACCGGGGGAACAACCAATGCAGGTATTATAGATGATTTAGCTGGAGTGGCCACTTATTGTGAAAGCCATAAACTTTGGTTTCATGTGGACGCAGCTTACGGCGGCGGCGCTTTGGCGGCGCCTTCAGTAAGGGACTTGTTTGTAGGTATTGAGCGTGCAGACAGTATTACCATAGATCCTCATAAATGGTTGTTTTCTCCATATGATTGCGGGGCTATTATATATAAAAAGCCTGAATTGGCCAGAGCGGCGCACAGCCAAGAGGGCTCTTATTTAGATATATTTAAAGATGAGGGAGCAGCAGGTTTTAATCCTTCGGATTATCAAATACAATTGACAAGAAGGGTGAGAGGCTTGCCTTTGTGGTTCTCTTTAGCCATGCACGGTACTGCAAAATACGAATGGGCAGTAGAGCAAGGTATTTTACTGGCCAAACAAGCGGCTCAAAAAATTAGTGAAGCCCCTCACGTTGAAATGGTTATTCCGGAAAACCTGTCCTGTGTCTTATTTAGAAGGAAAGGATGGACGCCTGAAGACTACAGAGAATGGACCTATCAAAATCTGGAGAAAAAATTCGCATTAGTAACACCTACAAAGTTCCAGCATCAAGGAACTATGGAAACGGTGGCGCGTTTTTGTTTTATTAATCCAGATACGACCTTAAAGGATATTACAGATATTTTAGATACCATGAAGTAGCTTTAGGTGTGGTTTTGGAGATTGGCATGCGAATTGGATAGGTAAAATTAAGGCACTAAATTTTCCAATATCCCTTCGCCATCTTTTAAAGACCACTTGATTCTTTGGTGTGGGTCTCCCAGTTTAAGGTATTCTATGCCTTGTGTTTCTAAGGTGATGATGCAAAAATGTCTATGTGATTTGTATTCCACTACTGTTGTATTTTCTATCACAGTGCCAGGTGCTAGTAGGGTGGTGTATTGTTTTTTAGAGGATTCAGGAATTTTCTCCCAAGCGGCATCGGCCAAAGGCCCTGAATGAATCATCTTTGCCTCACCAAAACATTTGAGTTGTATTTCAGTGAGTGGGTCATAAAATAAAATTTCTGCACGTTCGTTCATTTGGAGATCCAACACTTTATTGCTTCTGGAATCTGTGTGGATCTCTATCGCTAGCTTTTTGTTAACCCCCCTAACAACGACCATTCTTGCAGAAGGAATTCCTGTTACACTGGTAGTGGCAAACACACCTTTTTTTAACCAATGGTTTTTATCGCTATTTCTGAGCTCAAAAATGGAATGAACAAATGCGATAAAATGATCAGGATGACTAAAACTATTTTTCAAAACCTAAATTTCTATTAAATATACTAAAAAGTGGGCGACCCTAAAAATCAAATTATTATTTTTGCCCATGCAAAATAAAGTTCTCATCCTAGATTTCGGTTCTCAGTATACCCAACTTATTGCAAGAAGGGTTAGAGAATTAAATATTTACTCTGAAATTAAACCGTTTAATAAGCTGCCAAAAGACCTGAGTGGTTTTAAGGCTGTGATCCTTTCTGGATCTCCGTATTCAGTGAGAGGGGAAGACGCACCACATCCTGATTTAGAGGCTATTAAAGGTAAGCTACCGCTTTTGGGTGTTTGTTATGGCGCCCAATATTTGGCCCATTTTAAAGGGGGAGAAGTGGCACCGTCTAACACTAGGGAATACGGAAGGGCTAATTTGTCTTTTGTGGCTTCTGGAGAATTATTTTTAGCCGGTATTTCTGAAGGGAGTCAAGTATGGATGAGCCATTCAGATACGATTAAAACATTGCCTACGGGAGGCACTTTATTAGCTAGTACGCATGATGTTAAAAATGCTGCTTATAAGATAGAAGGCGAAGACACCTATGCCATTCAGTTTCATCCAGAAGTATACCATTCTACCGATGGGAAAAAACTCTTAGAAAACTTCTTAGTTAAAATTGCTGGAGTGGCTCAAGATTGGACACCAGACGCCTTTGTAGAAGAAACAGTGTCAAAATTAAAGACGCAAATTGGGACGGATAAAGTAATTCTTGGCCTTTCAGGAGGGGTAGACTCTACTGTTGCTGCGGTCTTACTCCACAAAGCCATAGGTGCTAACCTACACTGTATTTTTGTAAACAACGGTTTGCTAAGAAAAAATGAGTTTAGCGAAGTGTTGGATCAATACCAAGGCATGGGATTGAATGTGAAAGGGGTAGACGCCTCGGCACGCTTCTTGAACGCACTTAAAGGAGAATCTGACCCTGAAAAGAAGCGTAAGGCTATTGGAAGTGCTTTTATAGACGTTTTTGATGCTGAATCTCACGAAGTAAAAGACGCTACCTGGTTGGCTCAGGGAACCATTTATCCAGATGTGATAGAGTCTGTCTCTGCCACAGGAGGACCTTCTGCTACAATTAAGAGCCACCACAACGTAGGTGGTTTACCAGATTATATGAAATTAAAAGTGGTAGAACCGCTTAGAATGTTGTTTAAAGATGAGGTGAGAAGGGTAGGAGCGAGTCTGGGAATTGATCCAATTTTATTGGGAAGACACCCTTTCCCAGGTCCTGGATTGGCCATTCGTATCTTGGGAGATATTACAGCAGAAAAGGTAGCCATCCTTCAAGAAGTAGACGCTGTTTTTATTAACGCATTAAAACAATCAGGTTGGTATGACAAGGTGTGGCAAGCCGGTGCTATACTCCTTCCTGTTCAGAGTGTAGGGGTAATGGGAGACGAACGCACCTATGAAAAGTGTGTGGCGCTGAGAGCTGTGGAGAGTACTGACGGTATGACGGCAGACTGGGTAAACCTTCCTTATGAATTATTGCAAAAGATATCGAACGATATTATTAATAAAGTAAAAGGGGTGAATAGAGTCGTGTATGACATTAGTTCTAAGCCACCAGCTACTATTGAGTGGGAATAAAATGAATAGACTAAAGCGGTTGTTTTTTGTGGTATTGTTGTTTTGTGTGTCCTTTGGATTTGCACAGACACAAGATGCTGCGCCTGAATTTTTCTCATACAGGGTTAAAACTGGGGACAGCAGGTGGAAAATGGCGCAGTATTTTGGAATTTCTTTGGATTCTCTTTGGAAACTAAATCCTCATTTGTCTGAGACTTCTATGGAATTGCCCATAGGGATTGAATTACTGCTCCCTAAAAAAGGAGTGCAAAGGAGTCATGCGGCATTAAATGAAGCTGTCCCTACTTTTTCATCGAGGGTCATAGATCCTTTCTTCCAAGCAGCTTCTCAAGACAGTATTCATGTAGACACTGATCCTTATCCTGCTATTAAGGCCTATGATCAAATTCCTTTTATAGATAGTTTGCTGCCTCCCTTTGAGATGGAGCTCTTGTTTGCCCTTCCTTTTAGGATAGATAAAATGAATTATCAAGATTCATTAGTGGGTCAAAAAACCATAGAAGCAAGACGAGACATGAAATTGAGTCTCGGTTTTTATACAGGGGCTTTAATGGCTATAGATTCATTACAAAGCCTTGGAATATTTGTAACTCCAAGACCAATAGATACTCAGTTAGACGCGACGGTGTTATTTAATAAATTGCATAAAGATTCCTTAGGCCCACCAGATGCTATTATAGGTCCCTTATTGCCTTCGAACCAATCAGTGCTCCTAAATTATGCGAGGGAGTACAATATTCCTGCAGTCTTGCCTGTAGTTTCTTCGGGTCCTTTTGACTATGAAAAGGCATTTTATCCTGTACCTAAAGAAAGTGTGCTCAGAGAAAAACTACTCTCTTTTGCCCAGAAAACCTACGGGGGTGAAAAAGTATTGCTCATTGCAGACGCTGAAAATGCCACAGCAGTTTCTGCTATAAAAAATATATTTCCAAGGGCTTTTGAAGTTGAACTGATCAATAATATTTCTGTAGAAATAGATACTTTTGCTACGGAACTAGACTCGGTAATTCCCAATTGGGTGTTTGTGGAGTCACAAAATTTAAAATTGGTTTCTAGTGTGAGTTCTATTTTAAATGCCAATATTACAGAGAAGGTAAAAATTAAGATGTTTACCACCAATAGTAACAAGGCTTTTGAAAATGACGTGATAGACAACCAGCACTTATCTGCCCTTCATTTCACCTTCCCAACATTTTATAAAAACACCCGTGAGACACCTTTTACAAGGGCTTACGAGCGAAAGTTTGGTTCTTTTCCAGACCCACTTACGGTCAGGGGGTTTGACCTTACTATGGATTTGGTGTTAAAAATGGCTCACCCCAATGGAATTCTTACGGCCCAAGCACAAATGGGACCCACCTGGTATGTGGATCATGTTTTTCAGTACAGCCCACTTTTTTCTTTAGAAACGAACAAATCTAGTAGTTTTTACAACCAAGCCTCTTTTATCATGACCTATGAGCAAATGGATGTCAAGCTGGTAGAGTAGGCTTTTGTTAGGAAAACCGCACTTAAGTATTTAAAGATACATCACAAATTTCAATGGCTTTTTTCAGGGAAGCGAGCTTGTCGGTGTCTTTAGGAATAAACTCTTGTGCTACATATCCCTTGTATCCCGTAGCTAGAATAGCCTTCATAATAGCAGGATAATACAATTCTTGGCGTTCATCTATTTCATTTCTACCAGGAACGCCAGCCGTGTGGTAATGGCCCAAGTATTGGTGGTGGTCTCTAATGGTTTTTATAATGTCGCCCTCCTGTACTTGCATGTGGTAAATGTCATAGAGTAATTTAAAATGATCAGAGCCTAAACCTTTGCAAAGTGCTACCCCCCAGGCAGTACTGTCACACATATAATCTGGATGGTTTTGTTGGTTAAAGAGTTCCATTTGTACAACCACGCCATGGGCTTCTGCCAGAGGCATAATTTGTTTTAGACCAGCAATGCAGTTGGCCAGTCCTTCAGGGTCAGATTTACCCTCCCTGTTGCCACTAAAGCAGATGAGGTTGGTGTAGCCAGCGGCCTGAACCAAAGGGATCATCTCTTTGTAATTTTTAATAAGTTGTTCGTGGTATTGAGGCTCATTCCAGCCTTTGGTAAGCGAGATTTCCGCACCATTACACATACTGCTATGAATGCCGTGTTTTTTAAGTAGCGGCCATTCCTTGGGTCCCATAAGATCTACCCCTGTAATACCTATTCTTTTTATGGCAATTAGAAAATCTTCAAGCGCAATATCTGAATAACACCAATGACAGACAGCGTGGTTAATGTTGTTTTTCAGTGGTGTTGTTTTGTTTGATGGGGCTATTTCTTTTCCACGAAGCGGAAAAGCGGCTAATGTAGCGGCAGATAAAGCCGCAGTATTTAAAAATTTCCTTCTCTTCATGGAGTTGTTTTTAGTTGGTTAGTTAAATATAAATCATTTTATTTACACCATGCCTCAAGACCTACAAAAAGAAGCTTTACTGGAATTAGCCCACTATATAATGCCCTTTGGGAAGTATCAAGGCCATTATCTCACAGAGCTGCCAGAATACTATTTGGTCTGGTTTAGGCGAAAGGGATTTCCTAAAGGAAAGCTTGGCGCACTGCTTGCAGCGACTATGGAAATTAAAGAAAATGGTTTAGAAGATATGATTCGCAGGATTCGCAAAGAATTTCCGAAATAATTCCCCCTAATTCCCTTAGCAATTTGTATTTTTGTTCGCGTTAATAATCCAAGCAAACGCATGTCACAAACAAAATACATTTTTGTAACTGGAGGGGTAACCTCCTCTTTAGGAAAAGGAATTATAGCGGCTTCATTGGCCAAGCTACTTCAAGCCAGAGGCTATAGAACCACCATCCAAAAGTTAGATCCATACATTAATGTAGATCCAGGTACTTTGAATCCCTATGAACACGGAGAATGTTATGTCACCGATGACGGTGCAGAAACAGATTTAGACTTAGGGCATTACGAACGTTTTTTAAACGTAAACACTTCTCAAGCTAATAATGTTACTACAGGAAGGATTTATCAGTCTGTGATTGATAAAGAACGCAGGGGAGAATTCTTAGGTAAAACAGTTCAAGTAGTTCCTCATATCACCAATGAAATTAAAGACCGTATCCAATTATTGGGTAATACAGGCGATTATGACATTGTAATTACTGAAATTGGAGGAACGGTTGGAGATATTGAATCTCTTCCATACATTGAGGCAGTGAGACAATTACTCTGGGAATTAGGTGACAATAACGGTATTGTCATTCACCTTACTTTAGTGCCTTACTTAAAAGCGGCTGGGGAATTAAAAACCAAGCCCACACAACACTCTGTAAAAACATTGATGGAGAGTGGTATAAAAGCAGATATTCTCGTGTGTAGAACAGAACATGAAATTTCTGAAGATATAAAGCAAAAAATAGCCTTGTTTTGCAATGTTAAGAAAGAGGCAGTCATTCAGTCTATAGATGCTTCTACTATCTATGATGTTCCCGTTCTAATGCAAGAAGAAGGATTGGATACAGTGACTTTACAAAAATTAAACTTAGAAGATACTGTTGTTCCAGACTTGGATCAATGGAATGAGTTTTTAACCAAACTCAAGAATCCTAAAGAAACCATTACTATTGGTCTTATCGGAAAATATGTGGAGCTTCAAGATTCTTACAAATCTATTTTAGAAGCTTTTATTCACGCTGGTGCAGCCAATGAAGTAAAGGTTAAAGTAGTCTCCATTCATTCTGAATACCTTACGGTAGAAAATGTGCCCAAAAAATTAAAGGGCTTACACGGGGTCTTGGTGGCGCCAGGTTTTGGAGAAAGAGGGATTGAAGGAAAGATAAAAGCCGTACAGTACGCTAGGGAAGAAGGTATTCCATTTTTAGGAATTTGTCTAGGTATGCAAATGGCTGTGATAGAATATTCAAGAAATGTATTAGGTATTACTAGAGCCAATTCCACAGAAATGGAACCAGAAACTACTGAGCCGGTCATAAACCTCATGGAAATGCAAAAAGAAGTGACCCAAAAAGGAGGAACCATGAGACTGGGCGCCTGGGATTGCACCCTACTACCAAATACCTTGGCTAGTAATATTTACGGAAATGCTTCGAAAATATCTGAACGCCACAGGCATAGATTTGAATTTAATAACGATTATAAAGAAGCTTTAGAGGCCAAAGGTTTAGTGGCTTCAGGGATTAACACAGAAACTGGATTGGTTGAGATTGTTGAAATTCCAAGCCACCCATGGTTTATTGGGGTGCAATACCATCCAGAATACAAGAGTACGGTAGCCAACCCACACCCTTTATTTGTGCATTTTGTCAAAGCTGCATTGGCGCATGCAAAAGCCTAATTGATGATAAAAAAATAATAGTAATTTTACCCCCTGTCTTTTAAACAGACAAGACATATAACATATTTATGGAAGAGAAGAAGTTAGACGTAAATTCCCTAATTGGTTTTGGACTTATTTTTGTAATACTAATTTACATGTTTTACATCAATCAGCCTACCCCTGAGGAGCTTGCAGCAAAACAACAAGCAGAGAGAGAAGCTGCTGCTATTCAAGGAAATTCAGCCACTACACAAGAGGCTGATTATACCCAAGCAGCTCATGCCATTCAAGATATTAATCCTTCAGACAGTACAGCGGTGGCCGCTTATAAATCTAGTATGGGGGCTTTTTCTTTTACGCCAATCGTACCTGGAAACACTTTATTGGAGAACGATGTTTTACGCGTAGAAGTGTCTCATAAAGGAGGGCAGTTGGTCTTAGCTCAAAATAAGAAATACAATACCTACGACGCTGTCCCCGTTTACTTGATCAAGGACGGTAACACTTCATTTAATATTAGTTTTACCACCCAAGACAATAGAATTATTCAGACCAAAGACTTGTATTTTGAACCTTCAAAGTCTACTAATAATAATATTTCGCTATTGACTTTAAAAGCAAAAGTGTCTGATTCTGAATACCTTTTATTTGAATATAGCCTTCCTGAAGCGGGATATATGCTAGATTTTAAAATCAAATCTGTAGGTCTTTCAGGCTTTTTTAATCCTACCCAAAACCCCCAATTACAGTGGGATTTAAAGACTATAAGACACTCAAAGAGTGTTCAATACGAGAACAGATACACCCGGTTGAACTATAAATTTGAAGAAGATAAACTAGACAAGCTTTCTGATAGTTCAGATGACGAGGCTACAGAGCAAGCGGTAGAATGGGTGTCTTACAGACAGCATTTCTTTAGTACTATCATGGTCTTTTCTCCTGCTTTGGAGACGGCTAGTTTTATCAGCACCAACCTTATTAAGGAAGAATCGAAAACAATAGGTTTCACTAAAATATATGAGACCAAAGCACCCTTACAATTAGTTGGTGGGGTGTTGGACTATGATATGAATGTCTATTTGGGCCCTACTGATGTAAAAGAGTTGTCAAAATTCCCTACACTCGGCTTAGAAGATTCTATTCCTTTTGGTTGGGGGATCTTCGGATGGATTAACCGCTACGTGTTTACGCCAACCTATACCTTTTTAAGTGGCTATTTACCTTACGGGATTGCCATTATTGTCATGACTATTTTGGTGCGTTTGCTCATGTCTCCAGTGACTTATAAGTCTTATTTATCTCAGGCGAAGATGAAGGTGTTAAAACCAGAAATCACTGAAATAAATGATAAGTTCAAAGACAATGCCATGAAAAAGCAGCAGGAGACTATGAAAATTTACAATAAAGCTGGCGTAAACCCCATGAGTGGTTGTGTACCTGCTTTAGTACAAATGCCTATTTTCTATGCCCTTTTTATGTTTTTTCCTACCTCATTTGCTTTGAGACAGAAATCTTTCTTGTGGGCAGACGATTTGTCTTCTTATGACACAATTTTAGAATTGCCATTTTATATTCCCTTCTATGGAGACCATGTAAGCTTATTCCCCATACTTGCTTCTGTGGCAATATTCTTTTACATGATGATGACGACAGGGCAAAATATGCCCACACAACCAGGAATGCCTAATATGAAGTTTATCATTTATTTATCACCAGTGATGATGCTTATATTCTTTAATAGCTATGCCTCTGGTCTGAGTTTGTACTATTTTGTATCAAATCTAATTACCATATTCATCATGTTGGCCATTAAGAATTTTATTCTAGACGATGACAAAATTCACGCCCGCATTCAAGCCAATAAGGAAAAGCCAAAGAAAGAAGGGAAGTTTCAGGCTAAAATGAGAGAAATTATGGAGCAAGCAGAAGCGAAAAAAAACCAGCGCTAAGGGATTAAATGCTTTAAATAATTAAGAGAAGTTACTGTATTAAAAGTGTGGCACATAAACCAACGCCAACCGCTAATTGAATAGTGTTTAATCATGAAAAAAGTTGTTGTGGGCCTCTCCGGAGGTGTAGACTCTAGTGTAACTGCTTATTTGCTCAAAGAGCAGGGGTATGAAGTTATAGGCTTGTTTATGAAGAACTGGCATGACGACTCTGTGACTATCTCTAATGAATGTCCCTGGTTAGAAGACAGTAATGACGCCCTTATTGTAGCAGAAAAATTAGGTATTCCTTTTCAAACAGTAGATTTGAGTGAGGCTTACAAGGAAAAGATAGTAGACTATATGTTCCACGAGTACAAGATGGGTAGAACCCCTAATCCAGATGTGCTTTGTAATAGGGAGATTAAGTTCGACGTATTTATGAAGATCGCTTTAGATCTTGGTGCAGATTATGTCGCTACAGGACATTACTGCCAAAAAACCAGCCAGACTCTAGCAAGTGGGAAAGTGCTGTATAACCTGGAAGCTGGTGCAGATCCCAATAAAGACCAATCGTATTTTTTGTGCCAGCTCTCACAAGAGCAATTGTCTAAAACACTTTTTCCAATAGGTGGCTTATTAAAACCAGAGGTTAGAGAAATTGCCGCTCGTGCAGGTCTAATTACTGCTGTTAAAAAGGATTCTCAAGGATTATGTTTTATTGGAAAAGTACGGTTGCCAGACTTTTTGCAGCAACAATTAAAGCCTAAAAAAGGAGTAATTATTGAAATTCCATCATCGTTTCCCGATTATCATATATTACCTCCGGAATTCAATGATAAAGAAGCAGCATTGGCTTATGCCTCCAAAAAAATCACGTATCAGCTTACAGATGGTAAGAAAGTAGGCGAACATCAAGGGGCTCATTATTTTACCAATGGCCAACGTAAAGGTCTAGACGTAGGAGGTACAAAGGAACCACTATTTGTTATTGCTACTGACGTAAATGAAAATGTAATATATACTGGTCAGGGTAAGTCCCACCCTGGTTTATACAGGAACACCCTTTTTGTAACCGCTTATGAGGTGCATTGGGTAAGGCAAGACCTAGCAATTGTGCCAGGACAGACCTTGGAGGTCATGGCGAGAATTCGCTACAGGCAGGCACTAGAAAAAGCGACATTACACGCTACAGATCATGGTTTGTATGTGCATTTTGAAAGCCCACAGTCCGCAATCACTGCAGGGCAATTTGTGGCATGGTATGTTGGGACCGCTCTCTTAGGGTCTGGTGTGATAGGTTAATAATAGGCATAAATTTAATTCTGAAACTTACAGGCCTGGCTTACTAGGTATGGGTATGAGTGCACTATAACTAGAAAGCCACCGCTTTATAAATATAAATGTTTTGCACCGGCCAGTCTCCAGCTTCTACCGCCTGCTGATTTATTTTATCTACCACATCCATTCCAACAATCACTTCCCCAAAGGGCGTGTAATCTCCATCCAAATGGTAGGAACCTGGATCTGTCACTACAATGAAAAACTCATAGGGGGAAGCTAGTTTGTGGGGGTTGTCATTTTCACTACTCGGCATAGAGATAACACCACGATGGTGGGCGTGTCCTTTTTTAGTATCTGGAGGCAGTAAATAACGACCAATAGCCCTTCTTTTGTCTGCAGTTTCTTTATTGTCTGCATTCCCACCTTGGATAATAAATCCCTTCACTACTCGGTGAAAATAGGTGTTGTTAAAGTAGCCTTCCTTGGCCAGAAAAATAAAGTTGGCTTTGTGGTAGGGCACGTTGTCGTACAGGTCAATCACAATGTTGCCAAATGAAGTTTCTATCCGAACTTTGGTTTCTGTAAGGGTTTCTTTATACCCGTAAAAAAAGTCTATTACATTGTCCTCATTGAGTTTAAAGACAGTATCCTTCCTTTTAACAACGATTTTTTCTTCATAAAGGCTGTCTTTTGTGGTCTGTTTTTCCTTCACTAAATTCGCTTTATTCTGTAAGGAATTGTGAGGCTTTTTTTCAGAATTACAGCTTCCCATTAAAATAATTAGTCCCAAACAGATTTGAAATAGTAATTTTGTATTGCTCATGAAATTCAGTGTATTCTCAGACATACTTTCAAAAATAGGAAAAAAGCCGCTACCAGGCAGGGCGAGCCATTTAAAAATGGTATCAGCGCAACGCGCCAAAATATTAAACGATCCCTCTAAATTTAGCAAAAACCCAAAAAAAGCGGCAGTTTTAGCGGCTTTTTATCCTGATCAAAATGAAGAAACCTATTTATTGCTTATTAAAAGGCAGGGGGGTAAGGATGTTCATGCCCATCAGATTGCACTTCCAGGAGGTCAATACGAGCCATCAGATATTGATTTGAAAGAGACTGCACTTAGAGAAGCTTTTGAAGAAGTAGGCATATTACAAACCCAAGTTAGGTCTATTATAGCGCTTAGTGCTGTATATATCCCACCCAGTAATTTTTTAGTGCAGCCTTATATGGCGCTATATGACAAACAGATGCCTTTTGTGTTGGAAACTTCAGAGGTGCATTCTGTTATAGAAGTGCCTTTGGCTTTATTGGTCAGAGAAGACATTGTTAAAACCCAATGGGTACAGTTGTCTCATTCAGCTAAAATAAAAGTGCCTGGTTTTGCGATTGGTAATGAGTTGGTATGGGGAGCGACAGCTATGATGCTCAGTGAAATACGCACGCTTTTAAATGATGCCTTATAAGTTATTTTTGTATTTTAGCCACTTGTGTTGGAAGGTAATTCTTACAAATATTTTATTACTTTCTGATTTAAACCAATACTATGCCTTTCATAAAAAGAAACCCTTTTGGTCATATTTTATTTTTAAAAAAATTATTGATCCGTTATTTAGGCGTACTCTCTCACCAAAGGTACAAAGGATTTAACACCTTAGATATTGAAGGTTCAGAGATCATTAAAGATTTGCCTGGAGAGAATGTGCTTTTTGTAAGCAACCACCAGACCTACTTCGCAGACGTGGTGGCTATGTTTCATGTATTTAATGCTTCTTTAAGCGGGCGTGTAGATTCTATTAAAAACGTGGGTTATATTTGGCACCCCAAATTAAATATTTATTATGTGGCTGCTGCTGAAACCATGAAGCAGAGTTTGTTGGCTAAGATTTTAGCTTATGCCGGTTCTATAAGTATAGAACGAACTTGGCGTGCTGAGGGTAAAGATGTCAATAGACAGGTTAAAATGTCGGATATTTCCAATATTGGTAAAGCCCTTAATGACGGTTGGGTGATCACTTTTCCTCAAGGGACAACCACGCCTTGGAAGCCAATTAGAAAAGGCACTGCACATATCATTAAAAAATACAAACCCACCGTAGTCCCTGTGGTTATAGATGGTTTTAGACGTTCTTTTGATAAGAAAGGATTGCGCGTAAAAAAGAAAGGAATTTTACAGTCTATGGTGATTAAACCTCCCATGGAGATTGATTATGACAACGATTCTATTGATCAGATCATAGAAAAATTAGAGTATGCTATAGAGCAGCATCCTTCTTTTCTTAAAGTACTCAAGCCAGAAGAAATTACTCAAATGGAACAGGACAACGAGAAACGCCGTTTTAGAAAACACAAACATCCAAAGGAAGATTAATAATAGAAAGGACGGTCACTCTTTTGCACGTCTTTAAAAGAGGGGTCTTTTTCTTAATTTTCTAGCTTGACGAGTTCTTTGTAATTGCGTTTTAATTTTTTGAGGAGTATGCCATAAAGCAGCCTGTAAAATAAGAGCAAAAAGCCTATGGCTATTGCAATAACAACTATAACTACTAGCCCTATAATTCCCCAAAACATAAAAGTATTTTCTCTTTGATGGGCCATTTTAAGAATGGTTTCAGACTCAGGACCGTACAATATACTCCCAATAAAGCCTCCAAGGGTAGCCACAGCCAGCATACTGAGATTAAACCAAACGTATTGACTCACGGTTTTCTTAACCTTTAAAATACTTTCAATTAATTCTTTGACTGAAGACTGGTAGCTCACCAGTTTATAGTTTTTGTAAAAGAGCACAATAAAGTACACCAGCACCGAATAATTCACTACGGTGAGAACAGATATAAAGGTAGAAAGCCGCATGCTTTCTATTATTTTGTCTTGTTCAGCACTTTTCGTAAGGATACTCAAGGCAGTCCAAAAAACAAATTCTGCTATAGAAATATAATACAACCACTTTACAATAGAGGAAGATCGCTTCCATATAAGGGCATAAAGCGCTTCTTGCTTGAGCTTTGGAAACCCACTTTCCTTAGCCTTCCAATCTTTTTTCAAAAGTTCTAACTCTTTCATATTAAGGCTTTAATATTTTTTTCAATTTTTTCTTTATTCTATTCATTTTCACCCTTGCATTAACCTCTGTAATTCCTAAGGTCTTGGAAATTTCTTCATAATTCTTATCTTCTAAATATAGAAAGATAAGTGCTTTGTCTATGTCGTTTAAGGATTTAATAGCGACGTACATAAGCTGGAGTTGCTCTTCTTCTTTCTTATCGTAGGCTTCGTATGCACTTGTTTTGAAAAGCACATGATCAATGTCGTGTATATCTATTCTTTTCTTTTCCTTTCTGTATTGCGTAATAGCGGTATTAATTGCCACCCGATACATCCAGGTACTAAATTTTGAGTCCCCTCTAAACTTAGGGTAGGCTTTCCACAATTGAATACTGATTTCCTGAAATAAATCGTGGTGGCTGTCCTGGTCCTTAGCATAAAGGGTACAGATTTTGTGCACAATGTTTTGGTGTGCTTCAAACGCTATTAAGAATTTATGTTCTAAATCTTTATTCAATCTTTATAGTTCTAGCTGTAAGTAGCTCAAGAAGGATTTATGTTACAAGAAAAACATCCAAAAGAAAGTCTTTTGGGTGTTTTTTATGAAGGGATTAATGTTTCTTTTAGTTTCTGTAGTTTAACGCAGGCGCCCTGTCTCCAATCAATGGGATGTATTTAAAACTTGCACCCAATCTTTCCCGCTGTTCTTTTTTAGCCGCTGCTATAAGTTTTGGGTTACTAAACAACTCAATAGCACTTAAACTCAGTGTTTTTGCGGCTACCATCATCCCTTTATTGCCAATATTTGTTCCACCAGCGGCTACCGCTTGCCAGGAGTGTGCAGCAGTGCCAGGAACCCAAGTAGCTGTTCCAAAACCTACCGTAGGAACTGTAAAAGAAACATCTCCTACATCTGTAGAACCACCCGCTTTGGCTGTAGTTTTATACGGCGCTATAGCAGCAGCAGTTTCTTGGTCTGCATTTTCTTGCCCTAGTGTCTTGGCTATAGTATTAGCGAATGTTAATTCTGCCTCATTGTATTGCACGCCTCCAACTTTGGTTAAGTTTTTGTGAACCATTTCTTGAAGGGTTAGGTTGGGTAGCAATTCATGGGTTCCTCCAATAATTTCATAGTCCATTGTTGTTCCAGTTCCTAGGGCAGCTCCCTCTGCTGCTTTAACCATTCGATCAAATATATCCATAACCACATCTCTTTTGTTGTGTCTGGCATAATAGTAGACTTCAGCAAAATCTGGAACCACATTAGGTGCCTTTCCGCCACTGGTAATGACATAGTGAATTCTTGCGTCTTCTAAAACGTGTTCACGCATCATATTGACCATATTGTTCATGGCTTCTACACCATCTAAAGCAGAACGCCCCATTTGTGGGGCTGCTGCAGCATGAGCAGAAATTCCGTAAAATCTAAATTTCGCAGATTTATTGGCCAAAGCTGCACCAGCACTCGCTGAATTTTTTGCTCCAGGATGCCAGTGTAAGGCAATGTCTACATCATTAAACAATCCCGCCCTCACCATATACACTTTTCCAGAACCGCCCTCTTCAGCAGGACAACCGTAAAAACGAATGCGCCCTTTTTTATTGTTGGCCTCTAACCACTCTTTTACAGCAATTGCAGCAGCAGTAGAAGCGGTACCAAATAAATGATGCCCACAAGCATGGCCTGCTTTTTCACCGGCAGATTCTTTGCTAGGGATGGCTTTTTGAGACAGCCCTGGTAGGGCGTCGTACTCTCCCAAAATAGCAATTACAGGGCCTTCACTACCGTATTCTGCTGTGAAAGCAGTAGGTATTCCAGCCACAGCAGTGGTTATTTTAAAACCAGCGGCAGATAGGGTTTCTTGTAATAAAGCACTGCTCTGTTCCTCTTGGTAACCCATTTCTGCCAAGCCCCATATTTGCTGCGCTATACCACTATAATACGCTGTTTTAGCCTCTAATTTTTTTAAAACATCCACAGGTTTTTTTTGTGCCATTGCACCAAAACTTATGCTAAATAGCACCGCGGTAATCATTAAATTTTTCATTTGATAGAATCAATTGGTTTGTTATAAAAATAAGGATAATTATTGAACTAAATAGACCCTAGCTTCATAGGGTGCTAAAACATCTTCTGCCTTTATTTCTTGGTTGGTATTGCGCAGTAATAGACTTTTAGCTACCCCAGCTAAATCACCTAAAGCAACATGAGCTTCTTGGGTGCTAAAACTCAATAAGATTAAATACACTTTAGTCTCATAGCTTCTGGTGTAGGCATAAACGGATTCGTTTTTAGGATCTATAAGCGTATAGTCTCCATATATAAGACCCAGATGATTCTTTCTAAGTGCGGTTGCTTTTCTAAAAAAATGAAGTATTGAAGACGGATTTTTTTCCTGAGCAGCCACATTAACCCCTTGCGTGAAATTCTGGTTCACCTCAATCCATGGAGCTGCTTTTGAAAAACCAGCAGTAGCGCTTAGGTTCCATTGCATAGGGGTTCGCGCATTATCTCTACTGGTATCTTTTTCATTCTCAATAAAAACGGCAAGGTCTTCCCCGTTGTTTTTGGCTATTTCATAGCGGTTAATGGTATTGATATCTCTGTATTGATCTATGCGATCAAAACGACTATTGGTCATGCCAATTTCATCTCCATAATAAAAATAGGGCGTACCTCTCATGGTGAGTAAAAAAGTGTGGAGCATAGTGGCAGACGCATACCAGAAATCTGGATGGTCGTTCCCCCACCTGCTTACAGATCTCGGGAAATCGTGGTTGCTTAAATACATGCTGCCCCAACCATCCTTTTCAAAGGCTTTATCCCACCTAGAATGAATCTCTTTAAAGGAAGAAAGAAGCCACCCTTTTGGGTTTTTTTCAAAGACAGTTCCTGGTTTTCTGTCAAGCGACATGAGGTCAAAATGGAAAAACATATTGAGTTCATTTCGATTTTCTCCCACCAAACACAAGGCGTTTTCTATGGTAATTCCTGGTGCTTCTCCCACCGTCATGACGTTGTATTTTGAGAGCACCTCCGCATGCATCTCTTGGAGGTATTCATGCAATTTGGGACCTTGTGCATAATAGGCAATAAAGTCTCCTTTGAACTGCGGAGGTAATTCAGGGTAGTTGGTGTCTTTTGAAATAAAAGGAATTACGTCCATCCTAAAGCCATCTACCCCTTTCTCAAACCAAAAAGCCATCATACGGTAAATTTCTTGTCGCAAGGCTGGATTCTCCCATTTTAAGTCTGGCTGTTTAACAGAAAAATAATGCAAGTAATAGGCATTGGTGGTAGCGTCGTATTTCCAAGCGTTTTCTTCTACGTCAAAATAACTCCATCTTTTTGGCGGGGTTCCTTTTTCTGCGGGCCACCAGTGGTAGTAATCTCTGTATGGGTTGTCCCTGTCTTTTCTGGATTCCTGGAACCATTGGTGCTCATCACTGGAGTGATTGACCACCAAATCCATCATTAATTTTAGCCCCCTATCATGCATGCCTTTGAGCAGGGAGTCAAAATCTTCCATACCACCAAATTCCACCATGATATTTTTGTAATCACTAATGTCATAGCCATTGTCGTCATTTGGAGATTCATATACTGGATTGAGCCAGATAATGTCTACCCCCAAACTTTTAATATAGTCAAGCCTTTGTAGAATGCCTTTTAAGTCTCCAACACCATTTCCAGAAGTATCTTGAAAACTCCTCGGATAAATCTGATACACAATACCTTCTTTCCACCATGTGTTGCTTTGTCTTGCTGTCATGTTATTTTCTTGGATGATATTGATTGAGCACTCCAGCCAAGTGAGTTTTGTCTAGGTGCATGTATATTTCTGTTGTCGTGATACTCTCGTGTCCTAATAATTGTTGAATAACCCTTAAATCTGCGCCATTCTCTAAAAGATGTGTGGCAAAAGAATGCCTAAAACTATGGGGGCTGATTGTTTTTTCTAAAGCGATTTTTTTAGCCAGTTGTTTAACAATGGTAAAAATCATGGCCCTGGTCAACCCATGCCCTCTACGGTTTAAAAACAAGGTGTCGGCCGCTTCTTTTTGTGGTTTTTGATAAGGCCTCACCGCTTTCATATATACTTTTACAAGCTTTTCTGTTGTGGGATTTACCGGAACAAAGCGCTCTTTGTTTCCTTTTCCTAAAACCCTTATAAAGCCCTCTTCAAAAAATAAATCAGAGATTTTAAGCGTCGTTAATTCAGAGACCCTCAGCCCACAGCCGTAGAGCGTTTCTAGTATGGCTACATTTCTCTGGCCTTCAAGGCTGCTTCGGTCTATTGCGGCAATG
This sequence comes from uncultured Flavobacteriaceae bacterium, assembly GCA_905182295.1. Lineage (GTDB taxonomy): Bacteria > Bacteroidota > Bacteroidia > Flavobacteriales > Flavobacteriaceae > MAG-120531. Next base: position 153,032 of record CAJJAZ010000005.1, on the reverse strand, counting down.
AGTGAATCTATTTCTTGGGTAGATAGTACGGGAGGTAATTTTCTTCCCAACCTTGGGGATTCTACCAATTCCATGGGGTTGTCTGTCCTGTATTTTTCAAATACCAGGTAGTTAAAGAAGCTTTTTAATCCAGAAATAAATCTCGCTTGAGAACGCTCACTTAAAGGTTTAACGCTTTCGTAAACGCCCTCTAAAACCGTGTCTTTATCTATTGTTATTGGTAAGTTTTGTTGGTTGTTAGAGACTGATTTTTGGAGTTTTTGCACATCAAAAATATAGCTTTCTAAAGCATTCTTAGACAGGCCTCTCTCTATTTGAAGATAGCTTTTGTAAGCGCTAATTGCCTGTTCCCAATTCATGTTTTAAAATTAAGATTGTTTTGTTTGCTATACAAGGAATTATACAAATGCTCTCAAATCCTTTTTTTATATATTTGGGCATGAAAATTTGCATTATAAACGGCCCTAATTTAAACCTATTGGGCAAGAGAGAGCCTAGTATATACGGGAATAGTTCCTTTGAAACCTATTTGGAAGACTTAAAAAAAGCTTTTCCAACACTGAGCTTTGACTACTTTCAATCTAATATTGAGGGCGAGATTATAGACAAACTCCATCAGGTAGGATTTGATTATGAGGGTATTGTTCTCAATGCAGGGGCTTATACCCACACTTCGGTGGGCATAGCCGATGCCGTTAAAGCCATTTCCACTCCCGTAGTAGAAGTGCATATATCCAATACCCATACCAGAGAGTCCTTTAGGCATCTGTCTTATATTTCTCCTGTAGCTAAAGGAGTTATTCTCGGTTTTGGCATGCAAAGTTACCGATTGGCCGTACAGAGTTTTTTATAAGAAATACCATTCAAAAAAAAGGCGCGCAAAGTGGCGCCTTTTTTTTGTGCACATTTTAAATGTGAATGACCTCATCATATGCAGCAGCAACTGCCTCCATAACAGCCTCACTCATAGTTGGGTGTGGGTGAATGGTTTTTAAAATTTCATGTCCAGTAGTTTCTAATTTTCTAGCTACAACAGCTTCAGCAATCATATCTGTAACCCCTGCACCAATCATATGACAACCCAGCCACTCTCCGTATTTGGCGTCAAAAATTACTTTTACAAAACCTTCTGGAGTTCCTGAAGCCACTGCTTTTCCAGAGGCTGTAAACGGAAATTTACCTACTTTAATATCCAAGCCTTTGTCTATTGCTTGTTGTTCTGTAAGACCAACAGAGGCAATTTCAGGACTAGAATAAGTACATCCAGGGATATTGCCGTAGTCTAGAGGATGCACCTCCATACCGGCTAATTTTTCTACACATAAAATACCTTCTGCAGAAGCCACATGTGCCAATGCAGGACCAGCAGTAATGTCTCCAATAGCATAGTATCCAGGAATATTAGTCTGATAAAAGTCATTGACTAAAACTTTGTCTCGGTCTGTGGCAATTCCAACATCTTCTAAACCAATATTTTCAATATTGGTTTTAATACCCACTGCAGAGAGCACCATGTCTGCTTCCAGAATTTCTTCTCCTTTGGCAGTTTTCACGGTGACAACAACCCCTTTTCCAGTAGTGTCTACCTTAGTTACTTCAGAAGAAGTCATTACTTTAACTCCAGCTTTTTTGAAACTTTTTTCTAATTGTATAGAAATGTCTTTGTCTTCTACAGGGACAATATTTGGAAGGTATTCTACTACAGTTACGTCCGTTCCCATAGCGTTGTAGAAATAAGCAAATTCAATCCCTATTGCGCCACTACCTACAACGATTAATTTTTTAGGCTGTTTGTCTAAGGTCATGGCCTGTCTGTAACCTATAATTTTTTCACCATCTTGTGGTAGGCTAGGAAGTTCTCTAGACCTAGCACCTGTAGCTATAATGATATTATTGGCAGTGTATTCAGTGGCTTTTCCATTTGCATCTGTAACAGACACTTTTTTACCAGGAAGTACTTTTCCATGGCCATTGATCACTTCAATTTTATTTTTCTTTAGTAAGAACTGCACTCCTTTACTCATGGTTCCGGCTACATTTCTACTTCTTTTTACAACAGCGTCAAAATCTTTATCTACCCCTGAAGCCTTAAGACCGTAGTCTTCTGCATGCTGAAGGTATTCAAAAACCTGAGCAGATTTAATCAGGGCCTTTGTAGGAATACAGCCCCAGTTAAGGCATACCCCTCCCAGACTTTCTTTCTCTATAATAGCAGTTTTAAATCCTAATTGAGAAGCTCTAATGGCAGTAACATAACCTCCAGGTCCACTTCCTAAAACAATAACATCAAAATGACTCATGATAATGATTTTGGTAAAAATTTATAGCGCCCAAAGTTACAAAACCAATCTGAAAGCTTCTACCCTTATTTTGTTGTTTTTTCAGGAACAAAAACCAAGCAAACAGAATTTATGCAGTATCGTTCTCCGGAAGTGTCCACAGGGCCGTCTTCAAAAACATGCCCCAAATGTGAATTGCATGCAGCACAACGGGTTTCTACGCGTCTCATACCATGACTGTGATCTTCTATATATAAAATAGCTCCTGAAATAGCGGTGTCAAAGGCAGGCCAGCCACAACCACTATTGTATTTATGGGCACTTTCGAAAAGTTGGGTGTTACAGGCTGCACAATGGTAACTGCCTGTTTCAAAGTGTTTGTCATATACCCCTGTAAAAGGATATTCAGTGCCGTTTTGTCTTAAGACCTTAAATGCTTCTGGAGAAAGGTGCGCTTTGTAATGATCTTCAGATTGCTGCTTTGTGAATTTAGAACTCATATTATTTTGCGTCAGGAACAAATGCTAGGGCAGCACCATTAATACAATGTCTTAAACCCGTGGTGTTTTTTGGTCCATCTGTAAATACATGACCCAAGTGACCGCCACATTTTAAGCAGTATTCTTCAGACCTGGCGTAACCCACTTTATAATCCACTCCATAACCCACATTCCCTTTTACTTCTCTGTCAAAAGAAGGCCAACCTGTACCAGAATCAAATTTATGGTCACTTTTAAACAGCGGTGTGTTGCATGCCTTACACACATAGGTACCTTTTTGTTTTATTTTCAACAAAGTACTTGTGAAAGGTCTTTCTGTACCTTGTTCTCTCAGCACATAAAATTCTAAATCAGATAAAGTGGCTTTCCATTCTTGGGCTGTTTTAATCACGTCGTATTGATTTACAGCACGTTGCGCGTAAAACGAATGACTTGTCAAAAGAAATAATCCTAGTAATAAAGTATTTTTCATTTTTTATTTTAAAGGTACATAAAATTTGAAATTTATTCTTGGTTCCCTACCTTAATGAGGCTAGATTCAGCCGCGCCTAAATACTGTGAGACTTCCTGATAATTCATGGTGTTTAAATTGGGATCTAAAGCAAATTCAGCAGGCATGACAACCACCCTAAAGATTTGATTTTGAGTAAAAATTGGGGCCGCATTGTTTAAATTAAAATTGCCTTGCAGCAATAGGTTTACATCTAAAAAAGTATGGTTAAAGGTATATTGTAATAGGCCTTGATCGGTAAAAAAAGATTGGGGTAGTGGGGTCCAAACATCTGTATTGGATCCATTTGAATTAAAAGTCTCTTCTAAAAGATACACCAAAACAGCGTCAGATTCATAGACCCTTACTTGGTTTGGGAAAACAAACAAATGACTAAAGTTATTGTTGGCATTAAATGAAGCTTGAAATTCCATGGTTTGACCAAGCAAGGTGTTTCCATCTAATCCTGGAGGTCCTTCAGGTCCCTCACAAGCTGTCGTAAATACACTTAGAATTACAAGGGTCAATAATGCCGTAAAATGTCTCATATCAAAATCATTTAAGTTCATATGCCCTATTTCAAAAAGAGTGCCAAAAGCACAAGCAACAGAATTTTTAAGTCGTTTTTTGAGACTCTGGCTATAATTGTATATTAGCAAAGTCCTAGTGTGATGTAAAAGTCGATTAAGTGAATGCTTAAGATGTTTTTTATGGCGCTAAAAAAAATGAAGAAACCAAATACCAACCCAATATATGAGCGCTATTGCAGAGAAAGGAAGTAAAAAATTGTTGTTTGCATGGGCTTTTTATGACTGGGCCAATTCTGTGTATAGTCTGGTCATTTCTTCTGCGATTTTCCCTATTTTTTACGGCGCGCTATTTCGTATGGAAGGGATTGAAAAAGTATTGGTTTTTGGCGTAGAAATAGCACGAGCACCCTTGATCAGTTATGTCACTTCAGCAGCATTTTTATTTATAGCCATACTAACGCCAATCCTATCAGGAATAGCAGATTACCTTGGAAATAAGAAAGCTTTTTTGAAGTTCTTTTGTTACCTAGGAGGGCTTTCATGCATAGGATTGTATTGGTTTTCTTTGGAGCACATTTACATTTCTCTATTACTATATTTTATGGGACTAGTGGGGTTTTGGGTTAGTTTTGCTTTTAATAACTCTTATCTTCCAGATATTGCTTATCCAGAGCAACAAGATAGCATTAGCGCAAAGGGATTTTCATTGGGTTATGTGGGTAGTGTCATTCTTCTGCTTTTTAATTTAGCTATGGTCATGCAGCCAGCACTATTTGGTATTGAAGACCTTCCTGAGTCTCCAGCAGCTATTACTGCTATGAAATACTCTTTTGTGACTGTGGGAATTTGGTGGATAATTTTTAGTCAATACAGTTTTTATTATATGCCCAAGGGGAATAAGAAAAACGGCCCTGCAGTAAACTTACTTTTCAATGGTTTTAAGGAACTTAAAATGGTTTGGAATCAATTGGAGTCTCAGCCAATATTGAAAAAATATTTGCTTGCTTTTTTTGTGTATAGTATGGCGGTACAAACGGTCATGCTCATTGCGGCTTATTTTGGAGAAGAAGAAATAGCTTGGGGGTCAGACGATCAAAGAACCATAGGCCTAATCAGTAGTATACTTCTCATTCAATTGGTGGCCATTATAGGGGCAACACTCACCGCAAAGGCTTCTGAGAAATTTGGAAATATCCCTACGCTGATTGCGGTAAATGCACTTTGGTTAATGATTTGCGTGTATGCTTATTTTGTGGTTTCTCCAACCGAATTTTATATTGCCGCAGGATTGGTCGGTATAGTCATGGGAGGGATTCAAGCGCTTTCCAGATCTACCTACGCCAAACTTATGCCAGAAACCCAAGACACCACCTCATTCTTTAGTTTCTACGACGTAGCAGAAAAGATAGGTATTGTCTTGGGTACTTTTATTTATGGAGCACTTGCACAAGGAAGTGGTGACCTTAGAAATGGGATTATTATGTTTGGTGTTTTTTTCCTGGTAGGTGGGCTACTACTCAGAAGGGTTGAATAGGGTTTAATACCCAGTGACATCTCCCGAGCCTGAGACTTTTGAAGCTACTTTTTTAGGATTACCTTTATATTGAACATCACCAGAGCCAGACACCTTGGCATTTAAAGTGCCTTTTACAGTCACTTTAACATCTGCAGATCCAGATACGGATACTGTAGCGTTTTCTGCAGCTATCTCATAAGCATTCACATCTCCAGACCCAGAAACTTTTACCGTTAAGTCTTGTGCACTTCCAGAAAGGTCAATATCCCCAGATCCAGACACTTGTACATATAAATTGATTGCTTCTATGGCTAAGGAAATATCCCCAGACCCAGACACAACAGCATTAAAATCTATTGCATTTAAAGTTGTTTTAGCGCTAATGTCTCCTGAACCTGATAATTTAACACCGGCTATTTCTGTTACAGGCACTTCAATAGTTATGGATTTATTCCAAGAACTAGTCAGGTTTATATTGTCTTTTACTTTTAATACCAATACATTGTTTTTTACGGAAACTTCAATGTATTCTAATAGGTTTTCTTCTCCTTTTAAGGTAATCTCTCCTTCTTCACCTCGAACCAATTGCACGTTAAAAGATCCAGCCACTGAAACTTTATCATAGTCTGGGGTTTGTCTTGTTTGTGTAATGGTGTTGCCATTCCCTTTAATTCTCTTCCACCACTGTGCATGCGCTGAGGTTCCAAGTAAAATCATTGCTATTAATAAGAGGCTTTTTTTCATAATTAAGAGGCTTTAAATTTTATTTACCTTGTTGAAATTTATCACAAGACTATTGTTTTATAGGTATTTATGGAATACATTTTAGTGGCTTGTTTTACTAAGTGCTTATTTTTTAGTAAAGCTCAATCCGCCGTATTTACTCAATATTTGAACGTGATTTTTGCTGTTTGGATTTTTGTAGTAGCCTTTGTAATAACGCTCACTAGATTTTTCTTTAGAGATAGACATCTCAAAAGCATCTGTACCACTAACGCCTGCGTATTTGGTTTCAATTTCAAAAGTGAAATGATAGTCTTTATGGTACCCAATTTTTATACCAGTATAATCAGAACTGATATTTAGGCTTCCCGCGTCTGCGGCCATTTCTGCTATTTTTACGCTTCCATAATCTGCATCTATAGACACATTTCCATGAAGGATGCCAAGTTTGGTGCTAAAATAGTCGCCCACTCCGTTTACATTATTGGCCTCTTCTACTTCTATACTTCCGTAATCTGCGTCGTAACTTAAATTGTCCATATGATAAATACTTATGGATGAGTAATCTGTATTGATATTTAAATCGCCCGCTTTTTCAATAGTCATCCCAGAGTAATCAGCTTCTATATAGGCTTTCTTTACATAGGCAATAGTAGATTTGGAGGTGTAGTCAAAATTGAGTTCGTTTCTATCGCCATTTAATGAACCAATCTCCAGCCTACCATAATCACAATTAATTTTAGTATTTCCATTGATTTGATCAATGACAATACTTCCGTAATCATTCTCTAAATCTACACTGTTAGACATAGGTATTTTAATGTTGTAATGGACAGAGAGGTTCACGTTGTTATTGCCCCAATTCCAACTCCAACCACTTCTTTTGTTGTTGAAAATTGTTTTGGCAGAGACCATACTGCTGCTAGACATAAAGTCTATGTCTACGCCTTCAATTTTTTCAATAACACGATCTTCATCGCTGCCCTCTGCTTTGATAGTAATGACCATCTCAATCCTATTCTCGTTCCAACTGCTAATCGTTAGATTGCCATAGGCGTTGTCAATTTTCATCAGTGCGTCTGCATTGACCTTAAAGTTTTTCTTAACCACCCTTTCTTTTTCATATCTGAAAGGAGTTTTTTTGAGAACCTCAGGGTTGTTGGCCCACATAAATGCAGGAAAAATTAAAGTGATTAAAAATATTCTAACAGTTTTTTTAAAGGTTTCCATCTGTGTGTTCGTTTATAGCGTTAATGGTGTTTATTTGGTGCATAACTTCTTCTAATAATTCTATTCTTGTGGTATAATTTTGTACCATGGCCTGAAGGATTAATTTGGTATTCCCTCCATTGATCATAGCGTCCTCCATTTCTTTAAAACGGCCATCTAATTTTGAAATTTCCTTGAAAACTTTGTCTATATGAGGTTTTGTAAGGGGGCTGCTTTGTTGTTCAATTTCCTTGACAGCTATGGCAATTAAGCCAGGATAATACGCATTGATAGCTGCTGTTTCTGGAGTAAAATAGGCTATTTTAGTTTGTGTGGACTGACTGTGAACACCCCATTGAAACACCCCAAATAAAATGGCTGCACTAGCCGCTATACTCAAAAGACGTTTGGTGTTTTTGCGCCAGACCAATTTTAAAGTAGCTTTTGAAGGGAGGATATTTTCAACAGTTGCTTCAGAAAGTTTTTCTAAAAAACGATTTTCGTGACCCTCTAGTGGTTTTTTACTATGAAGGGCTTCTGGTGCTGAATCAAAAATTTGTTTTATAAATTCTTCCATAATGGATGTGTTTCTATTTTTTTTCTCAGTTGTTCTTTTGCCCTAGAAAAAGTGGTCCTGCAATTGCTGCTACTGATGTCTAATAGTTCAGAGACCTCCTCATGGGTCAAACCTTCTATGAGATGTAAGGTTAGTGAAACGCGATAATTTTCTTTTAAACTGGCTATAGTCTCTAGGACCAATGCGGCTTTTTTTTCGTTGTCTTTTTGGTTTGTAGCATCGGCCACAGGCCCAGGAATCTTATAAATCTCTTCTTCTAAACTAATGGGGCCTTCCTTTTTTTGTTTTCTAAAAGCGACAATCGCTTTATTAATGACAATTTTTTTTAACCAAGCGCCAAAGCTCACTTGACCGCTGAATTGATCCAACTTTTTGAACGCACTAATAAAAGCTTCCTGCATGACGTCTTCTGCTTCATGCGTTTCTTTAACAATACGCCAAGCAACGTTGTACATGGCTTTATGGTACTGCTCGTAAAGCGCGTATTGTGCTTTGACGTCTCCATGAAGACAGTCTTTAATTAGGGGCGTAATATGTGTGGGCTCTTTAAGGCTCAAAAAAACAAGCTTATTTATAGTATAGATACAAGTTAGACAGAAATGTTACAGTTTCAAATCATTTAATGAAACAATGGCACAGGAATTGACTATATGGGTATAAAGAAAAGCGAATAGATTCCTCGATTCAGGGGCTTTTAGTCGTTTTTAAAGCAGATAAATAATTTTTAAAACCGAAACCGATGTTTGTAAATGACATTATGACGGATATATAACGCTATGAGTAATTCGAATTTTTTACATATTGACAGTATGTCACTACAAGGTATAGATGAAGATGCAGATTTAATTCCTTTAATGACTCCTGAAGATGAAGCAGAAATAAATAATGAATCCCTTCCTGAATCCTTGCCTATTCTCCCTTTGAGAAATATGGTTTTATTTCCGGGTGTTGTGGTGCCAATCACTGCTGGGAGAGACAAGTCCATTCAATTAATAAAAGAGGCCAACAATGGAGATAAAGTGATTGGAGTGGTGTCTCAAAAAGATCAAAACACAGAGAATCCAGGAGTTAATGACATTAGTAGAATAGGCACAGTGGCTAGAATTCTTAGGGTTTTGAAAATGCCCGACGGAAATACGACTGTGATCATCCAAGGGAAAAAGCGTTTTGCCATAAAAGAGGTGGTGTCTGAGGATCCCTATATTAAAGCGACTGTTGAGGAAACACTTGAACATAGACCTGAGCCAGAAAACAAAGAGTTTTTAGCCATTATAGATTCTATAAAGGAATTGGCATTACAGATCATTAAAAATAATCCAAACCTTCCTTCTGAGGCTTCCTTTGCGATTAAAAATATAGAGAGCAATTCTTTTTTAATCAATTTTGTGTGCTCTAACCTCTCTGTTTCTCATAAAGAAAAACAAATTTTATTAGAGACCGCTGATTTACAGGAGCGTGCTTTAGCCACCCTAAAGTTTATGAATGTTGAAATGCAGAAATTGCAATTGAAAAATGACATTCAATCTAAGGTGCGCAATGATTTGGACCAACAGCAAAGAGAGTATTTTTTGCACCAGCAAATGAAAACCATTCAAGAAGAATTGGGTGGGGTGTCTTATGAAGAGGAAGTGAATGAAATGCTTGCTGCGGCTAAGAAGAAAAAATGGACAGATAAAGTAAGTTTGCAATTTGACAAAGAGTTGGGTAAGCTTCAGCGAATGAATCCTCAAGTAGCAGAATACTCTATTCAAAGAAATTATTTAGAACTCTTTTTGGACCTTCCGTGGGACCATTTTTCAAAAGATGTATTTGACCTGAAACGCGCCCAAAAAATATTAGATAGAGACCATTTTGGCTTGGAAGATGTTAAGAGACGTATTTTAGAACACCTGGCTGTTTTAAAACTTAGAAACAATATGAAGTCTCCTATCCTCTGTCTATATGGACCTCCAGGGGTAGGGAAAACTTCCTTGGGTAAATCTATAGCAGCCTCTTTAGGTAGGGAGTATGTCCGTATGTCGCTTGGTGGTCTAAGAGATGAAGCTGAAATTAGGGGGCATAGAAAAACCTATATTGGCGCCATGCCAGGAAGGGTGTTGCAGAGTTTAAAGAAGGCGGGAACTTCTAATCCAGTCTTTGTGTTAGATGAAATTGACAAGTTGTCTAATTCCCACCAAGGAGACCCATCTTCTGCGCTTTTAGAAGTATTGGATCCAGAACAGAATGGTGATTTTCACGATAATTTCTTGGAAATGGGTTACGATCTTTCCAAGGTGTTGTTTATAGCCACCGCGAATAATTTAGGGGCCATTCAGCCTGCCTTGTTGGATCGTATGGAGCTCATTAATGTGTCTGGATATACGATTGAAGAAAAAGTAGAAATAGCCAAACGACACTTATTGCCAAAACAATTAAAAGAACACGGTGTTACGGCGGATCAAATTAAAATAGGTAAGCCACAATTTGAGAAAATTGTCGCCGGATACACCAGAGAGTCAGGCGTGAGAAACTTAGACAAGCAGTTGGCTAAAATGGTTAGAAACACAGCGAAATCTATTGCTATGGAAGAAGCCTATGAAGTAAAAGTCACTACGGAGCACATAGAAAAAGTGTTGGGGGTACCTAGATTAGAGCGTGACAAATATGAAAACAATAAGGTTGCAGGGGTAGTGACGGGTTTGGCATGGACCTCGGTTGGAGGAGATATCCTGTTTATAGAGTCCATTCTTTCTAAAGGTAAAGGGCTCATGAATATTACGGGTAACCTGGGTAAGGTCATGAAAGAATCTGCCACTATAGCCATGGAGTATATTAAAGCAAACGCAGCTTTATATGGCCTCACGGCCGATGTCTTTGAGAAATACAACGTACATATTCACGTGCCAGAAGGGGCTACGCCTAAAGATGGTCCAAGCGCGGGTATTACCATGCTCACTTCCTTGGTGTCTCTTTTCACACAAAGAAAAGTAAAATCTCGTTTGGCCATGACAGGGGAGATTACCTTAAGGGGAAAGGTATTGCCAGTGGGTGGAATTAAAGAGAAAATACTTGCAGCTAAAAGAGCGAATATTAACCAGATCATTCTCTGTGAAGAAAATAGAAAAGACATTGCGGAGATTAAAGAAGCCTATTTAAAAGGGGTCACTTTCCATTATGTGACGGATATGAGTGAAGTAGTCGCACTGGCATTGACCAAAGAGCAGGTGGCTGAGGCTAAAAAATTGTAAATTTGTAATGATTCATAACCATTAAATGAAAAAAATAACCATCGCTATAGACGGATATTCCTCCACAGGAAAAAGTACCATCGCTAAAAAATTAGCCAAATCATTGGGGTATATATATGTAGACAGTGGGGCCATGTACCGCGGAGTGACTTATTTTGCCATGCAGCAGGGTTTCATTAAAGAAGGTGTGTTAGATAAAGCATCGCTTGTAAATGCACTAGATTCAATAGACCTCCAATTTAAATTTGTTGGTGGTCAACAGGATGCTGCTATGTTTTTAAATGGAGAGAATATAGAAACACCTATTAGAACCCTTACCGTTTCTCAGCAGGTGAGTCCTGTAGCTACTGTCCCAGAAGTAAGGGAGAAATTAGTGGCTTTACAGCAAGCAATGGGCGTTCAAAAGGGTGTAGTGATGGATGGTAGAGATATAGGAACCGTTGTTTTTCCTAAGGCAGAATTAAAATTATACCTCACCGCTTCCGCAGACACTAGGGCCCACAGGAGGTATAAAGAATTGATTGACAGGGGGAATAAGGTGCGTTTTGATGAGGTGCTTAAAAACGTTCAAGAGCGTGATTATATAGATTCACACAGAGAGACATCGCCTTTGAAAAAGGCAGAAGGTGCTATAGAAATTGACAATAGTGATATGGGTCTTGAAGAACAATTTGAGCGTATTTTAAGTCATGCCAATGCCCTGATTGCATCCTAATTCTTTTCTTTTTGCAACCATCAGAAATAAAGAGAAATAAATTGAATAACACTTTAATTTAGTGGCATTTAGATTTGTATTTTCCTAATTAAATTGTATTTTTGCACTCCTTTTTAGCAAATAGTCAAGAGGAAAAGGGACTTAGATATTTTAATCATTCACAACTTCTGTAGGTATTGTGCACTCTTGTAAGCCTTTCAGAATACAAATTTTAATCTTCAAATGACTGAAGAAAACACAAACGCAGCAGCAGAAAATGAAGCTGTAGCAGCAAAAGTGACTACTGAAACAGTAGCCCAAGATCCAAAAGAATTTTTAGAAAACTTTAACTGGGACAAATACGAGCAAGGAATTGAGCGTGTTGAAGAGTCTAAGTTAGTGGAGTTTGAAACTTTGGTTTCAGCAAATTTTGTAGACACTGCAGATGAAGAAGTAGTGGTTGGAAAGGTAGTTTATCTTACTGAACGCGAAGCTATCATTGACATTAATGCCAAGTCTGAAGGGGTAATCTCTTTAAATGAATTTCGTTACAATCCTGACTTAAAAGTAGGGGATGAGGTAGAAGTTCTTATTGACATTAGAGAAGACAAAACAGGTCAGTTGGTTTTATCTCACAGAAAAGCGAGAATTATTAAAGCTTGGGATCGTGTAAACAATGCACATGACAAAGAAGAAGTAGTTAACGGATTCGTGAAGTGTAGAACTAAAGGAGGTATGATCGTAGATGTATTTGGAATTGAGGCGTTCTTGCCAGGTTCACAAATTGACGTGAAGCCTATTAGAGACTACGACCAATATGTTGGAAAAACAATGGAATTCAAAGTGGTTAAAATTAACCATGAATTCAAAAACGTTGTTGTTTCTCACAAAGCGCTTATTGAAGCAGATATTGAAGAGCAGAAAAAAGAAATCATTGGCCAGTTAGAAAAAGGACAAGTCTTAGAAGGTATTGTTAAAAATATTACTTCTTACGGTGTGTTTATTGATCTTGGTGGTGTAGACGGTTTGGTTCACATTACAGATCTTTCTTGGTCTAGAATTAACCACCCGAACGAAGTGGTTGAGTTAGATCAGAAATTGAATGTAGTAATCTTAGACTTTGACGACAACAAATCTAGAATCCAATTAGGTCTTAAGCAGCTAGAGAAGCACCCATGGGAAGCTTTAAGCGATACGATTGCTATTGGAGACAAGGTGAAAGGTAAAGTAGTTGTTATTGCAGATTACGGCGCATTTATAGAAGTAGAAGAAGGTGTAGAGGGATTAATCCACGTTTCTGAAATGTCATGGTCTACGCACTTGCGTTCTGCCCAAGACTTTGTAAAAGTAGGTGATGAGGTAGAAGCTGTTGTATTGACTTTAGACCGTGAAGACCGTAAAATGTCTCTTGGTATTAAGCAATTAACGCAAGATCCTTGGACGGACATTACCACTAAATACCCAGTAGCTTCTAAGCATAAAGGTATTGTAAGAAACTTCACTAACTTCGGAGTGTTTGTTGAATTAGAAGAAGGAATTGACGGATTAATTTATATTTCTGACCTTTCTTGGACTAAGAAAATTAAGCACCCATCTGAATTTGTTGCTGTTGGTGACACTTTAGAGGTTGAAGTATTAGAACTAGATGTTAATGGTAGAAAATTAAGCCTTGGTCACAAGCAAACTACAGTCAATCCTTGGGATAAATACGAAACTGAATTTGCTTTAGATTCTTTACACACTGCATCTATTGCAGAAATTGTAGACAAAGGAGCCACTATTAACTTCAATGAAGATATTGTTGCCTTTGTTCCTTCTAGACACCTAGAAAAAGAAGATGGCACAAAATTAAGCAAAGGCGATGAAGCTCAGTTTAAGGTGATTGAATTCAATAAAGAGTTTAAGCGTGTGGTAGCAAGCCATACTGCTATCTTTAGAGAAGAAGAGCAACGCAATATTCGCACAGCCGTTAAGAAGGCTTCTGCGAGTGCAGATGAAGCAAAACCAACCCTTGGTGATGCTAACGAAGCATTACAAGCGTTAAAAGATAAAATGGAAGGAAAAGGAAACTAATTCTTTTGTTTGAACCCTTTTAAAAGCCCGGGCGTTAGCCCGGGCTTTTTTTATGCACTTTTTTAAAATCCTATTTTGTAGGACTGCTTAAATGGTATTCTAGGGCTGTGAATTGAAAAAATTCCCTATTTTTGTCACGCAAACGCCTACACTGGAGCTTATGAGCCAAAAAGTACTTCTTTCCGAAAAAGAAATTCACATTATCCTTCACAGGTTGGCTTGCCAGTTGTTAGAAAGTCACCTGGATTTTTCTAATACGGTATTGATCGGTTTGCAACCTAGAGGTGCTTATCTAGCAACCCGTTTGGCGCAAATTCTTCAAGAAGACTACAAGGTTAAAGACATAGCCCTTGGTTTTTTAGACATCACCTTTTTTAGGGATGACTTTAGAAGGGACGGCAAAACACTTATAGCCAATAAGACCCAAATAGATTTCCTCATAGACAATAAAAAAGTGGTCCTCATAGACGACGTTTTGTATACTGGTAGGAGTATTAGAGCAGCACTTACCGCGCTTCAGTCCTTCGGTAGACCTGAGGAAATTGAACTACTTACCCTAATAGACAGAAGGTTTAGCAGGCATTTGCCTATCCAGCCTAATTATAGAGGGAGACAAGTAGATGTAATTGACCATGAAAAAGTAAAGGTGTGCTGGAAAGAGCAAGATGGAGAAGACACCGTATATTTAATAAACTAACGCCTTAAAAAATACATCTAGAAAGTGCCAAATCCTAACAGACAATTAAGTGTAAAACACTTGCTCGGGATTAAATATCTCCAAGAGACAGACATTGATCTTATTTTTGAAACGGCAGACCACTTTAAAGAAGTGATTAACCGCCCTATTAAAAAAGTACCTTCTCTTAGAGACATCACTATTGCTAATATATTTTTTGAAAACTCCACCAGAACGAAACTCTCTTTTGAGTTGGCGGAGAAAAGATTATCTGCAGATGTACTTAATTTTTCTACCTCACAGTCTTCTGTCACTAAAGGAGAAACCCTTATAGATACGGTAAATAATATTTTGTCTATGAAAGTAGACATGGTGGTCATGCGCCATCCTAATCCGGGTGCAGGCGTACTGCTTTCTAAGCATATCAATGCCTCGATAATAAACGCTGGAGACGGTGCTCACGAGCACCCCACACAGGCCCTATTAGATTCTTATTCCATTCGCGAGCGTTTGGGAGATGTGGCTGGTAAGAAAGTGGTTATTGTGGGAGATATTCTCCATTCAAGAGTGGCTTTATCTAATATTTACGCCTTAAAATTACAGGGTGCAGAAGTGAAGGTATGCGGTCCCAAAACCCTTATACCAAAGCATATTGAGTCTTTAGGCGTTGGTGTAGAAACAGACCTCCGTAAGGCGCTTAACTGGTGCGATGTAGCCAATATGCTTCGCGTTCAAAACGAGCGTATGGATATTAGTTATTTTCCAAGCACCAGAGAATACACCCAATTGTACGGAGTGAATAAGGAGCTCTTAAACAGTTTAGATCAAGAAATAGTGATCATGCACCCTGGACCCATTAACAGGGGCGTAGAGATTACCTCAGAGGTAGCAGATTCCAATCAGTCTATCATTTTAAATCAAGTAGAAAACGGAGTAGCCATTAGAATGGCAGTCATTTATTTATTGGCTTCCAAAATAAAATAAACCCATGGTCCAGATTATTGACCAAACCGCTATTTTTTCTCAAGAAAATCAGGAAATGAGTGCTTTTTTAGAAGTATTAAGCCCCCTTTTAGAAGCACATCTTTCTCTTCATATCATTGTAACCCTCTCTGAGGAGACTTTAAAAGAAACTATTGATATGTCACGCTTTACTGAATGGGCAACTACCTTTAAAAAGGCCGCTAAGTCTTTTATATTAGTTACGAATGCCATTAGTTACGAAGAGGCGCCAGAAGATTTATCTGTAGTACCTACCATCCAAGAAGCTAAAGATGTGATTGAGATGGAAGAGATAGAAAGGGATCTCGGATTTTGAAAGTCACTATTTTAGGCTGTTACGCAGCTACACCACGTACATTAACGAATCCTACTTCTCAGGTTCTTGAAATAAAAAACCACTTGTTTTTAATTGATTGCGGGGAGGGTACTCAGGTTCAGCTCAGAAAACAAAAAGTGCGTTTCTCTAAGATCAATCATATTTTTATTTCACATTTACACGGGGATCATTTCTTTGGATTACCAGGATTGGTGGCTACTTTCAGGCTATTAGGTCGTGTGAACCCACTGCATATTTACGGCCCGAAAGGGATTAAGGAAGCGGTGATACTGCTCTTAAAATTGGGCGATTCCTGGACCAATTATCTCCTTCATTTTCATGAACTAACATCCAAAGATTCCGTGGTGGTCTTTGAAGATAAAAAAGTAAGGATCTCTACCATACCACTAGATCATAGGGTGTATACCAATGGATTTTTATTTAAAGAAAAAGAAGGGCAGCGTAAATTAGAGGTACAAGCGGTGGCTGCTCATGGGATTGACACCTGCTACTTCCAGAATATAAAAGACGGAAAAGACGCGCCAAATGCTGGAGGAGAAATGATTCCAAATGCCCAATTGAGCAGTGACCCAAAACCTATCAAAAGCTATGCTTTCTGCAGTGATACTGCTTATTTCCCTGAGATAATCCCTCAGATAAAAGGGGTTACTGCCCTGTATCACGAGAGCACTTTTTTGGAGTCTGAGTCAGATCTAGCGACTAAAACCAAGCATTCTACAGCCAAACAGGCCGCAAAAATAGCTAATGATGCAGGGGTTAAGTCACTAATTTTAGGACATTATTCTACCCGTTACGAAGGTTTAAAGTCCTTTAAAGAAGAGGCGGAGCTTCATTTTAAACCAGTCTTTTTAGCAGACGACGGATGGGAGTTTGAATTCTAGAAATCATTCCATTTCCCTATCTTTGAATTAAAATTTTGGCATGGAAAAAGATTTAGGTGACTACAGAAAATCATACGACAAGGAAGCTTTAGAGGAGACACAGATCTCAGATAATCCCATGCAGCAGTTCCAGACGTGGTTTTATGAGGTGGAGGCTTCTGAAACCATAGATGAAACCAATGCAATGAGTATTTCTTCCATAGGTTTAGATGGTTTTCCTAAAACCCGTGTGGTGCTTTTAAAAAAGTATTACGAAGAGGGCTTTGTTTTTTATACGAATTATGAGTCTGAAAAGGGAAGGGCTATTGCGGCTCATCCTGAAGTTTGTCTCTTATTTTTTTGGCCCAGTATGGAACGCCAAGTCATCATTAAGGGTCTGGCAGAAAAATTGCCTGGAGCTATTTCAGATAATTATTTTGACTCTAGGCCATTGGGTTCACGCTTAGGCGCTGTAGTATCGCCTCAAAGTGAGGTGATTGATTCTAGAGCGGTATTGGAAGATTCATTGAAGGCCTTAGAGGCATTGGCCGTAGACAGCCAAGTAAAAAGGCCGCAGCATTGGGGGGGGTATTTGGTGCGACCCAAAAGTATAGAGTTTTGGCAGGGCAGGCCTAATAGACTTCACGACAGGATTAGATATACTTTAGAGACTGATTTTAACTGGACGCTGGAGCGTTTGGCACCTTAATCTCAAAAAAAGAATCACTTACTTTCATAAATTTAACCCTATAATATATAAACTGTAGTACTTTTGTATTTTAGTTGTTTAAGGGTATTCATATGACAAAGAACCAATATATAAATAGGGAAATTAGCTGGTTGCGATTTAACGAACGTGTTTTGCAGGAAAGTGCAGACCCACAAGTGCCTCTTATTGAAAGGTTTCGTTTCTTGGGTATTTTCTCTAACAATTTGGATGAATTTTTTAAGGTGCGTTATGCTACCGTTAAAAGGGTGGTAGACGCAGGTGCTAAACTAAAAGGTGTGCTTGGCGATGAAAAACCTAAAGCACTTTTGGACGAGATTACCAAGATTGTAATTGCCCAACAAAAACAATCGCTGGAGATTTTAAAGAATATAGAGGAGGAGTTAGAGACCAAGAATATTTTCTTGATCAACGAAAAAGGACTCAGCCAAGAGCAGAAGGTGTTTGTCGCAGATTATTTTAATCAACATGTGAGCCCAGTGCTCATGACCATTATCTTAAATGATTTGGCAGACTTTCCAACATTGAAAGATACTGCAGCCTACTTGGCTGTTAAGATGACAATGACTTCTGAAGATCAGGGGCCTAAGACTTTGGTGCCGCTGAGAAAAAGGGAAGATAATCGTTATGCAATTATAGAAATTCCTAAGAGTGTAGACCGCTTTGTGGTGTTACCTAATGTAGGCGAGAAGCAGTTCATTATTATGTTAGACGACATTATTCGCTTTAACCTAGACAAGGTGTTTAGTATGTTTTCTTATACTAAGATTTCTGCTCATATGATTAAAATCACCAGAGACGCTGAATTGGATATGGACAATGACCTCTCTAAGAGTTTTATTGAAAAAATTTATGAAAGTGTAGAAGAACGTAAAATAAGTGACCCAGTTCGTTTTGTGCACGACATGAATATTGAAAAAGACACTTTAAATTTCTTAAAGGATAAAATGAAATTGGAAGATACGGATTCTGTAATTCCCGGTGGTAGATACCACAACAGAAGAGATTATATGAGTTTTCCAAGTTTGGGTAGAACAGATCTCCAGTATTCTAAAACGGTTCCGCTTCGTGTTAAAGGGGTTCCATCAGAGGGGAGTTTATTGGACCATATTGCAAAAAAAGATTTTCTACAATACACCCCATACCACACTTTTTCTTACATCACTAGATTCTTAAAAGAGGCGGCTTTAGATCCTAAGGTGAAAACCATTAAGATTACTGTTTATAGACTGGCTAATAACTCTCAGATCACTGCTTCACTCATTAATGCGGTGAAGAATGGCAAGCAAGTTACCGTGCAAATTGAGCTTCAAGCGAGGTTTGACGAACATGCGAATATTGAATACGCAGAGCAGTTACAGGCTGAGGGGGTGAAATTAATTTTTGGTATCAGAGGCCTTAAAGTACATTCAAAAATTTGTTTAATTGAAAGAGAGGAGTCCGGAGTTTTAAAGCGTTATGGTTTTGTGAGTACAGGTAACTTTAACGAATCTACGGCTAGAATTTATACTGATTACACCTTATTTACGGCTCATGATCCAATCTTAAAGGAATTAGATAAAGTATTTGACTTTTTTGAAACCACCTATAAGATTCATAAATACAAGCATTTAATAGTGTCTCCGCACTATACTAAAAATGTCTTTAAGAAGCTTATTGATCAAGAGATTGAGAATGCCAAGGCTGGTAAAGAGGCTTGTATCAAAATTAAAATGAACAGTTTTACCTCCTATAAAATGATAGATAAATTGTACGAAGCATCTAATGCAGGGGTAAAAATACAATTGATCATTAGAGGGATTTGTTGCCTGGTACCTGGAGTTCCAGGGATGAGTGAAAATATTGAAGTCATTAGTGTGATTGATAAGTTTTTAGAGCACACAAGATTATTTGTTTTTAGTAACGATGGCGATTATAAGATTTATATATCTTCTGCAGATTGGATGACTAGAAACTTGGACTACAGAGTAGAAGTGGGCTGTCCTATCTATGACACAGAGATTAAAAATGAGCTTATAGACACCTTTAATATGGCTTGGGAAGACAATACCAAGTCCAGATGGCTTACGGATCAACAAGAAAGTCCCTACCGAAAATTAGCGGGTGCTCCATTGCGTTCTCAGTTTGCGATGTATGATTATTACAAAGAAAAATTAGAGGCTTAAGCATTTAATATATGCGCTTTTAGCCATGGATGAGTTGTTGGTTGCACAAGTCTTTCATGATTTGTGCTTCAAAAACCAATAGGGATTCCCACTTCTCGTCAACCTCTTTACGGTCTCCGTACTGTCTCGCAAATTTTAGAAACATGGTGTAATGACCCGCTTCACTAATCATGAGTTTTTTATAAAACTCTCTGAGGTTTGCATCTTCAAGTTCTTCAGAGAGCAACCTAAAGCGTTCACAACTTCTGGCTTCAATGAGCGCCGCTATAAGCAGCCTATGCACCAACTGAGTGGTTCTACTCCCCCCTTTAGGGAAAAAGCCAAGAAGCGCAATGACATAGTCGTCTTTACGATCCCTTCCCAAGGTTTGCCCTCTGGCTACTATAAGATCGTGCACCATTTTAAAGTGCCCCATTTCTTCTCTCACCAGTGCGGTCATTTCATTGACCAGTTCCGTGTATTCAGGAAAGCCTACAATCAACGAAATGGCTGTACTTGCTGCTTTTTGTTCGCAGAAAGCATGATCAGTCAAAATCTCATCAATATTTTTTTCTACGATATTGACCCATCTAGGGTCTGTGGGTAATTTTAATCCAAGCATTTTATTGTAGGTCTAAGTCAAAACTTTGTCTAAGAGCGTCTACCGCAGGGTTTTTGCTCCTTATTTTTTCGTATTTCTCTTCTGGTGTAAAGGCGTATTTGGTGTCCATAGTTTCTAAAACCGACACCTCAAGGCTAATACTGTGGTTGTTTAATTTGGCTTTTAAATAATCTAAAACCCCTGATTGTGCCCTTTCTACCTCTTTTTTCATGGTGTCATTAGGTAATGTAATACCTATGACGAAATTGCCCAAAAGTTTTGGTTGGTCTGCATTTAGATTAGAGGCAATTATTTTTTGTCCTTCCGCTTCTATTTTTTCTATAAAATCGGTCCAATGTTTTTGTAAGTCTTCTTCAGTAAAGGTATCTTCTATGATAGGGCTGTCTACTTGAACCTTATTTTTCAAGGCTTCTTCATGTGCTTTCTTTGCCTTTAAGCTCGCAATGGACAATCCGGAAATACCTTCTTTTTTCTCTAAATTTAGCGTGGGTTTAGTAAGCAAAACCTGTTCTATAGACCCTATGGTAGGGGTAGTTTGCTCGACAGTTTCAATTTCTACTATAGCTGTTTCCACAGTCACTTCACTAGATGCTATATTAGGTGTTGGATCTCGAACTACTTTTTTAGGCTGATGGTCTTTGAATTCAGAGGTTGGTATAATTGGGGTAGCACTTACCTCTGTCCAATTAAGATTTTTTTTTTCACCACCAGAGAGCATAGACGCTATTTTCATAATAGCGAGTTCTACCAGTAAGCGTTGGTTTTTGGCGTTTTTAAATTGAAGGTCACAGTGGTTTGCTATGTCTATGGCACCCAATAAAAAAGAAGGGGGTGTTCGTTTTGCCTGGGCCTCATAGCGTTGTTTGGTTTCTTCTCCAACCTCCATTAATGAAATGGTTGCTGGAAACTGTGCCAACATAAGGTCCCTAAGGTGGGCGGCAAATCCCTGAATAAAATGGTGTCCGTCAAAACCAAGAGACAAGCAATCATTAAAAAGCAGTAAACTACTTGGAATATCTCCTCCCAGCATGAAATCTGTTGCGGCAAAGTAAGTGTCGTAATCCAAGATATTTAGATTTTCACTCACCGCTTGTCTGGAGAGATTTTCTCCAGTATAACTGACAATTCTATCAAAAATAGATAGCGCATCTCTGAGCGCTCCGTCTGCCTTTTGAGCAATTAAATGCAAAGCGTCCGGATGTGCAGTAATGCCCTGGTCAGAAGCAATTTTCTCCAAGTGTAAAGCCATATCAGTCACCGTGATTCTCTTGAAATCATAGATCTGACACCTAGACAATATGGTCGGTATAATTTTGTGTTTCTCTGTGGTGGCTAAAATAAAAATGGCATGCTTTGGAGGTTCTTCTAAAGTCTTTAAAAAAGCATTAAAAGCCGCTGTAGAAAGCATGTGAACCTCATCTATGATATATACTTTGTAAGCCCCTTTTTGCGGCGGAATACGCACTTGGTCTACCAGGTTTCTAATGTCGTCTACCGAGTTGTTGGAGGCGGCGTCTAATTCAAATATATTAAAAGCGTAATCTTCTTCGGTAGAAGTCCCTAACTCCTTTTCATTGATCTTCTTGGCTAAAATCCTAGCACAACTTGTTTTACCCACACCTCTAGGCCCACAAAATAAGAGTGCTTGAGCCAAATGATTGTTAGCGATAGACTTTTCTAAGGTGTTGGTTATGGAAGATTGCCCCACCACGTCTTCAAAATTAAGTGGTCGGTATTTTCTGGCAGAAACAAGGAAAGGTTCCAATAGGATGTCTTTTTAAAGGTACCTTACAAATATAAAAATAGTGGGGCTTAATATGGTGTTTAGCAGTAGATATTATTCTACTTTTATCAACAAATAGAAAGCATTTCTATCCCAGTTCTCCCTATATTTGCACCCAAGCAGGCTGCCTTATCGCTGGTGGTTTATCCATCAGAGGAAAGTCCGGACACCCTATTGCAGCATAGCGGGTAACGCCCGTCCGTTGAGAAACGAGGACAAGTGCAACAGAAAGCAGGTACAGATAATGCTGTAGTGAAACCAGGTAAACTCTATGCGGTGCAACGCCATGTAAACTGACGTTTGAGGGCGGCAAGCTCGAGTCAGAGGGTAGGCGGTTCGAGCCATGGAGTAATCCATGGCCTAGATAAATGATAAGGGCGTTCTTAACGTTACAGAATCCGGCTTATGGCCTGCTTTTTTTTATTTTTTAAAAAAACTAAATACGCTAGATCCGTACCTTCTAGCCTCCCTAAAGTTTGGGGTTTCAGAGAGGTCCATATGTTTCTCGTGTTCTATGACCAAAACACCTCCCTCTAAGACCAGTTCTTTTTGAAATGCCATCTGGGCAATTTGTTGAAATTCTTCAATAGGCAAGGCATATGGAGGGTCTGCAAAAATGATATCGAATTTTTTAATGGTTTTTTGAAGGTAGGTAAAAACATCACTTTTAATCACTTCAATAGGCATCTCTAATTTTTCTGCCATCTCACTGATAAACTGGATACACCCTGCGTGAATTTCCACTGCAGTAATAGCAGTAACACCCCTTGAGGCAAATTCATAAGAAATATTCCCACTACCCGAGAATAGGTCCAAGACATTAATTTCATCCAAATAATACTGGTTATTAATGATGTTAAACAATGCTTCCTTAGCCATATCTGTGGTAGGTCTAATGGGAAGTTGTTTGGGTGCTGAAATTTTTCGCCCTTTATGTTGACCTGAAATAATTCGCATGATTAAGCGTTTAAAATGATGCTATCAAAGTGATAGTCCAATAAATGGGTAGGTATTTTTTGAGTGAAGCTCGGCCTGTAAATACTACAATTGTTTAAGTATTGTAACGCTTTCTTATAATATGGCTCTGCTTCTGTTGTTTCACCGTAAAAAAGCATTTGAACTTTTTTAGGATCTAATTCTAATTGTTCTAAACTAAATAGAATATAATAGAGTAGGTCTTCCGTACTCCCAATTTGGAAACTATTAAAGAATTGCAGCTTTTTGTTTTTAATGACCGTTAGATTAAGGGTGCCTTGGTCTATATGGGCATAACAAGCTTTCTCTGAAGCCTCGTGTTCAATACTCAGTAATTCCTCTAAGTGCAAAGCTACGTGGTGCTTAAAGTCAAAAGGACCAAAACAATCAAAAACATAATTGTTCGCTGCAGTGAAAGGAACGTACACCACAACCATGTCTTTATGGGCAATAATGTCATAAGCCAATTCATCATGGGGTAGTAACTGCGCATTAAATTTCACGTAATCATTTAATTTAGAAGCGTCAAATAAGGCTAGGGGAACAATGTTAAATAACGCATTGCTGTGAGTAACTACGACAGACTCATAGGTTCTGGATGGAACATTATGGGATTCTAGAAATTGACTCAAAGCCCCTTTTAATTCATTCTCAGAGCGTGGCGTAGAAAAACGCAAGCGCTGCACCTCAATGAGCTCCTGACTCACTTTGTCAGTGATACAAAAAGAAAGTCCATTCAAACTCAATTGAATGGACAGTCTGGTATTTTGGTATGAACGGTTTTCCTTGTTCAAATGATCATTATTTTTGTTTTTTCTTGTCGTAGATAGGAGGCCAGTTTCCACTGGTACTAACGTCTACTAAAGAACCTACGATAATCTGAGATCCGTTTACTTCATCTACATTCATCTGTGCATTTTCAGCAGCTAATAAATCTGGATCTTGATCGTAAAGTACGGTCTTTTTGTCTACAGAAATTAGAAAAACAGGTACCCTGTAGTCATTCTTACGAATTACTTTTGCTTCCATTTTAAATTTCTCTCCATTAACACTAAAAGGAACATTCATCATGTTCTTGTAACGCATGTCGTTTTTAAATAAAGAATCTTTTACAGAAACAAATCCTAAAGTGTCAATGATTTTAACCTCTTTAAGCATGTCAATTCTATATACTTTATTGAATTGGTAGAAAGAAGAATCTCTTTGTTGTGTAATGATATATTGAGAGCTGTCTACAAATTGAACCAAAGCATTAAAATCTGCAGCGTATTCTCCTTTAACTGTTTTGTGTGCTTCTTGAGCATTGCGAATGTCTTTCATGACATTAATAACTGCTGTAAAACGCTCTTGCTTTACTTTTTTAAATTCAATAGGGGCGTTTACAGAAAGGTATATCATGTATGCAAATACAATCGAAAGAACCCAAAGTACAAGTTTTAATACAGTCTTCATTATAATAGTCTTATTTAAAATTTAGTGGTTTCACAAATCTACAATTTTTTTTTAATCGCAAAAGTATTTGCCCTTAATTTTACGCATTATCTTTGGGGCTATGACAACTGCTTCCCCCATAGATTTTTACAAGAAACTCAAGACCTCGTTTCCGCATGAGCCTACCCTCACCCAAGAACGAGCACTCGAAGCCTTTGCGCAGTTTGTTTGTAATGACAACAAGGAAGAGCTCTTATTGTTAAAAGGATACGCGGGAACAGGGAAAACCACCTTAATAGGAACATTAGTAAACCAGTTGTGGCAAATTAAGTACAAATCAGTGCTCATGGCCCCTACAGGAAGGGCTGCCAAGGTAATGGCAGGATATGCCAAAACAGAAGCATTTACCATTCATAGAAAAATATATTTCCCTAAAAAAGCAGCTGGTGGGGGCATTCAATTCACCAAAGCACCCAACAAACACCGCCACACTATATTTATTGTAGATGAGGCTTCCATGATACCAGATACCCCAGAGGGAGGCAAAAACAGCACTTCTTTGTTAGACGACCTCATTACCTATGTATATTCAGGGCACAAATGTAAATTAGTTTTGGTAGGAGATGTCGCCCAATTACCCCCAGTTCACCTCTCCTTGAGTCCTGCATTAAATGAAGAAACCCTTCAGTTTAATTACAGCAAAACAGTCCCCCTAATCACTTTAAATGAAGTGGTGCGTCAGGCTGCAGATTCAGGCATACTATTTAACGCTACCTTATTAAGAGACCAACTCGAGGGAGATTTCTTTGAAGAATTTAAATTCTCTTTAGAGTCATTTAAAGATATAGTGAGGCTTATAGATGGACATGAAATTCAAGAAGCTATAGAAGACGCCTACGCTACTGGTGGTAAGGAAGAAACGGCTTTTATAGTGCGTTCTAACAAGCGGGCCAATCAATACAATGAGAGCATTCGAAACAGGATTCTTTTTTTAGAGCACGAGTTGGCTACTGGAGATTATATGATGGTTGTGAAGAACAATTACTTTTGGTTAGACACTACTTCAGAAGCAGGTTTTATAGCCAATGGAGACATTATAGAAGTGTTAGAAATATTTGCTATAAAAGAATTGTATGGATTTAGGTTTGCAGAAGTAAAAGTGAGAATGGTGGATTATCCCA
This sequence comes from uncultured Flavobacteriaceae bacterium, assembly GCA_905182295.1. Classification (GTDB taxonomy): domain Bacteria; phylum Bacteroidota; class Bacteroidia; order Flavobacteriales; family Flavobacteriaceae; genus MAG-120531. Next base: position 127,476 of record CAJJAZ010000005.1, on the reverse strand, counting down.
ACCAAAAACCTTTTGAAACTACCTTATTATTAGACACAATAGCTGCAGAATCACCCTCATTGTCTTATGAAGACGGAAACAAGCTCTATCAAGCAGTTTCTGAAGATTACGCCAGTGAAAAATCCAATTACAAGCGCTTTTTAGGAATTAAAAACAACAAATATTTTAATGCTTTACAAGTGAAGTTCTCCTATGCAATTACCTGTCATAAGTCTCAAGGAGGGCAATGGGATACCGTTTTTGTAGAACAGCCCTATTTGCCCAATGGGATAGATAAAGAGTACTTGCGTTGGTTGTACACGGCCATTACTAGGGCCAAGAAAAAATTATACCTCATAGGATTTAAAGGAGATTTTTTTGAAGAAAACTAATGAGTCCCCTTATATTTGATGGACAGAATTAATTACAGCACTATATGAAGGCTATTGCCATGATACCAGCCCGTTATGCGGCTTCCAGATTTCCAGCTAAACTTTTACAAGATTTAGGAGGTAAACCAGTCATTCAAAGGACTTATGAGGCTACTGTTGCCAGTGGATTGTTTCATGAAGTATACGTGGTAACCGACTATAAAGCCATTTTTGACCTCATTAAAGATTGCGGAGGAAAACCCATCATGAGTGAAGGAGCCTACGAGTGCGGTTCCGATAGAATAGCCGCAGCTGCAGCAGGAATAACGGCAGATGTTATTGTAAATGTACAGGGCGATGAACCTTTTATTGACAAGGAAAGTTTAAGGGATTTATTGGCGGTTTTCACCGCCGATACCCAAAACAAAATATCACTAGCCTCACTCATGTACCCCATCTCCGAGCTAGAAGAAATAGAAAACCCAAACGCCGTAAAGGTTATTGTAAATTTAAATGATCAGGCCTTGTACTTCTCTAGAGCGCCCATTCCTTTTCCAAGAGAAACATCAGGGGTACTATACTATAGACACAAAGGGGTGTATGCATTTAGAAAAGAAGCTTTAGAAGCTTTTCCAAAAATGGCCATGGGTCCTTTAGAGAAAGCTGAGAAGATAGAAGCCATTAGATATTTAGAACACGGTCATGCCATTCAAATGATTAGAACCACTCATGTAGGCATAGGAATAGATGTTCCAGAAGATTTAGAAAAAGCAAGACGAGAATGGGGTGCCTCGAACCATTAATTTCTGTATATTTTGACGCTATTACATTTAATTTAAATCAATTCTTAGCATGCGTTTACTAGCTAAATTTATATTTTATAAACTCATGGGTTGGACCTTTAATGGGCATTTTCCAACTATAAAGAAATGCGTATTTATAGTGGTCCCCCATACTTCTAATTGGGACTTTTTAATGGGATTGGTCAGTAGAAAAATAATGAAAATTGAGATCAATTACGTGGGTAAGAAAAGTTTGTTCAAGTGGCCCTATGGTTGGTTTTTTAGATGGACAGGTGGCGCCCCTATAGATCGTACTAAAAATTCAGATACCGTGACTGCCGTAGCGCAACTTTTCAAAGAAAGAGATGTGTTCAGATTGGCACTTTCACCTGAGGGAACTAGAAAAAGAGTAGACCAATGGAAAACGGGATTTTATTATATTGCTAAAACAGCAGGAGTGCCTTTGGTATTAATTACTTTTGATTACGGAAAAAAAGAAATCAAAATTTCCGATCCTCATTGGCCTACAGATCATATGAAGGAAGACTTTAAGACCTACGAAACATTTTTTGAGGGCGCACTAGGCAAGAACCGGGAACAGAGTTTCTTTGCTAAGTCATAAAAAAAAAGCAGGGCCATTGGCCCTGCTTTTTTTTACATTGAACACAAGAAAATTATTCCTGCATAGAATGATACACGTTTTGAACATCGTCGTCTTCTTCAATTTTTTCAAGGAGTTTTTCTACGTCTGCAGCTTCTTCTTCACTGAGTTGTTTGGTCACTTGAGGAATGCGCTCAAACCCTGAAGATAAGATTTCAAGACCTCTGGTTTCTAATTCCTTTTGAATGGCACCAAAGCTTTCAAATGGAGCGTAGATTAAGATACCATCTTCTTCGTCTACAAAAACCTCTTCTGCACCAAAATCGATCAGTTCTAATTCCAATTCCTCCGGATCTAGATCTGCTGCTGGGATCCTAAAATTACAAGTGTGGTCAAACATAAATTCTACAGAACCTGAGGTTCCCATGCTTCCGTTGCACTTATTGAAGTAACTTCTAATATTGGCTACTGTTCTGGTGTTGTTGTCAGTAGCGGTTTCTACTAGTATGGCAATACCATGAGGAGCGTAGCCCTCAAACAATACTTCTTTATAATCACCCAAACTTTTGTCAGAAGCTCTTTTTATAGCACGCTCTACATTGTCCTTAGGCATATTTACAGACTTGGCATTTTGAATGACAGCCCTTAGTTTGGAATTGGAGTCTGGATCAGGACCACCCTCTTTAACTGCCATTACAATGTCTTTGCCAATTCTGGTAAAGGCCTTAGACATGGCAGACCAACGTTTCATTTTTCGTGCTTTTCTAAATTCAAAAGCTCTTCCCATAGTAGTTGTGTTTTGTAATTAACGTGACAAATTTAATATTTTTCACCCTTTGCTTATCATACATTCTTCAATGCTTCCGGCTAGGTCAAAGTCTTTTTGAGTGATTCCTTTTACATCATGAGTGATCAGCTTAATGAGCAGTCTATTGTAACGATTGCTCCAGTCTGGGTGGTGTCCGTGAGATTCACACTCAAAAGCAATTCTAGACATGGCAGAGAAACATTCTTTAAAGTCATTAAATTGAAAAGTGCTCACCAAATAACCATCTGCATAGGTCCAATGGGGTAGTGATTTTAATTTTTCTCCTATTTGTACTTCTGTTAATTTTTCCATGAAGATGTGTTTTTTGTAAATATAGTATAAACTAATAATGTGCGTCTAAGCAATCCTTATAACTGTGCGTAATTTCTTCTGGTAGCGGGTTGTCTTTAGACAATACAGCTAAGTATCTATTGTCATTGGTGGTGTATATTCTCTTATACACAGGGTTTCCTATACGTAGTTTGTGTACAATTTCTTGAATAAATTCTTCATGAGGGACTAGGTCTGAACTTCCCAAGTGGTATGTCCCAAACCTATCCTGATTGAGTAATAATAAGATTTGTTGGCATAGTTTTTCCCCATTAGACACATTGATGATTAGGTTGGGGAATACTTCTATAGGTGCCTTGTCTAAAATAAGTTGTTTAATCTCCTTTACTCGGGGAGATTGAGATCCAAATACCATTGGGACCCTTAGTAGTAATAGATTTTCCTTGGGGAGTTTTTGAAGGCTGTGTTCAATCTTAATCTGAAACCTGCCATAGACACTTTCAGAAAGTGTTTTGTCAAATTCATAAGACGGGTATTTGCTGTAGGCGTCAAACACATTTGCAGAGGAGAGAAATACCAGTTTACAACCAAAATCATTCGCGTATTGTGTCAAATGGTTGTGCATGGTGATCAGTGCGTCAAAAGGACCTCTTATTACTGAAATGATAACGCTAGGGCCAACACTTTCTAAAAGTTCATAGGCACTGTCTTCTGCGACATTAAATGAAGTGAATTTATGGTTGTTTCCATAGGTATTTTCTTGGGTGCAATAAGTACCCATGGTGTTGTAAAACCTATTGAATTGTTTATAGAGAAGTCCTCCAATAAAACCACTGGCTCCAAAAATAAAAATCTTTTTAACTTTCAAAAGCCTGTCGTTATTTATGTATTATCCCTTATAAAATGGAAGTTTTACCACAGAAGCTTTAAGGGCTTTTTTTCTGATTTGAACAAAGATTTCACTGTCTATTTTGCTGTGGTCTAAAGTGACATATCCAAGGCCAATTCCAATTCCTAAAGAGGGAGACATGGTGCCAGAGGTAACGACCCCTATCTCATTTCCTTGGGCGTCTACAATTGGATAATCATGTCTAGGAATACCCCTGTCTTCCAATGCAAAAGCCACGAGTTTTCTTTGAACACCTGCTTCTTTTTGCGCAGCCAATGCCGCAGCGTTCACAAAATCTTTTGAAAACTTAGTAATCCAACCCAATCCCGCTTCTAATGGAGAGGTTTGGTCATTAATATCGTTTCCGTAAAGGCAATAGCCCATTTCTAATCTTAAGGTGTCTCTAGCCGCTAAGCCTACAGGTTTAATGCCATAAGAAGCACCTGCTTCAAAAACTTTATCCCAAAGCTGCGCAGCTTCTTCATTCTTGCAATAAATTTCAAATCCTCCTGAACCGGTATAACCAGTTGCAGAGATAATAACATTTTCAATACCCGCAAAAGGGCCTACCTCAAAATGGTAGAATGGAATATCTGCCAAAGAAATGGTCGTAAGTGACTGCATGGCTTCTACTGCTTTTGGCCCTTGAATGGCTAAAAGAGAATAGTCATCTGATAGGTTTCTTAGATTTGTTTTAAAGGTTTCATTGTATTTGTTTATGTGCGCCCAATCCTTGTCTATATTTGAAGCATTTACGACTAATAAATATTTTTCTGGGGCTAGCATGTATACAATAAGGTCGTCTACTATACCTCCAGTTTCATTTGGAAAACAGCTGTATTGTGCTTTACCAGGCTTTAAGTTGGCCACCTCATTGGAAGTGACTTTCTGAAGTAGGTTAAAGGCTGTAGGGCCTTCTACTAAAAATTCCCCCATATGTGAGACGTCAAAAACACCCACGCCTTTTCTTACCGTTTCGTGTTCTATATTAATGCCTTCATAAGAGACAGGCATATTATAACCAGCAAAAGGAACGATCTTGGCACCAAGGGATTCGTGTACGGAGGTAAGGGCAGTATTTCTCATGCAAATATTTTTTGTAAAAGTATTTATTTCTTAGACAATATACCACAGTTTTATCCAAACAATGCCCTTTTTTTACTTCCCTATATTTTAGTACATTTAACCTTATTTAAACGATCATTATGAAAGTATTTTTATTTTTCTTAGCACCCTTATTTACCTTGGTCATGTCTGCACAGCAGCTTCCGACCGATTACTTAACTTCTGATTTTCACAAAGGCCGTAGAGATGCTTTTAGGGCAGAAATGCCAGCCAATGCTGTAGCTGTATTGTTTTCTAATCCAGTGAGAAATAGGGCCAATGATGTAGATTATATATACCACCAAGATCCAAATTTTCATTACCTCACCGGTTATAATGAACCCCATGCGATCTTGTTGTTATTCTCTTCGCCACAAACTACCCCAGACGGGACTACTTATAAAGAATTAATTTTTGTGCAAGAGCGCAATGCCCTTGCGGAGCAGTGGAATGGAAGGAGGTTAGGGGTAGAAGGTACCATAGCCACTTTGGGCTTTGAATCTGCATTTAATGGCAGTGAATTTGCTGCTTTAGATATTGATTTTAAATCTTTTGATAAGCTATTGTTTTATAATTTCAAGAACGATTACAGAGACACTAGAGATGGTGCAGATCTATTCGATCTGGTCAAATCTTTTAAAAATAAAATAGGGTTTCCTTCTAATTATAACGCTACCCGCCAGCAGGCATATACACTGATACAATCCACCCCAGTTGAACAGACGGATAAAGTAGTGAAGTTGTTGGATCGTTATGCTAGAATGGATCCTTCATTGTCAGAAGACCCCTATATTAAAGACTTTATGGCCGCTGCTAGAGTCGGTGATAACCAGAAAATATTAGACCGTGCTAAAACAGCGGTTAACATTGCTTTAAGCCAATACAACTTTGATTTGGAGGGTCTTGATCGTATTATGAGTGGTTTGAGAGAGACCAAATTACCGGAGGAAATGGCGCTTTTGAAGAAGGCTATTGAGATATCGGCCATAGGCCAATTGGAGGTCATGAAAGCCATGCATCCAGGCATGTCTGAAACGGAAGTGCAAGGCGTGCATGAGTATGTATATAAGAAATACGGCGCAGAATACGAGGGCTATCCTTCTATTGTAGGTGGTGGTAATAACGGTTGTATTTTACACTATATAGAGAATAATAAGCCTCAGCTGGGAGCGGAATTGGTGCTCATGGATTTGGGTGCTGAATACCACGGGTATACGGCAGATGTGACTAGAACCATTCCAGCGAATGGGGTGTTTAGCCCCGAGCAAAAAGCCATTTACGAAATTGTTTACAACGCCCAAGAGGCAGGAATTGCTGCCAGTATAGTGGGTGCGCCATTTTCTGCTCCAGGAGCTGTGGCCTCTAAAGTAGTAGCGGAAGGGCTTATTTCTTTAGGACTTATTAAAGAGGCTAGTGAAGCTAGAAAGTATTTTCCTCATGGGACTTCTCACTATTTAGGATTAGACGTTCACGACAAAGGGACTAATGGTCCTTTTAAATCCAATACAGTCATTACAGTAGAGCCAGGAATTTATATTCCAGAGGGCAGTGATTGCGACCCTAAGTGGTGGGGTATAGCGGTTAGAATTGAAGACGACATCCTTATTTCAGACCAAGGACCTGTATTGCTTTCTCATATGGCACCACGTTCTGTGGAAGCTATTGAGGCAGCCATGAAACTTCCAAGTCCTTTGGATTCTTTTAGCTTGCCTACGTTAGATTAGTGATTGCTATGAGGGGTTTACTCATATTTTGTTTGTGTTTTTTTTCTGAAGCAACTATAGGCCAGACACTTTATATTTTGGGCACGCTTCAAGATGGTGGTGCTCCTCATATGGGCTGTGAGAAGTTGTGTTGCTCGGTTGAAAAGCCCCATGATTTTGTAAGTAGTATAGGCGTAGTAGGGGAGCATCAATCTTTTATATTTGACGCTACGCCAGATTTTGTGTCACAAACCAATTATTTAAAAGAAGTCTCTGGTCATAAGAATGTGGTTATTTTTTTAACCCACGCCCATATGGGACATTATACAGGGCTCATGCATCTGGGAAGAGAAGCTCATAATACTGCAGAGACTATGGTGTACGCCATGCCTAAAATGGCCCATTTTTTGTCTAAAAATGGGCCTTGGGACCAACTAGTTTCCCTGAGAAATATATCACTTATTCCTTTGCAAGAAGATCAAGAAGTATTTTTAGATCAAAGTATAACAGTCACTCCTTTAAAAGTGCCTCACAGGGATGAATATTCGGAAACTGTGGGTTATTTGATTAAAGGGAAAAATAAAACTGCTTTGTATGTTCCAGATATAGACAAGTGGTCTAAGTGGAATCGTTCTATTGCGGCGCTTATAGAAACAGTAGATTATGCTTTTTTAGACGGAACTTTTTTTGCAGATGGAGAAGTGCCAAGACCTATGTCAGAAGTGCCACATCCTTTTGTTTCTGAAACGGCTGCCCTTTTAGAGTCACTGCCTTTAAAAGAGCGTCAAAAAGTATATTTTATTCATTTAAACCATAGTAATCCTGCACGAAATGCTGAATTTCAAGGCCGTATTGATCTTGAAAAGCAAGGCTTTCAGTTTGCTGAATTTGGCCTGTCTTTTGATTTGTGAAGATTTCTTATTGCATTATGAAGTCCTTGAGTCCCTCGTAATTAGAAATTTTACTGGCTTGCTTTTGTTTGGACAATACCTCTACAATTTTCTTAGGTATGGTCAGTGTCTTACCCAGGGTTTCTTCTACTACTTCTAAGAATTTTACTGGGTGTGCGGTTTCTAAGAATACCCCATAGGTATTGGGATGGTCTTTTTGATATTCTACAAGCCCTAAATATCCTATTGCCCCGTGTGGCTCTGCAGTATAGCCGTGTTCTTGCGCTATAGCACGCATGGCCTCTTTGGTTTCTGCATCTGTAAAACTAAAAGCACTGAATCCTTTTTCTAAAATGCTGTGTTCGTTTTGATTCATTTGTAGGATTCTAACAAAGTTGCTAGGGTCTCCTACATCCATGGCATTAGAAATGGTAGCAATGGATTTTTCTGGTTGGTATTTCCCCTGCTTCATGAAGTTAGGCACTACCTTATTGGCATTAGTAGCAGCTATAAAGTGAGTCACAGGAAGTCCCATTTCTCTGGCGACCATGCCGGCACAGATGTTTCCAAAGTTTCCAGAAGGAACAGAGAAAACGAGTTCTTTACCACTTTTGTCTAAGGAGGGTTTTAAGGCTTTGTAGGCCAAGAAATAGTACAACATTTGTGGTAACCATCTTGCTACGTTTATTGAATTGGCAGAAGTGAGTTGTTTGTGGTCTGTTATATCTTTATCTAAAAAAGCTGTTTTAACCATTTTTTGACAATCATCAAAGGTGCCGTCTACTTCTAAAGCTCGAATATTTTGTCCCAGGGTAGTGAGTTGTTTTTCCTGTATAGGACTCACTTTACCGCTGGGGTATAAGATCACTACCTCTACACCTTCTACCCCTAAAAACCCATTGGCTACAGCACCTCCGGTATCTCCAGATGTAGCTACCAATACGGTTATAGGCGCTTGATTTTTTTCAGAAAACAAACCGAGGCATTGGGCCATAAAACGCGCTCCAACATCCTTAAAGGCTAGGGTAGGTCCGTGAAATAATTCCAAAGATCCAACAGATTCTGTAAGGGATACCACTGGAAAATCAAAATCTAATACAGTTTCTAAAATCTTTTTTAAATCACTTTTACTTAAAATGTCTTTGGTAAAAGGACGCATGACTTCTAGGCCAATTTCTACTGGACTAAGGCTTTCTATGCGTTCAAAAAAACTGGCGTCTAAGCTAGGAATGTGATCTGGATAATACAATCCTTTGTCTGGAGCTATACCTTTAATGACTGCTTCTTTAAAGCTTGCTTTTAAACTTGGGGTGTCTATTGAAAAATATTTCATTTTATACTAAGCGGGGTACACCCCTTTTTTATTGATGTTAGAAACGTGTATATCGAATGGTATTTCCATAGGGATATACAAATCCTTTAAATATTTCGCCACTTCGTGGGCTTTTTCTGCCCCTCTAGAAAGGGCAAAAACTGAGGGTCCAGAGCCAGATATACCACATCCCAATGCACCTGCTCTTAAAGCAGCTTCTTTTATCTCATTAAATCCAGGAATCAGTATGCTTCTCACGGGTTCAATCACTACATCTTGTAAAGAGCGACCGATTAATTCGTAATCTTCTCGGTATAATCCAGCGACCAACCCACCTACGTTTCCCCATTGGGTAATAGCGTCTTTAAGGGAGAGGCTAGATTTTAAAATCCTTCTAGAATCTGCTGTTTTAATTTCAATTTGGGGGTGTATTACAGTGGCGTAAAGTTCACTAGGACTTGGGAGTGAAATAACATCTAGCGGGTCCGTGCTTCTCACCAGTGTAAAGCCTCCTAGTAAAGCCGGAGCTACATTATCTGCATGAGCAACTCCTGAAGCCAGACGTTCTCCTTCCATGGCAAATGGAATGAGTTCTATTGTAGTGTAAGGATTGCCTAATAGATGATTTATGGCCCATACCGCGCCAGCGCTGCTTGCAGCACTGCTGCCTATTCCGCTTCCAGCTTTTATGCGCTTCTCTATTTTAATGTCAAAGCCAGCCTCGCTACCCAAGGCTTCTAAAAGTGCCAATCCAGCTACACCAGCTACATTTTTAGCGGTTTCTAGCGGAAGTTCTTGTCCTGTAATTTCGCTAATTGTAATTCCTTTTGTAGGGGTTTGTGTCACGGTCATATATTCTCCTACGCCTGCAAGAGAAAGACCAAGGACGTCAAAGCCGCAAGATACATTGGCAATAGTTCCAGGACAAAATACACGTATAGACTTCATAGGATAAGCTTTAGGATCTTAAAGGTAGTTTTTAAAAGTTTCCAACTCGGATAATGTCTGCAAATATACCAGAGGCTGTGACAGCTGCCCCAGCACCAGCACCTTTAATAATCATAGGCTGATTTGGATAGCGCTCTGTATAAAAGAGCACTATATTATCACTTCCTTCTAAAGCGTAAAAATCATGACCTTGGGGTATTTCTTGAAGCCCCACTGAGGCTTTTCCGTCTTTAAAGCTGGCCACGTATTTTAGCTTTGCGCCTTTGGCCGATGCCTTTTGGTACATGGCTTGGAAATCAGATTCATATTTTATTAAACTTTCAAAGAAAGCTTCATTTGAATGGGTTTCTAGACTTTCTACGGGTAAAAATGAATTGTTTTCTATGTCATTTATTTCCATTATATGACCACTTTCTCTCGCTAGGATAAGTATTTTACGCATGACGTCTATTCCGCTTAGATCTATGGTTGGATCTGGCTCTGTGTAGCCTTCTTCCTGAGCTTGTTTTACCACATCGTGGAAAGTTGTTTGGTCATTAAAATGATTAAAGACAAAGTTGAGACTTCCGGATAATACCGCCTGAATTTCTTTGACCTCATCTCCAGAGGCAACGAGATTTTTTAGGGTGTCTATAATAGGCAATCCAGCTCCTACGTTTGTCTCGAATAAAAATGAGGCATTGTAAGTTCTGGCCAAATCTTTGAGCTTTCTATAATTTGGATAAGCAGCCGCACAGGCAATTTTGTTACAGGTGACCACAGAAATACTTTTTGATAGATAATCTGCGTAAGTATTTGCGACCAATTCACTCGCGGTATTGTCTACAAAAATGGCATTTCTAAGGTTTAGACTTAGGATTTTTTCTAAAAAGAGCGGCATATTTGCTTTCTCCCCTTTGGAAAGGGTGTTTTGCCAATTTTTGAGATCTAATCCTTCCGATTTAAAGCACATGGTTCTAGAATTGCTAATACCTATGACCCTAACAGAAAGTTTTAACTGCTTTTTGAGGTAGTCTTTTTGTTGGGCCAATTGCTCTAACAATTTTGCGCCCACATTTCCAGACCCCATTACAAAGAGGTTTAACTGTTTAATGTTTTCTTCAAAAAAGACTTCGTGTAAGGCGTTTAATGCTTTTTTAACGTCTGTTTTTTCTATTACCGCAGAGATGTTTCGCTCAGAAGCGCCTTGTGCAATAGCCCTGATGTTGACATTGTTTTTACCCAAGGTAGCAAACATCTTACCACTTAAACCTTGGTGCTTTTTCATCTGATCTCCTACTAGTGCAATAATAGCCAAATTATTTTCTGCAATGACCGCTTTAATTTTTCCCTGTGACATTTCAAATTCGAAGGCTTCATTCACTAAAACCACAGCGGCTGTAGTGTCTTCTGCAGAAATACCTACACAGATAGAATGTTCAGAAGAGGCTTGAGTAATAAGCACCACACTTATTTTTGCATTGGAGAGCACTTCAAAAAATCTTTTAGATATTCCGGGTATGCCTACCATACCAGAGCCTTCTAATGAAATTAAGGCGATGTTTTCTACATGGCTAATCCCCTGTACCGTTTTATTCCCTTCTGAGACTTGTTTTTGGATCAGTGTACCCACTGCTTGTGGCTCAAAAGTATTTTTTATAGCAATAGGAATTTGTTTTTGTAACACCGGTTGGATGGTAGGAGGGTAGAGCACTTTAGCACCAAAATGGGACAATTCCATGGCCTCTTCATAAGAAATACTGGTGATGGGTCTGGCTTGCTTAACCAATTTTGGGTTTGCTGTAAACATGCCGCTTACATCGGTGTATATTTCGAGCAATTCAGCGTTTAGAGCTGCTGAGACAATAGCTGCTGTAAAATCTGAACCACCCCTTCCCAGCGTTGTAGCTAAGCCTTCTGTGCTAGAAGCAATAAACCCACCCATCACTACAATAGCGTTTTTATTGGCCCCGTTGAATTCTTGCAATTTTTGGTTGGTCAGCTGGTAGTTAACAGTTGCTTTACCGTGCAATTGGTCTGTAGTAATGAGTGTTCTTGCGTCTGCATGAATGGCGTCTAAACCCTGAGACTTAAAGTAGGCACTGATGATATAAGAAGACAGCAGTTCTCCAAAGCTCACGATTTTGTCGGAGAGTTTTGGGGTGATCTCTCCTATGAGGAAAGCACCCTCTAAAAGGGTTTCTAAGGTATTTAGTGCCGCTTTAATCTGACTTAGAATAGCAGATTGATCGTTAGGCGCTATAAGCGTTTTGACTGTGTCTAGGTGTCTTTTTTCAATCTTATTTAAAGGTGTTTTGTATTGGGGGTCTTGATTTGCTGCTATAGCTGCGGTGTCTATTAATAAATCTGTGATGCCTCCTAGTGCAGAAACAATAACATATTGTTTTTTGTAAGCGTTCTGCTGAACAATATTTTTTACAAGACTTATATTTTGTGCGTTGGCTACTGAGGTACCACCGAATTTTAAAACATTCATGGGTTAAATTTTAAGAAATAAAAAAATAAATAGGTTGCGGAAGTAATCATCTAGTACCCCTAAGGGGTTCCTGTAGTAGTAGCCATAGCAAATGTACTCGTTAAAAAACGACTGCCTGTAAATTCAGAACGAACTAATAATGGCATGCTGTGATGATTTTTCTTTCAAATATAGCCAAATGGTCTACCCAAGCATTGTAAAACACTTATTTTTAGGAGATATGTAATTTTAGGTGCTTTTTGATGAGAATTTTAAGATATATACTTAGAAATGAAGGAATATCAAAAAAGCCGCTCCTATGAGGAGCGGCTTTTTTATAATGTTGAATGAATTAAGAGGCTTCAGAAGATTCTTCTGCTTTTTTAATGGTGACTTTTAATTTTTCATCGTCTTTGTCATCCCTGTCTAAGGAAATGGTGTCTCCTGAGACCAAATTAGCATTGACAATCTGCTCTGCTAAACTGTCTTCAATATACTTTTGAATGGCCCTTTTAAGTGGTCTGGCCCCAAACTGTTTATCAAATCCTTTTTTTGCAATAAAATCTTTTGCCTTTTTGGACAGTTTCAATTGGTAACCGAGTCCCTCAATTCGCTTGTATAATTTCTTTAATTCAATGTCAATGATCAAGTGAATGTCTTCTTGCTCCAATGCGTTAAAGATAACAATGTCGTCTATTCTGTTAAGAAACTCAGGGGCAAATGTTTTTTTAAGTGCATTTTCTATCACCCCTTTATTGTGCTTGTCAGATTGAGATTTCATAGAAGCTGTACCAAAACCAACTCCCTGACCAAAGTCTTTAAGTTGTCTAGACCCAATATTAGACGTCATGATAATAATGGTGTTTCTAAAATCAATCTTGCGGCCTAAACTATCTGTTAAATAACCGTCATCTAATACTTGGAGCATGGTGTTAAACACATCTGGATGTGCTTTCTCTACCTCGTCCAATAAAATGACCGCATAAGGTTTGCGCCTTACTTTTTCAGTTAACTGCCCACCTTCTTCATAACCAACATAGCCTGGAGGGGAACCTATTAACCTAGAAATGGCAAACTTCTCCATGTACTCACTCATGTCAATACGGATGAGCGATTCTTCAGAGTCAAACAATTCCTTAGCCAATACTTTAGCCAACTGTGTTTTTCCTACACCGGTTTGGCCTAGAAATATAAAAGATCCTATGGGTTTGTTGGGGTCTTTTAATCCCGCCCTATTTCTTTGAATGGCTCTTGCTACCTTAGCGACTGCTTCGTTTTGTCCAATAACGGCTTCTTGAATAATCTCTGGTAATTTTGCCAGTTTAGTGCTTTCTGCTTGCGCAATTCTAGTGACTGGAATACCACTCATCATAGAAACCACGTCGGCAACGTGGTCATCTGTAACCACTTCCTTATGTAATTTGCTCTCTTCTTCCCATTTGTCTTGGGCCTCTTGAAGTGCTTTTTCCAGTTTTTTCTCGTCGTCTCTTAATTTTGCTGCCTCTTCATAACGCTGCTTTTTAACCACAGTATTTTTTTCTTCACGTACAGTTTCTAATTGGCTTTCTAAACTGACAATCTGTTTGGGCACATGCATATTAGTGATGTGTACTCTAGAACCTACTTCATCTAAAGCGTCAATGGCCTTGTCTGGTAGGAAGCGGTCCGTAATGTACCTGTCTGTAAGGGTCACACATGCTTCTAAAGCCTCATCGGTATAAGTTACATTGTGGTGGTCTTCGTATTTGGGTTTAATGTTTTTGAGAATTTCAAGGGTTTCTGTTACTGATGTAGGTTCCACAATTACTTTTTGGAACCTTCTTTCTAAGGCACCATCTTTTTCAATGTGCTGTCTAAACTCATCTAAAGTAGTGGCTCCAATACATTGGACTTCTCCTCTGGCTAGGGCAGGTTTAAACATATTGGAAGCGTCTAAGCTCCCTGTAGCACCACCAGCACCAACAATGGTGTGAATTTCATCTATAAATAAGATAATGTCGTCATTTTTCTCCAATTCGTTCATGACCGCTTTCATGCGTTCTTCGAATTGACCACGGTATTTTGTGCCCGCTACTAGGGAAGCTAAGTCTAAAGTAACTACCCTTTTGTTGAAGAGTATCCTAGAGACCTTTTTTTGAATGATTCTAAGTGCCAATCCCTCTGCAATGGCACTTTTACCCACTCCAGGTTCTCCGATCAATAGGGGGTTATTTTTCTTTCTACGGCTTAAAATTTGAGACACACGCTCTATTTCCTTTTGTCTTCCAACCACAGGATCTAAACGGTCTTCTTCTGCCATTTGGGTCAGGTCTCTACCAAAATTGTCTAAAACAGGGGTCTTTGATTTTTTTCCTGACTTGTTGGCAGTTGTTCCGCCGCCAAAAGATTCACCAGCACCTTCCTCTGCGTCAGATTCACTGGAGAAAGAGGCCTCAGTTGGTCCGCTGGTATAATCGTCGTCTGAAGTGATCATAGACTTAAACTGCTCTTTTACACCGTCGTAGTCTACCATCATTTTCTGTAATAATTTGGTGGTAGGGTCATTCTCATTTCTGAGAATACACAACAGCAAATGCGCCGTATTTATAGCGGTGCTCTGAAAGAGTTTGGCTTCTAAAAAAGTAGTCTTTAAGGCCCTTTCTGCTTGTCTGGTTAGGTGGAGGTTCTTTTTGTCCTGATGCACCAAACTAGGGTTTGGATTGGCTGGACTAAGGATTTCTACCTTTCTTCTCAGGTGTTCTAAATCTACTGATAGGGCGTCTAAGATGCTAATGGCTTTACCGCCACCATCTCTTAACAATCCCAACATTAAGTGTTCCGTTCCAATAAAGTCATGTCCCAATCTAAGGGCCTCTTCTTTACTGTAGGCAATCACATCTTTTACTCTAGGTGAAAAATTATCATCCATAAACCAGTTGTTTATACTCAAAAATACTAAATCTTTTTAGCACTTATTTACAAATACTATTCCTTTTTGTAATATATGTCACAATTGACAAAAAAACATTAGCTTATCAAAGCAAGTCATCGCTATTTTATTAACTATTTGTCCTATTATATATGTTGATAAATTCTTTAATAAAGTACTTTTTAACCTCCCCTAAAGCATCCAAATTATGTATATTGGCTTGATTTTTTAATGAATAATGAATAGCTTTTTAATATGGCAGAAGGAGAAAAATTAATTACGATTAACATAGACGACGAAATGAAATCTGCCTACATAGATTATTCTATGTCGGTTATTGTATCACGTGCCTTACCAGATGTAAGAGATGGTTTAAAACCAGTACACCGAAGGGTGCTATTTGGAATGCATGAGTTGGGCGTTAGGGCTACGGGTTCACACAAGAAGTCTGCGAGAATTGTAGGAGAAGTTTTAGGTAAGTATCACCCACATGGAGATACTTCTGTATATGACGCTATGGTGCGTATGGCTCAAGAGTGGAGTTTGCGATACATGTTGGTAGACGGTCAGGGTAACTTTGGTTCTATTGACGGAGACAGTCCTGCGGCAATGCGTTATACGGAAGCCCGTATGCGGAAGATTGCAGACGACATGCTCATAGATATTGACAAAGACACGGTAGACCACCAATTAAACTTTGACGACACCCTAGAAGAACCTAAAGTACTCCCTACTAGAATTCCTAATCTATTGGTCAATGGCGCTTCTGGGATTGCTGTAGGTATGGCAACCAATATGCCGCCACACAACCTCTCGGAGGTAGTAGACGGAACTATTGCCTATATAGAGAATCCAAATATTGAAATAGACGAACTCATCACCCACATTAAGGCCCCAGATTTTCCAACAGGGGGTGTTATTTTTGGGTATGAGGGTGTTAAAGAAGCTTTTCATACCGGAAGGGGTAGGGTCGTTGTTCGTGCCAAAGCCATTATTGAAGAAGTACAAGGAAAAGAGTGTATTATAGTCACTGAAATCCCTTACCAAGTAAATAAGGCAGACATGATCAAGAAAACTGCGGACTTGGTCAATGACAAGAAAATTGAGGGTATTTCTACCATTAGGGATGAATCCGATAGAAATGGAATGCGTATTGTATACATCTTAAAAAGAGATGCTATTCCAAATATTGTATTGAATACCCTGTATAAATATACTTCGCTTCAGTCTTCTTTTAGTGTCAATAATATTGCGCTTGTCAATGGAAGACCACAGCAATTAAATGTCAAGGAAATGATTCACTATTTTGTGGAGCACAGACATGAGGTTGTTGTGAGAAGAACCAAATTTGAATTAAAGAAAGCAGAAGATAGGGCCCACATCTTAGAAGGTTTAATCATTGCTTCTGACAATATTGATGAGGTGATTAAGCTCATAAGAGCTTCTTCTAGTCCAGATGAGGCTAGGGAGTCTTTGATGGAACGTTTTAAATTGTCTGAAATTCAATCCAAGGCGATTGTAGAAATGCGCTTACGTCAGTTGACAGGTCTTGAGCAGGATAAGTTAAGAACGGAATACAATGATATTATTGCGACCATTGCAGATCTAAAAGATATTTTAGCAGACAAGGAGCGTAGAATGACCATTATTAAAAGTGAACTCCAAGAGGTAAAAGCCAAGTACGGAGACGAACGTCGTTCAGAGATAAACTATGCAGGAGGAAGCCTCAGTATAGAAGACATGATTCCAGATGAGCAAGTGGTTATTACCATTTCTCATGCTGGTTATATAAAGAGAACACCGCTTTCTGAGTACAAGACCCAACATAGAGGCGGGGTAGGTCAAAAGGCATCGGCGACAAGAAATGAAGATTTCTTGGAGCACTTATTTGTGGGAACCAACCACCAATATATGTTATTTTTCACTCAGAGTGGGAAGTGCTTCTGGATGCGTGTTTACGAAATTCCAGAAGGCTCTAGAACTTCTAAGGGTCGGGCCATTCAAAACTTGATCAATATTTCTCAAGAAGATAAGGTGAAGGCCTTTATTTGTACGCAAGACCTTAAAGATGAGGATTATGTGAACAGTCATTATGTGATCATGGCCACTAAAAAAGGGATTGTAAAGAAAACTTCTTTAGAGCAATACTCTAGACCGAGAACCAACGGTATTAACGCGATTGGTGTTAGGGAAGGAGATGAGCTTTTGGAAGCTAAATTGACCACAGGGACCAGCCAAGTATTCTTAGGCCTTAAATCTGGTAAGGCCATTCGCTTTGAAGAGAGCAAAACCAGACCTATGGGTAGGGGTGCTTCCGGAGTAAGAGGGGTGAGTCTTGCAGATGATCAAGATGAGGTGATTGGAATGATCACAGTGCACAATGAAGAAGACCACATTTTAGTGGTTTCTGAAAAAGGATATGGGAAACGTTCTTCAATGGAAGATTATCGTGTTACCAACCGTGGTGGAAAAGGGGTTAAAACCATTTCTATTACAGAGAAAACCGGTGGGCTTGTCGCTATTAAAAACGTGACAGATTCAGATGACCTGATGATTATCAATAAATCTGGAATTGCCATTAGATTGGGTGTAGAAGACCTCCGTGTGATGGGAAGAGCTACCCAAGGGGTGCGGTTGATTAATATTAGAGAAAACGATTCTATTGCTGCAGTAGCTAAAGTGATGAAAGAAGAAGAGGAAGAAATTCTTTCAGATGGATTAGATGATTCTGACGCTAGCGCCGATGCTGCTCCAGAGGCACCAGAAGCCACCCAAGAAAATAGTGAAGAAACAGGGTCTGAATCTTAAATTTGATTATTTTTACCCGCTTATAAAATTATTATAAAACACCAACAATGAAAAATACTTTATTACTGCTAGCTGCTATTGGAGTAACCACAGCTAGTTTTGCTCAAAAAGATGAAATTAAAGCCGCGACAAAAGCCCTTAAGTCTGGAGATGCTGCGGCCATGCTTTCTGCTTTAGACGGAGCTGCGAGTACTATTGACGCAGCAGATGTTAAATATGTAAATCAGTTTTATTTTTTACAAGGAGAAGCTTATGCCATGCAAGCCAAAGCGGGAGATTTTTTTGCTTATGACAAAGCGGTAGCCTCTTACACCAAAGCCATGGAAAGCGAAACAGCTTCTGGTAAAGCCAAATACACTGCAGACATTAAGCAGAAGTTTGCTGCTATGACCTCTGAAATTGTCAATGCGGCTGTTTCTGACAACAACGAAGAGAAATTCAAAGACGCTGCTGAGAAATTGTTTTTGAGCTATTCATTGAGCCCTCAAGACACTATTTATTTGTACTATGCAGCGAGTAGTGCTGTAAACGGAAATGAATACGAGTTGTCTTTAAAGTATTACAATATGCTTAAAGACATAAACTACGACGGTAGTGAGCAAAAATTCTCGGCTAGAAATATTGAAACGGATGAGCGTGAAGAAATGCCTAAACCTCAAAGGGATCTTATGGTTAAGTCTGGGGCTTACGACGAATCTAAAGACGAGCGAACGCCTTCTAAGATTAATGAAATCATTAAAAACATTGCTTTAATTTACACCCAATTGGGCGAAGACGACAAAGCCATGACTGCTTATATTGAAGCTAGAGAAAAAAACCCTAATGATGTTGGCCTTATTTTAAACCAAGCCAACCTATACTTTAAGCAAGGAGAAAAAGAAAAGTTTAAGAGTTTAATGAATGAGGCTACTGAAGTAGATCCAACCAATCCAGATTTATTTTACAATATTGGGGTAATTAATATGGAGCAGGGTAATCCTGAGGAGTCTAGAACAGCTTACCAAAGAGCTATTGATTTGTCTCCTACTTACATTAACGCCTATTTAAACCTGTCTACTTCTTTTGTAAACGAAGGAAACGCTTTAATAGACGCCATGAATAAGTTGGGTAGCTCTAGAAAAGACATTGTTCGTTATGACGAGCTTAAAGCGGAGAAGCAGGCATTCTTCAAGAAAGCTGCTGAAGCTTTAGAAGCAGGTTTAGCGGTAAATGCTAATAATGCAGATTTATTGGGTCAACTGAAGAACATTTATGGTGCTTTAGGAGATAATGAGAATTTTATGAGGATAAAGAAGTTGTTAGAAGAATAAACCCTAACACGCTTTCTATTATAAAAAAAGCTCCCCAATGGAGGGCTTTTTTTATACGATGTTTTTAATAACCCTCAGTGAATGGGAGTATTGATTGGTCTGGTTGTTGAATATTCCAGTGTGGTCTATCCGGTCTATGCGTACCTTTCCGTGACAATGAATGACGTGGTTGTCTGGTAGTATAATGCCCACATGATCTATGACCCCTTCTGCGTTGTCAAAGAAAGCCAAATCTCCCGCTTCAGATTCCTCAACGAAACTCAGTGGTTCCCCTTGCTTGGATTGTAATTCCGCTGTCCTGGCCAATAGATAGCCATTGAGTTTATAAGCCATTTGGCTCAAGCCGGCTGCGTCTATACCAAAAGGGAGTGTGCCTCCTTTGAGGTGGGGGGCGTTTAAATACATTAAAGCGGTATTTACCACCCCATTTTTAGTTCCATTGGCCTTTGTATTCCCTTCAAAAGTATGAGACAGTAATTTTGATTGACTGATATTAGCCCCTAATAAAACAGGCATAAGCCCACCGTTTTCTTCTTGAATAAAGCCAGTGAGTTCTTGGCAATAGCTAGGGGTTTTTTCTTCCAGGCTTTGGTATTGGTCCTCTGAAATTTCCAAGATTTGTAAGTTTTCTACCCAACCTTCTGTTTGGTCGTAGGCCATTCTTACCTTAAACCACCATTTTCTGTGGTCTAGTATTTTAAAACCTTCTCCGTAGTGGGCCATAGTAATAATAGCACTTTCCATATCTGGAGCGCTCCTTAGGGCTATGTTAGAGAGTTTTGCTATTCCAAAACGCATATTTAGGCTTCTAGGTTGTTTTCAATCACCAGGGCAGAGGCGCCGCCGCCGCCATTGCAAATGGCTGCTGCGCCATAGCGGGCTTTCTCTTGGGCGAGTACATGGAGTAGGGTTACTACTATTCTGGCCCCTGAGCATCCAAGAGGGTGACCAAGAGAAACGGCGCCTCCATGAATATTTACTTTGGTATCTGGAATGTTTAATAATTTCATATTGGCCAATCCAACCACTGAAAAGGCTTCATTAAATTCAAAAAAATCTATTTCGGATTGCTGAATTCCAGCTTTTGAAAGGGCTTTAGGAAGCGCTTTAGCAGGGGCGATGGTGAACCATTCTGGCTCCAAAGCAGCGTCTGCATATCCTTTAATGGTTGCCAGAGGCCTAAGCCCTAGGGATTTTGCTTTTTCTGCACTCATCAGGATTAATGCAGCAGCACCGTCGTTAATCGTAGAGGCATTGGCAGCGGTAACAGAGCCCTCTTTATTGAACGCAGGTCTTAGGGCTGGTATTTTATCTATGAATACATTGCTGTATTCCTCATCAGTATTAAAAATAATAGGATCCCCTTTGCGTTGCGGTATAGATACAGGTACAATTTCATCAGAAAATTTACCGGCATCCCAGGCGGCTTTTGCGCGCTGGTAGGACTGAATAGCAAACTGGTCTTGGTCTTCTCTTGAACATTCATAGGTTATGGCACATTGGTCTGCAAAAACCCCCATAGCAATTTGTTGGTATGCGTCTACTAAGCCGTCTTTCTGCATGCTGTCTTCTAGCGCACTAGGGCCAAATTTTTGTCCATTTCTCATTGAAACTAAATGGGGCGCCATACTCATGTTTTCCATGCCCCCTGCCACAACGACCTCTTGGTCTCCAAGTGCAATAGATTGCACAGCTTGCATGATGGTTTTCATTCCAGAAGCACATACCTTGTTTACCGTGGTACAGGGAACGGTAGTTGGAATCCCCGCTTTTATAGCTGCTTGTCTTGCAGGTGCTTGTCCTGTCCCTGCTTGTAATACATGACCCATAATAACTTCTCCCACCTCGGAAGGGTCTAATTGAATTCGCTCCAAAGCGCCTTTTATAGCAATGGCGCCTAGTTCTGGTGCTGCTATTTGAGATAAAGCGCCCATGAAGCGTCCAATGGGTGTTCTTACTGCGGAAACAATGACTACTTCTTTCATAGAATGATCTTAAAAATGTATTGCTCCAAAAATACTAAAATTACTGGCAAAGCCGCCTGCTGAAAAACTAAAATAACGCCGGTATGGGTTTATTTTTCTATTTTTGGATCAAACTTATTTCATGGCTAAAGGTCTAGATACCCTCTATAAAAACCAATCTCTACTTTATAAATACCTACTCTATGTATTGGCAGTGGGCTTGGTCGTGTATTTTTTTCCTAAAGGCGGAAAGTTTAAGTACGAATTTCAAAAAGGCAAGCCTTGGCAACATGAAACTTTGTATGCCCCATTTGATTTTAGTGTAAAAAAGACCTCAGAGGAATTGTCAGAGGAAAAAATAGCTATAAGAGAACAGCATATTCCTTACTTTTCTTTGAAAGACTCCCTGTTATTAGCGTCAAAGGAAGACCTGTCTCTCGCATTAGCTGATTTAAAGAAAAGCAATCCAACACTCAAAGATACCGCACAAATTAAATCGGTCTTGCACAGGGTATTAGACAGTATATACACCCGAGGTTTACTGGCTAGAAATGCCACGGAAAATTTAGGCAATAGTGTGTATTTGTTAGAAGATAATACAGCCAGCTTAAGGCTTGTAAATTCTTTTATGGGTATTGCTGAATTGCTTCCATTCATTCAATCTAAAATACAAACCCCACTTTTTCAGTCTCAAGCCCCTTTTGCAGACGATTTGTTGTTAGATATTATTGTTCCCAATGTAGTTTTTAACAAAGACTTTACGGAGAAGTCTCTTTCAGAAGCATTAAATAGCCTATCGCTTACAAGGGGTTTTGTAGACAAAGGCAAGCTCATTATAGCGAAGGGAGCCGTAGTGGAGCAAGAAAATTATAAGGTACTACTCTCCCTTAAATCAGAATATGAATCTGTCTTGTGGTCAGAGGCCAACTACTATATTATCCTATTTGGCTACACCCTTTTGGTGGCATTAGTAATGGTTACGTTGTTTTTGTTTTTAGCCAAATACAGGCCCCACATTTATAGAGACAATACCCAGCTCACTTTTATTTTAGCCAATATAGTGCTCATGGTACTGCTAACCACACTCGTGGCGCAATACAATGAAACCTATGTGTATGTAGTGCCGCTGTGTATTTTACCCCTCATATTAAAGACATTTTTTGACGCCCGTTTGGGGCTCTTTGTGCATGTGCTCACGGTCCTTATTCTAGGATTCGTCGTGCCCAATAGTTTTGAGTTTATTTTTTTACAAACCATTGCGGGAATTGTAACCATATTATCCGTAACAGAGTTGTATAAGCGTGCCAACCTATTTATATCCGTAGGACAAATTACCGTAGTGTATATGTTGGGTTACTTTTCTTTTCACATCATTCAAGAAGGTGCTATAGATAATTTACAGTGGCTGGTTTTTGGTCTTTTTGCCTTAAACGGCATGATAACACTCTTTGCCCAACCCCTCATCTACATTTACGAGAAACTCTTTGGTCTGGTCTCTGAGGTATCTCTACTTGAACTTTCAGACACCAACTCAAAGCTTTTAAAAGAACTCTCCAATAAGGCGCCAGGAACCTTCAATCACTCCTTACAGGTAGCCAATCTTGCAGAAGCAGCTGCCAACGAAATAGGGGCCAATGCGATGCTTGTAAGGGTAGGGGCTTTATACCATGACATAGGTAAAATGAACCACCCTACTTATTTTTCTGAAAATCAGATCACTTCGGTAAACCCGCACCACGAATTAGACCCTTTGGACAGCGCTAAGATTATTTTAGACCATGTGACAGATGGTATTGAAATAGCCAAAAAATACAATTTACCAGACCGATTGATAGATTTTATTAGGGTCCACCACGGAACCACTCAGGTCTATTATTTTTATAAGAAAGCCCAAGAGACCCAACCAGATATTGACATAGCATTATTCACCTATCCGGGCCCCCTTCCTTTTTCAAAGGAGACCGCTATTCTCATGATGTCAGACGCTGTAGAAGCTGCCTCAAAAAGTCTTAAAAATCCTACTTATTTGGAGATAGATGCCTTTGTAGAAAAGATTATTACAGGCCAAATGCAGGCCAATCAGTACGTAAATGCCAATATTACCTTTAAAGATATTGAATTAATTAAAAAGGTCTTAAAAGGCAAACTAACTAATATCTACCACCTTAGGGTAACATATCCAGAATAATTTAGGAGCAATGAAAAATAAAGCTAAAAAAAGCTTCAAAAATGTTGTTATATTATATTCTAAAAAGTACATTTGCAACCGCGTTTTTAAGGCGTGAAACACTTTTTGTGTAGGAGAGGTGCCAGAGTGGTAATGGAGCAGATTGCTAATCTGTCGACGGGTAACTGTCGCCAGGGTTCGAATCCCTGTCTCTCCGCTCTTTATTGAAAAATTGATACCTTATTACAAGGTCTCGGGGTGTAGCGTAGCCCGGTTATCGCGCCGCGTTTGGGACGCGGAGGTCGCAGGTTCGAATCCTGCCACCCCGACAATAATAAACAGAGATATTCCCAAAATCTCAAAACTTTTTCCTTCGGGAAATGGTGGCATAGCTCAGCTGGATAGAGCACCTGCCTTCTAAGCAGGCGGTCGAAGGTTCGAATCCTTCTGCCATCACAGATAAATAAAGCCCGCCATGCAAATCAAGCTCGCTTGAATTTTCAAAGGCGGGTTTTATTTTTTCAAGATGGAACGCAAAAGGATCAGCGAGCGTAGCGCAGCCTAAAACCACAAGGCACTAACCTTTTTTTCTGTAATTTTGCCAACTACAACAAGTCCTAGACTTTAGACAGTATATATGGAACAACAACCCAACAACCCTTTACACGGCGTTAAATTATTAGATATATTAGAATATCTGGTGGAAACGCATGGATGGGAAGAAATGGCGAATCAGGTTAATATTAATTGTTTTAAGAGCAATCAGACGGTGAAATCTAGTTTGACCTTCTTGAGGAGAACGCCTTGGGCTAGAGACAAAGTGGAGCGTTTCTACCTGTATTCTATAAAAAACAAATAGGTTTCGCAATTGAGACTAAATTTTAAAGAAAAGTCTGGTTATTAACCGCAGAATATCTAGCTTCGCGTCATGAAATTATCGATCATTAGAATTTTTTGTGGTACATCACATTTAATCTATGGAATACTTACTTTATTTCACCCCTTTTATATAGCGGAATTCACAAGATATGGCTTCTCTGGAATGAGAATACTCATTGGGCTAGTGCAGCTAATTTGTGGAGCGGGACTTTTGTACGGTATGGGTAAGTTTAAAATTTCCTTGATAAGTGCAGCCATTTTAGCTACAATGATGGCTGGAGCTTTAGGAACTCGAATCAATATTCAAGATAGTTTAATACAGTCTTTACCCGCTTTGTTTTACTTATTGCTAAATTCTTATATCTTTATAAAAAGCTTAAAACTTAAATTATGAAATACTTAAAATATATTTTAATGGCTGTGGTTTCATTCGTGGTTATTAATGTTTGGTTTTTTAGATTTAATAATCCAACCATTTACAGGGGCGGAAAAGCAATGAATATGATCGAAGAATTTGCGGTTTACGGGCTCAATGAAACCATAGTATACTTGATTGGAGGCTTGAAAATCTTGGCTGCATTTGGACTTTTAATCGGTTTTGTGAATAGAAAAGCCATACTTCCTTCTGCTGCTTTAATGGGCGCGCTAATGTTAGGTGCTGTCTTTATGCATTTTAAAGTAAGCGATGAAGCTATTAAATTTTTACCTGCAGGTTTAATGCTTCTGTTTAGTTTGACCATTATTTTAATCAATAAGCAAAAGCAATTTTCTTAGTTTATCCTATGGATGATTCTAAAGTACATTGGGAGCGTATCTACAAAATCAAAACCCCTCAAGAGGTGAGTTGGACAGAAAACAAGCCTAATACGTCTTTAGAACTTATTTCCAACGCCAAACTATCCTTAGACGCCCAAATAATTGATGTGGGTGGCGGAGACAGTCATCTGGTAGACCACCTTATAGATTTAGGGTATAAAAATCTAACGGTATTAGATATTTCAGAAACCGCAATCATTAGAGCTCAGGAAAGACTAGGGGATAGGGCCTCACAAGTTAAGTGGGTAGTGAGTGATGTGCTGGATTACAATCCCGAGCTGTCTTATGACCTTTGGCACGATAGGGCTTCGTTTCACTTTCAAGCATCGGCTGAAAGCATTAGAGATTATTTGACATTATTAAAACGTGCTGCTAAAGGCCATGTCATTATTGGAACTTTCTCTACCAACGGACCTAAAAAGTGTAGTGGATTAGACATTATTCAATACAATGAAGCTTCCTTGAAACAGCTCTTTGAGAAGCATGGTTTTGAGTCTTTGTCTTTTGAAAAACAAATACATACCACTCCTTTTAATACCGAACAGGAATTCATTTTTGGGTCTTTTACAGCTAAATAGCTATTTATTCCTCTCTTTTAAACAAAAAGCTGGGTGCTTTGTAATCCTTAGGCAACTGATCTGGAGGAATGGTACTTTGGTTTCCATCTCTAGCGGCCCTGTAATGTGGAGACATAATTTCTATACCCGCCTCGTTACAAAAATCCTGAATGTTGGCATGTAAGTTAGAATAGATGGTGGCTTGTTTGTTGGGTTCCCTTGTGTAGGCGTTTATCTGGTAGGACACATAAAAGTCATCTAGGCTTGTTTGGAGTACAAATGGGGCTGGATCATCTAATAATAAAGGCGTTTCTAGCGCTGCTTTAATCAGGACTTCTTCCATTTTTCTCCAAGGAACGTCGTACCCAATGGTAATAGTGGAGTACATGATAAGTCCCTTTTCTGGGGCGTCACTGCTGTAATTTATGGTATGGCTGTTCATTACCGTAGCATTGGGGATGGAAATAATTTCATTTTTCGTGGTCCTTACCCGAGTCACCAACATGTTTTTTTCTATGACGTCTCCAGATATACTGCCAATTTTCACCCGGTCGCCCATTTTAAAAAGACGCATATAAGTAAGTACTAGCCCTGCGATAATATTGGAGAGTGATCCAGCGGATCCAAAGGTGAACAAGAATCCAAGAAATACAGATACCCCTTGAAAGACAGGTGAGTCAGACCCAGGTAAATAGGGGAAAATCACCACAATCATAAAGGCAAATACCAATACTTTAACGATTTGATAGGTAGGTGCGGCCCAGTCTGAATAGAAGCCAGGAAGTTTTAGGTTTTCTTGTTGTATCTCAGATTTTAAGAAGTATAAACCTTTGAGTACATACCTAAATACCACAATAATAACGATCACAGTGATGAGGTTGGGTAGGTAATTCCAAAGCCCTAAGCCAATGTCTTTTAAAGGATCTAATACATATCCAAAAAGGGTCTGGGCCATGTCTTTGGTCCATGGAAAAATACCAAACAAAATAGGTAGGGCTATGTATACGGTGCTTAATACCACAAGCCACTTTAGAATAGTGTTTAAATTAATAAGCACTGCAACCTGTCTGGAAGCGTCAAAGAGCGTATAGTCTTTGATTTTTATTCCTTTAATGCGTTTGTTTTCTTGGGCGTGTATTTTAATTGCACTCCATCTAAAGGCTATGAAGATGTACTTAATAATGAAATAGGTAATAATGAGAACCAATAAAGCCAAACCAAACTCTTTGAGTAGGGTAATTATATTGGTTTCATTTTGATAATTTAAAACAGCCGTTGAAATAATTTTCTGGTAATTAACACTCAAGTCTGCAGCGTTCATTTTAGACCAAAGCGCGTCTTCTTCTGAAATGCTGGTGACAATCTGATCCGAATACACCAAATTTAAAATATTGTATTCGCTCTCTATGACGAGGCTGTCTACAGAAAAATCCCTTAATCCAGCAAGGTTTCGAATCCTTTCATTGACCGCTTTGGCACGTTCTTTAGGGAAAAAACTTCCCAGACGGCTGTATATTGTTAATAGGGTATCCTTAAAAAAGCCCATGACTGGCACTCCTTTGCTTGTAGCCCTTAAGGCTTCTACTTCTCTTTTTTTGGCGGCCAATCGCTCTGTTTCTTGAGCACTAATTGCGTCCAATTGGGCTTGAAGGGTTTCCTTTTTGAGGTTGTCTGTAGTTTTAAGGCTCTGTATCTCAGCCAATAACTCTACTTTCTTAATAGAATCTGCAACCCTTTGATTTTCAATGAGCTGTATTTTTGTATTGTATTGCTCCAGACGAATACTGTCTTGGTTTACTGCGGCTACAGATGGTATAGAATCTTGTGCTTTAACAGTACTGAAGAAAAAAAATAAAGGCAGTACTAGTGCGTACTTAGTCAGGGTTTTCATAAGCCAAAAATATGTGTAAATGTAAGTATTTTTTCAGCAGTTCATACGGATGATTGTATTTTCAAAATAAATTGTAATTTGGATCACTTATGAATGAAATGACTAAAACATTAAAGGTTTTATTAGTGCTATTGGCTTTATTGTTATGGCCGGAATCTATGTATTCTCAGGATATTTACACCCAAACCAACGAATTGTCTGCCCAAAGCAGTCCCTATTTATTGCAACACGCCAAAAACCCGGTGGCTTGGAAAATTTGGGGTAATACAGCCTTGAAAAAGGCAAAAGATTTAGATCGTTTGTTAGTAATTAGTGTGGGTTATGCCTCCTGCCATTGGTGTCATGTTATGGAAGAAGAGAGTTTTGAAGACGGGGAGGTTGCAGATTTAATGAATAATTTTTTTGTGAATATAAAAGTAGATCGAGAAGAAAGACCAGATATAGACCAAACGTATATGACTGCATTAAGTCTGATGGGCAAGCAGACGGGTTGGCCCTTGAATGTGGTAGCCTTACCAGATGGAACCCCTATATATGGAGGTACGTATCACTCTAAGACCCAATGGATGGCTGTTTTAAAACAGTTAAAGGATCTGTATTCCAACCAACCAGAAAAAATCAGGTCTTTTGGGAAAGATCTAAAAAATGGAATGACTGAGGCACTGTCTGTTCAAGTTCCTTTAGAAGGAGCTAATTTGAATCAGTTAGACTTAGCAAATGGAATGATTAAATGGCAGAAGAAATGGGACCTTGAATGGGGGGGGCTCAAAGGAGATCAGAAATTCATGCGACCTAACAGTTTAGAATTCCTCCTTTCTTACGGACAACTTTCAAAAGACAGCCTCGTACTTTCCTATGTAGAATCCACACTCGATAAAATGGCTTCTGGGGGTATTTTTGATCAAATAGGGGGTGGTTTTTACCGCTATAGTACGGATCCTAATTGGAAAGTGCCTCATTTTGAAAAAATGCTTTATGACAATGCGCAATTGGTACAACTTTATTCTAAAGCGTTTAAATTTTTTAAAAAAGAGCGGTATGAGGAAGTGGTAGCGGAAACCTATGATTTTTTAGAGCGAGAAATGAAGCTTCCTAATGGGGGCTATGCAGCTGCTTTAGATGCAGATTTTAGTGGAGAGGAGGGGCTTTTTTATATATGGACGCCCCAAGAGCTTAAAGCTTTAATCCCTGATGGTTGGGAATTGTTTTCTGCTTACTATGGTTTGTTAGAAAACGACTTGTGGGAAGACCGCTATTGGATCCTTCAAGCCCCAGAAGACATTGCATTATTTAAAGCCACCCACGGACTCACTCAAGAAAGTTTTGAAGCTTTGCGAAGTGAATGGGAGCAATTGCTCTTAGAGGCCCGCAATGAAAGAGGGGCTCCTTTGAGGGATCACAAGCTTATTACTTCTTGGAATGCTTTATTAGTAAGTGCTTATGCAGAAGCATACAATGCTTTTGGAGATGCTCATTATTTGGAAGGAGCCACACAGCTATATGGACTTATCACCTCCCTAGCACCAGAAAAGTTGCGTCATATTAATAAAGCTGGGGAGGCAACACCTGTCTTTACGCAAGATTACGTCTATTTGTCCCAGGCAGCATTGGCGCTGTATTTTTCTACCAACAACCCCTCTTATTTGGACGCTGCAGAAAATAATATGACTTATTTAAACAGTCGGTTTTACCATGCAGAAAAATCTGCCTATGCCTTTGGTGATACAGCTGATTTAATGGCACCACTTTATGTGTTCTCAGACGGAGTAATGCCCTCTGATAATGGGGTGGCAGCACAAGTTAATTTTCTAATAGGGCATATTAAATTTCAATCTGAGGCCACTGAAAAAGCAGAGAAAGCCATGCAAAACGTCCAAGCTTTTATTTCCAGTGATCTAGAAAACTACACCCAATGGGGCCAGGTTTATTTATATGAACTTTATCCTTATTATGAGTTAGCTATTTTGGGGCCACAAGCGTTTTATTTTGCAAAAAAAATGAATCAATTGGGCCTTCCTAATGTATTGGTGGTTGGTTCACAAACACCGAGTGAATTGCCTTTATTTCAAGACCGATACGCTGCCGGAGAGACCTTGTTGTATGTCTGTGTAGATTACAGTTGTAAGCTTCCAGTAAGTACTGTTTCAGAAGCGCTTGAACAATTGCAATAAAAAGTCATTTAACCTTTCAAAAAGGTTGTTTTTAGCCTGCTACAAGTTGTTGGTATAAGAGTTTTATTCAAAAGAGATTTTTGCCTTATATTGTTTTCAAAATAACCAACTATGCAAATAAAAGAATCCTCTAAAATATACGACGCTGTGATTGTCGGTTCTGGAGCAGGTGGTGGAATGGCCACAAAAATACTCTCAGAGGCAGGTTTAAACATTGCAGTAGTAGAGGCAGGACCACATTTTGATCCAGCCAATCCAGACCAGCAAACGCAGATGAAATGGCCTTGGGAATCTCCTA
This sequence comes from uncultured Flavobacteriaceae bacterium, assembly GCA_905182295.1. Taxonomy (GTDB): domain Bacteria; phylum Bacteroidota; class Bacteroidia; order Flavobacteriales; family Flavobacteriaceae; genus MAG-120531. Next base: position 97,574 of record CAJJAZ010000005.1, on the reverse strand, counting down.
GAAGAGGGGCTAACACCCAAAGAACTTTTGGTGATTTTGACGCCTTGTACGGTGGATGGGACATTCCCGGGGAACCTTACACTAGAAAAGACGGCACCAAGTTTGACTGGTTTAGGGCGCGTATGCTCGGAGGAAGGACCAACCACTGGGGCCGTATATCGCTTCGTTTTTCAGAGCGTGATTTCAAGCATAAAGACGTAGATGGGTTAGGAGATAACTGGCCTATTGGTTATGAAGATGTGAAACCTTATTACGACAAAGTAGATAAACTCATTGGACTTTTTGGTTCTAAAGAAAACCTGCCCAATGAGCCAGATGGTTTTTTCTTACCACCACCAAAACCAAGATTGCACGAGCTGTTTTATATTAAAGGCGCAAGAAAGTCTAATATTCCAGTGATTCCCTCTAGGATGTCTATGCTGACTAAGAAAATTAACCCTGAACGCGGGGTTTGTTTTTACTGCGGTCAGTGCAATAGGTCCTGTTCTGCTTATGCAGATTTCTCTGCGGGTAGTTGCCTAATTTTTCCAGCACAAAAGAATGGAGGTCAGATAGACTTGTACAACAATGCCATGGTGAGAGAGGTACTGACCAACTCAGAGGGAAAGGCCACTGGCGTTTCCTATATTGATAAGGCAGATAGAAAAGAGTACACCCTAAGGGCCAAGGTAGTTGTTTTGGCAGCCTCTGCCTGTAGTTCAGCGAGAATACTATTAAACTCAAAATCTCCCCAACATCCTAATGGCTTAGGAAATAGTGGTAACACCGTAGGTAAATACCTTCACGATTCTACAGGTAGTAGTAGGGCGGCCTTTGTACCAGATTTGGTGAATAGAAAGATGTATAATGAAGATGGTGTAGGAGGTATGCATGTATATACTCCATGGTGGTTAGACAATAAAAAATTAGATTTCCCAAGAGGGTACCATATAGAAGTATGGGGTGGTATGGGAATGCCAAACTACGGTTTTGGTTTTAACGCCAATGAATACAACAAGTTTTTTGGACTCAAGGTAGGCGGTTATGGCAATAACCTTCGTTCAGATGTGAAGAAATACTATGGATCCGTAGTTGGTTTTGGCGGTAGGGGGGAATCTATCGCTGTGGAAGACAACTATTGTGAAATAGATCCTTCTGTGGTAGATCAATTTGGAATTCCAGTGCTCCGTTTCCATTATAACTGGTCAGACTTTGAGCGCAAACAAGCCAAGCATATGCATGAAACTTTTGACGAACTCATTCACAATATGGGCGGTGAGGCACTTTCTGAGGCTCCTGGTGCAGACAAGGAGTACGGTTTAGAAGCCCCAGGAAGAATTATTCACGAGGTGGGTACGACCAGAATGGGTAACGACCCAAAGACTTCTGTGGTAAATCAATTCCAGCAATTACACGACGCTAATAATGTATTTATTGTAGACGCGGGGCCTTTCGTTTCTCAGGCCGACAAAAACCCTACATGGACCATCTTAGCGCTCTCGTGGAGAACTTGTGACTATATTGTAGAACAGCTTAAAATGCAAAATATTTAAGAAATGGATAGAAGAGAAAGTATAAAGTCCCTTTTTATTGGTGCAGCAGCTGGAGGTTTGGCCTTAGCTTCTTGCCAGCCAGAAATTAGTTCAGAAGCACAAGAAGCCATGGCTAGTGGAGCGACCAATTATGGGAGAACTCCAGAGGAAGACGCCCAAATAGCTTCCTTACACGCCCAGCAATTTTTTAGTGTTCATGAATTAGAGAGTTTGGCCACCCTCACAGCACTTATTTTACCCGAAAATGAAGATTTTCCAAGTGCAGCTAGTGTGGGTGTTCCAGATTTCATTGAGTTCATGGCCAAGGATTACCCGGCTTTTCAAACCCCTATAAGGGGAGGGCTTATGTGGCTTGATCATACGAGCAATAGGCGTTTTGGACTGGAATTAAAAAAACTTGAACTGGCACAACAGCATGAGATATTAGAAGAAATTGCCTATCCAGATTTAGCAATTTCTGAAGGAGAACGCCCGTTAGAAGTACGTTTCTTCTCTCTGATGAGAAACCTCACCCTAACTGGATATTACACCACAGAAACTGGAATTAAAGACCTGGGTTACCAAGGAAATATGCCTAATGTTTGGGATGGAGTGCCTCAGGAGGTACTAGACCAACACGGTGTGGCTTATGAAGCAGACTGGTTGGCTAAATGCATTGACCAGAAAACTAGGGGGAATATAGCCTCTTGGGATGAGCAAGGAAACCTCTTAACTTAAGTTTTCTCACAAACCACTACAATAGGCCTTTCTTCAAGGTCTGTTGTAAAAAACAAATACACACTACCTCCGTCTTGGAGGTGGTGTTTTTTTCTTAAATCCGCAACGGTCATTTTAAAATTTCGGGTACTCACATTGGCTTTGGTCTTCTCAAAAGACTTCATGGCTTTCTTGTGGTAGGCAAAATAATTCAGTATTTTAAAACTGCGACCGGGAAAGGGCACAATATGATGTGCGGTGTACAAGTGACTGTTTGGATGAAGTTTAAGCATTTCCAGCTGGCTAGAAACACTTTTAAACGCCCCTATTTTTAATACTGCTGCATGTGGTTCAAATAAATAATCGAGGGGCAGGCTAAAGCTGGCTTTGCTATGGGCTTCCTCAGACATACTGCTGTTAAATGATTCTAATGAGCCATGTTGTTCATTAAGAATTACGGCTTTAAGGGCTACAGGGCCATCATAATCCTTCTCTAGCAGCCATAATAACTCTTTAACCTCTTTGTTCACAGCAACAGCATGAATCTCTTTCACACTGTTTAATTCCTTTAAACCAGCGCTAATGTCTAAAAGGGGGGCTGTTTTGATCAAAATTTTATTGGTCTTCTTCCAAAGTATTGGTAAAATAGTTGGCATAGAAGGACTGCAATCTTCAAGCATAAAGACCTTTCCCTTTTGATCACTCCTTCTAGAGGGGTCTACATAGATCCAATCAAAAGTGTCTTTGAAATTATCGATAAAGTCAATACCGTCTGTGGACATTGAACTGATATTATTACCCCCTAAAACACTAAAATTAAAGGCGGCAATTTCAGCCAATTCAGGCTTAATTTCTAGGTGATAAACTCGCTCTATATTATTTGCAAAATAAAAGCTATCTACGCCAGTCCCACCACTGATATCTGCCAGTGATTTGCCCCGGACCAAACCCGCTTTATAGCGCGCAGTAATCTCAGAGGAAGTCTGTTCTACTTGAAGGGGTAGGGGGTAATAAATGCCCTGGGTATTGAACCAAGTAGGGAGCTTATGGACGCACTTTTTAGCCGCTTCTATCTGCTGAATGATCTCAGTATTGTTCACCCCTTCAAAAAGGGGCTTAGAGAGCGCTACTGACAAGGTGTCAGTAGTTAAATTATTATTTATAAAATCTTGAATACCAGTATTTAATATATTTTTATTCAAAGTAAAGCTATAAGTTTTTTGTCCAAGATTTTATCTGACTATTTTCTGCAAAAAACACCTTTAACACCACCTTTATTGCCGTGTATAATGGGATTGCTACCACCATTCCAGTAATGCCCCAAAGCAGGCCTCCGCACAAAATAATTAAGAATATTTCCAGCGGGTGAGACTTTACGCTTTTTGAAAAAATAAGGGGTTGCGACAAGAAATTATCTACCAACTGCCCCACAATAAAACCGATCATTACATAGGAGGTTTTCGGTAAGATTATCTCATTAAATGAAGCGCCTAATTGACTGCTCATGGTTAAAAACATCATGAGCATTCCACCGACAATTGGACCCACATATGGGATAAGATTTAACAGGGCGCAAAGGAAGGCAATGACCAAGGCGTTGGGCACAGAAAAAACACTCAAAACGATACTGTAAATCACAAACAATATGAGTATTTGAAACAACAATCCTAAAAAATACCTAGATAGAAGGCTTTTAATCTTAGTAAAAGCCTCCTTGGTTTTAAGATTTTCTTTTGAAGGCACCCACATGAGAATGCCATTTTCAAACAATTCACTGTCTTTTAAGAAAAAGAAAGAGATAAAGGCCACCGAAAAGAGGCCTGCACCAAAGTTACCTAGAAGACCCAATACGGCGTTAAAAAACGCTGGTAGCTGCTCTAATGATAAAGTGGTGATTAAGCTACTGTCTTGAAATTGAGCAAATAAAGAATTGTTTTCTAGACCAAAATAGGCTGTGATTTCTGCATATAAGTCAGTAATACTGCTTTTGAGGCCTTTAATATTTAATAGGCTTAGATTTTCCCCTTGTTGAACGAGTAAGGGAACTACCAGGGCAATAAGCATGGATAAAATGCCTAATAAAATAGCCATAGTGCTTATAGCGGCTATAGTCCTATTAAACCTGAGTTTGTTTTTTAGAAAAAGGGCAATGGGTCTCCCAATAAGGGATACAATGGCCGCTATGACTATATAAACTAAAACTGTCGTAATTGCATTGAGAAAATACAAACCAGCCAGAATAGCCACAACAATAGCCAGGGCCCTTAAAATCCCAGAAGAAATGATTTTTGCGTTCATTCACTTTCATTTTGAGCTGCCACAGAGGCGCAAGCGTACAAAGCAGCGGTTTCTGTTCTGAGTCTGGTGTTTCCAAAACTCACGGGTTTGCACCCTTTTTCTATGGCTTTTTTAATTTCTGATAAGGAGAAATCTCCCTCGGGACCAATGAAAATTGACATTTTTTTATTTTTTAAATCTAAGGAATTTAAGCCTATTTTAATGTTGTCTGCCTCACAATGCGCAAAAAACTTTTCTCCATCAATATCTTGATCCAAACATTTTTTTAAAGTAATGGTCGGGTGTAAAACAGGTAAATAAGCTTGAAGAGATTGTTTCATAGCACTTAAAAGTACTTTTTCGTATCGCTCTGGTTTAACCACTTTCCTTTCGGATTGTTCACATATGATTGGTGTGACACTTGAAAGTCCCATTTCAGTGGCTTTCTCTAGAAACCATTCGTAGCGGTCATTCATTTTAGTAGGTGCTACGTATAGATCTAAGGTATAGGGTTTTGGGGCAAGGTGCTGAATTTCTACTAGAGAAACTTTCACTGTTTTACCCGAAATTTCTTGAATTTCACCAAGAGCCATAAGGCCTTTCCCGTTGGTGAGGTGAATGAGATCTCCCGTTTTTTTTCTAAGTACTTTGGAGGCGTGTTTGCTCTCCTCTTGAGATAGCGCTACACTGTTGTCCTCTGCCGTAAAGGAGGGTGCGTAAAATAAGTTCATAGTTATTAGTCAATGATGTGCCTGGCTTTGGCCGCCACTTTTTGGTGGGTAAAATCTTTATTGAGGTATTTCAAATAGCCTACAATACCAATCATTGCAGCGTTGTCTGTGCAATATTCAAATTTAGGAATATGAATGGTCCATCCGTGTTTTTTGCCTGCAGTTGTAAGCGCTGCTCTAATGCCACTATTGGCAGAAACACCCCCGCCAATGGCTATTTCTCTAACCCCTGTTTGGGTCACGGATTTTTTTACTTTTCTCATGAGGATCTCCACAATAGTGTACTGAATAGAGGCACAAATATCTGCTTTGTGCGCCTCAATGAAATCTGGATTTTTAGCCATTTCTTTCTGTATAAAATAAAGTATGCTTGTCTTTAGTCCACTGAAGCTAAAATTTAAACCAGCCACTTTTGGAATAGGAAATTCAAATGCATGGGGATTTCCTTCTGCAGCAAATTTGTCAATCAAAGGGCCTCCGGGGTAGGGGAAGCCTAATATTTTGGCAGACTTGTCAAAGGCCTCACCTACAGCATCGTCCAGGGTTTCCCCTAAAACATTCATGTCAAAATAATCTTTGACCAATATGACTTGTGTGTGACCACCGCTAATGGTCAGGGCTAAAAAGGGAAACTTTGGAACGGCTTTTTCAGGTTCCTCAGGACTTTTAATGAAATGTGCTAAGACATGGCCCTGCATATGATTCACTTCAATGAGTGGAATGTCTAAACCTAGGGAAAGTGACTTGGCAAAGGAAGTTCCCACCAAAAGAGATCCCATTAGTCCAGGCCCTCTGGTAAAGGCAATGGCATGGAGGGCAGACTTGTCTATACCCGCTTGTTTAAGCGCCTGATCTACTACGGGGACAATATTTTTCTGGTGTGCTCTTGAGGCCAATTCTGGCACCACACCACCGTATGCTTCGTGTATTTTTTGAGTAGCCACCACATTGCTCAGCCTTTTGTCTCCCTGAAGTACCGCAGCAGAGGTGTCGTCACAGGAAGATTCTATCGCTAAAATGTGAATTAAGGTATTTTCCATTTATCTTTGGAATCATAATTGATATTTCACAAAGGTAAAACATATAGCGCTATCAAAAAATACAGAAAAATAGGAATTCAAATAGCCTTGGGGGTACTCTTGTTTTTAAGCTTGGGTACCTTATTGCTTTCTAGTGCTATCTTTCAAACCTATTTGGCCCGTAAACTGACCGATTCTCTTGCAAAAAAATACGGAATAAACCTTTCAGTAAAAGGCGTAGAGGGTTCTCTGTTTACCTTTCAATTTGGACTTAATGATGTGTTTGCTGCAGATTACCAAAAGGACACCTTGTTTTACGCAAAGCAAATAAAAGCCCCTATTTTAGATTTTAATTCTCTTGCAAAAGGCACCTTTAGTTTGGGTAAGGTTCAGATAGATCAACTGATCTATAAAATAACAACCTACCCTGATAGTGAACAAAGCAATTGGGATGTTTTTTTAGAAAAATTATCGATAGAAAATATAGAAAACAGCAGGGCTAAACCTTTTGAATTAGACGCCAAACAAGTCCAGGTTTCTGACGCTCGTTTTGTGGTTAAAGATTTTAACAAAACACAGCCTGACCTTTTTACAGCCAACAACCTCCTGATTAGGGCAACCGATTTTAAGATAGAAGGACCTCAGGTAAATGCAGCCATAAAGCAGTTGACTTTTGATACGCCCAACGGAATAGCTGTTTCAGATTTAAGCACCCAATTTAGTTATGGGCTGAGTCAAATGCGTTTTGAATCGCTGTCTTTAAAAACACCCAACTCCACCATTTTAGGGCAAGTTACCCTGGATTACGAAAGGGAAGATTTTGGTGACTTTTATAACAAAGTTTTGTTTCATGGACAATTTAAAGACAGTCAGATAGCGACCTCTGACATTAATTTACTTCACCCTGAGTTTGACGAAACTTCCGTATTTAATTTCTCTGCCAACCTAGACGGTACTTTAAATAAGCTCACTGCCTCAAATTTATTTTTAACCAGTGACAACACCGCTTTAAGGGGCGATTTTGTATTCAATGCCCTTTTTGATGCTTTGACCCCTTTCTATTTAGACGCCAAGATTAAAGGTTTTGAAAGCCAATACGGGTCCTTAAAGCGATTAATGCCAAGGGTGTTGGGAAATAACTTACCATTGTCCATGAGTCGTTTAGGTACATTCACCCTTAGGGGAAATGCAAGGATTGGTGCAGATCAGATCACCACTCAAATTAACACCAGTACACGCTTGGGTAATTTTTATGCCGCAGTAGATCTTTCGAATATTACAGACATAGACCAGGGTGTTTATGAAGGTTTCTTATCTCTCATTGATTTTGATTTAGGTGCCTACACACAAATAGATGCACTTGGACCAGTGAGTATGGACGCCAATATTAAAGGAGCAGGTTTTTTACTAAACAATCTAAATACCAACTTAGAAGGTTTGGTGTATAATATGAACCTGAAAGGGTATGATTATATAGACACCAGTGTATCTGGATTATTTAAAAATGAACGCTTTGAAGGGTCACTCTCGGTAGAAGATCCCAATTGTAAGTTTTCATTTAGCGGATTGGCAGATTTTTCAAAGGCCAACAGGGCATTTAAGTTTAATGCCTCTGTGGATTATGCAGATTTACATAAAATGAATTTGGTCAAGGATTCTATAGCGCTTTTTAAAGGGGATTTGGACATTGACTTAAAAGGGACGGATATTGATAATGTATTGGGTGTATTGGCCTTTAAAAACACCCAATACAAAAATGCTAAAAATACCTATTTTTTCGAAGATTTCAATGTTGCTGCAGACAGCCTAGTAGACGGATTTAGGACCATTTCTATCAATTCAAAAGACATTATATCTGGTACCATCCGTGGGCGTTATAAGTTGTTGGAATTTGGAAAGCTCTTCCAAAATGCTATGGGAAGTATTTACACCAATTACACACCATTTGAGGTGACTAAGGGTCAAGAAATGACCTTTGAATTTGACATTTACAACACCCTGGTGGAGATTTTCTTGCCAGAGGTGCAGTTTGGACCCAATACTTTTATTCGTGGAGCCCTTCAGGCCGATGTCGGTGTTTTTAAACTCGATTTTAAATCCCCTCAATTCTCCTTGTACAACAACTTTTTGGATAGTGTTGTTTTAAAAGTAGACACTAAGAACCCATTGTTTAATACCTTTTTGGCCCTTAAAAGTGCCAAGACCCCCTATTACGACATTGAAGACCTGAGGCTCATTAACAACACCCTACAAGACACCTTATTTTTCAGAACAGAATTCAAGGGAGGAAAGGATCATTCAGATCGTTTTGGGCTAAACTTCTACCACACCTTTAACGACACCAAGCAATCTGTAATAGGCTTAAAAAAATCTACCTTGGCTTTTAAAGGAGCTGACTGGTTTATTAATGAGGCCGGAAACAAAGACAATAAAGTGGTCTTTAATAAAAACTTAGACAGTGTTTTTGTTTCTTCCTTGGTCATGAGTTCTCCTGAACGTGAAAAAGTTATTTTGAATGGTCAATTGGCAGACAGCACCTATAAAAATATTAGGTTGTCTTTCTCTAAGGTAGCCCTTAGAAAAATCTTCCCAAGGTTAGACAGTCTTGATTTAGATGGTAAGGTAAATGGAGAGCTCAACATATTACAAAAAGACAATGTTTATTTTCCAAATTCTAATTTAGATATAGCAGACTTTGAAATTAATAAGACCGTCCTAGGTAATCTAGATTTAGACTTGTTGGGCAATGGAGATCTTTCGGATTTCATTATCAATGCCAAATTATTAAAGGATAATGAAGAAAAATTACGCCTGTTGGGTAATATTTTTAAATCAGATAGCAGTGATTATCAGATTAAACTATTGGCTAGTTTTAACGCTTTTCCTCTTGCCCCTTTTAGTCCCTTAGGGAAGGGTGTTATAGGTGATATAAGGGGTGGACTCTGGGGAAATGCAGAAATAACAGGACCTATGGTCAATCCTGATTTTACAGGAACACTTACCTTAAACAAAGCCGGAATAAGCGTTCCATATCTTGGTGTTAATTATGATTTTTCTCCCAATGCAAAAATTGGGCTCTACAATCAAGTATTTAAATTTAAAGATATTACGCTAATTGACAATACCCATAGCACCCAGGCGAAATTGTCGGGTACGATAGACCACCGATCTTTTGACGATTGGAAATTAGACCTCACTATAGACGCCTCTTCAGAGCGTTTCTTGATTTTGAACACGGATTACGACCCAGAAGCCTTGTATTACGGCAGTGGATTTCTACATGGGAATGGACGCATTTATGGCCCCACTAAAGCATTGAATATTGGTATTTCTGGTGCTACAGCATTAGGGACATCGCTTAAGATACCCTTGCAAGATATTGTGAATGTGGGGGACTATACTTTTATAAATTTCATAGAAAAGAGGACCTTAGAGGCAGAGGTTACTACAGAAGAAATCACAGACTACAGGGGCTTAGAGCTTAATTTTGATTTGGCTGTAACCCCAGAGGCAGAGGTGGAGATAGTGGTAGATCAAAAATCAGGATCTTCCTTGAAAGGGACCGGTGGGGGTATCTTACTCATGGAGATTAACACCAATGGAAAATTTAAAATGTTTGGAGATTTTGTGGTGGCTACTGGGTCTTACAATTATAAATTCGGGGGCTTTATAGACAAAACGTTCAAAGTAAACCCAGGAGGGAGTATTATTTGGGATGGAGACCCTATGGGGGCCCAACTCAATATGGAAGCTTCTTATGGTTTGTTTGCCAATCCTGCACCACTCTTAGAGAGTAGCGGTTACACCAATAGAATTCCAACAGAGGTGTTGGTTCGTTTAAATGGCGCCTTAGAAAACCCCAATATAGATTTTGACATTGCTTTCCCAGGAACCAATTCGGTGGTGAAATCAGAATTACAATACGCCCTTCAAGATCCTACCGTTCAGGATAGAAATGCTTTTTTCTTACTGGCTCAGGGAACTTTTGTCAATGACGCCACAGGAATTAACCAACAGGCTGTTACCGGCAACCTTCTGCAGTCTGCTTCAGGATTACTGAGTAGTATACTAGAGGGGAGTAACGACAAACTCAATTTTGGATTGTCTTATGAACAAGGTATGCTGGATAGGGTCTCAAATTTACAGACAGATTCAAGGATAGGGGTGAGTGTGAGTACCCAGATTAGTGATCGGGTATTGTTTAATGGAAGATTGGGAGTGCCTGTTGGTGGTGTTACTGAGAATGTGGTGGCTGGAGACGCTGAAATTCAAATCATATTAAACGACCAAGGAAGCCTCAGTGCAAAAATATTCAATAGGGAAAATGAAATTCAGCAATTCTTAGCAGATAGGCAGGGGTATACCCAAGGCGTAGGTCTCTCTTATCAGGTAGATTTTAATTCTTTTCAAGAGTTACTGAGAAAGATTTTGAATAAATAACAAGGAGAATAAAGTGATTATATTACAATATTCTAAGCTTTTTATTAACGAAAACGTTTGAGTTTTTAGTTCAAATTAAATATTCTCTAAAATAGCGGTTTACATCCGTTTAAGTTTGTTAATTTTACTCTTTTAAGAGATTATGAGTACAGAAATTAAAAAAATTGGGGTATTTACTTCTGGTGGAGATTCTCCTGGAATGAATGCTGCTATCCGTTCTGTAGTAAGAACTTGTGCCTACATGAAGATTGAATGTGTAGGAATTTACAGGGGTTACGAAGGAATGATAGAGGGTGATTTTAAACCCATGGACGCCAGGAGTGTCAATAATATAATCAACAAGGGAGGTACTATTTTAAAGTCTGCAAGGTCTTTGGAGTTTAGAACACCTGAAGGAAGGGCTAAAGCCTACGAAAATTTAAAGAAAGAAAGTATAGACGCTTTTGTGGTTATTGGAGGAGACGGAAGTTTTACCGGAGCCATGATCTTTAACCAAGAATACAATTTTCCAGTTATTGGGATCCCTGGTACTATAGATAACGATATTTACGGAACAACTTATACGGTTGGTTTTGACACTGCTTTGAATACAGTAGTAGAAGTAATTGATAAGATTAGGGACACGGCTAGCTCTCACAACAGACTTTTCTTCGTAGAAGTCATGGGAAGAGATGTGGGTCATATAGCCCTAAATGCTGGTGTAGGTGCTGGAGCAGAAGAAATCTTAATTCCTGAAGAAAACCTTGGATTAGATCGTTTGTTGGAATCTTTAAAAAGATCCAAGCAGTCTGGAAAATCTTCCAGTATTGTTGTTGTGGCTGAGGGTGATAAAACAGGTAAAAATGTTTTTGAACTTAAAGAATACGTAGAGGAGCACATTCCTATTTACGATGTACGTGTTTCTGTATTAGGCCACATGCAGCGTGGGGGTTCACCTTCTTGCTTTGATCGTGTTCTAGCTAGTAGAATGGGCGTTAAAGCTGTGGAAGCACTACTAGAAGGGAAGACCAGTCTTATGGTAGGAATCCAAGACAATAAATTAACATTAACCCCTTTAATAAAAGCTATTAAAGGACACACAAAAATAGATAAGGAACTCATTAGGGTGTCCGATATCATGTCAACATAATTATTAAAAAGAAGAAAAATGTCTGAATTAAAAATTGGAATTAACGGTTTTGGAAGAATTGGAAGAATGGTGTTTAGGGCTGCTGCCGGAAGATCTGATGTACAAATTGTGGCTATTAATGACTTACTAGATGTAGATCATTTGGCTTATTTGTTAAAATATGATTCTGTTCATGGAAACTTTAACGGAACTGTTGAGGTGTCTGATGGACACTTATTAGTTAACGGAAAAACAGTGAGAATTACAGCCGAAAGAGACCCAAAGCAATTACAGTGGGACGCTGTTGGTGCTGAGGTAGTGGCAGAGTGTACGGGTATATTTACCAATTTAGAAATGGCACAGTCTCATATTGATGGAGGGGCTAAAAAAGTAGTTATTTCTGCACCTTCTCCAGACGCACCAATGTTTGTAATGGGTGTGAATCATAAGGATGCAAAAGCATCTGATAGGATTGTTTCTAATGCTTCATGTACCACCAACTGTTTGGCGCCTTTAGCTAAAGTATTGAATGACAATTTTGGTATTGAAGAAGCTTTAATGACAACTGTTCACGCTACAACAGCCACTCAAATGACCGTAGATGGTCCTTCAAGAAAAGATTGGAGGGGTGGACGTTCTGCCTTATTGAATATTATTCCTGCTTCTACTGGTGCTGCTAAAGCGGTGACAAAAGTAATTCCTTCTTTGGTAGGGAAACTAACAGGGATGGCATTTAGAGTACCTACTGCAGATGTTTCAGTAGTAGATTTAACGGTTAAACTCTCTAAAGAAACTTCTTTGGCTGAGATTAAATCTGTATTTAAAACTGCTTCAGAAGGCGAATTGGCTGGTGTATTAGGTTATACTGATGAAGCGGTTGTTTCTCAAGATTTTATTGGAGATGCGAGAACCAGTATTTTTGACGCAGAAGCTGGAATTGAATTAAATTCAACTTTCTTTAAGTTGGTTTCTTGGTATGACAACGAAGCAGGATACTCTAACAAATTAATAGACTTAGCGAAGCACGTAGCTAGCTTGTCTTAAGGATTACATTTTATAAGCCCTGGGTGTTACTCGGGGCTTTTTATATATTTTAACTATGATTTTAATAGTAGATAGTGGGGCTACAAAATCTGATTGGATTGCCTTGGATGAAAAGGGGAATCAATTGTTTTTTACCCAAACACTCGGCTTATCTCCTGAGGTACTCACTAGAGATGTGATTGAAGATAGATTGGCCAATAATTTTGAACTTTCTAAGAATTCAGAAGTTGTTACCCATGTATACTTTTATGGTGCTGGGTGTGGTACGGATAGGATGAAAAATTTCTTAAAAGAAATTTTCAGTTCCTTTTTTCCAAATGCACAGACAGATGTACGTGAAGACACCTATGCAGCTGTTTATGCGACTACTAAACTAGGGGACCCTGGTATTGTATGTATTTTGGGCACAGGGTCTAATTGCAGCTATTACGACGGTCATCAGCTTTTTCAAAAAGTGCAATCATTGGGTTATATCCTTATGGATGACGGTAGTGGTAACTTCTTTGGCAGAAGACTAATTAGAGATTATTATTTTCATAAAATGCCACAAGATTTAGGCATTAAATTCGCTAAGGAATTTGAATTGGAGGCAGATGTGATTAAGGAAAATTTATACAAGCAACCGAATCCAAATACTTATTTGGCCAAGTTTGCTAAGTTCCTTGTAGAAAACAAATCGCATCCATATTGTAACGGTGTCATTAAGAAAGGCTTACAGCAATTTGTAAACAATTACATTATGCAATTTGAATTGGCTACTAAAGTGCCTGTTCATTTTGTAGGAAGTATTGCATTCTACCTTCAAGAAGAGCTCAAAGAGGTCATGGATCGCAATGATTTAATCGTGGGTCAAATTAGACAACGACCTATCGATGGTTTGGTAGAGTTTCACAAAGAGACTATCTAGTTTTAAAATACAGATAGGTTAAAAAAAAGGCCTGCGTTAGCGGGCCTTTTTTTAATACTTCAAATAGGTCTTTTACAATACGGCAATCATGGAAATTTCCACATTGACAAACATAGGTAAATTGGCTACCTCAATCGTTTCTCTTGCAGGTGCTGTTGCTGCATTAAAAAAGCTTCCGTATACCTCGTTTATGGCTTTAAACTGGCGCATGTCTTTTACAAATATACTTGCCTTAACGACAGATTCAAAGGTAGCTCCAGCAGCCGTTAAAATGGCTTCGAGATTTTTCATGACCTGAAGGGTCTCTTCCTCTATGGTGCCACTTACTAAATTACCTGTGCTAGGATCAATAGGGGTTTGACCAGAGATATACAAAGTATTTTCGCTCAACACTGCTTGGTTATAAGGACCTATAGGTGCGGGTGCATTGGGTGTTGTTATTATTTTTTTCATGATATTTTTTTATGAAGTTATTAAATCCTCTTCAGATCTAGCCAACTAAAAATAAGCCAAAGCTTGGGCTGGTTTGAGTGAGATCTTTATTAAAAACTAACCCTAAAAATGATTATCGGATGGGTTGGTTTCTCTTCTCCCATTTCAGGTCACTCAACAGGGAACTCTTAATTCCAATAAAGAAGTACCACCTTTCGTAATCACCAAAGGGGGTCCAGTCAAAATTAAGTCTAAAGTCATTTAAATCTCTCTCAACCCTGAATTGGGTGAGTGTAAATCCTTTGTTCTTAAAATCATAGCCAGATGAAACGCCTACCTTCCACATTGGAGTAAGATCTACATTTCCAGAGAACATAAGCGAGTTATTGGTGAAATCTTGCTGTCTGTTAGAATTGTTATAAGTAATGGCATATGCCAAATTTAAACTCCAAGGAATCTTGGTGCCATAAATAGGATTTTCTACTGCGCCACCTCCTGAGTCATTTCCAAAACTTCTATTATCACTAAACTCACCAGCCCTACCAAAAAGGCCGTCTGATCGCCCGCCAGAGGCAGCCATATAGAAATCTTGCTGATTTTCTATTTTTCTTTTGTCCTCTTCAGATGCCTCTTTTTCTGGACCTTTATTCTTTTTAAAACTATCGTTATTTAGGGAGTAACTCAGGTTGGCGCTACCTCGGGTGAGTCTAAATAAACTACCCCCATTTTTGACGTTTAAGGTATTTATTCTTCTGCCGTTGTTGTCTATGGCATAGGGATCTAAATTACCTGAAAAGTTCACAGATAATTTAGAATTAAATAAGCTGGTTCCTCCTGAGAAGTTTACAGGAGCTAAACGAAGTGAGTCTGCTTCAAAATTGTAGCTAGAAGAGAAGTTCAAGTTGTTTAAAAGACTCACTTTTCTGGGTTCCGTTTGGGTAGAGTCTTTTGGGGCCATCTTGGCTTCAAGGGTATTCTGAAGTGAAAAGCCTACTGATCTCGAAGATTGTAGTCCAGGTGCACCATACATAGATCCCTCAAACCTAGTGTATTGAACCATTTTTCCGTTGGCGTCTAGGTAGCTGTCATAGAATTGTTCAAAGGAGGGGAGATATCCTATACTTACAGAGGGTCTAATCACATGTCTTAATGCCTGAATTTTGGACCCCTCTTTAAAAGCAAATGTTCCATAAACAGTGGTTCCTATACTGGCGCTTAAGTTGTATTTATTAAAACGATCAAAACCCTTAATCGTGTCTTTGATCAAAATACCGTTTTCTACTCTTTTGTTAAATGTCTCAAACACCCATGAATCTTCGTAACTACCTCCCACAGAAACACTGAAGTGTTTGGCTACTTTAAAGTTGGTATTGAATGGGATACTGTGAGTCATTCCCAGCTTAGCCCCTTTAAACATCTCTTTTTTAAAGAAAAGTGAGTCCGTAGTTTGGAACCTGTTTTCTCCCCTAGTGGAATAAGTGAAGTTTATATTTTGTAGGATCCCTTTTTTTATACCGTCTCTCTTGGCAAAAGGGTAAATACGCTCCATGCTTGCTTGAAAAGTTGGTAGCGTAAGATTTATAGCCTGAGTATTGTTATTCTGGTTGTGAGAAGCGGTTACAGACATGTTTACTGCAGGATAATCTGGAAAATTCTTCGAATAAGATATAGAAGAAGACATGTTGTTGTTTTGTGTATTCGGAAGGTTCATTTGGTTTAATGAGCTTCTGAAATATTGACTACTACCTAAGTTTACAGAGGCAGAAAGCCTCGAAGTAGGGTTAGCTTTAGCATCCTGTGAATGAGATATTTGGATGTTGTATATGGTGTTTTTACCATAGTCACTAAAGCCTTTTTGAGAGGTGACTAAATTTTCATACCTGAAATTAATATTACCCCTGTAGTGGTATTTTTTGGTATAGACAGACTGTGTTCTAAACCCCCAGCTTCCGTTCGAGTACACATCTCCTGTGAGATTTAAATCTAAATAATCAGATATAGGTAGGTAATATCCCCCATTTTGAAGAAAATAGCCCCTGTCTGGATCATTTCCAAAGGTGGGCATAATCAATCCTTTTGACCTCCCTGAAGTCATTGGAAAGTATCCAAATGGCAGTGCAATAGGCGTTGGAACGTCGGATATATATAAGTTAGCAAGGCCTGAAATTATTTTCTTTTTAGGTACAAATTTTGCTTTTCTAATTCGGATATAAAAATCCGGATCTTCTGGGGTTTGAGAAGAAGTCATTCGAATGTCTTTTAAAAAGTACACCGAATCATTTTCTTTTTTTGTCAGATTGGCCAAAACATTCATGCTCTCTCCTCCAAAAGAACCTAGGCCAGCTTGTTGCTCGGACCTGGAGTTCCATATCAGTGCTTTTTGGGTGTCAAAATTAAAGCGAATGGAGTCTGGATTTACAGTGCTATTGGCTTGAACAAAATTTGGTAATTGAGAAAACTTGCCCTCTTTATCTTTAAGTCTTCCGGCATAAACCTCATTTTTTAGGTAATCCATGTCTATTTTACCAGAGGTGAGTTCGGTGTCTTGGTAGTATAATTCAGCTTCGTCATACAGGTAAATGGCATGACTAGAAGTGCTCATTTTGGCATATGCCTTGGCTTTATAGCGAATTTTATCTACTAAAATACCTGGCATTTCCTTAATGGAGTCTCTTGGAATGCTGTCAGAAAGGGCATTTTTTGGTTTTTTGCCATTTTTTCGCTCTGCCAGTCTTTCTTCTAAAATCTTAAGGCTGTCTTGTTTGCTCTGCATCATCACAGATAGCGAGCTTCCCTCTTGAGCAGAGAGCGTCGAGACTGCTAATAAGAGTCCTGAGAACAACAGAAAAAAAGACTTTTTTAAGAACAAAAATTGAAGCGAATTAGTTGCTTTTTTATGCGTGTTTTTAGGGTTCAAACTTACGCATATTTTTTATTTTGATCTCTGCTCTTAACAATATATTTAGGCTTCCGTGAGAGCTTATAATTTTGTATTTTTATGCCTAGAGTTTAAAAACCTATTGTTTTATATGAAGATCTTATTTACTTCTTTTTTGTGTTTGTTATTTTTTATGGCATTTTCGGCATCGGTTTTTGCTAATCCAGACCCAGTAAAACCTTTTATAGTAGTACTAGATGCAGGGCATGGTGGAAAAGATCCTGGTAATTTAGGAAACGGGTATATGGAAAAAATTATCGCCTTAAAAATAGCTTTGCAGGCGGGTGCTTTATTGTCTACCCATCAGGAGATTAAAGTCATTTACACCAGAGATAGCGATGATTTTGTTGAATTGACCCAAAGAGGCGCTATAGCCAATAAGGCAAAAGCAGACGTGTTTATTTCCATTCACTGTGATTCTCATACCTCTAATGCCTTTGGAGCAGGCACTTTTGTCTTGGGATTACATGCCAATAAACAGAATTTTGCTGTGGCCAAAAAAGAAAACTCAGCCATCTATTTAGAAGAGAATTTTGAAGAGCGCTATGCGCAATATGACATTAATTCACCAGAGTCCGTGATTGGTTTTACCATCATGCAAGAGGAATTTTTAGACAAGAGCATTCAATTGGCTAAATCTATGCAAGACCGTTTTGCCAATCGTTTAAAGCGAAACGACAGAAAAGTTAAACAGGCTGGTTTTATTGTATTACACCAAACTTTTATGCCTTCTGTTTTGGTAGAAACTGGTTTTTTAACCAATTCCAATGAAGGGGCTTATTTGAACTCTAAGAAAGGACAGTCTGAAATGGCTGCCGCCATTGCAGAAGCAGTGTTAGAATATAAAAATGGGCTTCAGTCCGTTACATTAGAAGGTTTGTCAAATGCAGTAAAAGAAAACCCTGTAGAAAAACAGGCTGTAGTCCAAAATCAAGCCGATGAAACTCCAAGCCAATTAGCTACTCCAGTAGTCAAGAAATCACCTCAGGGAACCCCATTGGTAATAAATCAAAAAGGAACAGTTAAAATAAATAGTCACATTGTTTTTAAAATTCAGCTCATGGCGGTCTCAAAAAAAATTCCCCTAATAGCGGCTAATTTTAAAGGCCTGTCTGACATTTCTACAGAGCCTGTGGGAAGTTTACATAGGTATTTTTATGGCAATACCGCGGACTATAAACAGGCCAAAGAATGGCTTATTCAAGCTGTGAATGCTGGATATTTAAACGCCTTTGTAGCCGCCTATCAAAATGGAATAAAAATCTCCCTGACAAAAGCCTTAGAAAGCTTGGACTAAACAGGAGCTCAAAGCGATTATTATTAGTAAATTTGTGTACAAACAAGATGATATATTGTGAATATAAGTAGAGAAATTAAGACGGGAATAATTGGTATAGGCGGTATTCTACTGTTTTTGTTGGGGTATAGCTATTTAAAGTCATCGCCGCTATTTGAAAACAATAAGACACTGTATGTGGTGTACCATCATGTGGGTGGTTTACAGCCAGGAACTGCGGTTTCGATCAATGGTTTTAATGTAGGAAAAGTAAATGATGTGGGCTTTTTAGATGCTTCTGGAGATTTATTGGTCACCTTTTCTGTGGACGATAGTTTTAGTTTTTCTAAAAACGCTGTAGCGGAATTATACGACACCGGTATCATAGGGGGTAAAGGGATTCAAATACTGCCTGCATTTGATCAAGGGCCCACAGCCCAAGCTGGAGACACTTTAGTAGCTTCTGTTAAACCAGGTGTGACAGAATTGTTACAGCAGCAGCTGAGTCCTTTACAAAACAAAGTGGAAGATGTGATTAAAAATGCAGATTCTCTACTGGTCAATATCAACACAATATTAGACGGAAGAACCAAAAAAGACCTTAAACAGAGTATAGAAAGCCTAAATGTTCTCATAGCCAATACCCAAAAAGCGACTGAAGTGCTTTCAGATATTGTGGTGCTCAATAGAGGTGCCATTGAGGGAAGTATTCAAAACTTAGATAGTTTTACAGAAAACCTGGCTTTAGTAACAGATTCTATTTCAAAAATGGGACTGACCAACACCTTTAAAAACTTATCTAACACAGCAGCCCAATTAAATACTATTTTGGCTGGTATTGAAAATGGGGAAGGGAGCTTAGGGAAACTCACCAAAGATACCGAGATGTATGATTACCTGACCCAGACCTCTAAGGAGTTGTCTCTTTTACTTCAGGATGTTCGATTAAATCCAAAGCGGTACATCAATGTGTCTGTTTTTGGCAAAAAGCAAAAAGAATACCGCCTTCCAATAAATGATCCAGCGAACCAAAGCGACACTATCATACCTAAAAATTAATATATGCAGTACATTCCCAATGTGGTTTTTGCCTTAATTTTAGTGCTTGGAATTGGATACTTTGTACAAAATATAAGACAGCTCATAGCTAATATTACCCTTGGAAAAAAACCCACAGTTAAGGGCGACCGAAAGCAACGTTTAAAAAATGTAGCCTATATAGCCTTTGGCCAAAGCAAAATGTTCAAGCGACCCATTTCTGGATTGTTGCACCTAGTCGTGTACTTAGGCTTTGTCATTATTAATATAGAAGTGCTAGAGATTGTTTTGGATGGTCTGCTAGGCACCCACAGGCTTTTTTCTTTCCTAGGTCCCACTTACAATGTGCTCATAGCTACTTTCGAAATTTTTGCTGCCGCGGTTGTTCTTGCGGTAGGGGTGTTTTGGCTGAGGAGAAATGCACTTAAAATAAGTCGTTTTTGGAAACCAGAAATGACTGCTTGGCCCAAAAACGACGCCAACTATATTCTCTATATCGAATGGGTACTCATGGGACTCTTTTTAACCATGAATGCTGCAGATTATCAATTGCAGCTCATGGACGCAGCTCATTATACTCAGGCAGGTGCATTTCCTGTAAGTAGTTTGTTGGCCCCTTTGTTTGACCAACTATCAGAGACCAGCCTGATCCTTATTGAGAGAGGTGCATGGTGGTTGCATATTTGCGGTATTTTATTCTTCCTCAATTATTTATATTACTCCAAACACCTTCATATTTTATTGGCTTTTCCAAATACTTATTTTGGAAGACTCACCCCTCAAGGGCAATTTGCCCACAATGAAACGGTGGCCAAAGAAGTAGCCATGATGATGGACCCAAATGCAGATCCTTTTGCTGCGCCTGCGGCCGATGCCCCCTTACCAGAGCGTTTTGGAGCCGCAGATGTTCAAGACCTCAATCAGATCCAATTACTCAACGCCTATACCTGTACCGAATGCGGCAGGTGTACCGATATGTGCCCGGCCAATCAGACAGGGAAAAAGCTATCTCCAAGAAAGGTGATGATGGATACCAGAGACCGTTTAGAGGAAATAGGGAAAAACACCAAGAAAAATAAAGGTGTATTTGTTCCAGATGGAAAACAATTGTTAGGGGATTATATCTCTGCAGAGGAATTGTGGGCTTGTACCTCATGTAATGCCTGTGTAGAAGCTTGCCCTGTAAGTATAGATCCGCTGTCTATTATTATGGAGATGCGTCAGTACTTAGTCATGGAACAATCCGCTGCCCCACAAGCATTAAATAATATGATGGGCAATATTGAAAACAACGGGGCTCCATGGCCTTACAACCAACAAGATAGGCTCTTATGGGCCCAAGAAAAATAAAGCTATGTCTGAAAATAGAATAGAAGTTTCCACTTTAGCTGCTATGGCAGCTGCTGGGAAAGAAGCAGAAATATTATTTTGGGTGGGTTGCGCTGGAAGTTTTGACGAGCGGGCTAAAAAGATCACCAAAGCATTTGTAAAGATTCTTCACAACGCAGGGGTATCTTTTGCGGTACTTGGCGCAGAAGAAACTTGTTCGGGAGATCCTGCTAAAAGGGCTGGAAATGAATTTTTATTTCAGATGCAGGCAGCCACTAATATTGCTACCTTGAATTCTTATGGGGTTAAAAAAGTAGTAACGGCTTGCCCACATTGCTTTAATACCTTAAAAAATGAATACCCTGCATTGGGGGGTAACTATGAAGTGGTGCACCATACCCAATTGCTTAAAGATCTTTTGGATCAAAATAGATTAAGTCTTGAAGGAGGCGTTTTTAAAGGGAAGAAAATTACTTTTCATGATCCTTGCTATTTAGGAAGGGCCAATGGGGTGTACGAGGCGCCAAGGGAATTGATTAAAAAATTAGATGCCCAACTGGTAGAAATGAAAAACTGCAAGCAAAAAGGTTTGTGTTGTGGGGCTGGAGGTGCTCAGATGTTTAAGGATGCAGAACCTGGAAACAAGGAAATTAATATTGCCAGAACAGAAGAAGCCCTAGAAACACAGCCAGATATTGTCGCTGCAGCCTGTCCTTTTTGTAACACCATGATGACTGACGGAGTGAAAAACAAAGAAAAAGAAAGTAGTGTAGCGGTCATGGATATTGCAGAGCTTATTGCACAGGCTGGAGATTTGTAATAATTACTCACTTTAACTCAGTTAATTTGGCTACTTATGAGTGCTATAAATGCTCCAATAAGCAGTGAACGAATTACTTAGTAAACAATCAGAATTAAAGCCACATAAGTCACTTTTAAATTATTAAATATTTTATGTTAGTCCCTTTTTCAGAATTACCAGAAGACGCTAAAATCTGGATTTACCAAAGCAATAGACCTTTCACCAATGAGGAAGCGGCAGCCGTTAAAGCGGCTTGTGATTCTTTTTTATCTGGATGGACGGCCCATGGGAATGATTTACACGCTGGGGTAGACATCCCTTATAACCGCTTTATAATCTTTGGATTAGATGCGCAGCAAGGCAGCGCATCCGGCTGCTCCATTGACAGTTCAGTGCGTTTTATTCAAAGTTTGGAAGCCCAATACAGTGTGGATCTTTTGGATAAGATGAATGTGACTTACAAACAGGGGCCACATGTGGCACACAAAGCCCTGATAGATTTTAAAAAAATGGCCAAAGATCGCTCCGTAACAGGAAATACGGTAGTTTTTAATAATTTGGTGACCACCAAAGCAGAATATGAAAACTATTGGGAAGTACCGGCAAGCGAAAGTTGGCACGGTCAATTCATGAAATAACGACCCATTAAATAATTCATGAATTAAACAAATCACGAAAATATACCGCCTATGTATCTGAAATCTCGTTTGCATTACGCCCTCTTTTTATGGGTATTTTTAGCTGTTTATACCAGTTATTCACAGGCAGTTCCTGTGAATAAGGCGAGACAACAATGGATAGATAGTACGTATCAATCTCTTTCGGATGCTCAGAAAATTGGACAGCTCTTTGTAGTAATGATTCAGAGCAAAGCATCAGAGAAGGAATTAAAGCTTTTTGAGGAGGAATTAAAAAGGCATCAGCCGGGAGGCGTTATATTCTCTTTGGGAACGCCTTATAAACAAGCCCAATTAACCAATCTTTACCAATCACTGAGTACCTTGCCACTTATGATCTCTATGGATGCAGAGTGGGGGGTAGCCATGAGATTGGATTCTGTGCCGCAGTATCCCTGGAATATGACTTTAGGGGCTATTCAGGACTTAAATCTCCTTAGAACTATTGGTCGCCATATGGGTATGCAGGCCAAGCGACTTGGGGTTCATATGAATTTTTCCCCGGTGGCAGATGTGAACATCAATCCAAACAATCCAATTATTGGCAATAGGTCATTTGGATCTGATGTGAGAAAGGTATCGGCTAGGGCTTTGGCCCTAAGCCAAGGAATGAATGAAGCGGGTGTTTTTACTTGTGCCAAGCATTTTCCAGGCCATGGAGATACTTCTGTAGACTCTCATAAGGCTTTACCAGTATTGCCTTTTACAAAAGAACGATTGGACAGTATAGAACTATACCCATATAAAACAGCCTTATTGCAAGGCATTCAAGGAGTTATGGTAGCACATTTAGATGTACCTGTTCTTACTGGGGTTCCTGGTTTGCCGGTGTCGCTTTCAGAAAAAGTAGTTACTGGATTGCTTCAGGAAGATTTAAAATTTAATGGACTCATTTTTACAGATGCCCTAAATATGAAAGGGGCCTCTAATTTTTCTCCTGATGGAGATGTGTCTTTAAAAGCTTTATTGGCTGGAAATGACGTACTAGTGATTCCTAATGATTTGGGACTGTCAATTACGCATTTGTCAGATGCACTAAAAAAAGGGATGTTTACAGAGACTAGGTTGGCACATTCTGTGAAAAAAATCCTAGGGGCAAAATATGATCTTGGCTTAAATGACTATAGCCCAGTTTCCCTAGATGGACTTACGGAGAATTTGAACCTTCCTGTGTATCAACAAACCATAGACCATGCCTATGCACAAGCAGCTACCTTTATTCATCATAAACAGGGCAAAGCCATTTCTTTAAAACCCCAAGATAAAGTGGCGTTTGTTGCCTTTGGGGAGGCCTCTCCTGCAGTGTTTAGTGAAGCCCTTCAGTCCTATGGGACTCAGGTGGTTGCAGTGTCTGATTTAAAAAATGGAGTTCAAGCCTTACAGGCATTTGATTATGTGGTGGTAGGCCACCATAGATCTATGGAAACCGCTTATAAAGCACATCGTTTGACTTTAGAAGAAGTGTCTCTTTTAAAAGAAATTAACGCATTGTCTAACACCACTATATTGGCTGTTTTCACAAAGCCTTACGCCGTATTAGACATTCCTTTTATTGAAGAAATTCCCCACCTATTTTTTGGGTACCAGAATGCTTTTCAAATGCAGCAATACGCCGCTCAAGTCCTTTATGGACAAAAGTTGGGCAAAGGCGTATTGCCTGTTTCCCTGAAAGGAATTAAATAATAGACTATGAAAATTGCCATTGTATGTTACCCCACTTTTGGTGGGAGCGGTGTTGTTGCTACTGAATTAGGTATAGCCCTAGCCAATAGAGGGCACGAAATTCATTTTGTGACTTATAAACAGCCAGTTCGGCTGGAATTATTAAATGCAAACATTCATTTTCACGAAGTACATGTGCCTGAATACGCCCTGTTTCATTACCAACCCTATGAATTGGCGCTGTCTAGTAAATTGGTAGACACAGTGAAAATGTACGGTATAGAAGTGCTTCATGTGCATTATGCCATTCCGCATGCTTATGCAGGGTATATGGCCAAGCAAATGCTAGCAAAAGAAGGTATTTATGTTCCAATGATCACCACCCTTCATGGTACAGATATTACGCTAGTTGGAAAGCATCCATTTTATAAGCCAGCGGTTACTTTTAGTATTAATGAATCTGATGTGGTGACTGCTGTATCTGATAGTTTAAAGAAAGACACCCTGGAACTTTTTGATATTAAAAATGAGATTGAGGTCATTCCCAATTTTATAGATACTAAGAAGTACGCCCAAGACTATACGGATTGTCAGCGCTCCTTAATGGCACAAGACTACGAGCGAATAGTAACGCACATCTCTAATTTTAGAAAGGTAAAACGCATTGAAGATGTAGTGTCTGTATTTTATAAAATTCAAGAACGTATTCCAGCCAAACTCGTGATGGTAGGAGAGGGTCCTGAGCGTGAAAAAGCAGAAATTCAATGCGAAACCCTTGGAATAACCGATAAGGTATTATTTTTAGGAAATAGCAATGAAATTGATCGTGTTTTATGTTTTTCAGACCTCTTTTTATTGCCTTCTGAGTCAGAGAGTTTTGGTTTGGCAGCCTTGGAGGCAATGGTCAATGAGGTCCCTGTAATTTCTAGCAATACAGGAGGTATTCCAGAAGTGAATATTCATGGAGAGACCGGTTTCTTGAGTCCTGTAGGCGCGGTAAATGAAATGGCAGACAATGCGCTGGCTATTCTACAAGATCCTGAGGTCTTGGAGCAGTTTAAAAAACGCGCTGTTCTAGCAGCTCAGAAGTTCGACATTACCAATATTTTACCTTTATATGAAGCGGTCTATGAAAAGGCCTTTGCTTCTAGAAAAACCTTGTCTAGCTAATACGGCATAAAGGGACTCATGGCTTATAATTGACCGTCTGATCTTGTGCTAAAGGCTTCCTTTACTTTATAAATAACCCCCTTATTTGTGTTGTAAATACGCCAATCAATGTCTATAAGCGTTTTGTGGGGCACACACAATACAATGGCTTGGTAGCCTAATTTTTTTGGTTTTTTGATCAGTGAAATGCCATAACTGTTTAAAGCAGCTTCTTTGTCTGCTACGGGGTCAAAGACACTTATTTGAGCTCCAAAGGAATCTAACGCATGGTAAACACTCATCACGCCTGTATTTCTGACATCTGGACAATTCTCTTTAAAGGAAAAACCCACCAATAGCACTTCGGTGCCGGACATTCCTATTTTTTTTAGTGCCAGCATTTGTAGGACCTGATGGGCTACAAAGGCACCCATTTCATTATTGAGTTTTCTGCCGGCTAAGATTACTTTGGGATCATGGCCCACTAGTTTTGCCTTAGCGGCTAAGTAATATGGATCTACCCCTATACAATGTCCACCCACTAAACCTGGGCTAAACGGCATAAAATTCCATTTAGTGGCTGCGGCTTTGAGGACCTCATGGGTGTTTAATCCCATTTTACTAAAAACCATGGCCAATTCGTTTACAAAGGCAATATTGAGATCTCTTTGGGCATTCTCAATGACTTTAGCCGCCTCTGCTACCGCAATACTTGGGGCTAGGTAGGTGCCTGCCTCAATGACTGTGGCATACACCTGATTAATGACGGCTGCAGACGCTGGACTACAGCCTGAGGTAATTTTAAGAATATCTTTTAGTTTTCTGTCCTTATCTCCAGGGTTAATTCTTTCTGGAGAATAGCCTAAATAAAAATCTTCTTTGCCTTTTAAACCGCTGTGCTTTTCTAATATAGGTAAGCAGATTCCTTCAGTGGCTCCGGGGTAAACGGTAGATTCATACACCACATAGTTTCCTTTTTTAAGATAGGATCCTAGGCCTGCTGAAGCTTTTTCTAGCAAGCTAAAATCTGGTTTATTGTCATTGGTGACTGGTGTAGGAACACAAACAATATAAAAATTAACTGTTTCTAAACAGCTCGGTTCAGTGGAGCAGAAAAGTCCGTTGTCTTCGCTGTCATTTGTTTTTACAACACGTTTTAGGCTTGCTTGAGATACCTCAAAAGTGGGATCTGAAAACGCCCTGATTTGTGACACTCGCTGCTCATTTAAGTCAAAACCTACCACAGAAAACTTTTCTGCCATAAGAGTAGCTAAGGGGAGGCCTACATAGCCTAAACCTATAACACCAATTTTAAATTTCGGTTGAGACATGGAGTATGGGAGTTACTTTTTACCAATCTGATAGTATTCAAAACCTCTTTTTTGCATCTCTATATCTGAATATTGGTTCCTACCATCAAAAACAATTGGTGCTATAAGTGACGTTTTTATAGTGTCAAAATCGGGTGCTCTAAAGGTCTTCCATTCAGTGAGTAAGATCATGGCATTTGCACCATTTAATGCCTCATATTTATTGGTTGCATAGGTTACGTTTGGGGTATCTTTTAAATAGTAGTGTTGTGCTTCTTCCATGGCTTTAGGATCAAAAGCCTGAATTTTCGCTCCTCTTTTAACGAGATCTTTAATGATATAAATGGCTGGAGACTCTCTCATGTCGTCTGTTTCCGGCTTAAAAGCCAAGCCCCACACAGCAAAGGTTTTCCCGCTGAGATCTCCTCCAAAACGGGCCACTACTTTTTTGGCGATTACCATTTTTTGAGTTTCATTCACGGCTTCTACTGCACCAATCAATCTCGCGTCATAACCTTGCTCTAAAGCTGTTTTTCTGAGTGCCTTTACATCTTTAGGGAAACAAGAACCGCCATAACCACTTCCAGGATAAATAAAGCTGTAACCAATTCTGCTGTCAGAGCCAATCCCAATCCTCACTTTATTCACGTCTGCACCTACCAATTCACAAATATTAGCGACCTCATTCATAAAAGATATTTTAGTAGCTAGCATAGCATTGGCTACATATTTGGTCATTTCTGCAGAACGTACATCCATGATGATTAGCCTGTCCATACTGCTTCTGAAAAAAGGCTTATACAACTTACGCATGACTTCGCATGCTTCTGGATCTTCTGCACCAATCACCACGCGATCTGGTTTCATAAAGTCTGCAATGGCGTCTCCTTCTTTTAAAAACTCTGGATTAGACACCACTGAAAAAGTAATTTTTTCACCTCTAAGGTCTAGTGCTTCTTGAATGGCATTTCTCACTTTGTCTGCTGTACCCACTGGAACAGTAGATTTATCTACGACAATAAGGGATTTTGCCATATGAGTTCCAATGCTTTTAGCGACCTGCAAAACATACTGCAAGTCTGCTGCGCCGTCTTCTCCCATGGGTGTTCCCACTGCAATGAAAGCTACGTCTGTAGTGGGCAGTTGGGTGGCCAAATCGGTGGAAAAAAACAAACTGTTATTGTCTACATTCCGCTTCACCATAGCTTCTAAACCAGGCTCATAAATAGGAATAACCCCATTTTTTAAGTGGTCTATTTTTTGTTGGTCTACGTCTATACACTGTACTTTGTTTCCCATTTCTGCAAAACAAGTTCCACTAACTAATCCAACGTATCCGGTTCCTATAACTGTTAAGTTCATTTTATATTTGGGTGTTATTGGGACAAATGTAATACTTTGAAAAAGTACTGCCCTTATGCTAATTTATAATATTCTTTATACCAATCTATAAACTGTTTAATACCCTCTTTTACAGGGGTGCTTGGATGGTATTTATAATCTTTTTCTAAACCACTGACGTCTGCCCATGTTTTGGCCACATCTCCGGCTTGCATAGGTCTGAAGTTTTTAACCGCAGTTTTGCCCAATACTTCTTCTATGGCTTCAATAAATTCTGTGAGTGCCACTGGACTACTGTTGCCAATATTGTACAGTTTGTAATAGGCTTTTGATTTCTCTCTATCTGCAGTGTCTTCATTAATAATGGTGGTAACCCCTTTACATATATCTGCTATATAAGTAAAGTCTCTGGACATATTTCCCTGGTTAAACACTTCTATAGGTTGGTCTTCTACCATGGCTTTTGTAAATAAAAACAAGGCCATATCTGGTCTTCCCCATGGACCGTACACCGTAAAAAACCGGAGACCTGTGGTGCAAAAGCCATATAAATGGCTGTAGGTATGCGCCATGAGTTCATTGCTCTTCTTGGAAGCAGCATAGAGGCTAATAGGTCTGTCTACCTTTTGATCTGTACTAAAAGGGATGTCCTCATTTAAACCATATACAGAAGAGGAACTGGCATAGACCAAATGTTTCACCTGATGGTGTCTGCAAGCTTCTAGGATATTTAAATAACCTACAATATTGCTGTCTATATACGTTTCAGGGTTTTCAATGCTGTATCTCACACCCGCTTGTGCAGCTAAATTACAGACCACATCAAAAGAGTGGTTGGCAAACAAACTCGGAAGATTTTCTCGGTCTTCTATTTGGAGCTTTATAAAACTAAATTTCTGGTATTTATTGCTCTGTATTGCTTCGTTATAAGTTATACCTGATCCTTTTAAAATACCTAAAGCTTCTAGCCTCGCATATTTTAAACCCACTTCATAATAGTCATTTATATTGTCTAAACCTACCACGGTATGGCCTTCCAACAATAACTGTTGGCAAACATGAAAACCAATAAATCCAGCTGCTCCTGTAACTAATATATTCATTTTTTGAATTTTAGTGACCTTAAAAGCCACCTAATACTCTTGCGAAATTACAAAAAATAGGCGGTAGAAACTAAACAGATGTTACACTTAACCCCCCCCCTTATTATTACTTAGGATGGTAGATCCTAGTCGCTTCTTTTTCCCAATGTTCCCTGTCTAATGGCATTGGTTTGGTTTGAAATTTCATATACAAGGGCAACTGATCTGCATAATGGGGGGAATTGGGTCTGTTGGAACTTCCATAAGGCACCATAGACCTTATGCTAGCCCCTTTACTGGTGAAGCGAACCAATTGAATGTAAGACTCTCCAGCGGTTACTTTTAGCCTTCCATCTTTATAGGGTGCTCCATGCATGGCGGTCAGTACATCTGGCAACCCAAAACTTGGCATTTCTAGGTCTCCTCTAACCACTTTGACAAAATCTCCCAAGGCAACATTTTCATTGCCAAAATGAGTGTTCATATAGGCCAATGTTTCTTTAAGCACTGGCACCAAAGATGCTTGGCTAAAGGTTGCATTGGGTTGTTTGTTTACATACTTTCTGACCAAATAATAAAATACCGCATAAGCCCCAGCGCCTTTGCTATTTGGATTCGATTTTCTGTCCCAATTTTGAATGGTTCTTAAAAGCTTTTCTACTTCAGGATAGGCAGTCGGATCCATTTCAAACAAAGCATCTATATTCATAAAGGTGTACTGCAGTTTGCTAGGTAATTGATTGTCGTACTTAAGGCTTAAAAAATCTTCATAGCTCACTTTGTCAAAGCCACTAATGAGTTCTTGAAAACGAGCACTTCTATTGTTATTAAAGCGCTCAAATCCCATATCTGCATTAAACTCATCAGGATCTAAATGATTTTCTGGGCCAGCAGAAATGAAAGGGGAGTGGTTGGTGTTATATACATAGCCTGAACTTGGTTGCAATTGTTGCGGCATGTCTTTTAGGGTATAAAAATCTTTCCAAAGTGTTTTCAGGGTGTTTCCAGGCACTATTTTCTGCCAGTCATATCCCTTTGCTCTAATAGGCAACTTAGCATTTGACACATAGTAAATGGTGTCATACCTGTCTGCGTAACTGATGTTAAATCCAGGAATATGTTGGGGTTCAAGGGCTTTGTGAAATTCAGAAAAATTATGTGCCTTATTCATGCGCCACCATTGTTCTATAGCACCCATACCGAAGAGAGAAGCTGTTCTTACAGCAAACACCCCACTTTTGTTTTTAAGCGTAGGCCCGAATATACTGCGGTAAAATTTCTTTTTTACGCCAATACGCAGACCTAAAAATTTCAAAAACACTTTGGCTTTAAATTTTTCAAGCGGATAGGAGACCCCATCTACCAAGTAGTTATTTTTTTTGTCAGGATCCATTTCTAGTTCATAAATGTCTGCTTTATCTGGTTTGTTTACCGTATGAGACCAGCCTAAATAATCATTTGAACCTATTAAAATAACAGGAGCACCAGGAAATAAAGCCCCTACAATATTAGTGCCTTCCTCAGAGTTTAAATGGGCCTCGTACCAACCTGTTGGCCCCTCAAGGGGCTGATGCGGATTAATAGCCAAGTAAACACTTCCGTCTTGGGTCTTCTTTGAATTAAAAGCAAAGGTATTGGATCCCGTTACGGACTCCTTTGGTCTTAAATCTATGGTTTTGTTACTTGCAATGGCAGCTACTAATTTATCTGCGTCTGACATGACAAATAATTGTAAATAGGTGTAGGTCATTAATTTTTTGGGCGTAAAAGGTAGGATTGATTTTACCAACACTTCCTTTGGATGTGCTTTTGCATACGCATTGAGACCGTCACAAAACCCTTCCAATACCTTTTTGAAATCTTTAGATACCTGCGCTTCATAATTGGCCTCCACATAAGAAGCGCCTCTGATGAGTTGTGTCACAAAATCTGCAGAAGCCCCTTTTAATCCCAGATGCTTACTCAATAGCGCATTTCCTGCTAAGTAGCCGAGTTGCATGGTTTCAAAGTCGTCTTCTGCATTGGCCCAAGCCAATCCATAAGCAGTCCCAGCATCTGTCTTTGCATAGATATGCGGCACGCCAAATGAATCCCTGATAATGTCTATGTTTTTAGGGTTTACCTGTGCAATAGCTGTATTTAGGAGAAACAGAAAGCTTGCTGTAATGACAAAGTTATTTTTCACGATCATTCTAAATAGTATTATTTTAAACATTGGCGCCAAATTTTTTATAGGCTTCATAAAAACTAGTATAGGATTTATACCCAACCATTATACTGACTTCCTTTAACATTAAATTTGAATCATTTAATGCTAAAAGTTCTTCTGCTTCCTTAATTCTCAAAAAATTCTTTAGTTCATTCATGGTATATTTTGAATGCATCCTGATCATAAATGAAACATGACTTGTAGGAATATTGGTCTTTTGCGAAATGATTGTTAGGTTAAACTCATTAGTTTTGTAAGAATCAGTTTCTGATAGAAAAGCTTCTATTAGGGTTTTATAGAGCGATATTTTGGAATAGATATTTCTTCCTAATGTAATATCTTTATCAGTAGAGATTTTTTTTTGGGCCTTTAACCACAGGTCTAATTTTAATTCACTTGTTTTTTTAACCCCTGAAATGCCATATAAAAGCATGGGTTCGTTGAACATTCTAAAAAAGCAGTATGCCCAAAATAGCGCATTGAGAAGAAGTAGGAATTCATTTGCTGCGGGCATTAATTTATAATCTCTGATAAACATCATTATTAATATGACCAGAGAAAAAAATACCCCCCCAATTATTATAGACGTCCAAACTTTAAAGACTCTAATTTCATTAGAAAATTTTAAAACACCCCTTTGGTTTTTTACAAACGCAAAATAATTTTTCAGTGTGAGGATAAAGAACCATAATCCGTAGGAGACCATAGCAATCGGAATTAAAAAATATGTACCAAAAACTACGTCGTGATAATCGTAACTTTCATATCCTTTGCTTTTTAAAATGATGAAAACAAAAAGAATGATAGGGGGTAAGTAAAATTTATATAAAAATCCATTTTTTAGTGTAGATACATTTAAAATGCTATTTAAATAGGCATATAAAAAAGGAAATGATATTAAAACTAAAGGCCTACTGTACAATACAATGACCTCTAAAATTTCATTTTTAAAAGATATATTTAGTCCTACTAAAAAAATTCTCAGTGAAATTATTGAAATAAGTGCAAGGGCATATTTATTATAATGGTTATTTATTTTTCTGTTAGAATACAAAATGGTTACTAGCAAAAATCCAATAAGACTAATGGAGACTAATAATAAGGAAAACAACATTTGTAGGTATTGATTTTGGAAAAAATGAATTAGATATTTTTAAATATACATTTTTCATTTGAGTATATAAAGTCTTAGAAGATTAGATTCATAAATTCAATAAAAACATTCAGAAATTAAGGAAAACGACTCAAACATTTTTTAATACCTTACATTTATGTAACATTATGTTAGAAAAATTTTATTGAAAGTTTAGTTAAACGAAACCTTTTCTACTTCCAAATCGAACCCTCTGTAATGGAGGGTTTTTTATATTTATTCATAGTTTATGAAACATTTAATAACATTACTAGCCTTTTTCCTTTTCATCTCTTGTAGCTCAGACGGTACAGATCCAGTAAGTGTACCCGAGCCAACGCCTATTAGCCAGCCTGAAACACCAACGCCGGTGGTGAAGTACACATTAAATGTAACTGCTGCAGAAGGTGGCTCAGTAAATAACACTGCTGGTGAATACGAGTCAGGCAGCACAGTAACTGTCACAGCTACTGCTAGTGAAGGATACGAATTTACAGGATGGGAAGGTAGTTCGGAGACCACTAACTCAATTACCCTTACAATTAACAGCAACACTACCATAAAAGCATTGTTTCAGGTAATTGTTACAGCAAATTACTACAACAGTGGTGACATTATTGAGATGGATGCTTCTAAATTCTTTTTTGGAAATTACCTAGAAGTGTATGGAGTTAAACTCATTGCAGCAGGTGCTGTAGGAGGTCAAGAGGCTGTGCCAGATGCTTGGATTTATAAAACCGCTCAAGTGTATAAGCTTTTATTAGATAAAGAAGGGGAAGGAATAAATAAAGCGGATCAAGAAAATATGTTAAAAACCCTTGCTGGTGTTTCAGGCTGGCATGAAGGCGTTCAAACAGGACAGAGAATTGCTTATGGTGGAGGGGATAGTTATTCTCCTAATTTTTTAATGGGTCCAGATAGTTTGGCAGAATGGCCTCAATTTGAGCCTTTTTCGGATGGATTAAAGTTAGATGACATGGTGTGGTATAAAAACAGCAGCCATGGAGACAACCCTCTTACTGGAGACAATGATATAAATGAAATTTTAGAGCACATTTTACACACCTTACACCGTTTTGGGGTAAGAGGTGGTGTAACTGGTTCAGAATTGGCCTTAGATATGGAGTGGGAGGAAAAAGGTTATTTAGAAAATAATGAACTTTTCAAAGCCATGAAAGAGGCTTATGATAATGACATTTTTTCTCCTGGATATGGAGACATTAACGATCCTGAAGGCGCCGCTGTAATGTTAAAGGAATACCAGTATTTAATCACATTTGCTATGTGGGACTTTAGTGAATTCTGGGAAAATGCCTCCTTATCTCCAGAATGGAATGACAATTCAAAAACACCTCAAGGATTTCAAGAAAACAATCCATTGGGCTATGCATTGTACAACAAATACTTTGCGCCAGTCATTTCAAAACCTAGTAAGGAAGTACTGAGAACTATATTTCAAGATAATGACCAAGGGGAGCACGGATACATAGCAGATTAGTCATTATAATAGGTTGATATGTCTTATTTTTATAAAAAAAATAACATGGCCAATAACGTATTAGGAACTCCTTTAGACACTTGTAGCACCAATCCAATGACAGGCGCTTTCAGAGATGGTTGTTGTAATACAGATATTAGAGACATTGGTACCCATACGGTTTGCGCCATTATGACTGCTGAATTTTTATCTTACACAACATCAGTGGGTAATGACCTACAAACTCCAAGACCTGAGTATCAGTTCCCTGGACTTAAACCAGGTGATCAATGGTGTTTATGCGTTTCTAGGTGGAAACAAGCGTACCAAGCCGGAAAGGCCCCTATGGTTGTATTAGAAGCGTCTCATGAAAAGTGCTTGGAATACGTTTCTTTTGAATGGCTTTTGGAGTTTAAGGTTTAGTTCCTCTTAGTTTTTAAATATTTTATTTAACGGACCGTGGTTAATACATTCTTCTTCTGTTTTTACATTTTTTAAGTGTATTAATCTATAAAGTATCCGCATTGGACTTATTTAATTGTTCGTGTTCTTTTAAATGTATGGTATTAAATTGTGCTTTGATCTTTTCTAATTTGGATGGGCTTGTGAACATCATGGCACGTGCCTCTTTTAGAGAGCGGCTTTTTAAGACATCTGAGCAGATATCTTTCCATTCATGAAAATTTAAAGTAATGGGATTATAGGAATTAACAGGTGTTGTAATGCCGTAAACGGTTTTCTCTTCTTCCGATTGAAAGGTACCAAATAAGCGGTCCCAAATGATAAAAGTAGACCCAAAATTCTTATCGATATATTGCTTGTTTATGGAATGATGTACTCTGTGGTGAGAGGGTGTCACGAATATGTATTCGATGGGTGCAGGTAATTTTTTTATATATTCTGTATGAATCCAAAATTGATAGAGCACTTCTATTTGATGACATATAAAAAAAAGTACAGGGTCAAACCCCATTAATACTACCGGGATAAAAAAGATAATTTTGATATGTTGCGTCCAACCCAACCTAAAGGAAACAGACCAGTTGTATTTTTCGGAATTGTGATGTGTTACATGGGTTGCCCACCAAAAACGATTGACATGTGTTAATCTATGCGACCAGTAACGACAAAAATCTATAGCAACTATACATAGTATATATGCCCACCAGACTCTTGGAATGCTCCATGGAACTAGGTTATAGAAAAATAGGATGATTCCATAAATCCCTAGTTTTAATACAGCAGAAATACTGATATTGACAAGGCCTATGCAGGTGGCTGATAGTGTGTCTAATCCATCATAATAGTCTTTTTTTTTGACAATTGTGAGGACCCACTCTAACAAAACAAGTAAAATCATTGGAATTGCCGCAACTTGGATAATGTTAAGCCCTACGAGTTGGTGCAATAGCATTTCCATAGTTAAAGGATTTTCTTTCATATTGTAAAAAATTGTTTTTTTTTAAATTTAATTGAAATTATAACACCTATTTCAATAACATAAGCTTATTGTATGGTATGTATTATATTGGGGAAAATAGTTTTTTAGTTACAATTAAAAGACAAATACCCACAAATAAAGATACTATTAATGAAAGTAAATCAACTTAAAGATACTTTACTTGCCAATACAGAAGTTATTACATGTTGATTATCAAACACTTAAGGTTTATTCGTATCAATATAGTACTACGCTAGTGTTGTTTTTGTCCTATCAAGAGAAACTAAAACCTTTTTTCTAGGACATATTGCTAACTAAAATTAGTTAAACAACGTATTCAAATAAAAACTCAAAAAGTTTCAGTGCATCACTTGATTTAAATAAAGGGGTGGGTTTAATAGAAACGGTTTTCTTTTTTGAGGTTGGTTCTGATATCTATATATAACCCAATTGTTACTAGTATAACTAATCTGTTTTTAATTTATTATATTGTAAATCATAGCAATAAACACGATTCATGAAAGATTTTAAAATTAAGCACATACCATTATTTCTAATTTTTGGAATTATGTTATGCTCCTGTAATAATGAAAGCAAATTAGAAGGTTTTAGTGTGGCTAAAATTTTTGGAGATAATATGGTATTACAACAAGAAAGTACTGTTCCGGTTTGGGGAAAGGGTTATCCAGGTGAATTAGTTCGTGTTGAGGCTAGTTGGGATCAAATTGTTGAAACACAAGTTGATACTAATGGTGATTGGGAGGTTGTTTTAAAAACCCCCTCACATGATGGTTTCCCAAAAAACATCAACTTAATTAGTAAGGGCCAAATAATTAGTTTTAAGGATGTATTATTGGGAGAAGTTTGGCTGGCTTCAGGCCAATCCAACATGGAGTGGCCAATGGCTGCAAGAATTGATAACCAAAGAGATGAAATCTTAAATGCTAATTATTCAGACATTCGTTTTTTTAAATCTCCTTTAAATTTAAATAACAATGAATTAAAGGGAGGTTATTGGGAAAAAGTTAACTCAGAAAGCGTAAAAAACTTTAGTGCTGTTGGTTATTTTTTCGCACAAAAAATTCGACTAGAATTGAACGTCCCAGTGGGAATAATTGTAAGTGCATGGGGGGGTACACGTGTAGAAGCATGGACAAGTCTTGAAAAACTAGCTCAGATGACACCATCTTCCAAAGAAGCTTTAGAAATAAAAGCAGCAAAGCTTCCTGGAGACTTTGAGGAGAATTTACTCACCCAAAACGAC
Source organism: uncultured Flavobacteriaceae bacterium (assembly GCA_905182295.1). Lineage (GTDB taxonomy): Bacteria > Bacteroidota > Bacteroidia > Flavobacteriales > Flavobacteriaceae > MAG-120531. The sequence goes on along the minus strand of CAJJAZ010000005.1, from coordinate 61,261 downwards.
TCCACCATAAGAGAGAATGTGAAACGTGGTAAAGTGGAAAATAACCCCAATCAATATAGTATTCTCTTTGAGACTATGATTAAACCATTGATTCCTTTTCGAATAAAAGGAGTTTTGTGGTATCAAGGCGAAAGTAATGTATCTAATTTTCAGGATTATCAAACTCTTTTTTCAGGTATGATTTCTGATTGGAGGGATAAATGGAATGCAGACCTTCCTTTTCATTTTGTTCAAATAGCACCTTATAAATACGATTCAATGAGTCTTTCCCAAGCTTTAAGAGAAGCTCAACGTAAAACACTTTATGTTAAAAACACAGGAATGGCAATAACAATGGATATTGGAGAAGAAAGAGATATTCATCCAGCAAATAAGCAAGATGTTGGTCACAGACTAGCTCGTTTAGCTCTTGTAAACAACTATAATTTCAGCGACAGGGTAGCTACTGGTCCTTTATTTAAGAACAAAAAACTTTTCCCAAAATATATAGACTTAAGTTTTGAATATATTGGAGATGGATTAGTTAAAAAAAATCATCTTGAAGGTTTCGAGATAGCAGCAGCGAACGGAATATTTTTTAAAGCAAATGCTACTATAGTTGGAGACTATATTCGTGTAGAGTCTTCTAAAGTAAAAAATCCTCAGCGTGTACGATATGCTTGGAAGAACTATTTTAGTGCTACTTTATTTAATAGTGAAGGATTACCGGCATCTTCTTTTGATACAAATTAATTCTAAAAAACATAAATGAAAAAATTAATTATTCTTTTGACTGTTTTCTTAAACTCATTTTTTGTTTTAGGATCTAGTATAGACACGGTTGTGGTTGCAAGTAAATCCATGAATAAAGTTATTTCTAACATTATTATTAAACCTGCTAATTATTCTTTAAAGAACAACAACTACCCTGTTTTGTATTTACTTCATGGTGCTGGTGGAGATTACACAAGTTGGACATCTAATGTACCTAGTCTTCAAAAATATGCTAATGATTATGATATTTTAATTGTCTGCCCTGATGGTGGCTCCACCAGTTGGTATTTTGATAGCCCTATTGACAACCAAATTAAATATGAAACATATGTTTCAAAAGAACTCGTTGATGCTATTGATGAGAAATACCACACAATCCCTAAAAAAACAGCAAGAGCCATAACAGGTCTAAGTATGGGTGGGCACGGAGCCTTTTATCTAGCCTTTAAGCATCCAGATATATGGGGTGCAGCAGGAAGTATGAGTGGAGGTCTTGATATTCGTCCATTTCCTAATGGATGGGATTTACCCAAAAGATTGGGAAGCTATTCTGACCACAAAGCGTTTTGGGAAGAAAATACCGTTATTAATTTAGTTTATAAAATTAAAGGAAATGATTTGAAACTCATATTCGATTGTGGCATAAATGACTTTTTTTATGACGCAAATAAAAGATTACATGAGAAACTTGTTGAAAGAAACATACCCCATGATTATATTGAACGTCCAGGTAACCATACTTGGGATTATTGGGCAAACTCAATAAAATATCAGCTTTTGTTTTTTAGCGATTACTTTGATTCTCAAAAAAATAAAGAATAGGTTTATTAAAAAAAAAAATTAATCTGGGAAAAAGTATTTGCCATTTTGTGTATAGCAGGAATAGCTTTCCCTTACTATTATATTTTTAAATTTATTGAAGTAAATGATTGGGATTGGTCGTGATATCTAACCATTCTCTGATTAAGCTAGGGATTTGGGCTTTATAATGTAAGATTGTATATATAATATGTACTTTTAAATCATGAAAGCAGTCTTTAAATATCTATATATTATCCTTGTGTTAATTTTGTTTAGTAGTTGTAAATCTGGGTATGAGACAATTAATTTCACTGCTGCACAGATTCCTAATCCACCTAGGTATGATAACGAAAATCATTGGGCTGTTTTACCTGGAAAATACCCCGCAGTCTTAGAGCCTTATGCTCCTAAAGATCTTTCAGTACTTCAGGCAGATGTTTTTTATGTGTATCCCACATTAATTCAAGACCCTAAAGATACTCGTTGGAATGCTCCCATTGAAGATGAGGTTCAAAGAGAGATGGTCATTAATAGAGCGGTTCATTACCAAGCTTCAGCTTGGGCTTCATCGGGCCGTTTATTTGTACCCTATTACCGTCAGGCACACATTAGATCTTATGATTATTACAATCAAGGAGGTAAAGAAGCTTTTACGGTAGCTTACTCAGATGTTAAAGCCGCTTTTGAATATTATTTGACTCATTACAATCAAGGTAGGCCTATTATTATTGCGAGCCATAGTCAAGGAACCACTCACACCAAGCGTTTACTCAAGGATTTTTTTGACGGCACCCTCCTTCAAGAACAATTAGTAGCTGCTTATTTGGTAGGGATGGATGTTCTTCCTCAGATTTATGATAATTTAAAGCCAATGGCATCGCCATCTGAAACGGGTGGATACCTCTGTTGGAATACTTTTAAAAAAGGGTATTACCCCAAGAAGAAAGACAAGTATAATGGATCTGTAACCTCCAATCCTGTTACTTGGGATACTACATTAACTACAGATTTTAATGACCATAAGGGATTTCTATTTTCAAATGGCGTTATTTATGATAAGGCGTTGAAAATTAAAATTATAGATGGGCTCGTATGGACAAGTTTACCTCGTTTTCCTTTGAGATTCTTTATGGTGTTGAAGAAAAATTATCACATAGGAGATGTAAATTTATTCTGGAAAGATATTAAGGAAAACTCGGAATTGAGAACCCAGAATTGGTTAAGCAAATAAAAAACCTAAAAAATGAAACGTAAAGACTTTGTAAAATCTTCAATAATAATTAGTGCAGGAATTGGATTTACCCCTTCTTTAGCTTCAAGTTCAATAGCAAAGAGAAAAATCAACAAAATTGGACTAGGTCTTTTTTCTATTCCAAAAATTATGAAAAATGATTTAGAGGGAACTATTAAAAAAATGGCTGAAATGGGTATTAGAGAATTTGAAACCTATGGTCCTTACCATTTTACACATGAAAAAACTAAGGCTTCATGGGCTGCGATAAGTGAATATTTGGGGTTTAGCGCTAGTGGTTTTTACGGTAAATCAGTTGAAGAATTTAAGGCTTTAACTAATCAATATGGAATTAGTGTCCCCTCAATGCACACTGATTTGTACACTTTAGAATCCGATATGGCCTCACTTGGGAAGGCAGCTCGATCACTAGGAGCCAATTATGTGGTACTTCCTTCAATCCCAGATACAGAGCGATTAGATTTAGATGCGTACCATTTAATGGCAAAGCGATTTAATGAGATTGGAAGACAGGCGAATGAAGAAGGAATCAAGTTTGCCTATCACAATCATGGTTATGGACTCATACCTGAAGACAATGGGATTATCCCAATGAACATTATTCTCGATGAAACAGATAAAGACAAGGTTTTTTTTGAAATGGACCTCTTTTGGACAGTTGCAGGAAAAGCAGATCCTATAGAATTACTAAACAAGCACCAAGGTCGTTATAAGATGTTGCATATTAAGGACATGAAAACCATTACCTATTTTAAAGGTAAGGGTTCCACTTCTACAGAATGGATGGAACTCTTTCCTTTATTAGTTCCTGCCGGATCTGGTCAAATACCACTCAATGAAATTTTAGAAGTTGCTTATAATACGGGAGTAGAACACTATTTTGTTGAACATGATTTAGCACCAAATCCATATGAAAACATTCAATCAGCCCATGATTTTTTAAAAGGCTTGCGTTTTTAACCTTTTTTAATTATCTGATTTTTAAGGGTTTTTTGTTTTAAGCATACAAATTTGCACGATTATTGTATTGTGAGTCATAAAATAACTCTCTTCTTCATGCCTATATAAAAACCCAAAAAGTTTCAGTGCATCACTTGATTTAAGTAGAGGGGTTATATTAAGATTATTAGTTTGTAATCTAAATAAGTATATTAGTGATTATAAACAACTAACAGATGTGGAAATTTTAACCATGTTTCCCATGATTAAGTAATTGTAAATTCCACCCTTTAAAAGCCAACAAATGAATCCAACAGGAAGAGCCACTGGCGTGAATTACAACGCCATTATATTGGTGATGTTAGTATTTTTTATAATTTCTTTTATCACTAATATTTTAAACTCCATTTTAGTAGACGTTCAAAATAGTTTTGACTTAAGTTTAACCCTTACTGGCTTACTGGCATTTTCTTTTTTTATAGCCTACGGCATTATGTCTATTCCTGCTGGATTTTTATCTGAGAAATACGGTATAAAAACATTATTAGGTATTTCTTTTGCTATTATGTCTTTTTCTTCTTTCCTATTTGCTTTTTCTCCTTCCTATATTACCTTTTCTATTACCTTGTTTGTTTTAGGTTGTTGTATGGCAGTGTTGCAAGTAATTATTAATCCATTGCTCAGGGTAGCTGGGGGTAAAGAGCACTTTGCTTTTAACTCTGTATTGGCTCAATTGGTTTTTGGAGTGGCCTCTTTTTTAAGTCCTTTTCTTTACAAGTACTTAGTAAACGACCAATTTGACAACGCGCCCATATCTATGTTTTTTCGTTCCTTAGTTCCTGAAGAACTACCATGGGTATCTTTATATATTACTTTTGGCGCTTTATCCTTTGTATTTTTATTTTACATTTACTTTTCTAAGTACCCCAAGCTTCAAAGGACAGAAGAGGAACGTTCTGGATCTAAGGCTTCTTACTTGAGTTTGTTAAAAAACAAATATACATTACTTTATTTTCTAGGTATTTTTTGCTACATAGGAACAGAGCAAGGTGTGGGGAATTGGATTTCTAAGTTTCTTTTAAACTATCACGATTTATCTCCTCAAAATGAAGGAGCCACTACAGTTTCCTATTTTTGGGCCATGCTCACTATAGGTTGTGTCCTAGGATTGTTGTTGTTAAAAATAATGGACAGTCGGAAACTATTGATTTTCAGCACCTCTTTTACCATTTTATTTTTAAGTTTAGCCCTTTTGGGTTCTGCCCAAATGGCACTTATTTTTTTCCCATTAGTAGGATTTTCTATCTCTGTAATGTATTCTATTATTTTTTCCTTGGGCCTTAATTCTGTAAGAGAACATCACGGATCTTTGTCTGGAATATTGTGTAGCGGTATTGCAGGAGGAGCCATAGTACCGCTTGTTATAGGGGCACTAGGAGAAACAATGGGGATTAGATATAGCATGTTTTTCTTATTAATTCCATTGGCATTTATATGCTCTATAGGGTTTTGGGCAAAGCCCTTAGTGACTAATAAAACCATCTCATTTTAATTTTAACAAAATCCATATGAAAAAGTTATTTTTTGTAAGTCTTGTTTTATCTTGCTCAAAACCATCTCCATATAAAAGTTTATAAGTTGGTGTAACAGAGAACATTCCTGGGGCACCTATTACCCTTGGAATTCCATTTCCTAAATGCGAACAGCACGAAATTAGTAAAGTGCGTTTGTTTGACTCCAGCGGTAAAGAGTTGGTCTGCCAGGTGTCAGTTGGCTAATTGGAAACCAGACCAAGAAAGTATTAAATGGATTGCTTCTTGCTATATTACAAGAAACCATAGGGCTTTAGATGTGACGAACATGATTTAAGGGGAAGACGTTTGATTTATCCGTATTAAACTTGGTGGAACTCTATGACGCGCCCAAATCCAAAAAACATAAGGATGAGTTGGATGAGCGCATCTCGCTTATGTTGGAGCTTCAAGAGCAACAAGGAGGTAATTTGCTTTTAGATAGGTATGGTTATAATAAACATATGTTGCCCAAGATCTTTACAAGTACTATCAAACTACAGGAGATATAAATATTAAAAAAGCCCGTCACAATCATAGTAAATAGGGTGTTCTTAAATATTTCTATTTTTAAATGTCATATTCAAAAAATCATTCTTTAATTTATTATCTTTTAGGAATTAAACATCAATAATCTTCAAAATAAGAACCATGAAAGTATTTTATTCAATTATTTTAATAGTTTTCTTTTTTAAAGCTTCAGCACAAGAGTGGGCACCTATTTTTAATGGTCAAGATTTTAGTAATTGGGAACATGTAGGAGATGGATCTTTTGAAATTGAAAATGGAATGTTGAAGAGTAAATCAGGCATGGGTCTCTTATTTTATACCCCTAAAAAGTTAGGAAATGTTCAAATTAGAATTCTATATAAAGGTGCTAATAAAAATAATGCAGGGGTGTTTATTCGTATTCCAGAGGTACCTAGAGAGGCCTGGGCACCTGTTAATACTGGTTATGAGGTACAAATAGATGACCGAGAAGATTCATACCACAGCACAGGGGTACTATACTCTTTTACTAAAGCAAAAGCCAATCCAGGAAAGCCAAATGTTTGGAATGAGATGCTTATTACCCTGAATGGCAAGCAAACTACAGTGCATGTTAATGGGGTGCTAGTGACAGACTTCATGGAAGGAGATGTCGTTCCAGAAAAAAAATTAGACTATGAGCCTAACCGTGGGCCAAGGCCAGATTTTGGCTACATTGGACTTCAGAATCATGGTGAGAATGACGTAATTTACTTTAAAGAGGTAAGTTTAAAAGCATTGTAAAATATGGAAAACAGCTTTGATGCTATTGTGATTGGTTCAGGCATATCTGGAGGTTGGGCCGCCAAAGAGCTTTGTGACCAAGGGTTAAAAACGCTCGTATTAGAACGCGGTAGAGATGTAAAACATATTAAGGATTATCCTACAATGACTAAAAATCCTTGGGATTTTGATTATAGGGGCCGTATGCCAAGAGATTTTCATGAAGAAAACCCGTTAATAACAAAAGCAGCAGGCTTTGCAGAAGACACTGCACATTTTTTTATCAAAGACAAAGACCATCCCTATATTCAAAAACGACCTTTTGATTGGATCAGAGGCTATCAGGTAGGCGGAAAGTCTTTAATATGGGGGAGGGCATGCCAACGATGGAGTGATTATGAGTTTAAAGCTCCCAAAAAATATGGTTATGGTATTGAATGGCCAATAGCATACAAAGATATAGCGCCATGGTATTCATATGTAGAAAAATTCATTGGAGTATGTGGAAATACAGATGGAATAGCAGCTATGCCCGATGGAGAATTTTTACCAGCATATGAGTTTAACTGTGTTGAGCAGCATATGAAAGAAACCCTCTTAGAAAATTTCCCCGGAAGATATATGGTTCAGGGTAGGTGGGCTCACCTTAGCGAACCTAAAGAAATTCATTTAGAACAAGGCAGAGGTAAATGCCAATGTAGAAATTTATGTATGCGTGGTTGCCCGTTTGGGGGTTATTTCAGTTCTAATACTTCCACATTACCATGGGCTAAAAAAACAGGCAATCTTACTGTTAGGCCCTTTTCTGTAGTTCATTCTATTCTGTACGACGAACCTACAGGTAAAGCATCTGGGGTAAAAATAATAGACACCAATACCAAACAAGAAATTATTTACAAGGCTAGAATAATATTTGTAAACGCATCTGCACTTAACTCAAACCTCATATTACTAAATTCAAAATCTAAACGTTTTCCTAATGGATTGGGCAATGATCAAGACCTATTAGGTAGGTACATTAGTTTTCATAACTACAGGGCTGGCGCAGGGGGTGAAATAGAAGGCTTTAAAGACAAATATTTTTATGGAAAAAACCCAACTGAATCTATAATAGCTAATTATAGAAACTTAGAAGAGCAAGACACAGATTTTGTAGGAGGATACACCATTTTTACAGGAGCATATCGGAATAGAACTGAAGAAGTGCCAAATGATTCACCACAATTAGGTGCAGATTTTAAGCATGCATTAAGTAAGCCAGGAAGTTGGCGAATATACATGTATATGCAAGGAGAAACCATTCCAAAAGCTTCTAATAGAGTCTATTTAAGTCCGGATAAAAAAGATGATTGGGGTATTCCATTATTGGTGACAGATGTTGGTTATGATGATAATGACGAAAAAATGGTAAAAGATTTTATTGTAGAAAGCCGTAAAATGCTTTTAAAAATGGGATGTAAGGATCTTTATTCGTATGACAGTAATCAAGCACCAGGATTAGACATACATGAAATGGGAGGAGTGAGAATGGGCAAAGATCCTAACACATCACTTTTAAATGAGTTTAATCAACTACACACTTGTAAAAATGTATTTGTCACAGATGGCGCTTGTATGACTAGTACAGGAAACCAAAGCCCTTCTATTTTATATATGTCACTTACCGCAAGAGCAGCAACTTATGCTGCGGAACAATTTAAAAAGGGTGTTTTATAACAATTTATTATTTTAAAGATGGAAAAGAAAGTAGGAGTTGGATTAATTGGATCTCAGTTTATTTCTAGCATTCATGCCGATGCCTTAAGCAGGGTAGCTGACTGTGAAGTTTTAGCAGTGATGTCTCCAACAAAAGGTCATGCTAAGGATTTTGCGAAAAAATTTAATATCTCACATTATTTTACAAATTTAGAACTTATGTTAGCCATGCCAGAGATAGATATGGTGGTTATTGGAGCACCGAACTACCTTCATTGTGAAATAACCTTAAAGATTGCCAAAGCGGGCAAACATATAGTGGTTGAAAAACCGTTTTGTATGAATTTACAAGAAGCAGATCTAATGATATCGGCTTGTAAAAAAGCCAAAGTAAAGCTTATGTATGCGGAAGAACTGTGCTTTTCTCCAAAATATGTGCGTTTGAAGGGCTTATTAGATAAAGGCGTTTTAGGCAAGCCAGTACTTTTTAAGCAGTCTGAAAAACACGATGGACCTCATGCAGATCACTTTTGGGATGTGGAGCGCTCCGGTGGAGGTGTTACTATGGATATGGGTTGCCATGCGGTACAATTCTTTCGTTGGCTTCACCCAGGTGTGGCTATAAAATCTGTTTACGCTCATATGACCACTAGTGTTCACGCCCATAAAACAAAAGGAGACGACAATGCTATTGTTATACTAGAATTTGAAGATGGTGTAACTGCAATTATGGAGGAAAGCTGGACCAAACTAGGCGGAATGGATGACAGAGCAGAAATACACGGTTCACAGGGCGTGGCTTATGCAGATTTACTACAAGGAAACTCTATTCAAACTTACAGTCAAAAGGGAGTAGATTATGCAGTGGAAAAAGCCGGCAATACTATTGGCTGGAGTTTTACTATGTTTGAGGAAAGCTGGAACTATGGATTTCCCCAAGAATTTGAGCATTTTGTAGATTGTGTCAAAAATGACAAAGAACCACTGGTTACTGGAGAAGATGGTAAAGCAGTTTTAGAAGTTATTTTTGCAGCTTATGCGTCTGCAGGTAGCGGAAAAAAAGTAACACTTCCTTTTAAAACAAATGTAGACAAGCCTTATAAATTATGGAAAGAAGACAAGCATTAAAACTAACGGCAACAATATTTGGAGGGACTGTAATAGGCTCTCAAGTATTTTTAGCAGGTTGTTCTTCTAAAAAAGAAACGCTCCACTTGATCACCAATAAAGAGGTGTCTTTGTTAGATGAAATAAGTGAAATAATTTTACCTGCTTCAGATGAATCTCCAGGAGCAAAGGCAGCTCATATAGGATCCTTTATACAAGTAATGGTGAATGATTGTTATAGCCCAGAAGAAACAGCTATTTTCACAAAAGGCTTAGCAACTATAAACCAGGCTGCTAATGCAAGTTTTGGAATGGATTTTAAGTCACTAATCGCTGATCAAAAAATTGAATTACTAACTAAGTTTGATATAGAGGCAAGAGAAAGTAAAAAATCTAACACCCTACACTTTTTTACCATGATAAAACAATTAACTATTTGGGGATATTTTACCTCAGAGCCTGGCGTTACAAAAGCCCTTCGTTACAATCCAGTTCCAGGAAGATACGAGGGTTGCATTGCTTATAATGGAGAAACTTCATGGGCCTAATGAGAATAGAAAGATTTGATTGCTACCAACAAATGAGTGAAAGGGCCGCTGATATAATATTGGAGGAGTTAGACCATAAAAAGGACCTTCACCTTTGTGCTGCCACAGGAAACTCTCCTACAGGAACTTATCATGCACTAGTAGAGAAATTTAATAAAACCCCTAGCCTGTTTAATAAACTTGAGGTATTAAAATTAGATGAATGGGGAGGAATTCCACTAAATCACGAAAATTCCTGCGAGCACTACTTAAAAAAGCACCTCATATTACCCCTAAAAATATCTAAAGAACGGTATGAAGGCTTTAATTCTATTACTGAAAATCCAGCATTTGAATGTCAAAGAATACTTAATATTATTAATTTAAAACCAATAGATGTATGTGTTTTAGGTTTAGGAAAGAATGGTCATATTGGCTTTAACGAGCCCTCAACTTTTTTAACACCTAACTGCCATGTCGCAAAGCTTTCTGAAGAATCTAAAAAGCATGATATGATGAATTCCTTGGATGAAAAACCATCCTATGGATTGACACTAGGTATAAAAGATATTCTATTGGCAAAGAGAATTGTTTTATTAATCTCAGGAACAGGAAAGTCAACCGCCATTTCCATGCTTATGTTAGAAAAAATTATGTCACAATATCCCGCCACTTTCCTTTGGCTTCATAATAATGTAGACTGTCTTATAGTTGAGTGACTTTTATTTAAAATGCCTATAAAAGAAAAGTAAATTTATAGTTTGTATGTCGTCAAAAAAAATTGAACTTTTTGGGTTAAAATTTAAGAGAGTATTTTCGCTAATTTAATTGATATTTTCTAAAGCTAAATGTATTTTTGCCCTTGTAAAGTAATGATCTTGTATTTTATCTTTAACTAATTCATCTTTATTTATTGCGATATCACTTGTTTCAAGTGCTTTTGGTACTGCTTAAGTAAATAATATCCTTCGGCTAATGTGTCCAGGAAATAAGATTATCATCAAGAGAATTGGCTGTTTGAGCAAGTTTAATTCCAGTAATTTTTAAATATTTCCTGCATTTTAGGGCGCTGATTATCTGTATCTCCAGCTATTTTACGTTGCTTTTGCAGTTCGATTTTCATCTCTTTAACAATTGAAGCATGCTCAGTATCGTTATAGGCATTATGAAGTTCTTGAGGATCTTTTTGCAGATCATAAAATTCCCAAGCAGGCGAGGTTACTTCTTTCGAACCATAAATATCAGCTACTTTTTGTCCATAAAAGAATGCCAACTTGTAGCGTTTGTTTCTAATCCCAAAATGACCAGGTCTATCACCTGAATGTTCCCAGTATCTAAAATAGGCTGTTTCTCTCCAATCTGATGGCGTATTGCCTTTTAAATTTTCTCTAAAACTTCTTCCCTGAAATGATTCTGGATCTTCAATGCCAGCATAATCGGCCATTAAGGAAGGAAAATCAATATTTAAAATAATATCATCAATGCGTTGTCCTCCTTTGATTTCCTTGGGATATCTAATTACAAATGGCATGCGTAAAGACTCCTCGTAGATCATTCTTTTATCGAAGAAACCATGCTCTCCTAAGAAATATCCTTGATCAGCTGTATAAATAACCACTGTATTTTCTGCTATTCCTGCTGCTTCAAGATAGTCTAATAATTTCCCAATATTATCGTCAATTGCAGCTCCTGAACGCATAAAATCTTTAACTAATTTCTGATACGCTTTTTTACGAGCGTTAATAGAATCCAATCCTTGAGTTGAAAATGGTAATTCGGGATAATCACACCACCAAGCCTCTGGATCTGCGGATGCAGTTTCCCATCTCAAACTCAAATTCTCTAATTTTTGCCCAACAAAACTTCTACCTGTAGTTTCAGCGCCAAAATCTAAAAGAGATGCTGGTTCAGGGATTTCAATATTTTTATAAAGATCATTGTATCTTTCTGGAAAATCAAAAGGCTCGTGAGTTGCTTTAAAATGTGTCATCAACATAAAAGGCTTCTTTTTGTCTCTTTTTTCAATCCAGTCTATGGATAGATCAGTAATAATATCCGTAGAAAATCCTTTATGAACATCCCAATTTTCTTTATTTTTATGAAAATTTTCAGCAGTTCTTAAAATAGGGTCCCAATATCTTCCTTGCCCCTCTAAAATATTGTAATAGTCAAATCCAGCAGGTTCCTTTTTTAAATGCCATTTACCAATAATAGCTGTTTGATATCCTGCTTTAGTTATAACTTTAGCAATGTTAAGGCTATCTGGCTGTAAAGCATCAGCAAGGGTATAAATACCATTTCTATTACTGTATTGACCAGTAAGGATTGTTGCTCTACTTGGTACACAGATTGAATTTGTACAGAATGAATTGTTCAATACCATTCCTTCGTTTGCTAATTTTGAAATGTTAGGCGTCTGTACATAATCTTTTAATGTACCACCATAAATACCCCAGGCTTGAGAAGTATGGTCATCTGACATTATAAAAAGAATGTTGGGTCTTTGAGCTTCTTTTTTTGATTTCGTTGACGTACAACTAATTACAGTCAATAAACCTCCTAAAACAAAGATTGTTTTTTTTAAAATATTTATATAATTCATTTTTATGTTAAGTTTTAAGAGTATATAATTAATTATGATTTCATCAATAAAGCACCATGACGGCTTATCTGACCCAACCAGTGTTTTTGGGCACACACCAATACCATATATTTTAATTTTTAAGTATAAGTGCATTAGTATGTTATGCTATTTTAACCCTCTATTTTTTCTATGGTTTTATGAAAACCAAAAAAAGCAGTAAGCTATAACGCTTTACTTTCCAATACAGAAGTTGTTATACTTTCCACAAGGTATTGATTTTATTGGTATTTATGTCTTTTTATTTAATCCTGTAGACATATAGTAGACATACCTAGACTAAAACCTCATCTTTTTTCTACTATTTTAGATTGATTTAAATTGATTAATCAAAAAAACCACCCTTTTGGAAGGGGTGCTTGAGGTGTGGGGTTGGGGGTTATATATAGATCTCAGGATTAAAATGGGAAAAGAAAAATCTCAGAACTTACTGAAGAAGATATGTTTATGGTTTAGTAAGTAAGGTATAACCAGCCTTTAATCTGATCTTGACCGTTGTTTAAATCTATCACATAATAATAAGATCCTGCAGGAAGTAGATTAGAACTACCTTTAAATGTTCCTCGCCAATTGTTCTTATAGTTAGCTGTAGAGAACACAACGTTCCCATTCTTATCATATACAGACACCCTGTTAGTAGGATACTGGGCTATGTTTATAATCTTCCAAGTAGATTCTAATCCACCAGTTCCTGGAGTAAGTACCCCAGAGGTAAACACTTTATCATCCTCAAAGCCATCGTTGTTGTCATCTGGATCTGCGTTGTCTCCAATGCCGTCACTGTCTGCATCTGACCATTCATTTGGATCTAATGGAAAAGCGTCGTTGGTATCTAAATAACCATCATTGTCGTCATCTACTTCAAAGTTGTCTCCAAGGCCATCTCCATCGGTGTCTATCCACTCAGATCCGTCATCTGGAAAAGCATCATTGTCGTTTAAATATCCATCACCATCTTTGTCCTCGTCTACGCAGTCTGGAATACTGTCTGAGTCTATATCTGAAGATTTTGAATATTGATCTAATGGGTCAGAGCCACACACGAGTTCATTGTAATCCGATTGACCATCATTGTCGTCATCCGTGTCTGCATTGTTTCCTATGCCGTCTGTGTCTGTGTCTGTCCATTCTGCTGAATCTAGTGGAAAGGCATCTGCCGTATCTAACACTCCATCATTATCATCATCTGTGTCTACGCAGTCTGGAATAGTATCTCCATCGCTGTCTAAGGACATAGAAGAAGCTAATAAAGGATCTGAGTCACAGGCTATCTCATCTGTGTCTAATTGACCATCCCCGTCGTCATCCGTATCTATATTGTTTCCTGTGCCGTCTGCATCTGTATCTAACCACTCTGTAGCATCAAGAGGAAAGGCATCGTTTACATCTAAATAGCTGTCGTTGTCGTCGTCTGTATCTATACAATTGGCAATACCATCTGAATCAGTATCTAGTGGTTTAGATGTTGCATCTAAAGGGTCAGAGCCGCAAGTAATCTCATCTGTATCTAAATAACCATCATTATCATCATCTGTATCTATACAATTGGCAATACCATCTGAATCAGTATCGGCCGGTAGGCTAGAAGCCAAGAGTGGGTCTGAGCCACAAGTTACCTCTACTTCATCTGAAAACCCATCCCCATCGTCGTCTGAGTCACATACATTTCCTATGCCGTCTGCGTCTGTGTCTAATTGATCTGCATTAGGCGTGTAAAGACAATTGTCTACAGTATCTAATACACCGTCATTATCTAAATCGGTGTCTGCATTATCTCCAACGCCGTCTCCATCTGTATCTGCACTTTCTGTGGCATCAAGAGGAAAAGCATCTTGAGTATCTAGGACACCATCTCCGTCGTCATCAGTATCTGAAACATCACCTACACCATCTCCATCGGTATCTAATTGATTGGCATTAGCTACTGTTGGGGCATTGTCACATACATCTCCAATGCCATCACCGTCTGTGTCTGCTTGATCTGCGTTGGCTGTTGATGGACAATTGTCTAGATTGTTGGTGATTCCATCACCGTCGGAATCTTCGTCTACATCATTTACTGTTATGGTGAAGGTCTTAGTATAGGTTGCAGTATTGTCCGAAGTTTGAACTAGAATAGAGTAACTATTTTTAGTCTCATAGTCTAAAGCCGTATTGGTTAATAGATTGGCACCGCTAATTGTAAAACTTGCATTGTCTGTATCTCCAGTACCTGACACTAAACTATAGGTATGTGTGTCTCCACTATCAGTATCTGTGGTAGATAATGAACCAACGGTTGATCCTATTGAAACGTTTTCGTTAACGGAACTGGATGATAAAGAAATATTGGTAGGAGTGCTATTTGAATTATTTACATAGTTTGATAAAGTGATTTCGTTTAATGCTTTACCGTTAACGCTAGCTACTATAAAATTGGAACTCGTATCGCTACTAGTTGTTGTTTGGTTGTCCCAGGTACTTCCTAAAAACAAAACTAACCCTAAACTGTTTTCGGTCTCTCCATTTAACTCGCTGTCTTGATATGTTATTTTTAAACTTCCTGTAAAACTAGCGGTTGTTGTATTAAAAAGGTATGACCTGTTAATAGAACTACTTATTGTGTTACTTGTTGAACCTGATTTTGATAGCTTCGTATTGGAAAGATGAAAATCAGAGCTTGGGGTAAGAGTTAATCCATCATAATAGAGATATGAATTCCCTTTTATAGTCATTTTCTCACTAACATTTGATCCCATAAAAATTGACTGTCCTTTAACAACTGTAAAGGATAGTAAAATAAAATAAAATAAATATTTATTAAACATTATAATAATCCTATTGGTTAATAACAGCTCCAACTGTAAGCGCTGTTAACCTAGCGCCAGTTAGCATTGTATCCGAAGATCCATAAACTGTATTTGCATAGACGCTTACGCTTCCTGCAGACGCAAGAGTTATACCAAGTTGGTGAACTACATAGGCACGACCATCATTCACTCCTGAATCGATCATAATAGCATCACCTCCACCTAAATTACTTCCTGGAATTGTAGTTGCTATTCGAGACGCGACATATTCCGCACCACCTGAAGATTTATACGCCTTTCCAGTATACGTAACTATGTAGGAACCAGCTGGTAAGGAAAGTGTTATTGTCTCTGTAGCAGTACCCGTGAGTATAACATCAGAATGTGTCTTTTGATACAAAATACTAGGGCTAGGTGTTGTCCAAGAAAGTGTACCAGAACCATCAGTCTTTAGCACTTGATTAGCTGAACCGTCAGTGTTTGGGATTGTAATAGCTCCAGCAGTAATTGTTCCACTTGTTTCAATAGATGAACCATCAATTAAATGAAGCCAATTGGTTCCATCATAGGAGTAAAACCCCACAGTTCCATTTGTCTGAAAAATTAATAAGCCTTGAGCAGGACTTGAGATTGCATTTTTTTGAGCTTCTTCCATCCTAGGAACTAGGAAGCCTTTTGTAGTTGAACTTAATTCAAGCAATGAAGATGAATGTGGAATTTCCGTCCCAATACCAACTTGAGCTGATGCAGCTGAAATACAAAAAAATATAAAAATTAAACTAGCACAAAACTTTAATTGATTTGCTCTGTTGAAGTATAAAAATGTTCTTCTCATTATCTAATGCTTTTTGTTCATCATCAATACGCAGTTGCATTGAGTTTTCTCAAATATAATTTATTAGTCGTAATGGAACAAGAAAAGCTTTTGAAAAAACATCGATCTCAACAAGTTAATCAAAAAAAGCCACCCTTTTGAAGGTGGCTATATGTGTGTAATTTGTGTAATTATTTACCAGTCATCATCTGTTCCATTTTCAGAATTTTCTTTTTGATATTCATAAAATTCTAAATACTCCATTAATCTATGATTTGTTTTAATTCCTTAGCCTTTTCAAATAATGTTTGTTCTGCTAAATGTATATATACTTCAGTAGATTTAGCACTTGTGTGCCCAAGCCATTTACTTGTAGCTTTAGCATCTTTGGTCTGTATGTATAGATTAGTAGCAAATGTGTGTCTACCTGTATGAAAAGTTAGCTTCTTTTTAATTCCTGATAAATAAGCCCACTTCTTTAAATGCTCATTATTGTTAGCACTATACTTAGCTCCCTCAAATATTAAATCCTCATCTCCTTTCCTTTCTCCCATCATTTTTTTAGCATCCTCTGTTAATGGAGTTATTAGGTATTCACCTGTCTTTTGTTGTTGAAATTTAATGAAATCATTGTCTCCTTCTTTCACAACATTCTTCCATTTCAACTTTATCACATCACTATGTCTAATACTTGTAAAGCACATAAATAGAAATAGCTCTTTTATGTTTCTTAAGTGGTAGGGAGTATTTACTAAGAGGGTAATCTCATCTTGGGTTAACCATACTCTTGGCTTAGTATCAAGTTTTGGGCTTTTTATGTCCTTGCAATAGTCTACAGGTATTAACCCTTCTTTATTTAATTCTTTTATAATTAATCTTAGCTTGTTGAAATAGGCAACTATACTACTAGTAGATAGCTTTTCACCATTTGTCTTTGAACTGTTTAAAAGATAACTCAAAAAGTCTCTACAGTAAGCATAGTCAATATCCTTTATAGTCAATCCCTTGCCCTTATATTTGATTAAGTAATTTAGAGTTAGGGTGTAAGCCTTAAGACCTTTATCGGATAGGTTTTTCTTTTTAACAAACTCTAGGAAGTAGTCTGTAAAATTCTTATTACCCTTATTCTTGTTTGGGAGATTGTGTGTTGAGGTCATAAAGTCATACTCTCTTTCTCTGTATATGGCCTCTGCAAAATTCTTATTCTTCTTGTTGTGGTCTCTTTCTATATTATTCTTAGGCTTAAGATAAATATCCAAGCTAAGTCCCTCTCTTTTTCTTTGTGTTACCTGCTTACCATTAATCATCTTACTACCTAAGTAGTATTCCAAGTAGTAATGCCCTTTATTATTATCTCTTTTCTGTATTCTTAGTTTTACTCCTGCCATAGCTGTAGACATTTTATGTATACAAAATCTATATTTTAATCTATGTATACATATTGTAGACATAAATATACAAAAGAATATATAATCAAACACAAAAGAATGTTTAATATATTCAGCATATATAGTAATTATAAAAGAATAGTAAATGAAACTAAAAGGACACTATTTTCCAATACAGAAGTTAGCAAATATGTTTCCAAGCAATTCGTCTGAGCTAATTTCTCCGGTTATTTCACCAAAGTGATACAGCGCTTGGCGAATGTCTATAGCCATAAGGTCAGAGGAGAGGCCTGCGGCCAATCCATCTTGAACCTTACCTATTTCTTCCTGAGCCCTTAAAAGGGCGTCGTAGTGCCTGGAATTACTCACTATAGTGTCGTTATTGTGAAGTGCCCCTGTATGTACTACGTTTAGGAAAGCCTCTTTGAGTGATTCAATGCCTTCTTTTTCTTTGGCAGAAAGCGGGGAGAGGTCGGTGATGGTCTCTTTAATTTTTGCCAGAGCGGTTTCTGAGATAAGGTCAGCTTTATTTCCAAGGACCAGCAATGGTTTTTTAGGATAGGTTTCTTTGAGCTTTTGAAGGGCAGCGGCATCGGCCGTGATAACGGCCAAATCATCGTGACACTTTTTTAAGTCAATCATGTATACCACCAATTGTGCCTGCTCAATTTTTTCAAAAGTTTTGGCAATTCCCAATTGTTCTATCTGGTCTTGGGTGTCCCTGATCCCAGCGGTATCTATGAATCTAAAACCAATGCCTCCAATAGAAATTTCATCTTCTATAGTGTCTCTAGTAGTCCCTGCAATGTCGGAAACTATGGCGCGTTCTTCATTTAATAGCGCATTGAGAAGGGTAGATTTCCCTGCATTTGGGGCGCCTACAATCGCTACTGGAATCCCATTTTTAATGACATTACCAAGGGCAAAGGAGTCTATGAGTTGCCTGAGGACTTTAGCGATTTTTTCTAAGAGTTTTCTAAAGGCTTCTCTGTCTGCAAAGGCTACGTCTTCTTCTGCAAAATCTAACTCTAACTCAATGAGCGAGGCAAAGTTCAATAATTCTTGTCTAAGGGCTTTTATTTCTGAGCTAAACCCACCGCGCATTTGCTGCATGGCAATTTGGTGGGCGGCAGCATTGTCAGAGGCTATTAGATCTGCCACTGCTTCTGCTTGGCTGAGGTCTAATTTGCCATTTAAAAATGCCCTGAGAGTGAATTCACCCCCTTCTGCCATTTTGCATCCTTTTCTAAGAAAAAGTTGTAAAATTTCTTGCTGTATGTAGGAGGAGCCATGACAGTTAATCTCTACAACATTTTCTCCTGTATATGAATTAGGTCCCTTAAATAGGGAGACCAGCACTTGATCAATCACCTTGTCTCCGTCTGTGATATGGCCCAAATGTATGCTGTGGCTTTTTTGCTTCAGGAGGTCTTTATCTCTGACAGATTTGAATTGCGCCGCTACAAGAGACCATGCGTCAGATCCAGAGACCCTTATGATTGAAACAGCACCAGCACCTGCAGGTGTGGCTATGGCAATAATATTTTTTTCATGAGACATGCCGCAAAATTAGCTAAAAAAATGGGAGTGGGCTTAGATTAATTTAATCCCTTTTGTAAGTTCCTTTTTTCGTATTTTAGAAGTCTAACCAATTTACACAATTATGATGAGAGCAGACAAAAACTTGTTAATAGTCACTCATTTGAGTCAATTATTAGATTTAGTCACTGGTTTTGGTGGTTTAATAGTGCCAGTAGTTTTATGGCTGACTCAAAAAGAGCGTGTCATAGGAATGGACGAGCATGGAAAGGCTATTGTTAATTTTCAAATATCACTTTTCCTTTTAGCGCTTATTTGTATTCCTGCTATTTTCTTATTGGGATTAGGGATTTTAGGCCTAATAGGCATTGGTATTTTAGGACTTGTTTACCCTATTTTAAATGCGATTAGAGTGAGTAATGGGGAACCCATCTCTTATCCTTTCTTTAAATTTCTGAAGTAAAATAAAAACGGCCGCTATTAAAGCGGCCGTTTTTTTCAAACAAGGAACTATGTAGGCTTAGTTATTAAGCATGACTGGCATAACCAGCATGGTAACGTGTTCTCCTGGATCTAAACTATCAGATGGGGTCAAAATCCCGGCTCTGTTAGGTAAACTCATAGAGAGTGTAATTTCATCTGAATTTAAATTATTCAACATTTCAGTAAGGAACCTTGAATTGAAACCTATTTGTAGGTCATCTCCTTGGTAGCTACAGCTTAAACGCTCCTCTGCTTTGTTGCTGTAATCCAAATCTTCTGCAGATATATTTAATTCAGCGCCGGCTACTTTTAATTTAAGCTGATGCGTTGTTTTATTGGAGAAAATAGCAATCCTTCTCACAGAACTTAAAAATAAGTTTCTGTTAAGGTTGAGCACATTTGGATTTTCCTTAGGAATAACCGCTTCGTAGTTTGGATACTTACCGTCAATGAGCCTACAAACTAATTCTGTCTGATCAAAACTGAATTTCGCATTACTGTCATTGTACTCTATCGTTACTTCTGACTCAGAACCAGCTAATATTCCTTTTAAAAGGTTAAGCGGTTTCTTAGGCATGATAAATTCTGCGGTCTGTGAAGCTTGTACATCTGTTCTTTGGTATTTAACCAATTTGTGTGCGTCGGTAGCGACAAAAGTAAGGCTCTCCGTATTGAATTGAAAAAACACCCCACTCATTACAGGTCTCAAATCATCATTACCAGCAGCAAAAATAGTCTTTGAAATAGCGGTAGCTAAAATATCTCCAAGTATGGTTGTTTTACTTGGATTAGACAAGCTCACTGGATTAGGGAACTCACTTCCGTCTGCATAAGCTAGTGCGTATTTTCCGTTATTGGCGCTTATCTCAACTGTATTGTTGTCTTCTTTTACAAAAGTCAACGGCTGCTCAGGGAATGTTTTTAAAGTATCTAGCAATAATCTTGCTGGAATAGCTATACTGCCATTGTCAGAAGATTCTACTTCTAAAACAGCGTGCATGGTCGTTTCTAAATCAGAGGCAGACACCGTGAGTGAATTGCCCTCTAAATGGAACAAGAAATTGTCTAATATGGGTAGTGTGTTACTGTTGTTTATGACGCCTCCTAATACTTGGAGTTGTTTGAGTAAGTAAGCACTTGAAACTATAAACTTCATGAATATTAATTTTATGAATTTAATGTGATTGAACGAAAAGTGTTACAAAACCACTACTTACAAAGATATTTTAATTGTACTTTTTTGAGAAACAAACTTATTAACAGAAAAACACCCATTCAAGTCGCTATTTTTTTAGGATACGATTTTTTAATGCAGAAAATAAACAACATAACTCCTTTAAATATAAGTGATTCAAATGTAGCGATATGATTTAGTGAATTTTAAGTGCATTTGTGGACGTTTTAAAAATTGTTTATAACTGAAAGGCCCTAAAAATATTTAGTCAAATTCTAGACTAATACTGTCTAAGTAATCCAAGCCTAAAAGACTGGAAGCGCCACCGCTTGTTTGAAGATTGCTTTTATAGATGGCAATTTCTATATAACCTGCTTTATTGAAAATTGCCAATAATTCTCCATCTCCTTTTCGCTTTTCTTTTTCTAAGTCAAAACGAATAATGTCCGAATATCTTTCATGGATATTAGTGATACTAGCGTGTCTGGCCCTTATCTTAAAACTCCTTCCTTTTTGGTATTCCTGGAACAATTGCTGGCTAATATTGGTCACCACATTTCCGTAATTGTCAATGTAAATGACGCTACCGCGGATGCTCTTTTCGTCTGCGTCTACCTTAGGTTTAAAATCAATTAACTCTTTTAAATGATTAAATGGTTTTCCAATAACGTCTAAGGTACCTCCCCTAACAATATGGCAGGCCACTTTGACAAAAACATCTAGGGTTGGGAAGGCTGTTTCTTCTGAGTGAGGCAATTTAATACTCACTACTTTATCTGGTTTTATACTGGTGCAGATTAAATGGACTACGCCAGTATTGGCAGAGATAAAATAATGGCCGTCTACAAAGACCACAATATGTGGGTTTTCTGGTGTTTTCTCCGCATCTACCCCAACAATATGAATGCTCCCCTTTGGAAAATGGGTGTAGGCGTTTTTCAGGACGTAAGCACATTCCTGAATATTGAATGGGCTAATTTCATGAGAGATGTCAACAATAATTGGGTTGTCAAGTTCGCAGTGAATGGCTCCTTTAATGGCGGAAACAAAGTGATCTTTTGTTCCAAAATCTGTAGTTAAAGTAATGATAGCCATACACGCTGTTAATATTTTTATAAGATAACAAACTGTTTTTTTGCGTAAGTTTGTGTAACAAAATTACACAATTTTACGGGCATTAAAAGATAGATTGTAGAACCTAAGTAAAACTTTTCATTTGAACGAAATCATAATTGAAATTACAGATGTAAGCCCAAGGGATTTTTTTGGGCAAAACAATGAAACAGTCGGTCTTTTAAAAGAGCATTTTCCAAAACTTAAAATCATTGCCAGGGGCAGTAAAATTAAGGCTTACGGCAGTGAGTCAGAGCTCAATGATTTTGAACAAAAATTTGACAAACTCACCGCACATTTTGCCAAATACAATAAAATTGATCCTGCTGCGGCGGCTGCTTTGTTGAGTGATACTTCTCCAGACGAACTAGAGGTGCTGCAAAGTGTTGGAGATGTAATTCTTCATGGCGTTTCAGGAAGGTTAATTAAAGCCCAAACGCCCAACCAGAGAAAGGTAGTGAACGCCATGGCTAAAAATGATATGGTATTTGCCATTGGTCCAGCAGGAACTGGCAAGACGTATACAGGTGTCGCTATGGCGGTAAAAGCTTTGAAAGAAAAGCAAGTTAAAAGAATAATATTGACTAGACCTGCAGTTGAGGCAGGAGAAAATTTAGGGTTTTTGCCAGGAGATTTAAAAGAAAAATTAGATCCCTATATGCAGCCTTTATACGACGCCCTGAGAGATATGATTAGCCCAGAGAAACTGGCCTTGTACATTGAAAATGGCACCATACAGATTGCTCCTCTTGCTTTTATGAGGGGTAGGACTTTGGACCATGCTTTTGTAATTTTAGACGAAGCCCAGAATACCACCCATGCACAAATGAAAATGTTCCTCACCAGAATGGGAAAAAGCGCAAAGTTTATGGTTACTGGAGATCCAGGTCAAATAGATTTGCCTAGAAGGATTACTTCGGGATTAAAGGAAGCCTTGTTAATCCTTCAAAATATTGAGGGGGTTTCCATTGTCTATTTAGACGACAAAGACGTCATTAGACATAAATTGGTTAAAAAAGTAATTGAAGCCTATAAAACCATCGAACACCAAAATTAATAGAATGACCCATACCATTACAGATACCAATTTTAATTTTCCAGGACAAAAAAGTGTTTACAAAGGAAAGGTAAGAGAGGTATACGCTTTAGAAAATGATTTGCTAGTGATGATAGCGACAGACAGACTTTCTGCATTTGACGTTGTTATGCCAAAAGGAATTCCTTATAAAGGACAAATTCTCAATCAGATTGCCACCAAGATGATGGAGGCTACAAAAGATATTGTACCCAATTGGCTTACGGCTACCCCAGATCCAAACGTAGCAGTAGGTCATGCTTGTGAGCCTTTTAAAGTGGAAATGGTGATTAGAGGTTATATGTCTGGTCATGCGGCGAGAGAATACAAAGCTGGGAAAAGAATCCTATGCGGTGTTTCTATGCCAGAGGGACTTAAAGAAAATGATGCTTTTCCTGCTCCAATCATCACGCCTGCTACAAAGGCAGAAATGGGAGACCACGATGAAGATATTTCTAGAGAAGATATTCTCACCAGAGGGATTGTGGCTAAAGAAGATTATGAAGTGTTGGAAAAATACACTTATGCACTTTTTGAAAGGGGTACAGCCTTAGCCGCACAGCGGGGGTTAATTTTAGTAGACAGTAAGTATGAGTTTGGAAAAACAGCTTCTGGGGAAATTGTTTTGATTGACGAGATTCACACCCCAGACTCTTCGCGATATTTTTATGCATACGGGTATGAAGAAAGACAAGCTGCCGGAGAAGCGCAAAAACAGCTCTCAAAAGAGTTTGTGAGGCAGTGGCTCATTAGTCATAATTTTCAGGGCTTGGAAGGACAGACGCTTCCTGAAATGTCTGATGAATATATAGAGACAGTATCTGAAAGATATATAGAGTTGTATGAGAATATTACAGGGGAAACTTTTGTGAAGGCCCCTTTAGATAATATTCAATCTAGAATAGAAGGCCATGTGCTCAATTTCTTAAAAGTATAATACTTTACACTTCAAATTATGAATCCCCATTTTATGGGGATTTTTTTATATATTTAATTCATTATTTTATTTATCATGGATCAAAATATTTCTGCTCAAAAATACTGGAAAATAAACTTAAAGTATTTGTCAATCCTTTTATTCATATGGTTTACGTGTTCATTTGGCCTGGGAGTGTTCTTTGTAGAGGAACTCAATAATTTTAAGATTAGTGGCTTCCCTTTAGGTTTTTGGTTTGCACAACAGGGTTCAATTTACATTTTTGTTATTTTAATATTTACATATGTCTTTTTAATGAATAGGCTAGACAAGCGATTCGGATTTGAAGATTAGTAAACATCGCATTAAATTCTTTTAAATGATGAGTGTTCAAGTTTGGACTTATATTATAGTAGGCATCACTTTTGCCCTTTACATTGGGATAGCTATTTGGTCTAGAGCTGGTTCAACCAAAGATTTTTACGTAGCAGGAGGTGGGGTTTCTCCCTTGGCTAACGGAATGGCTACCGCTGCGGATTGGATGTCTGCCGCTTCTTTTATATCCATGGCAGGAATTATTTCTTTTACAGGCTATGACGGTTCTGTGTACCTCATGGGTTGGACTGGTGGCTATGTGCTTTTGGCATTACTTTTGGCGCCCTATTTAAGAAAATTCGGAAAATTCACAGTGCCAGATTTTATTGGTGACAGGTATTATTCAAATACTGCTAGAATTGTAGCCGTGGTATGTGCTTTACTTGTTTCGTTTACCTATGTAGCTGGACAGATGCGTGGGGTAGGTGTAGTGTTCTCTAGATTCTTAGAAGTAGACATTAATACCGGAGTAATTATAGGAATGATCATTGTGTTGTTCTATGCTGTATTAGGAGGAATGAAGGGTATTACATATACACAAGTAGCCCAGTATTGTGTACTTATTTTTGCTTTTATGGTACCCGCTATTTTTATCTCGATTCAAATGACAGGAAACCCAATCCCGCAATTAGGTATGGGGGACACGTTAAATGATGGTTCTGGGGTGTATTTATTAGAAAAATTAAATGGCCTTTCAACGGAACTTGGTTTTAACGAATATACGGAAGGGTCTAAAGATAGGATAGATATTTTTGCCATTACACTTGCCTTAATGGTAGGTACGGCAGGCTTACCCCATGTAATTGTAAGATTCTTTACCGTTAAAAAAGTAAAAGATGCTAGGAAATCTGCTGGATTGGCCTTGTTGTTAATCGCTATTTTATATACTACTGCCCCTGCGGTAGCTGTATTTGCTAGAGTAAATTTAATTGAAACAGTAAGCGACAAGCCTTATGATGGTATGCCGGAATGGTTTAAAAACTGGGAAAAAACAGGATTACTCACATTTGATGATAAAAACAGTGACGGTAAGGTACAATATGTGGCAGATGCTCAAATCAATGAATTAGAAGTAGATCCAGATATTATGGTATTGGCCAATCCTGAAATTGCCAACTTACCTGCTTGGGTTATTGCTCTTGTAGCTGCAGGTTGTTTAGCGGCAGCATTATCTACTGCAGCAGGATTATTGCTAGTTATTTCAGCTTCTGTGTCTCATGATTTAATCAAAAAGATTTTCATGCCAACCATCTCTGACAAAGGGGAACTTCTTGCAGCTAGATTGTCTGCGGTGGTGGCGGTTTGCGTTGCGGGATATTTTGGAGTTAATCCACCAGGATTTGTGGCAGCTGTAGTGGCCTTAGCCTTTGGATTGGCTGCGGCCTCTCTTTTTCCTGCAATTATATTGGGAATTTTCTACAAGAGAATGAATAAAGAAGGGGCTATTTCTGGAATGATTGTGGGTATTTCACTCATGTTATTTTATATGGCTAAATTTAAATTAGGTTGGTTGGGAGAAACCCCACCTGCTTCTGAATGGTGGTTCGGAATATCTCCTGAAGGATTTGGATCAGTAGCCATGGTAGTGAACTTTATGGTATCTCTAACAGTATGCCGTTTCACCGCTGCACCTCCACAAGAGGTTCAAGAAATTGTAGAAAACATAAGAATACCTAGTGGAGTGAGTACCCCTTCAGTAAGTCATTAAAATAATAACAACCAAACAGCCATTAAAAATAACCAACAATCATGAGTAATTATCACATTAAACACTTAGAAGAATACTTCAGTGTCTATAGAAAATCTGTCAGAGATCCAGAGCTCTTTTGGAGCGAAGTGGCAGAAGAGCATTTTATGTGGCGTAAAAAATGGGATAAGGTATTGGATTGGGACTTTGATAAAGCAGAAGTCTCTTGGTTTAAAGGTGGCCAACTGAATATTACAGAAAATTGTATTGACAGGCACTTATATACTAGAGGAGATAAAACAGCTATTTTATTTGAGCCAAATGATCCAAAGGAACCTGCCATACACATTACGTATAGACAATTACACGAGCGTGTTTCAAAGTTTGCGAATGTGTTAAAAGACCAAGGTATAAGTAAAGGGGATAGGGTATGTATTTATTTGCCCATGATACCTGAATTGGCATTAGCCGTATTGGCTTGCGCTCGAATTGGTGCTATTCATTCTGTTGTTTTTGCTGGTTTTTCTGCTACAGCGCTTTCTACTAGGATTAATGATTGTGGGGCAAAAATGCTCATTACCTCTGATGGCTCTTTTAGAGGGGCAAAATCTATTGACCTGAAAGGAATTGTAGACGAGGCTTTAGAAGATTGCCCCGGTGTTTCTTCTGTTTTAGTAGCCAAAAGAACCCACGCAGTTATTCATATGGAGGAAGGCAGAGACCACTGGTTACAGCCACTGTTAGATGACGCCTATGGAGATTGTGTGCCAGAAGTAATGGACTCAGAAGACCCACTATTTATTTTGTATACATCAGGGTCCACTGGCAAACCTAAAGGAATGATGCATACCACAGCAGGTTATATGGTATATTCCGCATATACTTTTAAAAATGTGTTTCAACAAAAGGAAAATGACGTGTTCTGGTGTACGGCAGACATTGGATGGATTACTGGGCATTCTTATATTGTTTATGGACCACTTGCCAACGGAGCCACTACGGTGATGTTCGAAGGGGTCCCTTCTTATCCAGATTATTCCAGATTTTGGGATATTATAGACAAACATAAAATCACGCAATTATATACCGCTCCCACAGCAATTAGAGCGCTGGCGAAAGAAAGTTTAGATTATGTCACTTCTCATGATTTGTCTTCTTTAAGGATACTAGGAACTGTTGGAGAGCCTATAAATGAAGAGGCATGGCATTGGTACAATGACCATATAGGTAAGAAAAAGTGTCCTATTGTAGACACTTGGTGGCAAACGGAAACAGGAGGTATTTTAATTTCTCCCATTCCTTTTGTGACCCCTACCATTCCTACTTATGCAACCTTACCTATGCCGGGAATTCAACCAGCGCTCATGGATGAGAATGGAGCAGAAATAAAAGGCAACCAAGTAGACGGTAGGCTTTGTATTAAATTTCCTTGGCCCTCTATTGCAAGGACAATTTGGGGAGACCATCAGCGGTATAAGGACACTTATTTCTCTGCTTTTAAAGGCATGTATTTCACAGGTGACGGAGCCCTAAGAGATGAAGTTGGCTATTATAGAATTACAGGAAGGGTAGACGACGTAATTATTGTTTCGGGACATAATTTAGGAACGGCACCCATAGAAGATAGTATTAATGAACACCCAGCTGTAGCAGAATCTGCTATTGTAGGTTTTCCTCATGACATTAAAGGAAATGCGCTCTACGGTTACGTTATATTGAAGGAATCAGGAGAGGGCAGAGACCGAGATAATTTACGAAAAGAGATTAATCAGGTGATTACTGAGCATATAGGACCTATTGCTAAGTTAGATAGGATTCAGTTTGTGTCTGGTCTTCCTAAAACCAGGAGCGGTAAGATTATGAGAAGAATACTCAGAAAAATAGCCTCCAAAGACACTTCCAATTTGGGCGACACTTCTACTTTATTGAATCCTGAGGTTGTAGCAGAAATAATGAAGGAAGCCCTTTAATCAAAAGTTTATAAAAGCATTATTTTTCAAACAATTGATTTAATCAATGAAAAGCCTTTTAAATTTCAACTGTCCTGTTTTTTCTTTTAGTTTTTTTATAATCTTAAGAAACAATAGGGCAGTGATATAGGCATCTCCTAAAGCGGTATGCCTGTCTTTTTTTGAAATATTGAACTTGTCTGCCAATTCGTCTAAGCTATAATGGTCTTTTTTCTCAATCAGCGGGCTTCTCATTAGACTTTTCTTATATAATACTATGGTATCTAAAAATTTATTTTTTAACGAAGGCAGCCCCTGTCTATGCAGTGCTTTATTGATCATATTAACGTCAAACATGGTATGATGCGCTATAATAGGAGCATTGCCTAAATAAGTTAAAAAGCTTTTTAATGCGTCAATTTCTGCAATCTTTTCTTTCTTTTCTTTTTTTAAAATACCATGTATGGGCGTACTGTCACTATTATAGTGATCTTGGATTAAATACATTTCAAAACTATCTTTTACCGCGATTTGACTTTTTTCCAATAAGACAGCTCCAATACACAGTATTCTGTCCTTTTCATAGTCAAAACCAGTAGTTTCAGTATCTATAACAATAAATTTACTTTGACTATCTACAGCCTCATCTTTAAGAAATAGTGCAGCGTAATTCGTCCAAAATTCGGGAAGAATTATGGGCGATTTGGTTCGTGTATTTTTAAAAAAAGGGAAGATCACAATAATTGGGATACTTTAAATCTAATATTAATCAGTTCTTGAATTTCTTTAATGGTTTTAAAAGTCCTTTTTAATTTTACGCGTTCTTCTTTGCTCAGGCTATTTAAATCTAAATAGCGACCAGAGTCGTGATGAAGAATACCTTGTTTGGTTCTAAACTTAAGCAATGCTTTGGTCGCATAAGAGCAAGAGAGGTATAAGTCTTTATTATTAGGCTCTAGTGTAGCTAACTTTTCAAAGCGCGCTGCTGTATTATTAATTCCTTTGACAAAATGAGATAAAACCAATACTCTAGCAGCATCTGTAAGTGGCATAAGGGTTCTTCTCTTAAGATCAAAATTGTCTTTATTAGCACCGTCATGTTCCACTAAAAATTTTCTAAAAAATCCAGATGGAGGAGGACTTTGAAGAGCACCACTAGCCAAATGAGTTGTGAAAACCGGAAATTTCTTAAGGGTGTCAAAAATAACGTCTGACAATTCATCAGAAAGTTTGGTATTGCCATACACAGCATTGAAATCAAAAAATATAGAAGACAGCAGTACTTCGTTTTTGCCAGGATTACTAATCCAATAGCTTACATTTTTCTTCCAACTCTTAAGGTCTAAACACCATTTTGGATTAGAGGCCATCATGTCTGCAGGACAGTATTCGTAGCCAATTTTCATAATCCCTTTATTGATTTTTTTGGCCAATTCTAGGAAGTATTCTTTATGGGGTTCCCCTTCACCAGTACTTTCTTTTTCAAAAATAATAGCATTGTCTTGATCTGTTTGAAGCAATTGTTCATTTCTTCCCTGACTACCTATAGCCAGCCATACAAAAGAGCAGGGTGGAGGGGTCTCCATTTTTTTTAAATTCAGTGTAATAATTTGTCTGGTACAAGCATTGTTTAATTCAGAAATTATTTTTGAAGTAATGGTCATTGGAATACCTTGTTGTAAATACCCCCTCAGTAATTTCATAATACTCAAACGAATTCTTTTCACCTCTTTGGTTTTAGAAGCCCTTTGAATGGCTTTGATTAAAACGGAGGGGTTATTTCCAACGGAGAGCATGATGTCGTGTTTAGAAACAATACCTACCGCTTTGGTATGAGGTGTTCCATCTTTGGTAATACACAAATGACTTACT
Organism: uncultured Flavobacteriaceae bacterium; assembly: GCA_905182295.1. Classification (GTDB taxonomy): domain Bacteria; phylum Bacteroidota; class Bacteroidia; order Flavobacteriales; family Flavobacteriaceae; genus MAG-120531. The sequence continues at coordinate 31,550 of CAJJAZ010000005.1, read as the reverse complement.
CCAGAGGCCATCATGCCCATTTGGGCTTGGGTTACTGTAAGTTCTTCGGGATAGGTAATTACAGGACTACTCATTATTTCTAATGCAGTTCCACTGATTGGAATTTCTCCAGTACCAATTTTATTCCTCAAGTCTTTATCAGTGATAATACCAATGGGTAGTTTGTCTTTTAAAACGAGTATAGCACCAATCTTATTTACCTTCATAGCACTAGCCAATACAGTTATAGGTGTACTTGTTTCACAACTGATGATATTTTTAGACAATCGGACTAGTTGGACGTCAAACAATGGAACTACTGCCTCAGTTTCTTCTGAACTAGTCTCCCCGTATAGTTTTCCCCTATGGTTTTTTGCATATGGATTTCTAGTATTTGAAGCGAAACTCTCCAATAAGAAATTTCCAATTGATTTGTTCTTTAAGGCATAGGGCTTAAAGACTTCAATGGGAATACAATATAAAATGGTTTCCTCATGGGCTTTGGCTTCCATTTTGTAATTCTCTTGAGCCATTAATGGTCTTAATCCAAAAATATCTCCTTCATCACAAAGGTCTACCATTTCATTTTGGGGTGCTTTACGCAATGCAACAGCGCCTTTATGCACCACATAAAAATCAGTATGAGGCGTGTCTCCTTCTTTGAATACCAGCCCCTCTTTATCCAGATATTGTATGTTTATTTCCATAGCAATATCTTCTAAAACTTCAATAGATAACATATTAAATGGTGGAAAGCCCTTTAGAAAGTCTGCTACTCTGTGACTAATGGTATTTTTCATAGGAAATGATTGCCCTGCAAATATAAGAAATGACAGAACAAGTGATTCATTGTTTAAGCCTTATCTGTTAATTTCAAGCATAAAAAAACCCTAGTTTTAACTAGGGTTTTTTGTAGCGAGAGCGGGGCACGATCCCGCGACCTCCGGGTTATGAATCCGACGCTCTAACCAACTGAGCTACCTCGCCGTGTTTAGAAGGCTGCAAATATAAAGTTTAATTTATTGCCCCTCCAAAAAAACTTAGCAAAATATTACAATACAATAGTTTTTTTATAATACATAAATATATATATTGTCAAAATAAAAATTAGAATTCTAAAATGAGTGATAAAGTTAAATACGAAATAGAATTTGTGATTCAATCTTCCCCGCAGATGTTGTTTCAATACATTGCTACGCCTTCTGGATTGTCAGAATGGTTTGCAGACAATGTAAACTTAAGAGGAGAGATGTTCACCTTTATATGGGACGAGTCGGAAGAGGAAGCGAAATTAATCAAAAGAAAGTCAGATGAGTTTGTGAAATTTATTTGGATGGAATCTGAGGACGACAGTTTCTTTGAAATGAGAATTATTGTAGATGAAATTACGTCTGATGTTTCCCTGTTTATTACAGATTTTGCAGAAGAAGATGAAGTAGAAGAATCTAAAATGCTTTGGGAAAATCAAGTTTCAAGTTTAAAGCAAGTACTTGGTTCTTCTTAGGGCTATTTCTTTATAAAATAATATCTTTGGGCCTTGATTCATCAAGGCTTTTTTTATGGTTGTTTTTAACGGAAAATTATATTCAGATCAAGAATTTTTTATTGGTGTAGATAATACCGCACTATCTTTTGGACACGCTGTTTTAGAGGAAATAAGGATAGAGAATGGCGCAGTCTTATTTTGGGAACCACATTATTTAAAAATAATGGCCAGTATGCGTATGTTGCGTATTCATATTCCTATGTCTTTCACACCAGATTTTCTGGAGGAAATTATGAAAGACGCACTTTCCAAAACAACTCACTTAAAGAACAATGCGATAGCCGTATTTCAAGCATATCCAAGTGAAGATAATATAGCACAAACCCATTATCACATCTCTTTTAGGCCTTTGGAAAACTTGAACTTAAGCCAAGTGTCAGACACTTTCTTTGAAATAGGACTTTATAAAGATTTTTATATTGCGGATTCTTTATTGAGTACCCTTCCTACCAATGATAAATTAGTGGAACGTTTGGCAGGTGTATTTTCTGATGAAAATGATTTCCAAAGCTGTTTTTTACTCAATGAGAAAAAAGAAGTTATAGGTACTCATTTAGGCCCTCTTTTTGTAGTTTCTAATGGACAGATCCAAACCTCCCCAATAGATGGAGGAACCCAAAACAGTGTTTTTAGAAAAGAAATTCTGTCGCTTTTAAGTAAGGATAGTGAGCAGGAAATATCTGAGGTAGTTATTTCCCCATTTTCGCTTCAAAAAGCAGATGCCTTATTTATATTTAATCCTTCTAAAGGTTTTATATCTGTTAGCAAGTACAGAAAGAAAGTGTATGACCAGTTCGAATTCATTCAGGCTATTGCTTTAAAATTCCAACAAAGTATTCAGCCTTAGTTGCTAATTAAGACTTGGGTTTTCAGGTGTATTAGACCAAATGAGGTATTTTCCTCCTAAGGCTTTTATGCTGTCTTTCCAGAGTGAATGGTTCTGTTTTTTTACAAGGGTCTTTATATCTAGGTCCTCTACTGTAATCCAAGAATTAGATTTAATTTCCCCATCCAATTGTTTTTGAGACCAACCGGTATAACCTAAGAAGAATTTTATTTGATTTTCAAATATAAGGTTTTGTTTTAAGGCATTTAAGAGGACGGCAAAGTCTCCTCCCCAGTATATTCCATCAGTAATTTCAATGCTTCCAGGAACTACTTCCGGAGCAGTATGAATGAAGTATATATTGTCTTGATCCACAGGTCCTCCATTAAACACAGGAAAAGGAAAGTGTATGTCTTCTATAAGTTCGTCTAAAGTGTATGACAATGGTTTGTTGAGTATGAACCCAACAGAACCCTTAGGATTGTGCGCTGCAATTAAAATTACGGCCCTACTAAATGACACATCTCCAGTGAGTGTGGGTTCAGCTAACAAAACATGTCCTTTTTTAACAAGCGTATCTGACATTATTAAATATAGTTAAATATTTAATGATTCTGAAAAAATGGACATAAAAAAAGCACCTCAATTGAGGTGCTTTAAAATTTCTTTTGAAGATATATCTTAGTTTACAGACTTAGATAATTCAGCTCCAGCTTTGAATTTTACTACGTTTTTAGCAGCGATTTTGATTGTAGCACCAGTTTGTGGGTTTCTACCATCTCTTGCATTTCTTCTAGATACAGACCATGATCCGAATCCTACTAAAGAAACTCTTCCGCCTTTTTTAAGAGATCCTTCTACATTTCCTAAGAAAGACTCTAATGCTTTTTTTGCAGCTGCTTTTGTAATACCAGCATCTGCTGCCATTGCGTCGATTAATTCTGTTTTGTTCATGATAATTAATTTTAATGTTATGTTTATAACTTATTACTATAACAAATTTATACGGATAATGTATAAACACAAGTGTTCCCGCATGAAATCGCACTTTTTGTTAATAACTTTAGCGTTTTGTTTATAAAGCCAGGTGCTTTATAGCTGTTTTCTCGCAAGTCAGTAGGAATAAGCCCTTAGAGTGTGTAGGCATTTTCTTTCAATTGTAGCCCATTGAGCACTTCAAAAACATGCATAGCTCTTTTACCAGGGAGCTGAATTTTTAGAAGCGCAATAAATCCGTCCATTACCGCAATTTTCAATTCTTTTTTGGATTTTATTATTGAACCTATTTCGTTGTCATGACTCGTTTTTATAAATGTAGCCTCAAAAACTTTTAAAATAACCCTTTCATTGTCTTGGTTTAAATGGGTCCAAGCAGTTGGATATGGACTCATTCCTCTGATGAAATTTTCAATGAATTTTCCGTCTTTGGTCCAATCTATCCTGCAGTCCTCTTTAAAAATTTTTGGTGCTTCTTTTAAAGCGCTATCCTTAGTTTGATTTTTAGGGTTTACAGTGCCCTTTTCAATATCTAAAAGGGTCTTTTGAACTAAATTAGCTCCGAGTACCATCAGTTTATCATGTAAACTTCCTGCAGTATCACTTTCTGCAATGGAAACAGCCATTTGGTCAATTACAGCCCCAGTATCTATTTTTTCATCAATAAAGAAGGTAGTTACCCCTGTAGTCTTTTCCCCATTTATAATGGCCCAATTAATAGGTGCAGCACCCCGGTACTGGGGCAGGAGTGAAGCATGGAGGTTAAAAGTACCTTTGGAAGGTATTTTCCACACCAATTCGGGAAGCATTCTAAAAGCAACTACAACAAATACAGACGCATTTAGTGCTTTTAGGGCCTCAATGAATTCAGGATCTTTTAAATTGGTGGGTTGTAAAACAGTTAATTGGTGCTTTATAGCAGTTTTTTTTACCTCAGATTCATGTAATTTTTTTCCCCTTCCTGCGGGTTTGTCTGCTACGGTAACTACGCCAGCTATATTTTGTCCGTTCTCTACGAGTGCATCTAAAATATATGCTGCAAATCCGGGCGTTCCCATAAAAACGATGGGCATATTATTTTTTAACATATTCATTTTGACTATTTATTCCAATGCGTCCTTCTTTTAAAAGGTACTGAATGCAATTTAAAACCAATTCTTTGGGTTTATCTAAAGTACTTACTAATTGTCTTGAAGTATAATTATTCTCAACTAAAAGTGATAATAGGGCATGACTTAGATCATTTAAAGCCAGGTCTTGTGGAATATTTTTTTGACTACAGAAATCACATATGCCACAGTCCGTTGATTTTTCATCAAAGTAAGCCAGTAGTATTTTATTCCTACAACGCTCCGTTTGCGTCACATAAGATATCATGGCATTTACCTTTTTAATTCTTTCTTCATAAATGTTTTCAATACGCTTGGCGAAGGGCGCTATGGTTCTTTCATCTTCCCTAGGCAATAGGTAAACTACTTTAAGATCTGTAGTGTAAACATCTAGTGTAATGAGTTGGTCTTTGTGTAATTGCGCTAAGTCTGTCTGAATATCAGAGGTGTTTTTAGCTATTTTTTTAGCCAAGAGATGGAGGTCTATTTTTGTTTCAAATTCAAAAAGCCCGCCATAGGTTCGAGAAAGATTCAAGATAATTGGCTTCATCTTCTCATTTGAATCCATATAATCGTATAACTGCTCTTTTGAACACTTATATTTTAATGTAGTCCTTTTGTCAAAGTTTTCCTCCAATCGAATAATACCAAATTGATCTAGGGTTTTTAAAGCATTATACGTTTTAAGGGTCTTTAATTCGTAATGGGATACAAAGTCATTAAAAGAAAATTGATAGGTTTGGTCGTTTCCTTCTCCATAGGGTATTCGTAAAAAGGCATTTAATTTACGGTACACCAACTGCACTTCTCTTAGGGCAGCCATTGGGTCTATGAATTGGTTTTTAAGCTGTGTGACGTCGGGCGTAGCCCAAAGAATTAATGCATTTGCAGGATTCCCGTCTCTACCTGCCCTTCCGGATTCTTGGTAGTAATTTTCTAGGCTCTCAGGAATTTGAAAATGAACTACGTCACTTACATTGCCTTTGTCTATACCCATTCCAAACGCATTGGTGGCTATCATTATTTTAGCATGGTCTTTGAGCCAATTGTTTAGGGCTGCTTCCCTTTCAATTTTAGAAAGCCCCCCATGATATATAGCCACGCTTAAACCTTCTTTTTTTAATTCGTTAGACAGAGAAGCGACCATTCTTCTACTATTGACATACACTATGACACTTTGAGGGGCTTTGTGACAAATTTCTTTAAGGTAATACAGCTTGTCTTCTACTTGAGTGACATGATAGGATATATTGTGTCTTGAGAAAGACGCTTTGTGCATGCGCACCCCTTTTAACGACAAATTTTCTACAATATCTTGTTGTACTTTTCCTGTAGCAGTGGCTGTGAGTGCAATCATAGGGGCGTCTGTAATGGCTCTTAATGAAGTGCATTTAAGATAAGCAGGTCTAAAGTCATGTCCCCAACTAGAGATACAGTGCGCCTCATCTACTGCAATAAGAGATATCTTCATTCTAGAAAGCCTTTCTAATACCATCGGTTGTTGTAACCTTTCTGGAGACATATAAAGAAATTTGACACCGCCATAATCACAATTGTCTAATAACTCAATGAGTCTATCTCTTGAAATTCCAGCAGTGAGACCTATGGCTTTTATTCCTTGATTGGAAAGTCTAGTGACTTGGTCTTGAATAAGCGCTATGAGTGGAGAGATAACCACACATATTCCTTCCATAGCCAATGCGGGAACTTGAAAACACAAAGATTTACCTCCACCTGTTGGAAGAAGTGCCAGTACATCTGATCCAGCTAAAACATCTTTAATAATCTCTAATTGATTGCGCTTGAAAGTGTCGTAGCCCCAGAATTTTTTTAGAATCTCAAGGGGGTCTTTAGCCATAGCTATATATTTTCTAACACAAAAGAAATTCTATTTTCTACGGTGTCCTTAGGTAAGATAATGCTTTCGTATCCAAATCGGTCATAGGCTGCTTTTAAAAAGGGATAAATTTTTAAAGCTTCCTGATAGTCTTCGTACCGCTCATTGTCTGAGGTATATATTTTTTCCCAAGGGGGAAATATAAAGACACGGTCGTATTGGTTGTCTTCACAGGCCTTTGTAAAATGATTTGGATAGGGGGTATTTCCCCTGTCTAAGTAGGCCAATACTTCTGGAATTCCTCTGTCTAAAAAAACCAGTGAAGCGTCGTTTTTATGTGCTTCCTTATACTGGTTTACACGACCTTCTAATAGCTTTTCGCTAAATAATAGTGGGTCTGATACAAAGAGCTGTGTAATGCCATTTTCACGTGCTTCTAAGGTAACTTGCCTGGAAACTTCTTGAGCACATGCATATCCCCTAAGTTCCAAAGTTTGGATCAATGTTGTTTTTCCAGTCGCTGGTCCACCAGCAAACACAATCTTTTTAGCCATAAACAGGTCTTATAATTTAGGGATGCAAGTTACATAAAACACACTTAAATGGCTAAAAAACCTAAGTTTTAGACCTATATTTGCCTAAAATAGTTTTTGATTTGGAAGACAAAAAGACCACAGAATTTTATAAGAGATTAGAAGACAATCTCGCTTTAAATACCCAATGGCCAGCACCCTATCTGTATAAGTTCATTGTGCCTTCATCAGAAGAAAAGGTGGCTGCTATTATAGCCGTTTTCAAAAACCAGTCCGCAAAGATTTCTTCTAGAACTTCATCAAAGGGTGCGTTCACAAGTGTATCCGTCTCTTTAGTGATTAAAAATCCAGAAGCTGTAATTGCTAATTATAGAGCTGTAGCAACCATTGAGGGGGTAATTTCTCTTTAATATGACCGCTATTTAGCGTAACTTTTTTTAGCCAATCAATCTCAAAACCAAATATTCCTTCTGACGCATAGGAGACTTTCTATTTTTTTAGTATTTTGCAATCTTTAAAGCATTGGCTTTATATTCTTTCCCTTAATACTTTACAATTTGGAATTAGTTTACAATTTAGAATACAACACGGAGCGTGAAAAGCTTATTATACCTGAGTATGGAAGACATTTCCAGAAAATGGTAGACCATGCAATCACCATTGAAGACAGAGAAGAACGCATTAAGGTAGCCAACGCTATTATTAGCGTGATGGGTAATTTGCAACCTCATTTAAGAGATGTGCCAGATTTTAATCACAAGCTATGGGACCAATTATTTATCATGTCTGATTTTAAATTAGACGTGCCTTCTCCTTTCCCAATCACTTCAAAAGAGCTTTTACAGCAAAAGCCTGAGTCCTTAGATTATCCTCAAAATTTTCCAAAATACCGATTTTATGGAAATAACATCAAAAGGATGATAGATGTAGCCATGAGTTGGGAAAAGGGAGACAAACGCTCTGGATTAGAATATACCATTGCCAATCACATGAAAAAGTGTTTCTTAAACTGGAACAAGGACACTGTAGAAGACAGTCTAATCTACAAGCACCTTACTGAACTAAGTCAGGGGGAGATTAACCTAGAGGCCTCAGGGGAGTTGCTTACAGATACAGATATATTTTTGCAAAATAAAATTGTTAAGACGGTTCCTAACAATAAGAATAAAAAGCAGAGAAGCAACAACAACAACAATAACAACAACAATAGGTCAAAAAAACGCTATTAAATTTTAATTAATGGGTACCTTTAAAATAGAAGGAGGACACAAACTCCAAGGAAGCATTCGCCCACAGGGTGCTAAAAACGAAGCTTTACAAATCTTATGTGCCGTATTACTCACAGCAGAGGAAGTGACTATTCATAATATCCCAGATATTATTGATGTGAATAAACTCATTTCTTTATTAGAAGACCTTGGTGTTAAGATTCAAAAGAAAGGCAAAGGCAGTTATACCTTTAAAGCAGACGATGTTAATCTAGATTACCTCCAAACACCACAATACAAAGAAGACGGAAAAGGTTTAAGAGGATCTATTATGCTTGTAGGGCCATTATTGGCAAGATTTGGTAAAGGATATATTCCAAAACCAGGCGGAGATAAAATTGGACGTAGAAGGTTAGACACCCATTTTGAAGGCTTTATTAAGTTAGGTGCTCAATTTAGATACAACGAAGAAGAGCATTTCTATGGTGTAGAAGCGGCCCAATTAAAAGGGACTTATATGTTGTTGGACGAGGCCTCTGTTACGGGTACCGCCAATATTTTAATGGCGTCTGTTCTGGCAGAAGGAACCACAACTATTTACAATGCGGCTTGTGAACCATACTTGCAACAATTGTGCACCTTACTAAATAAGATGGGTGCCAAAATTAGTGGTGTTGGTTCTAATTTATTGACCATAGAAGGGGTAGAAGTGCTCAAAGGCGCTTCTCATACCATGCTACCAGATATGATTGAAATAGGTAGCTGGGTTGGAATGGCAGCTATCACTCAAAGTGAGTTAACCATTAAAGACGTAAATTGGAATATGCTGGGACAAATCCCTGCGGTATTCAGAAAATTAGGCATTAGCCTGGAGCAAAGAGGAGACGATATTTATATTCCTGCCCATACAGATGGGTATGCTGTTCAAAATTATATTGACGGTTCTATTCTGACCATTTCAGACGCTCCATGGCCAGGAATGACTCCTGACTTATTGAGTATTCTTTTGGTCACTGCCACACAGGCAAGGGGAGAGGTACTTATACACCAAAAAATGTTTGAGAGTAGGTTGTTTTTTGTAGACAAACTGATAGATATGGGGGCTAAAATTATTCTCTGCGACCCGCATAGGGCTACTGTAATGGGACATGATTTTAAATCTTTACTCAAAGCAACTACCATGGTTTCTCCAGATATTAGGGCTGGAGTGTCGCTTTTAATCGCAGCACTTTCTGCAGATGGAACTTCTACCATTCACAATATTGAACAGATCGATAGGGGTTATGAGCATATAGATGAGCGACTTAGAAGTATTGGAGCCCAAATAGTTAGGGTGTAATTTTACCACTATTTACCAAACTATATACCATACTGGCCTGGGCCATTCCATAGCTTAACATGATCAGGAAATCTACTTTAGGGAAGGCGTCCAAAAACATGGATAGGGCCAGCAAGCTGTCCGATGCCAAAAACAATCTAGCCCCAATAAGCCCAGTAATATAAGAAGCTTTACTAACGCTTCCTTTTCTGATTTGTGCCGTATATGCCATAGCAGAAATAGCAATAATATACACTAAGACTGGTATTTTCAAGTCCCCAGCTTTGGGCAGTATTAGATACCCCATAATCAAAGCGTAGTTAGCCAATAATATGAATTGGAAGAGGTGTTTTTTTCTCCCTTTTTGTGTTAAAAAAATTACCGTGTATCCAATATGTGCGAACAAGAATGCACCCAGTCCTGCTATAAAAAAAAGTCCGTTGTACTCCTGAAACATTAAAAAGATGTCTCCAGCTAAAGCAGCTATTATGGCAAAGACACCCCAGAGGTATAACTTTTTAGATATAAGAGACTTTTTTGAGATAAAATAAGCCAATAAGCTAATCATGATTAGAGGCTTTGTAGCATATCTGTAACTACTTACGTTAAAATGACTCAAGCTAGCGTCTAGTAAAAGTAAACCTCCAAAACATATAAAGAATTGGAGGTCTTTTTTAGATAATCTCATATTTTTTTTACTGATTTATTGGTGCAGGACCATCTATCATAGGTTCGTAAACTTCATCTCCTTTGCGCTCTTTGTATTCCGCTTTTACCTTAGAAACTAGTTTTGGGTTGTTAAATAAATCTACCATAGTCATTCCCATTGCTTTGGCAGCGTGAATCATACCTTTGTGTCCAATACTCATTCCGCCACAGGCAACTACCGCCCAGGAATGCCAAGGAGTGTCTTTAGGTGCTACAGTTACCCCTAAATTAATATTTGGAACATTCCAACTTACATCTCCAACATCGGTAGAGCCGCCTCCTGAATTTTCTCTGGTTTCTTCCAAAGGTCTAATAGCGCTATCCATACCTACTTGAGGTTTTCCTGTAGCTGCTTGTATTTTTTTACCAAAGTCATTTTCTGCCTCAGTATAAGTTAAAGGTCCTAATAATTCTATGTTCTGCTGCATTATAGCACCGCCAGTTCTATTGACCAGCGTTTCGTAAATTCCTGAAATGAGAGATATTTTATAGTCTACATTGGCTAAAATTGCAGCCCCTTCTGCCATGGCTTGAACCCGCTCGTATACTGGTTTCATTCCAGATCTTTTAGAGTCTCTCACCCTCACCCATAATCTTGAATAGTCTGGCACTACATTAACAACCTGACCCCCATCTTGTATGTGGTAATGAATTCTTACTGTAGGTTTAATATGTTCTCTGTAGTAGTTAATTCCTGAAGTGTATAATTCCAGTGCATCTGAAGCGGAACGTCCATTCCATGGATCTGCGGAAGCATGTGCCGCTTGTCCATAAAACTCTACCTTAAAATCAATCAGTGCTAAAGAGCTCTGTACATCTGCTTTGGTGTCTGCAGAAGGGTGCCAGCTTATATTCACGTCTACGTCGTCCCAAAGACCTGCTTGAACCATCCATATTTTTCCAAAGAATTTTTCTTCAGAAGGCGTTCCTAAAAATTTTACGGTACCTTTTATTTTCCCTGCCTCGATCAATTCCTTAACAGCAATGGCTGCTCCAAGACTACCCGCACCAAATAAATTGTGTCCACATCCGTGTCCTGCTGCCCCCTGATTCAATGCTTCTTTTTCTGGCTGCGCTTTTTGAGAAATCCCTGGTAATGCGTCAAATTCACCTAAAACGCTAATTACGGGACTTCCAGATCCATAAGTGGCTGTAAATGCTGTGGGAATTCCAGCGACTCCTCTAGTGACATTAAACCCATTTTTTTCTGCATAAGATGCCAGAATTTCAGCAGATTGGTCTTCTTGAAATGCAGTTTCTGCCAATGCCCAAATAGAATCACTCACGGCAATTAATGCTTGTTCGTGTTTTTCTACAGAGGCTATAATAGCCTTCTTATGAGAAGTCATTTTTTGCGCAAAAAGCGCTTGTGTGGTTAAGGCTAAAAGGCCTAGGATAAAAATTTTTTTCATGGGTGTTTGGTTGTTATTTCTTAATAAGGTAAGGTACAAAAAATACCCTATGGAAAAAATCTGGCTTAGCTTGTTTTTTTACAGGGTTTTTTAGGGACTACATGTGTGCCTAAAATTCTTTTCCCTTCTAATTTAACCAGATTAGTTTTTCTTAATCCCCACAACTGGTCTGCAGCATTTTTTCTGCTCTTTTCAAGATTTACGATGGGTGCTGGATAATCGCTACCCAATGTGAAATTTAAAAAAGCGGCTTCTAATGGAGGCATTTTCCAAGGTTCGTGCACATAAGCTTCCGGTATTAAAGCCAATTCTGGCACCCATTTCTTAATAAAAATTCCCTTTGGGTCGTGGTCCAATCCATTTTTAACTGGGTTGTATATTCTAATGGTATTTATCCCCGTTTCACCCGCTTGCATTTGAAGTTGGGGAAAATGAATCCCTGGTTCAAAATCTAAAAAGTGTTGTGCTAAATGCGGCGAGCAGTCTTGCCAGGGTTGCCAGAGTAAATGGGTGAAGAAAGAAGCCAGCATGGCCCTTAGTCTAAAATTAACAAAACCCGTTTGAACCAGACATCTCATGGCGGCGTCTACCATAGGCACTCCTGTTTGTCCTTGTCGCCAAGCTAATTGATAGGCGGGAATTACCGTCTTGTTAAGCGTTGCGTACCCTTTGTTTACAGCGTCAAACTCAATACTAGGCTCCATTTCAAATTTCTGAATAAAATGGGCTTGCCAGCTCAATCGAGATAAAAAGCCATTGACGTTTCGTTTGTTACTCACTTTTTTTTGATTTTGAGTAACATATTGAAGTACTTGTTTGGTAGAGAGCATTCCCCAAGCCAGATAGGGAGAAATTCGACCACTATGAAGTCTAGATTCTAATGGTTTAGAATAATACTTTTGGTACCCACTAATTCGTTTCGTGATAAAACTATGTAAGTATTTCCATCCATTTAAACTTCCGCCAATTTGAATGCCTGTTTTGTGATGAATGTTTAAATCCAAAGGAACTAGTTTTAGCGCGGCACTTAATCCATCTATTTCTTTTGAAGTGAAATAGGTACTTGGAAGGAAGCTAGGGGTGTGAATAGGTGCTTTCATTTGGCTGATCCAGTGCTCCCGCCATTTTTGACGGTTCTTTAGCGCCCTCCATAGACCATTTTGGGCAAATTCATGCCAATGAACACTATTTTTAGTACACCATATTTTTACCGCTTTATCCCTTGTGTAAGTAATATCCATTCCCGCTTCCATATGTGAATATATAGATGTAATAGGTTCTTGGGAATGAATTTTTTGAAGTATTTCAGGAATATAATCGGAAAGGATTAATATTTTGGTGTCGTATTCCCTTAGCTTTAATTGTATTGCTTTTAATCCTTCTTGAATAAAATCTATATGTAAGTAGCTGTAATGTGGGTCCTGAGTCCAAAAGCTTTCAAACGAATAGAGCAGTAGCACCTTTTCTCCACTAGCCAAAGCTTTAGTTAATGGTTCGTGGTCTTCTAGTCTTAAATCTCTTTTAAACCAAACTACAACCATTTTTAAGCCAAAGCTTTTTTATAAGTATCCAGGCATCTTTTTCTGGCCATTTTATGGTCTACCATAGGGCTAGGATAGGTACGTTCCTCTAAATCTGACACCCATTTTTTAAGGTAAATATGCTGTTTGTCAAATTTATCTATTTGGGTGGTGGGGTTAAATATTCTAAAATAGGGGGCAGCGTCTACTCCAGAACCAGCAGCCCATTGCCAGTTTCCAACATTACTGGCCAATTCAAAATCTAATAATTTTTCTGCAAAATAAGCTTCACCCCACCTCCAATCAATCAATAGGTGTTTGCAAAGAAAGCTAGCCACAAGCATGCGAACCCTGTTGTGCATGGTTCCAGTTGCATTGAGTTCTCTCATTCCAGCGTCTACCAGAGGATAGCCTGTTGTGCCATTTTTCCAGCGCTCAAATTCCGTGGTATTATTTCTCCATTCAATGCGATCATAGGCAGGTTTAAATGCCTTTGTAGGGGTATGAGGAAAATACCATAATATTTGCATAAAGAACTCCCTCCAAATAAGTTCACTCAAGAATACTTGGTTTTTTTGTCCTTTGGCTTTTTGAACAAGGGCCCTAACGGATACCGTCCCAAACCTAAGGTGTGGCCCCAATTTAGAGGTGCCATTTTCTATGCTCGGGAAATTCCTTTTTGCCTCATATGCTTCTATGAGCGCTGCAGTAACCGAATATTGAGGCACTTCAATTTCTGCTTTAGAAAAACCTAGGGCTTTCATATCATGAAGACTAGTATTCATTTTGTAAAGGTTTTCAAAAGGCATATCAAGGGCTTGAAATCCGTTGGGGTATTGTTGGTCAAAAATACCCAACCATTTGTTTTTGTATGGGGTGTAGACTACATAAGGTTTGCCGTCTTCTTTGGTGACCTGGTCTTTTTCAAAAACAACCTGATCTTTAAAGGAGTGAAAATCTACTGATTTCAAAGCCAAATAAGTTTTAATCTCTAAGTCTCTTTGTGTTGCATAGGGTTCATAGTCTTCATTGGTGTACACCCCACACACTTTAAAATTGTTGGATGTTTCTATTAGAGATTTAAATACTTCTAATGGTCTGTTGTGGTAGGATTGCACCCCAGATTGAAACTGTGTTTTAAAGTGCAGGTCTATTTGTTGTAGTTGGTTAAGAATAAATTGAAGCCTAGGATCGTTATTAGGGAGCATATCTAAGATTTCCGTATCAAAGATAAAAATGGGCAATACCTTTTTTCTACTTAAAAGGGCCTTAGATAATCCAGTATTGTCATTGTACCTCAAATCCCTTCTAAACCAAAAAATGACAATTTCTTCCTTCATAAATATGTTGCTTGAGCTAAAATTATTTTTTTTAACCTTCTAATGTACGTTTAAACTTCCCATTCCACCATCTAATCCAATGATTTGTCCACTCATCCAGCTGCTTTTGTCTGAAAGTAAAAACGTAGTCATTTCTGCAATATCACCGGCAGTGCCCACTCTTTTTAATGGGTGCCTTGCATCCATTATCTCTCTTTTTTTGTCGTTATTTAGTAAGCGTCCAGCCAATGGAGTATTGGTTAATGATGGCGCAATACAATTCACCCTAAGTTTGGGTGCATTTTCAGCAGCAATAGACTTTACAAAACCTTCAACAGCACCTTTTGCTGCAGCTATACTGGCGTGAAATGGCATACCCATAGCCACTGCTACAGTACTGTAAAAGACCATACTACTTCCTTCATTCATTTTTGGCATAATGGCCTGAACAATAGGTAACATAGCAAAGAAATTTATTTCCATGTCTGCTCTAAAAGCTTCGTTAGAAAGCATTTTAAGTGGCTTTAAGTTAATAGAACCTGGACAGTACACAAATCCATCTATGGGTGTATTGATTTGATCAATAGGGAAGGCGTCTGTAAGTACATCAAATACGCTGTGGTTTACATGAGGCAATGAAACTTCGGGAACAGTTCTTGAGAATAAATGTACCTGGTGGTCTTGAGACAGTATTTTTACTGTTTCAAGACCAATTCCATGAGAGCCTCCAATGATGACAATATTTTTCATAATTATATTTTTTTTAAACTTAGGGTTGTTGGGTTAGGTAACTGACCAAATAATTCTTTAAGTGCTTTTTCTCTATGTGCAAATATCTTTTTTAACTGAGGCTTCACAAGAATGGGGTGCAGCATTTGCCCTAAAATCCCAAAAGGAATTTTATAGTCAATAATGTCTTCCATTTCTACACCTCCCTCAATTTCTCTAATAAAATGTTTGTGGTGCCATAAAGCATAGGGGCCAAACCGCTGTTCGTCTACAAAGTACTTTCCATTTTCTACATGCGTTATCTCAGTAACCCATTTGGTGGTAATCCCTGGAAAAGGGCTTACGGTATAATGAATGACTTGGCCAGAAAACATTTTTCTGTCTGCACCAGCTAGTATATTAAAGCCCATGGCTTCAGGCGTAATTCTTTGCAAGTTTTTAGGGTCTGACAAGAATTCCCAAGCAGTATGCATATCAGTTTTAATACATTGTTTTGCGTGTAATTGGTATAGTTGCATAGGTCTTAAATCTGTTTTATTACAAAGATACTATTTTGTTTAACCTTAAAGCTTTTTTAGTTAAACATTTCAGCTATTTCTTCTTTAGCTTATCGCTATATTTGAAATTCATTTTAATCAAGCAAAACAGTATAACACCATGAAAAAAACACTCCTTTTATTATTGATGATTTCGTCTCTTAAGGGCTTTTCTCAAATTGTTGCACCACAACCTAGTCCTTCAGTGACCCTTAATCAAACGGTTGGATTAAGTGAAGTGACCCTTAAATATTCAAGACCTGCCATGAGGGGTAGAACAGTAATGGGTAATTTAGTTCCGTATAACGCCATTTGGAGAACAGGTGCCAATGCCAACACTACATTATCCGTAAATACTGCTTTTGAATTTGGCGGGACTTCCCTAGAGGCAGGTACATATGCCGTATTTACTAAGCCAGCTCCAAGCCAGTGGGAAGTATTTTTATACCGTAAAAATGACAATTGGGGTGCGCCAGCTGTTTGGGATCCTTCATTAATTGTGGCAAAAGCTACAGTAAGCCCTCAGCAAACGGAAAGAACCATGGCCTCTTTTTCTATAAATATTAATGAAATTACCCTTAACGGGGCCCATTTAGAAATTCACTGGGAAAACACTTTATTGGCAGTACCTTTTAGCGTACCCACCGATCAAATGGTAATGAATTCTATAGAAAAGACCTTAAATGCTGCGCCAACTGCGAATGATTACTTCACTGCTGCAGTCTATTTTTTAACAGCAGACAAAGACGTAAAAATGGCTTTGGAATATATGGACACTGCTATGGCAGAGATTGAAAAACC
Source organism: uncultured Flavobacteriaceae bacterium (assembly GCA_905182295.1). Lineage (GTDB taxonomy): Bacteria > Bacteroidota > Bacteroidia > Flavobacteriales > Flavobacteriaceae > MAG-120531. The sequence goes on along the minus strand of CAJJAZ010000005.1, from coordinate 15,173 downwards.
TGCTTATTGGCAATTGAGACAACAGTCTTTATTATTTGCTAAAGCTGGAATGGTCAAAAAAGCAATTGCAGCAGCAGAAGCTTCTTTGGCTGGAGCCAGGGAAGCTAATAATATGGATTATGTAAAAATGAATACAGATTCATTGTCAGAATGGCGTAAATAAATGATTTAGCGTGCTAAGGTGCTGTTTGTTTTTCCTTTAAAAAAACAGACAGCACATGTGCGCATACTACAACCAACACACAACCCAATACATTGAGCCACAAATAGGACATGAGGTCCAAATAGAAGCTTAGTACAACTAATATTTGTGTGATGATTGCCCCATAGAATACGGCTTTCCCTTTGATGTATTTGAAGAAAAATGCCAACAGAAATATTCCCAAAACATTTCCGTAAAAGATAGATCCAATGATGTTGACCAATTGAATGAGGTTTTCAAATAGATTGGCTACACTGGCAATGCCTATGGCTATAATGCCCCATCCAAAAGTAAACCATTTGGTCATTTTCAAATAGTGTCCTTGGTCCTTTGACGCTGGAGCGTAACGCCTGTAAAGATCTATACTCGTTATAGTACCCAAGGCATTTAATTCGGAGGCGGTAGAAGACATGGCTGCAGAGAGTATTACGGCCAATAAAAGTCCAATAAGTCCTTTGGGTAAATAGTGTAATATATAGTGAATGAATACGTAGTCTTTGTCGTTTTCTGCGATTGATGGATCTGCTTCTTTAAGGAGTGTCTTGGTTTGAATCCTGAGTTCCTTTTCTTTTAATTGTAGCTCTTTTAAGGTACTATTGGCCTTATTTACTTCAGCAGTTTTATTATCCTCTAAGGCATTTAAATAATTTATTTGCCAAGTGGCGCGCTCTGCTTGAATCTCCGAAAGGGATGTTTTTAGGGATTCGTATTGGGCAATGTAGCCAGGGGCTTCCAAGGCCTTTTGTGCGGCTGGGTTAAAATGTATAGGACTTGTATTGAACTGAAAGAATACGAATACCATTACACCAACACCGAGAATAAAAAATTGCATGGGAATTTTTAAGATTCCATTGAAGACTAGGCCCAATTGGCTTTCCCTTTTAGACTTGCCAGAAAGATATCTTTGTACCTGGCTTTGGTCTGTGCCAAAGTAGGAGAGTGCTAAGAAAAAACCGCCCGTAATGCCACTCCAAAAAGTATATCGGTTGTTGGGATCTAGGCTAAAATCTAGGACGTCTAATTTGCCAGACTGTTCGGCAATGGCGAGGGCTTTACTGAAATTGACATCGGCCGGGAGGCCAGAAACAATCATATAAAAAGCCACAAACATACCGCCCATGATCACAAACATTTGTTGCTTTTGCGTAACATTAACTGCTTTTGTCCCACCACTTACAGTATAGACAATCACCAGGCCTCCTATAATAACCACCAAGAGTTTGAGTGGCCAACCCAATACGGCAGAGAGAATAATGGCGGGAGCAAATATGGTAATACCGGCAGATAGTCCCCTTTGAACCAAAAAGAGTAGGGCGGTTAGCGTTCTGGTTTCTCCATTAAACCGTTTTTCTAAAAATTCATAGGCTGTCTCCACCTGTAACCGATCGTATAATGGAATAAACACCAGTATAATGACTACCATGGCGAGGGGCAATCCAAAATAGAATTGCACAAAACCCATTCCGTCGTGATAGGCCTGTCCTGGGGTAGAAAGAAAAGTTATGGCAGAGGCTTGAGTGGCCATGACAGATAAGCCTACAGTGGCCCAATTGGCTTCTTTTCCGCCTAGCACATAATCCCTAACATTTTTACTTCCTTTGGTTTTCCATAGTCCATAGCCCACTATAAATAGTAGGGTGAAAATTAAGATACTCCAGTCTAGTAGGCTCATATCTAATTTTTAAGGACTTGTTTTTCTATGTTCTGTGGCATGGAGATCATATTGGTAAACAATCGGTAGGCACCTGGAACGCCAGCAGGCAATTCCCTAAAGAAACTTAGGCCTGTGTATATGAAGTGGCCTTTTCCAAATGGCGCTACTAATAAACTGCCTTGGGTAGGCGCCTCATTACCATCTTTAATTTCCAATATAGGGCGGTATGCTTTGTCCCATTTATTTGGGAAATACAGTCCCCTTTCTTGTACCCATCCCTCAAAGTCCTTGGCGTCAATTTTATTGGGAAAGGATAATAAGGGGTGTTTGGGATCTATAAAGTGAACCGGAGCGTTTTCTCTGGTTACTCTATCTCTAGATAAGTAAAGCGGGTAGGGGGCTAGTTTAAATTGGTTGTCTGAATTCCTGGCCGCAGTATTGTATTGGCTAATTAAAACACCTCCATTTTTCACATATTCTCCAAGGGTGTTTTTATTTAATTCTAAACCATTTATAACATTCAAAGCCCTAATTCCTAGTATGATAGATTGGTATTTAGAAAGATCTAAACTACCCAAATCATCTGGATTTAATAGGTGTACCACATAACCTATTGCTTCGAGACTTTCGGGAATTTTATCTCCTGCACCCATAATATATCCTATGTGACTGCCTCTTTTCTCTATGTTGAGTCTTACAAATTTTGTGCTTGAAGTTTCAAGCACCACTTGAGACGGAATGTGGTCATAGCTAATATTTACAATATTTTTATCAAAGTTACCCTCCTTAGTTTCCGCTTTGAACACGCCCTGGGCTTCACTGTCTTTAGTGGGTGGAGTTACCCTAAAAGTAAAAAGGGTGCTCGCTCCTTTTTCTTTGATATTAAAAGGGTGAAATAACGGGCTTACGGTCCAATCACTTGGGAGCGATAAAGAGACCTGACCGCTTTGGTTGGCCGCTTTGGCGGTGAGGGTCATTTGCACTTCTTTTGATTCGGTATCTGGAAATAAAACCACCTCTTGGGCCGGTTTTAAAGAGAGTTTTGGCGCAATCTTAAACAGTTCCCACAGCTCTCCTTTATCTGGTTTCGCATGCCTGTATACCAAAGGAAGTTCATAGTTTATTAAGCTACCATTAAAATCTAAGCCTAGTTTTATAGTAACTGCGGCTGGAGACTCGGCTTTTCCAACAAGCGTAGGATCGGTCACTTTATACATTCCTAAAGTGGCGGGTTCATTGAGCCAATAGGGGTTGCTATATGGGCTACTCTTTGGGAAACTCATTGAAATGGATTGGCTGTATTTTTGATTTTCATCCAATTCTTTTGGAGAGAATGCGTCTAGTTTAATAGCGCCTTTTAGGCTTATATTCTGTACACTTATGCCTTTTGCGTTTCTGGCCACCAATGCAACAACAGCTTCCATTTTCTCTCCAGGACTGCTATATGCTTGAGGGCTTAAAAAAGCCATATGAAGTCCAGAAACATCTGCAATGATCGTTTTTATTTGCGTCATTTTCTGTTCTTTCCAAAAAGGATCTTTAACCTCTTTTATCAGTTGGTAAGCTGCCAATAAATCTTTTAGGTGTGTTGCAGGGTTATTGAAATTAAAATTTTCTTGGATGGGTTTTAATAATTTTTGAATTTGTGAACCTTCAGGGATTCTATTCCATGTGGTATCTATTCCGTCAAAAAGAGATCCATTGTTTAAAGGATCCCCTTTTAAAAATTCTAGGTATTCATTTTCTGCTCCCCTTTGATTTAATCTTCCAAAGCCTTGGCACAAATGCTGGCTACTGGCTAATGAGGCAATTTCGTTGTTGGAGATACCTAAACTTGGGTAGTAAACGCCAACATCTAGGGTGATTAAACCATTTTTTGACGCTGCTTTAAATCTTTCTTCAGACCCGTAAAACCACCAAGAGGTATTGAAAAACATTCTCTTTGGTTGCCATGGACTTAGTGTATTTAGCTGGGAAGGATATGCTTTTGTAGTTGCCAAATCAAATGCTTCCATGCTCAATAAAGCACTAGAAGTGTGGTGGCCGTGTGTAGCGCCTGGTGTTCTATGGTCAAATCTATTGATGATAATATCTGGCCTGAGTTGTCTAATCGCTTTCACTACATCTGAGAGCACCGCTTCTTTGTTCCAAATTTCTAAGGTCTCGTCTGGGTGCTTGGAGAAACCAAAATCATTGGCCCTGGTAAAATATTGATTACCGCCATCTATTTTTCTTGCGGCAAGTAATTCTTGTGTTCTAAGTACGCCTAAAAGGGCCCTTATTTCGGTTCCTATTAAATTTTGCCCCCCGTCTCCTCTGGTCAAAGAAAGATAGGAAGTGGTGGCATGGCTGTAGTTGGATAAATAAGAGATGAGCCGGGTGTTTTCGTCATCTGGATGGGCAGCTATATAAAGTACATTTCCTAAGAAATTAAGTTGCTGAATAGATTGGTGTATGGCGGCACTACTTTTAGGGGTGAAATCCTGTGCTTGTAGGGTAATTAAACCTAAAAATATGGCGCAAAACGCCTTTAATATGCTCATTTTCATCTTTTAAAGTTCTTGCTTTTTTAATAAAAGGACGCCTTTTTGTAAGAATAAATTATTTGGATAGGTGACTAGGGTGCCTTCATCTGTTTTTAATTCTACATAAAAGGCCCTTACATCTGTAATGATGGCTTCAAGCGGAAAGTCGTCGTCCTGAATTTTAATTCTATCCCCAATTTTAAAAGGAAAGGAGAAAAACAATATAATTCCTGCGCTAATATTACTCAGTATAGACCAAGTAGCGAATAGTGCAACCCCTAATATGGCAAAGAAAGAAGAAAGCACTAAGCCCAAATCCTCTAATTTAACCCCCCATATAATCAAAAGAGATACCAGGCCAATACTGCTAATCCCTATGCTGCTATACTTAACAATTAGCTTCGTTCTTGAGGTGTTTAAATCACTTATTTTACCCACTTTTTTGATCGCTTTTGTGCTGATAAATTTAAAAACCAACAAACCAATGAGCAGGGCGATTGTACTGTAAATTTCTTGTAAATGGGACTGAATAAATGGATTCATTTGTTGGTGTTTTTAGTGTTTTGGCGTAAGGGTACTATTATTTTATTTGCAAATTGGTCTTTAGTTATGATGCAGTTGGTGTAATTGGATGATTATTTATAGATATTCGGGGCTTCCTAAAAGCGTTTTAAGGGTCGCGTACACTTTTTGAGTAGGCAAACCCACTACATTGTTGTAACTCCCATTAATTTTTGTTATTCCTACAAGTCCCAACCATTCTTGAATGCCATAGGCACCCGCTTTATCATAGGGTTTGTAATGGCCTACATAATACTCAATTTCATTTTGAGACAAAGCGGCAAAAGTAACTTCAGTTGCTTCACTACATTGGACTTTTTTACCCTTAAAAGTAAAACAGACCGCCGTATATACCCAGTGAGTGTCTGCCGAAAGACGGCTTAACATGGCTATAGCTTCTTCATAGTCTTTCGGTTTACCAAGGGCCTTTTCGTTATGCCAAACGATGGTGTCAGAAGTAATGAGAACTGCATTTCCCAAGCTTTCTTCTGGAAAGGCTGTGGCCTTTAATTCAGCCAAATAAGCAGGTATTTGCTGGGCAAACAGTTCAGTAGGAAAAACCTCTTCTACTTCCCTTACTTGAATGTCTACGGTAAACCCCATGTCTACAAAGAATTTTTTTCTTCTGGGAGATCCTGAAGCTAAAATAATTTTATGGTTGGGGTATTGAAGGGACATTGTTTTAATGATTTTATTTAAAAATATGGGTTTAGTCTGTTTGAGCGTCTGTATTGCTCGCCCATTTTCCCTGAACTTTAAGTACTTGCTCTATGACATCTCTAACACAACCATCTCCACCATTGTGGTGAGAAATATATTCAGAGACCGCTTTAACCTCTGGGACTGCATTTTGCGGGCAAGTTGGAAGTCCTATAAATTGCATGGGTGGAATATCTGGAATGTCGTCTCCCATATAAAGGACCTCCTTAGGGTCTATTCCATAACCGTCTAAATATTCATGCAAAGGTTCCATTTTATGGTGGGCTCCCATGTATATATCTTTAACACCCAGCGCTTTAAAACGGTCCCTTACCCCTTCATTGGTTCCTCCAGAAATGAGGCAAACCCTAAAACCTTTATCTAAGGCCGTTTTTACTGCGTACCCATCCTTTACGCTTACTTTTCTGAGTAGTTCTCCACTGGTAGTGATCAGTACTTGTCCATCTGTAAACACCCCATCAATGTCAAAAACGAAAGTGGTAATGTTTGGCAATAATTTTTTATAACTCATGCTTGTATTTATCTTGAATAGCGTCGCTAATATATTGGTAAATCTTTTTTTGACTTATAGATTCCAATGACGCTATATGGGTTTTTATGGTGTTGGTGTCTCCTCGTCTCGCTGGTCCCGTTTGGGCTATATCTGGTCCTAAATCTAGGGCGTTATGAACGGTTTGTTTCATTAAAGGGCCTAATAATTTAAAATCTATATCTTTAGAATTACAGTACGCTGCCGCCTCAGAAAATAGAAAATTAGAAAAATTATTCACCCAAACCGCTGCCAAATGAATTGATTTTCTTTTGTTAGCATCGAAAAGATCCACATGAGAACTAACCTCTTGGGCTAGCGTACTAAGTTTTTCAATGCCTTCTCTTTGAGAGGCTTCCAGAAGTAGTGGCACCTTTGAAAAATCAATGAATTCATTGGAGCCAAATGTTTGTAAAGGATAAAACACCCCTGTAGCAGTATGTTTTTTTAGTGCGGAAATAGGTATGCTCCCTGAACAATGGCAGACCAGCGCATTTGGGGCATTAATCTGATTAGAAACTGTTTCTATGGCCCTGTCAGAAATGGCTAAAAAAACCAAATCTTCTAAGATTGTTTTATTGAAATCTGAACTAGTTTGGGTGTTTTTAAATTGCGCTAAATCCCCCTCATTTCTTCCTAGAATTAAGCTGGGGGTATACCCTTCCAAACTGTTGAACAAATGGAACAATTGGCGTGCTAGTCTTCCGGTTCCAATAATAGCTATAGAAATCATACTCAAAAATAAGATAAATAAGCGGGTTAATAAGGGCTTTAAATAGATTTTATAAACTGTTTTTGCCATTTAATCTCGAGGTAAAAAGAGAAAAAGGCCGTACTTTTGTACACAAAAATTGCATCCAATATCATGATTGAAACCTTAAAAAAAATACTCTTCTCTACCAGGCTTATGTCTGTACTGTTTATTGCGTTCGCTACTGCCATGGCTTTTGGTACATTTATAGAAAGTTGGTACTCTACAGAAACAGCCAGAATATGGATTTATAATGCCACTTGGTTCGAAACTATGATGGTGTTTTTTGTCATAAACTTCGCAGGAAATATTAAGCGTTATGGATTGTTTAAATGGAAAAAGTGGCCCGTGTTACTGCTTCATATTTCATGGGTACTTATTATTATTGGCGCCTTTGTAACGCGTTATATTAGTTATGAAGGGATGATGCCCATAAGAGAGGGTGAAACAGAAAAAATCTTTTATTCAGACAAAACTTATGTGACCCTCATGGTAGATGGGGAGAAAGATGGTCAGCCAGCAAGACGTACTTTTGAAGACCATGCTATTTTCACTCCAGAGGCCAAGAAAACCTCATTACCTTGGCGTTCTAACTTTGCAGATCAAGATTTTGACATAGCCTTTGTTTCTTTTCAGCAGGGGGCTAAAGAAGGCGTTATTGAAGTCCCTAATGGAACAGATTTTTTAAAGATTGTAGAAGCAGGAGACGGAAATAGACATGATCATTTCTTGGAGTCAGGAAGTGTGACCAGTATTCACAACATTCTTTTTGCATTAAATGTAGAGACACCCGGAGCTATAAATATTAATACAGAAGTAAGCCCTTACACGATTAATACCCCTTTCGAAGGAGACTTCATGCGTATGGCAGACCAATTTAAGGGGGCCGTATTAAAAGACAGTGTACAGGAATTACAACTCAGGTCGCTGTATAATGTGGGAGGGATGCAGTTTGTCATTCCTGAATTACCCATGAAAGGGACCAACGGAATTGTTGCTGTTCCAGAAGAGGAGCAGACCCCTGAGACCAAAGACGCATTAACGGTTCAAATAACAAGTGGGGGAGAAACCAAACAAATGACCATCCTAGGTACTAAGGGAATGGCCAGTTTTTCACAAAAATCAACCATCGGAGGCTTAGACTTTACTTTAGGATACGGTTCTAAGGTCTATGATTTGCCATTTTCTGTGAAATTAAACGACTTTATAGCCCAAAAATACCCTGGAACGGAAAAAGGTTATGCGTCTTTTATGAGTAAAGTAACGGTAGAAGATGAACGCCCTTTTGACTATGATATTTTTATGAATCATGTATTAGACCACGGAGGTTACCGATTTTTCCAATCGAGCTTTCACCCAGATGAAAAAGGCACTGTACTATCTGTGAGCCACGATTTTTGGGGTACGTGGATCACCTATATTGGTTATTTTTTACTCTATATTGGACTCATGGGTATCTTATTTTTTGGAAATACCCGATTTAAAGACCTCGCAAGATCTATTGAAAAGGTGAAGGCCAAGAAAGCATTATTGTCTTTGGTGTTTTTATTTGGGAGTATTACTGCCTCTTTGGCCCAACAGGCCGATGCCGCTTCAGAAGACTCCCATGCACACAGCAACACACCGCTAACTGACATACAAATTGCACTAGAAAAAACGACAGTTTCTCCAGCGCATGCAGTAAAGTTTGGCGCCTTGGTCATCCAAGACGACGGAGGAAGAATGAAGCCTATAAATACGTTTGCTTCAGAGCTTTTAAGAAAATTGAGTTTTAAGACCAAATACGAAGGCCTGAACCCAGACCAAGTATTGCTCTCTATGATGCTCAATCCAGCCCTGTGGTACAATACACCTTTTATAGCATTAGATAAGAAAGGCCAAAATGACAGCCTTAGAAATATTTTAGGCTTGCCCTCAGGGCAAAGAATGGTTAGGGCTACAGATTTCTTTGACGCATCTGGAGCTTATAAATTAGCGCCATTCCTTCAGGATGCCTATGCAACAACAAACCCAAATAAATTTCAAAAAGATTTTCAAGACATAGACCTTAGATTGGGTTTATTGAACAGGGCTTTGGGAGGAGAAATTATAAAAATATTCCCGCTTTTAAATGATGAAAATAACAAATGGATCTCTGCAGTAGCGTTTCGTTCTGGAAAGCATGTGATTGGCGATAGCTTGTATGCAAATTTTGTTAAAAACGCAGTGCCATTTTATCTCATGAGTTTAGAAAAAGCCATTGTTACAGGAGATTACAGTTCTGCAGACAAACTTTTAGACGCTTTTACTCAGAATCAAAACAACCATGGTAGTGAGGTTATGCCCGCTCCTGAAAAAATTCAGGCGGAAATTTTCTACAACCAATTGGATATTTTCAATAAGCTTTACAAGTATTATGCCCTGATAGGTGTGGTGATGTTTTTCTTCTTAGTATTTCAAATATTTAAAGACAGGCGTTTCTTGCGCTACGGAATATTTGGTTTTAAAGGAATTGTTTGGCTTTTGTTTGCTGCCCATACAGCTGGTTTAGTGATCAGATGGTATATCTCAGGCCACGCGCCGTGGAGTGACGCTTATGAGAGTATTCTTTACGTATCTTGGGCTACACTGGCCATGGGAATAGCGCTGGGAAGGAAGAGTGATTTAACCTTAGCTTCAACCACTTTTGTTACTGCTATGTTATTGTGGATAGCCCACCAAAGTTGGGTAGATCCGGCAGTAGCTAACTTAGTTCCTGTACTAGACAGTTATTGGCTTATGATTCATGTGGCGGTTATTGTAGGGAGTTATGGTCCCTTGACCGTTGGTATGATACTCGGTATAGTTTCTCTGATCCTAATGATTATGTCCAATGAGAAGAATAAGAAACGCATGGACCTTAACCTTAAGGAACTGACCATTATTAATGAATTGGCCATAACGGTAGGACTGATCATGCTCACCATTGGAAACTTCCTTGGAGGGCAGTGGGCCAATGAAAGTTGGGGTAGGTACTGGGGTTGGGACCCAAAAGAAACTTGGGCTTTAATCTCTATTTTGATCTATGCTTTTGTCATTCACACGAGACTGGTACCAGGACTGAGAAATAGGTGGATTTTTAATTTCTTGAGTGTGGTAGCCTATGCCAGTATTATGATGACTTATTTTGGGGTAAACTTTTACCTTGTAGGATTGCATTCTTATGCAAGTGGAGCCCAAGTAATTACACCAAGTTTTATTTGGTACTGTGTTATTGGAGTCATTCTACTCGGTGGCTTTAGTTATTGGAAGCACCATAAAGTATTCAAAAAATAAGTACTTTTAAAAAGATCAAAATATTACTTATGGAACTTAAGAAATCAGGAATAAATACCCTCTGCACCCATTATGGTGAATTAGAAGACCCCATTTACAAAGGAGCTGTTTCTCCTTTATATATGAGCACTTCTTATGCCTTTGAAGACGTAGCAGTAAAACGCTACCCCAGGTATTTTAATACACCCAACCAAGTAGCATTGGCTAAAAAAATTGCTGCCTTAGAACACAGTGAGGCATCGCTTATATTTGGAAGTGGTATGGCAGCAGTGAGTACTGCAATGTTGGCTTTTTTAAGTTCAGGAGACCATATAGTACTACAAAAAACACTTTACGGTGGCACTTATAATTTTGTCGTGGAAGAGCTAGAGCGCTTTGGTATTACCTATACCTTTACGAAAGGATTGGCACCGAATGATTTTGAAGCTGCCCTACAAGACAATACTAAAGTAATTTATATAGAAACCCCATCTAATCCATTACTTACTATTACAGATCTTAAAGCCGTTGGGGAGATCGCAAAAAAGGCAGGCATTGTCAGTATGATAGACAACACCTTTGCCAGCCCAGTAAACCAAAATCCTGCAGACTTTGGGATCGATGTGATTATTCACTCCGCCACTAAATATATGGGCGGACACTCAGATATTTGTGCTGGAGCTGTAGCGGCTTCTCAGGCGCACATTGACCAGGTATTTAGGTTGGCTAAAAACTTTGGTGGTTCGTTAAGTGATTATACTGTTTGGTTACTCGAAAGAAGTATTAAGACCATGGGGATACGCGTGAAAGCCCAAAATGAAAATGCCATGGAGATGGCTACTTATTTAGAAGCACACCCAGAGGTGTCTAAGGTGTATTATCCTGGCTTGAAAAGCCATCCAGACCACGAATTAGCCGCTGCACAAATGAGTGGTTTTGGCGGAATGATGTCTTTTGAATTAAGAGAAGGCCTGAATGCGAGTGCTTTTCAAAAAGCCTTACAATTAATTAAGCCTTCGATGAGTTTAGCAGGTATTGAGAGTACTTTACTCTCTCCAACCCTTACTTCTCATGCACTTTTAAGTCCTGAGGAACGAATAAATCAAGGTATAGCAGATGGTCTTATTCGTTTCTCTGTAGGAATTGAAGAAGTACACGCTTTACAATTAGACATTAATCAGGCCATTAAAAGCCTGTTATAAAAACAACAAAATGAAACTACATATACTCGCCTTTGGGGCACATCCAGATGACGTTGAATTAGGTGCAGGTGCTACGATTGCTAAGGAAATAAGTCTTGGCAAAAAAGTAGGTATTGTAGATCTAACTAGGGGGGAACTGGGGACTAGAGGTACTGCAGTAATTAGAGATGCGGAAGCCAAAGCTGCAGCGAAATCTTTAGGGGTCGTTGTTAGAGAAAATCTGGGATTGGCAGATGGTTTTTTTCAAAACAATGTTGAAAGTCAATTGCGGGTCATTGAAATGATCAGAAAATATAGACCAGAAGTGGTGTTGTGTAATGCCACTAGAGACAGGCACATAGACCACGGAAAGGGAAGTTCGCTGGTGAGCGATGCCTGTTTTTTAAGTGGTCTCATTAAAATTGAAACCATAGACGCTCAAGGTGCGCCACAACAAGCATGGAGACCCAAGCAAGTATACCATTACATTCAATGGGAAAATATTACCCCTGACTTTGTGGTAAACGTTTCAGGTTTTTTAGCACATAAAGAAGCGGCTATTTTGGCGTATGGTTCTCAGTTTTTTAATCCAGATAGCAAAGCCCCACAAACGCCCATTAGCTCCAAAAACTTTTTAGATTCTGTTAAGTACCGGGCCCAAGATTTAGGAAGGCTTATAGGTGTAGCAGCAGCGGAAGGTTTTACGGTAGAAAGACCTGTAGCAGTGGAGCAACTGGATCATTTAATTTAACCGCTAAATATTTGACAGTTAGATGGTTCGTTCTGACCATCTAACACTTGATTCAAATCCCTCTCTTTTGGCTGCTTTAATGCATCCTTTAAGATTTAAAATAAGTACTTTTTTTTGCAAATACCCTAAGATTTATTTTGATAGCTAGATGGAAATAAATTATATTTGCAGCCAATTACAAATGGTGGTTGTAGCTCAGCTGGTTAGAGCGCTGGTTTGTGGTACCAGAAGTCGCCGGTTCGAACCCGGTCTTCCACCCAGAATTAAAGCCTTACTTTTTAAGTAAGGCTTTTTTTGTGGCTAAAACACAATTCATTTAAGTATTAGGGGCTTATTTACCCGCTTTGTCTACTGTAATTCTTTTGGCTCTATTCGCCAGCTCCCAAGCCGTATAAAATACCAAACGACTTCTGTTTTCTAATAAATCATAGTTTATTTTGTCAGGAGTGTCTCCTGGTTTATGGTAATCGTCATGGGTACCGTTAAAATAAAATATAATTGGAATATTATTTTTAGCAAAGTTGTAGTGGTCACTTCTGTAATAAAATCGGTTTGGATCGTTCTCATCATTATAGGTGTAGTCTAAGGTAACCTTAGTGTATTTGTCATTAACCGCCTCAGAAAGCTCATGCAATTCGGTACTCAGTTTGTCTGATCCAATGAGGTAAACATAGTTTCTGTCGCCTTCTCTTTTTGGATCAATCCTCCCCACCATATCAATATTTAGATTGGCTACCGTATTGGCTAATGGAAAAATAGGGTCTACATCTGTGTAGTACTGAGATCCTAACAAGCCTTTTTCTTCTCCAGTTACGTGTAAGAAAACGATAGATCTTTTTGGTCCTTTTCCTTTATCTGCAGCAGTCTTAAATGCTTCTGCAATTTCTAGCAAGGCCACTGTTCCAGAACCGTCGTCGTCTGCACCGTTGTGAATTTCTCCTTTGCTGTTCACCCCTACGTGGTCTAAATGAGAAGAAATTACGATATATTCTTCCGGCAATTCACTTCCTTTTAAGAAAGCCACCACATTTTCTGATTGTATTTCTTTATTGGCACTTTTTACCGCAAAAGACAGGGGCAAGTCTAATACCCTTGGTTGGTGGTCTGTAGCAATATCTGAAAGCATTTGATTGGCCAAGTCCGTGTTTAAGAAGAAAGAAGGCATGAGCTCTTTGGCCATAGCCTTAATTCCCATGCTGCCGCTGTCATTCTCTTTCATATAAGAAAACCTTCTCTGGTAACGGTCAAAATTGGCTTGGTCAAAAAACAATACTGCAACAGCACCTTTCTCTTTGGCAACAGCCACTCTTTTAGAAAGGGCTTCAGAGATGTTACTCCATTTACTGGCTTCTTCAGATCCAGAAAGCAAAAAATGGCCATTGGAATCTTTAGGTTCTCCAGATTTAACAAGAACTACCTTTCCGTTAACTTCTAAATCAGTGTAGTCTGAGTACTCACCTTCTTCAATGCCAAAACCTGCATATACGATTTGATCAAAATCTCCTTCAAAAGAAGTGAATCCCATAAATCCTGCTCCATTTTCCATAGAAATGTCTCCCATGCTAAGTTGTCCGGTAGGAACTTTTCTAACCTCTAAAGCAATAGGCTGGAAATAATCATCACCCCCCTTGGCTGCAGGAATACCTAAAGAAACATACTGTTCCTTTAAATAAGCAATGGCCATTTTTTGTCCAGGCTCTCCAGTTTCTCTTCCTTCAAATTCATCTGAGGCATAAGTGTACAGATGTTCTTTGAGTTCCGCTTCTGTAATTGTTTTTGCAAAAGCCTGAGGATCTGCAACTTTAAATTTTACTTGCTTTTGCGCTTGTAAAGTCCCCATGGTTAGACCAAGGGCTATTAAGGTTAATTTTTTCATACGTATGATTAGATTAGTATTTAAGCACCTCTAAAATAGTAAAATAAGCCTAAGCGGTTCTGTTTTTAAGAAAATATTAAGGGGCTTAGTCGGACAGTTGAAAGGAAGTGCGTCAAATGAATATTGGCCCATGTGGCCATGCCGTTTTTTATGTTTATTTTAGTGGAACAACCAAAGCGACAAATTAAACAACCAAAACAATGAATACAATAGCATGGAAAGGGGTTATGCCAGCCGTAACCACAAAATTTACTTCGGAAGATCAGTTAGACCTATCATTATTCACTAAAAATATACAGGCACAACTCCATGCTGGAGTTCATGGAATTATTCTAGGAGGCACACTTGGTGAAGCCAGTACGCTAAGTAAGGCAGAAAAAAACACCTTAATTCTTCATACGGTCAAAGAAGTTAAAGGACAGGTACCTGTGGTAATTAATATTGCAGAACAAACCACTAAAGATGCGATTGCTGCTGCACATGCTGCGCAGGAAGCTGGCGCCAAAGGACTGATGATGCTGCCTCCTATGAGGTATAAAGCTACAGCAGCAGAAACTGTCGCATATTTTGAGGCAGTTGCCAGCAGTACAGACTTACCGATTATGATATACAATAACCCAGTAGATTACGGTATAGAAGTGACTATACCTATGTTTGAATCACTCCTAAAATCTCCAAAAATACAGGCCGTTAAGGAATCTACTAGAGATACAACCAATGTGATTAGACTTCAAAATGCTTTTGGAACTAGGTTAAACATTTTATCTGGGGTAGACACCTTAGCACTAGAAAGTTTGCTCCTTGGCGCACAGGGATGGGTGGCAGGATTGGTTTGTGCTTTTCCAGCAGAAACGGTGGCTATTTATGCTTTGGCTAAAGCAGGGCGCATTCAAGAGGCTACTGATTTATACAAATGGTTTATGCCTTTATTAGAATTAGACATTAACCCACAATTGGTACAAAATATTAAAATGGCAGAAGTAGCCACTAAAATAGGATCTGAATATGTGCGTTTGCCAAGAATGCCACTGCAGGAACCCGAGCGCTCTAGGGTAGCTCAGATTATTTCTGTTGCTTTGACTAATAGGCCGCAGCTAACAAATTATAAGTCTCTTTTATAAGGCTATAGTCACTCAGATATGGCTTTCAA
>CAJJAZ010000004.1 GCA_905182295.1 uncultured Flavobacteriaceae bacterium | reverse complement strand
GCGGCAGCCACTCCATTTGTGCCAACAGATATTCCACAAACCACTCAGTTATACCCACAAATTGTATTGGATTACGACCGTTTAGGGAGTCAGAAATTAGATCCATTTAATCAATTGGATATTAGAATAGACAAGAAATGGTTCTATAAAAAAATTGCTTTGGATTTCTTTATAGAAGTGCAGAACGTTCTGGCAAATGCCAATCCGCAACCACCCTCTTATGGGCTTAATAGAGATGCTTCTGGAATGCCAATGAACCCTCGTAGCTTATTTCAAATACCCCTTGAAGAGGGCTCGGTGATTCCTAGTTTTGGGGTGGTGATTGATTTTTAAAAGGCAAATAATATTTTTATAGAGGCCTTTTTTATTAGACTTTATGTTATAATGAACAAAATTTCCAAAGATATTTATAGTCTTTAACAGGGGCCTTTTAAAAAAGCTTTGTTATATTTGTCCTGTTGTGTTGTGTCTTAACCTTGGTTAAGACCGTGTTGAGACAGCGAGGCTGTCCAACCAATGAAAGGCTTTCCATTTGGAAGGCTTTTTTTTATGTCCTAAAATAAAATATTGCATCCCTTTTATTGGAAGGTGTTTTTTGCCCATAGCTTAAGCTTTTATTAAGCCCTGAGGGGTCGTTTTTAGTCCCATAATTGTTGAATAAAAAATCCTGCATAGGCCATTGAAATAATCAATTTGATCAGGGTGCCTGCTAAGAATCCTATAAATGAACCCCAAGCCGCTCTCAAGGCATTCTTTTGATTTTTTTGTTGGCTCAATTCTCCTACAAAAGCGCCTAGAAAAGGCCAAATTAGAAATCCTAAAGGGCCAAAAATAGGAAAGAAAATGGCGAATAATAGGCCCATTATAGCGCCCCAAATACCTCCTTTGCTTCCTCCGTATTTTTTTGTTCCGAGTACTGGCAAGTAATAATCTAACAAGGTAGCGAGTAAAGCAATTACTCCGGTAGCCCCAATAAATAATGGACTAAAATAGACATTACTGGTGTATTGCAATAATAAAAGGCCAATCCAACTCAAGGGAGGTCCAGGGATTATAGGGACAAAGCTTCCTATTATTCCTGCAAAAATGCAAATGGCCCCTAGGCTGATTAGTACTATATCCATACTTAATTTAGTCTTCCTAAGTTACGATTTCTACCGCTTTATAAAAATGAGATTTTTCCCCTACCTTTGGGTATGCGTAAGGTGCTTTACTTAGGTCTCATCTGCTTGTTTTATAATTGTGCATGGCTCACCCCTAAAGAAGAGCTAAAGGCACAATATGTGGCTGATCAATTAAAAGAAATTGACTGGCAGTCGGTAGATCTTTACCCGCTGTTTGAGTCCTGCGAAGAAACCCTTTCAAAGTCGTTGCAAAAAGAATGTTTTGAAGCTGTAATAAAAGAAAAAATTGTATGGGTTGTTCAGCAAATGTTCGATCAAGATAGTTTGTCTTTTTCTGGCACTTTTTCTATTGACTTTAAAGTAAATGCATCAGCTGATATTCATATTCAAAAAATTGATGGATTTACGGGGAGTATGAAAGAAATGCAGTCTTTTGAAAAAAGAATTCAAAAAGAAATAGCTTTTTTGCCTTTTTTATCACCAGCGGTAAAACAGGGAATTCCTGTGACGACTCGTTTTCAAATCCCAATAGAAATTCATTTAGACTAAATACATTGGCAAAAGAGAGAATTATTTTAGGGATTGATCCAGGAACCACTATTATGGGTTTTGGGATTATAAAAGTGGTGGGGAATGAGATGTTTTTTGTTCAACTCAATGAATTGTTACTTCAAAAATACGCAGACCCCTATACCAAACTAAAGCTTATTTTTGAAAGGACCCTCTCATTAATAGATACCTATCACCCTGACGAAATAGCCATTGAAGCACCATTTTTCGGGAAAAACGTTCAGTCTATGCTTAAATTAGGAAGGGCACAGGGCGTTGCTATGGCAGCTGGTCTGTCTAGGGAAATTCCCATTACGGAATACCTGCCCAAAAAAATTAAAATGGCTATTACAGGAAATGGAAATGCGTCTAAAGAGCAAGTAGCTAAAATGTTACAGAGTTTATTACAATTAAAAACCTTGCCAAAAAATTTAGACAGTACAGATGGTTTGGCTGCCGCGGTATGTCATTTCTATAATTCAGGGAAAGTAACTGGAGAGAAATCCTATTCAGGTTGGGCTTCTTTTGTCAGTCAAAATACAGCAAGGGTTAAAAAATAACAAGACTTTTCATGAGTGGTATTTATATTCACATCCCTTTTTGTAAACAAGCCTGTAGCTATTGCGACTTTCATTTTTCTACTAAAATGACTTCTAAAGATCAAATGATCGAAGCTTTATGTATGGAATTGAAGATGCGAAAAGATAGTTTTGCACAAGATCAAATAGCTTCTATATATTTTGGGGGAGGCACTCCTTCTGTTTTAAGCCCCATTGAGATTGAGCGACTTATTGAAGCCGTCTATTCACACTATTCAATAACAGATAACCCTGAGATCACTTTAGAAGCCAATCCAGATGACCTTTCAGAGGACTATATTCAAGCGCTTTCTAAGACAAAAGTCAATAGAATAAGCGTAGGAATACAATCTTTTCATCAGGAAGATTTATCATTTATGAATCGCGCGCACAATGCCAGTCAGTCAAAAGAAGCTTTGCATTGGGTGAAACAATATTTTGACAATTATTCCATAGACTTAATTTATGGGGTGCCTATGTCAGGAAGGACTTCAGAGGAGCAAGATCTTTTATGGATAGAGAATGTGACCATGGCTTTGGCCTTTAGTCCCAATCACATTTCTGCCTATGCACTCACAGTGGAGCCTAAAACCGTATTAGACCATCAAATAAAGTCAGGTAAATTACCTCCACTAGATGAATCTCGCGCACATGCGCAATTCAACGAATTAAGGCGTATGCTAAAGGATGCGGCATATGAGCACTATGAATTTTCAAATTTCTCTAAACAGGGTTTTTATGCTGTAAATAATTCAGGTTATTGGGAAGGCAAACGCTATATGGGTGTTGGTCCTTCTTCGCACTCTTATGATGGGGAAAGCCGTTCTTGGAACGCAGCAAGTAATCCCTTATATATTAAGGCTATTTTTGAAGGAATACGGCCATTTGAAGTGGAATATTTGAGCGTTTCTGAACGATACAATGAGTATATAATGACAGGATTGAGAACAACAAAAGGAGTGGAACTAGCAAAAATAAACGCCTTGTTTGGCCCTGAATATGAGTCCTATGTGATTAAGGAAGCGCAGAAAAAAATAGCAGAAGGTCTTTTAGAATTAGTAAATGAAACTGTTTTAAAGATCACTGCCCCTGGCTTGTTTTTTACTGATGGCATAGTGGCTCAATTATTTTATATCGATTAGTATGAAAGCAATAATTATCGGGACAAGTGGTCAAAAACAAATAGATTTTTCCGCTCCAATAGGCATTCACTTAAACCTTCAAAACAATCAGACATTAGGTGCTTGGCATGTAGCTCCGCCAAGTATTAAACCGCATAGAGAAGGTGATTTTATAGGGAGTATTGAAGCTGGTGCTCCAGTAAATTTTAACGATATTTCTTTTAATCCTCATGCGCATGGAACCCACACAGAATGTGTGGGTCATATTTTAGCTGGCGATTATCAGGTGCTCAATGCTTTGAAAAAGAATTTTTTTGAAACTTTGCTAATCACTGTTGCACCAGTATTAATAGAGGGTGATTTACAGATCACTAAGAACCAACTCATAGTGGCCATAGGAGATAGTCAGGTGCCAGAATCATTGGTGGTCAGAACACTGCCCAATAACACTACTAAAACATTCCAGCAGTACAGCCATAGCAATCCGCCTTATTTTAGTCAAGGAGCTGCCACTTACATTAGAGAATTAGGTGTTCAGCATCTTTTGGTAGACCTTCCTTCTATAGATAGAGAAGAGGATCAAGGGGCACTTAAAGCCCATAAAGCTTTCTGGAATGTAGCCGAATCCATTAGATTACAGGCCACGATTACAGAATTCATTTTTGTGCCAGATACTGTTTTAGATGGTCCCTATTTGTTGCAAATTGGCTTGGCTCCTTTTGTCAACGATGCGGCACCGAGTACCGTATATCTCTATGAGTTTAAAGACCTTTTATAGGTAAAACCTTACGTTTAATCCGATTTTTATTTTTTTTTAGCTGTAGTGGTCAATTAAAGTCTATTTTTATATGAAATTCATTTATAATTAATGTTTTAGATGACTATTTTATTAATAGAGGACGACGCTGTTGAAATTCTTAAATTCAACAGGGGCCTAGTCAAATTAGGGGAAAAACAAGAGGTAATTGAGGCACATAATGGAGAAAAAGCCCTTGACTTATTGGCTGAAAATAGTCAAATAGATTTAATACTATTAGACTTGAATATGCCAAAAATGAACGGTTTTGAGTTCCTGAAACAGCTCCGGGCACATCCAAATTTGAAATACATCCCAACGGTTGTATTGACAACTTCTATTAATAGATCAGATTTAAAACAAGCGTATTCCATTGGTGTAGCAGGATATTTGGTAAAGCCCCTCAAGTATAATGATTATGTGCAAAAAATAGCATCACTTTTAAATTATTGGAAACAAAATGAGTTGGTAAAAGAACTCATTAATTAAAGGGATCAATTTTTTGGTGTGAAAAGCGTTTCACATACAAAAAACGACTGTTTCACAACATTTTAAGATGCTTTCTATCTAGAAACCTTATTTTAGACTTCCAAATCTTAAGGTATGAAGGGAATTATTTTTACTGAGTTTTTAGACATGGTGGAAGCGCAATATGGCTTGGCTGTAGTAGACGAAATAATCACCAATTCAAAAACGCTACACCATGGTGCTTATACTTCAGTAGGCACTTATGATTTCAATGAGATGGTATCCCTTTTAGTCGCTTTAGGAGAAGTAGTCTCCAAAGATATTCAAGATTTATTGTACACTTTTGGGCTATACTTGTTTAAAAGCTTGGATGAAGCTCACCCAGAAATTGTGAGAAATTATACAAGTCCCATGCCTTTAATAGCTGCTATTGAAGACCACATACACGTACATGTAAAGAAACTTTATCCAGATGCTGATTTACCTTCTTTTTTAGTATTAGAAAAATCTAAAAACAAACTTATTTTGGTATACAGATCTACGAGAGGCCTTTATAGCTTGGCTCATGGACTCATTGTTAGTGCATTCAGTCACTATGGTCAGGAAGTACATGTGTCCTTTGATTTGCTTGAGACAGACGGCACCAAAGTTAAATTTATAGTAGAGACCCATGTCTAAACAAGAGATAGAACTGCTACAAAGGGCGCTAGACAGACAAGTAAAATCGAGAAAACAGGCAGAGAAAATATTAGAGTCTAAGTCCAAAGAGCTTTACGATACTTTGCATTATTTAAGGGAAGACAACAACCGGCTTAAAGAATTACTCAAAGAAAAAACGTCTGAATTAGACGGTGTTTTTTTTAATATTCCAGACCCATACCTAATCATAAATTTAGCGGGGCAGGTGGTCAAAATGAATCAGGCAGCTAAATTGTTTTTAGGGTTCGACATTGATAAGGAAAATTTTTATGCCGCTCAATTGGTCCATCATGAGTATTTAATACCTACCCTTCAATCCTTCCAGGTCCTTCAAGAGGTAGGTATTTTAAAAAATTTTAAGACCAAAATAAATTTAAAATCTGGGATAAGTAGGTATGTTCAGGTTAATGCGAATCTCATTTATGACGCTTCTGGAACACCTATTGCGGCCCAAGGTGTGCTTAGAGATGTGACCAATGAGGAGGAAATTTCCACTATTTTAGAAGAACAAAAGCAGGCACTAGAAGATTCTCAAAATCGTTTAAAGGCTGTTATTTCTAACCTTCAATTTGGGGTTCTTTTAGAGGATGAACACAGAAATATAGCGCTAACCAATAACGTATTTTGTAATATGTTTGGTATTGAGGCCACTCCAGAACAAATGGTTGGAGCTAATTGTGAAAATGCTGCAGAGGAATCTAAAGCGTTTTTCAAAGATCCAGAAGAATTTGTCGGTAGGATTAATAAAATTTTAAAGGAGCGAAAATTAGTTTTAGCAGACGAACTAAAAACTGTTTCAGGAATTGTACTCCAAAGAGATTTTATTCCAATTTTCAATGGTAGCTTATACAAAGGTCATTTGTGGGTATATACAGATGTAACAATACGGAAACAATACAAAGACAGCCTTAAAGCACAAAAAGAAAAATACAGCAGTATTATAGCGAACATGAACCTTGGCTTAGTAGAAGTAGACAATGAAGATCTGGTTCAATTGGTCAATAAAAGTTTCTGCGCTTTAAGTGGCTATACTGAGAAAGAACTTTACGGTAAAAAATTAGGGCAATTATTGCATGTTTCTGACCCAACAATTATTCCTGAGCACCAGAAAAAACGCTTGCAAGGTGTTTCAGATACCTACGAAGTAAATGTTCAAGTTAAGGGAGGGCAAAAAAAGCACTGGTTGATCAGTGGAGCACCAAGATATAATGAAAAGGGACAAGTAATAGGGTCTATAGGCATTCACCTAGACATTACAGGCCAATATGAATTGTCCAAACAAAAAGAGCAATTGCTTAGAGATCTGGAGTCTAGTAATGAAGGTTTACAAGAGTACGCCCATGTGGTGTCACATGACTTAAAATCACCACTCAGGAGTATAAGTGCATTAGCTTCTTGGTTAGAAGAGGATTTTGCAGATAAGTTAGGTCCTGAAGGTTTGTCTCAGCTAGCGCTGATGCAAGATAAAATTGCCGCAATGGACCAATTAGTCACCGGAATACTAAGCTATTCTAGTATTGGCTCAGAAAAAGCTAGTGTTGAAATATGCCCTACTTTAACGTTGATCAATCAGCTAAAGACTACCATATATTGGCCAGAACAGATCGGTTTGAGTTTTAGCGGTATTATTCCTTCAATAATGGCAGACAAAACCCAGTTACAGCAGTTGTTTCAAAATTTATTGAGCAATGCAATTGCACATATAGACAAGCCTAAAGGTCAAATAGAAATTGGTTATAGTGATTTGGGAGACCTACATGAATTCTCCGTAAAAGACAATGGTATAGGTATCCCTAAAGCGTATCAAGAAAAAATATTTGAGATATTTGAAACTTTAGAAAGTGGGAAGGGAAGCAGCGGTATAGGACTTTCTATTGTGAAAAAGATTGTGCAGCTTCACGGAGGAAGCATTTGGGTAAACAGTGAACATGGCGCAGGAGCTACCTTTTACTTTACCATTAAAAAAGACATTTCTTAAGTTATTTGTACATTTAAATCAAGCGATTATGAACGAAAAGCCTAATTTTAATTATGTAAACCAACTGGCAGATGGAGATGTAGCTTTTAAGGCCAAATTACTTGCGGTTATAAAAAATGAATTCCCTTTAGAGCTTCAAAAATACCATGCAGCTGTTTCCTCCAATGACTTATTTCAAATAGCAGAGGTGGTGCACAAATTGAAAAATAAAATAAGCATGTTAGGCTTGGAGTCAAGCTATTTAATTGCCCAAGAATACGAAGAAAATTTAAAGCAAAACAGTACTTCAAGAAAAGAAAGTTTTGAAGAAGTCTTGACATTAATGACCGCGTTCATAAATTCCTTTTAAATGAAAAATTGTGTAATTGTAGAAGATGAGCAAACTGCTCTAGAGGTGGCCAAACACTTGGCTGTTAAGTATGGTGCTTTAAATATTTTAGCGACTTTTGACAAGGCTGAAGAGGCCTTGGAGTTCGTTAATAGAAACGAAAAAGTAGACATTGTTTTATTGGACATACATTTGCCAGACATGAGTGGTTTTTCCTTTTTAGAAAATTTGACCTCTACCCCTAAGGTGGTTTTGGTCACCGCAGATAAAAACTTGGCTTTAACTGCCTATCATTTTGATTTAGTGGTGGATTATTTGGTAAAACCACTTCAAAAAGATAGATTTATGGAAGCAATTAATCAATGTTAAAATCAGACGGAGCATGAACTGTATTATTGTAGACGATCAAGATTCTGCAAGGCTTGTAGTACGACAATTGTGTGATGGTATTAATGACCTAGACATTATTGAGGAGTTCTCTAGTGCTATTGAGGCCATAAAGTTTCTCAATCAGCAAACTGTAGATGTTATTTTTTTAGACATTCACATGCCTGGTTTTAGTGGATTTGACTTTGTCCAAACCTTAAAAACTCCTGCGCAAATTGTATTAATAACTGCAGATAAGGATCTGGCTATAGAGGCTTACGAATATGAATCCATCTCTGATTATTTGGTGAAGCCAATTACCCAAGAGCGGTTCAATAAGTCTATGAATAAAGTAAAGAACAACCTTCATAGAACCTCTGTTATGCAGAAAGTTGTTCAGTCTAACGATCATATAGGCAACGACCTCTATATAAATATTGACCGTCGTTTAACTAAACTTAAATTCGACGACATACTTTTTATAAAAGCCAAAGGAGATTATATAGATGTAAAGACCCATAAAGAAATGTATGTGGTTCATTCCACTTTAAAAAAAATAAAAGACAAACTCCCGGATAATATTTTTCTACAGACCCATAGGTCATACATCATTAATTTCACAAAGATTATTGATATTGAAGACAACTCAGTTCTTATTGAGAAAAATGTAATTCCCATTAGTCGTTCCAATAGACCTGAATTAATCAGAAGACTCAACTTATTGTAAATAAGCAATTTGCAAATTAATTTATATTTAATTTGCAGATAATCGATGTTTTTTTTAGACGAATGGTTTCCGACCCCCTTTCAACCCTATATTGGCGTGAGTTCACCAAACTAAAACGTTGCTGCGTCTTATTCTAAATTCTTTATAGCGCTGCTCTAATTATATTTATAGTGTAATTAGAACACATTATGGAACAGAAAACAGCTTCAAAAAAAATTCGTGGAATACTCACACAAGACAAGCACGTGCAAGTGTATAAGCTGTGTTCAATTAATGTTGAGGAAGGCAGTATGACCTTGAGCATTCTAGAGACTTCTATCCAAGAAGTACAACAGAATTAGTAATTTCCAGCACATTTCTTATTTAGCGCAAATAGACACTTTTCACACCTCTGTTTGACTATAATATACAAGCCTTTTTCCCCAAAGAATTATTGCCCCAGATAATGTGCTGTGAAATTTTCATAAAAGTATGGTATGGTTTCAATGCCTTTTAAATAATTCCACACCCCAAAATGTTCATTGGGTGAATGTATGGCATCTGAGTCCAAACCAAATCCCATCAATACAGATTTTGCATTCAAGACTTCTTCAAATAAAGCAACGATTGGAATACTTCCTCCGCTTCTTTGCGGGATAGGTGTTTTACCAAAGGTTGTTTCGTAAGCCTCAGCAGCAGATTTATAGCCTATATGGTCAATGGGTGTCACATAGCCTTGACCGCCATGATGTGGCGTTACTCTTACAGTAACACCTTTTGGAGCAATGGATTCAAAATGGTTTTTGAATAATTGGGTAATCTCCTCCCAGTCTTGGTGGGGGACTAGTCTCATGGAGATTTTAGCAAATGCTTTTGAAGGAATCACCGTTTTAGCCCCTTCTCCGGTGTATCCACCCCATATTCCGTTTACATCTAAGGTGGGTCTTATTGAATTTCTCTCATTGGTGCTGTAGTCTTTTTCCCCATATACAGCAGCAATATCTAAAGCGTTTTGATAGGCCTCTAGATTAAATGGTGCCTTGGCCATAGCTTCACGTTCCAGATGGCTTAATTCCTCCACCTTGTCATAAAATCCAGGAATGGTTATGTGGTTGTCTTGGTCATGCAGACTGGCAATCATTTTGGTCAATACATTAATAGGATTGGCCACTGCGCCCCCGTATAGCCCTGAATGTAAGTCCCTGTTAGGGCCAGTTACACAAACTTCCACATAACTCAATCCTCTTAGCCCTGTGGTGATGGAAGGTGTGTCGTTGGCTATCATTCCAGTATCTGAAATTAAGATCACATCGTTTTTTAATAATTCTTTGTTGTTCTTGACAAAATGCACCAAGCTATTACTACCCACTTCTTCTTCCCCTTCAATCATGAATTTCACATTGCAGGGCAATTGATCTGTGCTGATTAAATACTCAATGGCTTTAATGTGCATAAACATTTGACCCTTGTCGTCACAAGCCCCTCTCGCAAAAATAGCGCCCTCAGGGTGAAGCACTGTTTTTTTAATCACAGGCTCAAAAGGTTTAGAATCCCATAAATCTAGTGGGTCTGGCGGCTGAACATCATAATGACCATACACCAATACAGTAGGTAAATTTGGGCCAATGTTTTTTTCGCCATACACAATAGGGTGGCCTTTCGTTTCATAAATTTTGGTGTGGTCTATTCCAGCAGCTTTTAAATAATCGTGTACTGATTTTGCCCCCTTTAAAACTTCACTGTCATAAGCTGGATCAGCACTGATAGAGGCAATTTTAAGGAGTTCAAAGAGTTCACTTAACAAGCGTTCTTTGTGCTCTTGAATATATGATTTTGGGTCTAGCATGATTCCTTTTTAAGTACACAAAGCTACAAAAACTACTTTTTAAACTATAGCGCTTTTAATATTCAAATTTTGCATTATATTTGCACTCCTTTTGCAGGCGTGATGGAATTGGTAGACATGCTAGACTTAGGATCTAGTGCCGCGAGGTGTGAGAGTTCGAGTCTCTCCGCCTGTACAAAGTAAAAAGCCCGATCATTTGATTGGGCTTTTTTTGTTAATGTTCCATTATCAGCGACCCACCACCGTAACTTTCACTTCGTTCTCCAGAAGTTTCTTTCTGAATGTTTTGGAAATCTCTTTATCTGTAATAATTTCGTCAATCGCAGAAAGCCCGCATATTTTTGCAAAGCTCTTTTTGCCAAATTTCGATGCATCTGCCAATACAATGACTTTTTGAGCAGCATCGATCATTTTTTTGTTGAGTGCCGCTTCTTCTAAATTTGTGGTAGATATTCCGTAATTCATGTCTATTCCGTCTGCTCCCAAAAATAATTTGCTACAAGAAATATGTTCTAGCATATACTCCGCATAATTTCCAATTACAGATGCGGCGCTGTGCCTCAGGTACCCACCCAATTGTAAAATTTCAATATTCTCATGTTTAATTAAATGCATTACAACCGCTAAAGAAGGCGTAATTACAGTGAGCTTATTCTTGGGTTCAATGTATTTTGAAAGTGCTTGAACCGTTGTTCCAGAAGCAATCATGATAGCGTCATTTTCAGAAATTAGCGAAGCAGCCATTTGCGCTATGCCATTTTTTTCTTCAACAAATATCTTTTCCTTATCTAAAACGGTCCTTTCATTTATATAGGGGTTTTCTAAAGAGGCTCCTCCATGGGTTCTAAAAAGGAGGCCTTTTTGTTCCAAAAACTTAAGGTCTTTTCTAATCGTTACTGCAGAGACCCCTAGAATATTACAAAGGTCTAATACCTCCAAGTGTTTTTCTTGGGTCAATTTTTTTAAAATAGCGCGATGTCTTTCCATAATATGAGGTAAATATATAAAATGAAATAAAACGAAACAAAAAAAATGATTTAAAAAGCACGGATTGGCATAATTCATGGATAATTAACTTTCGTTTTGTTTCGTTTTGCTTATTATTTGTTACATTTGGACAGTATAATAATTTTATTGCCTTATGTTTAAAAGAGAAAATCAAATACAATCACTTGAAAGCCAAGACCTGTGGGATATCATTGTTATTGGTGGTGGCGCTACGGGTTTGGGCGTTGCTTTGGATGCAGCCTCAAGAGGTTACAAAACCCTGTTGTTAGAACAGGTGGACTATGCCAAAGGCACCTCCAGTAGGAGCACCAAACTGGTACATGGCGGTGTGCGTTATTTGGCGCAGGGTAATATTGATCTGGTTAGAGAGGCGCTTTATGAACGTGGATTAATGCTCAAGAACGCATCGCACCTAGTGCGAAATCAATCCTTTATTATTCCCAATTACAAGCTTTGGGATAATTTTTTCTATGGCTTTGGGATGAAAGTCTATGATTTGCTTTCAGGGAAATTAAGTTTTGGTGCTTCAAAATACATCAAGACCAAAGAGACCTTGGCCAGGCTTTCTACCCTAAATAAAATAAATTTAAAGGGAGGCGTAGTGTATCACGACGGTCAATTCGACGACGCTAGGTTGGCTGTTAATTTAGCCCAAACTTGTATTGAAAATGGGGCTACACTTTTGAATCATTTTAAAGTGCAAAGTCTAAAGAAATCCAAGCAGGGCATGATCAATGGTTTGGTTGCAATAGATCAAGAGACCCAAAAAGCATACGATTTAAAGGCCAAAGTGGTGGTTAATGCCACAGGTGTTTTTACAGATGAAGTCCTTAAAATGGACCAAGCCCAAGCACCAAATACCATTCGACCTAGTCAGGGAATTCATTTGGTTTTTGACCGGGAATTTTTACCTGGGAATGACGCCATTATGATCCCTAAAACAACAGACGGTCGTGTACTTTTTTTAGTGCCATGGCACAACAAAGTAATCATGGGTACAACAGATACCCTAATAGACAGCCACAGTTTAGAACCCCAGCCTTTGGAAGAGGAAATAGATTTTATCCTCCAAACTGCCAACCAGT
Source organism: uncultured Flavobacteriaceae bacterium (assembly GCA_905182295.1). GTDB lineage: Bacteria > Bacteroidota > Bacteroidia > Flavobacteriales > Flavobacteriaceae > MAG-120531. The sequence continues at coordinate 270,929 of CAJJAZ010000004.1, read as the reverse complement.
ATTTAAATAAAAAAATGAGTCGTGCAGACGTAAGAAGCGTATTTGCTGGATTAAGGCCATTGGCTGCGCCAAAAGACGCGAATGAGAAGACCAAGGAAATTTCTAGAAGCCACAAAATAATTGTTTCTCCTTCCGAATTAGTCACCATTGCCGGAGGTAAATGGACCACTTACAGGAAAATGGCTCTGGACACTATAAATAAAATAATTACCCTTAAAAAATTACCCCCAGCCTCCTGTAAAACAGCTACTTTAAAAATACATGGTGCCAATGGACTAATAGATGTTGCAAATCATTTGTATATTTATGGAACGGATAAAAAGTCCATTGAACAGCTCTATAAAGAAGATTCAAGTTTAAAAGAGCTGCTTCATCCAAGACTGCCTTACACAAAAGCAGAAGTGGTATTTGCCGTTAGAAACGAAATGGCCAGGACGCTGGAAGATGTCTTGGCACGAAGGGTGAGGGTGCTCTTTTTAGACGCTCGTGCTGCCATAGAAATGGCAGAAGTAGTGGCCCAGATTATAGGGAGAGAATTACACAAAGACAAAGAATGGGAAGCCGCTCAAGTAGCTTCGTTTAAAGTGTTGGCACAACAGTACGTATTAAAATAACCACCGCATGGAACAGTATATATTATCATTAGATCAAGGAACAACCTCTTCAAGGGCTATTGTTTTTAATAAGCAAGGTGCTATTGTGTGTATGGCACAGGAGGAGTTTACTCAATTTTTTCCGAAACCAGGATGGGTAGAGCACGATCCAAATGAAATATTAAGTACCCAAACCGCCGTAATTGAAAAAGCCCTTGCCCAAAAAGGACTCTCAGGAAAAGACATAGCTGCCATAGGTATTACCAACCAAAGAGAAACGGTAGTGGTTTGGGACAAGCATAGCGGCACCCCTATTTACAATGCCATAGTTTGGCAGGACAAACGCACTGCGGACTATTGTGACCAATTAAAAAACGATGGGAAGTCTGCAGAGATAAGACAAAAAACAGGCCTAGTGATAGATGCCTATTTTTCGGGTACCAAAGTGAAATGGATTTTAGATCAGGTCCCTGGAGCGAGAGATAAAGCCAATTCAGGAGACCTGCTTATGGGTACCATAGACGCTTGGTTGGTTTGGAACTTGACCAAAGGAGCCCAACATATCACAGATGTTACGAATGCTTCGCGCACCCTATTATTCAATATCAACACCATGACTTGGGACCCAGATCTACTAACTCTTTTTGACATACCCAAAAGTATGCTGCCTACCGTAAAGGAGTCTAGTGAAATATATGGTTACACTTTCCTTGCGGGCAGTGGCCATAAAATTCCAATTGCAGGCATTGCAGGAGACCAACAAGCGGCTTTATTTGGGCAGATGTGTACCCAGCCAGGAATGGTTAAAAACACCTATGGGACAGGTTGTTTTATGCTCATGAATATTGGAGATACGCCCATAGTATCCCAAAACAATTTACTGACCACTGTGGCATGGAAGATCAAAGGAAAAACCACCTACGCTTTGGAGGGCAGTGTTTTTATTGCAGGTGCTGTGGTACAGTGGCTCAGAGATGGACTAAAAATGATAGATCAATCTAGCGAAGTAGAGGCCTTGGCAGCAACTGTGGATTATACAGATGGGGTTTATTTTGTGCCTGCTTTTACAGGTTTGGGTGCCCCGTACTGGGACCAACATGCCAAGGGAACGCTCTTTGGTTTAACGAGAGGGAGTACCAATGCCCATATAGCAAGAGCTTCTTTAGAGTCTATTGCTTTTCAGACTATGGATATGCTTAAGGCCATGGAGGCCGATGCCAAAATATCCATAAAAGAACTCAGGGTAGACGGAGGTGCAACAGTCAATAATTTGCTCATGCAATTTCAGTCAGATGTATTAAACACCAAAACAGTCAGGCCTCAAATTGTTGAAACTACTGCTATGGGTGCTGCTTTTTTAGCTGGATTAGCCGTGGGTTATTGGGCCGATTTTAAAGAAATTGAATCTATTTGGACTACAGATAAAACTTTTTCGCCTTCAACAGACAGGACCCCCATTAATACGCATATTAAGGGTTGGGAAAAAGCGATAAAAGCATTGACCTACTGGACCAGTATAAATTAAAAATAAGCACATGACTCCATTTATTGCAGAATTAATAGGAACAGCCATACTCATTCTTTTGGGAGGTGGTGTTGTAGCCAATGTGGTGTTAAGAGACACACAGGGACATAATAGTGGCTGGATCGTTATAACAACCGGTTGGGCGCTAGCCGTATACATAGGAGTAGTGATAGCAGCTCCGTATAGTGGGGCACATTTAAACCCAGCGGTAACGATAGGGCTTGCGGCAAGCGATTCTTTTCCCTGGTCAGATGCGCCCCTTTATATATTGGCACAATTCCTAGGGGCCATGATAGGTGCTACAGCAGTGTGGGTATTTTATAAAAATCATTTTGATATTACACAGGACAATTCCCTTAAAAAAGCGGTATTCTGTACTTCCCCTGCGATACGAAATTACCCCACCAATTTTATCAGCGAAGCCATTGGAACTTTTGTGCTGGTATTCACCATTTTATATTTCACAGAAGTGAGTGTAAAAGATACTTCTCAGGTTGTGGGTATGGGATCTCTAGGGGCTATTCCTGTCGCTTTTTTAGTTTGGTCAATAGGTCTTTCTTTAGGAGGAACAACGGGCTACGCCATTAATCCTGCAAGAGATTTAGGTCCACGAATAATACACGCCTTACTCCCCATTAAAAACAAAGCTAAAAATGATTGGGCATATGCTTGGATTCCTGTTTTAGGTCCAATATTTGGTGCTGTTCTAGCGGCCTTTCTCTTTACTCAACTGAGCGCTTAATTCTTCTAAGGAAACTCCTTTTGTTTCTGGCATCATGAAGTGAACAAAAACAAGTTGTAACACCATCATAAAAGCAAAAAAGGCAAAGACAGGTGCTGCCCCTATGGTGCCAAATAACCAGGGTACCATAGAAGGAATTATCGCTGCCAATACCCAGTGGGTACTCGTGCCAAAAGATTGACCAGCGCCCCTTAAGTGATTCGGGAATACTTCAGAAATGAACACCCATATAATAGCGCCTTGTCCTATGGCATGAGAGGCAATAAATAGAAATAAGAATCCAGGAACTGCCATTCCGGTCCATTCAAATTGAAAAGCTGCTGCTACGAGTGCTAGGGAAATAATATAGCCCACGGACCCAATATACATGAGTTGTCTTCTGCCTAGTTTGTCTATTAAAAAGATGCCTATAAAAGTAAAAAGTAAATTGGTGGCGCCTATCCCAATAGAGCTTAAAAGAGCCGTGCTTTCTCCAAGTCCCGCCTCTTCAAATATCCTTGGCGCGTAATATAAAAAGGCATTAATTCCTGAAAACTGGTTAAAAAAAGCGATTAAAAAAGCCAACATTAAAGGAAAGCGGTATTTCTTCATCCAAATGTTTTCCTTGTGCTGCTCCGCTTCATTATTTCCTTTAACTGAAAGTACAAATGCGTCAATGACCATGTCTGAGCCAATTTCTTTTAAAGCTACTGCCGCTTCTTGCTTTCTATTTTTCATGACCAACCAACGAGGGCTCATTGGAACTGCCATAATAAAAAGGGTATATAAAATAGCTGGAAATGCCTCTACACCCATCATCCATCTCCAATCGTTTTCTCCGCTGCCACTCAGAAGGTAATTTGAGAAGAATGCGACAAGAATACCAAAAACGAGCATGAACTGATAAAAGCCTACCAATCTTCCCCTGTCTTTCGCAGGCGCTATTTCTGAAATATAAGCAGGTGCCGCAATGGTAGAAACCCCCACACCTACACCACCTAAGAATCTAAAAAATGCAAAAGTGATAGGGTCATTAGACAAGGCTGAGCCTATGGCAGAGACAGAGTATAAAATTCCAATCCAAAAAAGGGTTTTCTTTCTTCCTAGTCTATCGGTGGGGAATCCGCCAAAAAGCGCCCCAAAAACCGTTCCCCAAAGGGCCATTCCCATGACTACCCAGCCGTGAAAACTGTCCGAAGACTCCCACAGGGCTTGAAGTTTTTTGTCTGCTCCAGAGATTACAACGGTGTCAAATCCAAAGAGAAATCCTGCTAAAGCAGCAATGATAGAAAATTTTAAAATTTTAGCATGCATTTTAATAGTGGTGTTGGTTACCGGTAAATCTATTAAAAATATTTTGCTAAATAAGACATTATTTTATCGCAGGCGCCTATTTCTTTTGAGATATAGTCCTGTTGAATCTGTTTTATCTGCTGAATATGTTGCTTATCTAAAGCCAGTTCCAAAAAGTGAGCGGCATTTTCTGTAGTGTTTATGACCTGAATTCCCCTAAGTGCCACGAGGTCTTTAGCCTCTTTAAATTTTCGGTATTTAGGTCCAATAGCAAGCGGAATGCCATAAACGGCAGCTTCTAATGTATTGTGTAATCCTGTTTTAAAACCGCCACCTATATAAGCCATTTGAGCCAAAGGATAGATCTGGTTTAAAATACCCATACTGTCTAGAACAAGTACAGAAGCTTTGGAAGCCTGTTGTGGTTTGGTCTTAGAAAGCCAGACAATTTGGTTTTGTAATTTTATGGGTAGCATTTTGAGCAGTGTTTCCACAGACGCTTTGTCTACTTTATGAGGGGCTAAAACAAATTTAATACTATGGGCCGTTTTTTCAAGTGCAGTCCCTAAAACGCGAACATCTTCAGGCCAAACGCTGCCACCTACAAATAGTGGTTTAGATGAGGTAAAGGCAGTGAGTATTTCTTGGATTTCTTTTGGAAGGGACTCTAAGTGTTTAGAAAGTCGTGATACTCGGTCAAATCTTGAGTCTCCAGCGAGACTTACATGCTCATATCCACTGTCTTTTATAAGCTTTAGAGAGCCACTGTCTTGAACAAAAATATGAGAGAATTTATGAAGACTATCTCTCATTAAGCCACCGTACCACTTAAAATAGATTTGGGAGGGTCTAAAAACAGCAGAAATTAATAGGCTTGGAATTTCTGCCAGTTGAAGGGCGGTCATATAATTGGGCCATACCTCGTATTTCACAAAAATGGCCAAAGAAGGCTTTAAAACTTTGATAAACTGCATGGCGTTGCGAAGGCTGTCGATAGGCAAGTAAACGACGGTGTCTGCCAGTGGGGTATTTTTTCTCACCTCATATCCGGAGGGTGAAAAAAAGGATAATACGATCTGATGCTCCGGATAACACTGACGAATTTCTTCCAACACAGGCACCCCTTGTTCATATTCTCCCAAAGATGCCGCGTGCATCCAAATGGTTTTTTTAGTGGGGTTTAATTCTGAAGAAAGGGTTTTAAATACTTCTTTTTGACCTTTTACAAATAGCCTTAATTTGGGTGAAAATAGCGCGGCAATAGGAAGAATCCCTTGACCCAGCGTGATTAATAAATTGTACAATAAATACAAGGCTTATGTCTTTGGCAACAAAAATACGTTTCTTTATCTCAATCAATGGTGTAGGGGCGTATTTTTTGTATTTTCGTAGGGTCTTTATAAAGCATTTATGAAAAAAATACAGATGGTAGACCTTCAGGGTCAATACCGTGAAATACAGTCAGAAGTAAACGAAAGATTTACATCTGTGCTAGAGAGTGCCGCCTTTATTAATGGCCCAGAAGTGCAAGAATTTCAGAAAGCCTTAGAAGCTTATCTGGGCGTAAAACACGTCATTCCTTGTGCCAACGGGACAGACGCACTGCAAATAGCCATGATGGGCCTAGGCTTACAACCCGGCGATGAGGTAATTACAGCAGATTTCACTTTTGCAGCTACCGTAGAGGTCATTGCCTTATTAGGATTGACTCCTGTTTTGGTAGACGTACTGCCAGATACTTTTATGATAGATCCAGCTGCAGTAGCCAGTGCCATAACGCCCAAGACAAAAGCCATTGTTCCCGTACATCTTTTTGGACAAACGGCTCCTATGGATGAAATTATGGAAATAGCTGCTAAACACGATTTAAAAGTCATAGAAGACAATGCGCAAGCCATTGGGGCCACTTTTACTTCGGTAAACGGCACTAAGAAAATGACAGGTACGATGGGACATGTGGGGGCAACCTCTTTCTTCCCGTCTAAAAATTTAGGCTGTTATGGAGATGGAGGTGCATTATTCACGAATGACGACGCCCTAGCCCATACCTTAAGAGGCATTGTAAATCACGGAATGTACGAAAGATACCACCACGACGTGGTCGGGGTGAACTCTAGGCTGGACGCTTTACAGGCCGCTGTATTAAATGCAAAATTACCTAGATTAGACACTTATAACACCAAGAGAAGGACTACCGCAAAGGCTTATAACGCTGCTTTTAATGGACACCCGGACATTGAATTACCAAAAACAGTCAATGGTTGCGAAGGGATTTGCGACAGCTGTGATTGCCATGTATTTCACCAATACACCTTAAAAATTACCCATGGGAAAAGAGATGCACTGGTGGCCCATTTGGCGTCAGAAGCAATTCCTTGTGGGGTGTATTACCCGATACCACTACACAGACAAAAAGCCTATACCAACGACAGTTATAAGGAAGCAGATTTTACTGTGACCAATGCCTTGAGTAAGCAGGTGATCTCATTGCCTATGCATACTGAATTGGATGCGGCGCAAATTTCACATATCACAAAGTCCATTCTCAATTTTTTAAATTCATAAGATGGCAACGGTATTGGTAACAGGCGGTCTAGGGTATATAGGATCACATACCGTGGTATGTTTGTTAGAAGCGGGTCATAAAGTCATAGTGGTAGACAATCTGGTGAATACCAACGCTGCTGTATTAGATGGAATTACCGCTATTACTGGGAAAACACCTGAATTTCACCCTTTGGATTTAAGGCATTCAGAAACTGCTTCATGGCTATTTTCCAAACATCCCGACATAAGTGCAGTCATTCACTTTGCCGCTTTTAAGGCAGTAGGGGAGTCTGTTGAAAAGCCGTTAGACTACTATCAAAACAACCTAAATACCTTAGTGTATTTACTTCAGGAGGTCGTAAAACGACCTATTGCATTCATTTTTAGTTCTTCTTGCACCGTTTATGGTCAGGCCCTTGAATTGCCTATTCTAGAGACCGCTCCGGTGCTTAAAGCCATGTCTCCCTATGGAAACACCAAGCAAATTGGAGAAGAAATACTGCAGGATAGTTGTTGTGCTTATCCTCATTTAAAGGTCACAGCGCTCAGATATTTTAACCCCATTGGCGCGCACGAATCTGCGCTTATTGGAGAGCTTCCCATTGGGGTTCCTCAAAATTTAGTGCCTTTTATTACACAGACAGGGGTTGGTAAAAGGGGTCAATTGTCTGTATTTGGAAATGATTATCCTACCCCGGACGGCACTTGTATCAGAGATTACATCCATGTGGTAGACCTCGCAGAAGCGCATATGGCAGCAATGAATAGGTTGCTAGGAAATGCGCCAACGGAGTCATTTGAAGTCTTTAATGTGGGCACAGGTAAAGGAAGTTCTGTTTTAGAGGTTATTAAAGCCTATGAAAAAGTCAGTGGGCGCACTTTGCCCTTTGTCTTTGCTCCGCCAAGACAGGGCGATGTCACAGCTGCATTCGCCAACACCCTTAAAGCCAGTACAGTTTTAGGTTGGCAGGCACGTTTTTCTTTAGAAGAGGCTATGGCTTCTGCATGGGCATGGGAAAATAAATTACTATCTTAGGAAACGAAAAGCGGTTAAATTATCCCGCTATTTTTATTTAACATCAACTAACCCCTAAAGTGTCTTTATCATGAAAAAATTGTTTTTTACAGTCCTTTGCTTGTGGGCTGTGAGCCTTCACGCTCAAAAAACCTACTTACATTGTGGTCAGATTATAGACGTGGCCAAAGGCAAAACCCTTTCAGAGAAAACCATTGTTGTTTCTGGAAATGCCATTGAATCCATCCTAAATGGCTATGTAAATGGCGCAGATACGGATACCCATATAGATTTAAAAAAGCAGGTGGTTATGCCTGGTTTTATAGACATGCATGTGCATATAGAGCATGAGTCTAATCCGAGGACCTATATGAATCGTTTTACAGAAAACGAGGCCGATGTTGCCTTGGGTGCCACTGTATATGCTAAAAGAACCCTTATGGCTGGTTTTACTACGGTAAGAGATTTAGGGGGTAGTGGGGTCAATATTGCTTTGAGAAAAGCCATTGCTAAAGGAACTGTAATTGGGCCTAGAATTTTTACTGCAGGTAAAGCAATAGGCACCACAGGGGGTCATGCAGATCCAACCAACGGAAGAAGTTATGATTTAATGGGAGATCCAGGTGCTAGAGAAGGTGTGGTGAATTCTGCTTCAGATGCTAGAAAGGCTGTAAGACAAAGATATAAAGACGGTGCAGACGTGATTAAAATCACTGCAACAGGGGGTGTTTTAAGTGTGGCTAAAAATGGTCAGAACCCACAATTTACCGCAGATGAATTGGCCGCTATAGTGAGTACGGCAAAAGATTACGGCATGCTAACAGCGGCCCATGCACACGGAGATGAAGGGATGAGAAGGGCTATTATTGCAGGAATTAAGACCATAGAACACGGTACGCTTATGGAGCCGTCTACCATGGATTTAATGGTAAAATACGACACTTATTTAGTGCCTACAATCTCCGCAGGAAAAGCAGCAGCAGCCAATGCGGCCATACCAGGTTATTTTCCAGAGGTAATTGCTAAAAAGGCCTTAGAGATAGGTCCGAGAAGTCAATCTACTTTTGCTATGGCATACAAAAAAGGCGTTAAAATTGCTTTTGGAACAGACGCAGGAGTCGCTCCTCATGGAGACAATGCCAAAGAATTTGGATTTATGGTAGCAGCAGGGATGCCAGTAATGGAGGCCATTGCAGCAGCAACAGTAACCAATGCAAATTTGTTAGGGTATTCAGATAGTTTGGGTCAATTAAAGGCAGGTTATACGGCAGACATAGTGGCTGTAAATGAGCATCCGAAAGCAAATATCAATACTTTGGAACAAGTCGTTTTTGTGATGAAAGAAGGGACTATTTTTAAGGATAAAGACAAAGAGGTATTGCACGACTATTAGTCTCGAGTGAACCGCTTTTAATAATTATGGAAGGGCAATTTGTCCTCCCTTTTTTGAGGCATTAAAGTATTGAAAAGAAAGACTTTATCGGGTTTTTTTTAAGGAATGATAATTTTATACAAGGTTTTCGTATTTTTTTGTAATTATGAGTGAAACCGAAGGCTCAAATTAGGCAAATGTTGTATTTTTGAATAAATTTTGTGTAAAAGACCGATATTCCAAATTATACATGGATCCATATTCCTTTTTAAACGCCGCTCACACCTCATTTTTTGCGGACCTTTACGATAAATACTTAAAAAATCCAGACAGTGTTGAGCCTTCTTGGCGTGCCTTTTTTCAAGGTTACGACTTTGGTTCAGAAGCCCATGGTTTTTTTGTGGAAGAAAGCGTTGTTTCTCCTGGAGCCATTTCTGTGATGCCAGACAGCATGCAGAAAGAATTTCAAGTCATTAGATTGATTGATGGTTATAGAAGTAGGGGGCATTTATTTACGGAAACCAACCCGGTAAGGGAGCGAAGAAAATACAGTCCTACGCTGGAGCTGGAAAACTTTGGATTGACTGAAGCAGATTTAAGTACGGTATTTTCTGCAGGGGAGATTATCGGTATTGGTGCTGCTACGCTTACCAATATTATTGCACACTTACAGCGCATCTATTGTGACGCTATTGGGGTGGAGTATATGTATATTAGAAACCCTGAGCGTGTAGCATGGATTCAGAATTGGTTGAATGTCAATGACAACCACCCTACTTTTTCCGCAGATCAGAAAAAACATATTCTTAAAAAGCTTACCCAAGCAGTGAGTTTTGAGACTTTTTTACATACCAAATACGTAGGGCAGAAGCGTTTTTCACTGGAGGGAAATGAATCTTTAATTCCAGCATTAGACGCTATTGTAGAAGCTGCCGCGGCTAAAGGAGTGGCTGAGTTTGTCATGGGAATGGCCCATAGAGGCCGTTTAAATGTACTGATCAATATTTTTGGTAAGTCTGCAAAAGACATTTTTAGTGAGTTTGACGGTAAAGACTACGAGCAAGTAGTTTTTGATGGAGATGTAAAGTATCACTTGGGTTGGACTTCAGATAGGATGTCAGACAACGGCAATAAAATTATCATGAATATTGCGCCAAATCCATCCCACCTGGAAACGGTAGGTGCAGTGGTAGAGGGAATTGCCCGTGCCAAACAAGACAACTTATACCCAGAAGATTTTTCTAAGGTACTGCCTATTGTATTGCATGGAGATGCTGCTATAGCAGGCCAAGGTCTGGTGTACGAAGTGGTTCAAATGGCCCAGTTAGACGGTTATAAAACCAATGGTACCATTCATATTGTGGTGAACAATCAAATTGGTTTTACCACCAATTACTTAGACGCTAGATCTTCTACTTATTGTACAGACGTAGGCAAAGTGACTTTGAGCCCAGTACTTCACGTGAATGCAGACGACGCAGAAGCGGTTGTACACGCTGCATTATTTGCTTTGGAATACCGCATGAGGTTTAAAAGAGACGTTTTTATTGATCTATTGGGTTATAGGAAGTACGGTCACAATGAGGGCGACGAACCGAGGTTTACGCAGCCTAAATTGTACAAGGCAATTGCCAAACACCAAAACCCTAAAGAAATCTATACCGCTAGACTTATTGAAGAAGGGATCATTACACCGGATTTTGTCAAAGGTTTAGAGCAATCATACAAAGACAGTTTAGAGTCAGATTTAGAAGACTCTAGAAAAGAAGACAAGACCGTAATTACACCATTCATGTCTAAGGCATGGAAAGGCTTGGCTCCTGCCCAAGAAGACACCATGGCACTAAAAGTAGCTACTGCTTACCCAACAGAAAAGCTCACTGGAATTGCTAAAGTGATCACTACTTTGCCTTCGGGTAAAAAATTCTTAAAAAAGATAGATAAGCTCATAGAGGACAGGCGAAAGATGTTTTTTGAAAACAATTCCCTGGATTGGGCCATGGGAGAACTCTTGGCGTACGGATCTCTTTTAGAAGAAGGATTTGACGTGAGAATTTCAGGGCAAGATGTGGAGCGAGGGACTTTCTCTCACAGACATGCCGTATTAAAAGTTGAGGCGAGTGAAGAAGAAGTATTGCTTTTAAATCAACTAAACGACCAACAAGGCAAATTACATATTTTTAACTCTTTGCTTTCTGAGTACGGAGTGGTGGGGTTTGATTATGGTTATGCCATGGCAAGCCCTAATACATTGACTATTTGGGAGGCACAATTTGGAGATTTCAGCAATGGGGCCCAAATTATGATTGACCAGTATATTTCTGCAGCAGAAGACAAGTGGAAACTTCAAAATGGGTTGGTGATGTTATTGCCTCATGGATATGAAGGTCAAGGAGCAGAGCACTCTTCTGCCAGGATGGAAAGGTTCTTGCAAATGTGTGCGAAGGACAATATGTTTATCGCAGATTGCACCACACCAGCCAATATGTTTCATTTGTTGAGAAGACAGCTGAAAGCCACTTACAGAAAACCATTGGTCGTGTTTACACCCAAGAGTTTACTAAGACATCCTAAGGCAGTTTCCGGTATAGAAGATTTTGCAAAAGGTCATTTCCAAGAAGTTATAGGCGACGCTACAGCGGTAAAAGACAAGGTTAAAACACTCGTATTTTGTACCGGTAAATTCTACTACGACCTATTAGAAGCCAGAGCGCATTTAGAAAGAGAAGACGTTGCATTGGTGAGAATTGAACAATTGTTTCCATTAGCTATAGACCAGATTCAGGCGCAAATAGATGCCTATAAAAATGCAAAAGACATTGTCTGGGCTCAAGAAGAGCCAAGAAACATGGGGGCTTGGTGCCACCTGCTCATGCATTTGCCTATGGCGTCTAAATTTAGGGTAGCCTCAAGGCGTTTTTACGCCTCTCCAGCTGCTGGTAGTGCAGTGCGTTCTAAAAGAAGGCACCAGGAAGTCATTGACTATGTATTCGATGCTTCCAAAGACAATATGATTAGATAATAAATTAAAGAGATCTCATAAATTATACACGATGATTTTAGAAATGAAAGTACCCTCTCCAGGGGAGTCCATCACAGAAGTAGAAATTGCCGCTTGGTTGGTCCAAGATGGTGATTATGTAGAAAAAGACCAAGCCATTGCTGAAGTAGATTCAGACAAGGCAACACTTGAATTACCTGCTGAGATGAGTGGTGTAATTACGCTTAAGGCGGAGGAAGGTGACGCTGTTGGGGTGGGTGCTGTGGTTTGTTTAATAGATACTTCTGCTGTAAAACCAGAAGGAGATGCTCCAGCTAAAGCGGCTAAACAAGCCACTGCTGCTGCATCAACTCCAGTAAAAGAGGCTCCCGCTGTACCTGCAACTACAAGCTATGCAACAGGATCTGCTTCTCCGGCTGCTAAAAAAATATTGGCAGAAAAAGGCATATCGGCATCTGAAATTGTAGGGACAGGTAAAGATGGAAGAGTGACTAAAGAAGACGCTGTTAAGGCAGTACCTTCAATGGGAACAAATACTACTGGTGGTGACAGAACAACTTCTAGAAGTAAGTTGTCTATGTTGAGAAGAAAAGTAGCGGAGCGTTTGGTGTCTGCAAAGAACGAAACGGCCATGCTGACTACTTTTAATGAGGTAGATATGGGCCCTATTTTTGCCCTTAGAAAACAATACAAGGAGGCTTTTACTGAAAAGCATGGTGTGGGACTAGGTTTTATGTCATTCTTTGCAAAAGCGGTGATTCGAGCTTTAGAACTTTACCCAGCGATAAATTCTATGATAGACGAAAAAGAGATGGTTACCTACGATTTCTGTGATATTTCTATTGCGGTATCTGGTCCAAAAGGATTGATGGTTCCTGTGATTAGAAATGCAGAAAATCTAAGTTTTAGAGGCGTAGAAGCAGAAGTAAAACGTCTTGCGATTCGTGCCCGTGATGGAGAAATTACGATAGATGAAATGACTGGTGGAACCTTTACCATTACCAATGGCGGGGTGTTCGGCTCTATGTTGTCTACGCCTATTATTAACCCTCCTCAGTCTGCGATCCTAGGAATGCACAATATTGTAGAGCGTCCTGTAGTGAAAAATGGAGCGATAGTAGTAGCACCAATTATGTATGTAGCCCTTTCTTATGACCATAGAATCATCGATGGAAAAGAGTCTGTTGGTTTCTTAGTGGCCGTTAAAGAAGCTTTAGAAGATCCAACAACTTTCTTAATGGACGGTGATCAAAAGAAAGCCTTAGAGCTATAGTGGTATTCACGGACACCCATACCCATTTGTACAGTGAATCTTTTGCTGACGACAGAGATGTGGTGATTCAAGAAGCTATTGATAAAGGCGTAAAGCGTTTTTTTCTTCCTGCTATAGACAGTACTTATCTGTCCGAGATGCGGAAATTGAAAGACGCTTTTCCTTTGAATATGTTCTTGATGAGTGGTCTTCATCCCACCCATGTAAAAGAAAATTTTCACGAGGAGCTAGCGGTGTTAGAGTCTTTTTTGGACGAGACCCAGGCGGTTGCTGTGGGAGAAATTGGAATGGATCTCTATTGGGATAAGACTTTTATTAAAGAGCAGCAAGAGGCCTTTCACTTGCAAATAGAGTGGGCTAAAAAGCGTCAGCTGCCCATTGTTATTCATTGCAGAGATGCTTTTGATGCCGTGTTTGAAGTGCTGGAAGCCCATAAAGGTCCGCTGTTAAGAGGAATTTTTCACTGTTTTACCGGAGACCTCTCTCAGGCCAACAGGGCCATATCCCTAGGAATGAAACTTGGGATAGGAGGGGTGCTTACTTTTAAAAATGGCGGTTTGAACCAGTTTATTGATCAGATAGATTTGTCTCATTTGGTTTTAGAAACCGATGCCCCTTACCTGGCGCCTGTGCCCTATAGGGGTAAAAGAAATGAGTCTGCCTACCTTCCTTTGGTGGCAGAAAAATTAGCAAATCTTACCGGAAAAACGATGGAAGAGATTGCTTTTATTACTACTGAGAATTCAAAGGTTATTTTTGGGGTGTAAGCTTCTTGGTTTTTAAATATGGTTTTAGCTTGTTGATTTAGCATGTAGTTTAATATGTTGGTCTTGAACTTTGCTTTAAAAGATTGTTTTTTGAATGTTGTTTTTATTGCGTAATGTTGTTGCGTAATTAGACATTTTTAATAACCCTCATTAAGTGCTAGATTTCCTTATGGCTAGATCAAAAATACTTCTTTTGTATACCGGTGGTACTATAGGGATGGTGAAACATCCAGAAACGGGTACACTAAAAGCCTTTAATTTTGACGCTATAGCAGAACAAATCCCTGAGCTTAAGCTGCTCGATTGTGATACAGAATGTATTTCGTTTGAAACACCTATTGATTCTAGCGATATTGATCCAAGTTTATGGACTACTATGGTAGATATGATTGAAACAAACTACACTTCTTTTGATGGCTTTGTGATTCTTCACGGGAGTGACACCATGAGTTATAGTGCTGCGGCGCTAAGTTTTATGTTTGAAAATCTTTCTAAACCAGTTATTTTTACTGGATCCCAGTTGCCTATTGGAGATTTAAGAACAGATGCCAAAGAGAATTTAATTACCTCTATTCAATTGGCTGCGCTAAAAGAAAACGGTAAAGCCGTAATACAGGAAGTAGGTCTCTATTTTGAATATAAATTATACCGTGGCAATAGAACTACAAAAATTAATGCAGCACATTTTGAAGCCTTTGAATCCTTGAATTATGCGCCACTTGCTCAGTCAGGTGTTTCTTTAGAGGTGTCTAGGTCATTGCTGTTGAAGCCTCAAAAAGGGAAGCACACAAAATTTCATAAAAAAATGGACCACAGTGTGGGTGTTTTGAAACTCTTTCCAGGAATTCCTCCTTCTTTTGTGCGATCAGTTTTGTTTTCTGAAAGCTTAAAAGCCATTGTTTTGGAAACTTATGGCGCTGGAAATGCACCAACGGCACCCTGGTTTATAGCTATTTTATCAGAGGCTATTCAAAATGGCTTGATTATTGTCAATGTAACTCAGTGTTCTGGAGGGAGTGTTTTGATGGGGCATTATGAGGCTAGTAAAGCATTAGAAAACATACAACTACTTAATGGTAAGGACATTAGCACAGAAGCTGCTTTGGCTAAGCTCATGTACTTACTTGGGAGTGGTGTTTCGAAAGGATCTTTTAAGACCATATTCGAAACTTCTCTTAGGGGAGAAATGCAATAAAATTAACGATTAGAATTTCATTAATTAGCATTTTTTTTGTTATTTGCCCTGCCTAAAACAACAATAGAGAGGTGGCCGAGCGGTCGAAGGCGCACGCCTGGAAAGCGTGTATACACCAAAAGTGTATCGAGGGTTCGAATCCCTTCCTCTCTGCTTTGAAGTTTTACGTTCAATAATTATAAAATTTTTTTATCTTTAACCCATTAACTAACTAATTTTAAGTTTTTAAAAAATGAAAAGATCATTCTCTATCCTAGCTATGTCTGGGTTATTTGTATTAAGTACAAGTACAGCAAGTGCAGTAACACTAGTTCAGGAAGCTGCTGCCGAAAAAGGTTTCACTCAAGTTCTTAAAGAACAATTTATCCAAGGGGGTGCTTCCTTCATGGGAATTGTATTGCTTTGTTTAATCTTAGGATTAGCCGTAGCAATTGAAAGAATTATCTTTTTAAACTTGGCTACAACGAATACAACAAAATTAAAAGAAGCTGTTGAGGCCGCTTTAAAATCAGGTGGTGTAAACGCTGCTAAAGAATTATGTAGAGATACAAAAGGACCTGTTGCTTCTATTTTCTATCAAGGATTAGACAGGGCTGGTGAAAGTGTAGAATCTGCTGAAAAAGCCGTTGTTGCTTACGGTGGTGTTCAAATGGGTCAATTAGAGAAAAACGTTTCTTGGTTGTCTTTATTTATCGCTATTGCACCAATGCTTGGATTTATGGGAACGGTAATTGGTATGATCCAGGCCTTCCAGAAAATTGCAGCTGTTGGTAACTTGAGCGCCTCTCTTATTGCAGGTGATATTCAGGTAGCACTTTTAACCACTGTATTTGGTCTTATTACGGCTATTATCTTACAGATTTTTTACAACTACATTATCGCTAAGATCGATGGTATTGTAAATGACATGGAAGATTCTTCTATCGCATTAATTGATATGCTGGTAGACCACAAAAAATAATAAGAACCTATAAATACGCAATATTATGCACAAAATATTAAAAATTGCATTGGCCGTTTTCGGACTGATTGGCGCTATTTTATGGTTCCAATTGCCCAGCGCAGATGCACCCGCTTTTGAGGCGGTAGACAGTACGGCAATGTCGTTGATGTTTGCGATTACTTACCTGCTTTTAGCGGTAGCAGTAATCTCTAGTTTCATCTTTGCCTTTAAAAAACTTTTTTCAACCAAAGAGAGTGTTAAGAAAGCCTTATTTTCAATGGGTGGTTTCTTGGCCTTAGTACTTGTGTCTTACATTGCTGCTTCTGGTACGGATATTGATTTGGCTGCTATGGCAGACAACGGTAACCCAACTACAGAAGGCACCGTTAAAAACATTGGTATGGGATTAAATATGTTTTTCTTATTAACTATTATAGCAGTAGCTTTAATGGTAGTCCCAGGAATAAAGAAATTTTTCACTAAATAAATAACTGAAGTATGCCAAAAAGAGGAGCACCACCAGAAGTTAATGCCGGGTCTATGGCAGACATCGCTTTCTTGCTGCTTATCTTTTTCTTAGTAACAACTACTATTGAAACAGATGCAGGTTTGGACAGAATGTTGCCACCTATTGAACCGCCAGAAACGGATGTGGTCATTAAACAGAAAAACATCTTTGAAGTAATTATCAATAAAAACGGACAGTTATTTGCAGACGAAGAGTTGGTAGAAGTATCTCAATTGAGAGAAAAAGCCATGTCTTTTCTAGACAATGGAGGTGCAACTTCGGGAACACCAGATTACTGTAACTATTGTCAAGGAGTAAGAAACACTTCTTCTTCAGATAATCCAACAAAGGCTATTATATCTTTAAAGAACGACAGAGAAACCCCTTATGGAACTTACATTACCGTTCAAAACGAAATTGTAGGTGCATACAACGACCTTAGAAACAGAGAAGCACAACGTTTGTACAAACGAGACTTTACTTCTATGGAAGCGGCTTACTTAAATCCGGAAACGGATGCGAGTTTAAAGGATGACCTCAAAGAGAAAGTAAAGAACATTCAGGATTTATTTCCTCAGAAGTTCTCTGAAGCGGAAACGTCAAATAATTAATAACAAAGCAAAACACATTAAATATGTCTAAGTTTAGTAAAAAGAAAGACGGTGAGTTACCAGCGGTATCTACAGCTTCCTTACCAGATATTGTATTTATGCTTTTGTTCTTTTTCATGACGGTAACGGTAATGAAAGACAGTTCTTTAAAAGTAGATAATATTCTTCCAAACGCTAATGAAATTAAGAAGTTAGAGAAAAAGGATAGAATTATTTACATCTACGCTGGAGCTCCAACACTGGAGTATCAGAAAGTTTTTGGAACAGAGACTAAAATTCAATTAAATGATAAGTTTGCTAATGCTACTGATGTAGGAGATTACGTTTTATCTGAGCGTGCTAAGAAGCCGCAAGAATTACAGAATGTACTGACTACAGCGCTTAAAGTAGATAAGAATGCCAATATGGGTATTATATCGGACATTAAGCTAGAACTCAGAAAGGTAAATGCTCTTAAAGTGAATTACACCACTTACGAGGGAGACGCTTTTAGAAACTTGCAATAACAGTTAGCTAATTCATAAAAAAGCCCGCACATTGTGCGGGCTTTTTTTATTAGATCTCTTTCCTTAGCCGAGCTACAGGGAGTTCTAATTGCTCTCGGTATTTTGCGACAGTTCTTCTGGCGATAGGGTAGCCTTTTTCTTTGAGTGTTAAGGCCAGCTTGTCGTCTGTGAGTGGTTTTCTCTTATTCTCTTTTTTGATGAGTTGTTCCACAATTTTTTTAATCTCTCTGGTAGAAACATCTTCTCCTTTTTCATTTTTCATCCCTTCAGAGAAGTAGCTTTTCACTAATTTTGTCCCATAAGGGGTGTCTATGTATTTGCTATTTGCGACTCTAGACACGGTAGATATATCCATGTCTATAAGGTCTGCAATATCCTTTAAAATCATGGGTTTGAGTTTTCGCTCATCTCCACTCAAAAAGTACGCTTCTTGAAAATCTATTATCGCACCCATAGTGAGATAAAGGGTTTGCTGACGTTGTTTAATCGCTTCAATAAACCATTTTGCAGCATCTAATTTTTGCTTTATAAAACTGACGGTTTCTTTTTGAGCGCTCGTCTTTTGCTTACTCTCTTTATATCCTGCCAGCATCTCATTGTAGGATCTAGAGATATGTAGTTCAGGGGCGTTTCTCCCATTGAGTAAAAGCTCTAACGCTCCATCTACAATTTTTAAACTAAAATCTGGCACAATATGAGAGACAATCTTTGCGCCATCTGAAAAGGCACTTCCAGGTTTTGGATTTAGTTTTTCTATGACCAGTATGGCCTCTTTTAAGTCGTTTTCAGAAAGATTGTGCTTTAAGATAAGTTTTTCGTAGTGTTTCTTAGAAAAAGGCTCAAAAGAGCGCCCCAATATGTCCTGTGCCAGTTGAACGGCTTTGGTGGGTGTTTTTCTTACTAATTGCAGTAACAAACATTCTTTTAGGCTTGTTGCTCCCACTCCAGCAGGATCCAATTGTTGAATACTTCTGAGCACTTTTTTGACTTGATTCTCATCTGTATATAAGTTCTCCGTAAAGGCAAGATCGTCTACTAAGTCAGGCAGCGGTCTCCTTATATAGCCTGTTTCGTCTACACTTCCTATTAAAAACTCGGCAATGGCCCAATCTTCTTCTGCAATAAACTGTTGTTGTAGTTGGGCTAATAAGTGTTGGTAAAAAGTGATTGCAGCCGCATACGGAATGACCTTGTCGTCTTGGTCTTCAGAGTAATTATTGGACTGTGTTTTGTAATCAGGGATTTCGTCGTCACTCAGGTACTCATCTATATTGATGTCTTCTGCATCTATATGTTCACTGTCTTCTTTGAAATCTTCCTCGTAATTGTCTTCGTATGAGTCTTCAGAGTCCTCCACAATTTCTTTGCCTGGTTCCAAGGCTGGATTGTCTTCTAGTTCCTGCCTAAGGCGTTGCTCAAATGCCTGGGTGGGCAATTGTATGAGCTTCATGAGCTGTATCTGTTGTGGAGACAGCTTTTGAGAAAGTTTATATTGAAGATATTGTTTAAGCATGAGATACTAAAGGATTCAATACCTTAAGTTACAAAAAAGTATTTGAGGAACTCTTTTTAAAATTCTGCGTTCTGTGGTGTTCTTGGAAAAGGGATCACATCTCTGATGTTCCCCATGCCTGTGGTAAAAAGCACCAAACGCTCAAAGCCTAATCCAAAACCTGAATGTACTGCAGATCCGTATTTTCTAAGGTCCTTGTACCACCAAAGTTCTTTGTCGTCAACACCCATGGCAGCCATTCTTTCTTCTAGCACATCTAAACGTTCTTCTCTTTGAGAACCTCCTACAATCTCCCCAATACCAGGGAATAAAATATCCATGGCTCTAACGGTTTTCTTGTCTTCATTTAAGCGCATATAAAAGGCTTTAATGTCTGCTGGGTAATCAAATAAAATCACAGGACATTTAAAGTGCTTTTCTACCAAGTAACGTTCGTGTTCACTCTGAAGGTCTTCACCCCAACCAGTGATTGGATATTTAAATTTCTTCTTCTTATTTGGGGTGCTATTTTGAAGTATTTCAATGGCTTCAGTATAGCTAAGCCTAACAAAGTTTTGGTTTACCACAAACTGCAACTTTTCTAGTAGTGGCATTTCACTACGTTCATTTTGAGGCTTTTGTTTTTCTTCTTCTAGGAGTCTTTTTTCTAAAAAAGCCAAGTCCTCTTCGCAATGTGCTAAAACGTATTTAATCACGTTTTGAATAAAGTCTTCTGCTAGGTCCATGTTCGCATCTAAATCATAAAAAGCCATTTCTGGTTCTATCATCCAAAACTCTGCTAAATGCCTAGAAGTGTTTGAGTTTTCTGCTCTAAAAGTGGGGCCAAAAGTATATACTTTACCAAGTGCCATGGCATAGGTTTCTGCCTCTAATTGCCCTGAAACAGTTAGGTTGGTTTCTTTGCCAAAGAAATCCTCACGGTAATCTATGGCGCCATTGGGATCTAAAGGCGGGTTTTTGGCATCTAAGGTACTTACGCGGAACATTTCTCCTGCACCCTCTGCATCTGATCCTGTAACAATAGGCGTATGTACATAATTAAAATCTTGACTTCTAAAGTATTGGTGTACTGCAAAAGACAGTGCGGAACGCACGCGCATGATGGCGCTAAAAGTATTGGTTCGAACCCTTAAGTGTGCATTTTGTCTTAGAAATTCTAAAGAGTGTTTTTTTGGTTGTATGGGGTAAGTTTCTGGATCTGAAACGCCTAAAATTTCCACCTCAGTAACTTGTACTTCTACGCGCTGGCCTTTTCCTTCACTTTCTTGAAGCATTCCAGTAATTTTTAAGGCTGCCCCAACAGTGATTTTCTTTAATAGTTCTTCTGATAAAGAGTCAAAATCTATGACACATTGTAGATTTTCCATACAAGAACCGTCGTTTAAGGCAATAAAACGGTTGCTCCTAAAACTTCTTACCCATCCTTGAACAGTTAAGGTGGTTAGTGGCACTACATCTTGTAAAATGGTTTTAATTCTCGGTGTAATCATGGTTGTTTGTATTCCTATTCAGTTAAAAGGCAAAGATAGTTTAATCACTTAAGTTTGACTTTCTTTTGGTAAAATATCTATTTGAGGTTTTTTAAGCGTCTGCTTGTTGGCAATGCTCTTTTCTAAAGACAATAAAAGAGATGGCAATAGGATTAGGTTGGATAGCATGGCAAACAGCAATGTGGCAGAAACGAGGCCTCCCAGAGCTATTGTTCCACCAAAGCTAGATACGGTAAATACAGAAAATCCAAAAAACAGTACGATGGAGGTGTAAATCATACTCACGCCTGTTTCTTTTAAAGCTGCGTAAACAGAAGGTTTTATGCGCCATTTATTAGCGATAAGTTCTTGTCGGTATTTGGCTAAAAAGTGAATGGTGTCGTCTACAGATATACCAAAAGCAATACTAAATACTAATATGGTAGAAGGTTTTATAGGCACCCCAATGAATCCCATCATTCCCGCAGTGATCAATAAGGGGAGTAAGTTAGGAATAAGGGAAATCACAATCATTCTAAAGGACCTAAATAGGTAAGCCATGAATAGGGCGATGAGAAAAATCGCCAATGCCAATGACATGATCAGGTTTTTAATCAAGTATTTGGTTCCTTTTAAAAACAGCAGCGCTTTTCCTGTCAGTAATACGTTGTAACGATCTTTTGGAAATAATTTGTCTATTTTATCCAGTAAATCTAGTTCTACCTGTTCCATTTGATCGGTCTTTACATCTTTAATCGCAGTAGAGATTCTGGCGACTTGTCCTGTGGAATCTGTGAAATTTTTGAGTAAATCCTGATCGGTATTTGCACCTTGGGCTGCAGATAAAATAAAGCCTCTCTCTTGGGAAGTGGGTAGCTGGTAATATTTGGGTAAATTGTTGTAATAGGCTTGTTTGGCGTATTTGGCCAAATTCACTACAGAAATAGGCTTTGAAAGCTCTGGTGTTTCTTCTATAAACTGGCTTAAAGCGTCCATTTTCTTCAGGTTGCTGGGCCTTAACACTCCATTGGGTATCTTTGTGTCTATAACAATTTCAATGGGCATAATGGCGTTGAACTCTTGTTCGAAAAAGCGAATATCTTTAAAGAAAGCTTTGTCTTTTGGCATATCTTCAATAGGACTTCCAGAAGTTTTGATCTGATAAATTCCAATAATACTGGTAACCAACAAAAGAATAGAAACAATATATACGGCAATACGTTGTTCCCGCACTATTTTTTCCATACTCCCCACAAATCGATCAATCCATTTTTTATTCAAGTGCCTGAGGTGTTTTTCTTTAGGCATAGACATGAATGAATAGACAATAGGGATGATGAGTAAGGAGAGAATGAAAATTCCAATGATATTAATAGAAGCCACAATTCCAAATTCTTTCAAAAGGGTGCTCTCTGTAATGATAAAAGTAGCAAATCCAGAGGCAGTTGTTACATTGGTCATTAAAGTAGCGTTCCCAATTTTAGCAATTACACGCTGTAAGGAGAGTGCTTTGTTTCCGTGTTTCTGGGCCTCTTGTTGGTATTTGTTGATGAGGAAAATACAATTTGGAATTCCTATCACAATAATTAATGGGGGAATTAAGGCGGTGAGTACTGTGATCTCATATTCAAGTAATCCCAATACCCCAAAAGACCACATGACTCCAATAATAACAACCGTCATGGAAATGATCGTAGCCCTAACACTTCTGAAAAAGAAGAAAAATATAATAGAAGTAACCCCTAAGGCTCCTAATATAAAGAGCCCAATTTCATCAATAATGCTCTGGGCATTCATAGTCCTGATGTAAGGCATACCTGAAATACGAACTTCTAGTCCGGTGTCCTGTCTGAAATTGTCTAATAATTGTTTTAGGTCTCTTAGAACAAAGTCTTTTCTAACAGAAGTATTGAGGATCTCTTTGTCCAAATAAACCAGTGTTCTTAATGTACCGGTCTCTTTGTTAAAGAGAAGTTGGTCGTAAAAAGGTTGGTTTTGATAAAGGTCTTCTAGATGTTTATTTAAGCTTTTCTGCTCCTTAGCTAGGCTTCCTTTGAAAGGAGAA
This sequence comes from uncultured Flavobacteriaceae bacterium, assembly GCA_905182295.1. GTDB lineage: Bacteria > Bacteroidota > Bacteroidia > Flavobacteriales > Flavobacteriaceae > MAG-120531. Next base: position 248,012 of record CAJJAZ010000004.1, on the reverse strand, counting down.
AAAATAAATTTACCTGCTGTTTTTGAACGCTCTAGTAGCTTTAGGTTGTCTGTGGAAAGTACAGCAATCACTTCTGGGAATGCGGCCAATTGTTTGCTTAACCTATTCCACTTTTTGAAGTTATTTATTTCAAATAAAGCACTGTCTTTTACCGCAATAGCTATAATATTACCCTCTTCCCCAAAGCGTAATACAAAGTCTTGGTAGGCTAAGTTTACAGGATGGTTGTCTGGAAGTAGGTTGGCCTCTGTATTGGAAAAACGCATGTTCTTCCATTGCATAGACATAAAAATGGTAAAGAGAAAGACCCCAATAAGGATAGTGATCCTATTTCTAAGAATAATTCTAGCAGTGGTAGCCCAAAAATTTTGGGTACTAAATCCTATCATGAGGTTTTTTTAATAAAGGCCTTACACCTTCATGATTTCTGCTTCTTTTACCGTGAGCAGTTCTTCAATTTTTTTACTGTACTTATTGGTCAGCTCTTGGATAGACGCTTCTGCATCTTTAACAGTATCTTCAGGCAGGTCTATTCCTTTAATATCTTTGTTCGCCTCCTGTCTTGCGTTTCTAACCCCAATCTTAGCATCTTCAGCTTCAGCTTTGGCTTGTTTGACCAAATCCCTTCTTCGCTCTTCAGTTAGAGGCGGTACGTTGATGATGATAAGGTCCCCATTATTCATAGGATTAAAGCCTAAATTGGCATTTGTAATGGCTTTTTCAATTTCTTGAAGCATGTTTTTTTCCCAAGGCTGTACCGAAATGGTTCTGGCATCTGTGGTATTTACATTGGCCACTTGTGAGAGTGGCGTAGGAGATCCATAATAATCCACCTTAACGGTAGAAAGCATAATAGGACTCGCTTTTCCAGCCCTTATTTTTGCAAATGATTTTTCTAAATGCGCCATGGCTTTGTCCATGTTTTCTTTAGCGCTGTCTAATACAAAATCTACTTCTTCATTCATCTTTAAAGCGATGTTTTTATAAGTTTACAACTGTTCCTATGGATTCTCCAGAAACAATTTTTAAAAGATTTCCTTTCTTATTCATGTCAAATACAATGATCGGTAGTTCATTTTCCTGACTCAACGTAAATGCAGTGGTGTCCATTACTTTTAGCCCTTTTGACAGTACTTCATTAAAAGAGATTTTGTCAAACTTAGTGGCATTAACGTCTTTTTCTGGGTCTGCGGTGTAAATACCATCTACACGCGTTCCTTTGATAATAACGTCTGCTTCTATCTCTATAGCCCTAAGTACTGCTGCAGAGTCTGTGGTAAAATATGGATTCCCTGTACCTCCTCCAAAAATAACTACACGCCCTTTTTCTAAGTGTCTCATAGCACGTCTTCTGATAAAAGGCTCTGCTACTTCATTGATCTGAATCGCAGATTGCAAGCGTGTTTGGACTGCGATTTCTTCTAAGGCACTTTGTAAAGCCAATCCGTTTATGACAGTGGCAAGCATACCCATATGGTCTCCTTGAACCCTATCCATGCCGTTGCTGGCTGCTGCCAAACCTCTAAAAATATTACCTCCGCCAATAACAATGGCTACTTCAATGCCTTTTTCTACAACCGCTTTGATCTCTTGGGCGTAATCCGCAATACGCTTTGGATCTATTCCGTATTGCCTGTCTCCCATGAGGGCTTCTCCACTTAATTTCAGTAAAATTCTTTTGTATGGCATTTTTTAGGTGAATTTCGTTACACAAAAATAATCAATTTTTTTTAGGCATAGCATTTATGTGTGGAATGAGATTCAAAAAAAAACCCGCGTTCGAAGAACGCGGGTTTTTTTTAAGTTATTTGAGCAGGAATTATCCTAATGCTACACGAGCAAAAGAAACTACTTCAAGAGATGCGTCCCCAGTTTTCACATACTGTGCTACACTCATTTTAGAATCTTTAATGAAATCTTGATTTACCAAAGTGTTGTCTTTCATAAATCTTGTAATTTTTCCTTTGGCAATATTGTCTAACATAGCCTCTGGTTTTCCTTCTTGACGCAATTGATCTTTTGCAATCTCAATTTCTTTGTCAATAATAGATTGGTCCACACCGCTTTCATTTAAAGCAACAGGATTCATTGCAGCAGCCTGCATGGCTACATCTTTAGCAATCACATCTGCTCCAGCTGGTGCAGCAGACAATCCTACTAAAGTAGCAATTTTGTTGCCTGCGTGAATGTAGCTTCCTACGAATGCAGCACTTAGTTTTTTAAATCCACCGATTTCAATTTTTTCACCTATAACACCTGTTTGCTCAATCAATTTCTCTTGAACAGACATTCCGTTAAAATCAGAAGCTAAGAAAGCTTCTTTAGTATCAAAATTAAGGGCTAAAGAAGCCAACTCAGTAGCTAATGCTATAAAAGAGTCATTTTTAGCAACGAAGTCAGTTTCGCAGTTTAAAGAAACGGCAACCCCTTGTGTTTTGTCTGAATTTAAAACTGCAATTGCAGCACCTTCGCTAGACTCTCTGTCTGCTCTATTGGCAGCTACTTTCTGTCCTTTTTTACGTAATATTTCAATAGCTGTGTCAAAGTTACCCTCAGCTTCTACTAAGGCTTTCTTACAGTCCATCATACCGGCACCGGTAGTTTTTCTTAATTTGTTTACTTCTGCAGCAGTAATATTTGCCATGTTATTTTGATTTACTTTATATTAACTTAATGCAGCTACTAGATCTGCTTTCTTCATACTAGAAATACCTTCTACCCCTTTTGCAGTAGCCATTTCTTTTAATTCAGCAACAGTCTTGCTGTTTAAGTCTTTTGCTTTTGGAGCTGCTTCTGCTTTTGGAGCTGCTTCTGTTTTTGGAGCTGCTTCTGCTTTTGGAGCTGCTTCTGTTTTTGGAGCTGCTTCTGTTTTTGGAGCTGCTTCTTTTGCATCAGAGGCACCTTCTTTTTCAGCAGTTTTTTCTGATTTTCTCTCTGATAAACCTTCAGCAACAGCACCAGTAACATGGTTTAAAATTGCTTCGATAGATTTAGATGCGTCATCGTTAGATGGAATCACGTAGTCTATTTGTTTTGGATCAGAGTTGGTGTCTACCATAGCAAATATTGGGATGTTAAGCTTCAAAGCTTCTTTAACCGCAATGTGCTCTCTCATGGTGTCTACAATAAATAAAGCACCTGGTAAACGAGTCATGTCAGTAATTGAACCTAAGTTCTTTTCTAATTTAGCTCTTAAACGCTCTACTTGTAAACGTTCTTTTTTAGATAGTGTCATGAATGTACCATCTTTTTTCATACGATCGATAGTAGCCATCTTCTTTACAGCCTTACGAATCGTTACAAAGTTGGTTAACATACCCCCTGGCCATCTTTCTGTGATGTAAGGCATATTTACATTAGCCGCTTTTTCAGCAACGATATCTTTTGCTTGTTTTTTAGTCGCTACGAAAAGAATTTTTCTACCAGAGGCAGCAATTTTCTTTAATGCTTCGTTAGCTTCTTCAATTTTAGCAGCAGTTTTGTAAAGGTTGATTACGTGAATACCATTACGCTCCATGTAGATGTAAGGAGCCATGCTTGGATTCCATTTTCTTGTAAGGTGACCGAAATGCACCCCAGCCTCTAATAGGTCTTTAACTTCAATTTTGTTTGCCATTTTTTACTTAGTTTACTTTCTGTTGGATTAGCAATGCCACAACGTAACATTTAGATGCTAAACTAGTTTCTGGTGTATCCAGATAACAACTTATTTATAATAAAGACCTCCCAAGATGGGAGGATACTTTTAAGAACATATAAAGGCCTTACGAATAAGGCCTTGAATTTGTAGTATAAACGATTAACGTTTAGAGAACTGGAATTTCTTACGGGCTTTTTTCTGTCCGAATTTCTTACGCTCTACCATTCTCGGATCTCTTGTTAAAAGTCCTTCTGGCTTAAGCGTTAGTCTGTTTTCTACGTCAATTTCACACAACGCTCTAGAGATTCCTAAACGTACTGCTTCTGCTTGGCCAGTGATACCGCCACCATAAACATTCACTTTTACGTCATAAGTTCCTTCTGTTCCTGTAAGGGCGAAAGGTTGTTGTACTTTGTACTGTAAGGTAGCTGTTGGAAAGTAGTTCTCTAGATCTCTTTTGTTGATCGTAATTTTACCGTTTCCTGGTGTAAGGTATACACGAGCAACCGCTGTTTTTCTTCTTCCTATTTTGTGAATTACTTCCATTGCTAAAATGATTCTAAGTTTATTACTACAGGTTTCTGCGCCTCTTGACCGTGCGCTGTACCTTCGTATACTTTCAAGTTTCTGTAAAGATCCGCACCTAATTTGTTTTTAGGCAACATTCCTTTCACTGCTTTCTCTACAAGACCAATGGGCTTTTTTGCTAATAATTCACTAGCAGTAAGAGAACGCTGACCCCCTGGAAAACCAGTGTGTCTTATGTAAGTTTTAGTCTGCATCTTATTACCAGTCATGGTAACTTTCTCTGCATTTATAACTATTACATTATCCCCGCAATCTACGTGAGGGGTGTAGTTAGGTTTGTTTTTACCTCTAAGCATAATAGCTATTTTAGAAGCCAAACGTCCTAAAGTTTGTCCTTCTGCATCTACCAGTACCCACTGTTTGTTAACTGTAGCTTTGTTAGCTGAAACAGTTTTGTAACTTAATGTGTCCACACTAATATTTTTATTGATTAAACACTATAATCCCGATAATCGGGCTGCAAATGTACAACTAATTAGTTGAAATTCAAATGCTGTTTTTTGATTATTTTTATAAAAAGTTCATTTTTTTTGTTTTTTAAACTCATAAGGAAATGTTAAAACTCTCGTGAGTCACTCCTGTTAGAATTGAGGGGGGTATTTTTGCCTCATACTCTACCTTACATTTATGCACTTTAAATACCTTGTTGCCTTTTTTTTTGTAGCTAATTTCTCTGCTTATTCACAGGAAGAAGCTACAGTTTTTCTAGCGCTAACTCCACATAAATATGATCAGAAGACTTATGTGACCCAGCGTTTGCCTCAAAATGAAGTCCCTGATATTGATGGACTTATTAGAGAATCCCTTTGGGGTATTGTTCCATGGGCGGGAGATTTTATTGAGCAAATGCCCGATGAGAATACTTCCCCTGCTCAGGAAACACAATTTAAAATTGCCTACGATTCTAAATACCTCTACGTAGCGGTGCGTTGTTTTGACACCGAACCTGATAAAATAGAAAAGCGTCTGTCTAGGCGAGACGGCTTCCAGGGAGACCGAGTGGCCTTTATATTGGACAGTTATTTAGACAAACGAACTGCTTTTGCTTTTTCGGTTACTGCTGCAGGGGTTAAAGGAGATGAGTTTGTTTCTGAGAACGGTAATAACTGGGACGACTCTTGGAACCCTATTTGGTATGTGGCCACAAATATTGACGATCTGGGTTGGACTGCAGAAATGAAGATTCCCTTTAGTCAGTTAAAATTTGGAAATGCTAAGGAACAGTTTTGGGGGTTGCAACTTTCTAGGACCTTATTTAGAGCGCAAGAGCGTTCTGCCTGGGATAGAATTCCTCAAAATGCTGCAGGTATTGTCAGTGAATTTGGAACCCTAAGGGGATTGATAAATATTGAACCACAAAGGCAGTTGGAAATTCAGCCCTTTACTGTGGGCCAATACGACACTTATCAGGCCCAAAAAGGCAACCCTTACAGGGATGGTAAAGACCCTAAGCTCAATGTAGGTTTAGATGCTAAAATTGGTATTACCAATGACCTTACTTTAGACCTTACGGTGAATCCAGATTTTGGTCAGGTAGAGGCAGATCCAGGGGCTATAGCCTTAGATGGTTTTCAAATTTTTTTCAGAGAACAGCGACCATTTTTTATAGAGAATAAAAATATTTTTGATTTTAGGTTTGCCAACGGAAACGATAATTTGTTTTATTCTAGAAGGATTGGTAGGAGTCCTCAGTTGGGGGCATCGGCGCCCGAAGGGGGCCATATTAAAAGACCTAATAATACCACTATTCTGGGAGCTGCTAAGTTTTCTGGTAAGACTAAAAACGGTTGGTCCCTAGGCCTTTTAGAGAGTGTGACCAGTGGTATGTATGCGCAATCAGACCTCAATGGACAAAGAATCGAGACTTTGGTGGAGCCTATGGCCAATTATTTGGTGGGACGTGCACAGAAAGATTTTAACAATCGCATGTCTTTTTTGGGTGCTATTTTTACGGCCACCAATAGGCAGTCGGATCCATTGGCGGTTTCTTTGCATAAAGCAGCCTATACAGGTGGGATTGATTTTATGCACCAATGGAAGGACCGTACATATTATATAGAAGGAAATGTGATTGGTTCTAGGGTGCAGGGAACTCCTGAAGCCATTAGGGAAACACAAGAAAGCATTGTGCATATGTTTCAGCGTTCAGACGCTTCGCATGTGGGGGTAAATCCTGAAAAAACCAGTTTGTCTGGGACCGGGGGTAAGTTGGTTTTTGGAAAAGGAGCAGGTGTTTGGCAATACAGCATGGGAGGGAATTGGCGTTCTCCTGAATTGGAACTCAACGATGTAGGATTTTTAAGAGAAACAGACCTCATTAGGCAGTTTGCCAATTTAAGGGCCCAATTTTTAGATCCCACCACTTGGTACAGGAGTGCTTCATTTCGTTTTTCTCAGAGTAGCACCTATGATTTTCAGGGAAATAACAACCGAATACAGTATGATTTTAGGGGAGAAGTTAATGCTATTAATAATTGGAATTTTGAGATGGGACTTACCCATAAGCCTCTAATTAATATTAATGCATTTTTAAGGGGAGGGCCAAGGTGGCGCTTTTCAGAGGAGAATTTTATGTTTTTCTCAGTGGGTTCAGACGATCGTAAAAAATTGTCTGTCGGAGCTGGTTTTGTAAAGAGCCAGGCGCAAGACAATAATTTTTCTTTGGATCGTTATGGGATAGATGTTACCTACCAGCCTTTGGATGCTTTGAGTATGTCTTTGGAGGTGGAGTATGAGGTGAACCCTTCCAGAACACAGTACGTGACTCAAGGCTTGGCCAATGGCCTTCCTTATTATATTACAGCGGCTATTGACCAGACTTCTTTTGTGACTTCTATGCGTTTGAATTATACAATTGATCCAAACCTAACCATCCAGTATTACGGACAACCCTTTATTGCCAATGGCGTCTATTCAGATTTTAATTATGTGACTAATGCTGCAGCCAAACGCTTGGATGACAGAGTCACTTGGTACGACACCCAGCAACTGAAAAAAGAAAATGGCAGCTACTTTGTAGATCAGGATAGAGATGGTTCTAGCGATTTTTCGTTTTCAGACCCTGACTTTTCATTTGTTCAATTTAGGTCTAATCTCGTGATACGTTGGGAGTATATTCCTGGATCTGAACTGTTTTTGGTTTGGTCACAAGGGGCTACAGGCTTTGCCAACCCAATGGATGGGTTGGGTTTCAGCCTTAGGGACCAGATCTTAAATCAAAAATTAGAAAACACCTTTTTAATTAAGGCCACTTACAGGTTTGCCCGATAATGAATGTTTTTAATGGGCCTCTAACCAGTTTTCACCTACCCCTAAATCTACGTCTAAAGGCACTGAGAGTGTAAATGCGTTTTCCATGGCTGACTTAACGAGTTCTTTGACTTGTTCTAACTCTGGTTTGTATACATCAAAGACCAATTCATCATGCACTTGTAAGAGCATTTTTGTTCTTAATTTTTGGGAGTCTAGTGCCTTTTGAACTGCGATCATGGCCAATTTAATAATGTCTGCAGCACTTCCTTGTATGGGTGCATTCACTGCATTTCGCTCTGCTGCGCCTCTTACAATGGCATTGTTGGCGTTAATGTCTTTTAAATACCTTCTGCGTCCTAGTACCGTTTCCACATAACCATTTTCTCTGGCAAAATTCACTTGACTGTTCATATAGGCCTTGAGTTTTGGATAGCTTTCGTAATAAGTATCTATGAGTGCTTTGGATTCTGCCCTACTCAAATCTGTTTGGTTGCTGAGTCCAAAGGCAGATACTCCGTAGATAATACCGAAATTCACGGTCTTGGCATGGCTTCGCTGTTCTCTGCTCACGGATTCTAGGGGCACGTTAAATACCTTTGCTGCAGTGGAAGCATGAATGTCTGCACCTTCTTTAAAGGCTGCGATCATATTGTCTTCTTGACTGAGCGCTGCTATAATCCTCAATTCTATTTGAGAGTAATCTGCTGCCAGTAGTATGTGCTCTTGATCTCTTGGAATAAAAGCTTTTCTGATCTGTTTTCCCCTTTCTGTTCTGATAGGGATGTTCTGTAAATTTGGGTTGTTGCTACTCAACCTTCCGGTGGCTGCTACCGTTTGCATATAATCGGTATGTACCCTTCCTGTTTGTGCAGACACTTGGAGCGGTAGTGCGTCTACATAGGTGCTTTTTAGTTTAGCTAGCCCTCGGTATGCTATAACATCGGCAATTATTTTATGCTCTTTGGTCAGATAAGAAAGCACATCTTCTGCGGTGGAGTATTGCCCTGTCTTGGTTTTTTTTGGTTTTTCTGCCAAGTGCATCTTTCCAAAAAGTATGTCGCCCAATTGTTTTGGAGAAGCAATATTAAAGGTTTCTCCTGCGGCTTCATAAATGTCATTTTCTAATTGTAGAATATCCTTGTCTAAGGTCACAGACAAGGTGTTTAGAAAGGCCACATCTAAATTAATACCTTCTAATTCCATACCCGCCAATACCCTTAACAAGGGGACTTCCATGTCTATAAAAAGGGATTCATTTCCTGCAGCGGCCAATTCTGTTTTGAATTGTTGGGCCAACTGAAAGCAAAGGTCTGCATCTTCTACCGCATAGGCTACTTGTTGCTCTAAATCCACTTCCCTCATGGTGATTTTTTGTTTTCCCTTGCCTATTAACGCTTCAATAGCAATTGGAGTATAGTTTAAGTAGGTTTCACTGAGAACACTTAGGTTGTGTCTCATGTCTGGATTGATGAGATAATGGGCCAACATAGTGTCAAAGCAAGGGCCTTTTACTTCAATGCCATAACGGTGGAGTACTTTAAGGTCATATTTTAGGTTTTGCCCTACCTTTTCAATGCCTTCATGATGGAAAAATGCTTTGAGTTCTGATAAGATTTCACTTGTTTCCTCCTGGTCTTCCGGTAGGGAAATGTAGAATCCTTTATGGGCTTCCCAGCTAAAAGCCAAACCAACCAGGGTCGCTTCTAAAGGATCTAAGCTGGTCGTTTCTGCGTCAAAACACACCTGAGATTGTTGCAATAGTTTTTGGGTAAATAGTTTCATTCCCAAGCCAGGGCTTACCAATTGATAGTGGTGGGAAACTTCATTTATGGTTTTTCTTGAGGTGAATATTTGTCCACCATCTGTGCTGTTTTCAGCGTTGTCAAAAAGCCCAAATTGGCCACTTCCTGCAGTAGTTGCTTCCGCTTTTTTCTGAGTGTTGGCTTCTGGAGTATTGGGGGTCTCTTTGGGCGCGAAAAACAACCTTAAAAACTGCTCGGTAAGCCTTCTAAATTCCAGTTTCTCAAAAATGGCCTGAACCTTTTCACTGTCTGGTGTGGTGAGCTCATAAGCGGCTGCATTAAAAGTAACGTCGCAATGAATATTAATGGTGGCTAATTTTTTTGATAGTAATCCGAGTGCAGCGTTTTCAGAAACTTTTTCTTTCATTTTCCCTTTGAGCTGATCTGTATTGGCCAAAAGGTTTTCCATACTCCCAAAATCTGCCAAAAACTTTTTGGCTGTTTTTTCTCCTACGCCAGGAAGTCCAGGTATATTATCACTGGCGTCTCCCATCATTCCTAAATAGTCAATGACTTGTTCAGGTCTTTCTACACCAAATCTTTTTTGGATCTCTGGAATCCCCCATATTTCAATCCCATTTCCCATTCTTGCGGGACGATACATAAAAATATTTTCAGAGACCAATTGGCCAAAGTCTTTGTCTGGGGTGACCATAAACACCTGGTAGTCTTCTTTTTCTGCCTGTTTGGCCAGTGTGCCAATAATGTCGTCTGCTTCTAAACCTTCTAAAACAACTACCGGGATCTGCATGGCCCTTAAGATTTCTTGAATATAAGGCACTGCGAGTCTTATGGCGTCTGGCGTCTCTAATCTATTGGCTTTGTACTCTGGGAATAATTGGGTGCGTTCACTACTGCCACCTTTGTCAAAGCATACCGCTAGATGGTCTGGTTGCTCTCTTTTAATCACATCAAATAAGGAATTCACGAATCCCATGATGGCGGAGGTGTCTTCTCCTTTAGAGTTAATTCTTGGATTTTTAATCAGCGCGTAATAACCTCTGAATATTAAAGCATAAGCGTCTAAGAGGAAAAGTCTTTTTTTGGACATTCTAAAAAAAATTATAAAGGACTATACATTCAAAGCCCATTTTAGTGTGTGTTTTATCCAGACAATGATCCATTAAATATGGGATCTAGCTGGTCTGTTTTCTTGGCCGTATTGGTCATAATAACTGTAGGAGAATCCTGGTTGAATACAATAAGCTCCCGTTTCTCCAGCTTTGCTTAAGGCAATAAAACCCACTTGAATATTGGCGTATTCAGGATTTTTTTTCACAATACGATTTACAGCTTCTTCACAGGCTTCTTGCGGCGTCATGCCCTGCCTCATGAGTTCTACAATTAAGAAACTTCCCACTGTTTTCATGACTTCTTCTCCCACGCCAGTCGCGGTTGCTGCACCTATTTCATTGTCAACAAATAGTCCGGCACCAATAATGGGAGAATCACCAACGCGACCAGCCATTTTGTAAGCCATCCCTGAAGTTGTACAAGCGCCAGAGAGGTCTCCGTTTTTGTCTATGGCCAGCATGCCTATAGTGTCGTGATTTTCAATATTTATAATGGGTTTGTATTGTGAGGTAATTTTCCAAGTTTCCCACTCGGCTTTTGATTGGGTAGTAAGTAAATTATCTTTTTTAAAACCCATTTCATAAGCGAACTGTTCGGCTCCCTTCCCAGCTAACATCACATGAGGCGTTTCTTCCATTACCTTTCTAGCGACTTGAATGGGATGGGCAATATTTTGTAGGTACACTACTGATCCGCAGTTTCCATTGGAATCCATGATGCAAGCGTCTAGGGTTACTTCTCCATCCCTGTCTGGTCTTCCGCCTTTTCCAACGGTCTGATTAGATAAATCGGACTCTTCTACCATGACTCCTTGTTCTACAGCGTCTAGAGCGGCACCCCCATTGGAGAGTACTTCCCAGGATTTAGCGGTAGCGCGGTGAAAGTTCCAAGTACAGATGGTCAGCGGTTTTATTGCGACACTGTGCCTAGGCATTCTCTTGCTTTCTTTGCCTAGTATGGGTTGGGTGACTAGTGCTGTAGCGCTCAGTCCTGCAGCTTGGAGGAATTTTCTTCTTTTCATTTGGTCGATTGGTTTAGGAACGAAACAATTTGGACCACAAGCGTTCTATCCATAGAATAATGCGGTCTACCATGGGAATCCAATATTTAATAAGGCCAATAAATGCGGCACATCCCAATACAATATACAGGTATCTCATCTCGTTTTCTTTGTGGACTTAAAAATACAGATTTTAATGGAAACGTTTCGCTTATATTTGTATCAATTATGATTTTAGAAGTTTGTTGTAACTCATTAGACTCGGCATTAGCCGCTCAAAGTGCAGGCGCTCACAGAATTGAGTTTTGTACTGGCTTGGCGCTTGGAGGGCTTACTCCTTCCATGGGCCTCTTAAAAGAGTACACCAAGATCATTTCGCTACCCACTAGGGTTTTGATTCGTCCAAGAGGAGGCGATTTTTCTTATACCTCTGGAGAGTTTAATAGCATGCTTGAAGACATAGCCTACTGCAAGGAACTCGGTTTTGAAGGTGTTGTCTCAGGGATTTTACAGCCAGACGGAAATTTAGATGTTGCGAGAACCGCTGCTTTGGTTGCGTCAGCCTCTGGAATGAAATTTACTTTTCATAGGGCTTTTGATTGGGTTTTAGATCCACAGGAAACCCTCTTGAAATTGTCTAAAATGGGAGTGCATAGTTTATTGTCTTCTGGAACTGCATTAAAAGCCGTGGACGGCTTGGATCAATTAAAGGCCTTAAAAGAGATGTCTACCGCTGTGGAAATTATGCCTGGTGGTGGGGTAAATGCTCAAAATGCCCTTGTTTTTAAGGAAGCGGGCTTTAAAGCCATTCATTTGTCTGGTGTGGCCGCAGAAAAAGTGTTGGTTCAGACACCCAAAGTGTCTATGCATACTGTTGCGCTACTGTCAGACACCCACAGATTTACCACCCAAGAAAATCGGGTTAAAGACGTTTTATCCCTATTAGAAAATCCTCACTAAAGTCTTATCTTTGTAAAAAAAAATATGCGTTGGTTGTTTTTTGTGTTTTTTTATGTGGGTTTTGCTTGGTACTGCTATTACGCCTTTAAAACCACCTTTAGAAGCCCTTTTTTCTCGAGTTTCTATGTTATTTCTGCCATTTTAGTATTCGCATTTTTTCTCTTCCATTTTGCCTTTTCTCCTACGGAATTTAGGGTGGCGAGTCCTTATAAGTCTTATGCAATGGGATTGGTGGGTAGCTGGTTTTTATTTAGTATTGCTGTAGTGTTCTTTTTACTATTTGAAGACGTTTTTAGATTTATATGGGCCGGGATAGTGAAGCTGTTTCATTGGGAGCGCCCTGTAGTTATTCCTTCTAGAAGGCGTTTTATTAGTGCCTTAGCCCTGGGTATTGCCGCCCTACCTTTTGGCGCATTACTTTATGGAATGTTCCGGGGAAAATACCGCTATAAGGTACTTGAATACGTCCTTATTTTTGAAGATTTACCCGAGGCTTTTGATGGCTACAAGATCAGCCAGATTTCAGACATTCACTCTGGTAGTTTTGACAATGCAGAGAAAATAGCTTATGGAATTGACCTGATCAACCAACAGCAATCAGATGTACTTTTTTTTACAGGAGATCTTGTCAACAATACAGCCAGTGAGATGGAACCATGGATGTCTAGTTTTTCAAAATTAAAAGCCAAAGACGGGATATTTTCTGTATTGGGAAATCATGATTACGGAGATTATGTTTCTTGGCCTTCTCCAGATGCTAAGGAGGCTAATTTAAATAGGCTCAAAGAAATTCAGCAAGAAATTGGCTTTAAGCTCCTTTTAAATGAGCACAAATACATTGAAAGGAATGGAGAAAAAATAGCCATTGTAGGGGTGGAAAATTGGGGAAAAGGAGGGTTTAAGAAAGCTGGAGACCTCAATAAGGCCATTGCTGAAATAAAAGAAAACGATTTTAAGATATTGCTCTCACATGACCCTTCGCATTGGGAGGCAGAGGTCATTCCTCATTCCCAGCATTTTCATTTAACCCTGAGCGGTCATACTCATGGGATGCAATTTGGGATTGAAATTCCAGGATGGATTAAATGGAGTCCTGTAAAATGGAGGTACAAACAATGGGCAGGAATATACGAAGCACTGGGTCAGTACATTAATGTCAATAGGGGCTTTGGATTCTTAGGCTACCCTGGAAGGGTAGGTATATGGCCAGAAATCACAGTGATTACCTTAAAAAAAGCGGTTTAAGTTGTTTTTTAGGTTTTTTTATTACATTTGATTATACTATAAAAAAATGTTATGTCAAAATTTGGCGAATTAATAGACTTAAATATTCCAGTCCTTATAGATTTTTATGCAGATTGGGATGAGTCCTCACGGTCTATGCACGAGGTGCTTAGAAGTGTTGCTGCTGCTATTGGAGACAAAGGAAAAGTCATTAAGATAGACGCAGACAAAAACAAAGATTTAGCAGCCGCCTTAAGGGTCACTACATTGCCTACACTAATGGTTTATAAAGACGGTGAAATGGTTTGGCGCCAGAGCGGAGAGCAAGACGCTGTAACCCTCATGGGTATTATAGAAGAATACGCATAAACACCATCAATTTCATTTCCTTCACGCCCCTTTGTTACTCTCTCGGACTATTTAATGGTGTAATTTCATTGGGATTATACTCCGATTCAAAGCCGTTGTTTTCCTCTTCCGCTCCTTCGTAGAAATGAGAGAACTTGTCCATAAACACTTCGAATTCACGCCTTTCTTCTACAGTGATCTCTGTGCTGTCTCCTATAGACAACACATCTAATATCCTTCGGTAACCTTCTAAGTTTTCAATAATATTTTGAATGCTGTTATACTGATCGGTAATATCCATGGCGGCATAATAGCCCAGGTGGTCTTGGTAAATATTTTTGAGTTCTTGAAAAAGACCCCTCGCTTCTTCGGGTGCCCCTACAGCGTAATAACCTTCAATAAATGGCACCACAAAGTTGTAGTAGTCAAAACCATTTACCGGCATATTTTTCATTCCAATATCTAATATTTCCTTGGCTTCACTCAATTTATTTTCACCAATCAGGGTTTCCGTTAGTCTGGCTAGGTTGCTTCTGAACGACAATCCTTGCACCCTTGTTTGGGTGTCAATATACACTTCTGGATCACCAGAATTCCCCCATTCCCAACTTTTTACTATAGCTGTCATGGTGTCGGTGTCTATTCTGCCCATTTCAAAAACACTTTCATATTTGGTTTTAATAGGCACCAGCTTATAAGCCAAGCCGTCTAATTGGAGGTAGTCTTTCATCCATAAATACTCTCCAGCCTCAAAACTTCCTCCCGAAAAGTAGAGGGGTCTTTTCCAATCATTGTTGGCCAAAAGATCCAACATGAGTAACCTGTTTTTAGGTAGGGCAGACTTAGGGAGGTCAATGTCTATATAATCTAAAATTAGCGCACTGTCCTTTGCTTTTACCAAGCCACTGGCCAATACATTTTCTTTGTTCACTGGAACCCTGATTTTATTTGTAGGGTAGTACACAATGTCTAGATTGCTTTCAGAGTACTGACTGAGGTCTGCCCCTTGTGTCCCCAAAAGATATTTGAATTTTGTTTGGGGCTTGTCGCTGCCCACCCAATTTAAAAAGTCCTTAATGTCCCAGCGTTTGTCTGTCACTTCTTGGAAATAAATGGCATCCCTATTTCCGTAGTGGTATAGGTTATGGGTGAGCTGAGAGGGTATGGGATCACTCTCATAAGCCTTTCTTTTCATTTGATCTATATACCAATCTGTAGCAAATAAACTGGTGTTAATGACCCTAACATCCGTTCTGTATCCCTCAATTTCTTGGGCATACCAAAGGGGAAAGGTGTCGTTATCTCCAATAGTAAATAATATGGCGCCACTGTCTTTTTGGGTAGAGTTTAAATAGGCTTTAGCAGTGCTCTTTGCGGTTTTTCTGTTGGATCTGTCGTGGTCGTCCCAGTTTTGGAACCCCATGAGTACAGGTACAGCTAAAAAGCATAATCCTACCACCGCTGGAGAAAGCCAGGCCTTTTTAGTGAATGAGGACAGTTCGTTAAACAGTCCGTAAACGCCTAAACCAATCCAAAGCGCAAAAATATAAAATGATCCTACCAGCGAGTAGTCGCGTTCTCTGGGTTGGAAAATCGAAGGATTGGTGTAAAATTGTATGGCCAGCCCTGTAAACATAAAGAACACAAACAAGGTCCAAAATTGTTTCTTGTCTTTCTTGAATTGGAATAAAATACCTATGACGCCTAAAAGTAGGGGTAGGAAAAAGTAGGTATTTCTTCCCTTATTGTTTAAAAGATCAGCAGGTAAATTCTCCTGGCTCCCAAGTCTTGGACTGTCTATAAATGAAATACCACTAAGCCAGTTTCCGTGATTGTCATAACGCCCTTGGACGTCGTCTTGTTTTCCAGTGAAATTCCACATGAAATAGCGCCAATACATATAGTTGAATTGAAAAGAAAACATATAGTTTATGTTGTCCATTAGGGTAGGTGGGATAACGTCTATATAATCTCTGAATTCCCTTAAGAAAGTAATGTATTGTGCTACGTCAATTTCTCCTTTTTCTAGGCCATTTTTAAATTGTCCTATGGTAGCTTTCAATTCTTTATTGCCTAAATAATCTCTTTTAATCCTGAATTTTAATGGCCCAAAATAGCGCATGTAATTTTCAGCGTTTTGTTCACTCCACATCCTTGGTAATAAGCCTTCATGTGCAGGGTCTGATCCTTGGAGCGCTTCTTCAAAATAATTGACTATCACATATTTTCCAGTGGTGTAATCTTTTTCATATTTAGGTTTGTCGTCTTTTTCAATGCTAGCGGTACTGAATGCGTTGGAGTAGTATGCACCATACACTGGACTGTCTACGCCAGGATATTGTTCTCGGTTGTAATAAGCCAATAAGGAACGGGCGTCTGAAGGATCATTTTCGTTAATAATCACCCCTGCGTTTGCCCTGATGGGTAGCATAAGCCAAGAAGAAAATCCTAAAATCAAGAACATTAAAGAAAGTACTATGGTATTGGCAGCGACCATTTGTTTTGATCTTGTAACCTTTAAGGCGTAATAAAAAGCACCTATAAATGCTGCAGCCATTATGATTGAGCCAGAATTAAAAGGCAAACCAAAGGTGTTGACAAAAAACACTTCAGACCAACCGAACGCTTTTAGCACATATGTTAAGGAGAATTTATAAACCAGCAATAGAACGCCAACCACAGCGATATTGGCCATTAGAAAGTTTTTTACGGTGGTGGTTTTGTATTTTTTAAAGTAATAAAGTAAACCGATGGAAGGGATGGCTAGAAAGCCCATGAATTGAATACCAAAAGTAAGCCCTACAATGAAAGAGATCAGTACAAGCCATTTATCTCCCCTGTCTGTATCTAAGTTGTCGGTCCATTTTAAACCCAGCCAAAGCAATAATGCCATGATAAAACTGGCCATACCATATACTTCCGTTTCAACTGCATTAAACCAAAAACTGTCAGAATAGGCAAATGCCATAGATCCCACAATTCCACTCCCTAAGACAGCTATGGCTTGTGAACTGGACAATTCAGTTGTTTTTCCAACCAATTTCCTTAGTAAATTGGTGATGGTCCAAAACATAAATAAAATGGTGAATGCAGAAGAGACACCAGACACATAATTCACCATTCTCGCAATTTGTGTAGGCTCCAATGCAAACATGGCAAAGAAGGCTCCGATCATTTGTAGTAATGGCGCCCCTGGCGGATGCCCAATTTGAAGTTTGGCTGCAGTCGCTATATATTCACCTGCATCCCAAAAGCTACCCGTAGGTTCAACCGTCAATGCGTAAGTGATGAGTGCTATAAAAAAAACCATCCATCCTAAACGGCGGTCCCAAAGGTCAAAATCTCTTGAAAACATGTGCTTGTTTTTTGTAATAGAGCGAAATTACTAATTAATATGTTTATGCGGGGTTTAAATTTTGAAAGCTTTAACAGCTTTTTCTCCCTTGAAAAATAACTTTTTAAGCCTGTACTCCGCGGAAAATAGCTGCTCAATGAATGTCTTTGGAAAAAAAAGAAAAGTTTTGTTTTGATAATACAAACTTTGTTTTAAATTTGCACCCTCTTATACGGTAGTGGTCTATGGTGTAATTGGTAACACAGCTGTTTTTGGTACAGTCGTTCAAGGTTCGAGTCCTTGTAGACCAACAAAAAAAACCCAAAGTTTTCGCTTTGGGTTTTTTATTGTATTATGCCTAAAATATTGTATATTTGTGGCGATAAAATGATAAATGAATAAGAGGGGACCAAAAGTCCCCTCTTTTATTACCCATAAATCTATGTTCGAAAAAGAAGTTAGAACCTTATTAGATACAGCGTTGGAGGAAAACCCATCCCTGTTTTTAATAGATTTTAAGATTACAACAGACAAGAAAATCTCCGTGGTATTAGATGGGGATACTGGAGTAACGCTTCAAGATTGTATGAATGTGAGTCGTGCTATTGAGCATAATTTGGATAAAGAAACCATAGATTTTGGATTGGATGTGGCCTCTGCAGGAGCAACCGCTCCTTTAGTAATACCTAGACAATACCAAAAAAACCTACATAGATCTCTTACGGTTCGAACTGAAAATGAGGTGGTAGAAGGTAATTTAATCCAAATTCTAGACCACAGTATTTTATTGCAGTGGAAAGCTAGAGAGCCAAAGCCTATAGGTAAGGGAAAAGTAACTGTGACTAAAGAGCAAGAAATTGCTTTTACAGATATTAAAGAAGCAAAAGTGAACCTTAAATTTTAATAGATAGCAAGATGGAAAATATTGCGCTTATTGAATCTTTCTCAGAATTTAAAGATGACAAGTTTATTGACAGAGTAACCCTAATGGCCATTTTAGAAGAGGTTTTTAGAAGTGCGCTGAAAAAGAAATTTGGATCAGATGACAATTTTGATATTATCATTAACCCGGACAAAGGGGATTTAGAGATTTGGAGAAACAGAGTGGTAGTAGAAGATATAGATGTGATGGATCCAAATGAGGAGATATCCATTACTGAAGCTAGAAAGATTGAGCCGGATTTTGAAGTAGGAGAAGATGTTTCTGAAGAGGTGAAGTTAATTGACTTGGGAAGAAGGGCTATTTTGGCATTGCGTCAAAATTTAATAGCCAAGATCCAGGAGCATGACAACACCACGATTTACAAGCAATTCAAGGACTTAGAGGGAGAGATATATACCGCTGAGGTACACCATATTAGGCACCAGGCTATTATTTTATTGGACGACGAAGGAAATGAAATTATCCTTCCGAAAGACAAACAAATTCCAGCAGATTTCTTTAGAAAAGGAGATAATGTTAGGGGTATTATTGAAAGTGTAGAATTAAAAGGGAACAAGCCTGCTATTATTATGAGTAGGACTTCTCCATTGTTCTTAGAGCAATTATTTTTTCAAGAAATTCCAGAAGTTTTCGATGGCTTAATCACCATAAAAAAAGCGGTTCGTATCCCAGGAGAAAAGGCCAAAGTTGCAGTAGATTCCTATGACGATCGTATAGATCCAGTGGGTGCCTGTGTGGGTATGAAAGGATCTAGGATTCACGGGATTGTAA
Organism: uncultured Flavobacteriaceae bacterium; assembly: GCA_905182295.1. Classification (GTDB taxonomy): domain Bacteria; phylum Bacteroidota; class Bacteroidia; order Flavobacteriales; family Flavobacteriaceae; genus MAG-120531. The sequence continues at coordinate 229,076 of CAJJAZ010000004.1, read as the reverse complement.
AAGAATTGGGCAACGAGAATATAGATGTGATTAACTGGACAAACAATCCTACTTTGTTAGTGACTAGGGCTTTGAGCCCAGCAAGGGTTTCATCTGTAAAGTTAGATGACGAAAAAATGACTGCCCAGGTATACCTAAAGCCAGAGGAAGTTTCTAAGGCTATTGGTCGTGGAGGTCACAACATTAGATTGGCGGGTCAATTGACCGGCTATGAGATAGATGTGTTTAGAGAAGGGGTAGAGGAAGATGTTGAATTGACAGAATTCTCAGATGAAATAGAAGCATGGATTATCACAGAATTGTCTAAAATCGGTTTGGATACAGCGAGAGCAGTATTAGAACAAGATGTAGAAGATTTGGCAAAGAGAACAGATTTAGAAGAGGAAACAATTTTAGATGTTGTTAGAATTCTTAAAGAAGAATTAGAAGATTAAGCAGTAGATAATACACAAATAATTAAAGGATTTCATCCTTGAACCTATTTCATTATTTATATTAGCAGAAAAATACTAGTAAGCACAAATTTTTTTTATGGCAGAGAATGCAACCATTAGGCTTAATAAAGTCCTAAGAGAATTAAACATTTCACTGGATAGAGCGGTAGACTACCTAGCGGCTAATGGGCATGCTATTGAGGCAAGGCCTACTACTAAAATATCAGAAGAAGTGCATCAGGTTCTCTTGGACCAGTTCCAAACGGATATGAGCAAGAAAGTTGCCTCCAAGGAAGTGGGTGAAGAAAAGAAAAAAGAAAAGGAAGCTATTAGGGTTGAGCTTGAAAAAGAGCAAGAAGAAAAGCGTTTGGTTAAAGAAGCTAGAGCTGCTGAGGTGGTTAAAGCAAAAGGAACGCTTTCCGGAACAACTACCGTGGGTAAGATTGATTTAGATACTCCAGCTAAAAAAGAAGTCCCTGCACCAGAGGAAGTAAAAGAAGTGCCTGCTGCTCCAAAAGAAGAAGTGCCAAAGCAAGAATTAATCAAGGCAGCAGCGCCTAAAGCTGCTGGACTTAAAATAGTATCGGCTGCGTCAGCAGCCAAAGCAGTAGAAAAAGCCCCAGCTAAAGAAGCGCCTCAAAAAGAGGAAGTTGTAGCGGCCAAACCTGAGGCAGTAAATAAAGAAGAAACGGTTAAAGCTGTAGCTGCTAAAGAGGAAACTCCAGCTGCTGAAACTCCAGAAGTTCAGCCATTGGCAGAAGCAGAACAGCCCACAGGATCTGTTGCTACACAATATAAAAAATTGAGTGGGCCTAAAATTATGGGAGACAAAATAGATTTGTCTCAGTTTAATAAGCCTAAGAAAAAACCTGTTGCTTCTTCTAGTAATGACGACAACAAGAAAAGGCGTAAAAGAATAGCCGCTCCTTCTGGAGGTCCTGGCGCTGCAGCAGCTGCTGCCGCTCCAAGACAAAGAGGAACGGGACCTAGAGGTAAAGCAGCTACTGGGCAACGAGTCAATTCTGCTCCTAAGGTGGAGCCTACTGAAGAACAAGTACAAAAACAAGTGCGTGAAACCCTAGAAAAATTACAAGGGAAGTCTAAGAAAGGTAAAGGGGCTAAGTACCGTCGTGACAAACGTGATTCTCACAGAGAGCAGACGGAAAAAGACTTAGAACAGCAAGAATTGGAAAGCAAAATCCTAAAGGTGACTGAGTTTGTTACGGCAAATGAAGTAGCCACCATGATGGATGTGTCTACCACTCAGATTATTTCTGCATGTATGTCTCTTGGAATCATGGTGACTATGAACCAGCGATTAGACGCAGAGACTTTGTCTATTGTGGCAGAGGAATTTGGGTTTGAGGTGGAATTTGTAACGGCAGATATTGAAGAAGCTATTGTAGAGGTAGAAGACACGCCTGAAGATTTGGTGACTAGAGCACCAATTGTAACGGTAATGGGTCACGTAGATCACGGTAAAACTTCCCTCTTAGATTATATTAGAAAAGAGAATGTTATTGCAGGAGAGAGTGGGGGAATTACCCAGCATATTGGTGCCTATGGAGTAACTTTAGAGGGCGGTCAAAAAATTGCCTTCCTAGATACACCTGGTCACGAGGCTTTTACGGCCATGCGTGCTCGTGGTGCTCAGGTTACAGATATTGCCATTATTGTAGTGGCTGCTGACGACGACATTATGCCGCAAACAAAAGAGGCCATTAGCCACGCGCAAGCTGCTGGTGTCCCCATTATATTTGCGATAAACAAAATAGATAGACCTGCTGCCAATCCAGATAAGATTAAAGAAGGGCTGGCTCAGATGAATTTATTGGTAGAAGACTGGGGAGGTAAGATACAATCCCATGATATTTCTGCTAAAACAGGATTGGGTATTAAAGAGCTTTTAGAGAAAGTCTTGTTAGAGGCAGAGCTTTTAGAGTTAAAGGCCAATCCGGAAAAACGTGCTGTAGGTACTGTAGTAGAAGCTTTCTTAGGTAAAGGAAGGGGTTATGTTTCTACCGTATTGGTTCAGGCGGGTACCCTTAAGATAGGGGATTACGTATTGGCGGGAACTTGTAGTGGTAAAGTTAAAGCCATGCAAGATGAACGTGGACAAAATATTATGGAGGCTGGACCTTCTACACCAATATCTGTATTGGGATTAGATGGTGCACCACAAGCTGGGGATAAATTCAATGTGTTTGAAGACGAGCGTGAAGCGAAGCAAATTGCGACAAAGCGTTCTCAATTAATGAGAGAGCAGTCCGTGAGAACACAGCGACATATTACCTTAGATGAAATAGGAAGACGTATTGCACTTGGAGACTTTAAGGAGTTAAATGTAATCTTGAAAGGAGATGTGGATGGTTCTGTAGAGGCATTGACAGATTCGTTCCAAAAACTTTCTACAGACGAGATACAAGTAAATATCATTCATAAAGGAGTAGGGCCTATTACAGAGTCCGACGTTTTATTGGCTTCTGCTTCAGATGCGATTATTATTGGATTTAATGTACGTCCAATGGGTAATGCCAGGTCTATTGCGGATAAGGAAGAAATAGACATTAGAATGTACTCTATTATCTACGATGCTATTAATGAGCTCAAAGATGCTATGGAGGGTATGTTGTCTCCAGAGATGAAAGAGGAGATTACTGGTACTGCTGAGATTAGAGAAACCTTTAAGATTTCTAAGGTGGGTACTATTGCAGGTTCTATGGTATTGACCGGTAAAATCTTTAGGAATTCAAACATCCGCTTAATCAGGGACGGTGTAGTTATTTACACTGGAACACTGTCTTCTTTAAAACGTTTCAAAGACGACGCTAAAGAAGTGGCTAAAGGGTATGACTGTGGATTGCAAGTGAAGAACTACAACGACATAAGAGAATTAGATGTGGTAGAAGCATTCCAAGAAGTAGCTGTTAAGAAGAAATTGAAATAATCTGGCCTTATTACGGCCGATGCAAAAAAAAAGAGCTCTTCAAAGAGCTCTTTTTTTTGGTGTTAGTTTTAGGGATTAATGCTAGTTGTTTTTTATAAGTTGAGGTTTTAAGAGTACAGCAGCAGGATACTTTTTACGAACCGCTATAAGGTTTCTCTCTGCTTCTAGTCTTGTTTTAAATGCACCAATTCGCAGCCTGAAACTAGGCGATTCAAAATCAATACTTTTAGGCCATTCTGTAAAGCTTTCATCTAGATTTATCAAGAGTTCTTCCGTTTGGTCTAGGGCGCCAGAATAGATCTGAATCCGATAGTCTCCCCTGGCTTTTTGGTAGTTTACGTATGCTTCTAAAAGCGCTGTGTGTTTTTCAGAGGTATTCAGAATCACACTGTCTTTTTCTACTTTATTTCGAATTTCCTGGGCCATCGAAAATCCAGTAGATAGGACTAAAAGCGAAAGGATAAAAAAGGGTTTATTTTTCATTTTGTTTCATGAAATAGTATTTTTTAAAGGTAACTTATTACAAATCAAAGCTAAAAAAAAAGTATTATTTAGAATGTTTATAAATTAGTAAAATCTACATAGAATTGGCTTAATAAAATAAGTTCTATGTCGTATTTTTGTGCTCAAATTTACTGCGCCGATGCTTGCTTTTTTACTTCAAAATAGTGAAAATCGTGCCAAACCTGAAGATTACAATAGCTAATAATATGAAAAAGGTGACATACCGCAATCTCGTTTCTTCATTCCTAGGGTTGTTTCTAGTGGCATTAACACTGATCCCTCAAAATCTTTCTGCTCAAGACCAGTCCGCTGGTGACCCTGCTAAAGGGAAGCAATTATTCAATCAAAACTGTGCTGCTTGCCATGCCTTGAACAGGAAAATGACAGGTCCTGCTCTTGCAGGGGTTACAGCTAAGTACGAGGGTGATAAAGAATGGTTGTACGCTTGGATTAAGAACAACAATAGTTTAATCAAGGCTGGAGATCAGCGTGCTTTGTCTATTTACAATGAGTACAATCAAGCGGCTATGACTGCTTTTCCTACTTTGAGTAATGAAGACATTGATAATATTCTTGTTTATACAGATGCACCTGCACCAGCTCCGGCTGCTGCAACTGCTGCGTCAATAGCTGCTGCTCCAGTAGCGACCTCTGGAATTTCAAATGAAGTGATTCTTGGTGCATTAGTGTTGGTGTTTGGTTTGCTAGTAATGATGTTGTATTTAGTGAATAAAACACTGAGAAGCATTGCTGAGGCCAATGGGGTTGTTTATGATACGGAAGAGAAAGAGGTACGTATGCCAATATGGTTGGCTTTTGCCAAGAACCAATTCTTGGTTTTAGTGACTGTAATTTTCTTATTGCTTTCAAGTGCATATTATGTTTACGGTTTCTTAATGCAAGTTGGGGTAGATCAAGGTTATGCTCCGGTACAGCCTATACACTACTCTCATAAAATTCACGCTGGAGACAATAAGATTGAGTGTACTTACTGTCACTCTTCTGCTAGGGTGTCTAAACATTCAGGAATACCTTCTTTAAATGTGTGTATGAATTGTCATAAATCAATTTATGAGTACAAGGGTAATCCAGAAGGACCTTCTCAAGATGATTTAGCGAATGGTTACACCAATGAGTTCTACACCAAAGAGATTAAAAAATTATACAAAGCCGTTGGATGGGATGAGGAGGACCAGCAATACACTGGGGAGAGCCAGCCTGTAGAATGGGTTAGAATTCACAACCTTCCAGACTTTGCTTACTTCAATCACTCGCAGCACGTTTCTGTAGCTGGTGTAGCTTGTCAGACTTGTCACGGCCCTGTAGAGGAAATGGAGATCATGTATCAGTACAGTCCATTGACTATGGGTTGGTGTATTGACTGTCACAGAGAGACCAATGTGAAGGTAGAAGGGAATGCTTACTACGACAAAATTCACGAAGCGCTTTCTCAGAAGTACGGAGTAGATAAACTTACTGCTGCCCAAATGGGTGGTTTAGAATGTGGCAAGTGTCACTACTAGAAATTAAGATTTAGAACAAAAAGAAGCTAATTACAGAGATAATATTATGTCATCAAACAAAAAATACTGGAAGAGTGAAGCAGAGCTTTCTGCGAACGACGCCATGATTGAGACGCTAAAACAAAACGAGTTTGTAGAGCAAATCCCTACAGAGGAATTTTTATCTGACAAACAAACCCTAGCTACTTCCAATACCAATAGAAGAGATTTCTTGAAGTATGTTGGATTTAGTACTGCAGCTGCTTCATTGGCTGCTTGTGAGGGTCCTGTTATAAAGTCTATTCCTTATGTAGTTCAGCCGGAGCAAATCATTCCTGGTGTAGCCAATTTTTATGCTACGACTATTGCCAATGGATTTGACTTTGCTTCTATTCTTGTAAAGACAAGAGAAGGAAGGCCTATAAAAGTAGAAAACAATAAAGATGCTCAGGTAAAAGGAACCGCTAATGCAAGGGTTCAAGCCTCTATATTGTCATTGTATGACAGTGCTCGTTTACAAGGGCCGTTATTCAATGGCACTCCTTCTGAGTGGTCAGACCTAGATGCTGCAGTTTCTACTGCGCTAGTTTCTGTTAAAACTTCTGGTAAAAAAGTGGTGTTCTTGACACCTACATACGCCAGTCCTAGTATGTCTAAATTAGTGGCTGAATTTGCTCAAGGGCAGGATCAAGTTTCTCATGTGGTTTATGACGCTATTTCCGAATCTGCTGCACTGGACGCTTTTGAGGCAGTGACAGGAGAAAGGGCTTTGGCAGATTATCATTTAGAGAAAGCATCTGTGATCGTATCTTTTGGTGCAGATTTCTTAGGAGATTGGCAAGGTGGTGGTTTTGACGGAGGTTATGCCAAAGGCAGAATTCCAAGTGCAGGCCAAATGTCCCAGCATTTCCAGTTTGAGTCTAATATGACGCTTTCAGGTGCTGCTGCAGACAAAAGGGTGCCTTCTAATTCAGCACAGCAAGCTCAGGCTTTGGCCGCGCTATACGAAATTGTTAGAACAGGGGCTACTTCGGTAGTGCTTCCTGAAAATATAATGGCTGGCGTTAAGGCAGCAGCCAAAGCGGTTGTTAAGGCTGGCGATAAAGCAGTAGTTCTGACCGGAATTGATGCTATTGAGGCACAAACATTGGTATTGGATCTAAACGCTTCTTTAAAAAGTGTTGCATTTGATATGGAGGCACCTCGTTATGTTCGTGGTGGTAGTGATAAGGCTGTACAGTCTTTAATTGCAGATATGACTGCTGGTGGAGTTGGGTTATTGGTGATAGACGGTATTAATCCTGTGTATAGTTTACCTAACGCAGCTGAATTTAAAGCAGCGCTTTCAAATGTTGGCACAACGGTGGCTTTTTCTACCATGCCTAATGAAACCACTGCATCTGTTCAATGGGTTGGAGCTGCATCACATTACCTGGAATCTTGGGGAGATGTAGCGGTTAAAAAAGGGCATTATAGCCTTACGCAGCCTACTATTAAAGAATTATTCGACACCAGACAATTCCAAACAGCACTAATGAAGTGGACTGGAATAGAAGGTACTTATTACGACTATATTAAAAACAATTGGGAGGCGACTATTCTTGGCGCTTCTGTATGGAATAAAGCCCTTCATGATGGTGTGTTTGTAGGTGCTTCAGCTGCAACCAAAATGGTTGCTACTGTGGACACTTCTGCACAGTTAAAAGCGCTTAAAGCGGCAACTGCTCCTTCAATGGAGTTGGTATTGTACGCTAAAACGGGTATGGGAGACGGTCAAGAAGCCAACAACCCTTGGCTGCAAGAGTTTCCAGACCCTATCACAAGGGTGTCTTGGGATAATTATGCTGCCGTTTCTAAAGCAGACGCGGCTAGTTTAGGTCTTGTTAATGAGAATGTGGCTAATGGTGGATTAAATGGAAGCTACATTAGTCTAACAGTCAATGGAGCTACCTTGTCTCAGGTGCCTGTAATTATTCAGCCAGGTCAGGCGCCAGGAACCATTGGTTTGGCTTTAGGTTATGGAAAGACAGCAGGCTTAAAAGAAGAAATGCAAGTAGGGGTTAATGCTTTTGCTTTGTATAATGATTTTTCAACAACCCAAGAAGTTTCTGTTGCTAAAGAGGGAGGCATACACGAGTTTGCTTGTGTTCAGCTTCACAAAACCCTTATGGGACGTGGTGACATTATTAAAGAAACGACCCTAGAGGTCTTTAATACTAAAGACGCTAAATATTGGAATCCACAGCCTATGGTGTCTTTAGACCACCAGGAGGTTGAGGCTACTTCTGTAGATTTATGGGATTCATTTGACAGGTCTATAGGACACCATTTTAACCTGTCTATCGATTTGAATGCCTGTACTGGATGTGGGGCTTGTGTTATTGCATGTCATGCAGAAAACAACGTTCCTGTAGTAGGTAAAGAAGAAATCAGAAAATCTAGGGATATGCACTGGTTGCGTATTGATAGATACTATTCTTCAGAAGACACTTTTGAAGGAGATAATGAGAAGAAAGATAATTTTGACGGACTTACTGGAGACAATGGTTCACTAGGAGGTTTTGGAGAGTTGGAAGATCCGTCTGCCAATCCTCAAGTGGCCTTCCAGCCAGTAATGTGCCAGCATTGTAACCATGCACCATGTGAGACGGTATGTCCTGTGGCTGCAACGTCGCACTCTAGGCAAGGTCAAAACCACATGGCTTACAACCGTTGTGTGGGTACCCGCTACTGTGCCAACAACTGTCCTTATAAAGTGAGGCGTTTTAACTGGTTCTTGTACAACAACAACGATGAGTTTGATTACCACATGAACAATGACCTTGGTAAAATGGTCATTAACCCAGATGTTAACGTTCGCTCTCGTGGTGTCATGGAGAAATGTTCTATGTGTATTCAAAAAACACAGAAAACTATTCTGGACGCTAAAAGAGATGGTCGTGAGATTAAAGACGGTGAATTCCAAACCGCTTGTTCTGCAGCTTGTGGAAATGGTGCAATGGCATTTGGAGATATTAATGACAAGCATTCTAAGGTGGCAACACTCAAAGAGAGTGATCGTATGTATCATTTATTAGAACATGTTGGGACCAAGCCTAATGTAATTTATCACGTAAAAGTACGTAACACAACAGAAGCATAACACACAATAAAGGAACATAACTATACTATAAATTATGGCGTCGCATTACGAAGCACCTATACGAAAACCACTTGTTGTTGGAGACAAAGGTTACCACGATGTAACTTTAGACATTGTAGCTCCTGTTGAGGGAACTGCAAACAAACAATGGTGGATCGCATTTTCAATTGCTCTAGTAGCATTTTCATGGGGATTGGGTTGTATTATTTACACCGTCTCAACAGGAATTGGCACCTGGGGTCTGAATAAGACTGTTGGTTGGGCCTGGGATATTACCAACTTCGTTTGGTGGGTAGGAATTGGCCATGCCGGTACCTTAATCTCAGCCGTGTTATTGCTCTTTAGACAAAAATGGCGTATGGCCATTAACCGTTCAGCAGAGGCTATGACTATTTTCTCGGTTATTCAAGCAGGTTTGTTCCCAATCATACACATGGGTCGCCCATGGTTGGCGTATTGGGTACTCCCTATTCCTAACCAGTTTGGGTCTTTATGGGTAAACTTTAACTCTCCATTGCTTTGGGACGTATTTGCAATCTCTACGTATTTATCTGTTTCATTGGTATTCTGGTGGACAGGATTACTTCCAGATTTTGCCATGATTCGCGACAGAGCAGTAAAGCCTTTCCAGAAAAAGATATACAGTCTATTGAGTTTTGGTTGGTCTGGTCGCGCAAAAGATTGGCAGCGTTTTGAAGAGGTTTCTTTGGTTTTAGCTGGTCTAGCAACGCCATTGGTGCTTTCTGTTCACACGATTGTATCGTTTGACTTTGCTACGTCTGTGATTCCAGGATGGCATACTACGATTTTTCCTCCATATTTTGTGGCAGGCGCTATTTTCTCTGGTTTTGCTATGGTAAACACCCTTCTTATTATCATGAGAAAAGTGTCTAACTTAGAGGCTTACATTACCGTTCAGCACATTGAGCTCATGAACATTGTGATCATGATTACAGGCTCTATTGTAGGTTGTGCTTATATTACAGAGTTGTTTATGGCCTGGTATTCAGGGGTTGAATACGAACAGTATGCCTTTTTAAACAGGGCTACGGGTCCTTACGCTTGGGCGTATTGGGCCATGATGACTTGTAATGTATTCTCTCCTCAATTGATGTGGTCTAAGCGTTTGAGAACTTCAATTATGTTCTCGTTTGGAATCTCTATAGTGGTGAATATTGGGATGTGGTTTGAGCGTTTCGTGATTATTGTAACGTCTCTTCACAGAGATTACTTGCCTTCTTCATGGACCATGTTCTCTCCTACATTCGTAGACATAGGAATTTTCATTGGAACCATTGGATTCTTCTTCGTTTTATTCCTGTTGTATGCAAGAACCTTCCCGGTAATTGCACAGGCAGAAGTAAAAACTATTTTGAAATCTTCTGGAGAAAAGTATAAGAAATTAAGAGATGCTGGAAAACCACTTTACGAAGTAACTCCATTGGTGTCTAAAACTAAAAAGGATCAATAGTATGGCAAATAAAGTTATTCAGGCGCTTTACAATGATGACGACGTGCTCCTATTAGCCGTTAAGAAAGTAAAAGCTGCCAAGCATCATATAGAAGAAGTATATTGTCCTTTTCCTGTTCATGGATTAGATAAAGCTATGGGGTTAGCCCCAACTAGATTGGCCATTACTGCATTTATGTATGGTTTGGTAGGTTTGGCTGTTTCTATTACTATGATGAACTACATCATGATTGAGGATTGGCCACAAGATATTGGGGGTAAGCCTAGTTTTTCTTACTTAGAAAACATGCCTGCCTTTGTACCAATTATGTTTGAGCTCACGGTCTTTTTTGCGGCCCACTTAATGGTGATTACTTTTTATATGAGAAGTAGGTTATGGCCATTTAAGCAAGCAGAAAATCCAGATGTTCGTACCACGGATGACCTCTTCTTAATGGAGATTGAAATCCATGACAATGAAGCAGATCTTTACGCCTTATTGGCGGAGACTGGTCCAGTAGAAATTAAAGTTTCCCAAAAGTAGATTGCAAAATATTATGAGTGATTTAAAATATTCTTTTTTGGCCCTTGCATCTATGATAGTTTTGGCTTCTTGTTCAGACAAGAACAGTAGAAACTACCAGTACATGCCAAATATGTATGAATCTGTAGGTTATGAGACCTACCAACAAGTAGACTTTTTACCTTCTAATATGGAAGCAGGTTTGCCTGCAGAGAATACCATTCACAGGGGTTGGTTGCCTTACGAATTTGAGAACACCTTAGAAGACAAGGAATTGGCAAGAGCCCAAAATAGTCCTCTAGACTCCACTATGTACGAAGAGAATCTCAAAGAGGGTAAAGCGCTTTACGACGTGTATTGTGCCATTTGTCATGGTAAAAAAGGAGATGGAAACGGAACTTTGGTTTCTCGAGAAAAAATATTAGGAGTCCCTTCATATGCAGACGCTGCTAGAAACATTTCAGAGGGAAGTACTTACCATACTATTTATTATGGATTGAACTCAATGGGTTCTTATGCGGGTCAATTAAATATTGAAGAGCGTTGGAAAGTTTCTGAGTATGTGATTAAATTAAAGCAAGACCTAACTAAATAATACGAAGACAGACAGTATGTATACTTTTTCAAACAGACTTAAGATAGCTTCTTTTATACTAATGGCTGTGGGTGCAATAGGGATTGCTATTGGATTCATGTCTGCCCCATCTAATGTGGCAGAAGCCAAAGCTATAGTGGCCGCTCATGCAGACGGACATGGAGATACTCACGCGACCGAAGCCCAAGAAGACACCCATGCAACTGATGCTCACCAGGCAGACGCTCACGGGGAAGACCACAGTGCAGCGCATGACGAACATGTATTGCATCAATTGCAGAATAAGCCCTGGGCAGCTCTTTATGTAGCGGCATTCTTTTTCTTTATGATAGCCTTAGGAGTTTTGGCATTCTATGCCATACAGCGTGCTGCTCAGGCAGGATGGTCTCCACTCTTATTTAGAGTCATGGAAGGGATTACGGCTTATTTAGTGCCTGGTGGAATCATTGTGTTTTTAATATTAGTAGCCTCAGTAGCTCACATGAACCATTTATTTGTATGGATGGATCCTGAAGTAGTGGCTCACGACAAACTCATCCAAGGTAAAGTAGGCTACTTAAACGGACCATTCTTTTTGGCGAGAGCTGCCTTTTTCTTATCAGGTTGGATCGCTTACAGATGGTATTCTAGAAAATTGTCTTTAGCACAAGATGCCGCAGAAGACAATACTAACTTTGTGAAAAATTTCAGACTTTCTGCAGCATTCTTAGTATTCTATCTGGTGACTGAATCTATGATGTCTTGGGATTGGATTATGAGCATTGACCCACACTGGTTCTCTACACTTTTTGGATGGTACATTTTTGCTTCTATGTTTGTCTCAGGAATTACTGTGATTGCTCTAGTGACTATTTACCTCAAGTCAAAAGGTTTGTTAGAACAAGTGAATGACAGTCATATTCATGATTTAGCCAAGTTTATGTTTGGTATCAGTGTTTTCTGGACTTACTTATGGTTCTCTCAATTCATGCTTATATGGTACTCTAACATTCCGGAAGAAGTGACTTATTACGTGACTAGAATTCAAGACTACAACCTGCCTTTCTTTGGGATGTTAGCACTGAACTTTATTTTTCCATTACTGTTGTTAATGAACAGTGATTTTAAACGGGTGAATTGGTTTGTTGTCATGACGGGAATAGTGATTCTTGCAGGTCACTATTTAGATATTTTTAACGCTATTATGCCCTCTGCGGTAGGTGATCAGTGGTTTATTGGTATCCCAGAAATAGGCTCCGTATTGTTTTTCGCAGGATTGTTTATTTATACGGTCTTTAACGCATTGACAAAAGCGCCAATTACACCTAAGCGAAACCCATTTATTGAAGAGAGTAAGCACTTTCATTACTAATATTATTTACGTAAACAGCATATTAAAATGACAGCATTTTTAACCATAGGAGTATTAGTCTTAGTAGCCATAGCCATATGGCAGATGACCAAGATATTTGAGTTGTCTCAAATCAAGAAAGATGCTTCTCAGATTGCCAACGATAACGACAATAAGTACAACGGTTACCTTATGTTTGCTTTCCTGGTATTTATCTACGGAATAACCATCTTTAGTTTTTATAAGTATACCAAAATCTTATTACCAAAAGCAGCTTCTGCCCACGGGGCAGACTACGACAACTTAATGTTGGTTTCTTTTATCATCATTTTTATTGTTCAAACCATTACACAAGCTTTACTCCACTATTTCGCTTACAAATACCGTGGTGGGCAGGGTCAAAAGGCCTTGTACTATGCAGACAATAACAAATTAGAGATTATTTGGACCATGATTCCAGTAGTGGTATTGGCTGGTTTAATTCTTTGGGGATTATACAGCTGGGTAAACATCATGGATATTAACGATCAAGATGATCCTATTGTAGTTGAGTTGTACGCACAACAATTTAATTGGACGGCTCGTTATGCTGGAGAAGACAATGTTTTGGGAGAGGCTAACGTCCGTTTAATAGATATTGACAATATTAATGTATTGGGTCTGGACACTTCTGATAGCTATGCTTCAGATGACGTGATTGTTAAAGAACTTCACTTACCAGTAGGAAGGAAAGTAAACTTTAAAATGCGTTCTCAAGATGTTTTGCACTCTGCTTATATGCCTCACTTTAGGGCTCAGATGAACTGTGTGCCAGGGATGATTACCCAGTTCTCATACACCCCAATCTATACTACTGAGGAAATGAGACAAGATCCAGATGTAATTGACAAAGTAAAACGCACCAATACCATCAGGGCTGAGCGTGCACAAATTGGCGCACCGAATTCTGACCCATGGGAATTTGATTACATTTTATTGTGTAATAAGATTTGTGGAAAATCTCACTATAATATGCAAATGAAGATTATTGTTGAAACTCAAGAGGAATACGACGCTTGGATCGCCCAGCAGAAAACATTTGCTCAAACCGTAGTAACGAACTAGATTAATAAAAAAATAGCTTAATAAAAATAAAATTACAGATATGTCTGCAAACGCACACGCACATTCAGAGGATCATCACGAAGATCATGGGCATCATCATAAAGAAACCTTTGTAACTAAGTACATCTTTTGCCAAGATCATAAGATGATCGCTAAGCAGTACCTAATTACAGGTCTTATTATGGGATTCATTGGAATTGCCATGTCTTTATTGTTTCGAATGCAAATCGCATGGCCTGGTCAAAGCTTTCCAATCTTTGAAGCTTTACTAGGTAAATGGGCACCAGATGGTGTCATGGATGCAGATATCTATTTGGCTTTAGTAACCATTCATGGAACCATCATGGTTTTCTTTGTATTGACTGCAGGTTTAAGTGGCACATTCTCTAATTTACTTATTCCATTGCAAATTGGGGCAAGAGATATGGCCTCTGGATTTTTGAACATGGTGTCTTACTGGTTGTTCTTTACCTCTTCAATTATCATGGTTTTTTCTTTATTTGTTGAGGCAGGACCAGCTGCTGCAGGGTGGACCGTTTACCCACCTTTAAGTGCACTCCCTATGGCCCAGTCTGGTTCGGGAATGGGAATGACTTTGTGGTTGGTTTCTATGGCTATCTTTATAGCTTCTTCGCTTTTAGGTTCTCTTAACTACATTGTTACGGTAATAAATCTCAGAACCAAAGGGATGTCTATGACGCGTTTGCCTTTAACTATATGGGCGTTTTTTGTAACAGCTATTATTGGTGTTATTTCATTTCCTGTATTGTTTTCTGCAGCCTTGCTACTGATTATGGACAGAAGTTTTGGTACGTCATTTTTCTTGTCAGATATTTTTATTCAAGGAGAAGTATTACATTACCAAGGGGGTTCACCGGTACTTTATGAGCACCTTTTCTGGTTCTTAGGCCACCCTGAGGTGTATATTGTATTATTGCCTGCATTAGGGATCACTTCTGAAGTAATGTCTACCAATGCACGTAAGCCAATTTTTGGATACAGAGCGATGGTTACCTCCATTATAGCCATTGCATTTTTGTCTACAATTGTTTGGGGCCACCACATGTTTATTTCTGGAATGAACCCATTTTTAGGATCTGTATTTACATTTACTACCTTGTTAATTGCTATTCCTTCTGCGGTAAAGGCATTTAACTATATCACCACTTTATGGAAAGGTAACCTACAGTTAAATCCAGCGATGTTATTTTCTATTGGATTGGTGTCTACTTTTATCACAGGTGGTTTAACAGGAATTATTTTAGGAGATTCTACGCTAGATATTAATGTTCATGACACCTATTTTGTGGTTGCGCATTTCCACCTTGTAATGGGTATTTCTGCACTTTATGGATTGTTTGCTGGGGTGTACCACTGGTTCCCTAAGATGTTTGGTAGAATGATGAACAAGAACTTAGGTTATGTACACTTCTGGGTAACTGCAGTAGGTGCTTACGGGGTTTTCTTCCCCATGCATTTTGTAGGTATGGCAGGGGTGCCTAGAAGGTATTATGAGAACACTGCTTTTCCAATGTTCGACGAATTAACCAATGTTCAAGTGCTTATTACGGTATTTGCTATTATTTCTGCTGGGGCGCAATTGGTATTTGTATACAACTTCATCAGTAGTATTTTCTACGGCAAGAAAGCGGTGCAAAACCCATGGAAGTCCAATACATTAGAATGGACTACTCCTGTAGCGCATATTCATGGTAACTGGCCTGGCGCTATTCCTGAAGTACACCGCTGGCCTTATGATTATTCTAAAACAGATAAGGAGGGTAACTATGTTATTCCTGAGCAAGATTTTGTACCTCAAACAGTACCAATGGGTCCTGATGAAGAACAATTACATCACTAGACAGTATAAGTCTACAATTATTCATTTACAGCATTACTGCTTTAATTATAAAGCCCTAACATTTTGTTAGGGCTTTTTTTGCAATTCTATGATCTTATTAACGCTTAATTCACTCATTTTTTATAATTTAATGCAGTGAAATATCACTATTAATAGTCCCATTTTATGAAGCAAATCGCTCGTTTTTACAAATCATTTATCTTTTTATTTCTTTTTGGCTTTTCTATTGCACAGGCACAGAAGGTGCCTAAGATTAAAGGCAATAGAATTGTAGCTCCTTACAACGCCCCTTTAGAGCCATTTAGTGCTATAGTATTGGACAATGCACTTAGGCTTAATTTAGTGGCGTCTGACACTACTGGAGTATCTATGATTGCAGACGACAACCTGCCTCCTGTATTTAAATTTCAAGTGACAGATAGTGTGTTATACATTAGCACCTATTACCAAATCACGGCTAGTAAGCAGTTAGATATTACTTTGCTTACGCCAAATTTGGACCGTGTTGCTATTTCTTCAGGTGAGTTGGGACTTACTTTGGACCCGCGTTTTAAAAAAACGCACCTAGCCCTTTCTGGTAACGCTACAGTGGCAGTTGCTGGGACTGTTCCTAGTTTAAGTGTGTCTGTAGCTGAAAAATCTTTCGTGAATATCAATGGGTCCTTCACTTCTTTATCGCTAAGATTGACAGGTCGCGCCACCGCAACTATTTATGGGGATGTCAGTGATACTGCGCAATTGAATATGCAGGATAAGGCTTCTTTAAAGTGGGGGGGTACTTTGGCTTTTTTAACCGCTTCTTTTGAAGGTACATCACAATTAGATGGTACAGATCTTTCGATCAATGAGGCCAGTGTTCACGCTTCAGGGAAATCTAAAATAGACCTTTATATTTTGTCTCACCTCACTTATTTTTCCAAACAGGAAAGTCAGTTAGACCTTTATGGTACGCCAAGAATAGACTTACTGGAATTTTCAGGAACATCCGTATTGAGAAAAAAGCTATTAAAATAGAAATTTTCAGCTGTTTTTAAATCTTATCTTTACCCTTATGAATGAACACTTAGATCCTACATCTGATCATCTAACCCCAGAATCCCTAGACATTGAAAAGGCTTTGAGGCCACTGAGTTTTAAAGATTTTACGGGTCAAGAGCAGGTGCTGGAGAATTTAAGTGTCTTTGTTGAGGCGGCAAATTTAAGAGAAGAAGCTTTAGATCACACCCTTTTTCACGGCCCTCCAGGACTTGGAAAAACGACTTTAGCCCATATACTTGCCAATGAACTAGGGGTGGGTATTAAAATCACCTCAGGGCCTGTATTAGATAAACCTGGTGATTTGGCAGGACTGTTGACAAATTTAGAAGAGCGAGATGTGCTTTTTATAGATGAAATACACCGTTTAAGTCCTATAGTGGAGGAATATCTGTACTCCGCCATGGAAGATTATAAGATTGATATTATGATAGAAAGCGGACCAAATGCCCGTTCTGTTCAGATTCATTTAAATCCCTTTACTTTAATTGGCGCTACCACGCGCTCGGGTTTGCTTACCGCACCCATGCGTGCTCGTTTTGGTATTCAAAGCCGTCTTCAGTATTATTCTACGGAATTACTTGCTACTATTGTTACCCGCTCTGCAGAGATACTTAAGGTACCTATAACAGATGAGGCTGCTATTGAAATAGCAGGTAGGAGTAGGGGAACGCCAAGGATTTGTAATGCTTTACTCAGAAGGGTAAGGGATTTTGCTCAGATTAAGGGAAATGGAAAAATTGACCTCGACATTGCCCAATTTGGCTTAGGCGCACTTCATGTAGACGCCCATGGACTAGATGAGATGGACAATAAAATACTCACTACCCTGATAGATAAATTCAAGGGTGGTCCAGTTGGGATTACCACTTTAGCGACTGCGGTCTCTGAAAGTGCGGAAACTATTGAAGAGGTCTATGAACCTTTTCTCATACAACAAGGTTTTATTATGCGCACCCCTAGAGGAAGAGAAGTGACTGCTGCGGCATATACCCATTTAGGTAGAACCAAATCGCCAGAGCAAGGAGGCTTGTTTTAGATTTTAATGACCACCTCTGAACACCATCAAGAAAATCATGCATTGCTTTTTAAGCAAGAAGCAGCGCTTCTTGGGTTTATTTCTTGCGGAATCTCTAAAGCGGGTTTGCTGGAAGAAGAAGCCCCTCGTTTAGAAAAGTGGCTCAAAGAGGCCAAGCAAGGAAAAATGGGTTATATGGAAAACCATTTTGACAAGCGATTGGATCCCACCAAATTGGTTCCAGGCGCTAAGTCAGTGGTGAGTCTCTTGTATAACTATTTTCCGGAGCAAAAACAGTCCTCAGACTCCTATAAAATAGCAAAATATGCCTATGGTCAGGATTATCATGAGGTCATAAAGAATAAGCTAAAAACTTTGCTGGAAAGGGTGTCGGCCCAGGTGGGCCAGATAGGGGGTAGGGCATTTGTAGATTCCGCTCCGATTTTAGAAAAAGCTTGGGCCGCTAAAAGCGGACTAGGCTGGATCGGTAAAAACAGTAATTTATTGACCCAGCAGGTGGGGTCATTCTATTTTATAGCAGAACTTGTTTTAGATATAGATTTACCTCAGGATCCTATTACATCTGATCACTGTGGCACTTGTACTGCTTGTATAGATGCCTGTCCTACTCAAGCTATAACCCCTTATGAGGTAGACGGTTCTAAATGTATTTCTTATTTCACCATTGAATTAAAAGAGGCCATTCCAAAAGAGGTTTCTGGTCAGTTTCAAGACTGGGCATTTGGCTGTGATATTTGCCAAGATGTCTGCCCTTGGAACCGTTTTTCCAAGGCCCACAACGAACCGTTATTTAATCCAGACCTTAGACTTCTTGAAAACACCAAAAAAGATTGGGAAGAAATTACCCAAGAGGTGTTTTCGCAGATTTTTAAAAAATCTGCTGTTAAAAGAACAAAATATGAGGGTTTTAAGCGTAATGTCACCTTCTTAAAGATTAAATAATTTTAAAGTTATTGGATTGGGGTTTTTGCTTAAAACAAGATTTTATCTCAATTGATTAACATTTTCTTAATATATTTGGAATTCACCTAAACAATAAACAAAAAAGCTTACCAGCTTGGCGTTTTTAAAAACAATCAAATTTTATGAATGAATTAGCTACGCTAGATATTGCAGTGATACTGATATATCTATTGGGAATTGTAATTTATGGAATATCTAAATCTAAGCGAAGTAGTTCAGAAGACTATTTCTTAGGCGGTAGAACCATGACATGGCCTATTGTAGGGATTGCTTTATTTTCTGCCAATATATCTAGTTCTACTTTGGTCGGTTTGGCTTCAGATGCTTTTCAGACCAATATAAATGTATACAACTACGAGTGGTATGCAGTGGTAGTTCTTATTTTCTTTGCCATATTCTTTTTGCCTTTTTACCTCAGATCCGGAGTGTATACCATGCCTGAATTTTTAGAGCGTAGGTACGATAAAAAGTCTAGGTACTATTTTTCTTTTATCACCATTCTTGGAAATGTAATGGTAGACACTGCTGCTGGATTATATGTGGGTAGTATTGTACTAAAGTTGTTATTCCCTGAGGTGAGCTCAACGATCATTATCATTATACTGGCTGCAGCAGCAGCTGCATATACCATTCCTGGAGGCTTGAATTCTGTGATTCAAACGGAGGTCATTCAAGCCGTTTTATTGATTATAGGATCCTGTTTGCTTACTTTCTTTGCTTTTGAAGAACTCGGAGGGGGCTGGGATGCCATGATGTCTCAGTTAGACAATATGCTTGCCGCGGGAGAGGTTAATTTTGGAAACCGTTTGGCGGAAGGTAAATTTATTCCTGCCAATAGCGGAGAGGTCTTTAGCTTAGTGCGACCCAATAATGACGACTTTATGCCTTGGTGGGGACTGCTTACAGGAGTACCTTTGTTAGGATTCTATTTTTGGGCCAACAACCAGTTTATGGTACAAAGGGTGCTGGGTGCAAAAAACCTGAATCACGGAAGATGGGGCGCCTTGTTTGCGGGCCTTTTAAAATTACCAGTCATTTTTATCATGATAGTGCCTGGAGTATTGGCGCTGTTACTTTTTAATGATTTAGATATTTCTTCATTAAATTACCCAGTGGGCGACGGTATTTGCACAAATTTATCTGACTGCCCTAACCTGACCTATCCTGTGTTGTTGTTTAAATTATTACCTACAGGTGTTTTAGGATTGGTTGTAGCTGGTTTATTGGCAGCCATGATGTCTAGTGTTTCTGCTACGTTCAACTCAGCTTCTACCTTAATTACAATGGACTTTGTAAAGCAATTTAGACCAGAACTCACCTCCAAACAATTGGTCCGAGTGGGTCAGATAGCTACGCTGGTTCTTGTAGTCTTAGCTTCTGCCTGGGTGCCTTTTATTGAGAAAGTAAGTGATTCTTTATGGGGCTATTTGCAATTGGTGATCGCCTTTACTTCTCCTCCTGTAGTGTCTGCATTTGTGTTGGGTTTATTCTGGAAACGAGCCAATGCACACGGTGCTTTTGCCAGTCTTATGGCTGGAGGTGCATTTGCTATTTTTATGATTGTTTCTGCCTCAATTGACTTAGTGCCTTCATTAAATGAATTTCATTTCTTAGCAAAAGCCAATTTATTATTTGTGATTGCTGTTGTTGTTCATGTTGTAGTGAGCTTAGCTACCGGACTACCGGAGGCACAAAAAGTAGCAGACTACACTTATAAAAAAGCCATTTATACTGCTGAAACTATTGAACTTAAGGCATTGCCTTGGTTTAAAAACTACAGAATACTCTCTATTATCTTACTGATTGCAACCACAATTTTAGTTGGTTTTTTCTGGTAAATTCAGGTATAAATACAAACGAAAAAGGATGCAATTTGTCACAAGTTGCATCCTTTTTCAGTTATGATTCACAAATAATACCCTTACCTTTGTGGGATAAATAAGCAACTATGAGCAAGCAAAAAATCAGGAGAGAAGCATTGGTGTATCATGCCAAACCTCAGCCTGGAAAGATTAAGATTGTTCCTACTAAACCTTACGCTACTCAAAGAGATTTGGCCTTAGCCTATTCTCCAGGAGTTGCAGCGCCTTGCCTAGAAATAGAGAAAGATCCTGAAAATGTTTATAAGTATACTGCCAAAGGTAATTTGGTGGCTGTTATAACCAATGGAACAGCGGTTCTTGGTTTGGGCGACATAGGGCCTATGGCTTCAAAGCCAGTAATGGAAGGAAAGTGTTTGCTATTTAAGATTTTTGCAGACATAGACAGTATAGATATAGAATTGGATACGAAGGACATAGAGACTTTTATTCAAACAGTTAAAACCATTGCGCCTACTTTTGGTGGAATTAACTTAGAAGATATTAAAGCTCCTGAAGCCTTTGAAATTGAAAGAAGGTTAAAGGAAGAATTAGACATTCCCGTCATGCATGACGACCAACATGGAACGGCCATAATCTCTGCAGCGGCACTTTTAAACGCTTTAGATTTGGCGGAGAAGTCTATTGAGCAGGTGCTTATTGTGATTAGTGGTGCGGGAGCTGCGGCAGTATCTTGTACTAAACTATATAAAGCTTTTGGCGCTAAAGCAGAAAATATTGTCATGTTAGACAGTAAAGGGGTGATTAGAAAAGACAGGCCTAATTTGTCCTCAGAGAAAGAGGAATTTGCTACAGCAAGAAAGATAGATACCTTGGATGAAGCCATGGTAAACGCAGATGTTTTTGTTGGACTATCTGTCGCAGACATTGTGACCCCTTCTATGCTTACTTCAATGGCAGACGATCCTATTGTTTTTGCTATGGCCAATCCAGATCCCGAGATTGATTACAAATTGGCTATGGACACGAGAAAAGACATTATTATGGCTACCGGTCGTTCGGACCATCCCAATCAAGTCAATAATGTATTGGGTTTCCCATTCATATTTAGAGGGGCTTTAGATGTTCGCGCTACAAAAATTAATGAGGCCATGAAAATGGCCGCAGTGAAAGCTTTGGCAGATTTGGCTAAAGAACCTGTTCCAGAGCAAGTGAATATTGCTTATGGAGAAACTAGATTGGCTTTTAGTAGAGAATATATTATTCCAAAGCCTTTTGATCCAAGGCTTATCTCTGAAATCCCTCCTGCTATTGCTAGAGCAGCTATGGAGAGTGGTGTTGCTAAAGAGCCTATTGAAGATTGGGAGAAATACAAAGAGGCCCTTATGCAGCGCTCTGGGAATGACAACAAAATAGTACGTCTGCTTCATACAAGGGCTAAGATGAACGCTAAGAAAATTGTCTTTGCAGAAGCAGATCATTTAGACGTATTGAAAGCGGCTCAAATTGTCTATGACGAAGGGATTGCTATTCCAATTCTCTTGGGTAACAAAACCATTATAGAAGAATTAAAGACAGAGATTGAATTTGAGGCAGATTTAGACATTATAGATCCTACTGATAATGCTACCCGTGCACAGCGAAATGCCTATGCTACTTCTTATTGGGAGCAAAGAAGAAGGACAGGGGTCACTCAGTATCAGGCAGAAATAAAAATGCGTGAGCGCAATTATTTCAGTGCTATGATGGTGCTTATGGGAGATGCAGACGGAATGATTTCTGGTTATTCAAGGGCTTATCCGACGGTAGTAAAACCAATTCTTGAGGTCATTGGTAGGGCCAATAACGTTAAACGTGTGGCTACGACCAATATTATGATTACCGAGCGAGGGCCTATGTTCTTATCGGATACCTCGATCAATATAGATCCATCTGCAGAAACCATAGCGGAGACTGCTCAAATGACCGCCAATGTGGCCAAGACTTTTGGATTTGAATCTATCACAGCGTTGCTGTCTTATGCTAACTTTGGTTCTTCTTCCCATCCAAATGCTAATAAGGTAAAACAGGCAGTGCGTATTTTACATACGGAGAGTCCAGACTTAATAGCAGATGGAGAGGTGCAAATGGATTTTGCACTGAACAAAGTATTGCACCAAGAGAAATTTCCTTTCTCTAAATTGGCAGGGAAAAAAGTGAATACCTTAATTTTTCCAAACCTAGAATCTGCAAATATCACCTACAAACTCATGAAAGAACTCAATGGTGCAGACTCTATAGGGCCTATCATGATGGGGTTAAGGAAATCTGTCCATATTTTGCAATTGGGCGCTAGTGTAGACGAAATTGTAAACATGGCTGCAGTAGCTGTAATAGATGCCCAAGAAAGGGAAAAAAGGAAGCGTGCTAAAATGGCTAAATCGTAACAGATGATTACACACCTCAGAGGGAAATTAGTTGAAAAGAATCCCACAGAAATTGTGGTGGAATGTGGTGGAGTAGGTTACTTGGTGCATATATCACTACACACCTATTCTTTGTTGCCTTCAGACGAGGCTGTTTCTATTTACACCCACTTACAAGTTAAAGAAGACAGTCACAGCCTCTATGGTTTTATGGAGGTCTCTGAACGGGCTATTTTTAGGTTGCTTATCTCCGTATCAGGAATAGGCGCTAATACAGCTAGAACCATGCTTTCGTCATTGTCTCCAGAGGAATTGAGAGACGCCATAGCGACAAGTAGTATAGGGACCATTCAATCTGTTAAAGGAATTGGACTAAAAACAGCCCAGCGCGTTATTATTGAACTCAAGGATAAGATCCTTAAAATTTACGATTTAGAAGAACTTTCTACGCCTTTAGACAATACAAATAAAGAAGAAGCGTTATCTGCATTAGAAGTGCTTGGCTTTGCTAGAAAGCAATCTGAAAAGATGGTAGATAAAATTTTAAAAGCAAGCCCAAGCCTCTCTGTAGAAGATATTATTAAGCAGACGCTAAAAGGTTTGTAACACTCTTGAAGACCCATTTTTTAAAAAAGAATTTTAGACAAATAAAGCCCATTTTTTTTGGGCTCTTTTGTTTGCTTTTTTTTCAGACAAACGGCTTGTTTGCTCAAAAAAAATCTCTACCGTTTACTCCCATAGATACGATTGCTGTTCAAGACAGCACCCTCTTTAAATCCAAAGGAAATTTGCAGTTGCCTTTGCCTGCTTCATTGAAAAGCAAATACCAATACAACGAGGTCCTTCAGTTATATGAGTTAGTGGGTGGCCTAGCAGGGTACCAATTTGACCTTCCATTGGTGCTTTCTCCAAAGGCCTATTGGGCCATGGTAGAAAAAGAAAATATTCAAGCCTATTTCAAGGAGAAGATAGCGGCCATGAGCGGAGACCAAAATGCGACAGATTTGTCTGTTAGAAACCTATTGCCCTCATTTAGCCTGCAAAATGACTTGTTAAAAACTATTTTTGGGGGAGACGAGATTAGCTTTGACGCCCAAGGATCTGTGGGAGTAGATATGGGCATTTTATGGCAGAAAAACGACAATCCCGCGCTGTCTCCCAGAAATAGAAGCAATTTGTCTTTTGATTTTGAGCAGCAGATTAGTTTAAATCTCATGGGAAAAATTGGAGAGCGGCTTTCAGTGAATGCAAGTTATGATACTCAGGCAACCTTTGATTTTCAAAACCTGATTAAAATTGCCTACGTGCCTCCTACAGTGAAGGATGTGGTGGGTGTTGCACCAGATGAATTGTTAGACAATGCAAAAAACACCTTGGGACAAACCAGGGTTGGAGGCTTGGCTCAATCTGTCCAAAACCAAGGACTGCTAGAAGATCCCTCTGCGGTTAATGCACTCAATACGGCCAAAGACCAATTTTTTAATCCAAACGCAGACAATATTTTAAGGAATATTGAAGTGGGTAATGTGAATATGCCCCTCAACAGTAGTTTAATTACCGGAGCACAAAGTCTTTTTGGGGTAAAGACACAGTTGCAATTTGGTCGTACCCAAATTACTGCAGTACTCTCTGAACAACGCTCCCAAAACAGTTCTGTGATGGCTCGAGGTGGCGGAACCCTTACTGACTTCTCCCTAACAGCATTAGATTATGAAGAGGACAAGCATTTTTTCTTGTCCCATTTTTTTAGAGACCAATACAACCAAGCACTAGCAGATTACCCCTTTGTCAATAGCCAGGTACAAATTACCAGAATAGAGGTTTGGGTAACCAACCGCTCCCAGCAAACACAAAACATTAGAAATGTAGTGGCCCTTCAAGATTTAGGAGAGGCTGCGATAGGTAAAACAAGGATGGGACGTTTGGGTGTTCCTGCTGCTGGGTTTATCAATACCACAGAAGCGAGCCTGTTACCTTCGAATGAGAAAAATGCCTTAAACCCTGAAAATATGAGTAGGGGTGGGTTTTTGAATGACAATATTCGCGAAATAGCCACTGTAGAGACAGGTTTTGATATTCCAGGCTATAAAGCCAATCAAGGTTTTGATTACGCTATTTTGGAAAATGCCAGAAAATTAGACGAACAAAGGGATTTTACTTTTCATCCTAGTTTGGGGTATATTTCACTGAGCCAGCAATTGTCTTCGGATGAGGTTTTGGGGGTGGCTTTTCAGTACACTTACTTAGGGAAAGTGTTTCAGGTGGGTGAGTTTGCCAATGGAGGGGTTTCTGCCAATAATATTGCTACAACCAATCAACCCATCATAAACAATACCCTAGTAGTGAAATTGCTGAAAAGCAATATTACGCAAGTAAAGGATCCTATTTGGGATCTGATGATGAAAAATATTTATCCGGTAGGGGCTTATTCTTTGAGTCAAGAAGATTTTAGGTTTAACATTATCTATGCAGATCCCAGTCCAAGAAATTATATTGCCGCAGTGGAAAATGCCCCAAATTGGCCACAAAGCCCAAAGCCATTAAACGAGAGAATTTTATTAGAGGTATTTAATTTAGACCGGTTAAATGCCTATCAAGATGTGCAGGAAGGCGGTGATGGTTTCTTTGACTTCTTACCTGGAAAAACAGTAAACACAGAAAACGGGAATATCATTTTCACCACAGTGGAGCCTTTTGGCAATCACTTATTTAAGGTTTTAGGTGGCGGAGATTACGACGCTCTGGGAGAAGAAAATTTCACCGCACATCAGAAGAAATACGTGTTTAGATCTTTATATAATGGCACCAAGGCTGCTGCATTGCAAGAACCAGAGAAGAATAAGTTTATTTTAAAAGGTCAATTTAAATCAGAAGGTTTTAATGGAATCCCCATTGGAGCATTAAACGTACCAAGAGGTTCTGTTAGGGTTACTGCAGGTGGAAGGTTGTTGCAGGAGGGACTAGATTACACAGTGAATTATACCGCAGGCTCCGTTCAGCTGTTGGATCCAAGTTTACAGGCCTCTAATGTGCCCATTGAAATTTCAGTAGAAGACAACGCAGTGTTTGGCCAACAGAATAGACGTTTTACTGGAGTGAATGTCATGCACCAGTTTTCAGACAATTTCACCTTAGGGGGAACATTATTGAATCTCAATGAACGCCCACTCACACAGAAATCTAATTACGGTACAGAAGCGGTAAACAACACCATTTTTGGTTTCAACACCAATTTAACTACCTCACTTCCATTTCTGACCCGTTGGGCCAATTATCTGCCCAATGTAAAAACAGAAGTGCCTTCTATGCTGTCGCTCAGAGGAGAAGTCGCCTTTTTAGCTCCTGGAGCCCCAAGAAATGCAGATTTTAGGGGAGAGACAACCACTTATTTAGATGATTTTGAAGGGGCACAATCATTGATAGATATTCGAAGCGCTTTGGGCTGGTCACTGGCCAGTACCCCCTTAGAGTTTGCGCCAGACGGCGTCAATTTATATGGAGCCTCTCCTGAAGACCCCCAAAACCTTAGGAATGGTTACGGTAGAGGTAAATTGGCCTGGTATACCATTGATCCTATTTTTTACACCTTTCAGCGTCCCTCTGGGGTGAATAATAACGATATTTCTACCCAAGCCAGTAGGCGTATTTTTATTGATGAGGTATTTCCTCAGACCGACATTGCCCAAGGGCAAACGACAGTAAATCCTACCCTAGATTTGGCTTATTACCCCGAGAATAAAGGGCCTTACAACAATAATGGAAATTACAATGCCCTTTCGGAAAGTCAGAAATGGGGGGGGGTCATGAGGCCACTGACCACCACAAATTTCGAACAAGCCAATATTGAATTCGTACAGTTCTGGGTCATGGATCCTTATCTAGACGGCGTGGGGAGTGATGGAGGAGAACTGGTGTTGAATATCGGGAATATTTCAGAAGATATTTTAAAAGATGGTCGCAAGCAATATGAAAACGGATTGCCTTTGGAAGGGCAAGAAGTTCTTGTGGCGCCTTCTTCCTGGGGGAAAGTTCCAGCGACCCAATCTTTGGTCTATGCTTTTGACGCTAATGCACAACACCGAACCCAACAAGATATTGGTCTAGACGGACTCAGCGATCAAGAGGAAAGGGAGGTATATACAAACAATTCTGGAGAGGATCCAGCTGGAGATAATTTCAGGTATTATTTAGATAGGCAGGGAAGCATACCAGAGCGATACTTGGATTTCAACAATCCCCAGGGCAACGCACCCGTGGCTGTGACCAATACCAAGAGGGGGTCTACCACCCTTCCGGATGTGGAAGATATTGATAGGGATTTGACCATGAATACCGTGAATAGTTATTACGAGTATAGAATTACTATTAAACCTGGTACGGATATAAACGATCCTTTTGTGACAGATATTAAGGAAGGCCTGAGTTCTAAACTACCCAATGGCCAACAGTTGCCTACCAGGTGGATTCAATACAAGATACCACTGAGCAACTTTACCAATGCGGTAGGAGGGATTGCAGATTTTAGGTCAATGAGTTTTATTCGCATGTATTTGACCAATTTCTCTGCCCCAGTATTATTGCGTTTTGCCAGTTTGGATTTGGTCAGAGGAGATTGGCGGGTGTATCAGGGTGCGCTACAAACAGACCCTTTAATTACCCCTCTAGATATTGGCACCCAATTAGAGGTGAATACGGTTAATGTAGAAGAGAACAGCACCAGAGTTCCTATTGCGTATGCCTTACCGCCTGGAGTGCTTAGAGAGCAGCTCAATAACAACAACACCATTATAAGGCAAAACGAACAGTCCTTGTCATTGGTCGTTAAACAGTTGGCGCCACAAGACGCAAGAGGGGTTTTTAAAAACACTCAATTTGACCTTCGTCAATACAAAAGGCTGAAGATGTTTATACATGCAGAACAAATTGTTGAAACAGATTTCTCTATTGCCGAGCAGCCAATGGTTGGTTTTTTAAGGATGGGTACTGATTTTTCAGAAAATTTCTATCAGGTAGAATTGCCTTTAAATTTAACCCCACACGGGGCTAATAGTCCAGAAGAAGTATGGCCATCTGCCAACGAATTAGACATTCCAGTAGCTATTTTAGCACAAATTAAATCTTTGGGTATTGCGAATCAAAGTTTAAACCAACTCACTTACTACGACTATATTGGCGGTAGTTTAATTGCTGTAGACGCTTTGGCGCCCAGAACAGCGGGAGTACTTAGGATAGGAATCAAAGGAAATCCTTCGCTCGGAAACCTCAGGGGTATTATGGTAGGGGTTAAAAACGTATCTAATAAAGCCCAACGTGCAGAGGTTTGGTTCAATGAATTGCGCCTTGCTGGCTTAGACAATCAGGGCGGCTGGGCAGCCATTGCTGCTTTGGATGCTAATATAGCAGACCTTGTTTCTATTTCAGCCAATGGCGCTAAAAGCAGCAGTGGTTTTGGGGCCCTAGATCAAATGCCCAACGAGCGCGCCAGAGAAGACGCCTTGTCTTATGATTTGGTCACTCAGATTAATGTCGGGAAATTATTTCCTGAGGATTGGGGGGTACAATTGCCTTTAAATTATGGCATTTCTGAAACCAAAAGCAGTCCGGAGTTCGATCCTGTTTATGAAGATTTAAAGCTGGAGGACCGCATTGCGGCGTCGGCCAACGGCCAAATAGCCAAAGTAATAGCGCAGCAAGCAGAGACCTATACCAAGCGAACGAGTCTCAGCATGTTAGGGGTGAGGAAAAACACTGTCTCTGAGGAAAATCTCCCCAAGCGCTTTTATAATTTGGATAATTTCACCTTGAATTATGCCTATAACCATACGGAGCATCGGGATTTTGAAATACAAAAATTAGAAGACCAGCAGCTTAAAACAGGCTTTGTTTACGGCCACAATTTTAAGCCTTTGGTATTGGCGCCGCTCGCCAAAAAAGATTCTATACTCACCAGTAGGTATTGGAAGTGGCTAAAGGATGTAAATCTGAATCTTCTGCCTAACAGTTTTTCGGTGAACGCGACTATTGACCGCTCTTTTAGCCAGCAGCAATTCAGAGAGGTTCGCAGTGGCGGAGAGGATCTTTTGGCTTTGCCTTTCTTACAACAGCGCAATTATCTATTTAATTGGCAGTACGCTATTAATCAAAATGTGACCAAATCACTACGGCTTAATTTAACAGCGGCTTCTAACAATATTGTGCGAAATTATTTTAATGAATTGGACAATGAGCAAAGCGGTATTAATGAAGATCACGCCATATGGGACGGTTTTTTTGACTATGGTGAGTCCAATAGATTTGTCCAGGAATTACAGTTGAATTACGAGCTGCCATTCGCAAAATTTCCTTTTTTAAATTTCATTAACGCCCAGTATTCTTATACGGCCAATTTTGAGTGGCAGCGAGGGGGAGAGGCCTTGAGGCAAGTGGCCGGTGAGGAAATGAATACGGTTCAAAATGCCAACACACACAATGTAACTGCAGGCTTAGGTATGCAGCGATTGTATCAATTTTTAGGATTGAATGGGAGAAAAAAGGCCACTAGTACAAGCCGTTCTCAGAATCCTTTTGACACCAATACGACTTCTAGGCCTCCGGCCGATGCGGCTAATTTTTTCCTCAACCTGACCACTATGGTCAAACGAGTGACCTTTAATTATTTAGAAAATAACGGGAAGTTTTTGCCTGGTTTTACCCAACGAATAGGCTTCTTAGGAACCAATAGGCCTAGTATGGGTTTTGTTTTTGGAAGCCAATCAGAGGTGCGATTTAATGCTGCGAGGAGGGGGTGGCTCACTACTTTTAAAAATTTTAATGAACCGTTTTTGAGCACCCACAACAGTCAAATTAAATTAAATGCCACAGCCCAACCTATTCCAGGTCTAACTATTGACCTCTTTGCGGACAAACAGTACACTAGTAACTTAAGGGAGACTTTTAGGATTGATCAACCTGATGCGATTACTTTTAATTACGAGTCATTATTGGGAAATACCCAAGGGAATTTTAGTATGTCGACCATGATGATAAAGACTTTCTTCTCTTCTGGAACACAAGAATTTTCTGAGAACTTTGAATCTTTTAAGGCAAATAGATTGACCATTGCCAACAGGCTGTCTGCTGCGCGTCCTGAATTGCCAACAGATCTAGACACTAATGGTTTTCCGCAATCTTATGGTAAAACCAGTCAACAGGTACTATTGGCTTCTTTTATTGCTGCTTACACAGGGGTGTCTCCAGAGAAAGTGGGCCTTTCTGCTTTTGATAAAACCCCTATTCCAAATTGGAATATGAAGTATACTGGACTCATGCGTTTGGATTGGTTTAAAGACCATTTTACCAGATTTACAATTAGCCATGGGTATAGGGCGGCCTATAGTGTGAATTCTTATGCGACCAATTTAGAAAAAGAGAACAGTACATTTAACCCAGAAACCTTGGATGTAAGGCCTGATTATATTTTTAATAACCTGGTGTTAAATGATGAGTTTAATCCTTTAGTACGTATTGATTTTGAGAGTAAAAATAATTTAAGCATGCTCTTTGAAATGAAAATGGATCGGGCACTTTCTATGAGTTTTGATAATAATTTACTCACAGAAATTCAAGGAAAAGAATTTACTTTAGGTGTGGGCTACAGAATTAAAGACGTGCAGTTTGTCACTAATATAGGGGGGTCTAAACAACGCTTAAAGAGTGATTTAAATATTAAAGCAGATTTGAGTCTTAGAGACAATTACACCCTTATTCGCAACCTAGAATTGGATAATACTCAGGTGAGTGCTGGTCAGTATTTCTTGTCTGCTAAACTAAGGGCAGAATACGCGCTGAGTCAGAATTTAAACGCGCTTTTCTTTTACGATTTCACTTTCTCAAAATACGCGGTATCTACAGCCTTTCCTCAGAGTCTTATCAATACAGGGATTAGTTTGAGGTACAATTTTGGAAATTGATAAAAACTTCTTTTAGGGTCTTGTATGGCGCTTTAAATTGGGTTACATTTGCGAAATAACTAATCGTTTTAAGATGAATATACCAGCAGAATTAAAGTATACAAAAGACCACGAGTGGGTTAAAATTGACGGAGATATAGCGACTGTTGGAATTACAGATTTTGCCCAATCAGAATTGGGAGACATTGTATATGTTGAGGTAGATACTTTGGATGAAAGTCTGGAAAAGGATGCCGTTTTTGGTACAGTAGAAGCCGTAAAAACCGTGTCTGATTTATTCCTCCCTTTATCAGGAGAGGTCATTGAATTTAATGAAGGTTTGGAAGACACTCCTGAGGATGTAAATTCAGATCCTTACGAAGCTGGATGGATGATTAAATTTAAAATTTCAAATGCTTCTGAGATTGACGATTTGCTTTCAGACCTAGATTACAAAGCGTTAATAGGTGCCTAAAAGAATCTTTTTATGGCTAGGGTATTTTTGTTTTTTAGGTCTTTTGACTTATTTGAGCCTTACGCCTATGGTAGCGAAATCTTTGCCGCCTATTCCATACTTTGACAAGCTAGCCCACACTGGATTTTACTTGCTGTTGCAAGGGTTATTTTCTTTGGCCTTGTTTTTTGAAAAACGAGCCTCTATGCATACGCTTGTTTGGGTCAGCGCCTTTTTTCATATTTTTTATGGCACGGTCATTGAAGTTATTCAAGAAAATTTAGTCCCAGGTAGATTTGGCGAATGGCAAGATGGATTAGCCAATACCCTAGGTGTTTTGATAGCAGTATTGCTTTCGTTTGAGTTAATTAAGCGCTTCAATCAAGAAAATGAAAAAAATTAGTTGTTTTTTTTATAAATAAAGTTTTAAATTAGCGATCACTAAACCGATTATTATGGAACCAAAAAAGAATCCCAAAGCAGATTTAACCAAAAACATTGGCCTGTACTTTGTCATAGGACTTTGTGTAACTATGTTTCTAACATGGCAAGCTTTGGAGTGGAAAACGTATGATGAAGATAATAACTTTGACTTCACATTAAATGTAGAGGACCAGTTAGATGAAGAGGTTCCAATGACGGAACAGATTAAAACACCACCACCACCGCCACCGCCAGCTGCACCAGAAATTATTGAAGTTGTAGAAGATGAGGAAGAGATAGAAGAAACCGTGATTGAATCTACAGAGACTTCTCAAGAAGATGTGATTGAGATAGACGATGTTGTAGAAGAGGATTTTGATGACGATTTATCTATTCCATTTGCGGTGATTGAAGATGTGCCTATATTCCCAGGTTGTGAGTCTGAAAAAAGCAAAGGACCTGCAGCAGTAAGGGCTTGTTTTAACACGATGATGCAGAAGCATATTAGAAGAAATTTCCGTTATCCTGAAATTGCTCAAGAAATGGGTGTTCAAGGTAGGGTAAATGTGATGTTCACCATCCAAAAAGATGGTTCTATTGGAAACATCAGGTACCGTGGCCCAGATAAAAATTTAGAAGCAGAAGCGCTTAGAATTATTGAGAAGCTTCCTAAAATGATCCCAGGAAAACAAAGAGGTAGACCAGTAAGGGTGCCTTTTAGTATTCCAATTACTTTTAAATTACAGTAGCCTCCATAGAGATCTAAAATATACAAAAATTGCGCCTTTAGGCGCAATTTTTTTTTGATCCCTACTTCATTTTAAATTTGGGTGTTATAAATGCGTTATAATAATTGCAAATGCACCCCTTGCAATGTATCTTTGCCCCCTTATTGCCCTATAGATATGTCTGCTCGAGAAGTTGTATTAGAAACCCAAGATAAACCCGTGCCCAAACAAGGGGTTTTAGTGGTTTTTAAAGAGATTACAAAGATGCGGCTAGCCATTAGTGTGGTGTTTTCCGCAGTGGCAGGTTATTTGCTAGCGGCAGAAACTGTTTCTTTTTCACATATTTTGTTGCTTTCTCTCGGTGGTTATGCCATGGTAGGTGCCTCAAATGCTTTTAATCAGGTCATTGAAAAAGATTTAGATGCACTGATGAATCGCACAGCGAATAGGCCACTACCAACCAATAGGATCAGTACTCAAACAGCGCTGATTATAGCGACCCTGCTCACTGTATTAGGATTGGTTTCTCTCTATGTGTTGAGTCCTAAAACAGCGATGTTTGGAGCCATATCTATATTCTTATACACCAGTGTTTATACGCCCCTAAAAACATTAACACCCTTGTCTGTTTTTGTTGGAGCCATTCCAGGGGCTATTCCTTTTATGTTGGGTTGGGTGTCAGAAACAAATAGCTTCGGTATTGAACCGGGGACCCTTTTTATGATTCAGTTTTTTTGGCAATTCCCACATTTTTGGGCATTGGCTTGGTTGTTAGACGACGACTATCAAAAGGGAGGTTTTAAAATGCTTCCAACAGGCAAGAAGGATAAGAAGACAGCACTTCAGATCATTATGTATACTTTTTGGATGCTGGTCATTTCTGTCTTCCCTGTTTTAGGCGTTACTGGACTATTGGTGCTTTCTATTCCGGCAGCCATTATAGTTGGAATCATGGGTGTAGTGATGTTGCTTTATGCACTGAGATTATACGACAAAGGCGGACAAAAAGAAGCAAAAGCGCTCATGTTAGCCAGTGTGATATATATAAGTTTGTTACAAATAGTGTATGTGGCAGATAAGTTTTTACAATAAAAAAATATACGATGGATCTTACAAAAGGTACAGTAGAAAGTAAAAGTGCTAGGGCAAAAAAAATGATGCTCTGGTTTGGAATAATTAGTTTAGTGATGGGTTTTGCTGGTTGGACATCTGCGTTTATAGTCAGTAGTTCAAGAGAAGACTGGTTGCAAGACTTTGTGTTGCCTACCCCCTTTTTATACAGCACCATACTGTTAATTATCAGTAGTTTTACTTATGGCTTGGCAAAAAGATTAGTGGTTTTAGGGCGTGCTAAAAATACTTCTGCCCTACTGATCATAACACTTGGTTTAGGAATTGCGTTTATTGGGCTTCAGTTTGCGGGTTTTTCAGATATGATCGCTATGGGGTATTATTTTACAGGCCCTACAAGTAATGTAACGCTTTCCTATATCTTTTTGATTGCCTTTGTTCACATCCTTCACTTGGTAGCAGGCTTGATTAGCTTAGTGGTGGTTATTGTAAACCAATTAAGGGGTAGATATAGTCCTCAGGATTATTTAGGCATTAGCTTGGGCGAGACCTTTTGGCACTTTTTAGATGTCTTGTGGGTTTATCTGGTGGTGTTTTTTTACTTTTTTGCTTAAAGACAGATAAAATCAGCTGCAAGGCAACATTTTAGCTCAAGTCAAATCCTGAAAAAAACTGCTTTTTTTTAAAACCAAATAATTGTCTTTCGATCAATAATGATGTAAATTTGACAAAATTTAT
Source organism: uncultured Flavobacteriaceae bacterium (assembly GCA_905182295.1). GTDB lineage: Bacteria > Bacteroidota > Bacteroidia > Flavobacteriales > Flavobacteriaceae > MAG-120531. The sequence continues at coordinate 195,080 of CAJJAZ010000004.1, read as the reverse complement.
TTAATACGAATACTATTTTATGGATACTACGGTTACAAATGCACAGAGTGCGCCCGTTTGGGGAGGTGGAAATAAGCCATTAGATGCCAGCTATGGTAAGATGATGATGTGGTTTTTTCTCCTGTCAGACGCCATTACTTTTTCTGGATTTTTAGTTGCTTACGGATTTTCTAGGTTCAAGTTTATTGAATCTTGGCCTATTGCAGACGAGGTGTTTACCCACGTACCGTTCTTTCATGGGAACTACCCTATGTATTATGTGGCCTTCATGACCTTTGTTTTGATTATGTCTTCTGTGACTATGGTGTTGGCAGTAGATGCAGGGCATAAGATGAAAAAGACTGCGGTGACTTGGTATATGTTCCTGACTGTAATTGGAGGCATTATATTTGTTGGTTCTCAAGCTTGGGAATGGGCTACTTTCATCAAAGGAGATTTTGGGGCACTAGAGACTAAAGGAGGAAGAATCCTTCAGTTTGTAGACGCCAATACAGGAGAGCGTTTGGCGATTAGAGATTTTGCAGCCACTTTGCCTTCGCATAGAACACAGCACGAATCTAAAAACGGTATTTGGTTTAGCTCAGAAAAAGCGCTTCCAAGTTTTAGTTTAGAAGAAGTCGTTGCTGGGGTAGAGGCACATGAAAATGTATTGATTAGGACGGAGAAAATCACTGCTAAAGGTGAGAAAACGCTATTGTCAAGAGAAGAAAGTTTAAGTAAACTGACTTCTGCAACTCAAGTAGTTGAGGGGGCTAATTTAATTCAGAACGAGTATGGAAGTAGGTTGTTCGCTGATTTCTTTTTCTTTATTACAGGTTTCCATGGTTTTCACGTATTTACAGGCGTCTTGATTAACCTTATTATTTTCTTCAATGTTCTTTTGGGAACCTATGAGAAAAGAGGCCATTATGAAATGGTTGAAAAGGTTGGTTTGTACTGGCACTTTGTAGATTTAGTATGGGTATTTGTATTTACTTTCTTTTACCTCGTTTAATTTAAGCATAATTCACTATCATGGGACACGAACATAAATTATCAATTTTTAGAGGCCTTGTAACCTTTAAATCAAATATTCAGAAGATCTGGGGTGTATTGTTGTTTTTATCAATTATCACAGCTATTGAAGTTGCCTTGGGTATTATAAAGCCAGAGGTCTTATCTCAAAATAGTTTTTTAGCAATGAAATTGCTGAACTGGATTTTCATTATCCTTACCCTAGTAAAAGCCTACTATATCGCTTGGGATTTTATGCACCTAAGAGATGAAAAAACAGGCCTTAGAAGGGCCGTAGTTTGGACGGGTGTTTTTCTTATCGGATACCTTTCTTTTATCCTTTTAGTAGAAGGGAATTATATTTATGACATTTATAAGTCTGGATTTATTAAATGGGAATTTTAACTAAGACCAAATAGTATCTTTAAAAGGCGGTTTTTTAATCCGCCTTTTTTTATTTTTACAAAGATTTAAAATCAAAAAAATGCTATCATGAAGACCGCTCAAGTTAAAAAGACATTTGTTTTAGGGGTGTTGTTTGTGCTTCCTTTAGTGGCTTACCTTTTTTTTGCCTCTGGAGTGAATAATTTTGGTAGGTTGCCCATTATGAATGTAGCAGTTAAGGAGCTTCCTGAGAATGAAGCGGGCGTTCTTTTGGCAAATAAAATTTCAATTGTAGGGTACTTAGGGTCTGATCTCAGTCAGAGGCAGGTGAATTTGTTTAACCTCAATCAAAAGATTTACAAGCGTTTTTCGGAATTCAAAGATTTTCAAATGCTTATGGTACTTCCAGAAGGGGCACAGGAGCAGTTAGCAGATGTGATGCAAGAACTTGCTGCTATTGGTGAGGTTGGAGCTTGGCGTTTTATTTTCTTGACCCCTGAGCAAATTCAGGCCCATTTTGAAAGTTTGCAAGTGCCTGAGCGTCTAGACGCTTCTTTAGGTACAGATCAAGTATATATTATAGATAAAGCCCAACAGTTAAGGGGTAGAAAGGCCACTGGACAAGACGAGGCGCTCTATGGATACAATGCCACAGAGGTATCTCTTTTAACCAAAACGATGATAGACGACGTTAAGATTCTTTTAGCGGAATACAGAATGGCGCTTAAAAAGAACAACCAATACAAAGACTTATAATAATTATGGCAGCTAAAAAGTACACGTATGTTTGGGTTTCATTTGTTGTTTTGATTTTTGGGATACTCGTTATTCCATCTATAGTAGACCGATTTACCTCAGGCGCTGTAGTTACTTCAGAACGTTTGAGTATTGCTAACAATAGTGGAGATCTAGCTTATATTACCCTTAATGGCGATAAAAGGAAAGTACCTCCTTTTAGTTTTTACAATCAGGACAGTATACTTGTTTCTGATATAGATTATAAAAACAAGGTATTTGTTGTGGAGTTTTTCTTTGCCTCTTGTCCTACCATTTGTCCCATCATGAATAAGAACCTTATCTATGTTCAAGACCAATTGTTGGATCGTGAAAATTTCGGAATAGCCTCTTTTAGTATAGATCCTTTTAACGATACGCCATCGGTATTAAAAAAATACGCAGAACGTTATGGGGTGGTTAATATGGATTGGCATTTAATGAGTGGTCCATTGGAGGAGGTTTACGATTTAGCTAATGAAGGTTTTAATATCTTTGCACAACAAATGCCAAATGCTCCGGGTGGTTTTGAGCATGCAGGAATGTTTGCCTTAGTAGACAAAAATGGATTTATAAGATCAAGGGTAGATGAGTTTGGAAACCCAATTATTTATTATAGAGGTGCTATTGACCATGAGATAGGGGTGAATGACCATGGAGAGACTGACCAAATAGAAGCTTTAATTACGGATATTAAAAAACTTTTAGAGAAATAATATGGAAGATCAACTTAAAAAAGAAAAACGTTTTAATACCCTGATTACTATAGTTTCAATAGCCATACCAGTTGTTGTAGCTATTTTATTTGGTATAAAGATCCCTGGAGTAGCGCCATTATCTATGTTACCTCCCGTATATGCTACCATCAATGGTCTTACAGCTGTTGTTTTGGTCTTAGCTGTTTTGGCTATTAAAAACGGGCAAAGGCAAAGACACCAGTATTTAATGACTACTGCCATTGTATTCTCTTTATTATTTTTGGTCATGTATGTGGCTTATCACATGACTTCTGACTCTACGCCTTATGGAGGAGAAGGTGTTATGAGAACGATTTATTTTTTCATTCTTATCACCCATATAGTGCTTTCCATTGCCATTATCCCTTTGGTGTTAAAAACATATGCAAAAGCCTATTTAAAGCAATTTGAGGCACATAAAAAACTCGCTAAAATTACTTTTCCAATTTGGTTGTACGTTGCCGTTACTGGAGTGGTTGTGTATTTAATGATAGCGCCCTATTACCTTTCATAATACTTAGATGACGAAAAATTCTTTTGTTGCCCGCCCATTAATATTTGCTTTAATCTTTGGTGCTTTTTTGATCGTTCCACAAGAAGCATTGGCCCAATGCGCCATGTGCAGAGCTGTTTTGGAGTCCGAGGGGAATGCGGACGTGGCAGAAGGGATTAATGATGGGATTGTGTACCTTATGGCTATTCCTTATGTTCTGATTGCGGGTATTGGGATAGCGATTTACAGGAAAATGAGGACCCCAGTAGTGTAGCATTTTGATCTTTTCACAATGAAAAAGATATTGCTTTGTCCTTTTTTTGTACTGCTTTATACTTTTGTGTTATTCTTTAATATAAGGTAATAACTAATTTTTGACATTTAGACATAATTTTTTCTGGTTTTATTTGTAACGTTTTTTGTTTTCATACGTCTTTATAACAACACAACTTTGTTATGTTTGACCTTGAAAGGTGGCAAGAAATCTTTGAAGCCATCTCTAAAAATAAACTCCGTACTTTTTTGACAGGAATCTCTGTGGCCTCTGGTATTTTTATACTCGTTATTTTATTGGGTTTCGGTCAGGGTATGCGCAATGGTATTGCCCATGAATTCGAGGAAGACGCCGCAACCAGTGTATGGGTTTGGCCTGGAGAAACCACCGTGGCTTATAAAGGTTTAAATCCTGGTCGCTATGTGCAGCTTCGTAACGAAGATTTTGATCAAGTGAGCCAGTTGTTTTCTGAAGACATTGAGTATATGGCCGCTTTTCTTTTTATTCGTGGGGTCAGTGCAGTGTATCAGAACGAAGTTTTGGCCTATGAATTGGCGGGTACTTATCCATCCATGCAATTTATTGAAAATGAATCTATGGTCCAAGGTCGCTTTATTAACTCAAAAGATATAGAACAGAAGACCAAAGTAGTTGTTATTGGTCAAAAGATTAAAGCGGAAGTTTTCGATAAAAAAGATCAGGTCATTGGAGAAATGATACAACTTTCTGGTATACCTTTTAAAATAGTAGGGATTTATTCTGATCCCTCAGGAGAACAAGAAGAAAATAGAATGTTCATTCCCATGAGTACTGCTCAAGTAGTCTTTGAGGGAACGGATCATTTACAAAACCTCTCTTTTACGCTACCAGTTCTTGATAATTTTGACGCAGCAGTAGCGCAATCATTGGCTTTTAAAGAAAGGATGACCAGGCATTTGAAAGCAAAACACACCGTTGCTCCCTCCGATACAAGGGCCATTCAAATTTGGAATCCTTTAGAAGAGGCCAAAAGATTTTTTACGCTCACAGATAATATCGCTTTCTTTTTTTGGTTTGTAGGTATATGTACCATTATTGCTGGGGTAGTAGGGGTGAGTAATATTATGCTTATCGTGGTTAAGGAGCGCACAAAAGAAATTGGCATTAGAAAAGCATTGGGTGCTAAGCCATGGTCCATTGTAGGAATGATTGTTCATGAGGCTATTTTTGTAACAGCTGTTTCTGGTTTTGGAGGACTTATTTTTGGCATGGGACTTCTAGAGATTTTCGGTCCATATATTGAGGTAGATTACATATTAAATCCAGCAGTAAATTTTAATATTGCTTTAACTACAGTAATACTTCTCATAGTTTCCGGAGCTATTGCTGGCTTTATTCCTGCTTGGAAGGCTGCCAATGTCCATACTATAGAAGCTTTAAGAGACCAATAATGTTTAGAATAGACCGTTGGAAAGAAATTATTGAGGTATTAACTACCAATTGGTTTAGAACCCTTCTTACTGCCTTTGGTGTTTTTTGGGGAATACTTATTTTGATCATTCTATTGGCGGCTGGCAAAGGGCTGGAAAATGGAATTAAAGCAGATTTTGGAGATATAGCCACCAACACTATGTTTGTGTGGACCAGAAGCACCACCAAGCCTTATATGGGATTGCCCATTGGAAGGCGTTTTAGTTATACTACAGAAGATGTAGAAAGTATGTGGGCACAAATACCTAACTTAAGGTTTGTGTCTCCTAGAAATCAAATAGGGAGCGACACACCAAATGTGACCAAAGGAGTTAAAAAAGGCGCCTATAACATTTATGGAGATTACCCTGAAATTATTCGTCAGGACCCTTTGGGAATAACCCAAGGTAGGTTTATAAATCATTTAGATATAGAAAACAGTCGTAAGGTAGCCGTTATAGGTATTGGGGTGGTACAAGATTTATATGAAACGGATGAAACTCTGATAGGAAGTTTTATCACTGTTCAAGGGGTCAATTTTAAAGTCATTGGGGTGTATAAAAAAGAAGGTGGAGGTGGAGATCAAAACGCTCAAAAAGAAATTTATGTGCCCTTTAGTAGTTTCTCAAGGGCATTTAATAGGGGGAATAGAGTGGGTTGGATGGCTGTTACCGCTCAAGACGGCACACCAATTACAGCCATAAAAGAATCGATATTTGATCTTTTAAAAAAGCAGCATAGGATTGCCCCAGACGACAAGAGGGCAATTGGTCATTTTGATTTATACGAAGAGTACAGTAGGGTAGAGAGTCTTTTTGGTGCCATGCGTTTCATTGCTTTTTTTGTGGGATTTTTGGTACTTATTTCTGGTGTAATTGGGGTGAGTAATATTATGCTTATCGTGGTTAAAGAGCGCACCAAAGAGATCGGTATTCGCAGGGCATTAGGAGAATCTCCATTTTCTATAAAGCTTCAGATTATGATGGAATCTATTTTTTTGACCATTCTCTCTGGTATGGCAGGAATAGTTGTTGGTGCCTTATTTATTTATGGTGTCAATTACGCTTTGACCCTCACCGGACCAGTCGATATGTTTATGGCGCCCTCTGTCAATGTAGGGGTGGTCATTGGGGCATTGTGTATTTTAATCTTTTCAGGCCTTTTGGCTGGATTTATTCCTGCAAGAAGTGCTATAAAAGTAAAACCAATAGAAGCTTTGCGAACAGAATAAATAAAGTTATACAAAAATAAAAAGTCTTATAGTAATCACAGCACACTGTTTAAAATTAACCCATGAAAAAAACAACTACTATTTTAATATTGACACTGATTGTAGTGTCTTTTGGTGCATCCTTATTTTACTTGTATCAAAAAAATGCAGAAAGTCCTGAACAGTTTGAGACAGCCAATCCATCTATGGAAACCATTGTTAAAAAGACTATCGCAACAGGGAGTATATTGCCATTGGAAGAGGTACTTATTAAACCTAATATTTCCGGAGTTATTGAAATGGTGTACGTTAAAGGTGGTGATTTAGTCACTAGGGGAGATTTAATTGCCAAGATAAAAGTGGTGCCTAATATTTCTGCATTAAATGATGCCAAAAACAATGTGGCCCAAGCTCAGATCAATGTGAGTGATCAAATACGTAATTTTGAAAGACAAGAGACCTTATTTGGCAAAAAGGTGATCTCTGCGGCTGAATTGCAAGTGGCTGAAATTTCTTTTAAGCAAGCAAAACAGAGTCTTTCTGCAGCTCAAAAACGTTACGACATTATAAAAACTGGAACGACTAAGGAGTTAGGAGACGCAGCAAATACATTGATTAGGGCTACTGTTAGCGGAATGATTTTAGAGGTGCCTGTTGAAGTAGGTAACCAAGTCATAGAGAGCAATACTTTTAATGAAGGCACCACTATTGCGGCTATTGCAGATGTGAATCAGATGATTTTCGAAGGGAAGATTGATGAGTCTGAAGTGGGTAAAATTTCTCAAGGCCTGCCATTGGAAATTACGGTAGGGGCTTTGGAAGATCAATTGTTTGAGGGACAGTTGGATTATATTGCGCCTAAGGGTAAAAAAGAAAATGGGGCTATTCAATTTGAGATTGAAGGGAAAATCACCTTAAAAGAAGGTGATTTTATTCGAGCAGGTTTGAGTGCTAATGCAGCCATTATTCTTGAAAAAGCCAATGAAGTGCTTGCTATAAAAGAGTCGCTTTTACAATTTGATCCGGAGACTAAAGTCCCATTTGTTGAAGTAGAAGTGGGACCTCAAACTTTTGAAAAGAAAGAAATTATTTTGGGTGTAAGTGATGGTATCTTTGTTGAAGTAAGAGAAGGATTGCAATTAGAAGACAAAATAAAAGTTTGGAATGCGTTAAAAGCAGTATCTGCTTCAGAATAATTTTAACATAATATTTAGATTTTTGGGTGTAACATAACTTCCTCTTGATAGTCTAAGAATTAAGGCACTTTAACAATGTCTTTGATTGAACCAATAAAACGGATATAAAGCATGGCAATGATTGAAATAAAAGACCTTCACAAGTCTTATCAGATGGGAAGCAATAGCCTTCACGTGTTAAAAGGGATTAACTTTTCTGTAGAAGCAGGGGAATTAGTGGCTATTATGGGTTCTTCAGGTTCTGGAAAATCTACTTTATTAAATATTCTTGGAATGTTGGATGAAGCCAATGAAGGGAGTTATGAACTGGACGGTGTGCCTATCAAAAATTTAAATGAGACAAAGGCTGCGCAATACAGAAATAAATTTTTAGGTTTTGTTTTTCAGTCATTTAACCTAATCAATTATAAGACTGCTGCTGAAAATGTGGCTTTGCCGCTTTACTATCAGAAAATGCCAAGAAAAGAGCGCCAAGAGAAAGCGATTAAATATTTGGAGCAAGTAGGGCTTAAAGACTGGGCAACTCATTTACCAAGTGAACTTTCTGGAGGTCAGAAGCAGCGTGTGGCCATTGCAAGGGCTATGGCAGCAGAACCAAAAGTATTGTTGGCAGATGAACCTACTGGGGCATTGGATTCAAAAACTTCTTATGAAGTAATGGACCTCATTCAGAAAATTAATGATGCTGGAAACACCATTTTAGTAGTGACCCACGAACCAGATATTGCAGATATGTGTAAGCGTATTGTGCATTTAAAAGATGGTGTCATTGTTGAGGACAAAAAGGTTAAGCAAGTAAGGGCGGCTCAGTATGTTTAATAGAGACAATTGGAAAGAAATTTTTGAGACCATTCAGAAGAATAAATTAAGGACGTTCTTGTCTGGGTTTACAGTAGCATTGGGTATTTTAATATTCGTGGTGCTTTACGGTTTTGGGAATGGTTTAAAAAACACTTTTAATGAGTTTTTTGGAAATGACGCAACCAATGTGCTTTACTTGTTTCCAGGAAGAACAACAGAGCCCTATTTGGGATATAAAGCCAACAGACGTATTGAGTTTGACAATTCTGATTTAAAAGACATTAAAGAGAATTTCGCCATGTTTTTAGATTATGTAACCCCTCAAATTAGTAGGGGAGCATTGGCTAAATATGGACAGGAATCGGATAATTATTCTATTAGAGCAGCTGCCCCATCTATTCAAGAAGCGGAGAAAGTTATTCTAATGGAAGGCCGTTTCATTAATCAATCAGATATTGACAATAAGACTAAAAACATTGTCATTGGTCGTTTGGTCAAGAAAGATCTTTTTAAAGCAAATAAAGCCCTTGGGGAATTTATAGACCTCGGTGGAAGTTCCTTTAGGGTAGTGGGCGTTTTTCAGGACGACGGAGGGGACAGAGAAGAACGCATTATTTATATGTCTTACACCTCAAGACAAAGACAAGACAAAGCCACGGACAAGGTAGACCAAATAATCGTTGGTTTTAAGCCAGAGATAGGCTATGCGGGCGCTATGGCTTTGGAAAAAAGTTTGAATACATATTTTAGGGAGAAAAAGTATATCAGTCCTAAAGACCCGAATGGAATGTACATTAGAAATGTGACAGACCAATTGAAACAAAACCAACAATTTGCAGGAGTGCTTCAAATTATTATTTCATTCTTCTGTATAGGAACGCTGATTGCTGGTATTATTGGGATTAGTAATATTATGGTATTTGTTGTGAAAGAACGCACCAAGGAAATAGGGATTAGAAAAGCATTGGGCGCTACGCCAAGATCAGTGATAGGAACGATTTTATTGGAGTCTATATTCATTACCACTATTTCAGGTTTTATTGGAATGATGATAGGGGTAGGTATTCTCACAGGATTGGGAGACACCCTTAAAGATTATTTTATTACCGATCCATATATAGATATGGGAATTGCCATTGCTTCTACCATTATGTTAATCATTTTTGGAGGGATTGCAGGTTATATTCCTGCCAAACGCGCTGCAGATATAAAACCAATTGTAGCCTTAAGAGACGAGTAGTATGAGATTTATATTTGATTTAAATACTTGGCAAGAGATTTTTGGTTCTATTAAAAAGAACAAGACAAGGACAATCATTACTGTGATTGGCGTCCTTTGGGGAATTTTTGTTTACATCGCTATGGCAGGTGCTGCTAAGGGATTGGATAATGGTTTTGAACGCGCTTTTGAAACTGTTGCAATGAATTCAATGTTTACTTGGGCTCAAAGCACTTCAATGCCGTATGCAGGTTACAAAACGGGTAGGCGTTTACAGTTAAAGATTCAAGATGTCACGGTACTTGAAAATAGAATTCCTGAGATTCAATACATAGCACCTAGAAATGCTAAGGGGGTCTTTGGAGACACACCAGCTAAGGTGATTAGGGGATTAAAATCTGGCGATTACGCCATTTACGGCGATTTTCCAATCTACACTAAAATTGCGACTAAAAAGATCTATGACGGCGGGCGTTTTATTAACGATGAGGATATTGCTCAAAATAGAAAGGTTTGTGTGATTGGAGAACGCACTGAAAAAGAATTGTTTGAAGAAGGAGAGAATCCTATAGGGGCTTATATTAGATTGGATAATATTTACTTTCAAGTGGTGGGTGTTCACAAATTTACCCCTGGAGGAGGATTTGAAAGTGACTCGGATGTTTTTATTCCCTTTTCTACTTTTAAGAAATTATACAATACAGCAGACAATGTAGGTTGGCTCACTATAGCGGCATATGATGATGCAGACGTGGTGCAGGTAGAGAAAGATGTCAAGGGTACCTTAAAGAACATCCATAAGGTAGACCCAAGGGATGAAAGGGCCTTTGGTGCGTTTAACTTAGGAGAAGTATTCAACAAGATAATGGGATTTGCTAAGGGAATGACCTTTTTGTCTTTAGTGGTGGGTATTGCTACTATTCTTGCCGGAGTCATTGGTATTGGAAATATCTTATTAATTGCCGTAAAAGAGCGTACCAAGGAATTGGGTGTTAGAAGGGCTTTGGGAGCAACCCCTAAAGAAGTAAAGTCTCAGATTATTTTAGAGTCGGTCTTTTTAACCACGATTGCTGGAGTCCTTGGAATCATATTGGGTGCATTTGTTTTAAACATAGTCAATATTTTAACCAAAGATGGAGACTTTCCTTATGCCAATCCCACAGTTCCTATTCCATACGTTTTAGGTGCTATGGGGCTCATGATTGTATTGGGAACACTCATAGGTCTTATACCAGCCCAAAGAGCTGTTAGTATTAAACCTATAGATGCATTAAGAGAAGAATAAATAAACATAAACTAGATAAAAATTAAATACAACAAGATGAATAAATTTTTAAAATACGGATTAATTGGAGCCTTGTGTTTAGGGGCACTTTGGGCAGCTGCTTTTTTTGTAAAGTCTAACAGCAAGTCTTCTATTACTTATGATACCACTACTGCTTTCATTGCAAGCGTTGAGAAAAAGACAGTAGCTACTGGTAAGGTTGTTCCTGAAGATGAGGTAGCGATTAAACCTCAAATTTCTGGAATTATAGATGTGATTTATCTAGAAGAAGGCGCCAAAGTAAAAGCAGGTGACCTTATTGCAAAAGTAAAGGTCGTTCCAAATGAACAATCATTAAATTCTGCTCAAGGGCGTGTGAAAAATTCTAAAATATCTTTGGATAACGTGACCATCGAGTTTAATAGGAATAAAGAATTATTCGAAAAAGGCGTGATTTCTTCCCAAGATTTTAATACACAGAAATTGAGAATGGACCAGGCTACTCTTGAGCTAGAAAATGCCAAAGCAGATTTTGAAATTATTAAATTAGGTTCTGCAGGTGGTTCAGCTACGGCAAATACAAATATTAGAGCTACAGTCTCAGGAACCATCTTAGAGATTCCAGTGAAAGAGGGAGACCAAGTGATTCAGCCTGGAGGTTTTAACGATGGTACTACCATTGCAACCATTGCTGATTTGAGTATCATGATTTTTGAAGGTAAAGTAGACGAAGGTGAAGTAGGTAAGTTAGCGGTGGGAATGCCATTAGAAATTAGCTTAGGAGCCATTGAAGATAAAACTTTTGAAGCGCGTTTGAAATTTATTGCGCCTAAAGGACTAGAAGAAGCAGGAACGGTTCAATTTAAAATTGAAGGAGATGTAAAAGTAGAGAACGACTTTTTAATCAGAGCTGGTTACAGTGCTAATGCTTCATTGATTTTAGAGCGTAAGGAAGATATTTTAGTGATTTCTGAGGCTTTATTGCAGTTCGATAGAGATACAGACAAACCTTTTGTTGAGGTGTCTGTTGGAGAGCAAGAGTTTGAAAGAAGGGATATAGAAATTGGAATTTCAGACGGTATTAATGTAGAAGTGCTTTCTGGTGTAACAGAAGAGGACAACATTAAGATTTGGAACAAAACGGAGCCTATTAAAAAAGGCGCTGACGAAGAAGAAGAAGAAGCGTAATTATCAATAGAAGGAATGCCTTCTTTTAAAATATATCTTATGAAATTAAAATTAGCATTAGTAGCATTGGGACTTTTCTCGGCCATGGGTATGGCACAGAAGAGGGCTTGGACGCTAGAAGAATGTGTGTTATACGCAGAGGAAAACAACTTGAGTATTGCGCAGTTTGAATTGGATTATGAAACAGCACTTATTGCGAATTCGGACGCTATTGGCGCTTTACTCCCGAGTTTTAATACTTCTATTAACAGTTCAGGGAATACAGGTTTGGCATTAGACCCAACCACCAACACCTTAGTGACAAGTACTATTTTTTCTGCTTCAGGAAATGTAGGATCTGGAATCACTTTATTTGATGGTTTAAGAAACATACACAGAATCAATAGGGCCAAATTATCTAGTTTGGCAAGCGAGTATAGATTGGAGAATTTAAAAGATGATATTCGTCTTGCAGTAGCCAATTCTTATTTACAAGTATTGTCTGGAAAAGAATCTACTAAGGTAGCTCAAGCACAGCTGGAGGTCTCTATGAAAGATTTAGAGCGTACAAGGGCCCTCAGTGCTTCTGGAGTTGTTCCTCAAGGAGATGTTTTGGAAATAGAAGCTACAGTGGCTGCCCAAGAGCAGCAGTTGGTGATTGCTCAAAATAATGTGATTATTGCCAGAATCGCTTTGGCCCAGCTATTGCAGATCACAGATTATGTGAATTTTGATATCGCGGAACAAGAATTCTTACTTCCTAACAACAGTGTTTTGGATCAAACGCCTAAGGATATTTTTGAAAAAGCATTGACCTTCAGAAATGACATTAAGCTTTCTAGGACGAATGTGGACATTGCCAATAAAGACTTACAAATATCAAAAGGAGCTAGGTATCCTACTTTAAACGGTTTCTTTAACTACAACACCAGATATTCAGATCAAAACATAAATCCTTTTACAGGTGATTTAGTGGCTTTTAAAGACCAGTTATGGATTAATGATGGTATTTCTTATGGTGTCTCTGTTAATATTCCAGTATTTAATGGTTTTTCCGTGAAAAACAACATCAAGAGATCTAAAATTAACCTCATGAGAACTGAATTGCAGTTTGCACAGGATAAATTGACTTTAGAATCTAATATTAACCAGGCTTATGCAGATGTGAATGGTACTTTAAAGTCATTCGAAGCAGCCCAAAAAACTTTAGAGGCTAGAAAATTGGCTTTTCAGTATACCAAAGCGCGTTTTGATGTAGGTCTTTTAGATGCTTTTAATTTTTCTCAAGCACAATCTAGGGTAGACAATGCTCAAGCGAGCCTCATTTCAGCGAAATACAATTATATTTTTAGGCTTAAGGTCTTAGAATTTTATTTTGGAATACCTTTGGCGATTAATTAAAAGCTAAAGAATGATTCTAAATATTGAAACAGCAACCACCAATTGTTCTGTGTCTATAGCACATGAGGGATTGGTGGTTTCTTTTAAAGAGATGGCAGAAGCGAATTATTCGCATGCGGAGCAATTACACGTATTTATTCAAGAAGTACTTCAAGAAGCTAAGATCAGTCTGTCTGATTTAAAGGCTATAGCGGTGAGTAAAGGACCAGGATCTTATACTGGACTTCGTATTGGTGTTTCTGCAGCAAAAGGACTTTGCTATGCTTTAAACCTACCGTTAATAGCAGTGCCTACCCTAAAAAGTTTATCACTCCAATGCCAGCTTCAAGCAGGAGAAGTTGCACTACCTATGTTAGACGCCAGGCGTATGGAAGTTTATATGTGTGCATTTGATCACAAGGGTAGTGAGATACGCCAAACTGAGGCGAAAATTTTAGAGAAAAATTCCCTTTCGGAATGGATGGCATCTTACAGTAAAGTATATTTCATTGGAAGCGGAGCTCAAAAAGCTTTTGAGGTCCACAATCAGTCCAATATTTCGGTTTTAGATACGCTTCCCTCCGCTAAAGAAATGTCTGGCCTTTCTTATCAAAAATATGTTTCTGAACACTTTGAAGATGTGGCTTATTTTGAACCCTATTACCTCAAAGATTTTATGGGGCCTATTCCTAAAAAAAAACAGTAATTACTTCAATTATTTGTTTCCAAGGGTGTGAATGACCCTTTGAGGGAACGGAATTTCGATTCCAGCAGCGTCAAATTCAATTTTTAAAGTTTCCATTACATGGAAGTGTGCGTCCCAAAAATCTTCATTATTGGCCCAAAACCGCAAACTTAATTCCACGGCGCTGTCGGCTAAATTGCCCACATAAACAACTGGTGCAGGATCTTTCAATATACCCTCATGTGCTTCACAAATGCGAAGCAAAATATCTTTAGCGTCTTTTATATTTGAATTGTATGAAATTCCTACCGTAATTTTATCTCTTCTGGTTTCTTCAATATTATAGTTCACAATGGTGTGATTGGAGAGATTTCCATTGGGGATTATTGCTGCCTGGTTGCCAAAGGTATTTATTTTGGTGGTGAAAATAGAAATGTCTTTTACCGTACCAGACACCCCTTGTGCTTCTATCCAGTCGCCTACTTTAAATGGTTTAAAGATCAGAATGAGAACACCACCCGCAAAATTGGCCAATGAACCCTGAAGCGCAAGCCCTATGGCCAAGCCGGCAGCACCAACAATTGCTACTAATGAAGAAGATTTAACCCCTAGCTGTGTAATAACCAATACAAATAAAATTCCCTTTAAAGATATATTTATAAAGCTCTGAAGAAAACGCTCTAAGGTGAGGTCATAGTCTTTTTTAAGAAAAAACCGGTGTACCATTCTATTGATGAATCGTACTACCCAAAGACCAATAAAGAAAATGAGTCCTGCTTTTAAAAGGCTGGGCAACATGTCTAACGCCATTGCATAGGCCTCTTCCAGTAGCTTTACATATTGTTTTACTTCTACGTATTCTTCAATCTGATTCATGGGGTTATATTTTATCCATTAATGGCAATTACCTGTGCAACTTTGTCTCCCATCATATTCTTAAGCATATTTTCAATACCATTTTTTAAGGTAAAAGTGCTAGAAGGACAACCAGAACAAGCCCCTTGTAAAATAACATTGACTGTTTTACTCGCTTCATCATAGGAATCGAACATGATATTTCCACCATCACTGGCTACAGCAGGTTTTACATACTCTTCTAAAATGTCTACAATTTGTTTGCTAGTGTCGTCTAGGTTTTCTGTGTGTAATAGGGTAGTAGGGGCTTTTTCTTTTTCCTTTTGAACGGTATTGGCACCCACTGACTCTTGGCCACTCATTAAAAACAATCTTATTTTTTCCCTGAGTTCGTTGTTAATTTCTTCCCATTCTGCCACATCGTATTTGGTGACAGAAATATAGTTTTGATCCATAAAAACTTCTTTTACAAAAGGCATAAGGAACAATTCTTTGGCCAATGGCGCATCCTTGGCTTCATCTATATTTTTGAATTCGAATAAAGCAGGAACAATAAGTTTATTGGCTACATACTTCATTACAGAGGGATTTGGTGTGCTTTCTGCATAAATAGTCACTGCTTGTGGCACTTTATTAGGATCTAGCGCGACTACCGCTGCACCAGTATTTAAATAGTCTACCAATTGTTGTCCTAAACTGTCCTTAATGTCTTCCCAACCTACTATATCGTATTTTTCAATACCGATAAAATTACTAGAGATGTAGATTGTTTTTACAAATGGCAAATGAAATAGCTGCTGCGCTAATGGAGATTCCTTTGCTTGGTCTATATTTTGAAACTCATAATTTTTATCAGGAGAGATAAAATGGTTGGTTTCAAACTTCATAATGTTTGGATTATTTGTAAGAATAATCGTGATGTGATACTCTTTGGCCATGGCAAATTAATTTTTACAAAAGTACAAAGGAAATCTAGGAATAGTTAAAAAAAAATGACCTCATTTAGTGGGGAACCCCTTATATTTGATCTTTAATTTTATTTAAATGGCCCTTGTAAAGACATTAAATGGACACACACCAAGTTTTGGTGAAGACTGTTTTTTAGCAGAAAATGCTACCGTAATTGGTGAAGTTAGTATGGGAGATTTCTGTAGTATTTGGTATGGTGCCGTACTTAGAGGAGACGTTCACTTTATTCGTATGGGCAATCGTGTAAACATACAAGATGGTGCAGTGATTCACTGTACTTATCAAAAAAGCCCCACCCAAATAGGAAACAATGTCTCTGTAGGCCATAAAGCCATTCTTCATGGATGTACTGTAGAGGACAATGTGCTTATTGGAATGGGGAGTATAGTCATGGATGATTGTGTGATTGGAACAGGTAGTATTATAGCTGCAGGTGCAGTGATCACAAAAGGAACTATAGTGCCTCCGGGATCTATTTATGCAGGCACACCAGCAAAATTCATTAAGAAAGTGGCCCCTGAATTGGCCAGTGGTGAAATTGAAAGAATAGCAAACAATTATATTACATACGCCCAATGGTATAAACCTTGGGATAAAATTTAAGAATATGAAAGCATATGTATTTCCGGGTCAAGGGGCTCAGTTTTCTGGAATGGGAAAGGACTTATACGAGCAATTTCCCGCAGTAAAAGAAATGATGGATACCGCCAACAGCATTTTGGGTTTTGAAATTACCAAAACCATGTTTGAGGGAAGTGCGGAAGATTTAAAGCAAACTCAAATCACTCAGCCGGCTATTTTCCTTCATTCTGTGGCTATGGCAAAAGCTTTGGGGAGTGATTTCACGCCTCAAATGGTCGCTGGACATTCGTTGGGAGAATTTTCTGCCTTAGTAACTAATGGAGTACTTGATTTTGAAGATGGATTGCGCTTGGTGCATCAGCGAGCGTTAGCGATGCAAGACGCCTGTGATAAAACCGCTGGAACCATGGCTGCTGTGCTTGGATTAGAAGATCATTTGGTGGTGGAAATCTGTAAAAACACCCCTGGTGTTGTTGTAGCAGCAAATTATAATTGTCCCGGACAATTGGTTATCTCAGGCGCTTTAGAAGCGGTAGAAAAAGCCTGTGATTCTCTCAAAGAGGCTGGTGCAAGAAGGGCTTTATTGCTCCCTGTTGGTGGCGCTTTTCATTCTCCACTCATGGAGCCAGCTAGAACTGCCTTGGCAGCTGCCATAGAGGCCACAACTTTTAGCGCTCCTGTCTGTCCTATTTATCAAAATGTTACTGCTGCTGCGGTAACAGATCCTGAAGAGATAAAGGCCCATTTAATTTCACAGTTAACTGCTCCAGTGAAATGGACACAAAGTGTTCAGTCTATGGTAGCTGACGGTGCTTCTGAATTTATTGAATTAGGTCCTGGAAAAGTGTTGCAAGGTTTGGTGAAGAAAATTGCTTCAGAGGTAGCAACATCAGCGCCAGCTTTTTTAGGCTAAAAGAGCACCACAGAACAGTAGTACAAGGCGAATAGGCTCAAGAAAATCATCCCGGTGTAGCTCAAAATGATTAACCATTTAGGAACTTTTGATTCTTTAGGCATGTTTTTTTGGGTCACCACCTTATGGTTGAGAAGTCCTACAGCTGGCGCAAAAACAAAAGACACAAAAGTAGCTAAAGCCACCAGGGTACCCATTTGACCTCCGGCCCACCAGATAACCATAAAGTTTAGTATGGCTAAGAGTATAATGAAGTATTCATAGCGCCATTTGGTAGTTTTTTTGTTTCCCAATACTTTTATGGTATCCAAGCCTACCCTGGCTATAGCATCATGGGCGGTCATGCAAGTGCTAAACATGGTGGCGAAAGCGGCCAATGCAATAAAAAAATAGGACCATTCCCCCATGTGGATGGTGAACATTTGAATGAGTTGCTCCGCGAAAATACTCGTGCTTGCGCTCATTTCTATCCCAGAGCCATAGAGCGTAAACCAACCAATCACTAAAAAGAAAACTGCTAGTATGGCTGTGAGTAAATAGCCTAAATTAAATTCTGTCAAAGTGTCTTTTAGGCTATTGTCTACAGATGTATTTTTATCTTTTTGATTTTTTTATCTTTTTCCAAGCGCCAAAGACTTACCCAGCTGGAAGCCTCTACTGCGGTTGGCATCCATCCCATCAAACCAATCATAAAAAGCAAACCAATTTCGCTAAATATAGGTTGGCTTGTAAAATGGGGTACGCTTTCAATAGGTCCTTTAAACAATACGGTGGTGGTTGTTATAATTAAAGCTACCGTCAATAGCGCTAAAAGGATTTTGACTATCCCTTCAAGTATTTTATAGCGTCCTAGAATCAGTACCGTACTAATCCCTATAAATAAACATAAGGCCACTACTGTGTCTGTAAAGTAAAGCCAGGGGAATAATTGTTTTAATAGGCCTGCTGTGACAATATAAAGTGCCGCTAACAGTGTGAGCGCACTCACTATGGTTATAAGGGTATACCCCCAAAGGTATTTTTTACCCATATCTGCGTAGCCTTCCAAGAGTGATTTTTTAAAGGTGTGGGTATAGCGTATCCCAAATTCAAAGAAGGGGTATTTCAATACATTCGCTAGGAGGATTGGAAAAATCATAATCCATCCGTATTGTGCCCCTGCTTTGGTAGATAATACCAGATGAGAAGTTCCTATGGACATGCTTGCGAATAATAGTCCAGGCCCTAGTTGAGAAAGAATTTTTCGCATAGATTAAATGGCATTTGGCAGGTCATTTACTGCATCTAATCTAAATGTAATACAATTTAGGGTGGATTAAAAACTTTCGTCTGAATCTAATGAAGTGGCTTGTTTTGGCGTGTTGGAAAATTTAAAGCGTACAAACAACTCATGGTTGTTCTCTTTTAAAGCAATATTGCTGCTTCTGTTACTGAACTCGTAGGCATACCCCAAATCCAAAAAGCCCATGCCTCTAAATATAAACATGGCACCAAAGTAATCGTTATTCATCTTTGAGATTCCAACACCAACTTTATCTTTCAATTCCAGCATGAGTTGTAAGTTGTAAAAATTTGGCGCATCTGATACCCCCCTATAAAGTATGGCTGGTTTTAATGCCAAACTATTGGTCAGGTCCAAGGTTGCTCCTGTACTTAAGTATAGATTGGGTCTGTCTGTAGCGGTAGTGACTAAGCCCTCGCTTTCTTTGTATCGTTTGCTGTTTAATAGATTAGGGACTCCTGCAGATAAAAAGAAATATTGGGTGTCTAAATGGACCCCTATGCCCAAAAGGGGATTGCTGTAATTTCTCACAGCATCTAAAGCATTGTTGCTGCTGTTGGTGAGTCTGTTGAGCCTGGCTTTGTCAATACTTTTAAAATAAGTCCCTCCTTTAAGGCCTAAATACAATTTACTGTTTTCTGAAAGGTCCAGCCTATAATTGTAATCAATGGCAAATAATCCTTGCTTTTCTATAAAAACCTTATCATTTTGAAAACTCAAACCCCAAGCTGCTTTGTTCTTAAAATCTCTTTGATAGGAAAATGATTGCATTACAGGCGCGTCTGTAACCCCAGCCCATTGGGTTCTGTTATTTGCAGTAGCCACTTGCCCATAAGTACCTGTAAATGCAGGATTGTAGAATGGGGCATTTTCTGTAAAGAATAGCATGGTGGGTTGCTCTTGGCTAAAGCCGATGCTGCATATGGTTAAAAGCAAAACAAAAAATGCATATTTAATTGCGCTCATTTTAGGGAAAGCTTAGGTAATCCCTAATATACAATTATTAATGTTTAAATAAAATATATATTAAATGCTCTTCAAAGACGCTTCTTGTTTTTCAGAAAAATTATAGGCTATTTAGGCCTTAGAAAGAATGTGTTCAGTAATTAAATTTCCATGTTCTCTGGAATTTTCAATAAACCATTTGTGTGTTTCTAATCCACCACATATTACACCTGCTAAATACACACCAGGCACATTGGTTTCCATAGTTTTTGGATTGTGAGAAGGAATCTTAGCGGTGCCTTCTAATGTGACGCCCAATTGGGTGAGGAAAGGTAAATTAGGCCTGTAACCTGTCAGTGCAAGTACAAAGTCATTTTGAATGGTTTTAGTTACATTCTCTTGGTTAAAAGAAAGGCTGCTTGCGCCAATTTCTGTTACGGATGAATGGTAATAGGCTGAAATACTTCCTTCTTCAATTCGGTTCATGATGTCTGGTCGCACCCAATACTTTACCCTCGGTCCAACTTCAGCCCCTCTAATAATTAGGCTTACATGGGCACCTTTTCTATAGCAGGCCAAGGCGGCGTCTATGGCAGAGTTGCTAGCACCAATAACAGCCAGTTTTTGTCCAGAATAGTAATGGGCCTCTTTAAAGTAATGGCTCACTTTAGGCAACTCTTCCCCAGGAACATTAAGTGTTGCAGCCAAATCAAAAAAACCAGTTGCAATGGTCACATTTTTTGTAAAATACGTTCCTTTTGAGGTGTTTATTTGGAAAAGACTAGCGCCTTGTTGGTGTTCAAATTCTAGGGTTTGTTTTGCTGCGTTATGCGCCTTTGATAGAATGTCTAATACCTTTTCAAAGAACTGTATATTTAACTCAAAGTGATCTGTAATTCTTCTGTAGTACTCTAAGGCCTCTTTTCTTCTAGGTTTCGCTTCAATAGAATTAAACGGAATGTCTTCTAACTCCAATTTTTCAGAGGAAGAAAAGAACTGCATGTCTAATGGGTAGTTGTATAGAGAATTGGTCATACAGCCTTTCTCTAGGACCAAGTAACTCAGTCCTTTTTTTTTGGCTTGAATTGCACAAGATATTCCTATTGGTCCTGCGCCAATAATAATAAGGTCTAGGGGGTGATTCTCGGTATTTAAAGTCCCAGTATTTGTCGTTGTTTTTATCGAGGAATGATCACTCATTTAGTTCACTTGCTTCTTGAGTTGCTCAATGGTGTCTATTGGATGGTCACTTTTAAAGACAAAGCTACCTGCAACCAGTACGTCTGCGCCAGCAGCTACAAGCTCTGAAGCATTCTTTGAAGTTACGCCTCCATCTATTTCAATGAGGGTGTTGGCATTTTTGGATTGAATTAATGCTTTTAACT
Source organism: uncultured Flavobacteriaceae bacterium (assembly GCA_905182295.1). Taxonomy (GTDB): domain Bacteria; phylum Bacteroidota; class Bacteroidia; order Flavobacteriales; family Flavobacteriaceae; genus MAG-120531. The sequence continues at coordinate 174,123 of CAJJAZ010000004.1, read as the reverse complement.
CACCTACCTTTTCAAAAGTATTGTCAATAAAAGATTGTCCACCAAAGCCTGGATTAACACTCATGATACAAACCAAATCTATATCTTGAATGCAATCTTTAAGCAGTGAGACGCTGCTGTGTGGGTTTAAGGCAACTCCGGCTTTCATTCCAGCTCCTTTAATGGCTTGTAGGGTTCTGTGCAAATGGGTACATGCCTCGTAATGCACTGTGAGAATATCTGCGCCCAGAGCAGCAAAATCATTGATATAACGGTCTGGGTCTACGATCATTAAATGCACGTCCAAGGTTTTTTTTGCATGTCTTCCAATGGCCTCAATGACCGGCATTCCAAAAGAGATATTAGGCACAAAAACACCATCCATGACATCTATATGAAACCAATCTGCTTTGGAAGCATTGACCATTTCAATATCTCTTTGAAGGTTCGCGAAATCTGCAGCGAGTAGGGAAGGGGCTATTTTTTTTTCTGACATGTTTTAAGCCTAAGGCCGGTTTTAAAGGATTAAATAAAGTATAAAAATAATAAAAAATGAGTGGTTTACTTTTATTTAAAAAATTGCTGTCTTTGCCCCTCAAAAAGTACAATGCTCACCGCATTGGCTAAGTTAAAACTTCGAATGCTATTTGGCGCTAAAGGTATTTTATAAAGCGCATGCTCATATTGATGTGACAGCTCGTCTGGCAGACCTTTGGATTCACATCCAAAAACAAAATATTGGTCTTCATCCGTTTTTAGGTCCCAGTAAGTATGAGAACCTTTACTGGAATAAAAGGCCATTTTTGCATTTGGGTTTGCTAGAAGGAAGGAAGAGAAATCTTCGTGAATATGTACTTTTAGTTTGTGCCAATAGTCCAATCCAGATCTTTTTAATTGCTTGTCTTCTAGAGAAAAACCAAGGGGTTTGATCAGGTGTAGCTCGCTTCCTGTTCCAAGGCACAGTCTACCAATGTTCCCTGTGTTGTTTGGAATTTCAGGATGCACTAAAACGACGTGAAAAGGCATATAATGGCATTAAAAAAGCCCAGTGCGAGGCACTGGGCTGATAGGTTTATCCTAAGTAAGTTTTTAAAATTTTAGAGCGAGAAGTGTGTTTTAATCTTCTAATGGCTTTCTCTTTAATCTGTCTTACACGTTCTCTGGTAAGATCAAACGTCTCTCCAATTTCTTCTAAAGTCATAGAGTGCTGTCCTGCCAAACCAAAGTATAGACGGATCACGTCTGCCTCTCTTGGTGTTAGGGTTTCTAAGGCCCTTTCAATCTCCGTTCTGAGGGATTCATGTAACAGTTCTCTGTCTGGGTTTGGAGATTCTCCAGACCTTAATACGTCGTATAGGTTTGAATCTTCCCCGTCTATAAGCGGCGCGTCCATGGATACGTGACGTCCCGAGTTTTTAAGGGACTGCTTTACATCTTCTACAGTCATATCCAATTCTTTTGCAATTTCTTCAGGAGAAGGCTGTCTTTCGTGTGCCTGCTCTAAGAAAGCAAAAGCCTTATTGATCTTATTGATCGAACCAATTTTGTTTAATGGCAATCTTACAATTCTAGATTGCTCTGCCAAGGCCTGAAGGATAGATTGGCGAATCCACCATACCGCATAAGAGATAAATTTAAAACCACGGGTTTCGTCAAAACGTTGTGCTGCTTTAATTAATCCTAAGTTTCCTTCGTTGATTAAATCTGGAAGGGTCAATCCTTGGTTTTGGTATTGCTTGGCTACAGATACCACAAAACGAAGGTTGGCTTTGGTTAACTTTTCAAGTGCTGCCTGGTCACCCGCTTTAATTCTTTGGGCCAATTCTACTTCTTCATCTGCGGTAATGAGGTCTACCTTACCAATTTCTTGTAAATACTTGTCTAAAGAAGCGGTTTCTCTATTGGTCACCTGCTTGGTAATCTTAAGCTGTCTCATGAATGTCTTCTGAATTAATTGGGGACTAACAAATGGTTTGTTATGGGTCGCACTAGATTATACGCTCAAATCTTTAAAAGGTTACAAAAAAAAGCAAACTATTTAAAAAAAAATAGCCAGACCTTCGGTCTGGCTATTAAATGTACCCTTAAAGAGTGGTTAGTCTCTTCTCGGTTTTCTATCACGGTCGTTTCTGCGATCACCTTCTGCTCTTGGCGGTCTGGCAACATATCCTTCTGGCTTTTCTAATAAAGCTTTTCTAGACACTTTTTCTTTTCTAGTTCTAGGGTCTTGACCAAAGTACTTTACTTCAAATTCATCTCCCATGTTAACCACGTCAGATACATTTTCAGTTCTTTCCCATGCCAATTCAGACACGTGTAAAAGCACTTCGTTTCCTGGAGCATCCAAATACTCTACTACAGCACCAAAATCTAACATCTTAATTACCCTAACTTTATAAGGGTCTCCTACAATAGGCTTAAAAGTAAGAGAGTCAATCTTAGCCAATACAGCTTCAATACCTTCTGGTTCTGTTCCTAAAATCTCAATGATTCCTTCTTCAGTTACAGGATCTTCTGTGACCACTATAGTTGTTTTAGTCGTTTTCTGAAGTTCTTGAATTACTTTACCTCCTGGTCCAATAAAGGCACCAATGTACTCGTTAGGAATTCTAGCGGTAATCATCTTGGGAGCGTAAGATTTCACTTCCCCTTTAGGCGCAGCAATAGTTTCTACCAATTTAGATAAGATGTGTAACCTACCCGCAGAAGCTTGCTTAAGTGCGTTAACTAAGATTTCATAAGACAAACCTTTCACTTTAATGTCCATCTGACAAGCGGTAATGCCGTCTGCTGTTCCGGTTACTTTAAAGTCCATATCTCCTAAGTGATCCTCATCTCCTAAGATATCTGATAATACAGCATATTTACCTGATTCAGCATCTGAGATAAGTCCCATAGCAATTCCAGAAACTGGTTTGATCATCTGAACCCCAGCATCCATAAGTGCCATTGTACCTGCACAAACGGTTGCCATAGAAGAAGAACCGTTAGATTCTAATACTTCACTTACAATCCTTACTGTGTAAGGACAGTCTGCTGGAATTTGATTTTTAAGGGCACGTTGTGCCAAGTTCCCATGTCCTACCTCTCGTCTAGAAGTTCCTCTGATAGGTCTTGCTTCTCCAGTAGAGAAAGGAGGGAAGTTGTAGTGAAGGTAGAATCTTTCTTCTCCTTCAAAAGAGGGCATGTCTATTTTGTTGGCTTCTCTAGAAGTTCCTAAAGTTACAGTAGCCAAAGCTTGCGTTTCTCCTCTTGTAAAAATAGAAGAACCATGGGTAGAGGGTAAGTAGTCAATCTCACACCAGATAGGTCTAATCTCATCTGTCTTACGTCCATCTAATCTCAATCCTTCGTTTAAGGTTAAATCTCTTACCGCGTTTTTTTCTGCTTTGTAGTAATATTTAGAGATTAAGTCTCCGAAATCTGCCAATTCTTCTTCAGAAAAACTCGCTTTAATTTCTGCTTTTATGTCATTGAAAGCAGCAGACCTCTCCTGCTTTGCGGAACCTGCTTGAGCAATGGCATATACTTTATCGTAAGCCATCTCGTGAACCTTAGCTGCTAAAGCCTCATCTTCTCTTTGAGACGCGTACTCACGTACTTCTTTCTTTCCAAATGCCTCTGCCAATCTAACTTGAGCAGCACATTGAATTTTAATAGCGTCATGAGCGAATTTAATGGCTTCTACCATTTCTTCTTCGTTAATTTCTAGCATTTCACCCTCTACCATCATCACTGAATCTGCAGAAGCACCAATAACCATATCAATATCAGAAACTTCTAACTGAGCCCTTGTTGGGTTAAGGATGAATTTTCCATCAATACGTCCTACCCTTACTTCAGAGATAGCACATTCAAAAGGAAAGTCAGAGAGTTGAATAGCTGCAGAAGCAGCCAATCCAGCCATTGCGTCTGGCATAACGTCTTCATCATGAGACATTAATTGAATCATTACCTGCGTTTCTGCATGGTAATCCTTTGGAAACAAAGGACGTAAAACCCTGTCTACTAATCTCATGGTAAGTACTTCACCATCACTTGGTCTGGCTTCTCTTTTGAAGAAACCTCCTGGGTATCGGCCAGAGGCCGCAAATTTTTCACGGTAATCTACCGTTAAAGGTAAGAAGTCTACATCACTCTGCTTGTAGTTAGAAACTACCGTACAAAGTAACATACATTTACCTGACTGAACCACTACAGAACCATGGGCCTGCTTGGCTAATTTTCCAGTTTCAATAGAGATTTCTCTACCGTCACCTAGGTCTATGACCTCTTTAAATACTTTTGGAATCATACAATTTAATTATACCCACTCGCTGTGGGAAGTTAAACAATGGTCTCCGCCTGCTGGACGGCCAGGTTGTGTTGTTGTTGTGTGTTGTGTGACCAATGAAAAACTAGGTATCAGCTTTTTGATATTTCCGGTTTGAAAAGTCCGGTCTTTAAAGTAAAAAAGGGAAGCATAAGCTTCCCTTTTAAATTATTTACGAATATTAAGCTCCTTGATTATCGCACGATATCTCAAGACATCTACTTTGATCAGATAGTCTAATAAACTTCTTCTTTTACCTACCAAACGAACTAAAGAACGTTCTGTATTGTAATCTTTACGGTTCTTTTTTAAATGCTCCGTAAGATGATTAATTCTGTGTGTGAATAAGGAGATTTGCCCTTCTGAATTACCAGTGTCAGTGGCTGATTTGCCGTGTTTTGTGAAAATCTCGGCTTTAACTTCTTTGGTTAAATACATTCCAATATTGTTTTAAATGATTTTGATGTATTTGATTGATTTTCAATCAGGGCGCAAATATAGAAAAACTAAATGAAATTAACTTTATTTTTCAATTTTTTATTAGTTGCTAATGCTTTTTAAATGAAGCACTTATGATACAGCTTCCCTTAAAGGATTATTTTGAATAAGGTCTATATAGAGATTGACTTTATTTTTTAAGGCTTTTCTATGGACAATAAAGTCTAAAAATCCGTGTTCTAGTAGAAATTCAGAAGTTTGAAAGTCATCTGGTAAATCTTTTCCAGTCGCTTCTTTTACGACCCTTGGTCCTGCAAATCCGATCAATGCCCCTGGTTCTGCAATATTAATGTCCCCTAACATGGCATAAGAGGCTGTAGTTCCTCCCGTAGTTGGATCCGTACACAAGGAAATATAAGGCAATCCTGCTTCTGCCAATTGGGCCAGTTTGGCCGACGTCTTAGCCAATTGCATTAAAGAAAGTGCCGCTTCCATCATTCTGGCTCCACCAGATTTGGAAATCATTAAAAAAGGGGTATTTTTCTTAATTGCCTGGTCAATACCTCTGGCAATTTTCTCTCCTACTACAGAGCCCATAGACCCTCCAATAAAGGTAAAATCCATACAGCAAATCACAATATCCTTCCCGTTAGATTTTCCAAAACCCGTTCTCACAGCGTCCTTTAAACCTGTCTTTTTCTGAGCAGCTTTTAAACGATCTGCGTACTTCTTGGTGTCCTCAAACTTTAAAGGATCTTTTGATGTGAGTTTGGCGTCTAATTCGGTGAATTTATTATGGTCAAAGAGTATCTCGAAATATTCCTTACTTCCTATTCTTACGTGATAGTCGTCTTCAGGACTGACATAAAAGTTTTTAGCCAAATCATCAGATTCGACAATTTTACCGGTAGGAGATTTGTACCACAAGCCTTTTGGCGTGTCTTTTTTTTCTTCCGTTGCGGTTTGTATTCCTTTTTCTGTTCTTTTAAACCAAGCAGACATATGTGTGTGAATTTAAATGAAGCGAATACCTATTATAGGTATTCGCTTAAACAAACTTAGCAAAAAGCTAGACTTTAAAAAAATTATAAGGTTTGAACGTTGTTCAGATCTTTAAATGCTTTGGTCAGTCTCGCAACGAATGTTTTCTCTCCTTCGCGAATCCAAACCCTTGGGTCGTAGTATTTTTTATTCGGTTGGTCTCCTCCGTCTGGATTACCAATTTGTCCTTGCAAGAAGTCTTTTTTGTCTTGAATATAATCTCTTGTTCCTTCTAAAAAAGCGTACTGAAGGTCTGTATCAATATTCATTTTAATGACACCATATCCAATAGATTCTCTGATTTCCTCTAAAGTAGAACCTGATCCTCCGTGAAATACAAAATCAATTGAATTGTGTTCCAATCCGTATTTTTCAGAAATAAACGCTTGAGAGTTTAATAATATTTTTGGCGTTAATTTTACGTTCCCAGGCTTGTATACTCCGTGAACGTTTCCAAAAGCTGCAGCGATAGTGAATCTTGGACTTACCTTAGATAATTCCTCATAAGCATAGGCTACTTCTTCTGGTTGTGTATATAACTTAGAGTCGTCTATGTCTGTATTGTCTACACCGTCTTCTTCTCCTCCAGTAATACCTAATTCTATTTCTAAAGTCATATCCATTTTGCTCATTCTAGCAAGATACTCTTTACATATAGCGATATTTTCCTCTAATGGCTCTTCAGATAAGTCAATCATATGAGAGCTAAATAATGGCTTTCCAGTGGCTTTGAAGTGCGCTTCACTGGCGGTTAATAAACCATCGATCCAAGGCAATAATTTTTTTGCACAGTGGTCTGTATGAAGAATTACCGTAGCGCCGTATGCTTCTGCCAATTGGTGAACGTGTTTGGCGCCAGCAATTGCGCCTTGAATGGCTGCTTGTTGGTTTTCATTAGACAATCCTTTACCTGCATTAAATTGGGCCCCACCGTTTGAAAATTGAATGATTACGGGGGCATTTAATGAAGCGGCAGTTTCCATGACACCATTGGTGGTGCTAGAACCTGTAACATTTACAGCCGGTAAGGCAAAGCCTTTCTCTTTGGCATAGTTAAAAATTTCTTGAACTTGATCTCCTGTGGCTACGCCAGCTTTAATGTTGTGGGACATGTAATTGTATTATCTGTAAATGATTAGAAGCACAAAAATAGGAAAAAACTAGGCTTAAAAAGGATAATTTATACCAATATTTATTACGGAATTCGCAAAATTATAGTCTCTAAACCAACGTTTTGAATTTTCTAGGCTAGGATTATAGGTTTTGAATCCTACATCTAGTCTAAATACAAAATAAGTAAAATCGTACCTTACGCCAAATCCACTTCCAATGGCTATTTGCTGGAGGGAAGAAATACCTTGGAATGACCGCTCTGGATCATTAACGCCATCTAAAGCATTCCATATATTTCCTGCATCTGTAAATAGGGCTCCTTTAATTGCGCCTAATAAAGGGAATCTATACTCTAAATTAAAAGCCAATTTAAAGTTTGCTTCGTTAAAATCATTGAGGTTGTTTGTACTTCCTGGGCCTAATGCATAGGCATTCCATGCCCTATTGTCGTTAGAGCCACCTGCAAAATACGATCTTGCAAAAGGTATGGTGCTTGCATTTCCGTAGGGTATGGCAATCCCACCAAAACTTCTAAAGGCCAATACTTGATCTCTTCCAACGCGCCAATGTTTAATAAAGTCTAGCTCAGTTTTAATATATTGGGCATAAGGCACTCCAGCAATTAATTTGGTTTCTGATTCATTTTCTTCCACAGGCATTACATTAGATAGTAAGCTCAGTAAGTTGCCAGCACTTTCTACTTTGGCCCTGAACTGATAAAAATCAGGATCCGTAATTTCTTTTTTATTGTTTTTAATGAGGGTTAGTTGACTACTAGAGATGAGGTTATTTTCTATGAGCCTGTTTTTTCGTTCATCAATTCTTTGAATTTCTTTGTATTGTTCTGAACTGTTGTCTTGGGTATTTAAAAAGGTTTCAATGAAATTTGTGGCACCTTGTGGTATGATGAGTTCCCCATTATCCGTTATTGATGGATCAAAATAGGATTCAAAGACAGGGTCTTGCGTATAGTCTTGCGCCAAAGTATTTAACCTGTTGTAAGTGGTGCCGTACACACTAAAGAAACGTTCTGGGTTTAGATTTTGAACATATTGAACTTCTATAAGATTGGCATTAAATTTAAGAAAGTCGCTTGGGGCCCAGTTAAAGCCATAAGTGGCATTTAAGGTTTGTTTGTCGAGCCCTATATTTTTTTGAAAACTGGTTCCAAGGCTTATTTTTGTTTGGGGTAAGCTATTTTTAGATAGTAAACCTTTAAGTGATATAAAAGGAAACCACAAATTGGGGATATTTAAATTTACATCTACACCAATCTCTGAAAGGTATTTTTCACTGCTTAGGGCAGCGTCTCCAAGAATACCTACAGACCCTCTACCGGAAAGACTTAATATTTCTGCACCACCAAAAATATTTCTGGCCATTAGTGAACTACTAAAGGCTAATCCCAGTCGTTGAATATTGGAGTGGGTGACATCTAAATTTACTTGAGCAGCATAAGTATCTTTAGAATTTAAATATATTTCTGCTAATAAATCGGAGTCACCTTCAATTTCAGAGATAGATATATTAGGGTATTTAAAAGTATTTAAACTACTCATTTTTCTGTAAGTGAGTTGCCTATTGTACTCTGCATAAATAGCACCTTCAATCAGGTAAACCGGATCTGTAATGGCTTTCGGTATATAGCGAAGTTTGTCTTTATAGAATATGGTAAAACCATTGTGCTCAATGGAGTCTAGATTTGCTTTGGGCGTATTATAAGGAATGTCAGTGTACAGATTAACCCTTTTTATTTTTCTGATGAGATAGGGCTCGCTTGCGGTTTCATTGTTTTCTTTTGGATTTCTTACCGAGAGTACTACAGTTAGTAAGGCGTCTTTATTTTTTTGAATGGTATCTCTACTAATACTGAAACCTACGGCACTTTCTTGGAAATTATAAATACCACTGTCTTTGGCTAGTTTACTAATGCGATCTCTCTCTGCGTCAAAATTCTCATAGTTGAAAGGCTTTCCTTTTTGAATAAAAGACGTGCCTTTACTGTTTTTGTATAGACTGTCTAGGTCGGGGGAATAAAAAATAGTTTTAATGGAGTCTATTATAAAAGCACGCCCTTTGTCTATTTGGTAACGAACGGTCGCTTTTTGTTTGCGATGGTGTCCTATGATTTGAGCTGTTACTGAAGCATTGAAATGACCCAAACTTTTATAATAAGCTTGGAGTCTTTCTATGGATCTATTGGTGCTTTTTTGATCAATTAGAACGGCTTGTTCTCCAATTCTATTCAACCATGTGTCGCTGCCAGGTTTTTTACTGAGATTACTTATATTGAGTTTTAAAGGGCTGCCAAAAATATAGGTGTTGGGTTGCTGAATGAGTAAGTTGTAAACCGCTTCATCTGTGCGCTTCTCAGTCCCTTCTATAATTTCATTCTTTCGGAGAAGCCATTGGTCTTCTGAAAGATTTTTTAGGGGGCTACAGCTGTATATAGTGCACGCAAGCAAGATAAAGCTTACTTTTGCGGTAAATACAGTAAGGGAGGTAGCTCCTTTCATAAGCCCAAAAATACACTATTTGTATGGTTGTTAAAAGCCAATTGAAACTTATCAAAAGCCTGCATCAAAAAAAGAATCGCACACAGCATGGTCTTTTCATTGTAGAGGGAGAAAAAGGTATAGCAGACGCTCTTGCCAATGACCTTGTTCCTTATTTATTATTGAGCTCTCAAGCACAATCAGCTATAAATTCTTTCGAGAAAATCTCTGATCGGGAGTTGTCTCAAATCAGTGCTTTGAAAAATCCCAACGGATATTTAGGGGTTTTTAGAATACCAAAACAAGGGGCATTAAATTTCAAAGATTGGGTGGTGGTTTTAGATGGTCTTCAAGACCCAGGCAATTTAGGCACCATTATAAGACTCTGTGATTGGTTTGGTGTAAAACAAATCTTGTGTAGCCCAGACACGGTAGATGTGTTTAACCCAAAAGTAGTTCAAGCCAGCATGGGCTCTTTAACTAGGGTCTCTGTGTATTACGAGTCCATTATTCCTGTGATCCAAAAATTAAAAGTGCCTATTTATGGTACATTCATGGAGGGAAGCCCTATTCAAAAAATAACCTTTAGAACACCAGGAATTATTGTTTTCGGAAATGAGGGCAATGGTATTTCTGCTAAGCTCAGCACACATATAACTGAAAAAATAGCGATTTCTTCCCATCCTGCTTCTCAGGCAGAAAGCCTCAATGTGGCCAATGCAGCTGCCATTGTTTTTCATGAAATGAGGCGATAATTACTCAAAAGTAAGGACTAAAAACACCCCTCTAGATCGCATTTTATGAATGTTAGCTGTCCAAGGGCTTTGAGGGTCAGCGTCCCTTATGGCGTCGTCTGTGAGGGAGAATACCCCTCGGATAGAAGGGGTGAATTTAAAATAAGACAAATACAAATCTATCCCTACACCAATCTGGTAGCCGTAGTTCCATTTTTGAACTTTAAATGTGCCACTTTTATTGTCGTCTATACTATTTTCATTGCTACTTAAATTGATGGCTGCATATGGACCTCCTACAATAAAAGGCCGCCAATTTCCAATTCTATTGGCGCTAAATTTTAAAAGCAAAGGGACATTGATATAAGTAGATTTTAGCTCTCTAATACTGTCTTTTTCAGAAATTAAGTTTTGGTTTTTAAATTCAAGGGTAGTTTTTCCACTGTAAAAGCCAGGCTCTAACCTCAGGTCTAAGAGTTCATTAATTCGCATTTCTCCAATTAATCCTACATTAAATCCTGTGCTTTTTTGCAATAAGATTTCAGTAGCTTTTAAGGATTGGTTGGCGTCATAGCTTGGATTTATATAGGAGATTTGGTAATCAAATTGATTTAACCCCACAAAATAACCCCAGTTTAAAGGAAGTTTGTCGTCATTGGGAATATTTAGTACCGCGTTTTCATTGAATTGCCCCCAGGCAGATGTGAAGTTTGCCAAAAGTAAACCCAATAAAATTACATAATGCCTCATAAATATAAGCAGTCTTATTTTACTGCTTGGTAAATTGTCGCTACACCAAAGGTTTGTGGATGGTGTACTACTGTAGTAAACCCAATTTCCTTCAAAATATTGTTGAAGCTTACTCCATAAGGGAATTGCGCTGCAGATTCTGACAAGTAGGCATAAGCGCTTTTGTCTTTAGAAAAGAGCCTTCCAATTAAAGGCAATAAATTTTTAGTGTACAATGCGTATCCTTGTTTAAAGGGCGTTTTCTCGGGTACTGAAGTCTCTAAAATGACTAGGGTTCCTTTTGGCTTTAAGACCCTAAGGATTTCTGAAAGGCCTAAGGCCAGGTTTTCGAAATTTCGAACACCAAAAGCAACAGTCACAGCATCTATGCTTCCTGTTTCAAAAGGTAGCGCCTCAGAGTCTCCAATGATCATGTCAATTTTGTGGCCTAGATTTTTTTGAGCAACTTTTTCTATACCCACAGATAGCATGCCTGGGGAAAGGTCTAATCCAATAATTTTTTCGGCATTGGTTTCTGCCAAGTGAATGGCTAAATCTCCAGTTCCTGTAGCAATATCCAGTACATTTTTTGGGTTTGAAGCTTCAATAAGTGTGACCACTTTTTTTCTCCATGAAATATCAATTCCAAAAGAGATTACCCTGTTTAAGGCATCGTAGTTTTCCGCAATACCGTTAAACATATTACGTACTTGTGTCTTCTTTCCTTCTACGCTATGTTGATATGGTTTTACTGGAGTAGCCATGCTTTTTTTTACAAAGATAGCTTTTACATGGCTTTATAAAAGCACAATTGGGGTCAGTATCATATAATTGTGTAATTTTACCCTATAAAATCTAATTCAATATACTTTATTAGGTTTGTAACAAGCATATGCTTAACATCTTACACCATACATGAAGATTATTATTGCAGGCGCTGGAGAGGTGGGTTTTCACCTCGCTAAATTACTTTCTTACGAGTCTCAAGATATTACACTAATTGATTCTGACAAAGAGAGTTTGTCCTACGCAGACAACCACCTTGATATTAGGGTATTAAAAGGAGATGCTACTTCAATTAGTATTTTAGAAGAAGCCCGCGTGGCGCAATCAGACCTTGTAATTGGAGTAACTTCTTCAGAGACCACCAATCTTACGCTGTGTATGCTGGCAAAGCAATTGGGGTGTAAAAGAACTATTGCTAGGATTTCCAATACAGAATTTATAGAAAACAAGGATCGTTTGCGTTTTTCAGACCTAGGCATTGACGAGCTTATTTCTCCTGAAAGACTGGCCGCTACAGAAATACAATTATTGATCAATCAATCTGCCTTTAATGACACCTACGAATTTGAAGAAGGGAAATTGATCATGGTAGGTATTTGTCTTCCTTCTGGGGCTCCTTTTGTAGGCAAAACGGTAAAAGATGCTGCAGAGACATTTTCTGAGGTCCATTTTATGCCTATCGCTATTAAGAGATCTGGCACACAATTCACTATTATTCCAAGAGGAGATAGTATTTTTCAGGCAGAAGACCAAGTTTATTTTATCACTTCTAAGGAAGGGGTAGAGGAGCTGTATAAAATGACAGGTACCGTTAAGAAAAACATTAAGAACGTCATGATTCTCGGTGGTTCAAAAGTAGGTCAAAAAACAGCAAGAGATTTATGCAGTAGAAAATTTAATGTAAAACTCATTGAAAAAGACAAGCAAAAAGCGACTGATTTAGCAGAACAACTCCCTAATGCATTAGTCATTAATGGAGATGGTCGTAATGTGGAATTGCTAGAAGAAGAAAGTTTGTCTGCAATGGACGCCTTCATTGCTGTAACAGGAAATTCAGAAACTAATATCATGTCTTGTCTGGTGGCCAAATCTAAAGACATTAAAAAGACCATTGCCCTAGTAGAAAATATGGATTATTTTCAGTTGTCCCATTCCATTGGAATAGACACCTTGATCAATAAAAAACTTTTGGCCGCCAATAATATCTTCAGGTATATAAGAAAGGGAGAAGTGGTAGCCATGACGCGACTCAACAATTTAAATGCTGAAATTTTAGAATTTATTGTAAAACCAAATTCTGCGGTAAGTGGAAAACTGATTAGGGAAATTGATTTTCCTAGATTGGCTACTATTGGAGGCGTCATTAGAGATGGCGAAGGTGTTATAGCATTGGGTTCCTTTAAAATTACTGAGGGGGACCGAGTGGTGGTTTGTTGTTTGCCAAGTGCCATTCCCAAAATTGAAAAGCTCTTTTTATAAATGCACTTAAACGGAAAGATTATCATGCACCTAATGGGCTTGCTGTTGCTTTGCAACGGGGCTTTTATGTTGGTGGCAGCTTTGGTTAGTGGTCTTTATAAAGATGGTGTCACTATAGAAATTACTATGGCGGCAATTGTCACTATGCTAGTGGGTCTTGTTTCTATGTTTTTCACAAGAGACCACAAAAAAGAAGTTAAACCTAAAGAGGGATATATCATTGTTACTTTTGGTTGGTTGGTCATGTCTGCATCTGGGATGTTACCTTACTTGTTTACAGGAGCTATTCCTGATATAACCAATGCTTTTTTTGAAACTATTTCTGGTTATACCACTACCGGAGCCAGTATTTTAAACGATATAGAATCCCTTCCGAAAGGTATTTTATTTTGGAGAAGTCTTACCCATTGGATAGGTGGTATGGGTATCATTGTTTTGGCTATTGCCATTTTGCCTTTGTTGGGTATAGGTGGCATGCAATTGTTTGCTGCAGAAGCTCCAGGCCCAAGTGCAGATAAATTACACCCGAGGATAACAGATACAGCCAAACGCTTGTGGCTAATTTATGTGGGATACACAGTGGCAGAAACGCTGTTGTTGAAATTGGCAGGGATGCACTTTTTTGACGCAATGAACCATGCTATGGCTACATTGTCTACAGGAGGATTTTCTACTAAAAATACCAGCTTGGCTTTTTGGAATAACCAACCTGTCATTCAATATATTGTGATTTTATTTATGTTTTTAGCGGGTTCTAATTTTGTTTTGAGCTACTTCGCTTTTAAAGGGAAAATCCAAAAGGTATTAAGAGACGAGGAGTTTAAGTTTTATACAGGTTTTATAGTGTTTTTTAGTATAGTGGCAGCATTGGTAATCTACTTCCAGGCACAACCTCAAGTTTCAGAATCACTGCCCATGGTTTTTGGTTATGGAGAGAGTGCCTTTAGACATGCATTATTTCAAGTTTTAGCTGTAGTAACTACCACTGGATTTGTAACGGCAGACTTTACGGGTTGGACCCCGTTTTTGACGATATTCTTTTTTGGATTAATGTTCTTGGGTGGTTCTGCAGGATCTACTGCAGGTGGAATAAAAGTCATGCGTCACTTATTGATTATAAAGAATGGGTTGTTAGAATTCAAACGAACATTACACAGCAATGCAATTATTCCAGTACGCTATAATAACAAAACAGTCGCAGAGAGTATTGTGTATAATATCATTGGCTTTTTTGTGCTCTATATGTTGTTGTTTATTATTGGTGCACTTGTATTGGCATTTATGGGATTAGACTTTGAATCTGCCATAGGTGGTGCAGCAACCTCATTAGGAAATGTAGGACCTGGATTAGGTTCCTTAAACCCACTGTCTAATTTTAATGACTTACCTGTGTTGGGTAAATGGTGGTGTGGGTTTTTAATGTTATTGGGTAGGCTAGAACTATTTACAGTACTGATACTCTTTTCCCCTTATTTCTGGAGAAAAATATGAATTATATTACCTCCTTTGTTCTGGAGGTAATATAATTCATAAAGTATTTAAATAAAAAAGTGGGCTTCCTTTGGGAAGCCCACTTTAGTTTGTAAAAGATATTTACAATTAAGCGCTAACTGCTTTTTTAATTCTTGCCATGGCTTCCCTAAGTGCTTCTTCAGAGGCAGCATAGGAGATTCTTATGCAGTTTGGATTTCCAAACGCTTCTCCAGTAACAGTGGCTACCAATGCCTCCTCTAATAAAAATATAGCGAAGTCAGAGGCGTTGTTAATTTGTTTTCCTTTGATTGTTTTCCCAAAAAACTCGCTCACATCTGGAAATACATAGAAAGCACCTTCAGGGATATTAAGTCTAAATCCTGGAATCTCTCCCAATAGCTTAAGAACCAAATCCCTTCTTTGATGAAAAGCCTCAATCATATGAGAAATACTGCTTACAGGCGCCTTAAGTGCGGCTATGGTAGCTCGCTGTGCTATGGAATTAGCACCAGAAGTGTTCTGTCCTTGAAATTTAGTACAAGCCTTCGCAATCCATTCAGGAGCACCTATATAACCAATACGCCATCCGGTCATAGCAAATGCTTTTGACACCCCGTTAACGGTAATGGTCCTGTCGTACATCCCAGGGATTCCAGCAATGCTCACATGTCCTCCTACGAAATTAATATGTTCGTAAATTTCATCTGAGACAATAAATATATTTGGATGTTTGGCCAATACTTCTGCCAATGCACTCAATTCTTCCTTGCTGTAGACTGATCCACTTGGATTACAAGGAGAACTAAACCAAATCATTTTAGTTTTTGGCGTAATGGCCTGCTCTAATTGAGTAGCAGTCATTTTAAAATCGGTATCTATACTCGTAGGAACCTCAACAGGTACACCCTCTGCCAATTTAACAATGTCACTATAACTTACCCAGTAAGGTGCAGGCAAGATCACCTCATCTCCATGGTCAAGCATTACCATGGCAATATTTGCAAGAGATTGTTTGGCCCCTGTAGAAACCACAATCTGACTTGGTTTGTAGTTCAATTGATTGTCTCTTGAAAATTTATCTGCAATGGCTTCTTTTAAATCTAGGTATCCGTCTACGGGAGAGTAACTAGAATAATTATCATCGACGGCTTGTTTTGCGGCGTCTTTAATAAAGTCAGGTATGTTAAAATCAGGTTCTCCTAAACTAAGGCCTATGATGTCTTTTCCAGCCGTTTTTAATTCTCTCGCTTTGGCAGCCATTGCTAAAGTAGCAGATGTAGCCATTCCGTTAATTCTGTCAGATAAATGTTGCGTACTCATGTTGTTTAATATTGTAGACTCGGTTTTTGACCTAGCATCTTTAAATGTTTGAAGTGCGAAATTATAGCTTTTCTAGTTGTTTTGTACTCGTGATATGGCAATTGAAACTCATTTGCCGTTTCTTTCACAATTTTGGCAATTTTTGTGTAATGTACGTGACTAATGTTTGGAAACATATGATGTTCAACCTGATGGTTTAAGCCTCCAGTAAACCAATTGATAATCCTATTTTTAGTGCCAAAATTGACTGTAGTAAACAACTGGTGAATGGCCCAAGTGTTTTTCATATCTCCTTGTTCGTTTGGAACAGGCGTGTCAGCATGGTCAATAATGTGTGCCAATTGAAATACGATACTCAGTATTAATCCAGCTACATAGTGCATAACAAAAAATCCAATAAGGATTTTATACCAGGCCACCTCTAAAAAAATCATTGGAATGGCAATCCAGATAGTGACATAGATTATTTTGGCAATTAAAAGTTTGGTCCAATTAAGTACTGGATTAGGAAACTTACCGTAAGATAGTTTTCTTTTGGTGTAGCGATACATCTGTTGAAAGTCGGTGGTAATTGCCCAGTTGAACGTCAATAATCCGTATAGTAATACGGAGTATAAATGTTGGAATTTATGGTACTTTTTCCAGTCTGCATGTTTAGAAAAACGAAGGATTCTTCCTGCATCTAAGTCTTCATCATGCTCTGGAATGTTGGTGTAAGTGTGGTGAAGCACGTTGTGTTGTACTTGCCAATTGTATACATTCCCTGCGAGTATGTATATGCTGCTTCCCATGAGTTTATTTACCCATTTTTTATTAGAGTATGCACCGTGATTTCCATCGTGCATGACATTCATTCCAACTCCAGCCATTCCAACACCCATGATTATGGTCAATAAAAAATTAGCCCAATTGGGTAAATTTAGCGTGAGGATTAAAAAATATGGGGCTAGAAAAAGGGTAAACATAACAAGGGTCTTTAAGTGTAGGGCCCAATTACCAGTTTTTTGTATATTATTTTCTTTAAAGTAACTATTGACTCTTTGGTTCAGTGTTTTAAAGAACTGACCCGGGTCTTTTCTTGAGAATTTTACTTGGGGCTTTTTCATAAAAATGTATTAAGTGGTAAATATACGCTAAAGCGAGTGGAAGCTTTTGCTATAAATCATAAAAAAATGTTGTTTTTTTGCATAAAATATACCCCATGGACCCACAATTGATTTTCAATTATTTTCCAAATTTAACACAACAGCAACAAGACCAATTTATAGCCTTAGAAGCATTGTATCAGAACTGGAACCTAAAAATTAATGTAGTCTCTCGAAAAGATATTGAGGAATTGTATCTTAGGCATGTACTTCATTCATTGGCCATTGCTAAGTTTATTTCATTTAATCCAGGGGCTCAGGTGTTAGATGTTGGCACCGGGGGCGGATTCCCAGGCATACCATTGGCTATTTTATTTCCGGAAACACAGTTCACTCTAGTAGACGCGATTGGCAAAAAAATCAAAGTAGTACAAGAGGTTGTAGACGGCCTAGGATTAGAAAACGTAACGGCAAAACACCAAAGGGTGGAAGAAGACAACAATCAATATGATTTTGTAGTGAGTAGGGCAGTAGCAGCAATGCCAACTTTTATGAGGTGGATTAAGGGTCGTATTAAAAAAGTGTCTGAGCATTCTATTAAAAACGGAGTGTTGTATTTAAAAGGAGGGGACTTGGGAGATGAGTTACAGGACTACAGGACGGTTCAAATATATTCTTTGATGGATTATTATAAAGAAGATTTTTTCGAAACCAAAAAGCTCGTGTATCTACCTCAGAAATTCAAAGGCTAAAAAATGAAAAGCAAAGACCATTTGGTGGCACAAAAAGAAGGGGTGTTTGCCATTCTATAAACAAAGGCTTAGTGGTCGTGATTATTTGCGACAGGGGAGACCGCTATCTTTCTTCTGAAATTTTTTTAAAGGGCTAACTTAACAAGCCTCATCTATAAATTATATGTATTTGTGTAAACTGCTCAAGTGCTAAAAATGATCATTAAACTATAATAACAATG
This sequence comes from uncultured Flavobacteriaceae bacterium, assembly GCA_905182295.1. Lineage (GTDB taxonomy): Bacteria > Bacteroidota > Bacteroidia > Flavobacteriales > Flavobacteriaceae > MAG-120531. The sequence goes on along the minus strand of CAJJAZ010000004.1, from coordinate 156,166 downwards.
AGTTCGATTTTTCTTAATTAAATTGACTTCTCAGGTAATATAGATTCTTTAAATGTAGACTGCTTAGAATCATATCCAATAAAAAAATCCCGAGAAAGGATTTTCTCGGGATTGGCATATATTAATTGTATACTGTCAACTAAGCTAAAATTGGAATAATATTCCCTTACTACTCAGGCATTACTACAGTATCTATCACGTGAATTACTCCGTTGCTACCATTTACATCTGTAGCTACAATTTCACTGTAATTTCCTTTGCTGTCTTTCAACCAAATTTTACCATCTTTTTGCATTACAGTTAAAACTTGGCCATTTAATGCTTTTAATTCAACCATACCCGCTCCTTTTTCCAAGGCAGCTACAACATCTGCTGCTGATATCTTCCCAGCAAAAACGTGGTATGTTAATATATTTGCCAACGCTTTTTGGTTTTTAACTTCCAATAGACTATTTAATGTATTCGCATCTATTTTTGCAAAGGCTTCGTTTGTTGGAGCAAACACAGTAAACGGCCCTTCTCCTAGTAAAGCACCTACTAAATCTGCTGCTTTTAAGGCAGTTACTAAAGTAGAGAAATTTTCATTTCCAACAGCTACATCTACAATTGTTTCTTGTGCAGTGCTGTTTTTTGAGAAGGCGAGTGATAATGTTACTGTTAAAATAAGGACTAACTTCTTCATAATTTGTTTTTTTTTAATTTGAAATAAAGGTAATCCACAATTCGATTTGTTTAACATATTTAACATTTCATTAAACATTATTTGAGTAATTGCGATTATTTTTTAGGACATTCAGGCTTATTTTTGCAACGAATAAACTACATTTAAAATTAATTACGGAGTTTTTAAACGCCTTTTTGCTTTTGTATGTTGCGTACAGTTGCATAATTTTTTTTTATATAAAAATCATTAAAAAATGAACAATAAATAGTGTCATATGATGTCATTATAATCGGTGGTGGATTGGCAGGCTTAACTAGTGCAGTTCATTTGTCTAAAAAAGGATTGTTTGTCCTTTTGATAGAAAAAAACGATTACCCCAGACATAAAGTGTGTGGTGAGTACATTTCTAATGAGGTGCTTCCTTATTTAAGTGCATTGGGTTTTAATCCTTTTGACTACGGAGCAAAAAATATAGCCAACTTTACTTTGAGTACACCTAAAAGTAGTACTGTGCAGGCTGTGTTACCGGGTGGTGGTTTTGGTATTAGCCGCTACTGTATTGATTGGGAATTATCTAAGAAGGCAAAAGAGAACGGCGCTCACATTGTGCATGAAACTGTTATAGATATTCAATTCAAAAACGACCAATTTAAGTTGATTACCAACCAAGGTAATGAATTCATTTCTGAGTTGGTTATTGGGTCTTTTGGAAAGCGATCTAATTTAGATGTTAAAATGAATAGAGATTTTATAAAAAAATCATCTCCATTTTTAGGTGTAAAAGCGCATTATGTCGGAGATTTTCCCGATAATGCAGTTGGCCTTCATAATTTTGAAGGAGGCTACTGTGGCATATCTAAAGTAGAGAACAACCATGTTAACGTGTGTTATATTGCTAATTTTAAAGCTTTTAGGAAATACAAAAATATAGCTGAATTTCAAAAGAAAGTACTGTCTCAAAATACACATTTAAAACAAGTCTTCGAAACCTATGATTTGGCTTTTGATAAACCAATGACAATTGGTCAAGTTTCATTTTCATCCAAACAGGCGGTAGAAAACCATATCCTTATGTGTGGCGATAGTGCAGGTATGATTCATCCATTGGCTGGAAATGGGATGAGTATGGCCATTAGGGCAGCACAAATGGCATCTCAAGAAATTCTAAAATTTAAATCAGGGCAAATAAAGTCTAGAACAGATTTAGAAAACCAATACACTAAAATTTGGAACAAAGAATTTAGTTCAAGGCTAAAATCAGGGCATATAATAGCGCGATTATTTACCTTAGGATTCATTTCTGAATGGATTGTACTACTTTTAAGAACCTTCCCTTTTTTACTGCCTTATATTATAAAAAAAACACATGGTAAACCTATGAAAGCAATACTCTAATGACAATAAATACGGCCCATAGAAGTACCAAAAAAGAGATTATGGATGATCTGGATATGAACGGTACATTGCTTATTTCTTCACTAGATCAGCTGGCTAATATAAATAAATGGCTGGGTGGTAATAGAATCACTATAAAAGGACTCAAAACACTACTCCAAAATGTATCCAAAGAACAGACTATAAGCATTGTAGACTTAGGCTGTGGAAATGGTGACATGCTTAGAAGAGTGGCAGCTTTTGGTATGAAAAACGGCTATACATTCCAGCTAAGAGGTATAGATGCAAATCAGGCTACTATTGATTATGCTATTGAATTGTCCGTTAATTTCCCTGAAATCACTTACAGCAAAGAAGATGTTTTAAGCAAAGAATTTGGTTTTCACACTTATGACATAGCTATGTGTACTTTGTTTCTTCACCATTTTGAAGACCAAGTGGCATTAGACCTTATTGAAACCTTAATTCAAAATGCTAAGTTTGGTTTGATAGTCAATGATTTGCACCGCCATTGGGTGGCTTATTATCTTTTTAGTTTATTGACATTGGTGGTTAGTAACCACATGACCAGAGAAGATGGTTTAACTTCTATCTTAAAAGCTTTTAAACGTAAAGATTTAGAGCGATTTTCAAATAAAATAAAGTACAAAAGCACACTGACTTGGCGGTGGGCATTTCGTTACTTATGGATAATTAAAAAAATATGAAAGTAAAAATAGCATCTGTAGCTACCCAGTTACCACCATATTCAAGAGCAACAGAAGACATTATTCCATTCCTGAAGATATGGCTTAGCGGACAAGAAGAACGCTTCCAAAGAAAGGTAATAAAGCTATTCGAGAATGCAGGAGTAGATAGGCGTTACTCTATTATGGATGCTGAAGAAGTGTTTCTCAAAACTTCGTTCGAAGAAAAGAATGATATATATAAACGTGAAACCATTAAATTGGCAGAGGGCGCATTGAACAAGGCCTTAAGCAAAGCCAGCCTTGTCCCTCAGGATATTGATTTTATTATTACGGTTAGTTGTACAGGAATTATGATTCCATCCGTAGACGCCTATCTGATAAATAAATTAGATATGAAGCAAGATATTGTGCGACTCCCAGTAACTGAGATGGGTTGTGTGGCTGGAATTTCTGGTATGATTTACGCCAATAATTTCCTTAAGGCTAATCCCAATAAACGCGCTGTTGTAATAGCGGTAGAATCTCCTACAGCCACTTTTCAGATTGATGACTACTCCATGGTAAATATTGTAAGTGCTGCCATATTTGGAGATGGATGCGCTTGTACTGTGCTAACTTCTTATGAAAACGAACAAGGTCCTGAAATTATAGATGAGGCTATGTACCATTTTTATAATGCGGAACACATGATGGGCTTTGAAGTGAAGAATTCAGGACTTAAGATGCTTTTAGATAAAGAAGTTCCTGAGAAAATAGCGTCTCATTTCCCCAACATTGTTCATCCTTTTTTAGAGCGAAATAATTTATCTATTGAAGATGTAGACCACCTTATTTTTCATCCAGGAGGTAAAAAAATTGTTCAGACTATAGAGGCTTTATTTGGTTCATTAGGAAAAAACATTGACATTACTAAAGCCGTATTAAAAGATTACGGAAACATGTCCAGTGCAACCGTGCTTTACGTGTTAGAAAGATTTATGGAACAAGGACCTAAGAAAGGAGACATAGGCTTAATGCTGAGCTTTGGTCCTGGTTTTACAGCCCAAAGATTATTATTGAAATGGTAAGAGAATTCGAAAATAAAAATGAGTGGGTTGTTATACTAGGCGCTTCTAGTGGTTTGGGCTTAGCTTCGGCAAAAAAACTGGCAAAAGAAGGTTTAAACTTATGCTTGGTTTATAGGGCTAGAAAAAGCGATGTGCCCGCTATTGAATTAGCGTTTAATACCATAGTTTCCAATAGCAAAGTGGCACTGCTTCATTTTAATATGGATGTAGTAAAACCAGAAAACAGGACACATATCCTAGACGAGTTAGCGCGAAGTCTAAGAGATAAAGGTGTTGTGAAAAGTTTGGTTCACAGTATCGCTAAAGGAAATTTAAAGCCCATGACTTCTGTTGAAGACAGGGAATTACAAAATGATGATTTTCACATTACGCTAGAGAACATGGCATTTAGTTTATATGATTGGACAAAACATATTTTTGATAAAAAACTGTTCTCAGAAGACGCTCGAATTATAAGTTTTACCAGTGAAGGAAATAAAAAAGCATTGAAAAACTATGCAGCTGTCTCTGTAGCTAAAGTCGCCTTGGAAGCCATTACAAGAAGTATAGCAATGGAATTTGCCATACACGGAATTAAGGCAAATTGTATAGAAGCTGGGATAACAGATACAGCCTCTCTAAGAATGATTCCAGGAAATGAAAAGCTCAAGGAATACGCCATAAAACGAAACCCATTTAAGCGACTTACCACTCCAGAAGATGTGGCTAATGTGGTTTATTTATTGTGTAAGGAAGAGTCTAAATGGATCACTGGTATAACGCTTCCTGTAAACGGGGGAGAACATTTAAGTTAATATGACATATCCAGAAATAATAGCAAAACTCCCTTACCAACATCCATTCCTTTTTGTGGGTGAGATACTGGAGGTAGATGAAAACGGCATAAGTGGTACATACACCTATGAAGCTGCACATAATTTTTATAAGGGACATTTTAAAGACAACCCAGTGACCCCCGGTGTTATTTTAACGGAGACCATGGCCCAAATTGGATTGGTGGCATTTGGTATTTATCTATTGGATAAATCAGGGAACACTACAACTGAATTAAAAATAGCCCTAACTTCATCAGAAATGAATTTTTTTAAACCAGTTTTTCCTGGAGAGAAGGTGCTAGTAAAAAGTACGAAAGAGTATTTTAGATTTAGTAAACTAAAGTGTAAAGTAGCTATGTTTAATGAAAATGGTGATTTGGTGTGTAGGGGTAAAATAGCGGGGATGATGAACATTTAATATGGAAAGAAGAGTAGTAATCACTGGTCTTGGCGTAGTTTCTCCTAATGGAGTAGGTATAGATAATTTTACCACTGCTATTAAAAACGGAACTTCTGGTGTAGAATTTTACAATGAGTTAAAGGAATTGAATTTTTCCTGCTGTATAGGGGGTATTCCAAAAGTTTCTGAAGTGCTTAAACGAAACTATTTTACGGAACTTCAACTTAGAAACTTTAACAGCTCAGGTATACTTTACGGCTGCATGGCCGGAATGGACGCATGGAAAGATGCTGGCCTTTCTATAACTGAAAGTTCCGACAAAGATAGCGGGACCATATTCGGCGCTGGAACTTCTGGCGTAGAAAAATTTAGAGAAGCTATTTACAAGCTGGATGCTAAAAATGTGAGACGATTAGGTAGTACTGTTGTTGCTCAAACTATGGCTAGTGGTGTAAGCGCCTACTTAGGAGGGATTTTAGGGCTAGGAAATCAAGTCACCACCAATTCATCTGCCTGTGCTACGGGTACTGAGGCCATTCTTATGGGTTTCGATCGCATAAAAGCTGGCCGTGCCAAGCGAATGGTTGTAGGCAGCACAAGCGACCATGGAGCGTATTTGTGGGGTGGGTTTGACGCCATGCACGTATTAACTTATAAACACAACGAATCTCCAAAAACAGGTTCTAGGCCAATGAGCGCTACTGCTTCTGGTTTTGTGCCTGGAAGTGGCGCTGGCGCAATGGTCATTGAATCTTTAGAAAGCGCCCAAGAAAGAGGTGCTACCATTTATGCAGAAATATTAGGTGGAGATACAAATTCAGGAGGACAAAGAAATCAGGGTACCATGACCGCCCCAAGCTCAGAGGCGGTCCAGCGTTGTATTAAAAATGCGGTAGCTCATTCAAATATAAAACCTAAAGAAATAGACGTTATTAATGGGCACTTAACGGCTACTACTAAAGATTATTTGGAAATATACAACTGGTCAAAAGCACTGGGTTTAAAAGGAATAGATTTTCCATATATTAATTCTCTAAAGTCCATGGTTGGACATTGCTTGTCTGCTGCTGGGTCTATAGAATGTGTTGCGAGTGTTTTGCAATTACACCACAATTTTATTTTCCCAAATATTAATTGTGAAGACATGAATAAAGAAATAGTCTCTTTAATTTCTGAGCAAAAAGTCCCTCAAGTATTAATAGAGAAAGAGGTGAATATTGTGGCAAAAGCTAGTTTTGGATTCGGTGATGTAAATGCATGTGTAATATTTAAAAAATTTAAAGCGTAATGAGTAAGAAAGAGCAATTAATTAGCGAGTTAAAATTAATAATTAGACCTTACGTTCAGGACGAATTTGCGTTTGAAAATTTAAACGAGGACACTGATTTTATTGCAGATTTAAAGATAAATTCCGCAAACTTGGTCGACGTTATTTTGGATATTGAAGACAAATATGACATTGTATTAGACAACGAATCCATGGATAAAATGCTGAATGTAAAAGCAGCTATGGAGGTTATAAACACAAAGGTCTCTGAAAAATAATGGTCGGTAATGATATTGTAGATATTCATGAAACAAGGCGTTCTTCTAATTGGGAAAGACCTGGCTTTTTACAAAAATTATTTACCGTAAAAGAGCAGTCTCTCATAGCTACTTCTAACGATCCATTTGTTACTCTCTGGCGTTTGTGGAGCATGAAAGAAAGTGCGTATAAGGTGTACATTCAAGCAGGTGGAATTAGATTTTTTAATCCCACAAAAATAGAGTGTAGCTTAAATTCTTTGAAAATTGGCCAAGTTAAAATAGCTGCGATCACTTTAAAAACCAAGACTTCAATTCAGGCCAACTATATTTATAGCACTGCCTCAGAGGACTGTTCTACTGTGGTCACCCGCATTTTTAAACTTATAGAAAGCCATCCAAAAAAGCAGGGCCTTTTCATGCAGGAACAACTCTTATATGATTATGCCAAAAACTATTCTTTGAAACTGGCACACTTGCAATTAAAAAAATTAGTGACCGGAGTTCCTGTCTTTTACTATAAAAAAAAACCGCTAATCACCTCTATTTCTATCACCCATCATGGTAAATATGGAGCGTATTCTTTTCTTAAACTTTAATTTGGGTCTTAAAAAAAAAGCCTCCCATCGGGAGGCTTTTTTTTTAAATAGTATTTCTCATTATGATTCTCCTAAAAACGGATATCTGTAATCTACTGCGGTTACAAAAGTCTCTTTGATCAATCTTGGAGACACCCAACGCAGTAAGTTCTGAGCAGAACCTGCTTTGTCATTCGTTCCTGATGCTCTTGCACCTCCAAAAGGTTGCTGGCCTACTACGGCCCCAGTTGGTTTGTCATTGATATAGAAGTTACCGGCACAATTTTGTAGTGCTTCTGTTGCTTGAGCAATGGCGTAACGGTCTGCAGAGATTACCGCACCTGTCAATGCGTATTCAGAGGTGCTGTCTACTAATTTTAAAGTCTCCTCCCAAGCCGCGTCTTCGTATACATACACCGTTAGAACTGGACCGAAAAGTTCGGTTTCCATGGTCTTATAATGTGGGTTTGTGGTGCGTATTACGGTAGGGGAAATGAAGTATCCTTTTGATTTGTCGTAGTCTCCTCCAATCACTACATCGGCATCGGCATCGGCCTTGGCCTGATCAATATAAGACACTAATTTGTCAAAAGAAGCCTCATGGATTACGGCAGTGACAAAATGACTCATGTCTTCTGGAGATCCTGGTGCTTTCATGCTCGCTACATCTTTCTTGACAAATTCCAAGACCTCTTGAGCGATGGATTTAGGGAGGTAGGTTCTAGAGGCGGCACTACATTTTTGCCCCTGGAATTCAAAAGCACCTCTCACCATAGCGGTAGCCACTTGTTGGGGGTTGGATGTTGGATGTGCGATAATAAAGTCTTTACCGCCTGTTTCTCCAACAATTCTTGGGTAGGTTTTGTAGGTTTCTATCTGGTTTCCAATTTGTTTCCACAAAGCCTTAAATACAGTGGTAGATCCCGTGAAATGCAATCCTGAAAAGTCAGGGCTTGCCAATACGGTGTTGGACACCATTACAGGGTCTCCAAAGACCACATTAATGACCCCTGCAGGAAGTCCTGCTTCTGCAAATACATCTATAATTACTTTGGCGGAAAAGACCTGGCTGTCCGAAGGTTTCCAAACCACTACATTTCCCATCATGGCTGCACTTGCAGGAAGGTTTCCAGCAATGGCCGTAAAGTTAAACGGGGTAATGGCATAAACAAAGCCTTCTAATGGTCTGTATTCTACGCGGTTCCAGATACCTTCTGCAGATTCTGGTTGCTGCTCGTAGATTTCTTGCATATAAGAGACATTGAATCTCAAGAAGTCTATAAATTCACAGGCAGCATCTATTTCTGCTTGGTGTATGGTTTTTGACTGCGCCATCATAGTAGCGGCATTGATCTTGGCCCTGTAAGGTCCCGCCAATAATTCTGCTGCTTTTAAAAATATAGCGGCCCTTTGTTCCCAAGGCATAGCGGCCCATTTTGTTCTGGCTTCTAATGCAGTGTCAATAGCTTCTTGCACATGATTTTGTTCGCCTATATGGTATTGACCCACTACGTGCTGGTGGTCGTGAGGAGGGGTCATGTTTCTGGTGTTTCCAGTGCGCACCTCTTTTCCGTTAATATACATAGGAACGTCTACCGTTCCATGGTAATAAGATTTATATTGTGCTAAAACTGCTTCGCGTTCTGGTGATCCGGGAGCGAATGTTTTAATTGGTTCGTTGTATGCTACTGGTACTTGAAAAAATCCTTTGCCCATAGTGGTAATATTTTCTTTAAAATTTTAAACTCTTACAAAAGTACAAATAATATGGAGCCTAAAAAATTGCGTTCCCCTTCATTATAACTTCTTTAAGCCTATGAACTATTGGTCGTTAATATTCATGGAGTTTGCACTGCCAATACCTACCAACCTTTGGTGTTGGTCCCTAAATCCCTTAAAGTAAACGAGTATTTGGTATTGATTTTCGGTGAAATGAAAATTTCCGTCTATACCGTTTTCGTCTAAATACGCGATGTTTTCAAGAAAGGTATCTGAAAAACTAGTCTCATAGAGGACAGGGCTCAATGCATAACTGTAGTTATAAAAGCCTTGTTTGAACAAAATACGCGCCTGATACATTTTCTGAGTGGCATTGTAGGTCATTAAGTATTCTGGACTAGGCGTGTAGTTGTTGAATTTCCCCAAAACATAAATATAGGTCTCTGAATTGCCCCTGCCATTAGGTTTTAAACTAAAATGCACCCAGGTGTAATCTCCCTCTCTCTCGGGGCGTGCTCCTTGAAACGTTCTGGGTATAAAGTCTCCATTTACATCTGGAAAATAGGTGTAGGGTTTGTTGTTTCTTGGGGTGTTGGGGTATAAATAGTGCTCGTATATATCTTCTAGATGGACTTCTTGGATGGCTGCAGTGGCAGCCCTCATGTCTTTGGTGTCAAAATTCAAGTACTCATTTCCACCCCAAAAACTCGTGGGTTGATCGTAGTCGTATACCAGTGTGTTTCCATTGTTGAACATGGGTTGGATCCCGTTTATTTGGGTGTTCCATTGGTGGTTTTTGAGTAAAACTATTTCCAGTTCTTTGGTAGGTTGGTTGAGGTTAATGTTTTGTGTGTTTACGCTAAACTGTAAAACCTGTTTGCTATTGAGGTAGGCTAAAGTTCTACTCCTTTTAATGGCTGCTTGAACCCCAACAAGGTCTTCGTACACTAAAAACCTTCTGGAGAATTGAATTTCATCGTAAGTGTTAAAGATTTGTAGCATATAGTTTCCAGACAGTTTTAGCTGCAAATTTTCATTGGGTATCTCCAAGTTAAAGTGAGAGTAAGGTACTAGGGTATTGTAGCTGTTTTTGTGGTCTATAATGCGCTGGTTATCCAATCCATCCAAGTATTGTGACTTTAATAAATCTGAAGGCGTCCACTGTGCGGTACAGTGTATGATTTTAAAATAGTAATCTTCTTCGTTGGCTTGAAGGTCGTCGAATTGTAAGCGAATGGTTTCCCCCAGTCTCACAACGGGAAATTGGTCTTCTTGACTGCTTTTGAAAATAATGGTTCTAAGCGAAGCAGGGGGGGTAATTTCTTCCAGTCTTTGGGCAGTTAATTGTAACTGAAATCCCATACAAATTATTGGGAGGTAAAGTTTAAAATGTTTAATTAAAACAAGCATTTAGCGGGTGTTTTGTGATTTAAAGATAAACAAAATAGGTCTTTTTAAAACCCGTTGAACGAATCTCTTAAATTTATCGTTAATTATTATGAAAACTTTCCTTTATGTGGTAAATTTGCGCTGAATTTTTATTAACCTAAGGTTATTGAACATATGTCTAAAGACATCCGAATTAAGAAGGGATTGGATATTAAATTGGTAGGTGCGGCTAAGGCACAAACCAATCCAACCAAGTTAAGTGCAACATATAAGGTTTCATTAGAAGATTTTCACGGTTTAACCCCCAAACTAATCGTTAAAGAAGGCGGTGAGGTTAAAGCTGGAGCCCCTTTGTTTTTTGATAAAAACAACGAAGCTGTCCAGGTAGTTTCTCCTGTGAGTGGTGTGCTTACTATAGTAGAGCGTGGTGCTAGAAGAAGGATTATTTCTTTAATGGTAACTCCTGGAGCAGACCAAACACCAGTAGCGCATCCTGTATTAGATCTTTCTAAAGCCAGTGGAGAAGCGATTAAAAAGTATTTGCTGGCGAGTGGTTTTTGGCCCTTTGTAAAGCAAAGACCATACGATGTGGTGGCAGATCCATCACAACCACCAAAGGCTATTTTTATATCAGCCTATAATACGGCTCCATTAGCAGCAGATTTAGATTATGTGCTCGCAGGCCAAGAGGTTTTGCTGCAAAAAGCAGTCACTGCTTTAGCAGCCTTAACAGCAGGTAAAGTGCATGTTTCCGTTTCTGGTAATCATACCCCAATGGCAGGCCTTAAGGATTGTGAAGTGCATACCGTATCTGGCCCACATCCTGCTGGTTTGGTAGGTACTCAGATCAATAAAATTGATCCTATCAATAAGGGTGAGGTGGTGTGGACAGTGGCGGCCCAAGATTTATTAATCTTAGGTAATTTATTAGAGACGGGTATTTTTAATGCCTCTAGAACTTTTGCGCTAGGCGGTTCAGTAGTAGAAAACCCACAGTATTTCTCTGCGCTTATTGGTGCAGAATTGTCCCCGATATTAAAAAGTGCTGGAACCACTTTAGATAATTATAGGTTGGTAAACGGAGATGTACTCACCGGAAAGACAAGCAGTTCAGACGGGCATTTGGGTTACAAAAATAACACTGTAGTAGTGCTTCCTGAAGGAGACGATTATGAGTTTTTTGGATGGAACAAACCAGTTTTCAATAAGGTGTCTACAACAAGAGCATTGACATTCTCTTGGTTGTTCCCTAAGAAGAAATATGATTTAGACACCAATACCAATGGTGAGCATAGGGCATTTGTAGTGACTGGAGGTTATGAAGAAGTATTCCCTCTAGATATTTATCCATTACAACTTTTAAAGGCCTGTATGGTGAAGGATTTGGATGAAATGGAAAACTTAGGTTTGTATGAGGTAGCACCAGAGGACTTTGCATTGACTGAGTTTGTGTGTATCTCGAAACAACCACACCAACAGATTATAAGAGAAGGATTGGACTTTTTACAAAAAGAAATAGGTTAATATGAGCTTTAAGAACAAATTACACGAAATTAAAGAGCAATTAAAAGGAAAGAAGCTTGCTCCTGCTTTTAATGCATTGCACACTTTCTTGTACACCCCCAATGAAACGACTCATTCTGGTGGTCATGTTAGGGTAGCAGATGATCTGAAGAGAACCATGAATACGGTGATTACAGCCCTTATTCCTGTATTGCTTTTTGGAATGTTCAATGCCGGTTACCAACATTATTCAGCGATTGATGCTGCAAACGGTACCCCAAGAACATTAGATATTTTAGGGAACTTCCTCACTTTTGACAATTTTTGGATGGGCGCTTTAACCATTCTTCCTTTGGTTGTTGTGTCTTATGGAGTAGGCCTAGCAGTAGAATTTGTTTTTGCTGTGATTAAGGGTCATGAAGTAGAAGAAGGTTACTTGGTTACTGGAATGTTAGTGCCATTAATTGTACCTGTAGACACTCCTTTGTGGATGTTAGCCGTAGCAGTTGTATTCGGTGTGGTGATAGGAAAAGAGGTCTTTGGTGGAACAGGAATGAATATTCTAAACCCAGCATTGACTATCAGGGCTTTCTTATTTTTTGCTTACCCTACTTGGATGAGTGGAGATAAAGTTTGGGTACACCAAGCAGTAGAAAGAGCAGGAACCGTAGACGCTATATCAGGAGAAACCATTTTGGGGTACTTGGCCCAGGGAAGGGGTTCAGAATACAGTTATTCTATCTCTGATATGTTTTTTGGTTTTATTCCAGGTTCTGTAGGAGAAACATCTACTTTCCTTATCTTATTAGGAGGTCTTTTTTTAGTGTTTACTAAGATTGCCAGCTGGAGGATTATGCTAAGTGCTATTTTGGGTGCATTAACGATGGGATTAATTTTCAATGGTGTTGTAGACGCAGGATGGATCACTGAGAGCAGTAAATTTTACGGATTGATGAGTTTTGCTTTTTGGCAACACTTAATTGTGGGTGGTTTGGCCTTTGGTATTGTTTATATGGCCACGGACCCAGTGACTGGTTCTCAAACAAATAAAGGAAAATGGTACTACGGATTCTTTATAGGATTTATTTCTGTATTGATTAGGGTATTTAATCCAGCGTATCCAGAAGGGGTGTTCTTAGCCATTCTATTAATGAATGTATTTGCACCTACTATTGATCATTATGTAGTTCAAGGAAATATTAAAAAACGTTTAAAGCGCGCTAAAAACAGTGCCCTTAAAACCTTAAATGTTGAAACAGTTTAGCTATGGCAATTAATAAAGATAAAAATTCATACACGATTGCTTTTGCTGCTGTGATGGTAGTAATTGTAGGGACATTATTGGCCTTTTTGGCATCGGCGTTAAGCGCCAAAATCAGTGAAAATGAGCGTTTAGAAAAGCAACAAAATATTCTCTATGCTATGGGAGTGAACGAGAATGAAGGTTCAGGTTCAGTTTCTTTTATTGGCACAGACAAAGTAGCTGAGGCATTTAACACTTATATTAAGGATCAGTTGGTGTTAGAAGGTGATAAGATCACTTCCAATGACGCTGCATACCTCATTGATCTCAAGAAAGAAGAGACCAATGCAAAGGCTGGTAAGACAAGAAGATTACCTGTTTTTGTTGGAGAAAAAGACAACAAGGAATTTTATATTATTCCTATGAGAGGTAAAGGACTTTGGGACGCAATCTGGGGTTTTGTTGCTGTAGACAAAAATATGATTGTTCAAGGGGTATACTTTGACCACAAAGGCGAAACACCGGGATTGGGAGCCAATATTAAACAGCGTTATTTTATGGATGACTTCATTGGAGAATCCATTTTAGACAACGGGAATTATGTTGGAATATCCGTGGCGAAGGGAAATAATGACCCAGCCAATGAACTTAAGACAGACAACGAAGTAGACGCTCTTGCCGGAGCAACTATTACGGGTGATGGTGTTTCTGCCATGATCAAGCAAAGTATTTCACTGTACAAACCTTTTTTACAAACCATAGCATCTAATTAATACAACATGGGAATTCTTTCAAAAAAAGACGCCGCTTTAATTTTAGATCCTCTAGCAGACAATAACCCTATTACTATTCAGGTATTGGGAATATGCTCCGCTTTGGCCATCACCGCAGAATTAGAAGCGTCAATCGTAATGGCCGTATCGGTGCTGTTTGTAATGGGAATGGGGAATGTAGTGATCTCATTAATGAGAAATATTATTCCTTCTAAAATCAGGATTATTGTTCAATTGGTTGTAGTGGCTACCCTAGTAATTGTGGTAGATCAAGTACTAAAAGCTTTTGCTTATGAATTGAGTAAAACACTTTCTGTATTCGTAGGGTTAATTATCACCAACTGTATTATCATGGGACGTTTTGAAGCTTTTGCATTGGCTAATGGGCCTAAGCGATCTTTTTTAGACGGTATTGGAAATGCAGCTGGATATGGTTTTATTCTTGTAGTCATTGGTTTCTTTAGAGAGCTATTGGGTTCAGGAACACTATTGGGAATAAAAGTATTGGGAGATCCTATTGAGAAAACAGGATTGTACGCCATAGGTTATGAGAATAACGGTTTTATGTTGTTGTCTCCAATGGCCCTAATCGTTGTAGGAATCATTATCTGGGTGCAACGTTCAAGAAACCCTGCATTAATCGAAGAAAACTAACAAATACATAGACTAGATCATGTTAGAACATTTAGAATTATTTTTTAAGTCCATCTTTATTGACAATATGGTATTTGCTACATTCCTCGGGATGTGTTCTTACTTAGCGGTTTCTAAAAAAGTGACTACAGCAGTAGGACTTGGCGCAGCCGTAATATTCGTATTAGCCGTAACCGTTCCTTTAAACTGGTTGCTGGATCAGTATCTTTTAAGAGATGGTGCTTTGGCCTGGTTAGGTCCTGAATACGCAGATTATAATTTGAGCTTTTTATCTTTTATATTATTCATCGCAACCATAGCCACTATGGTTCAATTGGTGGAAATAGTAGTAGAAAAATTCAGTCCTTCTCTGTACAACTCTTTGGGGATTTTCTTGCCTTTAATAGCGGTGAACTGTGCCATTTTGGGAGGGTCGTTGTTTATGCAATCGAGAGACATTCAAACCTTAGGTTTGGCTTTTAACTACGGCTTGTCTTCTGGTATTGGTTGGTTTTTAGCCATCTTAGCCATTGCAGCCATTAGAGAGAAAATCAGGTATTCAAATGTACCTGCTCCACTGAGAGGTCTTGGAATTACTTTTATTATCACGGGTCTTATGGCCATTGGTTTTATGAGTTTCGGAGGAATGTTGACTGGAGGAGATGAAGCAGTTCCACAAGAAGAAGTGGTTGCTGTTACAGAAACTCAAGAAGTATCTGACCTCACGGCCGATGCCGCTCAGAAAGTCCTTGCCCAAAAAGAAAATGACACAGTTCAGGAAGAAACGCCTGCTGCTGATAACCAAATAAACGAATAAGTATGATTTTAGCTACTTCTACCCTAGGAACCATTAGCATTACTGTTGTTGCTTTTTTAGTACTCTTATTACTTTTGGTCAGTGTTTTATTATTTACCAAAGAAAAATTATCTCCTTCTGGTCCTGTAACGATCACTATCAACGGAGAAAAGAAAATTGAAGTGGCCTCTGGAGGCACCTTATTATCTACTCTAGGTAACCAAAAAGTATTCTTGCCTTCTGCCTGTGGAGGTGGAGGTACTTGTATTCAGTGCGAGTGTCACGTGAATTCTGGAGGAGGAGAAGCCTTACCTACCGAGACCCCTCATTTCTCTAAAAGAGAATTGACAGCAGGGGCTCGTTTGGCTTGCCAAGTGAAGGTGAAGCAAGATATGGATATTACCATTCCAGAAGAAGTTTTTGGCATTAAAAAATGGCCAGGGAAAGTAGTTAGTAACTACAATGTAGCTTCTTTTATTAAAGAATTTGTAGTAGAGATTCCAGAAGACATGAATTACAAAGCTGGTGGGTATATTCAAATAGAAATTCCTGCAGGTCAAGTGAAATATGCAGACATGGATATTACAGCCCACCCAGAGGAGCACGAAACACCCGACAAGTTTAAAGCGGAGTGGGACAAGTTTAACCTATGGCCACTTGTGATGAATAACCCTGAAACCGTAGAACGTGCCTATTCCATGGCTTCTTTTCCTGCAGAGGGAAGAGAGATTATGTTGAACGTTCGTATTGCTTCGCCACCATGGGACAGGGCTAAAAACGGATGGATGGATGTTAATCCCGGAGTAGCATCTTCTTATATCTTTGGTTTAAAAACTGGAGACGACGTTGTGATCTCAGGACCTTACGGTGAATTCTTCATTAACGAGTCTGAGGCAGAAATGCTCTATGTTGGTGGTGGAGCAGGAATGGCACCCATGCGTTCTCACTTGTACCATTTATTCAAAACATTAAAGACCAATAGAAAAGTGACTTACTGGTATGGAGGTCGTTCTAAAAGAGAATTATTCTATATTGATCACTTTAAAAAATTAGAAGCTGAATTTCCAAATTTCAATTTTTATATGGCCCTTTCCGAGCCAATGGAAGAAGACAATTGGAAAGTAAAAGAAACGATAGAAGCTGAAGGAGACGGTTTTGTTGGATTTATTCACAATTGTGTGATTGACCAGTATTTAAGTAACCACGAATCTCCTGAAGATATTGAATTGTACTTCTGTGGTCCACCACTCATGAACCAAGCGGTTCAAAAAATGGGTGAAGACTACGGAATTCCAGACGAACATATTCGCTTTGATGATTTTGGAGGTTAAACCTTTTTTAAAAGCCGATACTTGTATCGGCTTTTTTTTTACCCTTAACACTAATCTATGACGCCCCTAAGCCCACAAGAATTACACAACTTAGCCATGAACATCGTGGGTAAGTCACTAGAAGAAGATGGCTATGAATTCATGGCCGTTAACAGTGAATTGAAGAAACATCCCCAATTTGTTTGTTTGAAAGACAAAACACTTCATTTTATTTTGGTCCGGTCGGTAGTGTATCCAGACAATCCCCATGAAATGGATGCTGAGACCGCTAGTAAAATGAAACGTCACGCAGACAAATTTGAAGCGAGTACTTATTATGCAGGGGTTGGTTTGCACAATATTGAAGACCCTAGCTTACCTTTGTATTTAAACGCCCCTTATACGGTAACTTTTGCGGGCCTAATTCCAGTATCTGATGAGAAATAGTGTTGTATTGTTAGGAATGTTTTTATTGTTTGCTGCTTGTAATAGCGGTCCAAAGACCCCTGAGAGACAAATATTGCGGGGAGACGCCTTAGGGACTACTTACGGTATAAGTTATATCAGTGAAACACCCTTACTCACTAGTGTTGCCATGGACTCATTGTTGCAAGTAGTGAACCAGTCCATGTCTACCTACTGGCCAGATTCTGATATTTCTAGAATTAATAGGGGAGATTCAGCTGTTTTAGTTGAACCTATGTTTAGAGAAGTGTTTGAGCTATCTGGGTTGGTTTACAAAGCTAGTGGGGGGTATTTTGATCCTACTGTTGGTCCGTTTGTAAACGCTTGGGGTTTTGGCCCAGAGAAGGCTTTGGAAATGACTCCCAAGCGGGTAGACAGTCTTATGGCTTATGTGGGGTTTTCTAAGGTATCCTTATTGCCTTCTGGAAAAATCGAGAAAAGTGATCCAGCCATATACTTTGATTTTAATGCCATTGCTAAAGGCTATACCCTAGATAGAATTGCCCTTGTTTTAGATCGTTTGGGTGTCGCTAATTACCTCATTGAATTGGGTGGCGAATTGGTGGCCAAAGGGCGCAATGCCATTTCTGAAAAGCAGTGGCTTGTAGGTATAGACCACCCTAAAAATGAAGACCGAAACAATCCAATAGTTAAAGTACAATTAAAAGATAGGGCGCTAGCCTCTTCTGGGAATTATAGAAAATTTAGGGTAGATCCTGAAACTGGTGAAAAATTTGTACATACCATTAACCCACTTACAGGCTATTCTGAGAACAGCACTACGCTCGCTGCTAGTGTATTGGCACCTTCTTGTGCTTTAGCAGATGGCTATGCCACGGCATTTATGGCTATGGGCTATGAAAAGGCCATTGCGCTTGTTGCTACCCTTGAAGATATTGAGGTTTATTTGGTTTATGTAAATGCAGACGGAGACCTCGATCAGTATATGAGTGAGGGGTTCAAACAAGTGGTTTACGAACAAGCGGAATAAGCTCTCCTGCTGCCAATCCGTATTGGGCTACTTTTTCTGGGCCCAATGCCCTGGTGTAGTCTATTGCCTCGAATTCAAATCCTGCTGCAGTTAAAAAGTTCCCATAATCTTTTCCGTACACCCTTACATGGTCGTATTGGCCAAAGATTGCGGCCCGTTCTTTGGGGTCTTTAATGCTATTGTCTTCAAAGGTCGTTTCTCTTTGGAGTTCCTGAGGTACCTGAAAAATACCCCAACCGCCGGGTTTCATGATCCTATAAAGTTCTGAAATGGCTTTTTCGTGGTCTTCTATATGTTCTAAAACATGGTTGCAAAGTACCACACTAAATTCCCCATCTTTAAAAGGTAAATTACAGATATCTGCTTTTACCATAGCAAGGGGAGAGTAGAGGTCTGCCGTAGTGTATTTAAGGTGTTTTAGCTTTTTAAAACGCTTGTAAAACGCCTGCTCCGGTGCCATATGTAAAACGGACTGGGCAATAGTGAATAAATTGGTTTCTGCTTTTAAAAAGAGCCACAGCAACCTGTGTCTTTCCAGGGACAAAGTCCCTGGGGCTAAAACTCCGGGCCTTGAGGTGCCATAGCCATAAGGTAGAAAGCGTTTATAAGACTTACCATCAATGGGGTCAGTAATGTTTTTTCCACGCAGATAAAAGGCCAAAAATGGCCTGGCCCAATAGCTGGCTTTAATTAAAAAGGGCCTTGGGAATTTATTGAGAATCCAGGTAAAAAGTGTGCCACTCATCTATGTGCTTTATTAAGCTTATTTTTTATCAAAGTTTTTGAATTAATTCTGGCTTTCTCCTTTGAGTACGGCCTCTACAATAATCTTTGCAAACTTGATCGGTTTGGCTTTTTTAAAATGGATTATTTAGCGGCTCTAATTAGCCGCTCTAAAAGGTGCTTCTTCGTCAGATTTAATGCCCAATGCTTCATAGACATAATCAAAGGTAGAGAGTAGCTCAGGTTTCCCATTTACTAGGGCTACATTGTGCTCAAAATGAGCAGAAGGCTTTCCGTCTGCCGTTAAGATGGTCCAACCATCTTTGAGCTGGTTAATTCTATGGGTACCCATATTGGTCATAGGTTCAATAGCGACTACCATACCCTCTATGAATTTTTTCCCCCTGCCCCTTCTTCCGTAGTTGGGCATTTCTGGGTCTTCATGCATGCTTGTGCCAAGGCCGTGTCCTACCAATTCACGGACCACACCGTAGCCGTGTTTCTCTGTAAATTCTTGTATGGCAAAACCAACATCTCCAACGCGGTTACCCGCTTTAAATGCTTCAATTCCTTTGTATAAAGAGGCTTTGGTAATGTCCAATAGTTTTTTTACCTCTGGGGCAACACTGCCTACTTCAAAAGTATAGGCATGGTCTCCGTAAAAACCATTTTTTAAAGCACCACAGTCAATGGAAATAATATCTCCTTCTTCTATGGGTTTATTGTTTGGAATACCGTGAACTACTTGTGCATTTGGACTCATGCAAAGGGTGTTTGGAAAGTCGTATAATCCCAGAAAACCTGGAACAGCCCCATGGTCTCTGATGAAAGTTTCTGCCAAAGCGTCCAAGGTCAAAGTGCTTACCCCTGGTTTGACCTCTTTGGCTAACATGCCCAATGTTTTTGAAACAATGAGGGCACTCTCTCTCATGAGTTCAATTTCAGCTGCCGTTTTTATCTTGATCATTCTTCCTGTTTTATGCTAAAGTTATAAAAGACTTTTCCCCGTCATGACTGAGGGTTGTGGAATGCCCATTAAAGCCAATATAGTGGGTGCAATGTCTCCTAAAACACCACTAGATACTTTTTTAATGTCTTTGTCTACCAATATGAATGGCACTGGATTGGTCGTGTGAGCCGTATTTGGAGAGCCATCTGGATTTCTCATCGTATCACAATTACCATGGTCTGCAATGACGAGTACGGAATAGTCTTGTTTTTTGGCTGCTTCAATCACACTTTGCGCACAGCTGTCTACAACCTCACAGGCTTTAATAGCCGCTTGCATATCTCCAGTGTGCCCAACCATATCTGGATTGGCGAAATTTAAACAAATAAAATCTGCGCTAGATTTATTTAATTCAGGAACAATGGCATCTCTAATATCATAGGCACTCATCTCTGGTTGTAAGTCGTAAGTGGCTACTTTAGGAGACGGGCATAGTAACCTCGTTTCTCCATTAAAAGGAGTCTCTCTACCGCCGTTAAAGAAGAAAGTGACATGAGGGTATTTTTCTGTCTCAGCAATTCTAATTTGTTTTTTAGCAGCTTGAGCGACTACCTCACCTAAAGTTTTTTCAATATTATCTTTGTCAAAAATGACGTGGACTCCTTTGAAAGAGGCGTCGTAATTGGTCATGGTAACATAGTATAAGTCTAAGGCATTCATATTTTGCTCGTGAAAGTCTTGCTGGTTTAAAGCCTGGGTTAATTCCCTTCCTCTATCTGTTCTGAAATTAAAAAACAAGACAACATCTCCTTCTTTAATGGCACTGTTGGTCCCTGCATTTTCATTGATGATTGGCGCAAGGAATTCATCTGTAACTGCTGAGGCATAACTGGCCTCAATTGATGCAACGGGGTCTTTAGTAAGGCTACCGTTTCTGTGAACGAGAAGGTCATATGCTTTTTTAACACGTTCCCATCTATTATCTCTGTCCATGGCGTAATACCTTCCTATCAATGTGGCCAACTGGGTAGGGGTTTCCTTACAAAATTGAAGGAGTGCTTCAGTGTAAGCACGACCACTTTTGGGATCTACATCCCTACCATCTGTAAAGGCATGTACATAACTCTCCTGAACTCCAGCATCTTTAGCAGCTAAAATAAGTCCTCTCAAGTGACTGGTGTGACTGTGAACGCCTCCGTCAGATAGCAATCCTACAAAATGAATAGGTTTGTTGTTTTCTATAGCAAAGGCAAAGGCCTCTTTGACCCCTTTTTGGTCTTTGAGGGTATTTTCTTTAATAGCTAAGTTAATCTTAGCCAAATCCTGATAAACGATCCTTCCAGCACCCAAGTTCATGTGTCCTACTTCTGAATTTCCCATTTGACCCTCAGGTAAGCCTACATGCATTCCATCTGTTCTCAGATTTGCATTTGGATAGTCTTTGTACAATTGATCTATATAAGGGGTTTTGGCTTGGTCTATTGCAGAAATACTAGGATCTGGAGATTTACCCCAACCATCTAGAATCATTAAAAGCGTCTTCTTGTTCATCTTATTTCGTTTAAAGTGTAAAATTAATCACTAATACACAATAGGGCAGCCTATTTATCAATTTTTTTACTCATTTTAAAATGAGCCCCCACCCCTTGAATGTCAAATACATCTCCGTGAATGCTATAGCCTAATTTTTCATAAAAACCCACAACTTTTATTCTTGCATTCATCCAAATGCCGCTATATCCTATATCCTTTAGTTTTTGTTCTCCAAAACGCAGGATAGCAGCGCCAATTCCTTTTTTGTGGTGTGTTTTCAAAACAGCCATGCCCCTGAGTTGCATTTCATAAAGTTGGCTAGGGGAGTTATTTATATGCTGTACCATGGAAGGATTGTTTTCAGTAGGGAAATAAGTGGGTTGCTTCATAAAACTAGCCACTCCAACCAATTCTAAACCTAAGTAAGCCCCTATATGAAGAGTGTTTTCAAGGAGATCTCCCTCAAATGAACAACTTTCAACAGGTTTTCCTTCTCTGAGTTCTGGATGCCTTACCGGAAAGGTTTGGGCAGCATTTATGGTCTTAATTTCTAATTTCATCTTACTTTTTAATCAAATATATATAGCCCTGTTCTATTTGTTTAGGTGCCTTTAAATGTACTATATAAAAATAAGTGCCCGTATAGGATGTGTGGTTTTTAATACGATCTTTCAATGATTTTGGATCCATTGATTTTAATTTAAATAGCATTACACCATAGCGGTCATACAACTGAAAATTAACCAGCCTATTTTTTGGGTATTGGGATAGATTGAGTGAGTTATTTATATGGTCTCCATTTAAGGTGAGTAGAAAATTACCTAGCGCTTTGTATTTTGGATCATTTAATTGGCAATCACAAAGTACCCATTTAGAGAAATTACTCACGTTGAAAGGAAGTGTTTTTAAGGAATTATGGGATCTAATATTTAGGACAGTTTCTGTGTCAACTGAAGTTGCCCTTGGTTTTATTTCTAGGGGGAGTATCTGCCAGTTTTGGGTGCTTTTGTTCCAGGCAGCTATTCCTTTGTGTTGTACTTTTAGGTCAGTATAAAATGCTTGTTCACTGGGCCATTCAATCTGAATGTATTGGGCAGCTTCGGATTGAACTTCCCAGTAGTGATTGGTATCCATCTCGAAAATTTCAGCCCTAGAAAGGTAGTTTTGAGTACTGTAAGTATTCCCAAATTTCTGGTTGGCATGCCCAACTGTTGTTTTTATTTGAAGGCTTAGGCCAGGGGTGATATTTTCTATTGGACCTGCACTATTCACTCCTAATGGCATAAATTTTTCATCTGATCCAATGGGAAAAATAAATTCATGCTTCTCTGTGATCCCAACCCAGCCTTGAATTAAATAAGGGGGTAGGTTGTTTTGTATTAGTGCGTCTATTCCAAATTCAATAAGACCCTCTTTTTGCTCGCTTACGATGATAGGTCCGTTCAGTATTAAAGTGTTGGAGAGGCGTAACACACCAATGATCTCTATCCCTTTGGACCCGTGTATGAGAAGGTTTTTAATGTCTTGAGCGTGCACTAATTCAAGGGTTTGTTTTTTAAATCCTGAAAAGTGAATGCTATGAATATCATTAGGGTATTTTTTAATGATTAACCTACTGCCAAATACCACAAAGGGGTTCAGGGAGCCAATACTTACTGATTCATGAAATACAGTCACCTCTTGGGATCTTAAAAATTGGCTGCTAAAAAAAACACCAACCACAAGCAGTATAGTCGGTTTTGAAATGTATTTTCTCAGAGACATTTTGTGGTGTTTACTATATTATTTTCCTACATGCAGTTTTAGATACGCGGTTTATAATTCACCTGATTTGTTGCCAGTGTTCCCCGTCGCTTTGAATCCAAGTGACCCCTGGAGGAAAAACATTTTCAGGAATAGGGCTGTGACTCAATCCTACAAAAGGGAGGTTTGTCTGAATTTCATGACCACTTAAATTTTTTAAACAATACACCCTGCCTTTATTTTCTGAGGTATTAGGGAGTTCAACAAATTGCACTTCCTCATATAGTATAATGGTATGGTGGTTTTCATTTAGGGTAGTGGTTAGTGTATGGCTTTGGGTGATTTTTAGTGAAAGGGCACCATTGACCTCTAAAAAGGAGTTTGTTGCAGATACTCCAATCGCCAAATGTCCTTCCTTGGTGAGCCTCATCTGTTCCTTTCCTTTGGTGCTAAAGGCCAATTGATCTGCAGCCGCTCTGAATATGCCTGTATTGGTGTCTGACTTAAAACTATAACTGGGCTCGTTCTGACTTCCATTTGAATTGGAGAATCCCTGGCTTCTAATTTCTCCTGCAACATGTAATTTATTCGTGGGGTTTGTGGTACCAATTCCCAGCCTTTGATTGTCTTGATCCCAATACACAGCCAATGCGCTTAGACTTTTGTTTTTTATTTCACCCACCAGGCCATCGCTTTCAGTATGCCAAAGGCTTCCTATATTTCCCTGTTTGAATAGGTTTAATTGAAGGCTGTCTAGGGGGTTTAGTCCCTGGTATGGGTTTGTTGTGTCAGTTGTATTGGATGTGGTGTGCGAGTGACTTACTAATGCAAAGTTTGGAAAGTCATGGGTGTGAGTATTTAACGCGAAGTCTTGGGTTGCATGAATGTGATTGTATAATGCATAGTTTTCAGTTTCATGGGTGTGACTCATTACATCTGTCGCAGTATTTTCGTGCCCATGATTTATTGAGGGTACCTCAATAAGGGTCTGTTCTCCACTGCTGCTTGTAAATATAAAATTGTTTTCTGAGATGTTTTGAAAGCTGGCTGGAGAAGGTATTGTTGGAGGAGTGAACTCGCATAGGGGCATCCACCTTTGGTGGTAAAAAAACACACAACTTTGGTCTATATTAAATACTAAGGCGCCATTAAGGGGTGTGATGGCCTGCATTTCAAGGTCCGTAACTACTGTTAAGACCAAGGCTTTTGTATTGCTTTTTAATTCCAAAAGAGAGTGGGGGTGAATTATTTTTGGATCTCCCCCTATTTTTACCTGTGCTAAAGAAATGCAGGAATATAGCAGTGTTAAACCTAAAAGAAATAAAGACTTCATTTTGTCGCTTTCCAATAAGGTACAATCCATTGGTTAGTAGCGATAGAAAATAAGATAAAGTGTATCTTTTTATCTGTTAAAGTCCAAAAAAGACTATTTTTTGATTAAAACAGTGGTTTTTTATGCACACTCTATAAAAAGACTTTAATGGGTGTTCAAGTGTTTTAAAGGTGTTTTATATATCGCTTGCTTTTCCTGCTATTTCCGTAACCTCTTTAGTTTCTTGGTTTTTTTGAAATAACCGGGCAGAATGGGGGCCTTTTAGAAAAATATCAGCACCAATTACCTCTAAATAGCTCCCTTCTCTAAGTCCAATGACGTCTGTGTCATGATAGGTGTGGAACTCTTTTATCCTGGTTTCCCTGCTTTCTCCATTGTGTTTTAATTGGGGGATTGGATCTAGGTAATGGGCATTAATATTATAGGGTATTACACCAAGTGTTTTAAAGTCTTGTGGCATAGTTATTGGCATATCATTGGTGGTGTGCATGCTTTGTCCAATGATATTGCTTCCTGCGCTACAGCCTAGATATGGAACCCCTTTTTGAATGACATTTTTTAATGGTTTTATAATGTCTAAATCGTATAAGTCTTTGACCAATATAAAGGTATTCCCTCCTCCCGTGAATATAGCCTCTGCTTCTGAGATGCCCGTTATGGGGTCTTTGTATTCGTGAAGTCCTTTAACTTTTTTTCCTATTTTGGAAAATGCTTGGGCCACATGCCTGGTGTAATGGTCGTGACTTATTCCATTGGGCCTAGCATAGGGAATAAAAGTGATGGTGCTTGTATTTTTAAAAAATATTTCAAGCTCTGGAAGTAAATAAGCCAAATATTTTTCATCGGGTAGTGTGCTGGTACTGGCTAGTATAAGGTGTTTCACGAATATTTTTTTTGCAAATTAACAAAAGTTTGGCCTTCCTATTTTTTTATTTCTAACTAAGATAGGTTTTCTTTATAGGGTGGTAGGTATTAACCCACGTCTGTGACATGAAATGTTTTGATTTATGATACTAAAAAAGGCTTATTTATTTTTATGTTTTTTCCTTTTTATTTCATGGGGTCTTTGGTCTCAAGATAGGGTGCCGCTCAAAGGTAAGGTCATGTATAGGGGTAGTAACGTGGTCAATGAAAATGTATTGAATACCACCGCTGGTTTAGCGACCATTACCAATGAGGACGGCTCTTTTGAAATTGAAGTAGCTGTAGGGGATGAATTGGTTTTTACTGCGGTTAATTATAAAATTACAGCGGTTTTGATTACAGCTGAAATTTTGGAAAATAGGCGTTTGGTGGTTTCTGTTGAGGAAAAAGTAACTGCTTTAGATGAAGTAGTCGTTGGCCCAGAGAATACGGAGAAATTTTTGGCCCTAAAGAGTGAAAAGTTTAAGGGCTATGATTATGAAATAGACCGTAGTACAGAAGTGGGTAATATTGCGGAAGCAGGAACGGTGCAAGGCATGCAAAACGGTTTAAATTTTGTCAATATCTTTAAGTTGTTATTCCAGTCTAAGGACGCCAATAATCTTACTGCTGCACCTGCATTAAAAATGTCCGAAGCACTTAGGGTAATCTATGAAGATCGTTTTTTCACTGAGGATCTTCAGTTGGCTCCAACACAAATTGAACCGTTTCTTTACTATTTAGATAGTAAGGTTACCCCACAGAATTTACTTAAGAAAAACAATGAGTTTCAACTGATTGATTTTTTAGTGAATCATAGTAGGAATTTTATCAAGAGCACTAAAGAATAATGTCATGTGTATTGAATTAGTTTCATATTATTATTGCAAAGGCGTTTCTTGAAGTTTCCTCTGGCTACATACTCGCGGCTTTTTTGTTTTTTGGGCCTTTTTTTGTGTGGCACTTTGGTTCATGCGCAATCTTTTTTCTATCCTGATAATTTTAAAGCAAGGGTGGTCTCTACCGCAGAAGATATTGGTGGAATTTCTATTCAAAATACCACAAGAGGCTATGCAACTATTACAGACGACGCCGGTTTTTTTGACATACGGGCCTTGGCTCAAGACAGTTTATTGCTTTCTGGTGTATCCTTTGAAAAAAAGATTTTTGTAGTGACCAAAGATCATTTAGAACAGCAGTTGGTGTATATTCCTTTAGAAGAAAAAATAACGGAACTTCAGGGAGTGGTGCTTATGCCTTATAATTTAAGCGGGGATTTATCTAGAGACGCTACTGCTTTAGGGGCCCAAAAGGTAGTGACAGCCAGTACGCTCGGACTTCCAAATTCCAATGTAAAGCCACTCATGCAAAGTGAAAGATTGCTTAGGGAGGCTGCCATGCCTAAGTTTAATATAGGCATGTTATTTTCTTTGCCATTTAACCCAATTATTAATGAAATTACCGGCCGTACTAAAATGCTAAAAAAACGTGTGGCTCGAGACAAACGCTATATACTCTCAGAACAAATGCGCACTTTTTTCCCAGACAGTTTGTATGTCAATAAGCTTGGAATTAAGGAAGAGAAGCTTTCGGATTTTTTCTATTATTGCGAGATAGATGATCAATTTTTACCCTTGGCTAAATCTAAAAACCTATTGCTGATATGGGATTTTTTAAAAGTAAAAAGTGAACGCTATATTGCCAACAACAAAGCAGTAATGGATTAGTAAATTAAGGATTAATTACAATTGTCTTTATGGAAATTTACAAAGTTTAATGGATATTAAAAAGCATATATGAGATTGATATATTTAAGGTTTTCGGCTATAGGGTGTTTTTTTTTATGCCTGGTGTCTTGGTCGGGTACGCATAAATTTTATTTGAGTGTCACTCAGGTGAATTACAGCGAAAAAGAGCACAGCTTACAAATGACCTCCCGTCTTTTCATAGATGACTTAAATGATTTGCTGTCAAAACGCTATAGTATTGAGTCTCATTTTGAGACAAAGGATCAGCACCCTATGGCACTGAAATTTTTAAACGAATATTTTCAAAAAAAATTTCAGATAAGGATTAATGGTGCAGGGGTAGACTATCGAATTTTAGGTCAAAAAAGAGATACAGATATGGTGATTTTTTTTATGGAGGCTAAGGGTGTTTATCTCACTGATATTCAAGAATTAGAGGTGTACAATGCCTTGTTGACAGACCTGTACGACGACCAGCAAAATGTAGTTCACCTTAAGATAAAAGGCCAAAAAAAGAGTTTTTTACTTATGAAAGACAAACCTTCGGGACTCTTAAAATTAAATTAAATAAATAGGTAATAGAATTAAAATCCGTAATTTGAAACCACTAAAATTAAAACCATAAACTAACAAATACACCTCATGAAAAAAATCACTTTTGTGTTCACTTCTTTTTTAATGTTGTTTGCTGTTGTTGCTTTTGCACAAGCACAAGAAGCAGATGCTGTGAAAGAGGGAGGGCATACCAACCAGAGTAAATTTAGACAACTCTACCAAGAGTTTTCTACGCCAAATTCATATAGGTCTGCCTCAGGTGCACCGGGTCCTAATTATTATCAGCAACAAGCAGATTATAAAATGGACATTACCTTAGACGACAAGAATGCAAAAATATATGGAGAAGAGACCATTACCTATACCAATAACTCTCCAGATGTTTTAGAATTTTTATGGGTTCAATTGGATCAAAACGTGAGGACCAAAGACACCAAGTCTGCTCTTAGAGATGGAGGAGGAGTGCGTTTGACTGCGACAACAGCATCTTTTGTGTCCTCTTATATGAAAGAATCTTTTGACGGAGGTTTTAATATTGAATTTGTGAAAGATGCCAATGGTAGATCTTTGCCTTTTACCATTAACCAAACCATGATGCGTGTAGATTTACCAACACCTTTGGCGGCTAATTCTCAGGTATCTTTTTCTATTAAATGGTGGTACAATATCCCAGACCATACAACAGACAGGGCACGTTCTGGTTATGAGTATTTTCCTAAAGACGGAAATAGGGCTTACGTGATTGCACAGTTTTTTCCAAGAATGGCTGTTTACAGCGATGTAGAAGGATGGCAAAACCATCAGTTTTGGGGAAGTGGAGAGTTTGCACTTCCTTTTGGAGACTACGAAGTAAATATTACCGTACCTGCGGACCACATATTAGATGGAACTGGAGTGCTTCAGAATATGAAAGAAGTATTCTCCAAGGAAATGATTAAGCGTTACAACCAGGCTAAAAAATCTTACGACACCCCTGTTGTAATTGTTACACAAGAAGAAGCAGAGGCTGCTGAAAAAGGATTCTCTGACAAAACAAAAACGTGGAAGCTCAAAGCAGAAAACGTGAGAGATTTTGGATTTGCAAGCTCGAGAAAATTCATTTGGGACATGCAAGCGGTAAAGCTAGGAAATAGAGATGTAATGGCTGTTTCTATGTACCCAAAAGAAGGAAATCCACTGTGGGAAGAGTTCTCTACTAAAGCAGTTGCACTTACTTTAAAATCCTACTCTTCTCATACTTTTGATTACCCTTATCCAAAGGCAATCTCTGTTCACGCTAAGAACCAAGGGATGGAATATCCTATGATATGCTGGAATTACGGAAGACCAAACGAAGATGGCACCTACTCAGACGGAGTTAAATACGGAATGATTTCTGTAATTATTCATGAAGTAGGCCACAACTTCTTCCCAATGATTGTAAACTCAGATGAGCGTCAGTGGGGATGGATGGATGAAGGTTTAGATACGTTTATGCAATACATGGCAGAACAAGAATTTGGAGAAGCATTTCCAGAGGCGATTGCTCCTTTAGAAGCATATCCTTCTAGAAGAGGTGCTCCAGCGAAAGTTGTTCCTTATATGACTGGTGACCAGAGTTTTATTGCGCCTATTATGTCTAATCCGGAAAATGTGTACCAGTTAGGTCCAAATGCTTATGGGAAACCAGCAACAGCGTTGAATATCTTAAGAGAAACAGTGATGGGTAGGGAATTATTTGACCATGCTTTTAAAACATATGCCAACCGGTGGAAATTTAAGCACCCAACACCGGAAGATTTCTTTAGAACTATGGAAGACGCTTCTGCGGTAGATTTAGACTACTTCTGGAGGGGATGGTTTTACACGACTGATTTTGTAGATATAGGGATAAAAGGTGTTAAGAAATATTATGTAAGTAATAAGCCAACCAAGCAAAGGCGTGAGTATATGGCTGCTAGAAATATTACTGAAGCAGATTTACTTCCATTGGTTTATTTGGCAGCTGAAGACAGTGAAGACTACAATCCTGGATTAAAAGGAAAGAAGCCCTCTGAATCTTCTCAAACACTTAATGCTTTCATGATGGATAATATGACACAGAGTGAAAGAGCGGCAGTAAAAGAACCTAAGTATTTTTATGAGGTTACTTTTAACAAGCCAGGTGGCATCCCAATGCCTCTTATTGTTGAATACACCTATGCAGACGGAACCACAAAATCGATTACTTATCCTGCAGAAATATGGAGAAAGAGTGATGCAGAAGTAAAAACAGTACTTTCTACAGAAAAAGAAATTGTGGGTATTGTTGTAGATCCGAAAGCAGAAACTGCAGATATAGATACTACAAACAATTCATGGCCTAAAGAAGAAGCTCGTTCCGAGTTTGATTCTTTCAAAGCCGGAATTAAAGATTAAATACACGAAATCAACACCCAGATGGGTAGAAATTTTAAAGCCCCACCAATTTGGTGGGGCTTTTTTTATTTCGCTTTCAAACTTCTCCTTATATTTGCTCTATGAACGCGTTGTATTTTCTATTCATTAGCGGGGGTGAAATTTTTTTCATCATGTTTATTGTGGTCATGGTTTTTGGTGCAGATAAAATACCAGAAATTGCCAGAGGCCTTGGTAAAGGTATGCGTCAACTCAAAGACGCAACGGACGACATTAAACAGGAAATTTATAAGACTGCAGACAAACAAGGAATAGACACTAGTTTTGCTAAAGACATTAAGCAAGAGATTGACAAAGTCAAAGAGCAGGTGAGTGATGTGACTGGAAGTATAAAAAGGAACTAAATGTATCAGCAGCTCATTGATTGGGACCGTGATCTGTTTGTATTTCTCAACAACGCTGGCAATACATCCTGGGACGCTTTCTTTCTCACCATTACTTTGAGTAGTCTTTGGATACCACTTTTTATCTATTTTATCTGGTTGGCTTTTATTTCAGCGGAAAGGAATAGGTTTTACAATACTATTTGGACCGCCTTTTTAATGATTTTAACGGTCGCTTTAGTGGGATTTTTCATAAAATACACGGTAGCAAGGCCAAGACCCCATCAATTATTAGATATGGTATATGATATTAGGGCCCTTAAGCCTATTAGTGGCTACAGTTTTTTCTCTGGGCACGCGGCGAGCTCTTTTGCAATAGTTACCTTTCTTTGCCTACTTCTGGGAAAAATGAAACCATGGGTATATCTATTTTATATATGGGCACTGTTGTATAGCTATAGCAGAATTTACATTGGGGTGCATTATCCATTAGATAGCATTGCAGGGGCATTGATTGGCAGTGGTTTCGCCTACTTGTTTTATCGTTGGCAAATGATATCCAAACAGTCCTTTTTCACTCCTTTTAAAGCACCCTACTCATCGTAAGTCCATCTCTTATGGGCAATAACGAGGTTTGAACGCGAGGGTCTTCTGCTAGTTTTTTGTTGTAGTCCAGAAGCACTTTGGTCGTCTTGTCTTTAGGGTCTAACGGCTCCAACACTTTACCGGTCCAAAGCACATTGTCAGATAGAATAACCGTACCTGGTTTAGATTTTTTAATCACTGCCTCAAAATAAGCGTCGTATTGTTTTTTCTCCGCATCTATAAATACCAAGTCAAAAGGGCCTTCTAGTGTTGGAATAATATTTAATGCGTCTCCAATATAGGTCATGATCTGAGCGGAATAATCACTCTTGTCAAAATACTTTTTTTGAATCGCGGCTAATTCTGGGTTTACTTCAATGGTATGAAGGGCCCCATCTTTTGCTAGCCCCTCTGCCAAGCAAAGGGCAGAATACCCAGTATAGGTACCAATTTCAAGTATTTTTTTTGGCGCCTGTATCTTAGATAAAAGACTCAAAAACCTCCCTTGAAAGTGCCCTGTAATCATTCTAGGTTGAATGACTTTAACATGGGTTTCTCTACTGAGCTCTTGCAATAATATAGGTTCTGCATCTGAATGCTGCTCAATATATTTCTCTAAAGTGTCTGATAAAAAGTGCATGGACTATTTTTACAAAGTTTTTACAAAAATACACCTTTTTAGAAGCGAGACTAATTCCTTTTTATTCTCCCTATTAATTGTATTTTAGGTCTTTAATTATTTTGCCATGAATTTTTCAAATCAATTGGATTTCGCCTTAGAATTAGACGCTTTAGATCCGCTTAAATCTCACAGGGATTTGTTTCATATCCCAACCCAAAATGGGGCTGAGGTGGCTTACTTTACCGGTAATTCCTTAGGCTTACAGCCTAAGTCTGCCCGAGCTTATGTAGAAAGGGTTATGAAAGATTGGGAGACTATGGCGGTAGAAGGGCATTTTTATTCCAAGGAACCTTGGTGGGAATATCACGAAAGATTGGCTGCTCCTTTAGCTTCATTGGTAGGCGCTAAAATACCTGAGGTTTCAGTGATGAATACTTTAACGGTGAATCTTCATTTTTTAATGGTGTCTTTTTATAGACCTAGCCCAAAGCGATTTAAGATATTGTGTGAGGAAAAGGCTTTCCCTTCAGACCAATATATGCTTCAAAGCCAAGTGAAGTTTCACGGCTATGATCCAGAGACTGCTATTGTTACGGTAAAGAAACGCCCAGGAGAAAATGCTTGGAGAGAAGAAGATTTGCTAGAGGCTATAGCCCTACATGGAGATTCATTGGCTTTGGTGCTCATGGGTGGGGTGAATTATTACAATGGGCAGGTTTTTCCTATGAAAAGTATTACTGCAAAGGCAAAAGAGCAGGGTGCATTTGTAGGATGGGATTTGGCCCATGCAGTGGGTAATGTCCCTTTACAGCTTCATAATTGGGGCGTAGATTTTGCCAGTTGGTGTAGTTATAAATATTTGAATTCAGGGCCAGGAAATGCGGCTGCTATTTATATAAATGAGCAATATCTGAACAGAACGGACCTTCCTAGATTTGAAGGTTGGTGGGGTACTGAGAAAGGGCTTCGCTTTAAAATGGAGCCTAATTTTACGCCTATGGACAATGCTGACGCATGGCAAGTGAGTAATGCAGCCATTTTAGCAATGGCCCCTTTTTTAGCTTCTTTAGATATTTTTAAAACAGTGCCTCAAGAAGATTTGTGGTCTAAGCAGTCACGCTTAGTAAGTTATATGTCCTTTGTTATTGAATCTGTAGCCGCTACGGCACCATTTGATATTTTAATCTTGACTCCTGAGCACAGGGGGTCACAACTCTCCGTGTATTTCCACGAACACGGAAGGGCTATTTTTGACTATTTAATGTCTCAAGGGGTGGTCACGGATTGGCGAGAGCCCAATGTCATGCGCTTTGCGCCAGTACCGCTGTACAATAGCTTTAAAGACATCCATACTTTAGGAGAGCGATTAAAAGAAGGAATTAATAAAGCTGTTTTGGCATAAGAGCGCTTGTAATGAATAGTATAAAACGCCTTTTTTCTAGCAAACGTTACTTGGGCCCCGCCCTAGTTTTTGCCAGTTTGAATTTTGTATTTGGCACATGGGCCATTTATATACCTACCGTAAAAACCCAGTTAGATATTAATAAATCTGCCTTGGGCTTGGCAATTTTTTGTTTGGCTTTAGGAACTTTTTCTGTTTTGCCCTTTGCGTCTCGTTTGATTAGATACTTTGGGGTTGGAAAGAGCACAGGATTGGGTGTTTTATGTATCGTAAGTACCGCTTTATTTCCTTTTTTAGCACCTTCTTATCCACAACTGATTATCGCTTTGTTTTTATTGGGTGCAGCCCAAGGTTTCACAGACATTGCTATGAACGGGTTAGTGGCTCATATAGAGAAGGAAGACGGAGAAAGCGTTATGACTGCTACCCACGGTTTTTTTAGCTTGGGAGGTGTCTTTGCAGGCTTGGGAAGTTTTGGAATTGCTTGGCTAAATAATCCTGTAATGCATATGTTTTTCGTATTGGTTGTAGTGGTTTTGGTGAACCTGTATTTCTATCCTGCCTACCAATCAATAAAGGCTGTAGTACTACCAAAATCTTCTGTTTCTCTAAGACATATAAAACCATTTATACTCCTTGGAGGGATTTCTTTTATAGTGATGGGTTCTGAGGGAGCCATAGTAGACTGGAGTGCCTTATACCTTCAGGAAGTAGCCCTAGCGCCGGAGTATTTAGTAGGAGGAGGCTTCTTTCTCTTTTCCTTGTGTATGACCATAGCCCGTTTTTTTGGAGACCAGTGGAGCAAACGTTTTGGCAGTGTTCAAATTATTGCTTTAGGGGCTTTAATAGCTGGAATAGGTTATTTTTTAGTCCTTAGTGGAAACACTTACTTAGCACTCATCGGATTTGCCTTAAATGGCTTAGGTTTCTCAGTAGTCATTCCTGAAGTATTTAGAATAGCCGGTCAATCAAAGACTATAGACCCTACCAAAGCCATGTCTGTAGTCGCTGGATTTGGGTATTCAGGCTTTTTATTAACTCCAGTGGTTTTAGGCGTAGTGTCTGAAAATTTTGGATTATCGGTGGGCTTTTTAAGTTTGTTAATCAGTGTGCTACTCGTCCTTATTTTGGCCTATTTTCTCAGAAAGAAAAATACGGTTATAGCCTAAGGTCAATTAATTAAAAACAAGGCTTTTATTTGAGGGGACATTATCCTTAAATTATGTAATTTTGAAAAATATAAATACGAATTATGAGTGCCAAGAAAGGAAAAGTACAAGAACTAATTGAAGAAAAGTTTTTAGAAGAGCGCAAAGTATTTTTGTGGGGACAAGTAGACGACGCCTCTGCAAAACATGTCATAGACAGATTGTTGTATTTAGACCTACAAAACAGCAATGAAATACAATTGGTGATCAATAGCCCTGGTGGTTATGTGACTTCTGGTTTTGCGATATACGACACTATAAAATCCCTAAAAAGTCCTGTATCTACTCTTTGTAGTGGTTTGGCTGCTTCAATGGGTTCAATTTTGTTGTCTGCAGGAGCCAAAGGAAGGCGTTTTATGCAACCACATGCACAAGTAATGATTCACCAGCCAAGTGGTGGTGCTAGAGGACAGGCTTCTAATATAGAGATTCAAGCTAGAGAAATAATAAAAACAAGGGAGTTGAGTGCTCAAATTTTAGCAGATAACTGTGGTCAGAAAGTAGACAAGGTCATGAAAGATTTTGACCGTGACTACTGGATGAATGCAGAAGAAAGCTTGGCCTACGGTATTGTAGACGCCATGTTGTAATTTATCTCACCCATTCTCTGAAGGGTTTTATTATTCTGAAGGGTTTTTAATATTCTGAAGGGTTTTCTATAATATGGGAAGCCCTTTTTTTTAGTTCCTTAAGATCATTTGGATTCATTTTTTTCAAAAGGGAGAGCATCATAGCCATCCGATTATTTTTCTCAAAATAAGCCTTCTTTTCATCTAAGAAGTTCCAGTATAAAGAATTAAAAGGACAGGCATCTTTCCCTATTTTTTCTTTGTGATTGTACTGGCAGCCCTCACAATAATTGCCCATTTTTTGGATGTAATTCCCGCTACTTACATAGGGTTTTGTGGCCAATAAGCCACCATCTGCAAACTGACTCATCCCCCTTGTGTTGGGCATTTCTACCCACTCAATGGCGTCTATGTAAATGCCTAGATACCATTTATCTACCTCATCGGGATGGGTTTGTGTGAGTAAAGCGTAGTTTCCAGTAACCATGAGCCGTTGGATGTGGTGGGCGTAACTATGCTCAAGGCTTTGCTTAATAGACTGGTGCATACAATTCATTTTGGTTTCTGCTGTCCAGTAAAAATCAGGAAGCTTTCCGTGGTTATCTAGGGCATTCTTTTTTGCATAACCAGGCATTTCTCTCCAGTAAATCCCCCTCATATATTCTCTCCATCCCAAAATCTGTCTCACAAAGCCTTCTACCTGATTTAAGCTTATTATATCTTCTTTTTGCCCATAATAAGTCTTTAATACCTGATCCACCACTTCTTTTGGACTGATGATTTTTGAGTTTAAAGCAAAAGACAGTCTAGAATGAAAAAGAAATTTTTCTTGGGTGTGCATAGCGTCTTGAAAATCGCCAAAATAGGGAAGGAGGTTCTCACAAAAATAATCCAGTATTTGTTGTGCTTGATTTTTGTTTATGGGCCAATTAAATTGACTAGCATCTATGGAGCCAATGGTCTGGATGGATTGCGATTGAATACTTTCATATATTTCTAAGAGGTTATTTGAAACTGGAAAACCAGTGGGCACAGGAATTTGTCCCTTCCATTTTTTTCTATTCTCTTGGTCGTAATTCCATTTCCCTCCAAGCGGTCCTTCAGGCGTCATTAAAATCTGATGCTCTTTTCTCATTTGCCTGTAAAAAGGCTCCATGATCAGCTGTTTCTTTCCCTCAAAAAAGTCTTTTAAACGCTTTCTGTCTGTGTAGAAATGTTCTGTTGAATATGATTTAGTGGGAATATCTAAATCGTTGCAAATGGATTGAAATTGTAAATCTAGCCTATACTCATCGGGTTCTTGGTATTCAAATAAACCAATCCCGTGGCTTTTAATATATGCATGGATTAATTTTTCTAAATCCTCTTTGGCTTCAGCTTGGTCAATATTAATGTATATGATTTTGTGGCCTATGGCCTTAACGGCCGATGCAAATTCACGCATAGCTGCAAAAAAGCCTACTACTTTTTGGATATGGTGGGTCACATAATCCGTTTCTTGCCTCATTTCCACCATGAGATATAACGTCTGCTTATTCACTTCTTTAAACCAACTGTGCGATAAATTGAGCTGATCCCCTAAAATGAATCTAAGTTTTTTTGTATCTGACATATCTCAGGTCGTTATTTGAATGGTAGAATTGGCTTACTTTTTTTAACGTTATTTATTCCAGAGCTGTTGGAATGCCTTTTGAGGGTCGTACATATCTGCTTGTCTTTCGGGATTAAAAATCCGATCCCTTGGATCATTTCCTACTCCACTAGTATACATCCAATTGGCCCAATTACTGTCTACATCGTAGTCTATCAATTGACTTTCAAAGTAGGTGGCTCCTTTTCTCCAGTCCTGATCCAATGTCTTTGACCAATAGCTGGCCACATTTTGTCTGCCTCTATTACTCATCCAGCCCGTTTGAGCCAATTCCTTCATATTGGCATTGATAAAAGCACTATGCGTGGTGCCATTTTTCCATGTATCATATACTTTAGGGTTGTCTCCTTTCGCAAAAGATTTATGGTTAATTCCACCACTCTTAAAAAGTTCATTTTTATGTTTTAGCCCCACATATTTAAAAAACTCCCTCCATAGAAGCTCAAAGAGTACCCAATAAGTACTTTCGTTCGCTTGAACTGTTTTTTCATATGTAATGAGTTGGTGGCACACAGTTCTTGCAGATATACAACCATTGGCAAGCCAAGCAGATAATTTAGTGCTGTAGTCTAATCCAATTAATCCATTGCGAGTCTCTTTGTATTGGGCCACATGATCCGTACTAAAGAAATAATGATCTATTCGTGCTTGTGCCGCCTTTTCTCCACCGCTGAATGGAAAAGCAGATCTTGAATCTATTTTTAAAAAAAGTAATTCTTTTGAAATAGATGGCCAAAGGGCGTCGGAATAAAACAAGGGAGTGTTTGAGGTATTTGTTTGTTTAGCTGGAACAGCCAGCGGTGCGGGAACTTTTAAAGTCGCTTCTATTTTTTTTCTAAATGGCGTAAAGACTTTAGGGAGTTTGTATAATTCAAAAGGGATTAATTCGGGTCCCAATAAAAATTGATCGTAAAGACTTACCAGCTGAGTGTTTGGTGAAATCTGAGCTTCTATTTCTTTATTTATTAAAACCTCTTCCTCGTGCCATACCTTTTGAAAGTACAATGTGCCAAAATTATTTTCATTAATATATTCGGGCAATCGTTTGGCTGGTTCCCCTATAAGAATAGCAAATGGAATATTTAGCTCTTCTAAACTTTGCTTTAAATCCAACAATGATTCTACGATAAATTTGGCCCTGAATGGACCAATTTTAGGTAAATCTCCCTTTAATTTCTCAGGATTTAAACAATAAACGGCCATAACTTCATTTGCATTGTTTTCACAGGCCGCAGTGAGTAAAGGGTGGTCAGTAACCCTAAGGTTGTTTGTAAACCATACAATAGATTTCATACACTTTGTTTTTTATTTCTTTTGCATTTTTCAGAGCAGTAACGCACTTCATCCCAGTTTTTTTCCCATTTCTTTCTCCAATTAAATGGCCTCTGACACACGGTGCAAACTTTAGAAGGAAGTAAGGTCTTTTTATGCACCTTATTTTTTTTGTGGCTTTGTTTCTGGTTTGGCGTATTCGTATCTAATGGGTGCAACTCCTTTAACATATCCGTCAATTCCAATTCCTGCTATGCTATTGGCTTTTACTAAATCGATCCAACCATCAGGAGCAATAAATGACTCATTCAAATAAAGCGCATTTATAGCTCCAACAACCATAATACATCCATTTTCAATGATGGGATATTCATTCACATAAGTGCAGCTGTACTTAATATTACTCTCTTTTACAAAGGGCGCTAGAGTACCCTCAAGGTATTCAGCTTCTAACCCTGCTGCGTCAAATTCAGAAGTATTTGTAGGGTATTTTGCAGCGGTTTGGTGGGCTTTGTCTATAAAGACCTCTTGAACATGGTTTACTGTAAATACACCAGTTTCTTTAATGTTTTTATAGGTATCTCTTTGAACAGTGAGTGGTCTAAATGTGAAACCTATCAGCGCTGGGTTACTACCAAGGTGAATGATAGAGTTAAAAATAGCCAGATTTTTATTCCCATCACTGTCTTGTGTGCCTATTAGATTTAATGATTTATATCCAGTGCAACTGTTTATGAGGTTTGCCCTATATCTCGATGGAAGTTCCTCTAAATCTGACACTTTAAATTGTTTCACTTTTCATGTATTTCGTTAAACAAATATAAGAAAGCATATGGCCATAAACGATGTTATATTTTTTTTCTATTGATATAAATATTCTTTTTTAAGCAGGGGCAAAAAAAAAATCTCCATAAATGGAGATTTTAATATTGGAGTTATTCAAATACTGCAATTACAAACTTGCAAATAGTTTTTGCATTTTTTCTTGCTGTTCTTCAGCAAGTGTATGATCTACTAATATTCTACCAGAGTGTTCGTCTGTAATGATTTTCTTTCTAGAAGCAATCTCTACTTGGACCTGTGGTGGGATGGTGAAGAATGAGCCTCCAGAGGCACCTCGCTCTATGGCTACAACTGCTAAACCATTTTTCACATTGGTTCTTATGCGCTTGTATGCATTGATCAATCTTTCTTCGATTTGAGTTTCGTATTCTGCAGATTTTTTAAGAAGTGCTTCTTCTTCTTTTTCTGTTTCAGCAAGAATGTCGTTAAGTTCCTCTTTTTTGTGCTTAAGGTGTGTTTCTCTAGCCTCTAAACGTTCCTTAGAGTCTTCAATAACTGCCTTTTTTTGTTCCATTTGAGTTTTGAATTCGCGGATGTTTTTATCAGCCAATTCAATTTCAAGTTCTTGAAACTCTACTTCTTTAGAAAGGGCATTAAACTCTCTCGAGTTTCTTACGTTTTTCTGTTGCTCTGCATATTTTTTTATGGCAGACTTAGCATCCTCTATTAGATTTTTCTTTGCAGCTATTTCTACATTGATGGTTTCTAAGTCAGATTTAAGTTTTTCCATTCTGGTATTTAATCCAGAAACTTCATCTTCAAGGTCTTCTACTTCCAAGGGAAGTTCTCCCCTTACATTTCTAATTTCGTCTACCCTTGAATCTATCAATTGAAGGTCGTATAAAGCCCTAAGCTTATTTTCTACTGTTACCTCTTTCTTTGTTGCCATAATTAATAATACTTGATGGGATTGGTGTTACTCTTCGATAAAGAGATTGCAAAATTAGGAATTTTTTTTGTAAGATAGCCCACTAAAAGATTTTTTGTAAACTGCTCACTTTCGTAGTGCCCTATATCTGTTAGCAGAATGTTATTTTCTGCTTTAAAAAAGTCGTGGTATTTTAAATCTGAAGTAACATAAGCGTCTGCTTTACAGTCTTTTGCGTTGTCAATAGCGAAAGCGCCACTACCACCCAACACAGCTACTTTTTTTATTTTTTTTCCAAGTAATTGGGAATGTTTTATACAAGGCGTCCCAAAAACAGCTTTCAAGTGTTTTAGGAAGTCCTTTTCCTCCATTGCCTCAGGGAGTAATCCAATCCTTCCCATTCCTAATTTCCCCGCTAGGTCTTGTGGTTTTAAACTCGGGTTATTGATGAGTGCTTCAACTTTTTGCAGGCCAAGGCGTTCTGCTATTTCATAATTTACACCAAGTGAAGCATTGTCTAAAGCGGTGTGCATGCTATAAATGGATATACCGTGTTGAATACATTTTAGGACAACCCTAGATACATAGTCTGACGGGGTCAGTTGCTTGAGTCCTTTAAAAATGATTGGATGAAAGCTTACAATCATATTGGCATTTTTTAGGACTGCTTCCTCCACCACATTTTCCAATGTGTCTAAACTTACTAATATTCCAGATACCTTTGTTTGTGGATCTCCCACTAATAATCCTACATTGTCAAATTCTTCAGCCCAGCTTAATGGCGCTAAGTCTTCCAAAATATTGGTAATATCTTTTACGGTCATAATTGTAAAATTGTGTTCTTGACAAATATAATTATTATAATTTCGTTCCTATGAAGATCAGAATCCTTTTATGGCCTTTATCGTTCCTCTATGCATGGGTGCTTAGACTCAGACATCTTTTTTATGACCTAGGGTTATTTAAGAGTGTGGGTTTCAAGACCCCTACTATTTGTGTGGGAAACCTCAGTCTCGGAGGTACCGGGAAAACACCGATGATTGCCTTATTGATAGAATACTATTTGAGCAAGGGTTTACATATTGCTCTAGTGAGTAGGGGATATGGAAGAAAGTCCCATGGTCTAATTGAAGCTAATGTTGAATCAAATGTCAATCAAATAGGAGACGAAGCCTTTCAGCTTTATAAAACATTTCCTCAAATTAGGATGGTTGTCTGTGCTTCCAGAGTAAGAGCAATGGCTTATTTAGAAGCGAGTTATCTCCATGGAGTTACAGAAAAAGAGATTTCGTTGGGATCTAATCAATCAGGGAGTCTATCCCCTCCTGATTTAGTGCTTTTAGATGACGCTTTTCAGCACAGGGCCATTAAAGCGCAGTTTAATATTTTGCTCACTACATACAAAAAACCATTTTTCAAAGATTTTTATTTGCCAGCTGGTACATTGAGAGACCACCAATTAAGGGCAAAAAAGGCACAAGTTATCGTGGTAACTAAGTCTCCTGGCCATATACAGGAGAATAAAAAAGAATCTTTTATTTCTAGGCTAAATCTCATGCCAAATCAGCCAGTGTTTTTCAGTCATTTGAAATATGCCAATGCCCTAATAGGACTCAATGAGCGCATCTCGTTAGATACTTTAAAGGGGGAGGAAATTGTATTGGTTACCGCAATTGCTAACCCAGAACCTTTGGTGGTTTTTTTAACTTCAATAGGGGCACTAGTGAAGCACCTCAAATATGCAGACCACCATTTTTTCTCTCCAAGTGAAGTTATTTCACTGAAGCAATACAATCGTATTATTTGCACCCACAAGGATTTTGTAAAGTTAAGTGATGCTATACCCCAATTGTTTTATCTCCCTGTTTCTCACGATTTTAATGAAAGGGATAAACAGGATTTTTACAAAGCTTTACCTGAAGTTTGAGCCAATACCATGACCTGGTATAATTCATCTTCTTCATAGGGTTTATGAAGCATGGCAGAAAAACCTATTTGGGCCAATTCTTTCCAATGGTTGTCTTTTTCTAATGCTGTTAATGCCACTATTGGAATAGAGGTATTTGTTTTTCTGATTTCTTTAGTAGCTTCTTCTCCTGTCATTACAGGCATGTATAGATCCATAAGGACAAGGTCAAAACTTTTAGAGGCAACCAATTGAATGGCTTCTGAGCCAGAGGGACAAGGCATGGCTTTAATGCCAATTTTTTCTAATGTTTTTATGGTGAGCACTTGGTTGATCAGATTGTCGTCTACCACTAAAATAGATAGATTTTTAATGAGAGTGGTATTGGTTTTTTGAGGAGGTTTTATAACTTCTGAATTTATCTTAAAACCAAGAGAAAAGCTGAATTCACTCCCTTTGTTTATCTTACTCTTTATGATCAATTGACTGTTTAGTGTTTTTAAAAGCGCCACGACAATGGGCAATCCTAGTCCACTTCCAAAAGATTTGTTTTTTGATTCTAATTGGTGAAAGTGTTTGAGGATTTTCCCCTGATCTCCTTTGGGAATTCCCTTTCCTTGGTCCAATACTTTAAAGCTTATTTCACAACTTTTATCTGTTATATTAATGGCTTCTAGTTTGAGCAGTACTGGTTTTTTTTCACCAAATTTCACGGCATTATTGAGTAAATTGATCAGTATCTGGGTGAGTTTTACGGGATCTCCATTGAGGTGGTTGGGTATTTCGAGATCAATATTTATTTCTATTTCAGTACCCTTTGTCGCTATTTGTTTTTCTACAGTTTTGGATACTTGGTACACCAATCCATCTAAATCAAAAGCTTCCTGATGGGGGCTTAGTTTTTTTGCGTCAATTTTCTTTAGTAAAAGAGAATCGTTAATTAATTTAACCAAATAATTTGAGGCCCTTTCCAGTATTTGTAAGTCTTCTATTTGAGATGCTTCTGGTGCGTTGTCTAACAAGCTTTTAGATATGGAGGTTACCGCATGTAAAGGGGTTCTGAGCTCATGACTTAAGGTGGTATTGTAAGCCAAGATTTCATCGATTTTGAGGGCGTTATT
Source organism: uncultured Flavobacteriaceae bacterium (assembly GCA_905182295.1). GTDB lineage: Bacteria > Bacteroidota > Bacteroidia > Flavobacteriales > Flavobacteriaceae > MAG-120531. Next base: position 113,919 of record CAJJAZ010000004.1, on the reverse strand, counting down.
GTGTTTTTCCTTTTTGTTTTTTATAAGGAGATATACAATAAAAATCAATAAAATTCCAAAAACACCAAAGAACAATGACAACAGCAAAGGTGTGATTGAGATGTTAATGGAAAGGATCATATTGATGGGCTTGCTATTTTTCTTGTGTGTAAAATTAAGTCCACCAACCGATTACTGTAAGCTGTTTCATTGTCGTACCATCCTATGATTTTAACCATATTACCAATGACAGAGGTCATTTTCGCGTCAAATGTGCAGGAAAAAGGACTATTATTTATATCTACAGACACAATAGGATCTTCGGTGTAAGCTAAAATATGTTTAAATTTTCCAGCGGCAGCTTCCTTAAATGTAGTATTTATTTCAGTAATACTTGTAGGTTTTATCACATTAAATGTAATATCGGTCAATGAACCATTGGCGACTGGAACCCTAATACCACAACCGCCCATCACTTCAGCTAGATCTGGAAACACCCTTGTGAGTGCTTTTGCAGCACCTGTAGTTGTGGGTACTATTGATTGGCCAGCAGCTCTGGCTCTTCTGAGGTCTCTGTGGGGCTGGTCGTGTAAACTTTGGTCAGAAGTATAAGAATGAACCGTGGTAATATAAGCCTCTCTGATGCCACATAAATCCTTGATTATAGCAATCATTGGTGCTGCATTATTTGTGGTGCAAGAGGCATTAGAGATAATTTGATCTCCATTTTTTAAAGTGTGCTCATTAATGCCCATAATGACCATAGGGATATTGTCTTCTTCAGGAGGTGCTGCTAAAATGACCCTTTTTACATGGCCTTTTAGATGAAAGGATAGCATACTTTTGCTTTTGAATTTACCGGTGGCTTCTATAATTATTTCTGCTCCAGTATCCTGCCAAGAAATTGACTCAATAGCTGTTTCATTAAACACAGGGATTATTTTTTCAGCGATCACTATGGCGTGATCTAAGCCAATCACATCCGCGTCTAAGACACCGTGTATGGAGTCGTATTTTAAAAGATGGGCAAGCGTTTTTGCTGGCGCAAGATCATTAATAGCCACTACCTCTATAGAGGGATGGTTGATTAAAAGGCGAAAGAGTGTTCTGCCAATTCGGCCAAACCCATTAATACCTATTTTAATTTTTTTCATGTAAAGTTTGCGTCCTTAGAGCATGTGTTTGTGTGCTTTGTAGGAAGACCTCACTAATGGACCACTTTCTACATGTCTAAAGCCCATTTCTAAACCAATTGTTTCGTATTTCTTAAACTGTTCAGGAGTGATGAACTCAGTTACAGGGAGGTGATTTTTTGAAGGTTGTAAGTATTGACCAATAGTCACTACGTCTACTTGGGCATTTCTTAAATCCTTTAGGGTCTCAATGACCTCTTCTTCTCTCTCACCTAGTCCTAACATAATACCAGACTTTGTTCTGTTAATCCCAGCTTTTTTAAGGTAGGCTAGGACCTCCAAGCTCTTCTCGTATTTGGCTTGAATCCTTACGGCTCTTGTAAGTCTTTTAACGGTCTCCATATTGTGAGAAACAACCTCAGGATTTGCCCTGATAATTCTGTCTAAGTGCCTTGTGATTCCTTGAAAATCAGGAATGAGTGTTTCTAAGGTAGTCGTTGGATTTAATCTACGAATGGCGCCCACTGTTTCCTCCCAGATAATAGACCCCATGTCCTGAAGGTCATCTCTGTCTACGGAGGTAATTACAGCGTGTTTTATACTCATTATTTGAATAGAGCGTGCCACTTTCTCAGGTTCTTCCCAATCTACTGTTTCAGGTCTTCCTGTTTTAACACCACAAAATCCACAAGATCTGGTGCAAATATTTCCTAATATCATAAATGTTGCCGTACCCTCTCCCCAACATTCACCCATATTTGGGCAACTTCCTGAAGTGCAAATGGTATGTAAATCATACTTATCTACCAAACTTCTAAGTTGGGTGTATTTTTGGCCAGTGGGGAGTTTAACCCTTAACCATTTTGGTTTTCCAGCCTTTGGCTTGTCTTTGGTGGGAGTGATTGTATCGGTAGCCATCTTTTTTTTAACAAATATAATAAACAATGGGGATAAAAGCCTTAAATCGAGGGCTTGTTCCTAATCAATTCGGACAATAATTTTCTTGCTCTTAGGGCCTTTACTTTAATGTTATTTACCGGTTCCCCCAGCTCTAATGCCATTTCAGCATAACTCATTTCATTAAAATACCTCAGATTAATTACTTTTTGGTAAGCAGGCTTTAGTTTTTTTATTTCTGTGAGTAAATCTGCTAAATTTTGTTGCTGAATCAATTGATCTTCAGCAGTGGGAGTACTGTCTAAAACCTCTGATTCTCCTGTGGTGTTTTGGTAAGAGAAAGTATTGTTTTCTAGGCTTCTTTTCTGTTTTCTCAAAAGATCTATGTGTAGGTTCTTTGAAATGGTAATAAGCCAGGTTTTAAACACAAACTCTTCTTTGTAGCTATTGATTTTGTCAAAAGCTTTAGAAAAGGTTTCAATAGTAATGTCTTCTGCCTCTAATTCATTTTTTGTTCTAAGCAGTTGAAAACTATACACATCATTCCAAAAAGTATCCAAGAGATTACTAAAAGCGAGTTGTTGACCAGATTTGGCATTTTGGATGGTCTTTGATATGTTTTCGGGTGCTAAAATCAATAGATCTTTATTGGGTTATTTCATTTTTGCAATCCTGCTCAGAAGGAAGTTTTCCACACATGCCACATGCTTCCCCTTCTTTATTTAAAAAAGGGCTTTGACTGGCACATGTTCCTGAGAATGCACCATCTTTTTTGGCCCAAATTTTTATGGCAATACCAGCAAAACCTAACCCTAAAAGTCCAATTGTAATGAAAACTAACTTCATCTTTTATCACAAAGGTACAAAATATGCCTTTGCGACACACTTATCCAATAGGTATATTGGCAATGGCTTCTTTTGGATTTGGGTTTGGATTCCCAGGTTTATCTTCGATGGTAATATGTATGATTCCCTTTTCTTTAAAGGGTATTTGAATTAATTGCTGTTTGTCAATTTTAGAAAGTATCCCAATATTCTCTTTTACTCCATTGCGACTTACCCATATTTGGAAACACTTGTTATCTGGTAGATTGGGTAAGTTGTCGAATTGCAGGAACCCCAATCTCTTCTCTTTATTTAGATAAGAAGAAAAATTAAAGGAAACTTGATCGTATTTTGACTTATAGTCTTTTTTCTCAGTTTGAGGGCTTTGAAGTACTATAAACTGGTTCCTCAAGTCTTCTAGCTTTTGATCAAAATCTGTAGTGAGTTCTTTAATTTGATCATTGACCATAGACTGCTGGGTTCGCATTCTTTTCGTTTCTTGTAGCACATAAAGCGCAGTCATTAAAAAAACTACGATAGCTAAAACAATAGAAGCCCATGAAAATTTAGCCAATCGCTCTATTCTTTTAACCTGTCGTTCTATATTGGCTTTTAAAGATTTTACAGGTGTTTTCTTGTATTGAGCACTAAATTCTAAAAGATTCTTTTCTAGTATGTCTAGGTGTGCTTTTAAATATGGATTTTTATCAATAAGGTTTTCAATACGAAGGGCCTCTTGAGGATCAAGACTTCCAGATACATATAATTCAAGATCACCAGATGCGATTATAGCTGCTGTATTTTCTTCCATTTTTTATTGCTTAAACTGATAGATAGTTCCCAGTTCTTTTAATCCAATTCTAAGCCTAGATTTCACCGTTCCCAAAGGAATGTCTAAAAACTCAGCCACTTCTCTTTGCGTCATGCCAAAAAAGAAAATAGCTTCTAGGACTGCTTTGTTCTTAAGTGCCAATCGATCCATATGATTTTGAACATCGAGGTGGTCACTGTCAAATCCTTGGTCTTTAATATTTACGGCACTAATGCCTATTTGGACTTCTAGGGGTTTTGTTTTGTTTGTTTTCCGATATAAATCAATAGCGGTGTTGCGCGTAATCCTTAAAATCCAGGTAAATAATTTTGCTTTTTTTTGATCGTAAGTGTGGCTGTTTTTCCAAATTTTTATAAAACTCTCCTGAAGGGCGTCTTCTGCAGCTGAGGTGTCTTTTAATATTTGAAAACAAACCCCATAAAGCACTTCTGAGTAATTGTCATAGAGTAGGCTGAGGGCTTTTTCATCCTTAGCTTTTAAGAGTCCAACAATTGTCGTGTCTATGCCCATCAATGTTGGCTAAATGATATTTACTTCAGGTTCTAAGTGTATGGCGAATTTTTCTTTGACTGTTTGGATGACTTTTTGAGCCATAGCTAAAAGTTGTTTTCCACTAGCATTTCCGTAATTTACAATGACTAAAGCTTGTTTTTCGTGAATTCCAGCGTCATTTTCTCTGTATCCCTTTAATCCAGACTGCTCTATGAGCCAGCCAGCAGGAATCTTGTATTGATCCTCTGTAATCTTGTAAAATGGTGCCTCTGGCCATTTAGCATGAAATGCATTAAAAAAATTACTGTCAACCGTTGGGTTTTTAAAAAAACTACCGCTATTTCCCAATATTTTTGGATCGGGTAGTTTCGATTTTCTAATTCTAATAACAGCATTTGAAACATCCTTTATGGTTGGATTTTTATCTGTATTATTTTCTTTCAAGACCCTTTGAATATCTCCGTATTTAGTCTGTAATATATGGGGTTGTTTCGAAAGGCAAACCCTAACATTGTAGATAATATATTTTCCTTTAGCCCTTGTTTTGAAAATAGATGATCTGTAGGAAAATGCACATGCTTCTGCAGGGAGCGTTAGCGTTTTGAGCGTTTTAATTTCCAGCACCTCACAGGATACAAAAACATCTTTTAACTCTACCCCATAGGCACCAATATTTTGTATTGGGGCACTGCCCACACAGCCAGGTATAAGGGATAAGTTCTCAAGACCACCGTAATTATGATCCAAACACCAAAGCACTAAATCATGCCAATTTTCTCCGGCAGCTACATCTAATACAACGGTTTTTTTTGTTTCAGATACTAGACTAATCCCCTTGTGACATATTTTAATAACATGGGCGTCTAGGTCTTTAGTCAGTAAGAGGTTGCTCCCTCCACTAAGAATGAAAACATCAGGATGACAGCGATTCATCAGAAGGCTTTTTAAATCTTCTAAATGGTGGCTCTCTGAAAAGTAAGCTGCATTAACATCTATGCCGAAACTGTTGTGTGATTTAATGGATATGTCCTTAGAAATATGCATTAATTAGGATAAACCTCCAAAGCTTTTTTTAGTATTTCTGTAGCGGTAGTTAATTGCTGCTGTTTTAGCACATAGGCAATTCTAATTTCATTTTTACCTAAACCAGGGGTCGCATAAAAACCAGCCGCAGGGGCAACCATGATTGTTTTTCCATTTACAGAAAAAGAATCGAGTAACCACTTGGCGAAATTATCTGTATCCTTAACAGGCAAAGCGACTACGCAGTAAAAAGCCCCTTTAGGATTGGCTACTGCTACACCTGGAATTTTTTTTAGACCAGTGATTAATATATCCCTTCTTTTTTGATACGCTGTATTAACAGATTCAAAATATGATGTAGGGGTATCTAAAGCGGCTTCAGCAGCTATTTGAGCATAAGTAGGAGGGGATAGCCTCGCTTGTGCAAACTTCATAGCCGTATGAATGAATTCTTTATTTCTTGACACCAAACAACCTATACGAGCGCCACACATACTGTATCTTTTTGAAACAGAATCTACTACTATGGCGTATGGTTCTATTCCTTCTAACGTAAGAATGGAGTGGTGCACAGCTCCTTCATAAGTAAATTCCCTATAAACTTCGTCTGCGATTAGGAAAATACTGTGTTTTTTGACCAAAGCAGATAAGGCTTCTAATTCTTCTCTGGTATATAGATAACCGGTTGGATTACCTGGGTTACAAATGACTATGGCTTTTGTTTTTGGTCCAATTAGGGATTCGAAATCTGCCACAGGGGGTAGGGAAAAATTTTCTGTTAAACGAGACACTACGGGTACTACTGTAATATCGTTGGCAACTGCAAATCCATTGTAGTTGGCATAAAAAGGTTCCGGGATAATGATCTCATCTCCTGGATCAGCGACACTCCCCATAGCAAAAGACAAGGCTTCGGATCCCCCAGTGGTTACAATAATATCTTCTTTAGTGACATTTACATGGTGTAGTTTGTAATACTGCGCTAATTTATCTCTATAGGTATCAGAGCCTTCTGTTCTAGTATAAGCCAAGACTTCAATTTTCGCATTAGATACCGCATCTAGCGCTATTTGAGGTGTTTTAATATCTGGTTGACCAATATTTAAATGTATTACTTCAATACCTCTCGCTTTGGCATTTTCTGCAAAAGGGACAAGTTTTCTAATAGGGGATTCGGGCATAGAAAGCCCTTTTTTAGACAATGCTGGCATGGATTTTTTTTTGCGAAATTATGAATCAAAAACAAGCCCAGCTTGTTTTTTTAAAAATTATTATTCTTTTTTAACCATCCCCTTGATAGTCAGTATTTTCGTGGGTGTGTCTGCATTAGACTTTACCGTAACAGCTTTTCTTATGGGCCCTACTAGAGCGGTGTTGTATTTTACTTGAATTTCACCTGTTTTACCTGGTAAGATGGGTGCTTCCGGTTTTTTTGGAATGGTACAACCACAGCTAGAGCTCACTTCGGTAATTACCAGAGGAGCGTCTCCGGTGTTGGTGAATTCAAAGACCCTAATTCCGTCGCTATTTACAGCAATTGTTCCGTAATCGATGGTTTCAAATTTGAAGCTTATTTTTGCCGTTTTTTCTTGAGCTAAAACAGTGTTTTGCACAAAGATTACCGCCAATAAGAATAGTAAATTTTTCATTTTTTTTCAAGTTTAGTAGTATATCAAATATAATTCTTTTCATAACAAGGGACAAAATTCTTTCAAGAGAGGCAGAGTATCCTTATTTTTGTATCTAATTATTTGCTAAAAACAAGCCTAACGACTATATCCCATGGAGACCGCTTCCAAATATTCCCCTGTACAAATTGAAAACCAATGGTATGACTATTGGATGAAGCACAATTTTTTTGCTTCTAAACCAGACGAAAGAACCCCATATACCATAGTCATTCCTCCGCCAAATGTAACTGGAGTTTTGCATATGGGGCATATGCTTAACAATACCATTCAAGATGTACTGATCAGAAAAGCAAGATTGCAAGGTTTTAATGCATGTTGGGTACCTGGAACGGATCACGCTTCTATTGCTACCGAGGCTAAAGTTGTTGCAAAACTCAAAGAGCAAGGCATTTCTAAATCTGATTTAACAAGGGAAGCGTTTTTAGCCCATGCATGGGAATGGAAAAACGAGTATGGAGGGGTTATTTTGGAACAATTAAAAAAGTTAGGCTGTTCTTGTGATTGGGATAGGACTGCTTTTACAATGGATCCTATCTTATCAGATTCTGTGATCAAAGTCTTTGTAGACCTATTTAATAAAGGCCTTATTTACAGGGGCAATAGAATGGTGAATTGGGATCCTGAGGCACTCACCACACTGTCAGATGAAGAGGTTATTTACGAAGAGAAGCAAGGCTTATTATACTATATTTCTTATCAGGTGGCTGGAAGTGATCAGAAGCTTACCATTGCCACCACTAGACCTGAGACCATATTTGGAGACACGGCTATTTGTGTTCACCCTGAAGATGAGCGCTTTACGCACCTTCACGGTAAAAAAGCTATTGTGCCGCTTTGTGGAAGAGAGATTCCAATCATTGCAGATCCTTATGTAGATATGGAATTTGGAACAGGCTGTTTAAAAGTTACACCAGCGCATGATCTGAATGACAAGGCACTGGGTGAAAAATATGACTTAGACATTATAGATATTTTCAATCCCAATGCCACTTTAAATTCCTTTGGTATGGGCTACGAGGGAATGGATAGGTTTGATGCTAGAAAAAAGGTTTCGAAAGATTTAGCAGCCCAAAATTTCTTAGTAAAAACAGAACCGCACCTTAATAAAGTGGGAACTTCAGAGAGAACTAAAGCTGTGATAGAGCCTAGATTGTCCGACCAATGGTTCCTAAAAATGGAGACTTTAGCCCAGCCTGCCTTAAAGGCTGTATTGGAGGATGAAGAAGTGAAGTTGTTTCCTAAAAAGTTTGAAAATACCTACAGACATTGGATGGAAAATATTCGTGATTGGAACATTTCCAGACAATTGTGGTGGGGACAGCAAATACCTGCCTTTTACTTTGGAGACGGTAGAGAAGACTTTGTCGTTGCTGAAAATATTGAAACTGCATTAATACTCGCCAAGGAGAAGTCTGGTAATTCAAGCCTAACTTCTCAAGACTTAAGACAAGATGAAGATGCCTTAGATACTTGGTTTTCTTCATGGTTGTGGCCCATGAGTGTGTTTAATGGAATACTCGAGCCAGATAATGAGGAGATTAATTATTACTACCCCACCAATGATTTGGTTACTGGCCCAGATATTTTATTTTTCTGGGTAGCTAGAATGGTGGTAGCTGGCTATGAATTTAGGGGAGAAAAACCTTTTTCTAATGTATATTTTACAGGATTAGTAAGAGATGCACAAAGGAGAAAAATGTCTAAATCCCTAGGAAACTCACCAGACGCCTTAAAGCTTATAGAAGACTATGGGGCAGATGGTGTTAGGGTAGGGTTATTATTGAGTTCTGCTGCAGGAAACGACCTCATGTTTGATGAGGCATTGTGCCAGCAAGGAAAGAATTTTGCGAATAAAATTTGGAACGGTTTTAGACTCATTCAATCCTGGGAAGTAGCAGATATTCCCCAGCCAGAAGCTGCAAAAACAGCCATTGAGTGGTATACGGCCTTGTTTAATAAAACGGTAGTAGAAATAGAAGATGACTTTAGTAAGTACAGGATTTCAAATGCACTCATGGCTACTTACAAATTGTTGTGGGAGAATTACAGTTCTTGGCTTTTAGAGTTAATTAAACCTCATTATCAGCAGCCTGTAGATCGCACGACAAAATCTCAGGTGATCGCTTTAATGGAAAATAATTTAAGGATTTTACATCCCTTTATGCCATTTTTATCGGAGGATATTTGGCAGCAAATTTCAGAAAGATCTCCAGAAGAAGCCCTTATAGTGAATCATTGGCCAGAGGTAAATTCTTTGAATCAAGCAGACTTATTAGCTGGTTTTGAATGGGCCAAGCAAGTGATATCTGAGGTGAGAACGGTTAGGAAAGAAAAGCAGATTGCCCAAAAAGAAGTTTTAGACATGTTTGTAATGCACCCATCTAATCCTTTGATTTACTGGACTGCTGGAATTGAAAAATTGGCTAATTTAAGACCACTTCAGCTTACAGACGCGCCAATAGAAGGCGCCCTTAGTTTCAGGGTAGACGCTCATGAATATTTTATCCCTATTGCTGGGGCCATTGATGTGGACGCAGAAATAGCTAAAGTGACAGAAGAGCTAACTTATACCAAAGGATTTTTAACCTCTGTAGAAAAGAAACTTTCGAATGAACGATTTGTTTCGAATGCTCCAGAGGCTGTTCTTGCTTTAGAAAAGAAAAAGCAATCAGACGCCATTGCTAAAATAGAAACACTAGAGCAAAGTTTAGTATATTTGAAAGGCTAGTAGATTTTAAAGTACAAGCCTATTCTAGTTATGGAAGCTTATGCGAACGCCTTATTAATTGCTATTCCTTTATTTTTACTTCTCATTTTATTAGAAATTGGGTATGGGTATTGGCGAAAAAAAATCACCTATGGTGTGCTGGATACCGTATCTAGTATCAGTTCAGGAATCACCAATATTTTAAAGGACACCCTAGGTTTGGGTGTCGTGTTAGTGTCTTACCCAAGTATACTGTCTTTTTTTAAAGTAGTTCCTTTGGAGGTACATTGGTGGGTTTGGGTCATTGGATTTATCTGTATAGATTTTGGCGGTTATTGGAACCACAGATTGAGTCATAAAATTAATATTTTTTGGAACCAACACATGATTCACCACAGCAGTGAGTCTTTTAATTTAGCCTGTGCTTTAAGACAATCCATATCCAATCTTTTTGCTTATTTTCCACTATTGCTACTTCCAGCAGCTTTGTTAGGGGTTCCTTATAAAGTGATTGCTATATTGGCGCCGGTACATTTATTTGCCCAATTTTGGTACCATACCCAGCATATAGGGAAATTGGGATTTTTAGAATATATTATTGTTACCCCCTCACAACACCGGGTGCATCACGCGATTAATGAGCGCTACATAGATAAAAATTTAGGGCAATTTTTTAGTATTTGGGACCGTATGTTTGGCACTTTTCAAGAAGAGTTAGCAAGTGATCCTCCGCAATACGGTGTGTTAAAACAGGTCAATACATGGAATCCATTAACCATTAATTTCATGCATTTCTGGCAAATATCTAAAGACGCATGGCGCACAAAATCCTGGATAGACAAGCTGCGAATTTGGTTTATGCCCACTGGTTGGCGTCCCGCCGATGTCGCAGACAATTACCCTGTAGAAATTATAGAAGACGTGTTTAATTTTAAACGCTATCCAGAATCTGGGAGTATATTATTTAAGGCCTATGCTGTATTTCAATTGCTAGGTGTTTCTATGATCCTTCTCCTAGGTCTTTCAGAGGTAGATGGGTTAGAAGCATTTGAGTTTATTCTTTTGGCTTTGTATATTGCACTCAGCGTATATAGCTATTCCATGTTTATGGACCGTTGGAGTGGTGGCTACTTTACTGAGGTAACTAGAATCTCAATAGGACTTATAACCAGTGTTATATTTTTAAATACTGGAGACGCCCCAGCTCATTTTTATAGCTGGAGTATTGTATTATACAGTTACTTTGTATTGAGCTTGATGGGACTTGTTTACGGCTTTTTTCAGTCGAGATTAGTCCATCTTCAAAAGAAATTTCGCGTTAATATTTAGCCCTAATATCAGAAGATTTGACCCTATTAGGATACTTCTTTATCCACGATAGCTATATATTCTAACATGGCAGCTTCAATGTTTATGTGTTTCGCTTGAAACAAAGCGTTGGCTTTAAATGCACTAATCAAAGGCTTGTCTCCACTGGGATTTTTTTGATTTTTGGTAGCTATTTTGTACAGTGCATATAATTTGAGCATGGTGTCTGGAGGTAGCGGCTTATTGCTGCTATTTACCTTAATAACCGCTTTGTTGAAGTCTGATTCTGTTGGATTACTCATCTCCGTCTCTTAGTGTAGCTATGACCGTTTTTGCACCCACTACTTTTTGATTAAGCCCCACAGTGACAATACAATCTAGGGGTAAGAAAAGGTCTACTCTAGAGCCAAATTTTATAAACCCTGCGTCTGCTCCTTGTATGGCTTTGTCTCCTTTTTTTGCATAATTAACAATTCTTCTGGCTAAAGCGCCTGCGATTTGTCTGTAAAGAATATCTCCAAATTTAGGTGTTTTAATGACAATGGTAGTTCTTTCGTTTTCTTCACTAGCTTTAGGATGCCATGCTACTAAATATTTACCAGGATGGTATTTTGAGTATTGTATCACGCCACTTACTGGGTACCTTGTTACGTGAACGTTTAGGGGAGACATAAAGACAGAAACTTGCTTTCTTTTTCCTTGAAAATATTCCTTTTCTTCTACTTCTTCTATGACAACAACTTTACCGTCTACAGGTGCAATAATTTCATTGAGATTAAATTGAACGACTCTTTTTGGGTTTCTGAAAAATTGTAAAATTAAAACCAGTGTCGCTAAAACAACACCTTGTACCCCGTATTTTATGAGGTCTTGAGTAATATAGGCATCGGCCGTAAGGGCAATGACTCCAACAATGATAAAAGTGATCGCAATAATCTTAAAACCTTCTCTGTGAAACATAACTAATTAAAGATAAGAATGAGCAAATATGCAAATGGTGCGGCAAATATAAGACTATCTAATCTATCTAACATCCCTCCGTGGCCAGGTAAAATAGCGCCGCTGTCTTTTAAGCCAGCAACACGTTTGAATTTAGATTCAAGAAGGTCTCCTAGGTTTCCAAAAACAACGACCACTAAGGCCAGTATAAGCCACTGATTCAGTGATAGTAAAGAGTCAATAGAGGCAATTAACAAAGCGGCTATAAGGCCAAATACGAGACCTCCTAGCGCTCCCTCAATGGTTTTCTTTGGAGAGACAGATGCGTATAATTTATTTTTTCCAAACTGTTTCCCCACCAAATAAGCAAAGGAGTCATTCATCCAAATAATTAAAAAAATACCTGTGATGAGCATTTTTGCAAATTCAGGTGTGGTGTAGGGGATGAGTGTTAAAAAAATACAACCGCCACCAATATAGAATAAGCCTGATATAAAAGTCATGCTTTTAGTTAGGTGTTGTTGTTTAATTTTGAGTAAATAGTAGAGCAGGAAACTATTAATAATCAGAGTTGCCCCTAGTAGTATGCCTATAGTAAACTTATTTTGTATCAGGTATATGAAAAACCACCATAGGGCCAAATAGGCCATAAATAGATAATAGCCTCGTAATTTGGTGATTCTTTTATATTCATAGATACAGGCTAGTCCAAAGGCCATAAATAGAAAATCAAAGGCATCTGAATTTAAAAATACAGCTGCTAGTAATATAAATACATAGACCCCCCCAGTGAGGAGCCTTCTTATTAATTCTCTCATTTAAAGGTCTTCTAAAAGAATCAGATACACATCTTTATTGCAACTTCCATAAGTGAGAAAATCCTTCTGACCCTCGTTTTCTTTTTTGAAGTTCTTTATGGCGGTTATATTACCGGGTATCTGTTTGGGGTAGTTTTTTTTAATTTGTTTTAGACCGTCTTGTATGGTCTCTAACATTTGGCTGGTCTTGGCGAATACTATGATAAGTTCCGGTAGGTCTGGCAATTTGTTTTCCCCAAACTGGCTGTCACTCACTAAAATAGAACCATTCAGAGCAATAAGGTGTTCACAAGAGGTGAAAAACAATCCAGCTCCCTTCGTTTTATGGGTGGTTTCATATCCTGCATTGGCACAGAATAACGCCATGTTCTTGTCTAAAGTAAGCAGGGGTTTCTCTTTCCAAAGGTTTTCATCTAGGATGCTACTCAAGAGCTCTAGCGCTTCATCTTTGTCTTCGCAGTACAAGAACTTACCCCCATTTTTTTTGAAGTTAATGGTGAATAATTCATCTACTGGAGTTTTTTCTTCTGGCATATACTTGGACCTTTCAACCTGGCTTGAAGCTGGGTTGTTTTTAGGGGATCCAAATATTTTGCTAAAAAAATTCAATATTACGCTTTACCTTCTTTTGTTGTAGTTGAATCCTCTGCATCTTCTAGGGTACTTTCTGTAACGCTGGAAGGGGCATTTTCTTCTTTATTTTCTGGACTGGTAGAAAGATCTGTCTCAGCTTCGTCATCTGGATTGGGAGTAGCTTCTTTTTTAAGTGCTTTTGGCGCTGGACTAAAGGGTCTTTCACCAAAGATTTTTTCTAAATCGTCCTTAAAAATCACTTCTTTTTCTAACAACCTTTTTGCTAATGTAGTGAGTTTTTCCTTGTTTACCTCTAAAAGCTCAATAGCTCTCTGGTACTGCGCTTCAATTAAGATAGAAATCTCTTTATCAATTTTCTGGGCGGTCTCCTCACTGTAGGGTTTAGTGAAGCCGTATTCGGACTGTCCAGAAGAATCGTAGTAAGTGATATTACCTAGTGACTCATTTAAACCGTAAACGGTGACCATAGCCCTTGCTTGCTTGGTTACTTTTTCTAAATCACTTAAGGCACCAGTAGATATTTTATTGAAAATCACTTTCTCTGCAGCGCGTCCCCCTAAGGTGGCACACATTTCATCTAGCATCTGCTCTGTCCTAACGATCAGCCTTTCTTCTGGCAAGTACCATGCAGCTCCCAGAGATTGTCCTCTAGGAACGATAGTTACCTTTACTAAAGGAGCGGCATGTTCTAACATCCAACTCACTGTAGCGTGTCCTGCCTCGTGATAAGCAATCGTTTCCTTTTCAGACTGGGTAACGATTTTATTTTTCTTTTCTAATCCACCCACAATCCTGTCTACAGCGTCTAAAAAGTCTTGTTTGCTAACCGCTTTCTTGTCTTTTCTTGCTGCGATTAGTGCTGCTTCGTTACAAACGTTTGCAATATCTGCTCCAGAAAATCCAGGGGTCTGTTTGGCTAAGAAATCTACATCTAGTTTTACGGATGTTTTTATAGGCTTTAAATGAACTTCAAATATTTCTTTACGTTCTCTAATATCTGGTAAATCTACATAGATTTGTCTGTCAAAACGGCCCGCCCTCATCAATGCTTTGTCTAATACGTCTGCCCTGTTTGTAGCCGCTAAGACAATGACATTTGTATTGGTACCAAAACCATCCATTTCTGTCAGTAATTGGTTTAGGGTGTTTTCTCTTTCGTCATTTGATCCTGTCATATTATTTTTACCTCTAGCGCGTCCAATGGCGTCTATTTCATCGATAAAAATAATGGCAGGAGACTTTTCTTTTGCTTGTTTGAATAAATCCCTCACCCTAGAAGCACCTACCCCTACAAACATCTCCACAAAATCAGATCCAGAGAGGGAGAAGAAAGGTACCTTAGCTTCTCCGGCTACGGCTTTTGCCAATAAAGTTTTTCCTGTTCCAGGAGGTCCTACCAGCAAAGCTCCTTTTGGAATTTTACCTCCAAGCGAGGTATATTTTTCGGGGTGTTTTAAAAAAGAAACTATTTCTTCTATTTCTTCTTTAGCACCCTCTAAACCAGCTACATCTTTAAATGAAGTTCTGGTGTCGGTTTTTTCATCGAATAGTTTGGCTTTCGATTTTCCAATATTGAAAATTTGGCCACCGCCACCGCCACCAGCACCACCAGACATTCTTTTCATCACATAGATCCAAATACCAATGATCAGCACAAATGGCAATAGGGATAAAAGTAAGTCTCCAAATACGTTAGATTCTGTTTCGTAGTCTACTGAGGTCTCTAATTGAAACTCTGCTTTGATGGTCTTAATGTCGTTTTCAAAGTTTTGAAGGTCCCCAAAGTCTAATAAATACTCTGGGCTTAAGCCGCTTAGATTGAAAGACTTTTCAGCAACCTCTTTATGAACTTCTTTACCCAGCGCTTCCTTGGTTAAGAATACTTTGGCCTGTCTGGTGTTGCTTATAATGATAATTTTATTAATATCTCCATTCTTCAAATACGATTGAAGTTCAGAAGTAGTGGTCTTTCTGGTATTAGAAAGACCACTACTCATAAATTGAAAACCTATTAATAGTGCTATCACAGTGGCATATACCCACCAAGCATTAAACTTTGGTTTCTTTGTACTTGTTTTAGATTCTTTTGCCATTTTATTTTAGTTTGATGGACTAGATATTGCCGTTACTTTGGCGTCTCCCCAAAGGCTTTCTATGTCGTAATATTCTCTGATATGTTTTTGAAAAACGTGAACTACAACATTCACATAATCGAGTAAAACCCATTCTCCATTTTCTGATCCTTCTACATGCCAAGGTTTGTCTTGAATGGTCTTACTGACTATTTTTTGTACAGACCCAACTAGGGCATTTACATGCGTATTTGAAGTTCCATTGCAAATAATGAAATAATCACAGGCAGTATTTTCTATTTCTCTAAGATCTAATAATTGAATATCTAAACCTTTTACTTCTTCTATTCCATTGAGAATTAATGAGATAAGATTATCTACGTCTCCTTTTTTATCTAACATTTAAAAAATTTAAATTTTTACAAAGTTATTATATTTTTACGTTCTTAGCTATTGTTTTTAACATAAGATTAAACACCCTTTTAGCCTAGTTTTAAAAGATTAAATCTTTATTTATGCCCCTTATTTTTTTAGACAAAATTTCTTCTACCAACGATTACCTAAAAGACCTTTTGAGTAAAGGATTGTTGCAAGATGGCACTTTTGTTTTTGCTGCAGAACAAACTGCAGGGAGGGGGCAAATGGGGAATCGCTGGCTTGCCTCTAAGGGAAGTAGCATTAGCTTAAGTGTTTACAAGAATCACCTGAATATATCTTTAGAGGATCAGTTTAAAATAGCCATGTCAGTTTCTTTGGCGGTGCGTCAGGTGCTCGCTCTTTTTTCAGACCAGGTAAGTGTGAAATGGCCCAATGACATTTTAATCAAAGGAAAAAAAGTGAGTGGAATTCTCATTGAGAATAAGATTCAAGGAAATGCAGTGACTTCCAGTGTTATTGGGATAGGATTGAATGTCCTTGAATTTCCTATGCCTGAATTAATTCAGGCTACTGCACTGAGTGTGCATTCCAAAGTGGACATTAAATTGAATTATTTTCTTGAAATCTTACTCATTCAATTAGATAAATCACTCTCAGAAATGGACCACTTATCCTACCTTTCATTAAAATTCAGGTATCAAAGCCAATTGTTTGGCTTTGGATCGTTAAAAACTTTTCAACGATCTAATAAAGACATCTTCCAAGGGATCATTAAAGGGATTACATCTAATGGAGCACTGGTGATTGAAAGCAAAGCAGGCCTGAAAGAGTTCTTTCAGTTTAAAGAGGTGGCAATGAAACTTTAACAAGAGTGAGTGACTCCTGCTTAAAATGGAACTTTCGTTAAGTTTTCCGACAACGCATTCACGAAATTGGTTATGGGGGTTTTAATCATCATTTCCATCATGGCATTGAAAGTGCCTTCAAAAACCAATTGTACTTCAGTGCTGTCTTCTCCTTTATTTACAATATTTCCTTTGAGTGTAAAAGGTAATTTATCACTTGCAGCACCTAACAATACATAGGAGTTGGCCTCAGATTCATTTTTTTGTAAGACAATTTCAGGCATCCCTTTTAAGGCAAAAAGAAAACGATCTTCACTGAGCACTTCAAATTTACTAGTGTTCTCTGGCATGAGGTGTTCGAAATTTTTAATTTCATTTAAAAAATTAAATACCAATGCATCTGAGGTGTTTAAAAGGACTGGGTTTGTTTCTATTAACATATTGTAAATATCTTTTTTGTTTCATCGAAGCACAGTATGTCTCCATAAGCATGTACTACTCGGATAAACTATCTTTTGGGATTATGATTGGTTCCAGTGAGATGGGTTTTTTCTCCATTCTTTCAAAGTGTCTAGGTGGTCACTGCTTACAGTACCCTCGTTAGATGCTTGTGTAATTAAGTGACTGTAGTCGCTCAGCGTGTGAAGGGTGGTATTTTGTTTTTTGAAATTTTCTTCAGCGGTTTCAAAACCATAGGTAAAAATAGCTAACATTCCCATAACTTCTGCGCCTACCTCTTCAAGTGCTTCAACAGCTTTGAGACTACTTTTTCCTGTTGAGATAAGGTCTTCTATGACCACTACTTTGGCATTTTCTTGTAATTGCCCTTCAATTTTGTTTTGCCTTCCGTGGGATTTTGCTTCAGGTCTAATATAAACAAAAGGGAGTGATAATATTTCAGCAACCAAAAGTCCCATACCAATTGCGCCTGTAGCAACCCCTGCTACAGCATCTGGATTGGGATAAAGTGTTTTTATTTGAGCGGCCATTTTTGAGGCTACAAATTTTCTTGCTTCTGGAAATGAGAGCACTATCCTGTTGTCACAATAGATGGGAGACTTCCATCCTGAGGCCCAAGAAAAAGGATTTTCTGGTCTCAACTTAATTGCATTAATTTGTAATAATAGTGCAGCTGTTTGTTTTGCGGTTTCGCTATCTAAAATCATGACACAAATGTATAAAGTTTTTGTGAATGAATCTCCTATGATTCTGACAAATAAACTGGCTGAATCTGAAGAAAGCACTTATTTTCCATTAAATGAGGAAGCCATTAAAAAGGCCATTTCAGCACTTTCAAAAAAGAAGCTGGATAAAGCTTATATATACCACCCCAATCACGAAGAAATATTGAACAAGTTTTCTAAGACCATACCAAGGGTAGTTGCGGCAGGCGGTGTAGTGACCAACCCTCAGGGTAAGGTTCTTTTTATATTTAGAAATGATAAATGGGATTTGCCCAAGGGTAAAATAGACAAGGGAGAAACTATCGAAGCTGCCGCCTTAAGAGAGGTGGAAGAAGAAACCGGTGTAAAAGGCTTAGAGATTGAAAACTTCCTGAGAACTACCTATCATATATTCAAACGAAACGGGCATTATAAGCTCAAAGAAGTGCACTGGTTTGCCATGAAAACATCTTATAAAGGTCCTTTGTTGGGACAACTAGAAGAGGGTATTGTTAAAGTGAAGTGGAAGGGACCAGATAAAATTAAAAAGGCCCTTCAGAATTCCTACACCAATATTAAGGTGTTGTTCGAATAGGTTCGCTACACAAACCTTTTTTTATCATATAAAAACCAATTTTTTAGATTAGCGGGTAGAAATATTTACAACGGCCTTAGGAACTAGACCAGAATAATCTCCCTCATGTCTTATAACATCTCTTACAATAGAGGAACTGATATATGATTTACCCGAGGAGGTGAGTAAAAAAACCGTTTCAATTTCAGAGAGTTTTCTATTGGTGTGGGCTATGGCTTTTTCAAATTCAAAATCAGCAGGATTTCTAAGTCCTCTAAGAATAAAATTTGCTTTAATTTCTTTACAGAAATCTACCGTTAACCCACTGTAGGTATGTACGCTAATCTTGGGTTCGTCTTTAAATGTTTCACGGAGTATTTCTAAGCGGTCTTCTAAGGAAAACATATACTTTTTCTCCGTATTCACCCCAATAGCAATAATGAGCGCGTCAAAAAGGGTAATGCCTCTTTGAATGACATCTAAATGCCCAAGGGTGAGTGGATCAAAAGATCCTGGGAAAACAGCTATTTTTTTATCCATGTATCAAAATTAAACAATTTAGCCTTAAGCATGAGCATGTAAGTAAATTTGAGGTAATTAGATCACCTCCAAACACCAATCAATCAAAAATTACAGTATGGCCAAAAGGGCACTTTCAAATAATTCAGGAAGCGATATTCCAGCCTTCTTTGCTTGTTGCGGCAGTATGCTGTGTTGGGTCATTCCAGGGGTTGTATTCACTTCTAATAAATGAGGGATATTATTAACTAAAATAAATTCTGACCTGGTAAAACCTTTTAGTTTTAAAGTGTTGTAAATAAATGTGGCGATAGCTATAATTTTCTGTTCAAGTTCAGGTTCAAGTTCAGCAGGGGTAATTTCTGTAGATTTCCCCTCGTATTTTGCCTGATAATCGAAGAAGTCGTTTTCACTGAGAATTTCGGTGATAGGCAATACTTTGGTTTCTCCTTGGTATTGAATCACTCCTACAGACACTTCTCTTCCCACTAAGGCCGCTTCAATAATCACCTCCTTATCTTCTTTAAAAGCAATTTCTAGTGCAGCCTCCATCTGATCTGGGGCATACACTTTACTAATTCCATAACTGCTTCCTGACCTGTTGGCTTTCACAAAACACGGCAAGCCAATTTTTTTAATAATATCCTCATGATTTATGGGGTCACCATAGTTCAGATAATAAGATTTCGCCATGTCAATCCCATAGGGCTTTAGCACACTCAATAAATCTCTTTTGTTGAAGGTAAGCGCTGCTTGATAAAAATCGCAGGCAGTTTGGGGAATACCCAAAAGTTCTAGATATGCTTGAATTTTCCCATCTTCTCCAGGGCTACCGTGAATGGCATTAAAAACCCCATCAAACACCACTTGTTTGTGAGGAAGTTCAAGGCTGAAATTTTCCTTTTGAATAGGATAAACGGCACCATGAACAGTGGTGTAGGTCCACCTATTTTTTGTGATCACTATAGGATATACTTCATATTTTTCAGGGTTCAAGTGAGCTGCTACTACAGCACCACTTTTCAGTGAAATTTCAAATTCACTGGTATACCCTCCCATAATCACTGCAATGGTTTTTTTCATCGGAAAACACTTTTATAATTTATTGGGCACTGGGAATTACTAACACAAAGGTTTTGCTATCTTTGTGCCAATCGCTAAGCGCAATGAAAAATAGTATACTTTTTTTAAAAAGTCGGTTTTTTTTAAAACAAATCTTAGTTGCCTTACTGGCATTATTCCTTATTGTGGTCATCAGTATGCAAATGTTGGCTTGGACAACGGAACACGGCAATTATATTGTAGTACCAGATTTGAGCAAAAAAGACCTCAATGAGGTCGCTAATATATTAGCCGCTCAATCATTGAGGTTTCAGGTGATAGACTCAGCTAATTTTAGAAGCGATTTTCCAAAAAAAGTAGTCATTAGTCAAAAACCACTGGCTGGCAGCGAGGTAAAAGCAAATAAGAAAATATATTTGCAGGTAAATCCATCTGGCTATGCCAATATAAGTTTGCCAGAATTGGTTCAAGTAACACAAAGAAATGCCACCTCTAAGTTACAAGCTGTTGGTTTAAAAGTGGAAAAAGTTACTTACATAGATGCCCTTGGTAAGAATATGGTCTATGGGGTTAAGTACCATAATAAACTCATTAAACCTGGTTTTAAATTGCCTAAGATGTCTGGGATAGAACTCATTTGTGGAAATGGAAATAGGCCATACAACGACGCTCCAAATTTAAACCAGTTACTCCCAGATTAAATAATAACACCCCTAATTTAAACCAGGTCAATCCAAAATAAATAGTGTTTTAAATTAGAAAGTATATCTAATTTTTTATTCCTACACTTTTTTAAACCAGCAACCATGTCTCAAACAGATTCAAATACGCCATCAGATTCTTTTAAAAACCCATCAAAGGATACGCAATCAGATCCTGGAGCTTTAATAGAAGATCCGTCTATAGGGGCCCAAGAATCTCAAGATTTGGAACCTGAAGATCAGGAATCTGAAGATTTATTTGAGCATTTTGCTTTTACAGCATCCAAAGGACAGGAACCACTTAGAATAGACAAATATCTCATGAATTTCATTGAGAATGCTACAAGGAATAAAATTCAACAAGCGGCAAAGGAAGGCCATATTTGGGTCAATGAACAGGTGGTGAAGCAGAATTACAAGGTGAAGTCTGGAGACGTGATTAAGGTGATGTTCACCCACCCACCCTATGAATTCCTCCTAACGCCAGAAGACATTCCTTTGGACGTAGTATATGAAGACTCGGATCTCATGGTGGTCAATAAGCCACCGGGTATGGTGGTGCACCCAGGACACGGGAACTATTCAGGAACCTTAATTAATGCATTATTATTTCACATAAAAGACCTTCCATTAAATTCAGATGACAGGCCAGGGCTTGTTCATAGAATAGATAAAGACACTTCTGGTTTATTGGTAGTTGCCAAGACTGCTAAAGCTATGACACACCTGGCCAAGCAGTTTTTTGACAAAACGTCTGAACGTGAGTATGTAGCCATTGTGTGGGGGAATGTAGAAGAGGAGCAGGGGACTGTGAGAGGTCATATAGGGAGGCACCCAAAGAATAGGTTGCAAATGACTGTTTTTCCTGAGGGAGACCAAGGAAAAGAAGCAGTTACCCATTATAAAATCATGGAGAGATTGGGTTATGTCACCCTTGTTTCTTGTATTTTAGAGACTGGGAGAACCCATCAGATCAGGGCCCATATGAAGCACATTGGACATACGCTTTTCAACGATGAGCGTTATGGTGGAGAGAAAATTTTAAAAGGAACTACTTTCACTAAATACAAGCAGTTTGTAGACAACGCATTTAAGACCCTGCCAAGACAGGCCTTGCATGCCAAAACCCTCGGTTTTGTGCATCCGAGCTCTGGCGAGCTCATGCGTTTTAACACCCCTATTCCAGAAGATATGGCATTGTGTATTGAAAAGTGGCGCGCCTATGCGCAACACCAACAAGAGTAAGCTATTTTTAAAGGAGTTTTAAAAATCCCTAAAAACGTGTATTTTTATGCTAAAATTCGCTAGCTATGAAATTCATTATATCGCCTGCCAAGTCTTTAGATTTTGAAACAGCACTTCCTACGTCCCAATACAGTGAGCCCTTATTTCTAGATCAATCCAAGACCATTAACACTACATTGGCCAAAAAGAAACCATCAGATCTTGGGACACTCATGCACATTTCTGATAAACTGTCTCAGCTCAACTGGCAGCGCAATCAGGATTTTAAATTGCCATTTACGCCAGACAACGCAAGACCTGCAATTTATACCTTCAGTGGAGATGTATATCAGGGTATAGACGTTTTTTCAATGAGCGGAAAAGAAGTGAATGCCTTACAAGATCAATTGGTTATTCTCTCTGGTTTATACGGTGTGCTAAAACCGCTAGACCTCATTCAAGCCTACCGTTTAGAGATGGGAACCTCACTAGAAATTGGGTCCCATAAGAACCTGTATAGTTTTTGGAAGGATACCTTAACCGCCCACTTGAATACCCAAATGGAGGCGTCGGAAACATTAGTAAACTTAGCCAGTAACGAATATTTTTCTGCCCTAAATGCCAAATCCTTGCAAATGAAGGTGGTGTCTCCAGTATTTAAAGACTGGAAAAATGACAAACTAAAGATCATTAGTTTTTATGCCAAGAAAGCGAGAGGGCTTATGGTGCGTTATGCCATTCAAAACAACATTCAAGACCTGGATGGAATTTTAGGATTCAACCTAGACGGCTATGCCTATAGCCCAGAGGAGACAACAGATCCTATGGCTCCTGTCTTTGTGAGATAGTCTGTTTTAAGACAGTTCCACTTCAAGACAGTTCCACTTCAACATATTTTTAGATAAGGCAATCCCTGTTTAAAAGGACGGTTAAATACCTAGCATCAGATTTTTATGGTGTTCAATCCCTATTCAAAAGGACTGCTCAATAAGCTGTAAAAGGTTTTTATTCCGTACTCAATCTGACCAATTTTCAAGTTTTCATTAGGACTATGCTGGTTGTTGTCCGGGTTCACCATAGGTAAAATATAGGCAGGTATTTTTAAGGCATTCACAAAAGGCGCAATAGGCACTGTACCCCCCATAGTTCTAATTTGCACCACCTCAGTATTGAAATTATCTTCCAATAAAGATTTTAAATGCCCCCCAAAAGGCAGGCTCAAATCTGTTCTAAAAGCAGGTGTAACAGATCCCTTTTCTAGTCTGATCACTTTGGGGTAGGTCATTCTGTCTGCCTTGGTAGGGGCCTCACTAAAAATAGTATAGCCTTGTTTTTTTAAATGTGCCGCTACCAGATTTTGTAAGCGCGCACCGTCAGTTTCAGGCACCAATCTTAAATCAATCTCAACAGTAGCTTTGTCAGGCACAATCGTTCTGGCTTGATCTCCCACCCAGCCACTGGACATTCCCCTCACATTCAGGGAAGGAAACTGTAGCGCATGCTGATAAAATTCTCCCACCGCATCTGGCTGGTGAATCCCCAATAATTCTTTCAGGTATTCTGCCGAGTCGGGCACTGCTTTTAAAACAGCCCTATCGGATTCGCTCAGTGTAATACCGTCATAGTATCCCGTTACCAATGCCTTTCCATCGGGAGATTTTAAACTGGATAGGAGGTGGGCCATTTCAAAAGCAGGGTTTGGCGCATAATTACCATAGTGACCAGAGTGTTGTGGTTTTATGGGAC
The DNA here is from genome assembly GCA_905182295.1 of uncultured Flavobacteriaceae bacterium. GTDB lineage: Bacteria > Bacteroidota > Bacteroidia > Flavobacteriales > Flavobacteriaceae > MAG-120531. Next base: position 90,397 of record CAJJAZ010000004.1, on the reverse strand, counting down.
CGTAGGTCGACACCCTCAAGGTAGTAATCCCCCTACATCCATACACAATAGTAGGCTGTCCAGAGGCGTGAACAGGACCATCATTAATGATCAGGTAGTCCGCTTCCAATAAGTCTTTATAAGTATTTACTGCTTTAGCGAGTGGCTTGCTGCTCTTTTCCTCTTCTCCGTCTAAGACCACCTTGATATTGAAAGGTAAAACCATCATATTTTTTTTTAGTAGATCTAGGCTGTTTAGAAGCATGACAATAGGTCCCTTGTCGTCCGAAGTAGATCTTCCATAAAGCCTCCAATCCATAGGAATATCTTCATTCAATTCCTCAAAAGAAGTGGTTTCCCACTGATCACCGACTGGTTTTTTAAGCACAACCTCATAAGGATTTTCCTGATCCCATAATTCTGGAGCCACCGGTTGGCCGTCTAAATGCATATAAAACAGCAAAGTCTTTTTAGCAGGATCCATTGGAAGGGCAGCAAAGAAAAGGGGTAAACCATCTGTGGGAAGTACTGCTGTATTGAAGCCTCTGTCGCTAAATTTTTCTGTGAGCCAAGTAATGTTCCGGTTAATATCTGCAGGCATATTAGCGTCATTGGGAATGGCTACAAAATCCCTAAGTTCATCTATGGAATGTCTCACCTGACCCTTGATTTCAGCGGGTGTCTGGGCAATGCTAAAAGCGCTGAAAAATAGGAATAGAAATTGGATGAGGTTTTTCATTTGGTTGGTATTTGTATGTTATTTCGTCAATAAAGATAGCCCTTTAAAGATAAGTGCGATGACTAATAATATAAAGGGGGCGCCATGGAAAAAAGTGTCCCACCAATCAATGAGTTGCATGCCTTTGGCGCCGCCTTGGATCCATTTAATTTTACCCCAGATATGAGGTTCTGGGTTAAAAGGAGCCAAGCCTAGGGTGACACTTAATAGGGCTATAAGCCCCAGGTTTTTGATTAGAAATTTTTTAAAATAATTCATTTGGTTTGGTTTTGAGCAGTCAAAATTTATATTCGAGCATAAAAAAAGCGATGTGATAAATAAGCTAAGATTTTTTTGAACCTGAGCTAGTCTGGTCGCAGACTTTTTATGAACGGGGCTATTCCAGCAAGTCCTCTTTCAGTGATGGTCTTAATAAAAGCAGAGCCTATAATGGCGCCAGAGGTATGTTTTGTAGCTTGTGAGAAGGTATGTGCGTCATGTATTCCGAATCCAACCACCAAAGGATTTTTGAGATTCATTTGGGCAATTCTTTCGAAATACGCTTCTTGTTCTGCTCCAAAACCACTTTTACTTCCAGTCACACTAGCGGTACTCACCAAATAAATAAAACTATCTGAAGCCTGGTCAATGGCTTTAATTCGCGCATCTGAGGTTTGAGGAGTGATTAAAAAAATGTTTTTTATACCGTGTTTTTCATAAAGCTTTTTGTAATGCTGCTCGTATTCTGCCAAAGGAAGGTCTGGCATAATAATCCCATCGATTCCTATTTTGGCACACTCGCTCAAAAAAGCGTCTACACCGTATTGGAGCATGGGGTTAAAATAGCCCATGACAATTAGGGGAATGTGAATGCTTTTTCGAATGTCTTTTAATTGGTTAAAAAGCAATTGGGTGCTCATTCCTTTTTTTAGTGCAGCTGTGGAGCTGTCTTGAATGGTTGGACCGTCTGCCAAAGGATCACTAAAAGGAAGTCCTATTTCCACGAGATCTACCCCCGATTCTTGCAGTTGGCTTAAGACCTTCACCGTGTCTTCTTTTTCAGGATAACCTGCGGTAAAATAGATGGACAAGACTTTTTTAGGGTCTGCCATTCGGGTATTAATTCTATTGGGTACGAGCGTAGCTTGTGACATGTTGCTTATTTATAATTTAAAATAATCTATATAGGTATTTAAATCTTTATCTCCACGGCCAGATAAGTTAACCACAACCACTTCTTCTTTACCAAAGGGCCTGTTCTCAAAAATGGCAAAAGCGTGAGAGGTCTCAATGGCAGGGATAATCCCCTCCATTTTAGATACCAGTAATCCAGCAGCCATAGCGTCTTGATCTGTTACTGAAATAAATTCGGCTCTTTTAGATTCAAACAAATGCGCATGCATTGGACCTACTCCAGGGTAATCCAAGCCTGCAGAGATAGAATAAGGCTCGGTAATTTGCCCGTCTTGGGTTTGCATCAACAGCGTTTTACTCCCGTGAATAATGCCCTCTTTTCCCAGTGCAGAGGTGGCAGCACTTTCTCCTGTATGTATTCCTTTTCCAGCAGCTTCTACCGCAATAATATTGACTTCAGGGGTGTCTAAAAAATGGTAATAAGCTCCAGCAGCATTACTTCCTCCACCCACGCATGCTACCACATGGTCTGGATTTTCTCGTCCTTCTTTTTCTAATAGCTGGCTTTTGATCTCTTTAGAGATCACCGATTGAAAACGGGCCACCATATCAGGATAAGGGTGGGGCCCTACCACAGAACCTATAATATAATGGGTATTCACCGGATTGTTTATCCAATCTCTTATGGCCTCATTGGTCGCGTCTTTTAGGGTTTTACTTCCTGATTCTGCTGGCCGAACGGTGGCGCCTAGCATCTTCATTCTAGCGACGTTTGGAGCCTGTCTTTTAATATCTACGGCGCCCATATATACAATACATTCCATGCCCATTAACGCACACACAGTAGCAGTAGCTACACCGTGTTGTCCTGCTCCGGTCTCTGCAATAATTCTTGTTTTCCCCAGTCTTTTAGCCATCAGGATTTGGCCAATGGTATTGTTCACCTTATGCGCTCCTGTATGACATAAGTCTTCTCTTTTAAGATAGATCTTAGTGTTGTAAAGTGCAGAGAGTCTTTCTGCAAAATAAAGTGGGGTTGGCCTTCCCACATAATCTCTAAGGAGATAGTCAAATTCTTTTTTAAAACTTTCAGAGCCCATAATGTCTAAATATTGGGTCCTGAGTTCTTCGGTATTGGGAAATAACATTTCAGGAATATAAGCGCCTCCAAAGGAGCCGTAATACCCATTTTCATCTACGTGGTGTGTTTTTTTCATAGCGTTTTATTTTGTAGAGAATCTATTTTTTAAGGCGTTTATAAATAAGTTTAAATCCTGGGTGTTTTTAGTGTAGTCTTCTTTTTCAAAAGTACTATTTACATCTATAACAGCACACATTTTTGAAGCGTCGCTTTTTAAAAATTTAGCCAAAGCATTCGTTTGTCCCAAGCCAATACCACCACTTAAGAAATAAGGGGTATTGCTCGGGTATTGGGCCAAGATTTCCCAAGAAAAGGTAAACCCATTGCCTCCAGGGAGTTTTCCTTTGGTGTCAAAGAGGAAGTAATCGCAATAGGCCTCGTAAGCAGCAAGACTGGATAAATCAAATTGGTCTGCCACTGAAAAGGCTTTGATAAGAATCAGGGGTGTGTTGTTTGCGCCGTTTTCTTTTTCCCAAGCCTCTCGAATTGCCTTGCAATCCTGGGCAGTTTCTCCTCCGTGCAACTGCACCCCTTGTAAATCATTCTCTTGGATGGTTTTTAGGATAAAATCTGGCGTTGCCTTTACAAAGACACCTATCTTTTGAACACTAGGATCTATTAATGGAATAGGGTTTTGAATAAATCGTTTCGAGGGCTCCCAAAAAATAAAGCCCAAAAAATTTGGCTTTAGTGCCGCCACTGCACTAATATTTTCAGGAACCCTCATACCGCAGACTTTTAATGCAGGGGTCTCAAAGGGAGTATGTAAGTTAGCATGAATCATATTACCCTTCTATTTGTTTTATAAATGCTAATGCAGCGGCACCAGGATCATGGGTTTTCATGAAGTTTTCTCCTACTAAAAATCCCTGATACCCATAGGTTTTTAAGTCTTTAATGGCAGAGACATCACTAATACCACTTTCAGAAATCTTCACAAAATCTGAAGGAATTATAGCAGAGAGCGTTCTTGAGGTGTCCAAACTTACCTCAAAGGTCTTTAAGTTTCTATTATTCACCCCTATGAGATCTAAGGACGGCATGATTGATTTTTCCAGTTCTTCTAAGTTATGAACCTCTAAAAGCACTTCTAAGCCCAGAGTCTGTGCGAGGGTAGATAAGTCATGAATCTCTGCCCTAGTGAGTACTGCTGCTATAAGTAAAATGGCATCGGCCCCATGGGCCTTAGCTTCTATAATTTGGTAAGGATCTACTATAAATTCCTTTCTCAAAAGGGGTGTATCTACAGACGCTCTTGCGAGCAAGAGATCTTCAAGGGCACCTCCAAAATAAGGACCGTCTGTGAGCACAGAAATGCCGCAAACACCTGCTTTTTCATAGCCTTCCACAACTAAAGGTACTTTAAGACTATTGTTTATGACGTCTTTGGAAGGAGACCGTCTTTTGTGTTCCGCTATAATACCACTCGCACTTTGTCTTATCTTAGTTGCCATAGAATTTGTTGGGCGCTCAAATAAGGGGCTCATCTCAAAGTTTTTGATAGGAATTAGGCCTTTTTTAAGGGCTACTTCTACCTTTTTGTCTGCGATTATTTTGTCTAGAATATTCATTTATAAAGCTTGTAATTGCTGTAATTTTTTAAGTGCTGTACCAGATAAAAGGGTTTCTTTGGCCTGTTCAAAAGCGGTAAGAATCCCATTGTTTTTAACCGTATTTATGGCCACTGCGGCATTGGCACAGACCACATTGTTTTGCGCTTCAGTCCCTTTTCCACTGAGAATATTTACAAAAATTGCAGCGGCAGATGGTACCGATTCTCCTCCGGCAATTTCATGCGCCTGCAAGGTGTTTACGCTAAAATGAGCAGGATCTAAGACCATTTCGTTTTCCCTAGTAATGATTTTTGTCGCCCCAGTAAGAGATACTTCATCATAGCCATCTAGGGCATGGACAATACTGTAATTCTTATCGGTTTTCTGGTATAGGTACCCATAAATTCTGGCCAATTCTAGATTAAATACCCCGACCATCTGATGGGTTGGAAACGCTGGATTTACCATGGGTCCCAACATATTAAAAAATGTTTTTACCCCTAAGGCTTTTCTGATGGGGGCTACTTGTTTCATGGCAGGGTGGAATAAAGGCGCGTGTAATACACAGATGCCTACCTGGTCCAGGGCCTTTTCTAAATAATCTTTGTCATTGGTGAATTTAATACCCAATGCTTCCATAACATTACTACTGCCACAAGAAGAAGACACCCCGTAATTACCGTGTTTGGTCACTTTAATGCCACTGGCAGCCGTCACAAAAGAGGCTAGTGTAGAGATGTTAAAAGTATCTTTTCCGTCTCCTCCAGTACCACATAAATCTATAGGCTCATACGCGGAGAGATCTACTGCCAGACACAAGTCTAAAAGAGCGTCTCTAAACCCCTCTAATTCTTCTAGTTGAATGCTCCGCATCATATACACGGTTAGAAAAGAAGCAATTTCAGACTCATTGTAGGCCTTATTCGCTATACCTACAAGAATGTCTTTGGATTCTTGTCTGCTAAGCACTTCGTGCTGGATGAGTCGGTTGAGTATATTTTTCATTTTCAATTCTTTATATGCGTTTTTGTATCCTTGCTAAGGGTCTTAATACATTTTTTCTTCTGGCTTAAATTTCCAGGAAACCCCAAGCCAGTTCGCTAACATTTTTTTCCCACTAGGGGTCAATATGGATTCAGGATGAAACTGTACCGCATGAACCTGATAGTCTTTGTGTTCAATGGCCATGATTTGACCCTCACTGTCTATGGCGGTTACTTTTAAAACTTCAGGAAGGTTTTTAGAAACTACCCAGGAATGGTATCTTCCCACTACGACCTCTGTGGGTAATTCCTTAAACAGTTTAGATTGGGGATCTGTAATTTGAATAGGAGTGGCTATACCGTGATACACCTCACTTAAATTTTCTAAACTACCTCCAAATACTTCTGCAATGGCTTGTTGTCCAAGACATACCCCCAATATTTTTTTGGTCGGTGCATAGGTGGCAATAATCTCTTTCAGTAGCCCTGCTTCATCAGGAATACCTGGCCCTGGAGACAATACAATGTGAGAAAAATTAGCTACTTCTTCTAAGCTTATTTTGTCGTTTCTACGAACGGTGACCTGTGCTCCTAATTCCTCTAGATAATGCACTAGGTTATAGGTGAAAGAGTCGTAATTGTCTATGAGTAATATGTTTGTCATGTTTCTTTTGTACGTTGTCGATGCTTTAATTAGCCTTTTAATAAATGTCCTCTGCCAAAGACAATGCTTTGGTGAGGGCACCTAATTTGTTATAGGTTTCCTGCAACTCAGACGCAGCATCTGAAGCAGCAACAATCCCAGCACCAGCCTGATATTGCAATTGATGGTTTTTACTTAAAAAGGTCCTAATCATAATCGCGTGGTTAAAGTTGCCTTCAAAATCCATAAAGCCAATGGCTCCGCCGTAATAGCCTCTTGGCGTAGGTTCGTATTTTTCAATAAGCTCCATGGCTTTGTGTTTGGGAGCTCCGCTTAAAGTTCCAGCAGGGAAAGTGTCTGCAACAATATTCATGGTAGGCGTGTCTGCTTTTTTAATACCACTTACCTTGGACACCAAATGAATGACATGAGAGAAAAACTGTACCTCACGATAGTTTTCTACTTTGACCATTTTTCCATGTCTGCTGAGGTCATTTCTAGCCAGGTCTACTAACATGACATGTTCTGCGTTTTCTTTGTGGTCTTCCGTGAGTTCTTTCGCCAATACAGCATCTTGTTCATCATTGCCAGTCCTTTTAAACGTACCTGCAATAGGATGAATTTCAGCTTTTTGTCCTTTTACCACCAATTGCGCTTCAGGAGAACTTCCAAAAATCTTGAAATTCCCATAGTCAAAGTAAAACAGGTAAGGAGAGGGATTTACCGCTCTTAAGGCCCTGTAAACATTAAATTCATCCCCACTAAATTTTTGGGTAAATCTTCTGGAAAGTACCAATTGGAAAACGTCTCCTCTTTGGCAATGCTTCTTTGCAGTCTCTACCAATGCTTTATACTCTTCATCTTGAATATTAATACTTGGTTTTCCTTCTGTTTTAAAAGGATAGGTGGCAAAGTTTTTAACTGCGATTAACTGTTCTATTGCCGCTACATTGTTGGGTTGGTTATAGCAATGCGCAAAAATATAGGCCTCATTGTTAAAATGATTAATGGCAATTACATTCTGATACACTGCATAGTATAATTCTGGAAGATTCTGTCCCCCCTCTTTTTTAGAAATTTTTATGTCTTCGTAGTATTGAACCGCATCATAGGTCATAAAACCAAATAGACCTTGTGTAATGAACTTAAAATCTTGTTTTTCACTGGTGAAATCTTTCGAAAAAGCAGTGAGGACCTCTGGTATGTTAGTGTCTTCAGTAATAGGGGTAATGGTATTACTGCCGTCTGGGTATGCTTTCTTTATTTGCTGGTCCTTTACCTCGATATGAGCAATAGGATTAAAACAGATATAAGAAAAACTATTGTCGTTGGCGTGGTAATCACTGCTTTCTAATAAAATACTTGCAGGGTAACGGTCTCTAATTTTCAAATAAACACTCACAGGGGTAATAGTATCTGCTAGAATTTTTTTGTAATGGGTCTTTAAAGCGTAACTCATAATATGGTTATTTCTGTCTTTCCTTTGTGAATATTTATCTAGAGTAATCTCTAATCAAGTGATGGTAAAAATAAAAAGGCTTGTCTGTGAAGACAAGCCTTTAAAATAGTTCAAAGTAGTGCTTAGATCACAGCGTTTGTTGTAAGTTATTCCACCACCAATTTTGTGTTTTATTCAAATTCATCATTCAAATATAATAAACCTCAGGGAATAACAAAGGCTTGGATAAAAAAAATCACAAAGCCTTTAATGGCTTTGTGATTTTAAACAATTTCATAGCGTGATTTGTTTAAATCCTTATGAGATATTAGAACTGTAAGTCTACTACTAAATCAAACTCGTCATAGATGGTTTTATCTCCCAAGTTGTCAAAGAAAGATCCAGAACCGTAACGAATGTCAAATTGTGAGCGGTCTACTTTTAGGCTAGCCGTGGCTTTACTTCCATAAACAGATAGGGTGAAGTTCACCTCTTTAGTCATGTTCTTGATGGTTAAATTACCAGTAGCTGCATAAGCATTTTTACCTGAAGCAGTTACTGAAGTGATTTCTAAAGAAGCCGTTTTATGTGTAGCAGTTCCAAAGAAATCTTCTGAATGTAAATGGCTGTCTAATTTTTGTTTGTACTCTCCTTCTAAGTCAGTGGTGTTAATAGTAGTCATGTCTACCACAAATGCGCCACCAGTTAGTGTCGTGCCGTCAAAGTCTAAGTTTCCAGAAGCCAGGTTGATGGTTCCTTTATGAGATCCAGTTACCTTGTAGGCTTTCCAAGTAATATTACTTGCTTCAGTATTAACTACTTTCTTTTCAATGACAGTAGTTGATTTTTCAGTAGCTTTCTCTGATGATTTTAAAGGAGTTGCGAAAGTGTTTGTTGTAGCCAATAAAGCTACTGTAAGGGTAATAAATAGTTTTTTCATAGTGTGTAAATTGTAAGGGTTAATATTTATAGTTTATCTAATAATTCGTTCAGTTGCACGAGTTCACTTTCTTTAAAGCCTTCAAGAATAACCTGCTCGGTTTGGTTCATAATAGTATCTATCTCAGCCAGTGCCACCAATCCTTTTTCAGTGATAAAGATTTCTACTTTTCTTCTGTTATTTTCACAGATTTGTCGTGCCACAAAGTCTTTTATAATGAGTTTGTCTACCAATCTGGTTGTATTACTCATCTTAGTAACCATTCTCTCATTGATGGTATTCAGGTTGGCAGGAGCCCCCTTCTGACCTCTTAAGATTCTCAATACATTAAATTGCTGTAGGGAAATATCAAAAGGTTTTAATGCGGCATGAAAGCGCTCGTTAATTTTATTTTGAACCAGAGACAAATGAATGATTGTCTTACTTTTTAAAGGAATAGGTTTCTCTGTTTTAATATGGGCTTCTACATTCATGTATTCACAATTATTGTATATACAAATGTATAAATAATTTTTAAATAAACAAGACAATAGGGCCTATTTTTAATTCCCGAGTGAATTATTTTGCTACTTCCTATTTGAAATAGTTTTTTCTCCCGAATCAAACCCTTATTTTTGAGGGAATAAATTATTTAAAAATGGCAGATTTATCACAAGAAGCTTGGGCTTCTCAGTTAAAAGAAGACACGCAAAGTGTTGTATTAGACGTAAGAACATTGGATGAGGTTTCAGAGGGAGTGATTCCTGGAGCCATTCATTTAGATATTTTCATGGGTCAGGGGTTTCTGGACGGCCTGGAAAAATTAGATAAGTCAAAAAACTACTTTGTGTACTGTAGGTCTGGAAATAGAAGCGGTCAAGCCTGTGCTATTATGCAAAGTGTTGGTTTTGAAACAGCCCACAATTTAGTGGGTGGTTTTATGGAGTGGACAGGCGACAACGATGCTCTATAAACTATTGTATTTTTTCCAACGCCATGGTTTCACTGTTTGTGAGCGAATTGCAGAGCGAATGGGAATACGTGCCCGCGTGGTGAGAACCTCATTTATTTACCTCACTTTTGTTACATTGGGTTTTGGCTTTGCACTTTACTTATTTATGGCCTTTTGGATCAGAATAAAAGATTTGCTTTTCGCCAAAAGAAATTCTGTTTTTGATTTATAGCACCACATGTTAAAGTTATTCAGATCTAAAATTTATATAGCCTTATCATTAGTACTTCTAGTAAGTTTGGTGGGGGTGCTAGGCTATAGAACGCTCTCTGACTACTCTTGGGTAGACGCCGTATATATGACGGTAATTACCATGACAACGGTAGGTTTTTCAGAAGTGAGTCCTCTGGACGATGACGCTAAGATTTTCACTATTTTTTTAATTATCTCAAGTGTATTTATTTTTGCCTTTGCATTATCAGTGGTTACTGAATACATACTAGGTAGGGATTCATTGGAAATTTTAAAAAAGAAACAGATTAAAAATAAATTACAACTTATGAATAAGCATGTTATTGTTTGTGGTTATGGAAGGAATGGTGCTCAAGCAGTGGCCAGGCTAAAGGCCTACAACAAACCTTTTGTTGTCATTGAAAACGATCCTGAGGTTACAGCAAAGTATAAAGATGAGGTTCTTTTTATTAAAGGAGACGCGAATGAAGATGAGGTACTCGAGGCTGCTGGAATTTACAGGGCGAAATACCTTATTTGTACGCTTCCCAGCGATGCCACTAATTTGTTTGTGGTGCTTTCTGCAAGACAACTCAACAAAAATTTATTTATCATTTCAAGGGCCTCTGAAATTGGTTCAGAAAAGAAATTGTCTTTAGCAGGCGCCAATAAAGTGATTATGCCAGACAGGATAGGAGGGGACCATATGGCTTCTTTAGTCGTTATTCCTGATCTAATCACCTTTATGGATAAGCTGTCTACAGATGGAAAAAAGAATACCAACCTAGAAGAGATTGCCATTGAACGTTTTGCGGGATCTAGCACTTTAAATTCTCTTAGGGATCTAGATTTAAGACGAAGGACAGGTTGCACCATTATAGGATACATTACACCAGAAGGTGATTATATTATTAATCCAGATGCAGATTTGGTACTTTCTCCTGAGGGGAAACTCATTGTATTAGGAAAACCAGAGCAAATTGAGCAATTGAATAAAATGTGCGCCGAGTAGCTGCTTTACTACTGCTTTATTTGATTAGGCCATTTTTTTTTAGGATATTGCTAGTCCTAACGTTAAATTAAACAAACTATTCCTACATTATGAAGACTAAATTGACCTTTTTGGCAAGCTTTTTATTTCCTTTTGTTGCCCTAGCGCAAGAAAAAGGATTAGATGAGAAAGTGAACGACGCTTTTATGCCATTTGCCAGTTGGTGGGAAGGCTTTGTCCTTACCTCTATTCCAGTAGGGGAGTATAATATTCCAATCGTTTTAATATTACTTATTTGTGGGGCTACTTTTTTCACGCTTTATTTCAAATTCCCAAGTATTAGCCAGTTTCCATTAGCCATTAATACGGTGAGAGGTAAATATGATGAATTGGACCACCATGGGGTAGAAAAAACAGACTTAAATGTAGTAGATGGAGATTTGCCTGACACCATAAAAGACGAGAGTAAGGAAGGTGAAGTGACTCATTTCCAGGCCCTAGCAACGGCTGTTTCAGGAACTGTTGGATTAGGAAATATTGCTGGTGTCGCTGTAGCTATTGCACTCGGAGGACCAGGAGCAACGTTTTGGATGATCGTATGTGGACTCATTGGAATGTCTACGAAATTTGTAGAATGCACCCTAGGGGTAAAATATAGAGATGTAGATGAAAATGGTACCGTATACGGTGGGCCTATGTATTACCTCTCAAGAGGTTTGGATCAAATGGGCTTTAAGGTACTTGGAAAATTTTTAGGGATAGTATTTGCTATTCTTTGTGTGGGAGCCTCTTTTGGAGGTGGAAATGCATTTCAGTCCAATCAAGCAGCGGTACAGTTAATCACTATGTTTGACCTACAAGGAGGTGCTACAGGTGTTATTATTGGTGTAGTTTTAGCTATTTTAGTAGGTATTGTTATCATTGGTGGAATTAAAAAAATCGCCAGTGTAACGGAAAAAATTGTACCCTTTATGGCAGGGACTTATGTTTTGGCCTCTTTGGTGATTATCTTTTCTAATATTCAGTATGTAGGTGCTGCTTTTAGTATGATATTTGAGGGCGCTTTTACTCCTGCAGCTGGAATTGGAGGCGTTGTAGGTGTTATTATTGTAGGATTCCAACGTGCGGCTTTTTCTAATGAAGCTGGAGCTGGATCTGCTGCAATTGCGCACTCTGCTGTAAAGACTAAGTATCCGGCCAGTGAAGGCGTAGTGGCCTTATTAGAGCCATTTATAGATACCGTTGTAATTTGTACTATGACTGCCTTGGTGATTATTTTCTTTAACATGGACACAGGTGCCTTTGAATATGGTAATGCAGTGGGGAGTACCGTGATGTTAAATGACACCGGTGCCTATGTAGGTGGGGTAGACCTTACTTCAATGGCTTATGATTCAGTAATCCCTGGATTTAGATATGTATTGACCGTAGCGATTATTCTTTTTGCTTTCTCAACAATGATCTCTTGGTCTTACTACGGACTTCAGTCCTGGAAGTATTTATTTGGAAGGGGAAAAATAGCAGATACAGTGTACAAAATTCTTTTCTTACTTTTTGTAGTGGTAGGTGCAGCAGCAACATTAGATGCTGTGATTAAGTTTTCAGATGCTATGATTCTAGCCTTGGTGTTTCCAAATATGATTGGATTACTCTTCCTTTTTCCAAAAGTAAAACAGGAATTAAAGAAGTACATGACAGATATAAAGGCAAGTAAACAGGCTGGATAATACACCCTGCTTTTAGGTTTTTATATATATAAGTAAAAACCTATGAAAAATAACAAAACCCTTTTCGTTTCTTATCAGTATAAACGAAAAGGGTTTTTCTATTTTTTATGTTTCACTTTTTTGCTTCACCTGAGCTATTTTGTGTACCATAAATACCGAATACCAAGGGCAGTTTTGGTGATAGAAAAACTTCCAGAGGAATTAATCACAATAAAAAATTCAATTTTACCTGGAGTCTCACTAAGCCCTCAAAAGCAATTGGGAAAGCGATCTAATACCCTTCCAATTAAAACAGTTAGCGCTATTTTAGATATCAATGAAGCTACTGCCCTAGATCTTCAAGAGGTATACGGGATAGGTCCGGTCTATTCCAAGCGGATTGTGAAGTTTAGAAATGTTCGTGGAGGTTTTGTTCATATGGATCAATTGTACCAGGTGTATGGTTTGGACACTACCGTAGTAAAAGCAATGAAAGTATTATTTTCAGTGCAAGGAATACCAGTAATACACAAAATTTCGGTCAATAACGCTTCTGTTTATGAACTGCAAAGACTGCCTTTTTTCACTAAAGAATTGGCGGAAAAAATTGTGAGTGAAAGGGCTAAAAATGGTTTGTTTAATGATTTTAAAAAAATATCAAACATATTAATATTAACAGAAGATAAAATTGAGATAATTAAATTATATTTGATCCTCTAAATAAATGCTATGATTACAGAAATACAACATACCATGGATTTCGATTATTCTGAAACCCAGCAGATGGTTGCAGCAGCTGCAAAAGCTTTTGCCCAGCAGCATATTGCACCTCATGTGAGGGATTGGGATGAGCGTCAAGAATTCCCTGTCAACGTGCTAAAGGAAGCTGGTGCCCTAGGTTTTATGGGTGTATTAGTGCCTGAGTCTTTAGGTGGATCTGGCCTGGGATACCACGAGTACATTGCCATTATTGAAGAGATTTCTACAGTAGATCCATCAATTGGTCTCTCTATAGCGGCACATAATTCACTGTGTACCAACCATGTTTTAAGTTTTGGAAACGAGTCACAAAAGGCACAATGGATTCCAAAATTAGCTACTGGAGAATGGATTGGCGCCTGGGGACTTACCGAGCACAATACGGGTTCAGATGCAGGAGGGATGAATACTACTGCGGTTAAAAAAGGAGATCAGTGGGTGTTAAACGGTTCTAAAAATTTTATAACCCATGGTAAAAGCGGGGACATTGCTGTAATAATCGCTCGAACAGGAGAGAAAGGAGACAGCCATGGAATGACTGCTTTTGTGATTGAAAAAGGCACTCCTGGATTTAGCAGTGGAAAGAAAGAAGACAAATTAGGGATGCGTGCTAGTGAGACAGCAGAGCTTATTTTTGATCATTGTGTATTAGAGGCATCGGCCGTTTTAGGCCAGGTAGGAGATGGTTTTATTCAATCTATGAAAATATTAGACGGGGGTAGAATTTCCATTGGAGCACTTTCATTGGGTATTGCCAAAGGCGCATATCAAGCAGCACTTCAATACGCAAAGGAACGCCATCAGTTTGGTAAGCCTATCAGTGCTTTTCAAGGAATATCCTTTAAATTGGCAGATATGGCTACTGAGATTGAAGCGTCTGAATTATTGCTTCACAAAGCTGCTTTTTTGAAAAATCAAGGCAGGCCTATGACTAAATTAAGTGCTATGTCTAAAATGTACTCTTCTGAAGTTTGTGTTAAGGTAGCCAATGAAGCGGTTCAAATATTTGGGGGTTATGGCTACACTAAAGACTATCCAGTAGAGAAATTTTATAGGGATGCTAAGCTTTGTACCATAGGAGAAGGAACTACTGAGATACAGAAATTAGTGATTGCTAGAAATATTTTAAAATAAAACTTGCGGGAGGTTTAAATAGCATTATATTTGCAGCTGTAAAATCATAAAGAAAGGAGGTTGTAGCCCATGTTAATTATACCAATAAAAGAAGGAGAAAACATCGATAGAGCGCTGAAGCGTTTTAAGAGAAAATTTGACAGAACAGGTACTATGCGTCAATTGAGATCGCGTCAACAGTTCAATAAGCCCTCTGTAGTTAAGAGAGCACAGATTCAAAAAGCTGCTTACATTCAAGGTCTAAGAGATCAAGAAGACCAATAGTAGTATTTTGTTTTTAAACATATTTAAGTCCCGTTTTTAACGGGACTTTTTTTTTGGATTTAATTAACGTTTTTTAACGACTGTTTTTATAATTTTAAAGCATGCCTATAGTTGCTTTCGTAAATTATCTCCGCCTAGAAAAGAACTATGCCTTTAATACTATAAAGGCTTATGAGCGAGACCTGCAATTGTTTCAGGTATTCTGTGAAAACACCTTTGGGGCTATAGCACTTAACGAGGTATCTTATTCGCTGATAAGGTCTTGGATTGTTTTCTTGGTGGATCAGGATAAGTCTAACGTGACGATCAATAGAAAAATAGCTTCCCTTAATGCGTACTATAATTTCGCTTTAAAATCTGGTCAACTAACGCAAAGCCCTTTGTTGGGTCATAAATCTCTTAAGGTACAGCGTAAAATTGCTTTGCCTTTCTCTGAAAATGAGATGGATGAACTACTTTCTAAAGTACCATTTCCAAGCGATTTTGAAGGCACTAGGGACCGGCTTATTGTTTCGCTTCTATACGCTACTGGGATGAGGCGTGCAGAGCTTATTGGACTTAAGTGCTCACAGCTAGACATAAATATTTCACAGCTTAAAGTGCTTGGGAAAAGGAATAAAGAGCGGGTCATTCCATTGGTGTCCTCTTTAATTCCCTTAATCAAGGCTTATTTGTCTCAAAGAACTGCCCTTCCAGAAAGGGTAGATGACACTTACTTTTTTCTGCTTCCTTCGGGTAAAAAACTCTACGAAACGCTTGTTTATAGGGTTATAAATCACTATTTTGGATTAGTGTCTACCAAAGTAAAAAAGAGCCCACATATACTCAGGCATACTTTCGCTACCCACCTCTTGAATAGGGGGGCAGACATGCAGTCTGTGAAAGATTTATTGGGGCATGCGAGTTTGGCGTCTACGCAAGTTTATGCGCACAATAATATGGCAGCGTTAAAAAAAGCTTATGGGAATTCACATCCGCGAAATAAACCTAAAGTTTAACTTAATTTATCTTATCTATGAAAATCAACACGCAAACCGTCAATTTTAATGCAGATGCTACTTTAATAGATTTCTTAGACAATCGTGTGCAGAAGTTAGAAATGTTTCTCGATCATATCATTGATGTGGACGTCTTTTTGAAAGTAGAAAATACCAGTGTAAAAGAGAATAAAATAGCAGAATTTAAGGTGCATGTTCCAAAGGATTCTATTGTAGTAAAAAAGCAATGTAAGAGCTTTGAAGAGGCTATAGATACTGCATGTGAGGCAGTTGAGCGTGGGTTGGTTAAATGGAAAGAAAAGCGCAAGTCATAATCATGAAAAAAAAAATTATTTTTTTTTCAAAAATGTTTTGAAAAGAGAAATATTTATCTACATTTGCAGTCCGTTTGAAAAAGCGGACTTTTTATTGATTTAAAAAGGCATAAATGCCGATGTAGCTCAGCTGGCTAGAGCAGCTGATTTGTAATCAGCAGGTCGTGGGTTCGAGTCCCTCCATCGGCTCTTAAATGTCTCGTAAAACAGATATTTTAATAAGTTCTTTTTGTATGTTTAAAAGCTTGGGGGAGATACTCAAGCGGCCAACGAGGGCAGACTGTAAATCTGCTGACTACGTCTTCGCAGGTTCGAATCCTGCTCTCCCCACAACTTTTGTTAAATTATTTTTTTCCTAGAGAAAAAGTTGTAGTTTTGCATTCGCTTTTTAGTAAGCTTTTAAACTTGATAAGAATTATATTGCGGGAGTAGCTCAGTTGGTAGAGCGTCAGCCTTCCAAGCTGAATGTCGCCGGTTCGAGCCCGGTCTCCCGCTCAAAATTCACTTCACGTAAGTGAATTTGAGCAGCGGTTAAGAAATTAACACGCAGGCACTTTGGTTTAGACCAGGGTGTCTTTTAGGCTTTGAGTATGATGGAACTAAAACTGCTTAGGCGGTTTTAAAAGCCGGTGTAGCTCAGGGGTAGAGCGTTTCCTTGGTAAGGAAGAGGTCACGAGTTCAAATCTCGTCATTGGCTCAATAACAGCGAATAAATTGTACACTAATATAAACTAAGATTAAAATTCATTAAACATGGCAAAGGAAACTTTTGATCGTTCCAAACCGCACTTGAATATTGGTACCATTGGACACGTAGATCACGGTAAAACTACATTAACTGCTGCTATTACTACTGTATTGGCAAACGCAGGACTTTCAGAAATGAGAAGTTTCGATTCAATCGACAACGCTCCTGAAGAAAAAGAAAGAGGTATTACAATTAACACTTCACACGTAGAGTATTCTACAGCTAACCGTCACTACGCTCACGTTGACTGTCCAGGTCACGCGGATTACGTTAAGAACATGGTTACTGGTGCTGCTCAAATGGACGGCGCTATTTTGGTTGTTGCTGCTACTGATGGCCCTATGCCACAGACAAGAGAGCACATCCTTTTAGGACGTCAGGTAGGTATTCCAAGAATGGTTGTATTCATGAATAAAGTGGATATGGTAGATGACGATGAGCTTTTAGAGCTAGTTGAAATGGAAATCAGAGAATTACTTTCTTTCTACGAGTATGATGGAGATAATGGACCTGTAATTGCCGGTTCTGCATTAGGTGCATTGAACGGAGAACAAAAATGGGTAGATACAGTGATGTCTCTTATGGACGCTGTAGATAGCTGGATCGAGTTACCTGTTAGAGATGTTGAAAAGCCTTTCTTAATGCCAGTTGAAGATGTATTTACGATCACTGGTCGTGGTACTGTTGCAACAGGACGAATAGAAACAGGTATTGCTAATACTGGAGACTCTGTTGATATTATTGGTATGGGAGCTGAAAAACTATCTTCTACAGTTACAGGAGTAGAGATGTTCCGTAAAATCTTAGATAGAGGTGAAGCTGGAGATAACGTAGGTATTCTTTTAAGAGGTATTGAAAAAGCTGACATTAAAAGAGGAATGGTTCTTGTTAAGCCAGGATCTGTTACACCACACGCTAAATTCAAAGCTGAGGTGTATGTATTGAAAAAAGAAGAAGGTGGCCGTCACACGCCATTCCACAACAACTACCGTCCACAGTTTTACGTACGTACAACGGATGTAACAGGTACTATTAACTTACCTGATGGAGTTGAAATGGTTATGCCTGGAGATAACTTGACTATTACTGTAGATTTACTTTCTCCAATTGCATTGAGCATTGGTTTGCGTTTCGCTATCCGTGAGGGTGGTAGAACAGTAGGTGCAGGTCAGGTGACTGAAATCCTAGACTAATCTAGATTGAATAAATTACTGTAAGGTGTCTGCCCCCAAAGGCAGATACCTTTACATGTAAAATATAAGGACATATTTTATGTCCTTATATACGGGTGTAGCTCAGTTGGTAGAGCACTGGTCTCCAAAACCAGGTGTCGGGAGTTCGAGTCTCTCCTCCCGTGCGTAATGAAATAAAAAAGGTACCGCATGTTAACATATATTAAAGAATCCTTTGAAGAGTTAAAAAACAATGTAACACTTCCTTCTAGATCAGAATCTTCTAATCTTATGGTAGTGGTTGCTGTGTTCTCTATACTATTTGCCTTGGCAACATGGGGTGTAGACAGTGTTTTTAACGAAGTCATACAGTTGTACTTTAATAACATACTTAACTAATAGTATTCATGGCTGATATTTTAGAAAAGAAATGGTATGTTGTTAGGGCAGTAAGTGGTCAAGAGCATAAAATTAAGGGGTACATTGAAACAGAAGTCTCTAGACTTGGTTTTGGTGACTACTTAGAAGAGGTGTTGGTCCCTACTGAAAAAGTAATTCAAATCAGAAAAGGAAAAAAAATAAATAAAGAAAAAGTTTATTTCCCTGGTTACATTATGATTAAAGCCAACTTAGGTGGAGAGATGGTGCATATTATACGTTCTATTACCAATGTAATTGGATTTCTTGGTGAAACTAAAGGAGGAGATCCTGTGCCACTTAGAAAAACAGAGGTAAATAGAATGTTAGGAAAAGTAGATGAATTGACTGTGAATGCAGACATGGCTGCTATTCCTTATACGAGTGGAGAAACCATTAAAGTGATCGATGGTCCTTTTAATGGATTTAATGGTACGGTAGAAAAAGTAAATGAAGAAAAGCGTAAGCTAGAAGTGATGGTGAAAATATTCGGAAGAAAGACGCCATTAGAGCTTAGCTATATGCAAGTAGAAAAAGTTTAATTAAAACTGTTACATATATAAAGGGTGTTGCTTCCAAAAAGCACCTTTAATTTAATTTAAAACAATGGCAAAAGAAGTAAGTAAAGTAGTTAAACTACAAGTTAGGGGAGGTGCAGCGAATCCGTCGCCACCGGTTGGACCCGCTTTAGGTGCTGCCGGTGTTAACATCATGGAGTTCTGTAAGCAATTTAATGCGCGTACACAGGACAAACAGGGCAAAGTATTGCCTGTTGCTATCACGGTATACAAGGACAAGTCATTTGACTTCGTTGTAAAGACACCGCCGGCGGCAGTTCAATTGATGGAAGCAGCTAAGATTAAGAAAGGATCTGGCGAACCTAACAGAAACAAAGTAGCAAGTGTATCTTGGGACCAAGTTAAAACTATTGCAGAAGAAAAAATGGTAGACTTAAATGCGTTTACAATTGGATCTGCAATGAGCATGGTTGCTGGAACAGCTAGATCTATGGGTTTAAAAGTATCAGGGTCAAAACCTTTCTAATATCTTAATAAGCAAATCAAATGGCAAAATTAACAAAAAAGCAAAAGGAAGCGCTTTCTAAGATAGACAAGAATAAAGTATATTCTTTATCAGAAGGCTCTGCATTAGTAAAAGAAATCACCAACGCTAAATTCGATGCCTCTATAGACATCGCAGTTAGATTAGGGGTAGATCCAAGAAAAGCAAATCAAATGGTTCGTGGTGTGGTAACACTTCCACATGGTACTGGTAAGGACGTTAAAGTTCTTGCTCTAGTAACTCCAGATAAAGAAGCAGAGGCTACAGCAGCTGGTGCTGATTATGTTGGTTTGGATGAGTATTTGGATAAAATCAAAAGCGGTTGGACAGACGTAGATGTAATTATTACTATGCCAAGCGTTATGGGTAAATTAGGTCCTTTAGGACGTGTATTAGGGCCAAGAGGTCTTATGCCAAACCCAAAGACAGGAACAGTAACTATGGATGTAGCCAAAGCGGTTACTGAAGTTAAAGCTGGTAAGATAGATTTTAAAGTAGATAAAACGGGTATTGTTCACGCAGCAATTGGAAAGGTTTCTTTCTCTGCAGATAAGATCGCAGAAAATGCTAAAGAACTTATTGACACCCTTAACAAATTAAAACCTACTTCGTCCAAAGGTATATATGTAAAGAGTATTTACATGTCTAGTACCATGAGTCCTAGTGTTCAATTAGACACTAAAGCATAAGGGTTCTTTAAAATTTATATTATGACAAGAGAAGACAAATTAACCGTTATACAGGATTTAACTTCACAACTTTCAGAAAATGCGACTATTTATTTAGCGGATATCTCTGGATTGGATGCAGACACAACTTCTAATTTACGTAGGGCTTGTTTTAAAGCAAACATTAGGTTGTCTGTTGTGAAGAATACATTGCTTGCTAAAGCAATGGAGGCTTCTGAAAAAGATTTTGGAGAGTTGCCAGAAGTATTAAAGGGGAATACCTCTTTAATGTTTTCTGAAGTAAGTAATGCACCAGCAAAACTTATTAAGGCTTTCAGAAAAAATTCAGATAAACCTATTTTAAAAGGGGCTTTCATTGAAGAAGCAATCTATGTTGGAGACAATCAGTTAGATTCATTAGTGGACATTAAGTCTAAAGAAGAAGTTATTGGCGATATTATTGGATTGTTACAATCTCCAGCTAAAAACGTTATTTCTGGCTTAAAGTCTGGTGGAGGTAAACTGGCAGGGATTATTAAGACCCTCTCTGAAAGATAAACAGAACGCACTTAAACAATTATATTTTTAAAATTTATTAAAACGATAGAAAAATGGCAGATTTAAAAAATTTCGCAGAACAATTGGTTAACCTTACTGTAAAAGAAGTAAATGAGTTAGCTACTATTTTAAAAGATGAGTATGGTATTGAGCCTGCTGCTGCTGCAGTTGCAGTTGCTGCTGGTGGTGGTGGAGACGCTGCTGCTGTTGAAGAAAAATCAGAATTCGACGTTGTATTAGTTGAGGCTGGTGCTTCTAAATTAGCCGTTGTAAAATTAGTTAAGGAATTAACTGGTTTAGGTTTAAAAGAAGCTAAAGACATCGTAGATAGTGCTCCAAGTCCAATCAAAGAAGGCATTTCTAAAGATGAAGCAGAAGGAATTCAGAAGTCATTAGAAGAAGCAGGAGCGAAAGTTGAGCTTAAGTAATAGCATACAACAATAGCACTTTGGGTTTAGGTCTTTTCACTTTTTGTGGTTAGACCTAAGCCTTTTTATATAAGGTATATGAGGTTGTATACCACTACGCATAGTATTCACATTCAAAAATTTGTCTATTGATGTTAACAAATCAGACTGAGAGAATAAATTTTGCATCCACTAAGAATATTCCGGCTTATCCAGATTTCTTAGACATTCAGATTAAATCGTTTCAGGATTTTTTCCAGTTAGAAACAAAATCTGACGAAAGGGGCAATGAAGGATTGTACAACACCTTCATGGAAAACTTTCCAATCACAGACACCAGAAACCAATTCGTTCTAGAATTTCTTGATTATTTTATTGATCCTCCAAGGTATTCTATACAAGAGTGTATTGAGAGAGGTTTAACTTATAGTGTTCCTTTGAAGGCAAGACTTAAGTTGTACTGTACAGATCCAGAACATGAAGATTTTGAGACCATCGTTCAAGATGTATATTTGGGAACTATCCCTTACATGACTCCAAGCGGTACTTTTGTTATTAATGGGGCAGAGCGTGTGGTTGTTTCTCAGTTACACCGTTCACCAGGGGTATTCTTTGGGCAATCTTTCCACGCAAACGGTACTAAGTTATATTCTGCCAGAGTGATTCCTTTTAAAGGATCTTGGATTGAATTTGCAACCGATATTAATGGGGTAATGTATGCCTATATTGATAGAAAGAAAAAATTACCAGTAACTACATTATTCAGAGCTATAGGTTTTGAAAGTGATAAGGACATCCTTGAGATCTTCGATTTATCTGAAGAGATTAAAGTATCTAATGCGGGACTTAAAAAAGTTTTAGGAAGAAAACTAGCTGCCAGAGTTCTAAATACTTGGCATGAAGACTTTGTAGATGAAGACACTGGAGAAGTTGTTTCAATTGAGCGTAATGAGATTATTTTAGACAGGGATACTGTTTTAGAAAAAGACCATATCGCAGAAATTATGGAAGCAGATGTGAAGACCATACTTTTACATAAAGAAAGTACTGGTGCATCTGATTATTCTATTATCCACAACACCTTACAGAAAGACCCAACCAACTCAGAAAAAGAAGCGGTTGAACATATTTACAGACAATTACGTAATGCTGAGCCGCCAGATGAAGAAACGGCTAGAGGTATTATAGATAAGTTATTCTTTTCAGACCAACGTTACAATTTAGGTGACGTAGGACGTTATAGAATGAATAAAAAATTAGGTCTTGATATTGGAATGGACAAACAAGTTTTGACCAAAGAAGATATTATTACGATCATTAAATACTTAATAGAGCTTATTAACTCTAAAGAAGAAATTGATGATATTGACCACCTTTCTAACAGACGTGTTCGTACTGTAGGGGAACAATTATCTCAGCAATTTGGTGTAGGTCTTGCTCGTATGGCAAGAACCATTAGAGAGCGTATGAATGTGAGAGATAATGAGGTGTTTACTCCTATTGACTTAATTAACGCGAAGACTTTGTCTTCTGTGATTAATTCTTTCTTTGGAACAAACCAACTGTCTCAGTTTATGGATCAAACAAATCCATTGGCAGAGATTACGCACAAGAGAAGATTGTCGGCCCTTGGGCCTGGAGGTCTTTCAAGAGAGCGCGCTGGATTTGAGGTGCGTGATGTTCACTACACACACTACGGAAGATTATGTCCTATTGAAACACCGGAAGGACCAAACATTGGTCTTATTTCTTCTTTAGCGGTTTACGCTAAAGTGAATCAGATGGGATTCTTAGAGACGCCTTATAGAAAAGTAACCAAAGGGAAAGTAAACACAGAAGAGTATACTTACCTGAGTGCTGAAGAAGAAGAAGGCATGAAAATTGCACAGGCCAATATTCCTCAGAAGAAGGACGGTGTAATAGATACAGATAAAGTAATTGCAAGAGAAGAAGGAGATTTCCCAGTAGTAGATCCATCTGAGGTTCACTACACAGATGTTGCCCCTAATCAAATTGCTTCTATTTCTGCTTCTTTAATTCCTTTCTTGGAGCATGATGATGCAAATAGAGCCCTGATGGGATCTAACATGATGCGTCAAGCAGTACCATTACTTAGACCTGAAGCACCCATTGTTGGAACTGGATTAGAGAAACAAGTGGCTGCTGATTCAAGGGTATTGATCAATGCAGAAGGAGATGGTGTGATTGAGTACGTGGATGCTCAAAAAGTTACCATTAAATATAATAGAACTGACGAAGAACGTTTGGTGAGTTTTGAAGAAGATGCTAAAACATACAACTTAGTTAAGTTTAGAAAAACCAACCAAGGAACGTCTATTAATCTTAAACCAATTGTTCGCAAGGGAGATAAGGTTAAAAAAGGACAAGTGCTTTGTGAAGGTTACGCCACTCAAAATGGGGAATTGGCCCTTGGTAGAAACCTTAAAGTGGCTTTTATGCCATGGAAAGGGTACAACTTTGAGGACGCGATTGTAATTTCTGAAAAAGTAGTCAGAGAAGACATCTTTACTTCTATTCACGTAGATGAGTATTCTTTAGAAGTTAGAGACACAAAACTAGGTGCGGAAGAATTAACCAATGATATTCCAAACGTTTCTGAAGAGGCTACAAAAGACCTTGATGAAAACGGTATGATTAGAATTGGGGCAGAAGTGAAGCCTGGAGATATTCTTATAGGTAAGATTACCCCAAAAGGAGAATCTGATCCAACACCAGAAGAAAAATTATTACGCGCCATTTTTGGAGACAAAGCGGGTGATGTAAAAGATGCTTCTTTAAAAGCGTCTCCTTCTTTAAGAGGAGTTGTGATTGAAAAGAAATTATTTTCTAGATCTGTAAAAGATAAGCGTAAGCGTTCTGAAGATAAAGAAGCTATTACAAAATTAGAGTTGGAATACGAAGTGAAATTCCAACAGCTAAAAGATGTATTGGTAGAGAAATTATCCTCTCTTGTAAACGGGAAAACTTCTCAAGGAGTTTTAAACGACTTAGAAGAGGAAGTGTTACCAAAAGGGAAGAAGTACAGTCTTAAAATGCTTAACTCTGTAGATGATTTCGCTCACCTTGTTGGAGGTAGTTGGACAACAGATAAAGCGACCAACACTTCTATTGCAGACTTGTTACACAATTATAAGATTAAATTGAATGACCTTCAAGGAAACTTGAGAAGAGATAAGTTTACTATTTCTGTAGGGGATGAGTTACCAGCTGGTATTATGAAGCTTGCCAAAGTTTATGTGGCTAAGAAGCGTAAATTAAAAGTAGGTGATAAAATGGCGGGACGTCACGGAAACAAAGGTATTGTTTCTAGAATTGTTCGTCATGAAGACATGCCATTCTTAGAAGACGGAACACCTGTAGATATTGTATTGAATCCACTTGGGGTACCATCTCGTATGAACATTGGTCAGATATATGAAACTGTTTTAGGTTGGGCAGGTCTTAAGTTAGACAAGAAATATGCTACACCAATTTTTGATGGAGCCACAATTGATCAAATCAATGGTTTCACAGAAGAAGCTGGAATACCTCAATTTGGTCATACTTATTTGTATGATGGAGGTACCGGTCAGCGTTTTGATCAACCTGCTACGGTAGGGGTGATCTATATGTTGAAACTTGGACACATGGTAGACGACAAAATGCACGCGCGTTCTATTGGGCCTTACTCTCTTATTACGCAACAGCCATTAGGAGGTAAAGCACAATTTGGAGGGCAGCGTTTTGGAGAAATGGAAGTTTGGGCATTGGAAGCTTATGGCGCATCTGCGACCCTTAGAGAAATTTTGACAGTTAAATCCGACGACGTAATTGGTAGGGCTAAGACTTACGAAGCTATCGTTAAAGGAGAAACCATGCCAGAACCAGGTTTACCAGAATCTTTCAATGTATTAATGCATGAACTTAAAGGTTTAGGTTTAGACATTAGATTGGAAGAGTAACAAGATTCGGTCTTGAGGATTATAGATAATATACATTTTAATTAGTAGCACCATATTGTTATGGCTAGACAAAAAGATAATAACACGGTTAAAAGGTTTAATAAAATTTCCATTGGATTGGCATCTCCAGAATCTATTCTGGGAGCCTCTAGAGGGGAAGTTTTAAAACCAGAAACAATTAACTATAGAACCCACAAACCAGAGAGAGATGGTCTTTTCTGTGAGCGAATTTTTGGCCCAGTAAAAGATTACGAATGTGCTTGTGGTAAATACAAAAGAATCCGTTACCGCGGAATTGTTTGTGATCGTTGTGGGGTAGAAGTAACAGAGAAGAAGGTTCGTAGAGACCGTGTAGGACACATTAATTTAGTGGTTCCTGTAGCTCATATCTGGTACTTCCGTTCTTTACCTAATAAAATAGGATACCTTTTAGGATTACCTTCTAAGAAATTAGATATGATTATTTACTACGAGCGTTACGTAGTGATTCAGCCTGGTATTGCTAAAGGGGCAGAAGGAGAAGAACTTCAAAAAATGGATTTCTTAACAGAGGAAGAATACTTGAATGTTTTAGAGTCTATTCCTGTTGAGAATCAATATTTAGATGACACGGATCCAAATAAGTTTATCGCTAAGATGGGCGCAGAGTGTCTGATTGACATTCTTTCTAGAATTGATCTAGACACCCTTTCTTATGAGCTTAGACACAAAGCAAATACAGAGACCTCTAAACAACGTAAGACTGAAGCGCTAAAGCGTTTGCAAGTAGTGGAGTCTTTAAGAGAGTCTCAAGAAAACAGAGAAAATAGACCTGAGTGGATGATCATGAAAGTGATTCCTGTTATTCCACCAGAATTAAGACCATTAGTGCCATTAGATGGAGGGCGTTTTGCGACCTCTGATTTAAATGACTTGTACCGTAGGGTAATTATCAGAAACAACCGTTTAAAGCGTTTGGTAGAGATTAAAGCACCTGAGGTTATCTTGAGAAACGAGAAGCGTATGCTTCAAGAATCTGTAGATTCATTGTTCGACAACACGCGTAAAGCCTCTGCTGTAAAAACAGAATCTAACAGACCTCTTAAGTCACTTTCAGATTCATTAAAAGGTAAACAAGGTCGTTTCCGTCAAAACTTATTAGGGAAACGTGTAGATTATTCTGCCCGTTCTGTAATTGTTGTTGGACCTGAAATGAAATTGTTTGAATGTGGTCTTCCAAAAGATATGGCAGCAGAATTGTACAAGCCATTTGTAATTCGTAAGCTTATTGAGCGTGGAATTGTGAAAACGGTTAAATCTGCTAAGAAAATCATAGACAAGAAAGAACCGGTTGTATGGGACATTTTAGAAAATGTATTAAAAGGCCATCCTGTTTTATTAAACAGGGCCCCAACCCTTCACCGTTTAGGAATCCAAGCATTCCAGCCTAAGTTAATCGAAGGAAAGGCAATTCGTTTACACCCATTAGTATGTACTGCCTTTAATGCAGATTTCGATGGGGATCAGATGGCGGTTCACTTACCATTAGGACCTGAAGCTATTCTAGAAGCACAATTATTAATGTTGGCTTCTCACAACATATTAAACCCAGCCAATGGGTCTCCAATTACAGTGCCATCTCAGGATATGGTCTTGGGTCTATATTATATGACCAAAGAACGTATTTCTACCAAAGAAGTATCTGTTCAAGGAGAAGGTCTTACTTTTTACTCTGCAGAAGAGGTAGTGATTGCTTTTAACGAAGGAAAAGTTGCCCTAAACGCAGGAATTAAGGTTAGAGCCAAAGACTTTAATGAAGCAGGTGAATTGGTATTCCAAATTATAAAAACTACTGTGGGTAGGGTTTTATTTAATATGGTGGTACCTGAAGCAGCTGGTTACGTGAACCAGGTTTTAAACAAAAAATCATTAAGAGATATTATTGGGGACATTTTAAGTGTAACCTCTGTACCGGTAACGGCAGACTTCTTGGATAAGATCAAAACTATGGGGTATGAATTTGCCTTTAAAGGGGGACTATCATTTAGTTTAGGAGATATTATTATTCCACCAGAGAAGCACGAAATGATTGCTGAGGCCAATGGTCAAGTAGAGGGTATTATGGCCAACTACAACATGGGTCTAATCACCAATAATGAAAGATACAACCAAGTGATTGACGTTTGGACTTCTACCAACGCCATGCTTACTGAATTGGCTATGAAACGTATTAGAGAAGACCAGCAAGGGTTTAACTCTGTATATATGATGCTAGATTCTGGAGCGAGGGGTTCTAAAGAACAAATCCGTCAGTTAACAGGTATGCGTGGTCTTATGGCCAAGCCTAAGAAATCTACTGCTGGAGGTGGAGAAATTATTGAAAATCCAATTCTTTCTAACTTTAAGGAAGGTCTTTCGATTCTTGAATACTTTATCTCTACGCACGGTGCTCGTAAAGGACTCGCCGATACCGCTCTTAAAACAGCCGATGCCGGTTACTTAACCAGAAGATTGGTAGACGTATCACAAGATGTGATTATCAATACAGAAGATTGTGGTACCCTTCGTGGAATTGAAGTACAGTCTTTGAAGAAAAACGAAGAAGTGGTAGAGAGCCTTGGAGAGAGAATCTTAGGACGTGTTTCTTTACACGACGTTTATAACCCACTCACTGAGGAATTATTATTGGCCGCTGGCCAAGAAATCTCTGAAGCAGATGTGAAACGTATAGAAGCTTCTCCAGTGGAGAAAGTAGAAGTACGTTCTCCATTGACATGTGAGGCAGATAAGGGTATTTGTGGAAAATGTTACGGTAGAAATTTATCTACCAACAAAATGGTACAACGTGGAGAAGCAGTTGGTGTAGTAGCCGCTCAATCTATTGGAGAGCCTGGTACACAGCTTACACTGAGAACTTTCCACGTAGGTGGTATTGCAGGAAACATTTCTGAGGACAACAAATTGGAAGCTAAGTTTGACGGACTTGCTGAAATTGAAGACCTAAGAACAGTTAAAGGAAAGAATGCACAAGGTGAAGCAACAGAAATTATTATTTCTAGGACTTCTGAAATTAAATTAACTGATGCCAAAACTGGAATTGTTTTAAGTACTAACAATATTCCTTACGGATCTATTCTTTCTGTTAAGAATGGTGCTAAGATTAAAAAAGGAGATGTTATTTGTTCTTGGGACCCATATAACGGTGTAATTGTTTCTGAATTCACTGGAAAAATAGCTTACGAGAATATTGACCAAGGAGTTACATATCAAGTGGAAATTGATGAACAAACAGGTTTCCAAGAAAAAGTAATTTCTGAATCTAGAAATAAGAAACTCATCCCTACTTTATTGATTAAAAACAATAAAGACGAAGTGTTGCGTTCTTACAATCTTCCAGTAGGTTCTCATATCATGGTAGATGACAATGAGAAAATTAGTGAAGGAAAAATTTTAGTAAAAATTCCACGTAAATCTGCCAAGTCAGGAGATATTACAGGAGGTTTGCCAAGAGTTACAGAGCTTTTCGAAGCACGTAACCCTTCTAATCCAGCAGTAGTTTCTGAAATTGACGGTGTGGTTTCTTTTGGTAAGATTAAAAGAGGTAACCGTGAAATTATCATAGAATCTAAATTAGGAGAAGTTAAAAAGTATTTAGTGAAACTTTCTAACCAGATCTTAGTTCAAGAAAATGATTATGTACGTGCAGGTATGGCACTTTCAGACGGATCTATTACTCCAGAAGATATTCTATCTATTAAAGGACCTTCTGCAGTTCAGCAGTACCTAGTCAATGAAGTACAAGAAGTATACCGTTTACAAGGAGTGAAAATTAACGATAAGCACTTTGAGGTAGTAGTACGTCAGATGATGCGTAAAGTTAGGGTTCAAGATCCAGGAGATACCATATTCTTAGAAAACCAATTGATTCATAAAGATGACTTTATCAAAGAAAATGACGGAATTTTCGGTAAGAAAGTTGTTGAAGAATCAGGCGATTCTGAGGACTTAAAAGCAGGCCAGATAGTTACAGCTAGAGAGCTTAGAGATGAGAACTCTTTATTGAAACGAAATGACAAAGCATTGGTAACCTCTAGAGATGCTGTTGCATCAACTGCTACCCCAATCTTACAAGGTATTACAAGGGCTTCTTTACAGACCAAGTCATTCATTTCAGCGGCTTCCTTCCAGGAAACGACTAAAGTGTTAAACGAAGCAGCGGTAGCTGGTAAAGTAGACGGTCTAGAAGGACTTAAAGAGAATGTTATTGTAGGTCACAAAATACCAGCTGGTACTGGAATGCGTGCTTATGAGAATCTATTAGTTGGTTCTAAAGAAGAGTACGACGAAATTCTTGCTAGAAAAGAAGCTTTAAAATTTTAATAGGTACGCATGAGCGATAAAGAAAACCAAATCAATATAGAATTAGATGAGAAAACCGCTGAGGGCTCCTACTCAAACTTGGCTGTAATTAATCATTCTGTATCTGAATTTGTAGTAGACTTTATTAGCTTAATGCCAGGAGCTCCTAAGGCTAAAGTGAAGAGTAGGGTGATACTCACCCCGCAACACGCTAAAAAATTCTTGAAAGCATTGCAAGACAATGTCACCAAGTTTGAAAGCAGCCATGGAACCATTAAAGATTATGAACAGCCAGGCATACCCATTAATTTTGGACCTGCAGGTGAAGCTTAACATAAAAAAACCCTACTCATTTTGAGTAGGGTTTTTTATTATTGATAGTTTGGTGGATCAATCACCTTTCATGGCTATACCTCTGCTTCAGAGGTAAACCTGAGTTTTACGGTAGGATATTTCTGTTGCGTCATTTGTAAAGAAAAGGCAGAATCTGCTAGAAAAACCAATTCTCCCCTTTTGTCTTTGGCTAGGAACTTGCTCTTTATTCTGGAGAACTCTTTAAACTCTTCGTTGTTTTTATCGTCAGGAATAACCCAACAAGCTTTGTACACAGGAAAGTTCTCGTAGGAGCATTTGGCTCCGTATTCGTGCTCTAAACGGTATTGAATTACTTCATATTGAAGCGCACCCACTGTTCCAATAATTTTTCTCCCATTGAGTTCTAAGGTAAACAATTGCGCGACACCCTCATCCATGAGCTGGTCTACTCCTTTGTTGAGCTGTTTGGCCTTTAGAGGATCTGCATTGTTAATATACCTGAAGTGTTCTGGAGAAAAACTTGGAATGCCTTTATAATGAAGGGATTCTCCTTCAGTAAGCGTGTCACCAATTTTAAAGTTTCCAGTATCGTGAAGCCCTACAATATCTCCAGGGTAAGAGATGTCCACAATTTCTTTTTTCTCTGCAAAAAATGCATTTGGACTTGAAAATTTCATGTTTTTGTTGTTCCGCACATGCAAATAGGGTTTGTTTCTTTCAAAAGTTCCAGAAACAATTTTAATAAATGCGAGTCTATCCCTGTGTTTGGGATCCATATTGGCATGTATTTTAAATACAAATCCAGTCAGTGCTTTTTCAGAGGGTTCTACAATTCTTTCTTCTGCTTTCTTAGGTCTTGGGGTTGGGGCAATATCTATAAAGCAGTCTAAGAGTTCTCTCACCCCAAAATTGTTTAAGGCAGAACCAAAAAACACAGGTTGCTGGTCTCCCTTTAGATAAGCGTCTTTGTCAAAAGGAGGGTAAACACCCTGAACCAGTTCAAGGTTCTCCCTTAATTCGTTAGCCTGAGTACTCCCAACTATTTTTTCTAGTTCAGGACTGTTGAGATCGTCAAAAGCAAGGGTGTCTTCTATGTTTTTTTTACTGTCACCACTAAATAAGTTAATGTTGCTTTCGTAAATATTATAAATTCCTTTAAAGTCATACCCCATACCAATCGGAAAACTCATTGGCGTAACCGTTAAGCCTAATTTTTGCTCTACTTCATCTAATAAGTCAAAGGCATCTTTCCCTTCCCTATCTAATTTATTAATAAAAACCAACATAGGAATGTTTCTCATTCTACAAACAGACACCAGTTTTTCTGTTTGTTCCTCAACCCCTTTTGCTACATCAATAACTACAATAACACTGTCTACTGCAGTAAGGGTTCTAAAGGTGTCTTCTGCAAAATCTTTGTGTCCAGGGGTGTCTAGAATATTGATTTTTTTATCTCTGTATATAAATGCCAATACCGAGGTAGCTACAGATATTCCTCGCTGTCTTTCAATTTCCATGAAATCACTGGTAGCACCTTTCTTTATTTTATTATTCTTAACAGCACCAGCCTCTTGAATTGCACCTCCAAACAGCAATAATTTTTCTGTTAAGGTGGTTTTACCGGCATCTGGATGGGAAATAATTCCAAAGGTTCTCCTCTTGCTAATTTCTTGTGCTAAACTCATGAAAAAATTTTGAACAAAAATAAGCTAAATATTAGGCATGTTAAGCCTGATTTTAATAAATGCTTTAGGTAAGATCATTTAAATGCATTCTTTTATTTAAAAAGCACTTTTGAAACTACTTCAAAGCTTTATTGGTAATTAATCTATTGTATAAGTCAGATGGTCTATCTCTTATTGTTAATTATTGCAAGTAGATTATCTTAAAGCTCCCCCATTTAACATCTATTATTATTTTTTTGTTCTCAAAAGGTTACTTTTTAATTTTAGCTATTTTATTGATGATGAATGTACTTTTAAAAAATGGGCTGTATTGTTATTTTTTTCTCTTTATGCATGTACTTCTTGTGTGTCAAGTACACGCGCAACAAGAAGCTCAATTCACTCAATTCACATACAGCACACAGTCCTACAACCCTGCATACGTTGGATTTAATGAAGAAAAAAGTATAATAGCACTTTATAGGGCACAATGGATTGGTGTAGAAGGGGCTCCAAAGACACAAGTGCTACATTATGGAAGCCCCACAAAGTGGAAAGGATTGTCAATTGGTTTTGGTTTATTAAATGATAAAATAGGACCTACTTCAGAAACCATGGCGAACATAGATATGTCCTATACCATTTTTTTGAGTTCTGATGTAAAAGTTGCTTTTGGAATTAAGGCAAGCGCCCACCTTTTAGATATTAATTTAAGTTTACTCAATCAAGATTATAACCTAGGACCAGATCCTGTATTAAACAATTCTATAGACAATCGTTTTTCCCCTAACATTGGGGCAGGTGTTTTTTATTACACACCAGATTATTATATTGGACTTTCTGTACCAAGCTTTTTAGAGACCTTGTATTTCGATCAATCGTCTCTTTCAAAAGCAAAGGAGGAAACACACTTTTATTTAAATTCTGGTTTTGTGAAAGAGGTAACTCCTGATTTACTTTTAAGGCCTAGTTTTTTAATCAAGGCAGTTGCTGGCGCTCCCTTGCAAACCGATATAGCCGTGGCCGTTTTGTTAAAAGGAAAAGTCTCTTTCGGTTTTTCCTATAGGGTGAGAGCAGCCATTAGTGGTTTATTTGGCTATCAATTTTCTGATCATTTTTTCACTGGAATTTCGTATGATCGGGCAGCGACAGATTTAGGGCAGGAGATTTTTAATAGCGGCTCCCTAGAGTTGGTTTTAAAGTATCGTTTTGCAAACAGCCGATCAAACATTAGATTCAATTTTTAATAAAAATGCACCAAGCTTATATTTAAAAGTTTAAAAGAATGTATTTTTAAGGCATGAAAGAATTTGTTGTCCTTGTGAACGAAAATGATGAGCCTCAGGGGCTCATGGAAAAGATTGAAGCACACGAAAAAGCACTACTTCACAGGGCGTTTTCTGTTTTTGTTAATAATGATAAAGGTGAAATCATGCTTCAGCAAAGAGCACTTTCAAAATACCATTCTCCAGGTTTATGGACCAATACCTGCTGTAGCCATCAACGCGACGGAGAGGAGAATTTGGTAGCAGGGAAGAGGCGACTAATGGAAGAAATGGGTTTTGAGGTACCTTTAAAGCAGCTGTTTTCCTTTGTGTATAAAGCAGATATGGGAAATGGTTTAACAGAGCACGAATTTGATCATGTCATGCAAGGGGAATTTAATGACTTGCCTAATATAAATCCTGAAGAGGTCGCTTCTTGGAAATGGATGCTACCAGAGGACATTAAAAAAGATATAGAAAAGCAACCAGAATTATATACTCCTTGGTTTAAGATTATTTTTGAAAAATATTATATGTACCTTTCATAAAAAAAATAAATGAGAGTCACTATAAGTAGGAAAGCACACTTTAATGCAGCCCACAGATTACATAACGAGCATTGGAGTGACGAAAAAAATGCCAAAATTTTCGGAAAGTGCAACAATCCACATTATCACGGGCATAATTATGATCTTATTGTAAGTGTCACTGGAGATATTGATCCAGATACCGGATATGTAATGGATGCTAAGATATTAAAAGACCTTATTAAATCTGAAGTAGAAAATTCTTTTGATCATAAAAACCTCAATATAGAAGTGCCAGAGTTTAAGAATTTTAATCCAACAGCTGAGTATATAGCCATAGTGATTTGGAATAAATTAAAAACGCATTTAAAGAGTGATCATGATTTATCAATAACCCTTTACGAGACCCCTCGAAATTTCGTCACCTATAACGGTTAAATATAGTATTAATGTCTTTATACCCTTTGAAATTCACCCCCATATTGAAAGAGCGTATATGGGGAGGAAATCTATTAGAAACCAAACTTTTTAAGGAACATGCTTCCCCAGGTATTGGAGAAAGCTGGGAGCTTTCTGCAGTAGAAGGAAGTGTTTCTGTGGTGGCTAATGGTATTTTAAAAGACACCTCTTTAGCTGACTTAATGAGTACCCACAAGTCAGATTTACTTGGGTCTAGCGTGGTTCGTGATTTTGGATATAATTTTCCTGTTCTTATTAAATTTTTAGACGCAGCTTCTAACTTGAGTATTCAGGTACATCCAAGTGATGAATTGGCAAAAGAAAGACACAATTCTTTTGGTAAAAACGAAATGTGGTATGTGATGGAGGCTTCATCAGAAGCATCCTTGATTGTAGGTTTTAAAGAAGGTATGACTCCTGAAAAGTATAAAAGCCATATTGAGAATGGAACCATTGAGTCCGTTATGGAAAAACATGCAGTAACTAGTGGGGATACTTTTTTTATTGAGACAGGAACTGTTCACGCTATAGGTGCAGGAATTTTACTTGCAGAGATTCAGCAAACATCAGATATTACCTACAGGGTATATGATTTTAATAGAACAGATGCCCATGGAAATTTTCGTGAATTGCACACAGAATTAGCTTTAGACGCTATTAATTTTAAATTAAACCCTCCAGAGAAGTGCAATTATGAAGTAAATACTAATGAAAAGAATGAACTTATTTCGTCTCCTTATTTTACAACAAAGTATTTACCTGTGATAGGAAAGTATCAAGAAGAATGTTTGTCTTCGGATAGTTTTAAAGCGTACCTATGTGTAAAAGGTAATGGTGTTATTTCAAATAATTTTGGAACTGCTGAATTCTCTTATGGAGAAACAATCCTTTTAGCTGCTAACAGTACATTTATAAGCGTGGAAAGTGTGTCTGGCTGTGTTTTAATAGAGGTTCAATATTAGTTCTTTTCTTATCTTTAATTCATAGTGTCAGTTACGTCTAAAAAATGTAATTTTGTCAAAATTTAAAAATAGCATTATGGCTAGCATAAAAGACTTAAAAAAGGATATTAACTACGTATTAGGAGATATCATTGAAGCAGTATACCTTTGGGAAGCTGCTACCAATAATTTAGATTCAAAAGAAGGATCTGCTTTAATCGATCAAGCTATTGAAGTATTCGACGGGCTTATCGCAAAAGTTAACGACAAAAAAGCAGACAATCGTTCCGCTCATTTAAAGTCAGTTAAAAATGACCTTGAAACAAAAGCTACAGAATTAGTAATTGCACTTAATAAGCTTTCTGCTTAATATTGTTGTTATATATTAAAAAAAAAGCCCGCTATTAGCGGGCTTTTTTTTGTGGTAGTGCTTTTGTTGAATGCCTATTCTAATTGTTGGATTTAATCCCTTTTATAAATAGCTCAAGCTCTTTTCCATATTTAGAATTAGCTACTTCTGGAGACAATTTATTGTATATAGAATCTAAAAACTTGACATTAGCATTAGGTACGTCATTTAAAGTAACATAAGGTGCTACATAAGAGTCTGCGTTATTTAATGCAAAGTTTAGTACAAATAAATACCTTCTTAGGGCATTTTTTTCAGAAGCGTTTTGAAGTGAATCTAAAACTAATTGGTTATTTTCATTATTGGCTCTAAAAGCATTTTCCATGTACGTCATGTCTTGAATATTAAATTTAGACATCATTTCACGGTATTCTATAAATTTCTCATGGCTTTTGGTTCCTTTAACCACAGGATCTATGTCAAAAGTGTTCCATTTGGTATTGATCTCAATGAGTCCAGGTTCCCCAAAAAATGTTATTCTGTCATTAATGGTATTGTTGTCTTTTTTATTTAAGTACAAATAGAATACTTCAGGACTTTCAATTTTAGTATCAAATTTGAAGTTGCCAGAACCATCAATCTCTATGGAGTCAATAGTTACTAAGGTGCTATCTGGTATGTGTTGTAAGTATAAAGTGCCTTTTTTTAAGCCTTTAACTTGTCCGGACACAATCATGCTGTCCATAGATGGGCTTTGGTTACAACTGATCAATAAAATGGTGAGTAATCCTAAAATGTAATGTTTCATTGGTTTTGAATCGTTTGCCACAAAGATGGCTAAACTCTTTAAGTTATGGAATAAAAATATTAAAAATTAGAGGCAATTTCCATTAGATAAGCACAAAATAGCGCTCCTGCAGTTCCAACAACATAACCGCCTACGGCTAATAAAACACCAACAGAGGTCAATGAGGGACTGAATTCTGCTGCAACTACGGGAGCAGAGGCTGCTCCACCAACATTGGCTTGACTCCCTACCGCTAAAAAGAAGAAGGGTGCTTTAATTATTTTAGCTACTATAATTAATAATGCAGCATGGACTGTAATCCATATAAGACCTATTGCAATAAGTCCTGGATTGTCTAATATTTGGTTGAGGTCCATTTTCATGCCTATGGTAGCCACTAGGATATAAATAAAAACACCGCCTATTTTACTTGCTCCAGCACCTTCGTAATTTTTAGCTTTGGTAAAGGATAAAATAATACCAACAGTAGTCGCAATAACCACCATCCAAAAAAATGAAGAACCTAAAAATGACGCAAAACTCCTTTTGTCTGCAACAAATGATACCTGCTCCGTTAAAAATTCACTAAAGTGATTTCCGGCTAAGTGAGCCAATCCAACAGAAGAAAATCCAATACTTAACAAAATTATATAATCTTTAATTGTTGGGATTCTAGTTACTTTTTCTTGGAACTTAGCTACTTTAATCTTAAGAGATTCAAGCGCAGAGGTGTCTGCCTGTAGCCAACGATCAATTTTTTTAGTTTTACCCACACCTAATAATAATATCGCCATCCAAATATTGGCTACAACGATATCTATTAATACCATACCGCCATATTTCTCAGGGTTATAATTGAAAATCTCTAGCATTGCGGCCTGATTAGCCCCACCCCCAATCCAACTTCCTGCAATAGTAGCAAGTCCCCTCCAGATAGCGTCAAAGTCATTTCCGCCAACTGTTTCAGGAGAAAAAATGGATACTAGTATAATGGCTATTGGCCCACCGATAATTATTCCTAGCGTCCCCGTGAAAAACATGATGAGTGCTTTCTTACCCAAGCTTGCAATGGCTTTTAAGTCTATGCTCAAGGTCATTAGCACTAAGGCTGCCGGTAATAGGTACCTACTCGCCATAAAATATAAGTTAGAATGACTGTCAGAGATAATTCCTAGACTCACCAAAAAAGAAGGTAGTAGATAGCACATCAGTACCCCAGGGATAAAGGTGTAAAATTTTTTCAAAAAGGGATTGTTGCTGTTAGAGGTAATAAAGACAAAACCTAGACAAGCAGCTAAAAGTCCAAATACTACAGTGTCGTCTACTATTAATGGATCATTCATTTTAAAAGATATTAAAAAGCTTATTTGCTTGTTTTTAGTTTCTAAATACGGAGACTTACAAATGTTTATCTAGAAATGTAAGTAAAAAATTTGCTACGCCGTCATTGAGACATGAATCAATAGTTTCTTTAGCAATTTCTTTTACGGCTTCTCTTCCATTTTCAACGGCTACACCATAACCTACGCCAGACAGCATGGAAATGTCATTGAAGTTGTCTCCAAAAGCAACAATGTTTTCTAAGCCAATATTTTGATCTAGTAAAGATTTAATTCCGCTTAGTTTGTCTATCCCGCCTGGGGTAATTTCTATAAGGGTGTCATTGGATCTGTACACGCCAAGATCAGCGGAGTACTGGGCAATAAGTAAGTCAAATAACTCGTCTGTATTTTGTTTTGTACCCATAAGCATTAATTTATGAGCGCCTATTTTTTGCTCCCCCCATTTTTTAAGCGTAGTTGTATTGGATTCGAGAATCACTTTGGTTTGGGTATTGAACTCCTCTTTGTCAATTCGTTCGCTTCTTGCAGGAGCTGTCCATTGGTCATGTGAATATAGACCAACAGCAACATTTAATGTATGACTAAGCTCAGATATTTTGGCCACTAGATTCAATGAAATATAATGACTGCTTAAAGTTTTGGTGCCATGCATTACTAGAGCGCCATTGTAGCATATGATGGGCTGGTTTTCAATCCCTAATTCTCTCTGTATATAATACATGCCACTTGGCATTCTAGCAGAAACTAGCACCACTTTTAAACGGTCTTTATAGGTGTTAAATACCTTGTTGCACTTTGGTGTTGTTCTGTTTTTAAGTCCTAGTAAAGTGCCATCTAAATCAGAGCACAGCATTTTTAGAATCATATTAAATATTTAACCAATACGTAAATTTCAGATTCAAAGACCTAAACTTAGGTGCGAAATCAGTGACAAAATAATTGTCATTATACACGACAAATAAATCAGATAAAGGAGCAAACCTCCATTGTATCCTACTATTCAGACCTAAATTATCATTTCTATTGCTGTACTGAATGAGTGTGGTCCAAAAAATTGATTTATTAAATGTAATGGCAATCCTTGGACTAATGAGCCAGATATCTGTATCTGTATAGGGTTCAGGCATTCTCAATTGGTTGTATTCGTATTGTAATCCTATAGTAACCTTAGGTTGAAGTCTTAGGTTTAGGTTTCCTTCAATTTTATTTCTTTGCCCATTGTAAAATTGTCCAAATCCAGGTTCTATACTGTAGGAAAACACTTTTCTTCTGTCCGATTGGTAACGCAATTCAAAAGAAGTATAGTGGTAACCTACGTTTCCAGGAAGTGCGACTGCACCATCTGTATTACTAGGATCAAAGCCTTCTGTGAGAAATGTATATCTATTAAACATTTTCGCAGACCATTCAGTTTGATTTTGAAATTTTGTAGTCCACATGCTAAATAAAGTAAAGTCGGTATTTTTATAATTTAAACTTGGCTTCCAAAACACAAAAGGATTGATTCTAATGCTATGACTGTTTACCTTTGTTTTTTTTGGCCAAATAACCACTTCTACAAATGGATTTGTCATTACAACATCCTTTCTTCTTAAAAAACCAAGATCAGATTGAAACTCTTCTCCTATGTAGTTCCCACTAATCCCAAAATTAAAAAACTTAGAATTATAGAATAATTCTAAGCCTCTAGCGCCATTTTTATCCTTGACTTCAGGCGAAAGAGAGTGGTGAAGATAAAATTTGCCTACCCATTTATTGTCTGCACTAGCTAAGTTATAATCAACACCAAAAACCCTGTTATATTTTTCTTGATTGCCAACGAATTCATATTTCTTAAAAGTCTCTCTGTTAATGAAGAAAAGACCAATATTAGATCTTGAAAATATTTTTTTTTGAAGAGAGAAAACGGTATTATTATTACTAGCAATTTCATTTTCTACATCCTCATCTGTTTGAATACTTAAGAGTCCTAGTCTCCAATCTTCTGAAAGTTTACCACTCAGTCGTATTCCTCCAATGATTCTATTTTCTATGGTTTCGCCCTCTTTATTTTTAGCCAATCCTATTCTTCTTGAAAAAAAAGGATTTTCACCCCAAGAATTCCCAAAATTCCCAAATAAATCGTTATTGTCAATAAAGAATTGTCTTCTTTCTGGCAGAGATATTTCAAATCGGGTGAGGTTGGTGACCACATTATCCACTTCTACATTCGAAAAATCTGGATTTAAGGTTAAGTCAAGGTTCATTCCATTGCCAATGGCCAGTTTTGCATCACCCCCAATTTTATATTGGGCGTCTGAATCTGAACCAGCAAAATCTCTTTGAGAAGTACCATTTACAAATGGAATAAGTGCTAAAGGAGTTCTAGATTTACCCAATGGTTTTTCAAAAACCATTTCTTCCATAAAAGCTAAATTATATATGAGTTGGTTTTGAGGTATATTGGAGTATGTGCTGGTTTCATTTTCTTGCATGTCAAACCTATAGCTGTTAAACCTCCATTTTGTTTCACCCTCTTTAAACTTCACAGAAGTTAGTGGAATAGCTATTTCAATAGTGTAGTACCCATCATTGATTTTTGTTTTTCCGCGCCACTTAACATCCCATGAAGTAGAGAACCCATCTCTGCCAGCCCCTCCATTAGAGATTAAAGCCTCTCTTCGTACCCCTAAAGGGTTGATGCCGAAAAGGAAAGCATTTGTTCCATCGTTAAAAGTGTCAAATATAAAGCTAATATTGTCATTGTTGCCTGCCCTAAAATCTCTTTGCAAAGAAGGAATTATAAAATCATTTCCGGAAGTATACACTTTCACACCCAAATATAGATTTACTTGGTCATAAAGCATTTTAACACTTGTTTTTTGTTTTGCTAGTATTGAATCTGAAGGGAAATACTGTTGGAATTCTGCAGTTTTAAAAGCTTCTTCCCATATATTCTCTGAAAGGTCTCCGTCTATTAATATGGGTTGATCTATGAGTTTTACAAAGATTTCTTTTTCCTTGTTTTGTCCGAAAGCGATGGTGGTTAAGGCAAGAAATAAGAACCAGAAGGTTTTATTCATGGTATTCAGTTTGTTGGTCTTTCAAATTTACGCTAATTAATATTTTTATTTAACTATAATTTTATATTCTATTGTGAAAAATAACTCAGGTTCTGTATTTTTATGCAAAATATATTTCAATGAGATTTTTCTTCATTTTTTTAATTGCGACACAATCTATTTTTGCCACCTCTGAAGATTGGGGAAAAACCGGCCATAGGACAGTAGGGGAAATAGCTACTTCCGTGCTGAGTAAAAAAGCACTTAAAAATATTGCAACAATATTAGACGGAGCCTCATTGGCTTTAGTGTCTAATTATGGTGACGACATAAAATCAGATAAAAAGTATAGAAAATACGGTCCGTGGCATTATGTGAATTTATCTTTAGACGGGATATATAGCTTAGAAACAGCCAACCCTCAAGGAGATATTATTCAAGGCATTCAGGTTTGTATAAATACCATAAGAGATGTAAATGCAAGTAAAGAAGAAAAAGCTTTTCACCTAAAGTTATTGGTTCATTTTATTGGAGACCTTCACCAGCCCATGCATATGGGCCACCCAGAAGACAAGGGAGGTAATGACGTAAAACTAACTTGGTTTGGGAAAAGCACCAATTTGCATAGGGTTTGGGACAGTAACATGATTGATGACTATGGTATGAGTTACTCTGAATTAGCCAAAGAATCTCCTAGGCTGTCTAAAAGAGCGCGTAAAGAAATAATAAAGGGTACTCCTTTGGATTGGATGAAAGAAGGACATATTATTACGGAAAAACTTTATGAAGATTTGCCCCAAAATGGTAAACTTGGGTATGAATACGCTTATAAATATACTGGAGTGATGAGAGATCAACTTCAAAAAGGAGGGCTTAGATTGGCCAAACTATTGGAGGTGCTTTTTGGGTAGTTTATTTGTCGAAATTATCGTTTCGAAATTTTATTACCACTAATTTGACGCTGCATATTGCATTTAAATCGGCCTACGGACTCAGACCTTAATTTTGCGTGTTTGGTTGTTCTTCCTTGTACACGAGCGCGCCACAATCTAAAACTACTCGGTTTCATTTCACTGCGCATTATTTGAATGGTCTCTTGTTCAGAGATCCCAAATTGAAAGGTGATGGCTTCAAAAGGAGTCCTGTCTTCCCAAGCCATTTCTATAATGCGGTCTAATTGTATTTCTGTAAAATCTTTTTTCATAGCATTACAAAGGTATAAAAGAAATTAGATCCAATAGCTATATGCCCAATACATGAGTAGAAATTGAAGTGGAATTCTTATGTATAGTATGATTTTCGGTATTCCAGCAGCTTCCTTTTCGCCGCTTAACATATAAAAGTGTACCCATAAAAACAGTGTTAGCATTAGGATAATACCAATTAAAGCCACATTTCTGGTTTCTTTGAACAATGCGCCAACCCCTAAGATTATTTCTGCAATGCCACTTAAATAGACCATAATGAGCAGTTTTGGAATAGACCTAGGCATAATTCTCAGGTAAATTTTGGGTTTTACAAAGTGCATAAATCCTCCAAATACATAGAGGATAGACATTAAGTATAAAGACAAAGTTGCTTGCATCTTTTAAAGGTAAATCAAAAGCTTTTTGTAGGATATTTCACTTGAAAAAAAAATATGTATTTTTGGCGGCAGAATATGTGTTAGTTATGAAATATACTTTTATACTTTTATTTGGTTTAGGATTTTTAGGGAGCTCTTATGCCCAACAACAACCCAATTTTTTGTTTTTTGAACAGAATATGGGCTTGTATAATCCGGCTGCTACAGGGGCACAAGGTGCTTTTGCCAGTATAGGCTATAGGGCTGCGTGGTCAGGGATTGAAGACGCGCCAAGGGCCACTTCTTTTATCTATAACACTAAGGTAAAAAATAATGCCTCTTGGGGGTTTAGCTACCTTTCCGATCAGGTATATGTAGAAAACCAAGGCGTTGTGTCAGTAGATTACAGCTATAAACTTCAAATATCAGAAGGAACCAAACTTCATTTGGGAATTAAGGCAGGTGGTATTTTTAATACCATTGACCTCAATAAATTAAATAGAATTACCCAAGAATCTAACGAGTCATTGGTTGGTGTAGATAATTATATGAACCCAGCTATTGGAGTAGGGGCTTTTCTACAGTCTAAAAAGTTTTTTGCAGGTATTTCTGTGCCTAATTTTTTGAATAGTAAGCGTTTTAAAGAATCTAATGGTATTGCTACTACAGCCACAGATAAACCTCACTTTTATGGAACTGCTGGTCTTTCAATTCCTTTAGGGGCTAATATTTTATTGAGACCAATGATGTTGTATAGGGTAGTGAGCGACGCTCCCAATCAAATTACAG
Organism: uncultured Flavobacteriaceae bacterium; assembly: GCA_905182295.1. Classification (GTDB taxonomy): domain Bacteria; phylum Bacteroidota; class Bacteroidia; order Flavobacteriales; family Flavobacteriaceae; genus MAG-120531. The sequence continues at coordinate 48,164 of CAJJAZ010000004.1, read as the reverse complement.
CTTTGGGACAAATTGAATTAAAAGAGCAACTGTCTATAGGGGTAGGAGTGAGTAACAATGATTATGTATCTGCCATGCTTTTATTCAAAGGAATGCAGCGTTTGGATTTCGGTTATGGTTACGAAATGGGTCAGAGAACTTCTTCCACAGCCTTAAGAGCGAATACCCACGAACTCATTTTAAGGTATAAATTTGGTGCTGTATCTGAAAAGAAAGTGACAGATAAAAAGGAAGATTAGCCCTTCTAACTGAACATAAAAAAAGCCACCCTTTGGGTGGCTTTTTTTATTGCTTCTAATGAATGAATTTATTATTTGATCATCTCATAGCTTCTAGAGATAAAATCACTTAGGGCAGCTCCTTTTAAAAGGCCTTTTGAAAGTTTTGCTAGATCTATAGATTGGCTGATAAGGCGCTCTTGTTTTTTTTGTGTTTTGGTCTGAAGAATTTCACTGACCAATGGGTGGTTAATATTGACAATTAAGTTGTGCATGTCAGGCATGTTTCCCATCCCAAACATTCCGCCGCCACCTCCGGTTTGCTGCATTTCTTTCATCCTTCTCATAAACTCTGGTTCTGTTATTACGAAAGGAGCGCTATCACTATCCATTGCTTCTAATTGAACGGTTAATCCGGATTCTCCAGTGACTCCTTCAATTTTTAATTTCAAAGTTTCCTTTTCTTCATCCGAAAGTTTAGAAATGGTGGTTTCTTCTTTTTGAATAAGCTTATCCATAGGATCTGCGTCTACTCTGGCAAAGGAAATATTCTCTTTAGATGTTTCAAGCTTTTGCATCAGATGAGATACAATAGGAGAATCTAAGAGGAGTACCTCATATCCTTTTGCTTTTGCAGCCAATATATATGCATGTTGTGACTCTTTGTCTGAAGCGTACAAAAGAATTAATTTACCATCTTTATCTGTTTGGTTGTCTTTTAATTTTTCTTGTAATTCTTCAAAGGTGAAATACGAGCCGTCTACTGTTGGATAAAGTGCGAACTTGTCTGCTTTGTCAAAGAACTTATCTTCAGAAAGCATTCCGTATTCAATGACAATTTTAATATCATTCCACTTTTCTTCAAAAGCTGCCCGGTCGTTTTTAAATAAACTACTCAGTTTGTCTCCTACTTTCTTTGTGATATAGGTAGCGATTTTTTTAACTGCTCCGTCTGCTTGAAGGTAAGACCTAGACACGTTTAATGGAATATCTGGAGAGTCAATTACCCCTCTGAGCATGGTTAAGAATTCAGGTACAATCCCCTCTACATTATCTGTAACAAATACTTGGTTTTGATACAATTGAATTTTGTCCTTTTGGACATTCAAATCGTTGGTTAGTTTTGGGAAATATAAAATTCCTGTGAGGTTAAAAGGATAGTCTACATTTAAGTGAATGTGAAACAGGGGCTCTTCGAACTGCATGGGGTACAATTCTCTGTAGAATCCTTTGTATTCTTCTTCATTTAAATCTGCAGGCGCCTTGGTCCATGCTGGATTTGGATTATTAATAATGTTTGGTACTTCATGAGTAGGTGCTGAATCTTCTTCCTTAGCGCCTTCTGGTTTGGGAAGGGTTTCTGTTTTAGTTCCAAACACAATAGGAACAGGCATGAATTTATTGTACTTGTTTAATAATCCACTGATTTTACTTTCTTCTAAGAACTCCAATGAATCTTCTGCTACATGAAGAATGATTTCTGTACCTCTGTCCTTTTTGTCCGCTGCTTCCAATGTAAAATTTGGAGATCCATCACAGGTCCAATGTGCTGCAGGTTCATCTTTAAAACTTTTGGTAATTATTTCTACTGTATGGGCGACCATAAAAGCAGAGTAGAAACCTAAACCAAAATGGCCTATAATTCCAGTGTCTTTTCCAGCCTCTTTGTATTTGTCCAGAAATTCTTCTGCTCCCGAAAATGCGACTTGATTTATGTATTTTTCTACCTCTTCAGAAGTCATTCCAAGACCTTGGTCCGCAATGTGAATTTTTTTTCCTTCTTTATCAATTTTAATTTCAATCTGAGGATTGCCATAGTCTACTTTAGCTTCACCTATAGCGGTAAGGTGTTTTAATTTAAGTGTAGCATCTGTAGCATTAGAAATTAATTCTCTTAGAAAGATTTCGTGATCACTGTATAAAAACTTTTTAATCAGGGGGAAAATATTTTCCACTGATACATTAATCTTGCCTTGGGCCATAACTTATATCTTTTAAAATTATATAAAGAACTAAGCAATTAAAATACCAAGCCTTTGTTATATGACAAACTGACACAGCTACCGACAGAATTACATACAGTAATATGTTAGGACTATGTTAATTTTGTTTATCTATTTGGATAAATGATTAAACATTCACTATATTTGTACAGGAGATGGGAAATACTTTGCTATGAAAAAGACAAGATCAATATTCGCAACTCCTTATGTTTATTTATTGGTTAGGTTTGAAACGCACTTTTAATAAAGTGCGTTTCTTATTTATAATCGTTTAATATCTAGTTTCATTTTTTTGTATTTTTATCTAAACAAAAAATCATTAATGGCCACAAAAAAAGTATCCCCTAAAAAAGCAAGTGTTTTAAATGCAGATCAGATTATTTCTGCCTACATGGAAGATGTGTTAAATCACGAAAAAAAGCCAGTGACTGTATACGGTTTTTGTAAGGTCCACGGTTTTGAAGAAGTCTCTTTTTACCAATTTTTTGGAAATATTGAAGCACTAGAAAAAGGGGTGTGGGAAGCATTTTTCTCTCAAACCATGCGCCTACTTCAAAAGAACGAAGATTTTACCAATTCTTCTAGCAGAGAGAAAATGCTAGGATTCTTTTTTAGCTTTTTTGAACTGCTGACGTTAAATAGATCTTATGTGTTATTTACACTTAAGTCAGATAAAAATATGTTACCTAGTTTAGTAGCTTTAAAGGGCCTGCGAAATCATTTTAAATCTTTTACAAAGGACCTTATAGATCTTGATAATTCAAGCGCCCAATCAAAATTAACACAATTCCAACCAGCCATTTTTTCTGAAGCTGCATGGGTACAACTTATTTTTACTATTAAATTTTGGATGGACGACAGTTCTCCAGGTTTTGAGAAAACAGATATTCTTATTGAAAAATCTATCAATACTGTTTTCGAAGTTTTTAATAATACGCCCCTCGAGCAGGTATTTGACCTAGGAAAATTTTTATTTAAAGAGCGCATGGCTTAGTCCAATTAATGAAAACATTAGACCATATTCCTACGGGCAAGATCGAAAGAGCCACGACTTTAGTTAAAACTGGAATTAAAATTGGCGGTAATTACGCAAAGTACTACACCAAGAAAATGATTACGCCAAGTTTAGACAAGGAGCAGCTCAACCAAGACAACGCAGAAGATATTTACGATGGATTGAAGGATCTCAAAGGGAGTGCTCTTAAGGTTGCCCAAATGCTGAGTATGGAAAAAAACCTACTTCCTAGGGCATTTGTAGAGCAATTTTCTTTGGCGCAGTTTTCTGTGCCACCACTTTCAGCACCCCTAGTCAGAAAAGTATTCAAGAAGTATCAGGGCGCTTTTCCAGAAGAGGTATACGATACTTTTTCTAAAGATTCTATTAATGCAGCGAGTATAGGTCAAGTACACAAAGCAACCAAAGATGGTAAAACACTCGCTGTCAAAATTCAATACCCTGGTGTTGCAGACAGTGTAAAATCTGATTTGGCACTAGTAAGGCCTGTTGCTTTGAGAATGTTTAATTTGAAAGGTCAAGATACTGACAAGTATTTTAAAGAGGTAGAAGATAAACTTATCGAAGAAACCGATTACGTATTAGAGGTAGTGCAAAGTCAAGAAATTTCTAAGGCTTGTAATGCTATTGCAAACATATCTTTTCCAGAATATTATCCATCCATGTCCAATACCAGGATTATTACAATGGATTGGATTCAAGGAGAACATTTAAGTGAATATGTAGCTAAACCCTTTTCTGAAGCGCATGGAAATTTACTCGGTCAGGCTTTATGGGACTTTTATATGTATCAGATTCATATGCTTAGAAAGGTTCATGCAGACCCTCACCCAGGAAATTTTCTCATTAGGCCTTCTGAAACCCAATCGGGAAGTCCAGAATTGGTCGCCATAGATTTTGGTTGTATTAAATTCATTCCTGAAAATTTCTATGTACCCTATTTTGAGTTGGCCAATGAAAAAAGTTTAAAAGATCCTATTCTATTTATGGAAAAACTCAAAGAGTTAGAGATTATTACGCCATTAGATTCAATGGAGGAAGTGGCATACTTCAAAGCGCTTTTTCATGAAATGCTCAGTTTGTTTACTGCACCATTTCACAAGGAAGTATTTGATTTTGGAAATCCTGTATTTTGGAGTAATATAGCCTCATTGAGTGAACGTTACGCCAATGACCCAAGCATTCGAAAAATGAATGGGAATAGAGGGTCTAAGCATTTCTTATACATTAATAGAACCTTCTTTGGTTTGTTTAATTTATTGTTTGATCTCAAAGCCAAAGTATCTGTAAACACCTACAAAGACTTGTCTTTAGTATAATAGAATTCTTACTATATTGCAGTCTCAAGAAACAATTTAAGATGACATACCACTCAAAAATTATTGGTTTAGGCCATTACGTACCTGAAAATATAGTCACAAATGATGATTTGTCTCAAGTAATTGATACCAATGATGCTTGGATTAAAGAGCGTACCGGTATTGAAGAGAGAAGGCATGTTGTAAAAGGATCAGGAGAGACTACCACAACTATGGGTGTTAAAGCTGCTCAGGTAGCTATAGAAAGAGCCGGAATAGACAAACAAGAAATTGATTTTATTGTTTTTGCCACCCTTAGTCCAGATTATTATTTCCCTGGCCCTGGTGTATTGGTTCAGAGAGATTTAGGTATAAACACCGTTGGTGCTTTGGATGTGAGAAACCAATGCTCTGGATTTGTATATGCGCTATCCGTGGCAGACCAATACGTTAAGTCTGGGATGTATAAAAATGTCCTTGTTATTGGTTCAGAGCTGCAGTCACATGGAATGGATATGACCACAAGAGGGAGAAATATATCTGTAATTTTTGGCGATGGAGCTGGAGCTGCAATTGTATCCAGAGAAGAAGATTTAACCAAAGGTATTTTGTCTACACACTTGCATTCTGAAGGAGAACATGCAGAGGCACTTTCTTTATTAGCTCCAGGAATGGGAAGTAGGTGGGTGACAGATATTTTAGAAGATAATGATCCTGAGGACCTGTCTTACTATCCTTATATGGATGGCCAGTTTGTGTTTAAAAATGCAGTAGTGCGTTTTTCAGAAGTCATCAATGAAGGACTCAAGGCAAATGAACTCACTAAAGAAGACATTTCTTTGCTGGTACCCCACCAAGCGAATCTTAGAATTGCTCAATTTATTCAAAAGAAATTTGGTTTATCTGATGATCAGGTGTTTAACAATATAATGAAGTATGGAAATACTACTGCTGCATCTATTCCTATAGCGCTTACAGAAGCTTGGGAGCAAGGAAAGGTCAAAGAAGGAGATCTAGTGGTATTGGCTGCTTTTGGTAGTGGATTTACCTGGGGCTCTGCCATTATTAGGTGGTAAAAAAAATCCATACAATATTTAAAAAAGAGGCTTTTATATTTATAATAAAGCCCTCTTTTTTTTTTGCACTACTTTTTACGAATGAGGTACAATCCTAAAAAGGTAAGAAGTCCGTTTAACGGCAATAGTTCATATCCAATGATATATCCATTTAACCAGGCAACAGGGAGGCTGGCTATGGTAATAATGAGTCCCAAAACAACTAGCGCTACTACCCATGCGTATTGGTCTTTAATCTGATGTTTGGTCAATACGCCAAAGGCAAATAGCCCTAAGAGGGGGCCATAGGTGTAAGTGGCCACTGTGAGAAGCCCATCAATAATATTTTTATCCAGTACGTATTTGAAACTTATTATCACTAATACCAACAGAGCGCTCATACCTATATGCACTTTTTTTCTGGTACTTTTTTGGGTATTTGGCGCTTGCTTTTCAATACCCAAGAAGTCAATACAAAAAGAGGTGGTTAAAGAAGTTAAAGCAGAATCTGCACTGCTATATGCTGCTGCAATGAGCCCTAGCATAAAAGTAATTCCCACCCAAATCGGTAGACCGCTATTGAGCGCTATTTCTGGAAATAAAAGGTCTGTTTTTGGGCTACCGTCTAAAAGTGGCATGGCTATATTAAAACGCTCTGCATAGATAAATAGCAAGGCGCCTAGCAGCAAGAAAATTAGATTTACTACAACTAAAACCAGGCTAAAAGTAATCATGTTTTTCTGTGCAGCTCCTACGTCCCTACAACTCAAGTTTTTTTGCATCATATCCTGATCCAGACCTGTCATGCAAACTGCGATGAAAAGTCCTCCAAAAAAGGATTTTACAAGGTGGTTTTTTTCATACAAAGTGTCCGTTACCCAAAGGTCGCTTAATAGATTCAGTGCTTCGCTTGAAAGAAATTCTCCCATAGTCCATCCCAATTTTTGATTGATGAAATAGATGGAAAATCCTACGGCCAATAACATAAATAGTGTTTGTAGCGTGTCCGTCCATACGATCGTCTTTATACCCCCTCTAAAGGTATAAGCCCATATTAAGAGTATGGATAGTATGACGGTAGCTTCAAAAGGAACTCCCCAGCTATCAAAAACAAATTGTTGTAATACAATAGCCACTAAGAAAAGTCTGAATGAGGCTCCAAGTACCCTTGAGATAAAAAAGAAAAATGCCCCAGTTTTATAACTGACGACCCCAAATCTGGTATTTAAGTATTCGTAGATAGAGGTGAGATTGGCTTTGTAATAAATAGGCATTAAGACAAATGCAATAATAAAATAACCGGCCAGGTAACCAAAGACCACTTGCATATAGCTAAATCCTGTACTGGCAACCCAACCGGGAACTGAAATAAAAGTCACTCCAGATAAAGAAGCGCCAATCATGCCAAAGGCAACTAAATACCATGGAGATTTTCCTCCAGCCTTAAAAAAATCATCATTGGAGTCATTTTTTGAGGTGGCAAAAGAAATGCCCATGAGCACTAGAAAATAAAGACTGATTAAAACGACTATAGCAGTTGGACTCATTTGGATGGGTTTTATGGCCACAATATACATCAGTTTCTTTTAAATGGATCATGGCTTTTAATTGAGCGGAAATGTATTGGGGTAGAAAGTTAAAATTGCCGTGTTGATGTATGCTAAATATTGTATTTTTACCCCATGGAATTTTCTTCTAAATTATTGAAAAATGCAGTGAATGAGATGTCTCAATTACCTGGAATTGGTAAGAGAACAGCCTTGCGGTTGGTATTGCATTTACTCAGACAGGAAGCTTCCCAAACCACTGATTTAGCTGCTGCTTTGGTCCATTTAAAAACAGAGATTAAATACTGTTCTAATTGTTTTGGTATATCAGACACCACCCAATGTCATATCTGTGCTAATGGCAAAAGAGATAGGAGTTTGCTTTGTGTGGTAGAAGACATTAGAGATATAATGGCCATAGAAAACACCTCTCAATACAACGGTTTGTATTTTGTCCTAGGAGGTAAGATTTCTCCTATGGAAGGTATTGGTCCCGGAGACTTGAATATTACACCACTGGTAGAGAAATTAAGAATAGGAGAGGTCAAAGAAGTTATTTTTGCCATGAGTGCCTCGATGGAAGGAGATACCACTAACTTTTATATTTTTAAGCAAATAGAAGGTTTGGGAATTAAGACATCTACCATAGCTAGAGGAATTTCTGTTGGAGATGAATTGGAATATGCAGATGAGGTCACCCTAGGGAGGAGTATACTTCAGAGAATTCCATTTGAAAACGCATTAAAAGCATAGTAAATTAGGGTAAAGTCAGTAATGAAGAGTTTTTATGCTATTTTTGCAAAAAAACAAACAAATAAAGCACTATAATTATACATATGGCAAGATTTGAATTAAAACTGCCTCAGATGGGGGAAAGTGTTGCAGAGGCAACCCTGACTGCTTGGTTAAAAGATGTTGGAGACGCTATTGAACAAGAAGAAGGGGTTCTGGAGATCGCTACTGATAAGGTAGACACAGAGGTTCCGAGCGAGGTTTCTGGGATACTTATAGAGAAATTTTTTGAGGTAGACCAGGTGGTGCAAGTTGGCGCGGTGATTGCAGTGATAGAGACGGAGGGCGACTTGCCGGCATCGGCCAAAGGCCAAGAAGCAGTTGCAACAGAAAATCCTATCAGTAATGAATTAGACCGTTCTGGACAAAACACTGTAGAAATAGAAGCAGAAATTGCTGCAGAGGTGCCTTATATTCCAACACCTTCTGTGGCGGTTGATCAAGCTTCTGATGACAAACGTTTTTATTCGCCATTGGTAAAAAACATTGCCAAGCAAGAGGGCTTGTCTCTTTTAGATTTAACTCAAATTGCGGGTTCTGGAAGTGAAGGTAGGGTGACTAAAAATGATATTTTATTGTTTGTTGCGTCACGAAAAAAAATTGCTCCTGTGGGACATGTACCTACGGCAATAAAAGATCAAACCAATCTAGCTTCTTCTGAATCAAAAGCAGCTTCTGCTCAGATGTCTATTCCAACTGGCGTGGGTCATGCAGCCTCTGAAGTGGTGGAAATGAGTAGGATGGGGAAACTCATCGCGCAGCATATGATGAGTAGTGTGCAGACGTCTGCCCATGTGCAGAGTTTTATTGAGGTAGATGTGACTAAAATTGTGGCCTGGAGAAATAAGGTAAAAGAGGTATTCGTCCAAAGAGAAGGAGAGAAATTTACATTCACACCTATTTTTATGGAGGCAGTCGCAGTGGCTTTAAAAAAGTATCCTATGATGAATATCTCCCTTGAGGGAGACCGTATTGTAAAGCATAAAAACATTCATATCGGTATGGCTGCTGCCCTTCCAGACGGGAACCTTATTGTTCCAGTAATAAAGCATGCAGACCAATTGAATATGACAGGTATGGCTAAGGTGGTGAACGATTTAGCGGCTAGGGCTAGAGACAATAAATTGAAGCCAGATGAGATTAAAGGGGGGACTTATACAGTAACTAATGTGGGGTCTTTTGGCAGTGTTTTTGGCACACCAATTATCAATCAGCCACAAGTAGGTATTCTCGCTTTGGGTGCGATTAGAAAAGTACCAGCTGTGATAGAAACCAATGAGGGAGATTTTATTGGGATTCGCTCCAAAATGTTCTTGTCTCATTCTTATGACCACAGGGTGGTGAATGGGGCGCTGGGTGGTATGTTTATTAAGACAATCGCTGAATACCTAGAATCTTGGGATCCTAATAGACCGGTGTAATGAAAACTTTATTGACTGTTATATTTTCGTTTTTATCCCTGGGCTTTATGTTGGCGCAAAGTGCTGTTCAAGCGACTTCATTTAAAAAGAAGACTTTTCAGATGGGTGCAGATCAAATGCCCTATGGCATCTTGTTGCCAGAAGCTTACGACGCTTCTAAATCCTATCCATTACTGTTGTTTTTGCATGGTGCTGGTGAAAGGGGTGCAGATAATGAAAGTCAATTAACCCATGGAGCGTCTCTTTTTACTGCCGACTCTTTTAGGAAAAAATATCCAGCCATTGTTCTCATGCCTCAATGTGCGGCGGGAGATTATTGGAGCAATGTAAAAAAAGAAGTGGCTCAAGTTGGTTTGCCAGATTTTAGCTTTTACAAAAAAGGGGCTCCAACAAAGGCAATGCTTTTATTAGAGGGTCTTTTAGAAGAAGTGCTTCAAAATTATTCCTTAGATAAAAATCGCTTGTATGTGGGAGGCCTTTCCATGGGAGGTATGGGAACCTTTGAATTGGTCAAGCGTAATCCTAAGTTGTTTGCGGCCGCATTCCCTATATGTGGCGGTGCAGCACCCAAAAATACAAGAAAATACAAAAGGCCTTCATGGTGGGTGTTTCACGGCAATGCAGATCCTGTAGTCCCTGCAAGTTTTTCTACTCAAATGGTTAAGAAATTTAAAAAACGCAGCTTTGATGTTCGCTATACCCTTTATGAAGGAGTTGGGCATAACAGCTGGGACCTGGCTTTTAAAGAACCTGGATTATTTCCATGGTTGTTTTCAAATACCAAATAAAGCGCTCAAGAGGGTTAGGAGGTAGTAGCTGTATATCTTATCTTTGGGTATGGAAAAGACACAACTTAAGCTACACAGACCCATTTGTTTTTTTGATCTTGAGACTACAGGAATCAATGTAGCCAAAGATAGGATTGTAGAAATTGCAGTGCTTAAAGTATTTCCTAATGGAAATAAAGAAAGTAAAACATGGTTGGTTAATCCTGAGATGCCCATTCCTAAAGAGGTTATTGCGGTACATGGTATTACAGACGAGAAAGTAGCGAATGAACCCAATTTTAAGGCCCTTGCGCATCAGGTATACGCCCTAATTAAAGATGCTGATTTAGGGGGCTTTAACTCCGATAGGTTCGACATCCCTTTGCTGGCAGAGGAGATGTTGAGGGCAGGAATAGACTTTGATATGAAGAATAGGGTTTCTGTAGATGTACAAACTATTTTTCACAAGATGGAGAAGAGAACACTAGGGGCTGCTTATCAGTTTTATTGCCAAAAAAAATTGGAGAACGCACATGCCGCCGCCGCAGATACATTGGCTACTTATGAAGTATTACTTGCACAATTAGATCGCTATGATTCCTTAGAGAATGAAGTGAAATGGCTTTCTGAGTTTTCTAGCAGAAAGAAGTCTTTGGATTTTGCAGGATTTATTGTGGAAGATAAAAATGGAGAAGCCGTATTTTCTTTTGGCAAACATAAATTTAAAAAAGTGGTTGATGTTTTAGAAGCTGAACCTGGCTATTACGGTTGGATTATGCAGGCAGATTTTCCTTTATACACTAAAAAAGTACTGACTCAAATAAGGGTTTCGGGTTTAAATAACGCTCTGTAAATAACATAATATGAAGATGATATGTATTGGTCGCAATTATCAAGACCATATTTCTGAACTTTCCAACCAAAGACCAAAAGATCCAGTAGTGTTTATAAAGCCAGATTCTGCTGTGTTGCCTAAAGAGCAGGATTTTTATATACCAGATTTTTCCTCAGACATTCATTATGAGGTAGAGGTTTTGGTAAAAATTAAAAAAGTAGGAAAACACATCAATCCGGAATTTGCTCATTTGTATTTCGATGAGGTAGGTCTTGGCATTGATTTTACTGCAAGAGACCTCCAAGAGGAACTCAAGTCTAAAGGCCTGCCTTGGGAGAAGTGCAAGGGATTTGACGGCTCTGCTGTGATGGGTGATTGGGTGTCTACTAAAGACCTTCCTGCGCTTGACAGTCTTGCTTTTTCACTTCAGCAAAATGGAAAAACGGTACAACAGAGTAATACAAAAGAGATGTTATGGTCTATTAAGGAGCTGCTGTCTTATGTTTCAATTTTCTTTACCCTTAAAAAGGGCGATATTATATTTACGGGCACCCCTGCAGGTGTTGGGGCTATTCAAGCGGGAGATTCCTTAGAAGGTTTTTTAGAAGGACAATCTATGTTTAAAATTGACGTTAAGTAAATACAAATAATTCACAAGATATGAAGTACGACTTGACTAGATTGGAAGCTTTAGCAGAAGGGGATAAGGACTTCATTGAGAAAGTACTGAAGGTTTTTATCTTAGAGGTTACTGCAGATATTCAGAAAATGCAAGATGCTTTTAAAGCAGATGAACTGTTAGAAACATCAAAATTGGCCCATAAAATAAAGCCTAATTTAATTTTGCTTGGTTTGGATAAGGCAACGGAGCTATGTGTAAGCATTGAAAAGAATAGATTGACACCAGTACCTGTGGCTATTTTAACGAAACAATTAAACGACCTTCAGGCTTCAGTCGCTGAAGTGGTGGAAATATTAAAAACTGATTTTTCGTTAGTATGAATGCAAAAATAATTACCATTGGAGATGAAATTCTCATTGGTCAAATTGTAGACACCAACGCCACCTATATGGCGCAAGAGCTCAATAAAATTGGAGTAAGTGTAGTAGAAATGCTCAGTATTCAAGACCAGACAGCCGCTATTTTAACTGCTTTGGTGGGCGCGCAAAATAAAGTAGATTTGGTGCTTATTACAGGCGGACTAGGCCCCACAAAAGACGACATTACAAAGGCAACATTATGCACTTATTTTGACGACCACTTGGTAGAAAGCCCTATTGTACTGGCCCATATTAAAATGCTTTTTGAAAAGTATATTTCTACCAAAATGAACGCCAGTAATCTCACCCAAGCTTTGCTTCCGTCTAAAGCCATTCCTTTAAAAAACAATTATGGTACTGCGCCAGGAATGTGGATGCAAAAAGGACAGACTGTTTTTGTTTTTATGCCAGGTGTTCCCTTTGAGATGAAAGCCATCATGTCTGAATCGGTTCTTCCAAAAATAGTTTCCGACTTCAAAAGACCCCATATTATTCATAAGACCATACAAACCTATGGGGTAGGAGAATCTGCTATAGCAGAAAATATCTCTGCATGGGCAGACGCCTTACCACCCCATATTAAGCTGGCTTATTTACCTAGCTTGGGAAAGGTGCGCTTGAGGTTGTCGGCCGTAGGCCCAGATAGAGAAATTGTAGAAAAAGAAGTCAATGACCAAGTTTTGGTGCTCATGCTATTGCTAGGAGATATTGTGTATGGTATAGAAACAGCAGATCTTTTAGAAGAGGTGGTGTCAAAAACACTCACTCAAAAGCACATGACTTTGGCTATAGCAGAGAGTTGCACTGGAGGAAAATTAGCGGCAGCTTTTACGGCTATTCCTGGAGCGTCTGCTTATTTTAAAGGTGCTGTTGTGGCTTATGAAACGGTTCAGAAGACAGGTATTCTAGGGGTTAGTGAGTCACTTATTAAGCAGTACTCTGTGGTGAGTAAAGAGGTGGCTTCAGCTATGGCACTGGGTGTTCAAAAACTGATGGATTCTGATTTTGCCGTAGCCACTACAGGGAACGCAGGACCGACCAAAGGGGATTCAGAGGCAGCTGTAGGAACAGTTTGTATAGCGATTGCCCATCCTAAAGGCGTATATTCAGAAATTTTCTCTATGGGTAACCACCGGGAACGCATTGTGCAGAAGACTGTTAACAAGGCTTTAGCGCTTTTACAAAAAGAAATTATAAAATTCTAAAAAAGATTTTTGTAAGAGAGATAAAAAAGATATAAATTTGCAGCCTGTTTAAAATAACTCATAAAGAAGCGAAATGTCTAAAGTTTGTGAAATTACTGGAAAGAAGGCTATGGTTGGGAACAATGTTTCCTTCTCCATCAATAAGACCAAAAGAAGGTTTGAAGTAAACCTTTCTAAAAAGCGTTTCTACATTCCTGAAGAGGATCGTTGGATCACTCTAAAGGTTTCTACTAGAGCTCTAAAGAGCATTAACAAAAAAGGAATATCTGCAGTTTTAAAAGAAGCAGGTAAAAAAAACGGATTGGTTAAGTAATCCTAATAAAGAATAATTAAGATGGCTAAGAAAGGCAATAGAATTCAGGTTATTTTAGAATGTACAGAGCACAAAGAATCTGGTGTTGCTGGAACTTCTAGATACATTACAACAAAAAATAAAAAGAACACGCCAGACAGAATGGAGATTAAGAAATTTAATCCAATTCTAAAGCGCATGACTGTTCATAAAGAAATAAAATAATAAGCCATGGCAAAGAAGACAGTAGCATCCCTACAGACAAGTTCGAAAAGATTAACCAAAGCTATCAAAATGGTTCGTTCTCCAAAGAGCGGCGCCTATACTTTTGCAGAGTCTGTTATGGCTCCTGAATTAGTAGACCAATGGTTGTCTAAGAAATAATCGCATTTTAGCGCATACTAAAAGCTACTTTCTATTAGAGAGTAGCTTTTTTGTTTTATATCTTTACCCACCAGAACAAACCAAATGAGTTTTTTTAAGAAAATTTTCTCTTCAGACAAAAAAGAGACCTTGGACAAAGGTTTAGAAAAAACCAAATCTTCTTTTCTCTATAAATTAGAGAAGGTCGTCGTTGGTAAAACTACCGTAGACGCAGAAACGCTAGATCATTTAGAGGAGGTTTTGGTCAGTTCAGATGTAGGGGTAGACACCACATTAAAAATTATCGATAGAATTGAGGCTCGGGTAAAATCAGACAAATATGTTGGTTTGGAAGAACTCAATCAAATTCTAAAAGAAGAAATAGCAGGCCTGTTGTCTGAGACCGATCATGGAGAGGCGGAAGATTTTGGTGTACCTCAAAGTAATTATCCTCACGTCATTATGGTGGTAGGGGTAAATGGAGCAGGTAAAACGACTACCATTGGTAAGTTGGCGCACCAATTTAATGCAAAAGGGCTGAAAGTTGTGCTGGGTGCTGCAGATACATTTAGAGCGGCTGCTATTGACCAGCTGGTGGTTTGGGCAGACCGAGTAGGGGTGCCTATCATTAAGCAGCAGATGGGTAGTGATCCCGCTTCAGTAGCTTTTGACGCCTTGAGTGCTGGTTTGGCGCAAAATGCCGATGTCGTTATTATTGACACAGCAGGACGACTGCACAATAAAATAAACCTAATGAATGAGTTGGCTAAGGTCAAGCGGGTTATGGACAAAGTCATTCCTGGCGCCCCTCATGAGGTTTTATTGGTTTTAGATGGATCTACTGGTCAAAATGCTTTTCAGCAAGCGCAGCAGTTCACTAAAGCTACAGCGGTGACTTCTTTGGCAATTACAAAGCTAGATGGTACCGCTAAAGGCGGTGTGGTGATTGGAATTTCGGATCAATTGCAAATACCTGTTAAATATATTGGCGTGGGGGAAGCCATTCAAGACCTCCAAGTATTTAATAAATATGAATTTGTAGATTCCTTCTTCAATAGAAGTTAACTTTTTATTTCTCAATATGCGCACAAAGTCTATTAAGACCAATAAAATTAATGTAGTTACCCTAGGATGTTCTAAGAATATTTATGACTCTGAAGTACTTATGGGGCAATTGAAAGCCAATAATAAAGAAGTGGCTCATGAAAAGGAGGGGAATATTGTGGTCATAAATACCTGTGGTTTTATCGCTAATGCTAAAGAAGAAAGCATCAATACAATTCTTTCCTATGTGGCTCAAAAAGAGGCAGGAGAAGTAGATAAAGTTTTTGTGACAGGTTGTTTGAGCGAGAGATACAAGCCAGACTTACAAAAGGAAATTCCAAATGTAGATGCTTATTTTGGTACTACAGAACTACCTAATTTATTAAAAGCTTTAGAAGCGGATTATAAGCACGAGCTTATTGGGGAGCGAATTACGACCACCCCTAAGAATTATGCGTACATGAAAATTGCAGAAGGTTGTGACAGACCCTGTTCTTTCTGTGCTATTCCACTCATGCGGGGGAAGCACAAGAGTACCCCTATAGAAGACTTAGTGGTTCAAGCGGAGTCTTTAGCAGCGAAAGGGGTTAAGGAGCTTATTTTGATCGCTCAAGATCTAACGTATTACGGACTAGACTTATACAAGAAAAGGGCCTTGGCAGAATTGCTTGAGGCACTCGTAAAGGTAGACGGTATTTCTTGGATTAGATTACATTATGCCTTTCCAACCGGCTTTCCATTAGAGGTCTTAGATCTCATGAAAAAGGAGCCTAAAATTTGTAATTATATAGACATTCCTTTGCAGCACATTTCGGATCCAATTCTCAAAAGTATGAGAAGGGGAACGACCAAGGCTAAAACAGATGCGCTGATTGCTGAATTTAGATCTAGGGTTCCAGGAATGGCGATTAGAACCACGCTTATTGTGGGGTACCCTGGAGAAACGGAAGAAGATTTTCAAACCCTTAAACAGTGGGTTACAGACACCCGTTTTGATCGTTTGGGCTGTTTTACCTACAGCCATGAGGAAGACACCCACGCTTATGCTTTAGAAGACAATGTTCCTCAGGAAATTAAAGAGGCTAGGGCTGCTGAAATTATGGATATTCAAGCCCAGATTTCATGGGAGTTAAACCAAGAAAAAGTAGGCCGCTGCTTTCAATGTATTATAGATAGGAAAGAAGGCAATTATTTTGTGGGTAGGACTGAGGCAGATTCACCGGACGTAGATAATGAAGTGCTTATAGAAGCCAGTGCGTATTACTTAAAAGTAGGCGAGTTTGTTTCTGTGGAAATCACAGAAGCGGGAGATTTTGATTTATACGGTGTTCCACAGGGTGTTCCACCCCTAAAAAAATAGGTTGGCAGTCTCAAAATTGGACGTATTTCCATGTGGTGTTTGGGTGAGTCTTTAGGATGGCTACCGCAGCTAAAAAGCACCATAGTTATGGCAGTTAAAACAATGATATTAAAATGACCAACTGTTTTGTTTAAAAGAGATTTCATGGGCTATTGTTAAGATGTTTTCTCTCCCCTATGTGGCCTAAGCGCGTCTCTAAACACAATCATGAGGTCTTTTGGAACCACAACATATGCCGTGCTGTGCATTTCAGAAACAAGGGAAGTGCCCATTTCCAATTCTAAGTAATTTTCTTTTTCACAAAATTCCTTTAGATGAATTTTATGATGTGCTGCAGTTGGCGCGCCATTTGGGCCTCTGAAATCCCAAATTAATTTTATTTTTTCTTCCATATAATTATCGATCTAAGTCATAAATTAACCTAATTTTAGGTTGATAAACAAGTCTTAGACCAGCTTATTTTTTATTTTTGCAAGATGAAGAACAGGAAAATTTTGAGTATATCTTTTGGCTTAATGGGCCTGCTTTTTTGCCTGCAGTCTTGTGAGTCTTTTTTACGTTCAGATATTCAAGAGAATGTTGTAGCTAAGTTGGGTGACCAATACTTGCTTTTAGAAGACATTCCAACCTATTTGTATCAGAATGCTAGTCCCCAAGATTCAGTAGCAATAGTCAATGATTATATCAATCAATGGGCTGCAAAAGAATTGCTCATACAGAAATCACTCATTAATTTGCCCGTTTCTAAGATGGAATCCTTTGATCGTTTGGTGTCTAATTATAAAAGTGACTTATATACATTGGCTTATAAAGAGGCATTGGTTAATTCTAGATCAGATACTGTGATTGGTTCTGATGAGTTGGCAGCGTTTTATGCCAATGAGCAGCAAAATTTTTTGGTGAAAGAAAAATTAGTTCGTTTGAGGTTTGTTAGCCTTCCGAGAAATTACAGTGATATTGCTTTGATTGCTCAAAAGTTAAAAACTTTTGAGCAAGTTGATATTCGATATTTAGATTCTATCAGCATCCAGTTTAATAAACTGAATTTAAACGACTCTATTTGGGTGCCTTTGAATAGAATAGTAAAGGAAATAGGTCCTTTGGCGTTTGATAATGAAGAAATATATTTAAAAAAATCACAATTTTTTCAATTACAGGATTCATTAGGGGTATATTTGGGTCAAGTCCAAGAAGTGTTAGAGGTGAATGACATAGCCCCTTTAAGTTATGTAAAGTCCTCCTTGGAGCAAATTTTGAAAATTAGAAGGAAACAAGATTTTCTGAGACAAATAGAAAGAGATATAATTGATGAAGCTATTAAAAATAAAGAACTTGAAATTTACAATTAAACACCACCGTTTTATTAGTGCAACGCTATTATTTATGAGTTCATTGACCTTAATGGCTCAGGACAATTTAGCCGTGCAAGACAGTCAGGTAGAGCCGCCTAAGTCAATGGATTTATTAGCACCTTCTGAAGTTAAGCAAGCCTTTAAAAGAATCAAGTTGGATGGTATCGCGGCTGTAGTAGGAGATTATGTCATATTAGAGTCTGATATTGAAAAAACCCTGATAGATTTAAAAAGTCAAGGAGTTTCTGATCAAGATGTGAATCGTTGTCAGCTTTTAGGTAAACTAATGGAAGACCGCCTTTTTGCCCACCAAGCAGTTCAGGATAGTGTACTTATTTCAGATGACGAAATAGCCGCTATTGGGGAACGTCAGTTACAGCAATTGGTATCACAAGCAGGCTCTTTAGATCGTGTGCTTAAGGTGTATAAGAAAGAAGATGAAGAGAGTTTTAGACAAGAACTCTATAAAATTAATAAACTCAGAATGCTTTCTGAAAGGATGCAAACTAAGGTAGTGGAGGAGATTGAAATTACCCCCGAGGAAGTAAGACAATTTTTCAATGATATTCCTAAAGATGAACGCCCTGTGTTCGGTGCAGAATTAGAGATTTCTCAAATTGTAAAAACCCCTCAGGCTCCTGAGGAAGAGAAGCAGAAAGTAATAGACAAGCTCAAGGAGTTAAAAGCAGATGTGGAGGATAATAATGCTAGTTTCTCGGTTAAGGCTATTTTATACTCTCAAGACCCCGGATCAAAATCTAAAGGCGGTTTTTATCCGATGAGTAGAGAAACTCCTTTTGTAAAAGAATTTAAGGATGTTGCTTTTTCTTTGCAAGAAGGTGAAATTTCAGAACCATTTGAAAGCCCCTTCGGATATCATATTATCTATATTGAAAAAATAAGAGGACAAGAATTGGATTTGAGACATATTTTAATGGTGCCAGAAGTGCCTAGTGCTGCGGTAAAAGAGGCTGTTAATGAATTGAAAGACATAAAGAAGAAGATTGAGGAAGGCGCTTTTACTTTTGCAGAAGCAGCTTTGAACTTCTCTGATGAAAAGGAGACCAAGTTTGACGGCGGTGTACTTAGAAATCCCACCAATTACGATTCGAGATTTGAATTAACTAAAATGGATCCAAGTCTCTACAAACAAGTAAGTAACCTAAAGGACAATGAAATATCTTTCCCCATAGAAGAGCCAGATCCAAGAGGGGGTCAGACCAAATACAAAATATTAAAAATCTCTAATAGGTATGAAGAGCACACGGCAGATTTTGCAAGAGATTATATGAAAATTCAAGAGCTCGCAAAAACAGAAAAACAATTAAAAGCAATTAATGATTGGCGTGGAACCCACATTGAGGACACCTACATTAGTGTAAGTAAGTCTAATAGAGACTGTGATTTCTCAAATAACTGGGTAAAAGAATAATTTCTCCTATTGTTTGTTGATGATTTATTAAAAACACGACTGTTTCTTAATAATATTTTAATAAACCTCTTTCGAAAACGATTTCTTGCTACTGAACTCCTCACTTTTTACTATTTTTACAAGCATTAACTTAAATACCAAAATCGAATGGCATTTGACATAGATATGATCAAAGGGGTGTATTCCCAAATGGCAGAGCGTGTAGATCAAGCGCGTGAATTAGTGGGGAGACCCTTAACTTTGTCTGAAAAGATATTATATAGCCATTTATGGAATGGCACACCAAATAAAGCTTTTACCAGAGGTAAAGACTATGTGGATTTTGCGCCAGATAGAATTGCCTGTCAAGATGCTACTGCACAAATGGCTTTGTTGCAATTTATGCAGGCTGGTAAACCAAAAGTTGCGGTACCTACAACAGTTCATTGTGACCATCTCATTCAAGCTAAAAGTGGTGCAGTTGTAGATTTAAAAGTGGCCAATGCCACCAGTGAAGAGGTATTTAATTTCTTAGAATCTGTATCCAACAAATACGGTATTGGTTTTTGGAAGCCTGGAGCTGGTATTATTCATCAGGTAGTTTTAGAAAATTACGCTTTCCCTGGAGGAATGATGATTGGTACAGATTCACATACTGTTAACGCAGGTGGTCTTGGAATGTTAGCTATTGGAGTAGGTGGAGCAGACGCAGTAGATGTAATGGCTGGAATGGCTTGGGAATTGAAATTCCCAAAATTGATAGGCGTAAAGTTAACCGGTAATATTTCTGGTTGGACTTCTGCCAAAGATGTTATTCTTAAAGTAGCAGGAATACTGACTGTTAAAGGAGGTACTGGTGCCATTGTCGAATATTTTGGAGAAGGTGCACTAAACTTGTCTTGTACAGGTAAAGGAACCATATGTAACATGGGTGCAGAAATAGGAGCCACCACGTCTACCTTTGGTTATGACGCCTCTATGGAACGTTATTTAAGGGCTACAGATAGAAATGATGTGGCAGACGCTGCAAATGAAGTTAAAGCACACCTTACTGCAGATCCAGAAGTGTATGCACACCCAGAAAAATACTTTGATGAGATTATAGAAATAGATTTAAATACTTTAAAGCCTCATTTAAATGGTCCTTTTACGCCAGATCTTGCCACTCCTGTAGGAGAATTAGGAGAGAAAGCTAAGGCCAATGATTGGCCTTTAAAAGTAGATTGGGGATTGATCGGGTCTTGTACCAACTCTTCCTATGAAGATTTGACAAGAGCGGCTTCGATTGCTAAACAGGCGATTGATAAGAAGATTAAGCCTAAGTCTGATTTTGGTATTAACCCAGGTTCTGAACAGATTAGATTCACAGCGGAAAGAGACGGATTACTTCAGATTTTTGAAGATGTAGGTGCTACTATATTTACCAATGCTTGCGGTCCATGTATTGGGCAATGGGATAGAAGTGATCTTAAAGGCGATGAGAAGAATACCATAGTACATTCTTTTAATAGAAACTTCTCTAAACGTGCAGATGGTAATCCAAATACCCATGCCTTTGTTGGTTCACCTGAAATGGTCGCAGCCATAGCGATCTCAGGAAGGTTAGATTTCGATCCAATGAATGACACATTAATCAATGAAGATGGGGAAGCGGTTAAATTAGATATGCCTTTAGGTATTGAATTACCAGTAAATGGTTTTGCAGTAGAAGATGCTGGATTTATTGCTCCCGATGAAGATGGTTCTGTTGTTTCAGTTAAAGTGAGTCCTACTTCAGAAAGATTACAATTATTAGCACCTTTCCAGCCAATTGAAAACGAAAGTTTGGCTGAGGTGAAACTCTTGATCAAAGCTCAGGGTAAATGTACTACTGATCACATTTCTATGGCAGGTCCATGGTTGCGTTTTAGAGGTCATTTAGATAATATTGCCAACAACACCCTGATTGGAGCAGTGAATGCTTTTAATCAGAAAACAAATTTTGTAAAAAATCAGCTCACTGGTGAATACATGGGTGTGCCTGACGCACAAAGGGCTTATAAAGCGGCTGGCATTAAAACCATAGTAGTAGGTGACCATAATTACGGAGAAGGTTCTTCAAGAGAGCATGCAGCAATGCAACCAAGACATTTAGGTGTTGCGGGAGTGCTTGTAAAATCTTTTGCGCGTATTCACGAAACAAACCTTAAAAAGCAAGGAATGTTAGGCTTGACTTTTGTTAATGAGTCTGATTACGATTTAATCAAAGAAGAAGACACTTTTAACTTTGTAGATATTGCTTCATTTAAAGCTGGGCAACCTTTGACTATAGAGATTAAACACGCAGATGGAACTGCTCACACCATTCAAGTAAATCACACTTATAATGATTCACAGATAGGTTGGTTTAGAGCAGGATCTGCTTTAAACGTAATCAAAAAAGAGAATGCTGCTTAAGTATAAGTAGTGCAATCATTTTTAAAAAAACGCTCCATATTGTTTGGAGTGTTTTTTTATTTTTATACTATGAAGTTAAAATCTGCTCTCATACTTATAGCTATTGGGCTAGTGTTGTTACTCATGTATTCACCACTGGGGAGCCAAGGTAAATTATTATTGACCAAATTTCTGGCACCAACGCCCCGCTTTTTAAGTATAGAAGATCAATATGAAATCCCTACCTATCAATGGAGGTTAAAAGACAAGGAATGGGATTTTTTTTCTTTGGAACAATCTAAAGGCAAGGTTATTTTTGTGTCATTTTGGGCGTCTTGGCATTTGCCTTCGAAAGCTTCACTTGAGAGTATTGAAAGGCTTTATAAACGTTTTGGTAATCACATTGTGTTCCTTATTGTTACAGATGAGGAGCGTGATCCTGTAGAGCAGTTCATTAAAAACCAAGACTTTTCATTTCCTATTACTTATAGGGTAGTGAAAGATAAAAGTCCATTTAAAAGTATGGCATTAGGAACCAGCTATGTCATTAGCGCAAAAGGTAATATAGTGGTAGAAACCTCGCGAATTAGTGATTGGGATAAACCTGATTTTACTGCGGGCTTGTCTTCTTTATTGAAGCAATAAATAAGCGGTAAAAAAAGCGTACTGGCTCAGTAGTAGGTGCAACGAATACTTTCGATTTCCATCGGTGTAGCTGTCGTTTATGATGCGCTGAATTATAAAAGCCACCGCAAACCAGCTTAGGTAGTTTTTTATTGGAACTATTTCTCCGTCAAAGTACCAAAAGTCTAGCGAAGGCGCTGCGTATTCCATTAATAGGTCTAAGCCCACCATGAGACTTGCAGCAAGTAGTGCTTTATAGTATTTAGAGGTGTTTAATTTTTTTACAAGATCTGCCGAGATTAGACTAAGTACTGCCCAATTTACACCAATAAGTAGCGGCACTCCCCCTAATTTAATACCTAAATTTTCTCCGTAGTAATAGCTGCCGAATAGCCAAGAGGTATGCACACCTATCCATTCACTAGACATGCCGATTAGACATGCTATGGTGAAAAGAAAGATATTTCTAGATGTATTTACTGGAAATAAGGCGATTAAAAAAACGGTGTAAAGAAGCATATTTACATATGTTTTCTCAATAAACCACTCTTGAAATCCCAGACCAATGCCTATGATTGCAGTAATATTGAATAGCCAAATCAATCCAATAGCAAAACTTGTTTTCGGTTCAATTTGTCTGGCAGTAGTCTTTTTCATGTAATTTTTGTCGCCTTAACATCTGTTAAAGGCTTTTTTTTAAGGGTAGTTAATTCAATGATATTATATTCAGTTAAATTTAAATATGGAATTTTAGGTCATTTATTTTTAGGCATTTACTAAAGCGCCGGAATTAGATCTGCTGTAATTTTGGCACTGTGGAGACACAGCGGAATCCCACCTCCAGGATGTGCAGATCCACCGCAAAAATATAAATTCTCAATATGACTTTTATTTGATTGTCTTAAAAATGCCGCTTTGGGGTCATTACTAGAAGTGCCGTAAAGGGCTCCTTGGTATGCACTGGTATTTTTTTCTATACCAATTGGGTCTAAAATTTCTTCATATACGATGTAGTCAGCTATATTAACACCCAGTTGATCTGATAATTTTCTGACAATTGTTTGTTTCATTTTTTGCTTTAAATCCTCCCAGTCTTGGCCTTGATTGGCTGGTGCGTTAACCATGACAAACCAATTTTCACAACCTTTAGGGGCATCTGATGGTTTTTCTTTGGAGCTGATGTTTATATATATGGTTGGATCAGTAGGTAAGGTCTGTTTGTCAAAAATTTCTTTGAATTCGGTATGGTAGTCTTCACTAAAAAAAATATTATGGAGGTCTAATGAAGAAAAAGAGGTAGAAATACCCCAATAGAATATGAGTCCAGAACTCGATCTTTCCTCTTGAACAATTCTCTTAGGTGTTTGAATGGTTGGGAGCAGTTTTTCATAGGTGTGAAATACGTCTGCATTTGAAACTACTATGTCTGCTTCTAAGTATTGGGTTGCTCCATTTACAACTATTTCTATGCCTTTTGCACTATTGTTTTCTACATTAATTTTAAGCACTGGGGTTGAAAGTAAAAAATGAACACCTTTATCTTTGGCTAATTGATAAAGCGATTGTCCTATCGAATGCATGCCTTCTGTTGGAAAATAGGTGCCCTTATGCATTTCTAAATGAGGAATCATACTCATGATTGCAGAAGTCTTGTAAGGAGAGGAGCCGTTGTAGGTGGCAAACCTGTTGAAGTATTGAATGAGCTTTTTGTTTTTAAATATATCTTTATGGTGTTTGTCAAGGGTATTAAAGATATTTAAAGTACCCAGATTAAAAATAGCTTTTAGTGTATTTGTGCTTAAGTATGTTTTCCAATCAGCCAATGATTTCTCTAAAAAGATAGGGGCAGTGAGCGCATATTTTCTAGCACTATTATCTAAATAGCTTCTCAAAATTTCAGAGGATTCTCCAAAAAAATCAGCCGCTTCTTTTATCCATTCCTCTGGCTCCGCCGATGCCTTAAAAAAGCTGCCATCTGGCCAAAAATAGTGACATATAATGTCTTTCTTTTTGTAAGAGAAATATTTTTCTAAAGGAGTATTATGAAGTTTGAAGAGCGATGCTACTAACTCTGGCATGGTAAATAAAGATGGGCCTAGATCAAACCTGTACCCATGCTGTTTCAGCACATGCATTTTACCTCCAGTATAGCTGTTTCTCTCAACAACAGTGACCTTATAGCCTTTTTTTTGTAATCTTAAGCTACAAGCTAAACCAGCAATTCCTGCGCCAATAACTATAGCTTTTTTTTGCATTATTTGAAATATTTAAAGGGAATAAATAACATTCCAAAGCACTCTCCATCTTCTTTGCTTAAATGTTTGTGATGCATTTTATGAGCCCTTCTAATTCCTTTTGCGTATTTGTTATTGGCGTTTCTAAACCATTTAAAACGTTGGTGTATAAAGATGTCATGAACTATGAAATAAGTAAAGCCATAAGCCATAATACCCAATCCAATGGGCCATCCTTGCCAAAAAGAGGTATTTTCTGCCGTCATTATAAAACCCATACTAATGACAGCATAGAAAATAAAGAAAGCGTCATTTCTTTCGAACCAACTGTCGTGGTCTTTTTTATGATGGTCTTCATGTAAGCGCCATAAAAATCCATGCATAATATATTTATGCGAGAACCAAGCCATGAATTCCATGATACAAAATGTAGCAGCAAAGCATAAAGCCCAATAAAATAGATGCATTTTTTTTATTTATGAAGGTTTAATAACTAAGTTAAATTTACAACTCAAATAAGACTTTACCAACAGACCCATCTTTTGATGATTGGTCACCCTAATTCTACTGTTTTTAATTTCTAGTGGCGGCGTCTTCTTCAATTTCTTAAGTAATTTATAATAATATATGTAGGCGGTATATACCCCAAATTTAACTTCTTTAGGAAGCAAAACTATTCCCGCCAATCCATTTGAAAAGTCTTCTTGTATTTCTTCAATGATTCTTGCCTTGGCCTCTTCATCTAAGGCATTTAGGTTTGTGTTTGGAAAGTAGGTTCTATTGAGTCCCTCAAAATCTGCTTTGAGATCTCTAAGAAAGTTTACCTTTTGAAAGGCAGATCCTAGTGACATGGCGGCCTCTTTTAAATCGTTGTATTGTACAATGTTGCCTTTGACAAAAACTTTTAGACACATGAGTCCAACAACATCTGCAGATCCATAGATGTACTCTTTGTATTCCTCTTCTGTAATATAAGCCTCTTTAGTCAAATCCATTTTCATACTTTTCATAAAGGCCGTGACCAGTTCTATAGGAATTTCATATTTATGGAATGAATGTTGGAAAGCATTTAAAATAGGGTTTAGACTAATCTTGTCACGGAGCGCATTCGCTAAATCATTTTCAAACCTTTCAAACAGTAAAGCTTTGTCATAATCATGAAAACTATCTACAATTTCGTCTGCAAACCGCACAAAGCCATATATATTATATATGTCTTGCCTTATGCTAATATCTAGCATTTTTGTCGCCAGAGAAAATGAGGTGCTGTATGATTCAGTAACTTGCTTACTGCATCTATATGAAACTTGATCAAATAGGCTTTTCATCCGTATTATTTTTTTGAAATAAGGTCTGCTACAATTTTACCGGAAATAAGCGCTGGAGGAACACCTGGTCCTGGAACTGTAAGTTGGCCTGTGAAATATAAATTTCGTACCCTACTACTTTTTAATTTTGGCCTTAAAAAAGCAGTTTGCATTAAAGTATTAGCCATTCCGTAGGCATTTCCTTTGTAAGAGTTATAAGTTTCTTTAAAGTCTTTCACGCAAAAAGATTCTTTAAAGATAATATTTTCACGAACGCTTTTTCCTATTTTAAATTCAAACCTGTCCATGATTTTTTCAAAATATTTTTCTCTTAAAGATTCATTGTCTTCCAAGTCTGGAGCAATTGGAATCAAGAAAAAACCTGTCTCACAATTCTCTGGAGCCATAGAGGGGTCAGAAATAGAGGGGAAATTAGCATAAAATAATGGATCAGATGGCCAAACAGCATTGTCGTATATTTCTTCTGCATGTTTTGTAAAATCACTATCAAAGAATAGGTTGTGGTGCTCTACATTTGGGATTCTCTCATTGAATCCTACGTAAAATAGCAAAGAAGAAGGGGCAAAAATTTTCTTTTCCCAATAGGCTTCTGAGTATTGTCTAAAAGATGGGTCTAATAGCGTCTCTGAATGGTGATAATCTGCACCACTCAGCACAACGTCAGACTTAATATCTTTTCCTTTTACGGAAATCCCTACTGCTTTTTTATCCTGTACAATTATTTTATCTACTGGACTATTGGTGTACATATTGACCCCTAATGAATGGGCTAATTCTTCCATAGCCAAAACAATTTTATACATTCCACCTTTAGGGTGCCAAGTACCCAATCCAAAATCTGCAAAATTCATAAAGCTATAAAAAGAGGGTGTTTGGTTTGGTTTTGCACCCAAAAACAATACAGGAAATTCCAGTGTTGCTATTAATTTAGGGTTCTTAAAATCTTTTCTAACCCTTTGGCTGATAGTTCTAAAGAAGCGATCTACCCTAGTAATGGTTTCAG
Organism: uncultured Flavobacteriaceae bacterium; assembly: GCA_905182295.1. Taxonomy (GTDB): domain Bacteria; phylum Bacteroidota; class Bacteroidia; order Flavobacteriales; family Flavobacteriaceae; genus MAG-120531. The sequence goes on along the minus strand of CAJJAZ010000004.1, from coordinate 21,541 downwards.
GAGTAACCAATTCGAGAGGAGATAAACCGGGTCTCAATACTATTTTATCTATAGCAATTCTATAATGATCTTGGGCTTCTGCAATGAATTTCTCCAATTTAACACCGCTACCCACCTCTATTTCTTCAAAGGCTTGAATAATTTTTTCTAAACTGTCTCCAATGGTTAAATGACCCTCGTTAAAACACACCTTATATGCTGGACTAAGCTTTTCCAATTGGTAGTAATCTGATGTTTTCTTGCCAAAATCCGCAAAAAACTTGTCAAAAACATCAGGCATCCAGTACCAGCTTGGTCCCATATCAAAAGTAAAGCCTTCTCTCTTTAGTTGCCTGGCCCTTCCGCCAATAGTATTGTTTTTTTCATATAAGTCCACATTGTGTCCCGCTTTTGCCAAATAGCAAGCGGCAGATAGTGCAGAGAAGCCAGATCCTATAATACTAATTTGTTTCATTTATTATAAATTTAAGGCTTCAATTAATTCTTCAAAACCTCTGTGTATACTTATGTTTTCTGGTTTTGTATTTAGATCTACAAACTGTGTTTGGAAACCTAAAAGAGAGAGCCTACAATTTTTTTTATCTAATATTTTCTTTTTGAATTTTCGCAGGTACTTATCGATTTTATCCTTTGAAGGTTCTACAGTTACATAAGCGATAAATTCAACAAATTCATTACTGGCAATTAAGGGCTCTAAGTTTTCTATGGGAACACTTTGTCCTAGGAATATACTCTTATACCCCCTGAGATTTAATTCATAATTGAGGTATAAAAGACCTAGTTCGTGAATCTCATTTTCAGGCAAAAAAAGGACAAATGATTTGTTGCCTACATATTCAGATCTGTGCACTTTTTCTGTGTTTGTGTATACTTTTTGTTTTACTAGATTTGTTATAAAATGTTCATGGGTAGTACTAATGGTGTTAGATTGCCATAAATAGCCCAATTCTTGAAGTAATGGAATGAAATATTCTTTGAAAATTTCTCTAAAACTTAAATCCACAACCAATTTGTTGTAAGTAGTGTAAAACAAGCTTTGGTCAAAATTAATCATAGATAGCTTAAAAGCATTCATCATATTGTTCTTGATGGACTTTTCGTCTATAATTTCTCTAACCTTCAGAGGGATTTCTTCATTTTTTAATTGGGCAATTTTAGAGATTTTCAGTCCGTTCTCATATAATAGCGAAATGTTTAAGAGTTTTTGTAAACTCAATAGGCTGTATAACCTGATATTTGTCTGGGTACGCTCGGGACTTAAGAGGTTGTATCTTTTCTCCCAAATCCTTATAGTATGGGCTTTAATACCAGAAAGGTTTTCTAGATCTTTTATGCTAAAAGTCTTTTTCACTAAACTCATTTGATGTTTTTTAGACTTAAACAAAGCTACACCTTTTATCCAATTTGTTTATCTTTTTATTTAAAATATTAAACATTTTAATCTCTTTGATTAATTATTTGATTAACTTTTAAGTATTTTATACCTTAAGCCATTGAAAGCAAAACCATTGGATTTACCTACCAATAAATTAATTAACCAATAAATTAACCAATATACCAACCAACCTATTATTTTTATGAAAAAAATAAATCAATCTTCAATCCCAAATCAAAGTTTTGGATGGAGTAGGAAGCAGTTTGTTCAAAAATTTTCCATTGGAAGCATGGCCATAGCTGCAACACCTTCTCTCTTGTCGGCGTCCCAAGTGCAACCCTTAAAGAGAAATCTTAAAGGAATCGATCTTTCCAAAAATGCTCAGATTCAAATTGCACTCATTGGTGCAGGTGGAATGGGTACACAGGATACATATGCTGTTTTAGCACATGCAGGCGTAAAGTTAGTCGCTGTTTGTGACCTGTATCAAGGACACTTGGACAAAGCCAAATCTCAATGGGGAAATGACATTTTTACCACAAGAGATTATAAAGCCATACTTGCCCGTCCAGAAGTAGACGCTGTTATTATTGGTACTCCCGATCACTGGCACAAGCAAATATCTATAGATGCTATGTATGCTGGAAAGCATGTGTACTGCGAAAAACCAATGGTACATAGTTTGGATGAAGGACATGCTGTTATTGATGCGCAAAGAAAAACAGGCAAAGTCTTTATGGTGGGCAGTCAGGGACTCTCCTCTTTAGGAAATGAAAAAGCAAGGGAACTTTTGGCCCAAGGCGCTATAGGGGATATTAATTATGCAGAGGGGTTTTGGGCCAGAAGAAGCCCCACAGGTGCTTGGCAATACAACATTCCAGAAGACGCTTCTACAGAGACCTTAGATTGGGATACTTTTTTGAGTAATACCCACAAGAGAGATTTTGATCCAATGCGTTTTTTTAGATGGAGAAATTACAGGGATTATGGAACTGGTATGTCAGGAGATTTATTTGTACACCTATTCTCTAGCTTACATTTTATTACCAATTCTTATGGACCTGATCAAATTTACGCTTCTGGAGGGCTGCGATATTGGAACGATGGCAGAGAGGTACCGGATGTAATGTTGGGTGTATTTGACTATCCTAAAACACCACAACACTCCGCTTTTAACCTCTCGTTAAGATGTAATTTTGTAGATGGCACTTCTGGAACCACTTATTTGCGTATTGTGGGTAGCGAAGGCGCTATGGATGTGCAATGGGATAAGGTAATTGTGAGGAGAAATGCAGAAAGTTTTGAGACAGACCCTTATTTGGCTGCTCAAGCAAAAGGCAGCGGGTCTTCTAACACAGTTGCTAGGAAAGAAATGAAGCCTCAAGAGGAGATCGTATATGCCGCAGAAAAAGGATACTTAGGGGCGCATCACGATCATTTTGGCAACTGGCTCACTGCTATAAGAGGAGGTGATTCTGTAGTGGAAGACGCTATTTTTGGCTATAGGGCTGCCGCACCAGCTTTGGCATGTAATGATAGTTATTATGAGAATAAAGCTATTTTGTGGGATCCTAAAAATATGAAACTAAGAAAATAAATTATGAAAAAGATATATTTATGGGGTATCGGGCTGCTTTTAGCAGGCCAAATAAGTTGTAAAAACAACCCAAATAAAGAGGCCCTTTCCAATAGTGCTTCTCAAGCTAGTTCAATAGAAATGGAGGATCTAAATGTAAATGATTCTTGGGAATCTTTAATGGCTCCAGAAAAGTGGCGGGGCTATAACCAACCCTCACTGCCATCCAATTGGCAAATTTCTGATAGTTTAATCAGTTGCTTTGGCATGGCTGGAGATATGGGAGGAGATATTATTTCTACTAAAATGTACGAGAATTTTGAACTTTCCTGGTCTTGGAAGATTAGTCCAGAAGGCAATAGCGGTGTTTTTTATCATGTAATAGAAGATACCATTTATCATTCACCATACCAGACTGCTCCTGAATACCAAATTCTGGACGATGTTGGTTTTCCATCACCAATCGAGGATTGGCAAAAAACAGGAGCGAATTACGCCATGCATGTTGCTAAAGACGTCAAGCGTTTGAATGAGGTAGGTGAATGGAATACCAGTCGTATTATATTTGATCATGGTAAGGTGTCTCATTACCTAAACGGGTCGCTTATAGTGTCTTTTGATAAATTTACTCCAGAATGGGAAGCACTTAGAAACAGCGGAAAATGGTCAGATTATCCTGACTATGGTAAGGCAAACATGGGATACTTAGCCCTTCAAGATCACGGTTCTGGGGTGTGGTTTAAAGCAATTAAAATTAGATCACTCGATTAGAATTTCCTGTCAGGATCAAAGGGCGTTAAATCCATACTTGGTTTTTTATTTAAAATAATTTCTGATATCAATTTGCCTGTCGCTGGCCCCAGGCTCCATCCCATCATGGCGTGTCCTGTGGCAAAACACAGATTTTTTAGGGCTTTAGGCCTTCCAATGTATGGTAGCCCATCTGGAGAAACTGGCCGCATTCCTGAAGCGGCTGCTTCCTTTTCAGCAGTAGTAATTTTTAGCCCGGGGTAATAGGCTTCTGCAGCTTTAACAATGGCCTTTACCCGCTCTTTTCTAATGGTTGTATTAATGCCGGATAATTCCATGGTTCCTGCAAAACGTGTAAATCCTTTCATTGGGGTTACGGCTACTTTTGCTTCCATGAGTATGGCGGGTATTTTTATACCGGTCTCTCTATGGACATCTATTCTGTAACCTTTTCCTGCCTCTAGTGACAAATCTATGTTTAGTTGCTTGGCGAGTTGGCCACTCCATGCCCCTGCAGCTATAACTACTTCTTCTGTAGGGTATTTGTTTTTGTCTGTGACAATAGCTGTAAGTTCATTTTCCTGCTGTTCAAAACGGCACACCTTTTCTGTGATGAATTTCACGCCCGAATCTAAGAGTTTCTTTTTTAGCTTAGGCATAATCTCTGTTGGGGTAGTGTGGCTGTCACAGTCGTATAATATACCCCCTAAGATGTCTTTGCTTAGCTGGGGTTGCAGACTGTTTAATTCTTTCTGATCCGGATAGCTCACCTGTAGGCCAAGGTTGGCCGCTTTTTTGGCCACATCATTTTCAGCCTCACCTGAAGCTTTAGTTTTATAAAGCATGAGCAGTCCATGATGATTCAATTGAAAGTCTCCTAAATCTCCACTTAATTTAATCTCTTTGAAACACTGTTCACTTAGCAGGTTTATCTCTTTAATTACAGGTATGGCTGCATTTACTTTTTGTAGCGTACTCGATTTGTAAAACCGCCACGACCACTTTAAGAAAGCTTTGTCTATTCTTGGTTTCACATAAAAGGGGCTACTGGAATTCAGCATCCATTTTAATCCTTTACGAATCATTCCTGGCGCTGCCAATGGAATAATATGACTGGGGGTAAGGTAACCAGCATTTACATATGAGGCACCTGTCTCTGTTGTTTTAGGCTCAAATACACTTACTTCAAGGCCTTGTTTATTGAGGTAATAAGCGGTACACAGTCCTTGAATTCCGCCGCCTATAATTGAAACTTTTTTTGGTGTAGCCACAAATGATCTATTTCATGATTTAATACACTATTAAATGTAGTAAATCTTTTGAATTTCAGCGGGTAAAAAAAAAGCGACTTCCGTAGGAAGTCGCTGTGGTGATTTTTTATGCTTTTTAGTGCTCACGACTGGATTCGAACCAGCACGTCCATAGGACACCACCCCCTCAAGATGGCATGTCTACCAATTTCACCACGTGAGCATTTGTACACTAAAGAAACAAAAATTTGTTCAAAAAGGGTGCAAACAAAAAAAGTTAAGTGCAAGACTTAACTTTTTTGTGACCGGGCTGGGGCTCGAACCCAGGACCCTCTCCTTAAAAGGGAGATGCTCTACCAACTGAGCTACCAGGTCATTAACTAACTTTATTGCTGTTAGCGGGTGCAAATATACTATCAATAATTAATCTTACAAGGCTAATTACATATAATTTTTTGTTTTTTTTTAAAGGGTACTGCTATACAGTCAATTAGGGTTTAAAAAAAGTGTTTTTTTTTATTGAATGGTTTTGTGTATAAATTTTAAGAGTAAAACCTTTGAAGAAATGTAACTTTGTATCTATAGAAGCGTATAAAGTATGAAGGTTGTATTAGTAGGTTATATGGGAAGTGGGAAAACCACCACTGGACTGATCTTAGCGGAACGCTTAGGGATTCCTTTTCTAGATTTAGATCACTTTATATCTGAAAAGCAAGGAATGTCTATTCCAGACTTGTTCAAGAATAAAGGGGAAGTCTTTTTTAGAAAAGCAGAGCGAGAAGCACTGTTTCATATAGGACATTCTGAAGATTCATTTGTTTTGTCTACTGGGGGAGGGACCCCGTGTTTTGGTGACAATATGGAAAACATGAAAGCTTTTCCCAATACCCTTGTGGTGTATTTAAAGCTTTCTATTCCGGAACTAGTGACTCGCCTAGAAGGTGAAATGGATCAAAGGCCACTACTTGCAGGTTTAGATAAAGCGCTATTGCCTGAGTTTTTAGGAAAACACCTCTTTGAGCGGGCACCACATTATGAGCAGGCCCATTTGGTAGTTCCTGCACTTGGGCAATCACCCAATGAAATCTCCCAAAAAATTCAAAGCAATCTAAAGTCACTATAGGCTGGCCAAAATGTTACTTTAGATATACGGCGTCATTACCCTTTTCAAACCTTACTTCAATGTGTTCTTGTAATGAAGTGGAGAGTGAGATGCCTTTAAAATCAGCTTTTACAGGATATTTTTTATGATTTCTATTGACTAAAACCGCTGTTTTAATTTGTTTTAGATGCACTTGAAGAAAATGGTGTACTCCGTATATTAAGGTACTTCCTGAATTTAAAACGTCGTCTACTAGTACCACAGATTTATTCTCATAATCACTTTTATCTATGGAGGTACTCACACCCTTAAGTGGATTTTTTTTGTCCATTTTTAATTCACAGAGTAAAATATTGGCAGTGGTGATCTCTTGAAGGACGCGGCTAATCTTTTTTGCAAATTCAAGACCAGTACCTATAATTCCTGCCACTACAATCTCTTCCTCATCTACATTAGATTCATAGATTTGGTAAGCAATTCTTTGAATTTTATGGGCTATCTCTTGGTGTGTTAATATCTGATGTGACATATTGCTTGTTTTTAGGGCTTATTTTTATGATCTATTCTCAAATATAAAAAAGAGTTCTTTGTCTGCCCGAGGTTTTATTGAATTTTGAGCTGTTTCCATAAAATTTATTAAAAAATAAGGATCAAATAAATCCAAATATTTTTCTATGTTCCCTCCAAATGGAGGCCCCTGCTCAGTTAAAGGAAAATTAAACAATAGGCCTGTTAAAACACCTTTTGGCTTTAATAATTCATGCATTTTACGGACGTATATTTCTCTATTATTAGGCGGTATAGCGCAAAAAAATGTTTGCTCAAAAATAACATCAAAAGACTCCTTTTGAAAATCAAAGAAGTCTTCGCAGTGCAAGTGATCTTTTGGAAAATCCTCACATTTAATTGCGATTTCAGCTAAGGGTTTTTTTGCAATATCTAACACATGGACATTGGTATACCCTTTTTGGTGAAGATAAATGGCTTCATAGCCCATACCAGCACCAGGAATTAAGATGTTTAAATCTTTTTTATTCGAATATTGGAAGGCCAATTGGTCTATGGCAGATTTCATTGGAGGAGAAATAGCCCCAATGTCCCAACCAGTTTGTTGGTTGAGGTATTTCTCTTCCCAATAGGCTTGATTTAAGTCTTGATTTGTATTCATATCGCGCTGTGTTCTTATTCCCAATCATTATTTTCCTCATTCTCTTGGGCGTAGCCAGAGAGGTCTCTTCTTTCTTTCTTTGTCGGTCTTCCTGCACCACTTTTTCTATAGTGTTCTTGCGCAAGTGCGGCTACTTTGTGTTGCTCTAAAGCTTCTAATGGAGTGGTGTCCTTGCGGTACATATCGACCAATTTAGCCCCCAACCTACTAGCAGGTATATCTAGCACGGTACATTGAAAATTGATTTGATTTTTTCTAATAAGGAGTTTATCCATGGGATAGACTTCCCTAGAAGGCTTGGCAGTTTGATCATTAACCCTGATTTGACCCTTCTTACACGCTTCTGAAGCAATGTTTCTGGTCTTAAAATATCTCAGGGCCCATAGGTATTTATCTAAACGCATAAACAATACAAATTCTTTGTTAATGTCTCTGACAAAAATAAGGGAAAATTGTATCTTGCCGGCCTTAAAATGATTCTAAATGTCTAAGAATACTATATTCCTTTGTGCTTTTGTATTACTCACTGTTATTTCTTGTAAGAAAAATGAGATACTAGGAGTAGAATTAGTGCCGCCACTTACTTTAAGTGAGGTTGAACCAACCAATGCCGAAGATATTTCTGCTTTTTTGGAGACACATTTTTACAATTATGAGTCTTTTCAAACCCCCCCTGATGGTTTTGACTTCAAGGTTAGGGTAGACACACTTGCTGGAGACAATGCCAATAAAACGCCACTTTCTCAAATGATGCAATCAGAAACCATTGCTATTGATTCTGATTATTATGGTTTGGACACAAAAGAGGTTGTGAACCATACGTATTATTATTTGGTGGTGAGAGAGGGTGGTAGTGGAATTTCTCCTACAGTTGCAGACTCCACGCTTATTAAGTATGAGGGGAGTTTTTTAAATGGCAAATCATTTGACGCATCTGCCAGTTTTCTTTGGCAATACCTTCCCTTTACGATAAGAGGGTATCAGTTGGGTGTGAATAAGCTTAAAGCTGGTCTTAATGTAGAAAACCATCCAGATGGTACAACAACCTTCACGGATAGTGGTATTGGCTTGTTTGTTTTTCCTTCTGCCCTGGGTTACTACAATTCTAGTTCTGGAGTTATTCCAGCTTACACGCCACTGATTTTTTCTATTGAATTGGGTAAATTTGTAGTAGATACAGATTATGATAATGATGGTATTCCTTCCATATTAGAAGATCTAAATGGGGACGGGATTTTGGGTAACGACAATACAGATGCAGATGAGGAAGCCAGTAGTTTTCAACAGGCTTTAGCCAATCATGCAGATTCGGATGACGACAACGATGGTATTCCCACCAGAGAAGAAATTGTAATTAATGCAAATGGGTCCATCACTTTTACAGATTCAGATGGTGATGGTATTCCGGACTATTTAGATAAAGATTAAAAAAGTTTATAAAGCATAAGAAAGCGCAAAGATCACTTGGGTAGGCCTAGTATCTATAAAGCTTTCAGAAATGCTTGTAATGTTGTTGTTGATCAGTGAGATTTGATTTGGACTTAATCCCCTTTCAAACCTCACATCTAAGCCCAGACGTCCTAGATTTAAACCAGCTCCGAACTGAAACCCAATCGTAGTGTTTTTTTCTAAATCTGTTAGTGCAACCTGTTTTATGTCAAAATCATTGCCTAAAACAAATTGAATAGAAGGGCCAGCAAACACATGTAGAGGACCTATAATTTCATAACCTAAAAGAATGGGTAGGTCTATTTTAGATTGGCTGTAAACCCCATTGTTCCCTGAAAAGTCATAAGCACTTTTGGTATGGGTGAAGGTCAATTCCGGTCTGAGATAAAAAAGAGGCAATTTCATTTTAGCATAAAGACCAAGGTGGTACCCCATTTTTTGATCTGAGCCTGAAATAAGGTCATTTGCAGCGCTACTTACAGCAGTTTTTAAATCTCCGTTCTGGCTGTAATTTACACCAGCTTTAATTCCTATCCCAGTTTCTTTCTGTGCAAAGCCTTGAAAAGTGATTAAGGCCATTGCAATAAATAATACTTTTTTCATCTCAAATTATATTTTAAAGTAAAAGGCGCATTTTAAGATCTTTTAGAAAGAATTAAAATGCGCCTTTAGACATTTGTATTATAACGATTTTATTTGCGTTTTATTACTTTTTCACAAGCAGTTGTAATTGCCGCTGCGTTTAATCCGTATTTCTCCATGAGTTGTGCTGGTGTTCCACTCTCACCGAAAGTGTCATTTGTTCCAATAAATTCTTGTGGTACAGGATGTTTTGAAGCCAAAGTTCTGGCAACACTTTCTCCTAACCCCCCTAAGATATTGTGCTCTTCAGCGGTAACAATACAAGATGTTTTGGCTACTGAAGCTAAAATAGCGGTTTCGTCTAATGGTTTAATGGTGTGTATATTAATCACCTCTGCACTAATCCCTTTTTCTGCTAATTGTTCTGCAGCCATTAAAGCTTCCCACACTAGGTGACCAGTGGCTACTATGGTAACGTCTGTACCTTCTTGTAAAAGTATGGCTTTACCTATTTCAAAAGGCGCATCTGGCGGAGTAAAATTAGCCACAGCAGGTCTTCCAAAACGCAAGTAAACAGGACCATGGTAATCTGCTATTGCAATGGTAGCCGCTCTTGTTTGATTGTAATCACAGGTATTAATGACCACCATTCCTGGTAGCATTTTCATTAAACCTATATCTTCAAGGATTTGGTGTGTAGCGCCGTCTTCTCCTAATGTTAATCCAGCATGGGAGGCACATATTTTAACATTCTTATCCGAGTAAGCAACAGATTGCCTGATTTGATCGTATACCCTACCAGTAGAAAAGTTGGCAAATGTACCAGTAAATGGAATTTTTCCTCCGATTGTCAATCCTGCGGCAATTCCAATCATGTTAGCTTCTGCTATACCTATTTGATAAAAACGCTCTGGGTTCTCCGCAATAAATTCATCCATTTTTAAGGAACCTATAAGGTCTGCACACAATGCAACTACATTCTTATTGGTTCTTCCTAAATGGGCCAATCCTGCACCAAAACCACTTCTAGTATCTTTTTTCCCTGTATCTATATATTTCTTCATCTTATTGCGGTTTAGTAGTCCCCTAAAGTTTCTGGATTTTGAGCCAGTCCGTTGGCTAGTTGTTCGTCATTTGGTGCTTTACCATGCCATGCGTGGGTATGCATCATAAAATCTACCCCATTACCCATTACGGTGTGCATGAGTATACAAACAGGCTTTCCTTGACCACTGAGTAATTTGGCTTTTTTTAAACCTTCTATTATGGCAGACATGTCATTTCCTTTTTCAATTGAAAGTACTTCCCAGTCAAAAGCTTTAAATTTCGCGGCTACATCTCCCATGTGCAATACGTGGTCTGTTGCGCCGTCTATTTGCTGTCCATTTAAGTCTATTGTTGCAATCAGGTTGTCTACTTTTTTTGCAGAAGCATACATAATGGCTTCCCAGTTTTGACCTTCTTGTAGCTCTCCATCTCCATGAAGGCTATACACTAGGTGTGAATCATTGTTAAGTTTTTTAGCTTGCGCTGCTCCAATAGCCACAGACATTCCCTGTCCCAAAGAACCAGATGCAATTCTTATTCCAGGCAAACCTTCATGCGTAGTTGGGTGTCCTTGAAGTCTTGAATTGATCAATCTAAATGTGCTTAATTCTGCTACAGGGAAATAACCCCTACGAGCCAGTACACTGTAAAATACAGGAGAAATATGTCCATTGGATAAAAAGAATAAATCTTCTTCTTTACCGTCCATATCAAAACCGTCTTTTAGCTCCATGACCTCATTGTATAGGGCTACGAAAAATTCAGCACATCCTAAGGAACCTCCTGGGTGACCAGAGTTAACTTTGTGTACCATACGCAAAATGTCTCTTCTGACTTGCGTAGTCAATTGGTTTAATTCTGTAATATTTGCCATGTTTTTATTGGGTAGTTTAACAGCCGTAAAAATAAGGCCCTTATATGGGCTACACAACTTGAGTTGTTACTATTTATCAACGAAATTCCATTTTATTTTATACCCGCTAAAGTGAATACTCCATAGGGGTTTAGTATATTTGCGACTAGATTTATATACTTTGAAATTCAACTTATCCCATATAGACCCACAATCTAAAGCTAGGGCAGCTACTTTAGAAACAGACCACGGTATTATTGAAACCCCTATTTTTATGCCTGTAGGTACGGTGGCTTCTGTAAAAGGAGTGCATCAGCGTGAGCTAAAAGAAGAGATTAAGCCAGATATTATTTTAGGGAATACCTACCATTTGTATTTGAGGCCAAAAATAGATATTCTGTTGAAAGCTGGAGGGCTCCACAAATTTATGGGGTGGGATAAAAACATTCTTACAGACAGTGGTGGATACCAGGTGTATTCGCTTTCTTCTAACAGAAAAATAAAGGAAGAAGGGGTGAAATTTAAATCCCATATAGACGGATCTTATCACTTTTTCACGCCAGAAAATGTCATGGAAATCCAGCGTAATATTGGTGCAGATATTATCATGGCTTTTGATGAATGCACCCCTTATCCTTGTGATTATTCTTATGCCAAGAGATCCATGCACATGACCCATAGATGGTTGGATCGCTGTATGACTCATTTAGACAAAACACCCTATACTTACGACTACGAACAGACTTTTTTTCCTATTGTTCAAGGGTCAACTTATAAAGACCTTAGGAGACAGTCTGCAGAGTTTATTGCCTCTGTAGGTGCCCAGGGAAATGCCATTGGCGGTTTATCAGTAGGGGAGCCTGCAGACGAGATGTACGCTATGACTGAAGTGGTTTGTGAAGTGCTTCCGGAAGACAAGCCCAGGTATTTAATGGGGGTGGGAACTCCTATCAATATTTTGGAAAATATTGCTTTAGGAATTGATATGTTTGACTGTGTTATGCCTACTAGAAATGCACGAAATGGAATGCTTTTTACAGCGCATGGGACCATCAATATTAAAAACAAAAAGTGGGAGGCAGATTTTTCAGCTGTAGATGAAATGGGCCATACCTTTGTAGATACAGAATACTCAAAAGCTTATTTGCGTCATTTGTTTGCTGCCAATGAATACTTGGGGAAACAAATCGCTACCATTCATAACTTAGGTTTTTATATGTGGTTGGTGCGCACTGCTAGAGAGAAAATTATAGCAGGAGAATTTGCTGCTTGGAAAGCCCAAATGGTCGTTCAAATGGACAAGAGATTGTAATTTTGAAAATTTTAGATTGGTACATACTCAAACGATACTTACTCACCTTCTCGGTGATGCTTATGCTATTTGTACCTATTGGAATTATGGCCAATCTGGCTGAGCAGGTAGGTAAGATTATAGATAATAATGCCCCTTTAGATGAAGTATTGGTGTACTACGGTAACTTTACGATTTACATTGGGAGTTTATTGTTTCCTATTTTTCTTTTTTTATCCGTTATTTTCTTTACATCTAAGCTGGCTAACAACACAGAAATAGTCGCTATTTTAAGCTCAGGTGTTTCATTCAACAGGTTTTTGAGACCCTATTTTATAGGGGCAAGTATTATTGCCGCACTGATGTTTTTTATGGTGATGTTTATTGTGCCTCATGCCAGTAAAGGGTATAATGAGTTTATTTTTAAATACCTCAAAAAGGGAAAAGAAGACCGTATTACCAACAATATTTTCAATCAGGTAAACGAGAATGATTTCTTGTATGTAAGCAGTTATGATCCAAGCAGGTCTAGGGGGTATAATTTTACCCTCGAACATTTTAACGAGTTCAATGAATTGGATTATAAAATCAGTGCAGCTACAATCAGGTGGAGGGAAAAAGATTCTATGTATCAGCTCACTTCTTTTGAGAAGAGGTATTTTATAGACAGCCTTGCAAGGATAGAAACCAAAGCTACTTTAGATACTGTTTTTGCGTTTAAAATATCTGACCTAACACCGGTGTCTTATATAGCAGAAACAAAAAACTTAATTGAATTAAACGACTTTATTGCAGACCAAAAGCGAAAAGGGGCCAGTAATATCAACACCTACATTATGGTCAAATACAAGCGATGGGCCCTTCCTTTTACCGCTTTCATTCTCACGTTTATTGCTGTGGGGGTATCTGCCGCCAAGCGAAGAGGTGGTATGGGTGTTAACTTGGCTTTCGGTATTTGTGTGGCTTTTATTTACATCTTTTTTGACAGGGTATTTGGTACCTTAGCGCAACAGTCTGGCTTGTCCCCACTAGTGGCTATTCTAATCCCTAATATTCTATTTAGTTTTATAGCTGTTTATCTTTTAAATAATGCCAAACGGTAATCTCAAGCACTTCGCACACCTTCATTTAATTGTATTTATCTGGGGTTTCACTGCAGTCATAGGAAAGCTTATCTCTATAGACGCACTTCCATTGGTTTGGTATAGAATGGCTATGGCAATGGTTCTGGTATTTATCTATATTAACGTCATGCGTTTTTTTTGGCGTTTGCCCTTAAAAACAGTACTTGGCTTATTGGGAACAGGGGCTATTATAGCACTACATTGGGTGACTTTTTTTAAAGCCATAAAAGTATCTAATGTGTCCATAGCATTGGCTTGTATGTCAGTAGGGGCGTTATTTGCAGCATTTCTAGAACCTTTGTGGTACAAGAGAAAATTAGTGGGTTACGAAGTGTTATTTGGCCTGATGGTTGTTTTTGGTTTGGGTATTATCTTTAAAGTAGAAACCCAATATTGGCAGGGTATTTTATTGGCAGTTACTTCTGCTTTTTTAGTCGCTGTTTTTTCAATGATTAATGGCCTGTATATTGCAAAATTAAAACCTTCTATCATTGTCTTTTATGAAATGGCAGGAGGGGTATTATTACTTTCGCTCTATTTGGCTTTTACCGGTGCTTTTACAAATGATTTTTGGGCTATTTCTACTGCGGATATAGGGTATTTGTTTTTATTAGCTTCCCTATGTACGGCATACGCCTTTATAGCATCTGTAAAGCTTATGGCATTCATCAGTCCTTATTCTGTGATGTTAACCACCAACCTAGAACCTGTATATGGGATTGTGCTCGCTTTTTTTATTTTCGGATCTAGTGAGCAAATGACCCCTATGTTTTATGGTGGTGCCAGTGTCATACTATTGACGGTAATTATCAATGGTATTTTAAAAAATAGACTGAGGGTAAAAACTAAAACTAAGGCATAGATTGTAGCATATAAATTTTATATTTGTCAGTTGTTACCAATTAAAACACCCCATGGAGTATTTAGATTTTGAGCTTCCTATTAAGGAACTAGAAGACCAGCTAGACAAGTGTGTGATTATAGGAGAAGAGAGCGACGTAGACGTTAGCGAGACCTGTAAACAAATTGAAAAAAAATTACAAGAGACCAAAAAAGACATTTACAAGAACTTAACTGCCTGGCAGAGAGTTCAGTTGTCTAGGCACCCTAATAGACCTTACACTTTAGATTACATCAAAGCCATTTGTGGAGAGACTTTCCTAGAACTTCACGGAGACAGAACGGTTAAGGATGACAAAGCCATGATTGGTGGTTTGGGAAAAATTGGCGATCAGTCCTATATGTTTATTGGCCAGCAAAAAGGGTACAATACAAAGACCAGACAATACAGAAACTTTGGTATGGCCAATCCTGAAGGCTATAGAAAAGCCCTTAGACTCATGAAATCTGCGGAGAAATTTGACATTCCCGTAGTTTGTCTTATTGACACTCCAGGGGCATATCCTGGAATTGAAGCGGAGGAAAGAGGACAAGGAGAAGCCATTGCGAGGAATATACTTGAAATGACCAGGCTTAAAGTGCCTATCATTGTGATGATTATTGGTGAAGGTGCTTCTGGTGGAGCGCTAGGAATAGGGGTTGGAGATAAAGTACTCATGTTAGAGAATACCTGGTATTCAGTGATCTCTCCTGAATCTTGTTCTTCTATTTTATGGAGGAGTTGGGAGTATAAAGAATTGGCTGCAAGTGCCCTTAAACTAACCGCTACCGACATGAAAAAGCTCAAGCTTATTGATGAAATTGTGAGAGAACCTTCTGGAGGTGCTCACAGCGATAGGGCTAAAATGTTTGAGATTACCAAACAAAAGATTACCACTCATTTTAATGAGCTCAAAAACTTATCCCCAAAAGAATTGGTGGCAAGCAGAATGGAAAAATACGCTAACATGGGTGTCTATAACGACTAAACCCCTAGTTTATAAAGTCTTTTCAAAACTGCTGTTTTTTAACAGCAGTTTTTTTATGCTTATCAACAATTTTTGCAACTTATTAACAGTCAGATTGTGAATGAACGGTGAATAGTCGGGAAACACTTTTTTAGGTCTGGCCCTATCTTATTACGTACATTAGTACTTATGAAAAACCCTCAAGCATTCACAAGAAACACCCCTAACAACGCTTCACTTGTTACTTTAGAGCGCGGTAAAATACCACCTCAAGCAACTGATTTAGAGGAGGTTGTATTGGGAGCGATGCTTATTGATAAAAAAGGGGTAGATGAGGTTATAGATATTTTACATCCAGATGTATTCTATAAAGACGCCCATAGATTTATCTACGAAGCTATTTTCACCTTGTTTGAAACCTCTGAACCCATTGATTTATTAACCGTTTCTGCGCAATTAAAGAAGGAGGGTAAGCTAGAAAAAGTAGGAGGGGATTTTTACTTGATTAATCTCACCCAAAAAGTAGCGTCTTCTGCCCACATTGAATTCCATGCGAGGATCATTTTACAGAAATATATTCAGCGAAGCCTTATAAAAATCTCCAACGAGATTATACAAGAAGCTTATGAAGACAGTACCGATGTTTTTGATTTATTAGATGCAGCAGAGTCTAAGCTTTATGACGTTACTCAAGGAAATTTAAAACGTTCTGCAGAAACTGCGCAAAACCTTGTGATTCAAGCCAAGAAGAGAATTGAAGAAATTGCCAATAAAGAGGGACTGAGTGGAATCCCATCTGGTTTTGACAAACTAGACAAGCTTACTTCAGGATGGCAACCAAGTGATTTGATTATTGTAGCAGCTAGGCCAGGTATGGGTAAAACCGCCCTAACGCTTTCTATGGCCCGTAATATGGCTGTGAACAACAATCAAGGTGTCGCTTTTTTTTCTTTAGAGATGTCTTCTGTTCAGTTAATCACTAGGCTTATTTCTTCTGAAACAGGATTGTCTTCTGAAAAACTTAGAACAGGAAAGCTAGAAAAGCACGAATGGGAGCAATTGAATGTAAAAGTGAAAGCCTTAGAAACGGCGCCCTTATTTATAGATGACACCCCTTCTTTGTCCATTTTTGACCTTAGGGCCAAAGCAAGAAGATTGGCTTCACAGCACGGTATTAAGCTTATTATTATAGATTACCTTCAATTAATGACGGCAGGGACCAGTCAAAAAGGTGGCGGAAACAGAGAACAAGAAATTTCTACTATTTCTAGAAACTTAAAGGCCTTAGCCAAAGAATTAAATGTACCCGTAATAGCACTCTCTCAATTGTCAAGGGCAGTAGAAACTAGGGGAGGTTCTAAGCGTCCAATACTTTCGGATCTAAGGGAGTCCGGAGCCATAGAGCAGGATGCAGATATTGTTTCCTTTATCTATAGACCGGAATACTATAAAATTGAGGAATGGGACGACGACGAAAGGTCTCCAACAGACGGCCAGGCAGAATTTATTGTGGCCAAGCACAGAAATGGTGGTTTGGATAATATTAGGCTCAAGTTTGTGGCTAACCTCGGTAAGTTTGAAAACTTAGACACCTTTGACACCCCTTTTGAATTTCAGTCTAAATTAAATAGCAATCAGGAGTCCAATCCATTTATTACCAAAGACCTGCCTTCTCCAAACGACGCATTTGGAATGCCAGATTCAGATGACGTTCCTTTCTAGGAATCCGTTAAAATCCTGTTAGCCTTTTCATTCTAGCAGCGCTTATAGTTGTTTTAGTAACTTTTCTAGAACTGTTTCTACGCCAAATTTACTATTAGACAGTGTCTTGTAATTGGCTATTTCAAGTATTTTTGGGTGTGCATTGGCCATAGCATAGCTAAAATGAGCTTGTTCCATCATTTCAAGGTCGTTAAAGTAATCTCCAAAGACCATGGTTTGCTCAGGGGCAACCCCTAAATATTTTTGTAGGACATTCAAGGCGAATCCCTTATTAGCGTTTGGATGAGAAAGATCTACCCAGTTTGGACCAGATATTTTAATTTTCACCTCATTGGCCAAGTCTTGTACTACAGGGTAAATGTACTTTTCGGAGTTCTCAAAATGATAGATCGCTATTTTAAGTACCTCTTGTGTGCAATCTTCCAATTGGTCAATCACGTTAAAAGTGCTGTAAAACTCTCTTAGAATAGGTTCAAACTTATCCTGACCCTTAGCTATGAATGCAGATCCGTTTGTACAGAGTACCGGATGCATATTTTTCTGTCGCTTTAATAACGCCAGTGTTTTGTCTAAATGTATTTTAGGGTAGGGGGTGAATACTGTTTCTTTACCATGAAAAGTGGTCATGGCGCCATTTTCGGCAATTATGGTAAGTTCATTTTCTATAGCGGCTAGTTTTTCTACAATACTATTGTGTTGCCTACCACTAGCGGCAACCACCGTAATCCCTTTTTCTTTAAGGGCCCAAAATTGATTAATAAATTGGTTGCTCACCTCGTGGTTTGGGTTTAGCAGTGTGCCATCCATATCCGTTACCACAAGTTTAACGTCTTTAAGTAGGGGTGTATTCATAGAAGTAAAGGTAAAAAAAAACCCACGCTGTGGGCGTGGGTTTTTTATAAGTGAGATAGATTCGTATTATTTTATTTTGTCTACTACAGCTTTGAACGCCTCTGGATGATTCATACCCAAATCTGCTAAAACCTTACGGTTTAGTTCAATGTTGTTGGCTTTTACTTTACCCATAAACTCTGAGTAAGACATTCCGTGTAATCTTGCCGCTGCATTAATACGTGTAATCCAAAGGGCACGGAAATTTCTTTTCTTATTTCTACGGTCTCTGTATGCATAAAGCATCGCTTTTTCCACCGCATTTTTTGCAACAGTCCAAACGTTCTTTCTTCTTCCGAAGAAACCTTTGGCTTGTTTCATTACTTTTTTTCTTCTAGCTCTTGAAGCTACTGAATTGACTGATCTTGGCATTTCTTAATTGTTTTTTGTAGTAGGCGGCTGGTGGGCACTTTAAGGCCTAGCTCCACGGTTAATAATTGTTACCTTAATTCGATTACTTTAAACGCAATTGAATTTTGATGTTGTTCTCATCTGCTTTGTGTACCAAGCCATCATGAGTTAATTTAAGCTTACGCTTTTTAGACTTTTTAGTCAAGATGTGACTCTTAAAAGCGTGCTTTCTTTTAATTTTCCCAGAACCTGTAAGCTTAAAGCGCTTCTTGGCACTAGATTTTGTTTTCATTTTAGGCATTGTCTTCCTATTTATAGTTATCTCACTTAATGTATTCAGGGCCATTAAATACCCTCTGATTATTTTTTAGTTTTTGGGGCTAAAAACATAGTCATTCTCTTTCCTTCCAATCGAGGCATTTGTTCTACTTTTCCTAATTCTTCTAATTCAGAAGCCAATTTTAAGAGTAGAATTTCTCCTTGATCTTTATATACAATAGAACGTCCTTTAAAGAATACATAAGCCTTTAATTTGGCTCCATCTTTAAGAAACTTCTCCGCGTGTTTCTTTTTAAACTCGTAATCGTGTTCGTCTGTTTGAGGTCCAAAACGGATCTCTTTAACCACCACTTTAGTCGCTTTAGCTTTAAGTACCTTTTCTCTTTTCTTTTGTTCGTAAAGGAATTTTTTGTAATCGGTAATTTTACAAACAGGAGGGTCTGCCTTAGGAGAAATCTCTACTAAGTCTAATTCTAATTCCTCTGCTTTAACAAGTGCATCTTTAATGTCATAGACACCTACTTCAACATTGTCTCCTACCAAACGTACACTAGGCGCTAAAATGCTCCTATTGATGTTGTGAGGATTTTTGTTTTCCCTTCTTGGTTGTGGCCTGAACCTTTTACGTATTGCTATGGCTTCTAATTTTAGTTAAACATTTATATTTTAAAACGGTTTTAAGGTCGTTTCAATCTCTTTTTTTACTAGTTGAGCAAAGCCTTCGACCGAAATAGCGCCTATTTCTTCCCCTCCGTGTTTCCTTACAGAGATGGTCTGGTCTTGAGCCTCTTGGTCTCCAACGATCAGCATGAATGGGATTTTACTCATTTCTGCCTCTCTAATTTTCTTACCAATAGTCTCATTTCTACTGTCAACGAGGCCGCGAATTTCGGCATTTTCTAGTGAATTTAAAACTTTTTCGGCATATTTTTCATGCTTCTCACTTACAGGGAGTATTACAGCTTGCTGTGGCGTAAGCCATAAAGGGAAATTTCCCCCAGTATGTTCCAGTAATAAAGCAATAAAACGCTCCATACTTCCAAAAGGAGCTCTATGGATCATTACGGGTCTATGTGATTGATTGTCACTGCCTTTATAGCTAAGCTCAAATCTTTCAGGAAGGTTGTAATCTACCTGAATGGTTCCCAATTGCCAGTGTCTTCCCAAGGCATCCTTCACCATGAAATCCAGCTTTGGACCGTAGAAAGCAGCTTCACCAGCTTCAACTACATAATTCAATCCTTTTTCAGCCGCAGCATTAATAATGGCATTTTCCGCTTTTTCCCAATTCTCAACAGATCCAATGTATTTTTCAGGCTTGCTCAAATCTCTCACAGAGACCTGTGCGGTGAAATTATCAAAGCCAAGCGAGTTTAATACATATAAAGATAAGTCAATCACATCTTTAAATTCCTGATCTAATTGATCTGGTGTACAAAAAATATGCGCGTCATCCTGTGTAAACCCTCTAACCCTTGTAAGTCCGTGTAACTCTCCACTCTGCTCGTATCTGTACACTGTTCCAAATTCAGCAAAACGTTTAGGAAGTTCTTTATAGCTAAAAGGTTTGCTGTTGTATATTTCACAATGGTGCGGACAGTTCATTGGTTTCAAAAGAAACTCCTCATCCATTTTAGGGGTCTTGATAGGTTGGAAGCTATCTTCTCCGTATTTCGCATAGTGACCAGAAGTCACATAGAGTTCTTTCTGACCAATATGTGGTGTAACCACCATCTCGTAGCCCGCTTTCTTTTGTGCTTTTTTCAAAAAGTTCTCTAACCTTTCTCTGAGTGCAGCTCCTTTAGGCAACCACAATGGCAAACCTTGACCTACTTTTTGAGAAAAAGTAAAGAGTTCCATTTCTTTACCTAATTTTCTATGGTCCCTCTTTTTAGCCTCTTCCAAGAGTTCTAGGTACTCAGTAAGCTCCTTTTGTTTAGGGAAAGAAATTCCATAAAGTCTGGTGAGTTGGGGTTTATTCTCATCTCCCCTCCAATAAGCACCAGCAACACTTAGAATTTTAATGGCTTTTACAATACCAGTATTGGGAATGTGACCACCCCTACACAAATCCGTAAAAGAATCGTGGTCGCAAAAAGTAATGCTGCCATCTTCTAGGTTTTCTATCAGCTCAACCTTATAAGGGTTGTTTTCATCACGGTATTTTTTCAGTGCGTCTGCTTTAGATACACTGCGCATATTAAATTCATGTTTGCCTCGCGCAATCTCCAAGGCGGTTTTTTCAATCTGGCCAAAATCCTTATCAGAAATCACTTTACCTTCAGGAAGTTCCACATCATAGTAGAAACCATTATCAATAGCAGGACCAATCGTTAGATTTATTCCAGGATACAATTGCTCCAAAGCTTGGGCAACAATATGAGAAGAAGAATGCCAGAACGCTTTCTTACCTGAAACATCATTCCAAGTGAAGAGAACCAGGCTACCGTCTTCTTCCAAAGCCGTTTTGGTTTCTACAACGGTATTGTTAAAACTGGCCGATATTACATTTCTCGCCAATCCCTCACTAATACTCATGGCTACATCCATAGGCGTAGCGCCTTTATTAAATTCTTTAACGGATCCGTCTGGTAAGCTAACTTTTATCATCTTTATATACATGTAAGAGGCGCAAATATAGCACCATTGATTTACTTAGCAATAATCCTTGCCTCTTTTCCTTATATAAAGGGTCAATTATTATTATTTCTCCGCTACATTCACTTTAAATCCTGGGCTCACGCCCGATGCCCTAGCTTTTTTCATTTTTTCATACGCTCTAACTACTTGTAAAATAGGGCAGTGGGCTGGGGGATGAAAAAAGATTAAATATTTTTACAAATAGTTGTTGTGAAACCAGAAAACTCGTTCTATATTTGCACCC
>CAJJAZ010000003.1 GCA_905182295.1 uncultured Flavobacteriaceae bacterium | reverse complement strand
GGATTCAAATAATTCATTCTCTTTTAATTTTCTTTTATCGTCTATGTATAAAGAAACTAAAACAACGTTATTACGTAGTACTTCTAATACCTTTGAATTAGACCAAACAAGCTGCTCCATTTTTCTGCAGTTTACGCAGGCATGCCCCGTAAAGTCTACTAATAGTGTTTTTTTAACTTTCTTGCTATAAGATAGCGCAGTGTCATAGTCATTAAAAGTTAAGATATCATAAGGCACTAGCATATGAGAACCGGCTGGGAGCGTTTGATTACTTAGCTCATGTGTGGTATTATTAATCATGTAACCTGAAGATTCACTATAATTTAAAGGGGGTGGAAATGCACTAATTAGTTTTAATGGGGCACCCCACAATCCTGGAAGTAAATACAAGGTGAAACTCAAGCTAAGTAAAGCAATACTAAACCTTGGCAAAGATAAAGGTGTCTTTACCGAGGAGAATGAGTGATGAGGAAGAATAATAAACCCAAAGAGATACATGGTTAAGCAAAGAAAAATAGCCACCCAAACAGACAAAAAGACTTCTCTGTTTAATATTTCTAACTGTAATACCAAATCAATATTTGATAAAAATTTAAGGGCAAAGGCCAATTCCAAAAAACCTAGAACAACTTTCACAGTTTGAAGCCAACTTCCAGATTTTGGCAAACTATTCATCCACCCTGGAAATGCAGCAAATAAGGTAAACGGTATGGCAATTGCCAATGAAAAACCAAACATACCTATAATGGGGCCTAAAAGATTTTGCCCTGTAGCTGCTTGAACTAAAAGCGTACCCACAATAGGTCCTGTACACGAAAAAGAAATCACAGCCAGTGCTAATGCCATAAAGAAAATCCCAATAAAACCTTTTTTAGAAGATTTTTTATCTAAGGAATTTGCCCACGAATTAGGAAGATTAATTTCAAAAGCACCTAAGAAAGAAAAGGCAAATACCCCTAATAATATAAACATAAAAAGGTTGAACCATATATTAGTTGCTAATGCATTTAATGCTCCTGAGCCAAATAACATGGTCATTAAGATTCCTAAGAAAACATAAATAAAGACTATAGAAATTCCAAAAAGCAACGCATTTCTAATGCCCTGTATTTTAGTTTTACTCTGTTTGGTGAAGAAGCTTACCGTGAGAGGGATCATCGGAAAAACACAGGGGGTTAATAAGGCTGTAAAACCAAATAAAAAGGCCAGTATAAATACAGATAGTAAATCTCCTGAATCAGCTTCAATTTGTTGCTCTTCTTTTAGGGGTTTTTTTATAATCTCTTTTCCATTAAAGGAGAGCGTAACTTCTTTAGGAGGCAGGCATCTTTTTTCATCACAAGCCATATAAGAAATCAGTACATTAACACTATCTAAGGGGTTTTTGAGTTTTATTTTTTGAGTAAACGTAGTTTGATTTTCGTAATACCCTACATTCATCTCAAATATTGAATCGTATTTTGCAATCGGTTTTTGAAACTCAAGACCACCAATAAGGGAACTATTTTCGGGTATTTCAAAATCAAGTGATGTTGGAAAAGGGCCATTTTCTCTATTTTCTGTATCATATAAATGCCAACCTTTTTCAATATTGGCAGTAATAGATAACTCAAATATACCCGTTTCAATTTCTTCTATACTTGACTGCCAACTTACAGGATTATATATCTGAGCATTAGAGAATGAAAAGAGTAATAAACAAAAGAATATAAAAATAGACTTCATAAATAATGGGTTATTTAACTAAAACAAACGAGAATAAAAAAGCCCTATGAAATTTGATAACAAAAGGAGAATAAATACCTTTATGCCTTATGATTTTTTCTAATGACACAAAACCAACAAGCCTTTAATCTCACAAATCTATTCGGCAGATTCTCGCTTTTAATTATTTATTTCTGGTTTGGAATATTAAAAGTATTAGGAGCCTCTCCTGCAGAACCCTTAGTGCACCATCTTTGTGAAATTACGATTAGGGCTTTTATTAGTGATGAGGTATTTATTCCAATTTTTGGTGCTTTCGAATGCCTTATTGGAGTTCTTTTTTTGTTTAAAAAGTATACTAAAATCGCCTGTTATATACTTTGGACCCATATTTTCATGACAGTAGCTCCTCTTTTTATTTTACAAAATGATACCTGGCATGATTTATTTACGCCCACTTTAATAGGTCAGTATATTATAAAAAACTTATCGCTTGTAGCCGTTAGTTTATTCCTGTTTAAAGAGAATAAGTGACAAAAATAAAAGCCCTTAATTTTAGTTAGTTAGGGGCTTTTTGGGAAAGTGAATCTGTCAGGAAAACTCCCATTTGAGCTTCCTTCCTCATGGAAAGCCGTTGAAAATCAAAAGGAAGATGTACCTTATGACTCTGAAAATCCATTATATCGTTTTGGATATGGATTGTCTTATCAATAAACACATGATAGAACCTCAATAACCCAACGGTTAGTATAAGAATAGAAGCAAACTAAAATACGTTTTTTAGCTCCCCTTAAATAATTACAAATTATCATGAATAAACGATTTATACACATCCTTATTCTCGCAATCTTACCATTGCTCGCACTTTCCCAATCAATTCAATACCAATCTATTAAATCAGATAAATTAGTATTGAGCGTTGACGCTAATTTCCCTTCAATAAAGCAATATAAATTATTGAAAAATAATGCTATTTTAAATGGTAGTATCTCAAACAATAAGACTTTATTAATCAACGGAATAGAATTTCAACCTAAAGTAACCTCAATAGTTAAAGAGAACGCCATCATCTATACTATAAGCATAGATGATATTAAAGTATTACTTACTGTAAAGGTTGAGGTGATTGATAATATTGTTGATTTAAAATTTGTTAAAGTAATAGAAAAAGGAGCCTTTAAAATAAACACAATTGCTTTCCCAGAGCATCAGCTATTAACGGTTTCTTCCAAAGTAAAAAACGCAAATTTTTCTGGAGCTAAAATGTTTACTGCTTTAGAAGGTAATGGTGGAGATGTTTTTCAAAAAGTAAATAGAAAAACACCAATAGATTCAATGCCAAAAGGATTTTTGTATGGTATTTTATCCGATGAAAATATTGCTGCTTCTATTTGGACAAATGCTGTTCAAGAAAAAACAGATAATAGCAGGATACTTAAATATACTTTTAAAAAAAACAATGACGTTTATACCAGTCTTTGGAGTGGATCATGGTTGTATAGAGCTAATAGAATGAACTCAATACATAAATTGCCAGAACTAAAAATAATTATTACCGATGATGCCAATGGCGATAGAAAAGTTGATTGGCAAGATGGGGCAATTGCCTTTAGAAAAATAATGAACAATCCTTTTGGAAATGAAAGGGTAAAAGATTGGGTTGTTTTTAGAATTCCCATGAACTTTGCTAGTCAGGCTACAAATCCATTTTCAAAGTCACTAGATGAGACTAAAAGGATCTTTCTAAATACTGATGGACTTGGTCAATTTATAATTCTTAAAGGATATGGAGGTGAAGGTCATGATTCCAATCATCCTGATTATGGCTATATTGGAACGCGGCAAGGGGGTGTAAAAGAAATGAATCTTATTTGTGATCAAGCGAACAAATATAATGCTGATATTGGAGTACATATTAATGGCACAGAATCTTATCCTGAAGCGCGAATGTTTAGCGAATCTTTAATTAACAAGGAAAATATAGGATGGAATTGGCTAGACCAATCTTACAGAATAGACAAGCGGTTTGATGCTGTAAATGATAAAAGATACAATAGATTGAAGTCTTTAAAAGATCAAGTACCTAATCTAGACTTCATATACTTAGATGTGTGGTATGCAAAAGGGAGCTGGGATAGCCGAAAGGTTGCTAGCGAAATTAATTCGCTCGACTTGATTTTGGCAACAGAATTTCCACAAGATTTAGAATATAATGCTGTTTGGAATCATTGGGCTGTTGATTATAAATATGGAGGGAAAACGATCAAAGGATTTAACAGCAAAATTGTGCGTTTTATCCGCAATCATCAAAAAGATACTTGGATTGCCAAACACCCTTTACTTGGAGGCGCTGAAATGGTTGATTATGAAGGTTGGCAGGGAAGAATCAATTATGATAATTGTATAGATATTACCTTCAAAGCAAATTTACCTACTAAATACATACAAAATTTCCCGATTATTAGCTGGCAAAAGGATGTTATTCAATTAGAAAATAACGTTGTGGTTAAAACTCAATCTGGAAAAAGAATTATTACAAAAGACGGCATAATAATTTATAATGACAATGCTTATTTGTTGCCTTGGAATCCTATTGAAGAAAATAAACTTTACCATTGGAACGAAAAAGAAGGGACAACTAATTGGATATTACCTAAATCTTGGAATGATATTAAAACCATTTTCCTTTATGAATTAAGTGATTTAGGAAAAACAGTCCACAAAGAAATTGCAATAAATAATGGCAGCATTAAAATTAAGGCAAAAGCTAAAACACCTTATGTTCTTTATAAAAAATTGCAGGCTAATACGCAAATGGATTGGGGCGAAGGCACGATTGTAAAAAATGGTGGTTTTAATAGCGGTAATACTGACAATTGGAAAACAAATAATGAAAAGGCAAACGTGTTAAGAGATAGTCTTGGACAATACAAGTTAATAATTAATAAAAGTAACGAACCAACTACAGTATCCCAACTCCTACCTAATCTTACAAAAGGGTCTTATGCTGCAGAAGTATATGTTCAAACATCTGGAAATAGAAAAGCAACTTTAAAAATAGCGTCAAGTACCAATGTTAAAGAAAATCATACAACAAGTTCGCTGTGGGAAAATTATATTGCAGCAGATAGTAAACATGGAAGTAAAATGCAAAAAATGCATGTGTTTTTTGATGTGGACAAATACCATGATAATATCAAATTAGAACTTAATACAAGCAAAGGAGATTCTATTGTTATTTATGATGATGTAAGAGTAATCAGAGCGCACAAAAAAACTGTCATAGATAGCATCTATTTTCAAGAAAATTTTGAGCACATTCCATCAGGAATAATCCCTTTTGTAAAAGGAGAAGCTGGTGGCGCTAATGACCCAAGAGTGCATCTTGCAGAAAAGCATAGTCCATACACGCAAAAAGGATGGGATGGAAAAAAAGTGAGTGATGTTTTAAATGGCAATTGGTCACTCAAACTGCATGAAGATGCTCAGGGCATAATAATTCAAACTATTCCTCAAAATTTAAAATTTGAGCCTTATAAAAAATTTAAAATCACTTTTAAGTATCAAGCTGAAAGTGATAACTATTCGTTTGTGTTAGGAGACAATAGAACAATTCTTTTTGAAAATAAGGTTAGTCAGCAACATGACACACAGGTATTCGAATTTATTTTTACCGCCTCTCAATCTGGAAATTCATGGTTTGGAATCAAAAAAAACAATGAAGAAACGTCAGATTTTATTCTTGATGATATTACAATAATAGAAATGGAATAAAAATAACGAAGTGGAACAACAGCCACATCCTTATTCTCGCAATCTTACCATTGCTCGCACTTTCCCAATTAATTCAATACCAATCTATAAAAATAAACTCTCATTATAATGAGATTATAATGCCCTTTTAAAGTTTGCCTAATCCATTATGCAGAAAAGAGGCATTGAACAAAGAATTTCTAATCGTTTTATTTAGATTGTTGTTATGCCTGGTTGCGGAGAAGTGTGTTGATTTTCAGAGTATATATAAAGGATGAAAAGTGACATTTCTTTGATCTAAAAAATAAATTTGGCCATCTATTTATCTTCTATTTAATATCTTTATTAATTATGAGGTTCATTATATTATTATTTCTACCATGTTTTCTTATGGCACAAACAGAAGAACAAACTTATGAGTTAATCCAAATTAAATCTAATTTTGAAATTCGTTACTATCCTCCTGTAATGATGGCTGAATATAATTCTCAAGGAGGTAGTTCCTCTGGATTTGGATCCTTATTTCGTTATATTTCTGGCTCAAATGTTTCTGAAACTAAAATCAATATGACAACTCCTGTGCATACAGAAAAGCACGAGAAAGGAAATATTATGGCATTTGTGCTACCTAAAAAATTTAATTTAGAAACGACACCAATACCTAAAGAGAATAAAGTTAGTGTGTATCAAGCGCAAGGGGGTTATTATGCGTCTATACAGTATTCAGGTTTTACGAGCACCTCCAAAGAAAAAAAATATACTACAGTTCTAATGCAAAACTTAAAGGAGGAAGGAATTAAAACAACGGGGTCTCCTAGGGTTCTTGTTTATGACGCACCGTATAGATTTATTAATCGCCGCAACGAAATTTCAATCCCAATTATTTGGACTCCTAGATAACTTATGTTTAAGTAATAAAGCTTTTACAGGTAAGTTTGGATGGTGCTTTTATAAAACAATTAATAATACTATGAAAATTAGATCTTCTCCAGCGCTATTATTTATACCAGAAGAAACCAAAGTAATTAAAAGTCACGAAAATGCAATTGACTATAATTTATGATATTTCAACCTTTTAAGACATTAATGTTTGGCTTTGCGTTTTCCCCATCTTTAAGGGAAAATGTCTATGAAGCAACCCGATTGGCTCAGTATTTTAACGCGGCTCTCATCTTTGTGCACGTAGGACAAAAAACACCAATAAAGCAAGTTGAATTTCAACGACTTTTAGATGAGTGTTCACCTAATCAAGATCAAATCCAAATCTATTGGAAAGAAGGGGATCCCATAACAACTTTAGCTAGAGCGAGTAAAGAATTTGATGTTGATTTATTACTTTTGGGTGCGCTTAAAAGAGAAAATGTTGTTAAATACTATCTGGGGTCTATTGCTCGAAAATTGACACGTAAAGCACCTTGCTCAGTTTTACTCATGCTAAATCCTTCTGTTGATCGGAGTCCTTGTAAACACATTGTTGTAAACGGCTTTGATAGCCCCCAAACGCAAGAAACAGTTGAAGCGGCTTTTTATATAGGCAAAGCCCTAGCTTCAGATAAAATAACCCTTGTGGAGGAGGTTAGTCAGTCTCGTGTTACTGTTTCAGTAAATGATGATCGAAGTTTGCGAAAAGTAACCCTTCGTAAAGAAAAAATTGATCGAGAAGAAAAAATGCGCTTTATAGATATTATTAAAAAAATACCTGACACTATTACTGAAGGACTAAAATATGAAACGCAAAGTATTTTTGGTCGAAGAGGTTACTCTATTGGTCATTATGCCAGAGTTGTAAGAGCTGATTTATTGGTCATGAATGCCAAAGAAGAACAACGTTTTTTTCACCGTTTTTTTCCAAGTGATTTAGATCATATGTTGACTGAAATTCCTACTGATTTATTAATTATTCGTTCCAAAACATATGGCTAAAAAAAATCCAATAGGAACTTTTACAAAGGAATTACCACAAAATATTTTTGCAGGTTTTGTCGTTTCTCTCATAGCTTTGCCTTTAGGTTTAGGTCTTGCTATAGCCTCCGATGCCCCCCCCCTTTCTGGTATTATTGCGGCAGTTGTTGGAGGGATTATTATGGCTATCTTTGGAGGGTCTAATGTCACTATTGCTGGGCCTGGAAACGGCTTAGTTATTGTTCTTTTGTCTGCTATTACAACCCTTGGAGAAGGGAATCTATATGAGGGCTATTTGCTTACCCTTGCTGCTATAATTTTATCTGGAGGGCTGCTATTCCTTTTCGGTGTTCTACGCTTGGGTGCTATGAGTGAATTTTTCCCCGCATCTGCACTACAAGGAATGCTTGCCGCAATTGGAATTGGAATTTTGGCTAAGCAATTTCATGTCATGTTGGGTCTAACCTCCATTCCAGGAGGAACCGTTGAACAATTATTGCGTATTCCAGATTCATTGTTACTCTTTTTAGGTATCCATCCTTTTGCTGGTGTATTGGGAGTAGCTAGTTTGCTTTTTCTTTTTCTATACAGCAGAATTAGAAACCCCTATTTTCATTTAATCCCTGCGCCAATGTGGGTTGTTGTCGGTTCTATTGGAATAGGCTACTATTATACCCTGATTTTAAACAAATCAGTGCCTATAGCCCCTGAATTATTAATTAATATTCCAAATCATCTTTTTTCAAATTTGCCTCACCCTAATTTTGACAAACTCCTTGATATAAACTTTATTGGAATCGTTTTTTCTATAACTCTAATTACCGTTATTGAGTCTTTATTAAGCATTAAAGCCGTAGATAAATTAGATCCAAAAAAGAGGAGATCTAATGTGAACAAAGACCTTCGCGCCCTTGGTTTAGCTAGTATTGTAAGTGGATTTTTAGGAGGTTTAAATGTTGTAACGGTTATTGCTCGAAGTTCTGTTAATACAAATAATGGAGGAACAAATCGTTCAGCAAATTTTTTTCATGCTGTTTTTTTGGTGCTGTTTGTAGTTTTCCTGGGAGATCAAATTCAACGAATTCCACTTACTGCTTTAGCAGCAATTTTAGTTTTTACCGGCTATAAACTATCATCCCCAGAAGCCTTACTTCGTATTTATAAAATTGGGCCAGAGCAAGCGTTTATTTTTCTCATTACTTTATTCACCACTTTATTTACAAGTCTAATTGTTGGTATTGCGGCGGGAATTCTCTTTACTTTTATTGTTCACCTCATATTGAGAAAAAGTTTCTTTCTTTTTTCACTCAATATCTTTAAGCCTAATGTGCTTATGTACCTTGAAAAACAGAGTGGTAACTATTATGTGAGTGTTAAAAATTTCTCCACTTTTTTAAATTTTTTTAGATTAAAAAATAAGTTAGATCAAATTCCTGAAAGCGAACACGTTATAGTAGACTTTTCTTTGTGTGATTTTGTAGACCATACTGTTATGGAAGGTCTTTACGACTATAAGCTTTCTTTTAAGCGTAAAAGTGGAATTTTTGAAATCATTGGCTTGGATATACATGCGTCAGAAACACAACACCCTTTTGCTGTAAGAAAAAGCTTACCCATTAATGCTTTAATAGGATTACAAAAGACCTTGTCAAATAGACAAAAAAATTTAGAGAAGTTGGCAGAAAAGTTAAAATGGACTTATGAACCTAAAATTGAAAGTGATCCGGAAGGAATAGAAAATTTTCTTTTTTTCGAATCTAAAACGGTCAATTATAGTGTTAATTCGCTTTGGAATCATCAATTTAACTTATTTGATCTTTCCTTTTCTGAAGGAGCTTTTATTACAAAAGAAGATTTAAAAGCTACTTTTTTACTTTTTAAAAGTCCTAAAAATCTCCCTGTTTTTGTATTAGATAAAGAAGATTTCAAAACGACATTATACCAATGGGCAGGCTTTGATGACATTAATTTTAAAAAACATCCTGATTTTTCAAAGCGTTTTCATTTGAGTGGAAATGATAGGAAAGCAATTATAAAGTTTTTTCATTCAGAATTGATATACTTTTTTGAAAGCCATCCTGTTTTTCATATTGAATCTAACGGGACGCACTTGTTGATAAAGGGGAAAGATCGTCTCTCAAGCCTTCAAGAAATTAAAATTATGCTTGCTTTTGCAAAGGATCTACTTGCTTTACTTGAGCATTCCGAATATCGGATTATATAAAGATGCGTACACCTATCTTTAAAAATAAAACCGTTTCTATTAAACCCACCCCCTCTATTTAAATTAAGTGATGTACTGATTTTTTTTTGGTATTAAATATTTAAGCCTTGAAACGGGTTTATTATTGCATTTGATGCCAATATGATGCCAGAAAAAGATAATTAAAACAAAAAACCCTTGAAAATCAGATGATTAACAAGGGTTTAAGTACTCGAGGCGGGACTTGAACCCGCACGGACTAATGTCCATTGGATTTTAAGTCCAACGTGTCTACCAATTCCACCACTCGAGCCTAATTGCTTGCGCAATATGGACGGTTATGGAGCGAAAAAAGGGATTCGAACCCTCGACCTCCACCTTGGCAAGGTGATGCTCTACCCCTGAGCTACTTTCGCATTTTATATCATTAAAGATCGTGCATTACTACTAATGCGAGGGCAAATTTAAGACTTTTATCTAAAACCCAAAGTAAAAATGCATAAAATTAAAGAAAATAAAGGGCTCTTTTTTTAAGGCAGACATAAAGGGTCTGAACCTTAGTGAGATGCATCTTTTCCGCCAATTAATTTTTTTATCTCTTCCAGTTTTAACAGTGCTGCAACAGGGGTTAAACTATTAATGTCTAGGTCTAAGATTTCTTCTTTGATTTGCTCTAAAATAGGATCGTCTAATTTGAAAATACTGAGTTGCATGTCAGAGGGAATCTCTTGAAGCTTACCGGTGAGTTGCTCACTGCTATGACTTTTCTCTAACTTTTTTAAGATGCTATTGGCTTTTTCAAGCACCTCCTTAGGCATGCCTGCCATTTTAGCTACATGAATCCCAAAACTATGCGCACTACCTCCAGGACTTAATGTCCTGATAAAAAGCACCGTGTCTTTTAATTCCTTTACGGCCACATTGTAGTTTTTTATTCGATCAAAACTAGCACTCATCTCATTGAGTTCGTGGTAATGCGTGGCAAAAAGGGTTTTTGCTTTGGAGCTGTGTTGGTGTAAATACTCCGTAATGGCCCAAGCAATAGAGATTCCGTCATAGGTACTTGTTCCTCTACCAATTTCATCTAAAAGCACCAGACTTCTCTCAGAAAGGTTGTTGAGAATACTAGCGGTTTCGTTCATTTCTACCATAAAGGTAGAAGCGCCTTGACTAATATTATCAGAGGCACCTACTCGGGTAAAAATTTTGTCTACCATGCCAATTTTGGCGGAACTGGCTGGTACAAAAGAGCCCATTTGCGCCATAAGGACAACCAAAGCGGTTTGTCTTAATAAAGCAGATTTACCACTCATATTAGGCCCAGTAATCATAATAATTTGTTGGCTTTCTCTGTCTAGGAAAAGATCGTTAGCCACATATTTTTCATCGACTGCTAATTGCTGTTCTATAACTGGGTGTCTAGCGCCTTTAAGATCTAGAGAGAATCCTTGGTCTAAATGTGGGAGGCAATAATTTTGCTCTCGGGCTAAAATACTAAAACTGCAAAGGCAATCTAAGGTAGCCACCTGATGCGCATTTTTTTGAACCGCTAAAATAAAGGCCTGGGCTTTGGAGACCAATTGTTCAAAAAGATATTGCTCAATACTTAGGATTTCTTCTTGGGCACCGAGTATTTTTGCTTCGTATGTTTTGAGTTCTTCTGTAATATAACGCTCCGCATTGACCAAAGTTTGTTTTCTGATCCAATCTTCAGGCACCTTGTCCTTGTGCGTATTTCTCACTTCTATATAATAGCCAAACACATTGTTAGACGCTATTTTTAAGCTACTAATCCCTGTGCGCTCCGTCTCCCTAGCGAGCATGGCGTCTAAATGTTTTTTTCCTGCGCTAGAGAGGTCTCTTAATTCATCTAAAGCGTTATGGTAGCCTGGGGCAATAGTGGTTCCTTTTCCAATAACAACAGGTGCTTCTTCTGCAAGACAAGCCATAATGGATTGGGTGAACGGTTCCAAAGGATCTATACCTTCTGCTAAATGCTTCAAAGCTTTTTGACCTGAAGCAGCAGCGAGAGATTTAATGGGCCCAAGAGCCAAAAGAGTGTTCTTTAACTGCACCATTTCTCTAGGGCTTATCTTGGTGGTGGCCACCTTAGAGATAAGCCTTTCTAGGTCTCCAATACTTTTTAAAGCGTGTTCAAATCGCTGTTCTAATGTCGAATTTTTTTGTAGATGAGATACAATTTGGTGTCTGGCTTCTATGGAATTTTGGTTTTTTAAAGGTAGGGCAAGCCATCTTTTCAGAAGCCGCCCACCCATAGGGGTAGTGGTTTTGTCTATGACCTGTAGCAGGCTAATACCATCTGGGGCGTTGGACTGAAAAAGCTCTAAATTTTTAATGGTAAAACGATCCATCCATACATAGGCGTCTGCTGCAATTCTGTTGAGACGGCTTATGTGACTCAATTTGTCATGTCTTGTTTCTGACAAATAATGCAATACTACTCCTGCGGCAATGACACCTAAGGGTAAATTTTCTATCCCAAAACCAGCCAGTGTTTTTGTGTTAAATTGTTTGTTGAGGCTTTCTTTGGCATAATGTTCTTGAAAGACCCAATCTTCTACAAAAAAGTAATGCCAATGGGTACCAAAAGAGGCTTGTATGTTTTTTCGTTCTGGTTTGGAGACCAACACTTCAGAAGGAGAAAAATTTTGTAATAACTTGTCTATGTATTCTTCTGTTCCTTGAGCGCATAAAAATTCACCAGTACTAATGTCTAAAAATGCCACCCCAAACCCCTTGTTGGTTTTATGAAGTGCCGCAAGGAAATTATTGGACTTGGCAGAGAGAATGTCGTCATTAAAAGCCACTCCAGGCGTAATGAGTTCGGTAACCCCTCTTTTGACAATAGTTTTGGTTTGTTTGGGATCTTCTAATTGGTCGCAAATGGCCACCCTTTGTCCCGCTTTCACTAGTTTTGGTAAATAAGTATTTAAGGAGTGGTGGGGAAATCCAGCCAGTTCTGTTTTGTCTCCCCCGTTGTTTCTATGGGTGAGCACAATCCCTAAAATACGTGCCGCTTTAATAGCGTCTTCTCCAAAAGTCTCATAAAAATCTCCTACCCTAAACAAGAGTAATGCGTCTGGATACTTGGTTTTAATACCGTTGTATTGTTGCATTAACGGACTGACTTTTTTACTAGAATCTGTTGGTTTCAAAAGCGATTTAATTAGTGTATTTTTGACCCTTTAAATAAAGAAGCAATGTACTATTTTCCCCTGCTTTAGAAAACATTTGTTAATATCTAAAGGGGTTTATAGGATAAATAAATTCAAAATGCAGAAAACGCCTAATGACGCTTTGGATAGATTAGATGTAGCCGGCTTTAAAGCAGCGCAGAAAACACCTTTGATATTAATTTTAGACAACATTAGAAGCCTCAATAACATTGGGTCTGTCTTTAGAACAGCAGACGCGTTTTTAGTCTCTAAAATTTATCTTTGTGGCATAACAGCACAGCCGCCACATAAAGATATTAATAAAACTGCTTTGGGTGCCACGGAAACGGTTGCCTGGGAATACAGAGAAAGCACCTTGGAATTGGTCAAAGAATTACAGGCACAATCCATAGCGGTGTGGTCTGTGGAACAAGCAGAAGGGGCTACTTTTTTGGATCAAATGATTTTGGAGCCACAAAAAACCTATGCACTTATTTTTGGGAATGAGGTGAAAGGGGTACAGCAAGCGGTGGTTAATGCGAGTGATGGTGTGGTAGAAATACCTCAATTTGGCACCAAACACTCATTGAATATCTCTGTAAGTGCAGGTGTGGTGGTTTGGGACTTTTGGAAAAAGTTATCGGCTTTTTAAAAAGCCAAAGAGGGCTATTTTTTTAACAATCCATTGGTAGTCTTCTGGATTTGACACAAAATCCCGATCGGAAACATCTATGATGAGTTGATGGTTTTGGTGGTGTGTTTTAATAAAGTCCAAATACCCCTGATTAATTTTTTCTAAGTATTTAGCATCGATTGTTTTTTCGTAATCTCGGCCTCTTGCAGCAATATTTTCTAGCAGACGCTCCGTATTTTGATACAAGTATATATAAGCATCTGGAACCTTTGCGTCTTTGTACATGAAGCCAAATAATTTCCTGTATAAGGTATATTCTTCCTTTCCAAGGGTGATTTGGGCAAAAATGAGCGACTTGTAAATGTCGTAATCACTCACCATAAAATTTTTGAATAGGTCCAGTTGAGAGGTGCTCTCTGTGTACTGCTGGTATCTTTCTGCTAAGAAGGACATTTCTAATGGGAAGGCATACCTGGCTGGATCTTCATAGAATTTAGGCAGAAACGGATTGTCTGCAAAACCCTCGTGAATTAATTTGGCATTAAAATCTTCAGATATCATGGAAGAAAGGGTGGTTTTTCCAGCCCCAATATTTCCTTCTATAGCAATAAAGGTGAGCCCACTGTCTCCTAAGTTAAGTGTTTTATTAAGTGCAATGTCAGTGCGCTGTAAAGCGGTTAAATCTTCTGAAGCATTCAGTAGTGACTGCACCGATTTATCAAAAATAGGGTGTACGGCCTTAGCGGCAATTTGGGCCAAAGGCACGAGCACAAAAGCCCTTTTTTCCATCTGCGGGTGTGGCAGCTGTAAACGTTCTTCTGAATGGGTTTGTGTGCCGTAGAGCAGTAGATCAATATCTATGGTTCTTGCGGCGTAACTTTCTTGCTCATAGCGTTTTCTTCCCAAGTTATTTTCTATCTCTAAAATAGTGTCTAACACTTTTAAGGGAGTCATAGCAACTTCTATGGACAAACAACAATTTAGAAAGTCCTCAGAATCAAAACCCCAAGCGGCTGTTTTATACACAGGAGAGATGGCGCTAATACTTCCCAGCCTATCTTCTAAAAGATAAACGGCTTTTTGGAGCATTAATGCTTTGTTTCCACGGTTGCTGCCCAATGAAAAATAGGCGGTATGGATATTTTTTTTCATGAGAAAACAAAGTAACAAAAGAATTTAAGAATCGGTATCTTTGTTTTTATAAAAGATTGTGCTATGACTTTTTTAAGAAATTTCTTTGCCTCGTGTTTGGGGACCTTAGTGGCCTTTGGAGTGGCTTTTTTTATGTTCTTCTCTATCATAACGGCCTTGTCAGATATGGAACCTAAGACAGTAATTGGGAACAAAGTGGTGTTGGAATTAGATTTTCAAGGATCCGTAAAGGATAGGATCGTGGACCAAAGCCAAGATCCTTTCGGTGCTTTTGGCAACCCACAAATGGGGCTTGATCAGATTTTATTAGCTATTGAAGTGGCTAAAGAAGACAGTAGGGTTCAGGGGATTAGTATTAGAAATGCATATTTTATGGCAGGTTGGTCTCAGGTGAAGGCTATTAGAGATGCCTTGACGGATTTTAAAACCTCCGGAAAGAAGGTTTTTTCCTATGCGGAGTTTTACGATCAGAAAGAGTATTATTTGGCCTCAGTGGCAGATTCAATTTTCCTTACACCAACCGGAATTGTAGGGGTAAAAGGCCTTAGTTCAGAAGTGTTGTACCTTAAAGATTTTCAAGAAAAATCTGGCATAAAAATGGAGGTCATTAGGCACGGTAAGTACAAGAGCGCTGTAGAGCCTTACTTGGAAAACGAGATGAGTGTAGCTCAAAAAACACAACTTACAGCATTGTTAGACGGGCTTTGGCAAGTGATGGCTGTAGATATGGCTAAGGACAGAAACATGACTTTAAAGCAGCTCAATGCGTTTGTAGAAATTATGGGAGCTGGAACCCCGTCAAAGGCCTTGAGTAACGGGTTTATAGATGGATTATTATATGAAGATCAGTATGATTTGGCCCTTAAAAAAGCATTCGATTTGCCCCTTCCAAACAAGCCAAAAACAGTTGCTTTGAGTGATTATATTCGCCATTCAGCGACCAAACGTCCCTACAGCTCAAAAGAAAATATTGCCGTGGTTTACGCCCAGGGAGAAATCATGTACGGTCAAGGTAATGCAGATTATATTGGACAAGAGCTCACTATAGAAGGCATTGAAGCCGCTGTTGAAAACAGCACGGTTAAAGCCATTGTACTCAGGATAAATTCTCCAGGAGGCAGTGCATTGGTTTCAGACCTTATTTGGCATGCTGTTGAAAAAGCAAAAGCGGTGAAACCTGTAGTGGTTTCTATGGGAGATGTAGCCGCCTCTGGCGGATACTACATTGCCGCTGGCGCAAACAAAATATTTGCTTCCCCTGCTACTATAACAGGTTCCATAGGTGTTTTTGGGGTATTGCCCAATATGTCTCAATTGGCAGAAGAGTGG
This sequence comes from uncultured Flavobacteriaceae bacterium, assembly GCA_905182295.1. GTDB lineage: Bacteria > Bacteroidota > Bacteroidia > Flavobacteriales > Flavobacteriaceae > MAG-120531. The sequence goes on along the minus strand of CAJJAZ010000003.1, from coordinate 215,832 downwards.
GGGGTAAACGCCCAAGAAGTGGCCACCCACGACAACGGCGCTACTTACTCCGTGTTTAGCCCTATGTCTAAAAAGTTCAGGGCGCTTACGGTTCAAGGGATTGAAGACACTTACCAGACTTTTTTAAGTAGGGTGAGCTCAGGTAGGGGGATGACTATGAATCAGGTAGACGCTCTTGCGCAAGGAAGGGTTTGGACTGCTGAGGCTGCCTTAGCAGGAGGGCTTATAGATGGCATAGGAGACTTAGACGTGGCTATAGCAGAAGCGGCTTTGTTGGGTGGTGCATCTGATTATGGCATTAGAAATTATCCCAAGTACAAGTCTCCATTTGAGCAGTTGATAGAAGACTTATCAGGCGTGAGAACGAGTATTAAAACATTCGCATCATTGTCTCAGAACCAATTAGATGCAGCTGGTTTTTTGAAAACGGTGCGTCAGAACATCAAGCAAGAAGGCATTCAGGCAAGAATGCCGTATGCTTTAGAGATTAAGTAGGTTTAATAAATACTCAGTGGTTGTATTGAAGATTAATAAGGGCTTTTGTTTTAGATGAAAAAAGAAGGGGTATTTGTATTAGAAGGGAAACAAAAAGAGCATGCGCAAAAGATATACCTCTTATTAGGGACTTTATTTATTACTTCTTTGGTGGTGTCTAATTTAATTTTCCAAAAATTTTTTTCTTGGCAACCTTTTGGAGACATTAGCCTTTTTGGCGTGCCTTTGTTTCAGATCTCTGTAGGTATTTTCAGAAAGAAATTTAACTTGCCCCAGGGAGGTGAGATTTCTTGGTAAAAGTTTTTAGGAGCAGTTTTAGGTGTTTTTAAAATTAAATAGGTGTTTTGATTATAATGAAATTTTCACTATAAATCCTTCATGGCTTCTCACGTTAAAAACCCGCTGGTCTTCAAAAATCAAATACTGTCCTTTTATACCGCTCAGTGTGCCACTAAAAGAGGGGATTTTACCTAGGTTTATGGACTGCACTTTTTCAGGATACTGATTGACAGGAAAGTCCATGTGTTGCGCTTTGTTTTGATCTAGAAAATAGGGCAGGGCTTCATTAGGGATATATTGTTTTAATTGGTCTCTTACTGCGGCGAGATCCTCATCCTGGGTTTGACCTGTAAGCATTTTTCTCCAGTTGGTTTTGTCTGCTACATGATCTTTAAGGGCTACTTCCGTAATTCCAGCGAGGTATCTGTTGGGTGCTTCTAAAATCTCTATGGCTTCGTGTGCCCCTTGATCAATCCATCGGGTGGGTATTTGAGACCCTCTAGTTACCCCTACTTTTAAGTGGCTGGAGTTTGCTAAATAAACAATGTGGGGTTGTAATTGAACCTTTTGCTCATAGGCCAAATCTCGGTCTTCAATACCCAAATGTGCCTTACTCAATTCTGGTCGCATGATCCAGTCTCCCGCTTGGGGGGTGTCAAAAAAACAATTTTTACAGAATCCTTGCCTAAAAATGGGTTTGTCTTCATGACAATTCAAACATTCATAGCCTAGAAAGTCTATGTTTATGACCCTTCCTAGAAGGGTGTTGAGGCGTACAAAATCTTCTTTAAAAACCAAATAATACTGAATTGGATTGCCCAATTCTGTTTGCATTTTTTTTAAAACACCCTGGTATGTCATCTTTGTTTAAAACTGCTTTGTGGTTGGTGAAAACTAAATTAAAACCTATTTTTAAGCAAGCTACAAAATATACGCTATATGCCCATACCAATCATTAATACGGTAGCCTCTTGGCTGCTTAAAAAGAGGCTCCACCAGATTGAGTTTTTTTTAAAGTACCCTATTGAGGTCCAAGAAGAGTTGCTTACGGGATTGGTGGATTTTGCTAAAGACACTGATATAGGCAAAAGTTATGATTTTCGATCGGTTCAAAACTATGCAGACTTTGCCTCTCGTGTGCCCATAACCAACTATGAAGGCATGGAGCATTTGATCGATCAAGCCAGGCGAGGTACGACTAATTTATTTTGGCCTACCCCAATAAAATGGTTTGCCAAGAGTAGTGGAACAACCAATGCCAAGAGTAAGTTTATTCCTGTGAGTCAGGAATCTTTAGAGGACTGTCATTATAAGTCTAGCAAAGATCTTTTGTCCATTTATCTAAATAACAACGAGAATTCTCAATTGTTTACGGGGAAAAGTTTGCGGCTGGGGGGGTCAAAGGAATTGTATGAATCTCATGGCAGCGTTTTTGGAGACCTTTCCGCAATATTGATAGACAATATGCCCTTTTGGGCAGAATTTAGCTCCACGCCCTCTAATAAAGTATCCTTAATGCCTGATTGGAATACCAAGCTGGCTGCGGTAATTATGGAGACTTCTAAGGAAAATGTCACCAGTATGGCTGGTGTGCCTTCTTGGATGTTGGTGCTTTTAAACGAACTCTTAGATACGACAGGAAACGATCATTTGTTTCAGGTTTGGGACCAATTAGAGGTGTACTTTCACGGAGGTGTAAGCTTTAGTCCTTATAAGGATCAATTTAAAAAGCTACTGCCCAGAAAATCTTTTAATTATTACGAAATATACAATGCTTCGGAAGGGTTTTTCGCTATTCAAGACCGCAATAAAGCCTCTGACCTGATGCTTATGTTGGACTATGGTATTTTTTATGAGTTTATCCCAATGAATGCCTATGGGAAAGAGGAGCAATACGCTATTCCGCTAGCAGAAGTGACCCTTCATACAAATTACGCTATTGTGATTACCACCAATGCTGGATTGTGGCGCTATAAGGTTGGAGATACGGTGCGCTTTACTTCATTGAGTCCGCACAGGATAAAAGTTACAGGAAGAACCAGGCATCATATCAATGTATTTGGAGAAGAGCTTATAATAGAAAATGCAGAAGAAGCTTTGAAGATTGTTTGTAAAAAAACCAAGACGGAAATTATAGAATATACGGCTGCCCCAATTTTTATGGAGGGCAAGAAAAAAGGAGGCCACGAATGGCTGATAGAATTTAGAACCCCTCCAGAGGATTTGGGTCATTTTACAGCCCTTTTAGACAACGCATTAAAATCCCTTAACTCAGATTATGAGGCAAAGCGTTACAATAATATGACCCTAAATAACCCTATAGTTCACAAGGCTAGGGCAGGACAATTTCATGATTGGTTGGCTACTAAGGACAAATTAGGCGGGCAACACAAAATACCTAGACTTTCAAACTCTAGACAATACCTGGAGGAGTTAATGGCCTTGTAGGTCGTTTGTATTGCACTTATTTTAGCGGGTGTTTATCTATTTCTAAAGGGGTTAATCTCCTTATGAAACCGCTTTCAAAGATTTGGCTGTTTCAAAGCTCAATTTTTTTTCTGCATAAGTCCTGTCTACTTTCAATTCTTTCTCCTCTGAACTTGGAAGGCTAAACATGGCGTCTGTAAAAACAGATTCACATAAGGACCTAAGTCCCCTGGCTCCTAGCTTGTACTCCAATGCTTTTTCTACCAAGAAATCCAAGGCCTCATCAGTGACTTCTAAGGCAATATGATCCATTTCAAAAAGCTTCTCATACTGCTTTATAATGGCGTTCTTTGGCTGAGTCAAGATGGCTCTTAGCGTTTTCTTGTCCAAAGGATTCATGTGAGTAAGCACAGGAAGTCTTCCAATAATCTCTGGAATTAAGCCAAAATCTTTAAGGTCTTTTGGCGTAATGTATTGAAGGATATTTTCATTGTCCAATCCTTCTTCTGCTTTAGATGCACTGTAACCTACAGCTTGCAAGTTCAGTCTTTTACTAATCTTTTTTTCAATACCGTCAAAAGCACCTCCGGCAATAAAGAGGATGTTTTCTGTGTTTACTTCAATAAATTTTTGGTCTGGGTGCTTTCTTCCTCCTTTGGGTGGTACATTTACAACGGTACCTTCTAAGAGCTTAAGTAGTCCTTGTTGCACGCCTTCTCCAGAGACATCTCTGGTGATAGAAGGGTTGTCACTTTTTCTAGCAATTTTATCTATCTCGTCAATAAATACAATACCTCTTTCTGCTTTTTCTAAGTCGTAATCTGCTGCTTGTAGGAGTCTTGTCAAAATACTCTCTACGTCTTCTCCTACATACCCTGCTTCTGTAAGAACTGTGGCGTCTACAATAGCGAGTGGTACATTTAACATCTTGGCGATGGTTTTTGCCATGAGTGTTTTTCCTGTACCTGTTTGTCCTACCATGATGATGTTGGATTTTTGAATTTCCACGTCGTCTTTGGTGTCCAGTTGTAAGAGTCTTTTGTAGTGGTTGTACACCGCTACAGACAGCACCTTTTTGGTGCGGTCTTGACCAATGATAAATTGGTCTAAAAAGTCTTTAATTTCTATGGGCTTTTTTAGGGTAAGTTCCTCCGATAAGTCATTTACTTGGTCTTGTTTTGTCTCTTCAGAAACAATACCATTCGCTTGAGCAATACACCTGTCACATATGTGGGCGTCTATCCCTGCAATAAGTAGGTTGGTCTCTGGTTTTTTTCTACCACAAAAAGAACATTCAAGATTGTCTTTAGCCATGTTGTTTATTTTTTATCTCTCGATAATATTTCATCAATCATTCCGTAAGATTTAGCTTGTTCGGCTTTCATCCAGTAATCACGATCTGAATCCTGGTATACCTTATCAAAGGTTTGTCCAGAGTGATTGGAAATAATAGTATATAATTCGTCTTTGATCTTCAACACCTCTTTGGCAGCAATTTCAATATCACTTGCCTGTCCCTGAGCGCCAGATAATGGTTGGTGTATCATGACCCTTGAGTGCGTAAGACCAGATCTTTTCCCTTTCTCCCCAGCACATAATAATACAGCTGCCATAGAGGCTGCAATACCAGTACATATGGTGGCTACATCTGGCTTAATGAACTGCATGGTGTCATAAATTCCTAAACCAGCATATACACTTCCCCCTGGAGAGTTAATGTATATCTGAATGTCCTTAGATGCGTCTGCACTTTCTAAGAATAGCAATTGTGCTTGAACTATATTAGCTACTTGGTCGTTAATACCTGTGCCTAAAAAAATAATGCGATCCATCATTAACCTAGAAAAGACATCCATTGCGATTGCGTTTAGTTGTCTTTCTTCAATAATATTAGGGGTCATTCCCACTGGATACATGCTGGTCATAATGGCGTCATAATAGTTGCCATTAATTCCTTGGTCTTTGATCGCAAAATGCTTAAACTCTTGTGCGTAATTCATATGAGGTGCTTAATTGATAAATAAATACGGTGCTAATAGCATGAGCTTTTAGCACCGTAAAGATAGGTAATTTATACGATTGCAAATAGAGTGTGGGCTAATTAGGCGCCGTAAACTTCTTTTACAAAATCTTCATAAGAAAGCGTTTTTTCTTTAAGGTTGGCTTTCTCTTTGTATAGTGTTATTAATTTTTGGCTCATCATCTGCTCTGAAAGACGTTTCACTTCTTCTTGGTTAGATAATACCCTTGCAGCTATACCATCTAATTCCTCATCCTTAGGATCTAATTGACCGTATTGTGCCATTTGTTCTTTGATCAAATCTTTGGCAAAACTTTTAAGGTCTTCAAAACTCACTTGAAGCGCATTGGCTTCAATAATTTTAGCTTCAATAAGTTGGTATCTAAGGCCTTGTTCAGATCTTTCATACTCCGCTTTAGCTTCTTCGTCTGTAAGGGGCTTTTCTCCACTTGTTTGGATCCATCTGGTTAAGAATGCACCAGGTAAGTCAAATTTCGTTTGAGCGATTAAGGCTTCAGTAACGTCATTTAAAAGCTTTTGGTCTGCTTGTTGTACGAATTGCTTTTCAGCGTCTTCTTTAATTTTTTGATCCAATTCTTTTTCCGAGCTCACTACATCCTTACCAAAAAGTTTGTCAAATAATTCCTGGTCTAATGCAGCAGGAGTTCGTTCGTTAATTTCTTCAATGGTAAAAACAACAGTTGTTTTAAGGTCTTTGGCTTCAGCAGCTTCTAATCCAAATGCGCCAGCAAAAGCAGCGTCTTCTTTGAAAAGTCCTTTTGTATCTAAGCTAATTGAAGCACCTACTTCTGCTCCTTGAAGAGAAGTAATCGCATTTTTAGCTTTTAACTGGTCTAAAGTAATGGTCGTTTTTTTGTCTATACCAGCTTCCTCAGAGGAGAAAGTACCGGTTATTTCACTGCTAGCAGTAACGGCTTTTTCTGGAGTGATTTTCCCGTATTGTTTGCGAATAGATAATATCTGATTTGCAACCATTTTTTTATCTGCCTCAACTTTATAGCTGGTAACTGATTTTTTAGTTTTTAAAGACACTTCAAATTCAGGAGAAAGACCTATCTCAAAGTCAAATGAAAGTGTGGCTGAATTCCAGTCAAAAGTTTCAGATAAAACTTTAGGTAATGGATTTCCAAGAATAGATAATTTCTCTTCAGTGAGGTGTTTATTTAAGTTTTCTTGTAAAATTTTGTTTACTTCTTCTACTAAAACTGCTTTACCATACTGTTTTTTGATCATGCCCATAGGTACCTGACCTTTTCTAAAACCAGGGATATTGGCTTTCTTTTTGTAGTCCAATAAGATGGTGTCTACCTTAGATTGGAAATCTGCTTGGTCAAGTGTAATGTTAATCTCTGCGTTTAACGTATCTAACTGTTTCTTAGTAATCTTCATGCGCTTACTGCTTTTTTTAAAGGCTTTTAATGGGGGGCAAAAGTAGTGCTTTTTAATAAGTACAACAATTTTTGAGTTCTCTTTTTAAATGGGTGTTATGTTTTTTTAAGCTGGGGGGAACTACACCCTAAGAAAGGCCAGTGTGTCTGCTAAGAAATCCTTTGGATTTTCTGCATGTAGCCAGTGTCCTGCATTTGAGATGGATTTGAACTGTGCCTTTGGGAATTGCACCAAGATACTTAGATGGTCTTCTGGGAGTATATAATCGGATTGAGCACCCGATAAAAACATACTGGGCTGCGTGAAGTTGAATTCGGATGGGAGCGCCTCTCCAATGGCGTTCATAGCGCCAGAAAGCACGGGGATATTTGCCCTGAACCCAAAAGTATCTGGCGTTTTTCTGTAAAGATTTTTAAGAAGAAATTGCCTTATGCCAGGCGATTTAATATGGGCAGACAAGATTTCTTCTGCCTGCGACCGACTGTTAAGTGGCGTGTTGTATAAAATATTCAAGGCGTCTAATATGGTTTTGTGGTGGGGCGGGTATGCCTTTGGTCCTATATCTGCTACGAGTAGTTTTTGCACTTTTTCTGAAGCTATTCCTGCAAGGTACATAGCTGTTTTACCCCCCATAGAATGCCCTAGTACGTTTGCTTTTTCTATTCCCTGCTCAGATAGGTAGGCCAAGACGTCTTCTGCCATGAGGGCTTGAGTAAATTGGGCGCTGTGAAAACTTCTACCGTGATTTCTTTGGTCTAATAGGTGTACGCGAAAACCTGCATCGGCATAAGCCTTACCTAAAGTCTTCCAATTGTCACCTGTCCCTAAAAAACCGTGGAGAATAATAAGGTCTTCTCCGCTTCCAAAACTATTCGCGTGCAATAAAGGCATTAGGAAAGTGCTTTTAAGTACATGGGAATGACGTTTTCTAATCCCATATAAAGGGATTCGCAGATGAGTGCATGCCCTATAGAAACCTCGTCCAGTTCTTTGATCTCTGACTTAAAAAAGGCGATGTTGTCTAAAGATAAGTCATGGCCTGCATTTACGCCTAAATCCAAAGACTTAGCCATGGTAGCGGCTGCTTTATAAGGCGCTATAGCGGCTTCTTTATTCCCTTGAGAAAACCCATCTGCGTAGGCTTCTGTATATAATTCAATTCGGTCAGTACCTGTAGCCGCCGCCGCTTCTATTTGCGTTAAAACAGGATCTATGAAAATGGAAGTTCTTATGCCTGCCGCTTTAAAACGCGCAATGGTGCTTTTAAGAAAGTCTGCATGGGTAATCGCATCCCAACCTGCATTGGAAGTTATGGCGTCTACCGCATCTGGAACTAAAGTGACCTGGGTAGGTTTTACTTCTAAAACGAGCGCAATAAATTTTTCGTTTGGATTGCCTTCGATATTGTATTCTGTGGTCACCACACTTTTGAGGTCTCTAGCGTCTTGGTAGCGAATGTGACGTTCGTCTGGTCTTGGATGAATGGTAATTCCCTCAGCACCAAATCGTTCTATGTCAGATGCAGCCATAAGAAGGTCCGGTACATTTCCGCCACGTGCATTTCTAAGGGTGGCTAATTTATTGATATTTACACTTAATTTTGTCATGAATTCATTGCAGTTGTTCGGGAACAAAAATACAAATAAGCGAGGGCTATTCCATTTTTTAATTAGTAATTTGCAAAAAAAACAAGCGCATATTTGTTTATTTAAAAGATATAGTGCTTTTGAACTAAGTGGAACACTCATTATAGTTATTGTTTGAAGTCATTTATAAAAAAAAACACTAACCCATTTTAACTAATCCTATGAAGTCATTGATCGTACATAACATGCCTTTTTTGAATCTTCAAGATTCTAAGGAGATTGTTTTAGGCCGCTTTAAGCAGGCCCAATGCGATTGGTTGGCCGTTGTTGATCAAGAGCAGTTTTTAGGAATGGTTTCTTTGGAAGTTTTAAGTGCACTTGATTTTAATGCCTTAGACGAGTTGTCTTATACTTTTATTCCAGACACAGTTTCATTAGAAACCCATTGGTATAATTATGGATTGAGCTTTAGAAAATTACAAATTTCTATGGCTGCTGTGGTGACTAAAGAGGGGCGCTTTGTGGGTTATATTTTTGAAAAAGATTTTACAAAGGCTACGGCTTCTTTGCCACTTTTCGAACAGGAAGGAATTGTTATTGAAGTGAAAATGGCCCAGTTGGATTTTTCATTAACGCGTTTGATCACTATTTTTGAGCAAACACAACAGCATATTTTGGGCTTAGTTACTTGGGAATGGGACAGGGAGATGAATGTATTGATAAAAATAGCGCCAAACCCTATTCAAGATACTTTGGCAGGTTTAAGGCGTTTTGGTTTTGAGATTACTTTTATTGAAGGGGAAGACCTTTTTGCTAGTATACTCAAAGATAACGCCGCTTACTTAGATACTTATTTAAATATATAATATGGTGCAATTAAACGTAGCACTTTTTGGCTATTTACCCTCTGAAATTACCGTTAAAGCTTTGGTGGGTATATTAGAGGCTATTGAAGCTGTAGGGGGAAAAGCCTCTATTGAAAATAATTTCAAGGAAGCTATAGGTTTGTTCAATGAAACATCGCTACATGCATTATTGTCCCCTTTAGGCACTTTTTCTAGTCAAGAAGAAGTCCCAAAGGAGACCTCTTTGTTTGTGAGTTTTGGTGGGGATGGGACTATGCTAAAGGCCATAACCTATATTAAAGATTCTGGCATTCCATTGGTTGGAGTCAATACAGGGAGATTGGGTTTTTTGTCTACCATAGATGTGGGTGCTGTTCAGAAAGTGATTACTGATTTTGTAGCAGGCGCTTACACCATTGAAGAAAGAAGCATGGTAGGCTTGTACACAAACCATCCTATTGACGCATTTAGAGAGGTAAATGTAGCGCTCAATGAAATTACTGTCAGCAGGAAAGATACTACTGCCATGATTACGGTAGCTACTTATTTAGATGGAGAATACCTTACTTCTTATTGGGCAGACGGTTTAATTATTGCTACGCCTACAGGTTCAACAGGCTACTCTTTGTCTTGTGGAGGTCCTGTAATGGCACCAGGGACTAATTCACTTATCCTAACACCAATTGCACCACATAATCTGAATGCAAGGCCACTCATTATAACGGACCATACAGAGATTAGGCTTGTGGTGTCCGGAAGAGAACAGCAGCATTTGGTTTCACTAGATTCTCGTATCGCGAGTATAGACAACGGCACAGAATTGGTCATTAAAAAAGCACCTTACACGCTTAAGATGGTGGCTTATACGTCCGAGAGTTTTCTAAAAACCCTTCGCAAAAAACTTTTATGGGGAGAAGATAAAAGGAATTAAGTCACAATAAAAATTCTGAATAGTTGTTTTATACTTAGGTGGGCCTTAACGGTCTTTAATGATTCCCTTTAAGCTTAGCACATGCGTTTTTATTTATGTATATTTTTGCTGTCTATTACTTTGGCTCAAGCCCAGACCTATGAGGCTGGAATTATGCTAGGTGGGACAAACGCTCTGTCTGATATTGGCTCTCAAAAACACTTAAGTCCTTCTAATGTAGGTTTTGGTTTGTTGTTCAAATGGAATAAAAGTCAGAGATACGCTTGGAGGGCTGGTTTAAGTTATACCAATTTAAGTTTTGACGATAAAGAAGCACAAGACCCCGCTAGAATTTTGAGAAATTTGAAAGGAAATACTGGTTTGCTGGAGCTATCCACCGGTTTAGAAGTCAATTTCTTGCCTTATAACCTTCATAGGTTTGGACCGGTATTTACTCCCTATATATACTCAGGTCTCACTGTTTTCAGGTATGATTATAATTATTTTGCTTCTGGAAATCTGATGCGTACCCAGAAAAAAGACATTTCTTTTGCCCTTCCAATTCATTTTGGGGCTAAAGTCAGGATAGGTGTAAATGCTGTTTTAGGAACAGAAATTGGAGTTAGATACACATTTACCGATAATTTAGATGGTAGTAACCCAATAAATTCTAATTTTGCGATCAACCAATTTGGAGATATAAATAATAATGATTGGTATGTATTTTCAGGGCTAACATTTACATACACATTTACCAGAAAGCCTTGTGCAAATTGTTTTGATTAAAAATGGAAAAAGAGATTGTGCTTCATAAGGACCGCTTACCCAAACACTTAGCCATTATTATGGATGGTAATGGAAGGTGGGCTAAGGCTAAGGGAATGCCAAGAACTTTTGGTCATGAACAAGGAGTGAAAACGGTGCGCGCTACTGTGGAGCATTGTGTTTCTTTGGGCATTGAATATTTGACACTATATACTTTTTCTACAGAAAACTGGAACCGACCTAAATTTGAGATAGACTTATTGATGAAACTCTTAATACGATCCCTTAAAAAAGAGTTAAAAACCTTCGAGACCAACAACATTCGTTTGAACGCTATTGGAGATCTTTCTGCCTTGCCAAAGAAAGCGGTTCAGGAATTACAAGAGGTCATAGAAAAGACCCGAAACAACAGCGGTATGACGCTTAGTTTGGCACTCAGTTATGGAAGCCGAGAGGAGCTTATTCAAGCCGTAAAAGCCATTAGTGTCAAAGTTAAAAATAATATAATTTCACCAGATAGCATTGATGAAACCATTATAAATACCCATCTTTACACGCACGATCTGCCTGAGGTAGATTTGTTGGTGCGAACCAGTGGGGAACACAGAATCAGTAATTTTTTGCTGTGGCAAATTGCCTATGCAGAATTGTATTTTATTTCGGCTTGTTGGCCAGACTTTAGTAAAGCGCATTTAGAGTCTGCCCTAGCTAATTATCAGAATAGAGAAAGAAGATTTGGAAAAACAAGTGAACAACTCAGTAAATAAAAATTTTATTGCATCAATAGCCAATGCCTTCACGGTATTGGTTCTTTTTTTTAGCAGCACCCTACTTTTAGCACAAGAAGGCGGTTATGACGACGGGAAAAAATATATCCTTGGGGGTATTGAAGTAGTTGGCTTGCAAAGTTACAATGCCCAGACTGTGAAAACTTTTACAGGATTAAGGGTGGGACAACCCATTACTTTACCAGGCGAAGAAATTGGCGAAGTGATTAGTAAATTGTGGGACTTAGAACTCTTTAGTGATATTAATTTTTTTATCACAAATATTGAAGACGAAAAAGTTTTCTTAGAACTGGAGATTATAGAAAGGCCCACTTTATCCCAAGTAACTGTATACGGCGTAAAGTCCAGAAAGGTAGACGCAATATTAACCGATACTGATCTTAAGAAAGGAAAGAAAATTACGGAGAGTTTAATTGCCAATTCAAAAAATTACCTTCAAAATAAGTATAAGAAAGAGGGGTATTTAAATACTAAAGTGACTATAGCAACAGCTGCAGATACTACGGAGACCAATGCGCAGAAAATGGTCATTAATATTAATAAGGGGGCTAAGGTTAAGATTTCTGAAATCCAATTTGAAGGAAATGACGCGCTAAGTGCAGCAAGACTTAAAAAGGCCTTGAAGAAAACCAAAGAAAAAGCCTTTTATAGATTTTGGAAGAAATCTAAATATATTCCGGAAGATTACCAAGCGGACTTGCAGGGGCTTAAAGATGCTTATGCTGAAAACGGTTTTAGGGACGCGAGGATCTTAATGGACACTTTTACTAAGGTGGACGACCAAAATATCGCTTTAAAAATTAAAGTAGAAGAAGGGGATAAGTATTACTTTGGAGATATTAATTTCGTTGGAAATACGGTCTATACCGATAGGGGCTTGTCTCAGGTTTTAGGGATTAAAAAAGGAGATACCTACAATGGGGTATTATTGAGAAAACGCATTGCAGACAATACCAAGCCAGATGGAGAAGACATCACTAATTTGTATCAGAACAATGGCTATTTGTTTTCAAGTATTAATCCAGTAGAGGTTTCTGCGGCCAATGACACCATAGATTTTGAAATTAGAATTATAGAAGGGAAGGAAACTTTCCTAGACCACGTAACTATTTCAGGGAATGATAAGACCAATGATCATGTAATTTTCAGAGAACTCAGGACCCGTCCTGGTCAGAAATACTCTAAGGACAATATTATTAGAAGTATTAGAGAATTGGGCCAGTTGGGCTTTTTTGACGCTGAGCAAATATCGCCAGATGTTCAAAATGCAGATCCAAATACAGGTACGGTAGACTTGGCTTATAGTTTGGTAGAAGCTGGATCCAGCCAGATTGAACTCCAAGGGGGTTACGGTGGTGGAGGTTTTATAGGAACCTTAGGACTTTCGTTTAGCAATTTTTCTCTACAGAATATTTTTGACAAGGAGTCTTATAAGCCAGTTCCTATGGGTGACGGACAAACCTTTGCCCTTCGTTTACAGGCAAGTAGGACTTTTAAGGTGTACAGTTTAAATTTTTCCGAACCTTGGATGGGTGGTAAAAAGCCTATCAGATTTAATGTCTCTCTCTCCAGAACACAGCAGTATTCTTTTGATTTTGTTGCAAGAGACGTAGATAAGGACAGGCAGTTTTCTATTACAGGTATTTCACTTGGATTGGCCAAGCGCCTTCAGTGGCCAGATGATTACTTTTCTGTATCTCACGCTTTGGGTTACCAACAATACGATTTTCAGAACTATAATATAGGATTGTTTAACTTTGGTAACGGAACCTCTAACTCTTTGACCTATACTTTTGGTCTATCAAGAAAATCTTCTGGCCCTAATCCAATCTTCCCAACAGGAGGATCTAGTTTTGAGTTTTTAGCTAAGTTCACGCCTCCTTTCTCTTTATTAGGATCTAAAGATTTTAAATCTATTAAAGAAGAAAGTGATGAGATTATAGATTTAAGATCTACTGGAGAAGCTTCTGCAAGCCAACTAAGGCGATTAGAAACCTTGGAGGAATCTCGTTTTAAGTGGTTGGAATTTTACAAATTAAACTTTAAAGGAGACTGGTATAGTAGAATTGTCGGTAAGTTAATTTTAAGAACCAATACGGAATTTGGTTTCTTAGGTAACTACAATCCAGACATTGGTAATGTGCCTTTTGAGCGTTTCTTCGTTGGAGGAGACGGACTTGGTAACTTTACATTAGACGGAAGAGAAGTGGTTCAATTAAGAGGGTATGAGAACCAATCTCTAACTCCTATAGATCCTACTACAAACCAACAAGAAGGTGGTGTGGTGTACAATAAGTTCTCTATGGAGATGCGTTATCCTATTACTTTAAAACCTTCTGCATCTATTTACGGATTGGCTTTTTTAGAGGGAGGAAATGCCTTTAATTCTATTCAGGAATTTAATCCTTTTGATATAAAAAGAGCTGCTGGAGTAGGGGTGCGTATTTTTATGCCTGCTTTTGGTTTATTGGGAATAGACTTTGGATATGGGTTTGATGCAGACAATCAGCCCGGTTCTGTTGGACCATCAGGATGGCAGACCCACTTTATTATTGGACAACGTTTTTAATATTTATTATATTTAAGTATCACAAAGACAATTACATACCTGCTATTTGTTTTTTGGCTTGGTTTGAGTAGCGTGCACGCTCAAAGACAGGCCAGGGTAGCTTATATAGATATGGATTACATATTGTCTAAATTGCCTTCTTATTTGGAGGCACAACGTTCTTTAGAAGACCGTGTTGGCGGTTGGCAAATGGAAATAGCCGCTAGAAAACTAGCCCTCGAGGCTTTAGAGAATGAATTGTCTGCACAAAAAGCACTTCTCACGTCAAGCTTAGTGGAGGAAAAAGAATTAGAAATTCAATCTACTAAGGCATCTTTGGTCGCTTATCAGCAACAGCGATTTGGCGTTCAAGGAGATTTATTGGCCCTGAGAACTTCCATTGTTCAGCCCATACAGGATTTGGTCTTTAATGAGGTGCAGCGGTTGGGAAAAGAAAAAGGATATGACCTCATACTGGACAAGTCAGACGGGAGTACCACTATTTTATTTGCGAACGAACGCTTTAATTTGAGTAATTTAGTCATTAGAGCATTGAGTAGGCAAGATATGAGTGCCAATATGGGACTCAGTGATGCGAAAATAAATCAAGGCCCAGAAGAAGACATCCCTGTAAATGAAGCCTTAGAAACTAAGGCGGCAGAAGACCTTGAAAAGGTAAAAGTAAAAGAACAACAGATTGCTGAAAAGAAAGCAGCACAGCAAAAATTGAGAGAAGATAGGCTAAAAGCCTATGAACTTCGAAAGCAAAAATTAAAAGAAGCACGAGAAAAAAAGAAATCTGACAAACTTCCTGTCAAACAAAAAGACAGTATACCAGAATAAATTTTATATTTGAACACTAGATTTAACAACAAACAAAAAAATTAACACTCAATCTAATTAACACGATGAAGAATTTAAAGAAAATAGCCGTTTCATTATTCCTATTTGTAGCTGCGACAAGTTTTGCACAGGCTCAAAGCAAAGTAGCGCATATTAATGTACAAGCATTATTATCTGAGATGCCAGAGATGAAGGCGGCAGATGCTGAATTAAAGAAATTGCAAGAAACTTACAGAGGAGATATTGAAGATTCAATGACTGAATTGAGAAATAAATACACTTTATACTCTAATGAGTCTGAATCAAAAACACAAGAAGAAAACGAAAAAAGGGCTTTAGAACTTCAAGGTTTCGAAAAATCAATTAACGAAGCACAGCAAGCAGCGCAACAGGAATTGCAGAAAAAGCAGGCAGAGTTATTTGCGCCTATTTCTGAAAAAGCGAAATTGGCTATTGAAAAAGTGGCTACCGCGCAAGGGTTTGACTATGTGTTAGATGCCACTCAAGGATATGGTTTATTGGTATCTAGAGGAAAGAACTTAATGATAGACGTTAAAAAAGAATTGGGATTCTAAGATAATTTCCCATCTTTGTTCAAATAAAGCCGCCTCTTTAGAGGCGGTTTTTTTATTTTAGTAGCATGCGAAATTCTTTCGGTCCTATTGGCTTTTTTGACTCTGGAGTAGGGGGTACTTCTGTGTGGTCTGCCGTACACACCCTATTACCCAATGAATCTACCATTTATGTGGCAGATAGTGTCCACGCACCCTATGGAGAACGAAGTAAAGAAGAGATTTTAGCTTTATCTATTAAAAACACAGACTTTCTTATCAGTAAAGGCTGTAAGCTAATTGTGGTGGCTTGTAACACCGCTACAACGAATGCAATAGCGGAGCTGAGGGAAAAATATAATATGCCTTTTATTGGTATTGAGCCCGCAATTAAACCAGCTGCTTTACAGACACAAACAGGTAAAGTGGGTTTGTTGGCCACCAAGGGCACCCTTGGGAGCGCACTATTTCATAAAACAGTCCATGAAAATGCTGTGGGGGTAGAAATTATTGAGCAGGAAGGTACTGGATTGGTCGCTTTAATCGAAGGTGGTTTTGCAGAAGGGGATGAGGTGTACCAATTATTAGAATCTTATTTACTGCCCATGAAAGAAAAGGGTATAGACCGTTTGGTTTTGGGTTGTACGCATTATCCCTTCCTAATTCCCGCCATTAAAAAGATCCTACCCAAGCATATTGAAATAATAGATGCAGCTGGAGCGGTAGCCAAACAGACCAAAAATATTTTGGAAAAAGAGGGGCTTCTGTCAGTAATAAAAGCATCTAATTCAGTAGAGGTATTAGAAAATGATGGGAGGAATCACGAACCCAAACACGTATTTTATTCCAATGGATCAACCGCGGTGTTAAAGCGTTTTATTCCTGCTTTAGTGGAAGTTAAGCTGCTGTATTCTAGCGATTTATAACTTTAGTGCAAGTTAATTTTCTGTATTCTGCCAATTTCTAGTCGTTTGATGCTATTCTTTTGAAGCGTTCAAAGGTGTATGCGAAGGCATGCTTTTCATCTGCCAGCATTGGAGTGCTTTGGATGTGTTGAAAATGGTTTGGAGAAATTACAGGGAAAAATGCATCGGCCGGTAGGCTTGTATGTACCCGAGTAAGTTCAATAGTGGTGGCTATTTCATAAGCCATGCGATAAATTTCCCCTCCGCCAATGACAAATACTTTTTCTTCTCCTTCACAGGCCTTTAATGCGGTCTCTAACGAGAAGTGGACTTCGCAATCTGGGTGATCAATCTGGTAGTCTTTATTTCTGGTAATTACTAAATGTTTCCTGTTGGGCAGTGGTTTTGGAAAACTCTCAAAGGTTTTTCGCCCCATGATAATGGTATGGCCACTGGTTAAGGTTTTGAAGTGTTTAAAGTCAAGGGGTAAGTGCCATAATAAGTCGTTGTCCTTGCCTATGGCATTGTTTTCTGCTGCCGCAGCAATCATGCAAATTTCTCTCATAGCTTAAATGGCTACTGCGCCTTTAATGTGGGGGTGTGGATCGTAATTTTCGAGGGTGAAGTCTTCAAAGTCAAAATCAAAAATATCTTTAATCTCAGGGTTTAAAGTCATTTTTGGCAGGTCTCTAGGTGTTCTGCTGAGTTGAAGTTCAATTTGCTCCATGTGGTTGTTATAAATATGGGCATCACCAAAAGCGTGAATAAAATCTCCTGTTTCAAGACCACAAACTTGAGCCATCATCATGGTGAGTAAGGCGTAAGAAGCAATATTGAATGGGACGCCTAAAAAAATGTCTGCAGATCGTTGATACAATTGGCAAGATAACTTACCCTCTGCAACATAAAATTGAAAAAAAGCATGGCAAGGAGGTAGTGCTGCCTTTCCGTTGGCTACATTTTCTTCAAAAGAAGTTTTAGGGTTTGGAAGAACACTAGGGTTCCAAGCAGAAACAATCATTCTTCTGCTGTTTGGATTTTCTTTAATGCTTTGAATGACTTCTTTGATCTGATCAATTTCTTCCCCATTCCAATCGCGCCATTGTTTGCCATAAACTGGACCTAGGTCGCCATTGCTGTCTGCCCATTCATTCCAAATACGCACCCCATTTTCTTGAAGATAGCCAATATTGGTGTCTCCTTTTAAGAACCATAGAAGTTCATATACAATCGATTTAAGGTGTAGTTTTTTAGTGGTTACCATTGGGAATCCTTCATTGAGGTTAAATCTCATTTGGTATCCAAATACACTTAGGGTTCCTGTGCCTGTTCTATCTCCTTTTTGAATACCGTGTTTTAAGACGTGATTCAATAAATCGTGGTATTGCTTCATGGATCGTTTTTTTCTTGCATAAAGGTATAGGCTGTAAGAAGAAAATGTCAAAAATTAAGCGCAGATTATTAAAAACTTATTAACGAAAAACACTTTTTAAATTACATTCACTCACTGCAATAAATGGGACAGTTGAGAAAACTTTGCTTAAAGATTTTGTTGTTTATCCTAAAATCATTCCCGCTATTGTAGCAGATAGTAAAGAAGCCAATGAACCTCCTAAAACAGCCTTTAAGCCAAAGGCGGATAAGGTTTTTCTCTGTCCAGGAGCTAGGGATCCAATTCCGCCAATCTGGATCCCTATAGAGGCAAAATTGGCAAAACCACAAAGCATATAAGTAGCCATGATTACAGATTTACTATAACTAAAATGTGTTGCACTACTCACTTCTTTGAGTGTGGCCAGCTGTGTGTAGCCTACAAATTCACTTGAGGCTAATTTAATACCCAATAATTGTCCCATAAGGAACATGTCTTCTGCTGCAACACCAATGACCCACATGAGTGGCCCAAATACGGTTCCAAGGATAGCTTCCAGAGAAAGACTGGGGTAGCTGCTGTTTGCGGCTATCCACTCATTGAGTGAGGTTACGTCTCCAACCCAATTAAAAATTCCATTGAAAAGGGCTATGAAAGCAACGAATACCAATAACATGGCACCTACATTTACTGCAAGCTTTAATCCCTCTGAGGTTCCATTAGATATGGCATCTAAAAAGTTGGATCCAATTTTCTCATTAGATACATGAACGTCAGTACTGATCTCTTCTGTTTGTGGGTATAATATTTTAGAGATAATAATGGCTCCAGGTGCAGCCATTACAGATGCGGCCAATAAGTGGCGGGCAAATTCTAATCTCAACTGAGGGTCGTCTCCCCCTAAAAAACCAATATAGGCAGCTAGAACCCCTCCTGCTACAGTGGCCATTCCTCCTATCATCACTAATAAGATTTCAGATTTGCTCATTTTTTCTAAATAAGCCTTAATCAGTAAGGGGGCTTCTGTTTGCCCTAGGAAAATATTCCCAGCTACAGAAAGACTTTCCGCTCCAGAAATCCCCAGAGACTTAGTGAGAAGCCACGCGAGGCCTTTGACTACTTTCTGGATTACGCCAAGGTAAAAAAGCACTGAGGTTAATGCAGAGAAAAATATAATCGTAGGGAGTATCTGAAAAGCAAAAATATACCCTATGGAAGGGTTGTTAAGGTCCAATAAGTTTCCTAGTAAAAATTTACTACCCACAAGGGTATAATCAAGGATATTTACAAAAATCTGACCAACAAAGCTGAATCCTTTTTGTACTAGAGGTACTTTTAAAATTCCTATGGCCAAGATAATTTGAATACTGAGGCCAATGCCGACCATTTTCCAATTAATGGACCGTCTGTTAGAAGAAAATAAAAATGAAATTCCTATTAAAAATAACATCCCAAGTAATCCCCTCCCCAAACTTTTCATAGAAAAAGATGCGTTAGGAATAATGGTTTCAGGGCTGGACTGCGTTTGAATGTCAATGGCACTTAGGCTGGTTTCAACAATAGAGAGGGCGTTAGGTGCTGCTTCTAAAATGGAGCTGCTAAGCCCAATAAATAGAACTAGAATAGCAGTTAAAATAGAAAATTTGAAGTGTTTTGACATCTTAATTTCTTTTGGATATTTCATCTCTAATTCTAGCGGCTTTTTCGTAGTCTTCTGCAGCAACTGCTTTCTCTAGGCCTGCTTCTAGTCCGTTTAGGTCTAACTGTTTTAAATTATTTTCTGGGGCTACTTTATTCATAGCATCTGCAGGTATTTCTCCAAGATCAGTCGGCATTTCTTTTACGGATAGGTTTATTCCCGCTTTACTCAATATGCTTTCATAGGTGAAAATAGGTGCATTAAAGCGTAAAGCCAATGCTATAGCATCACTAGTTCTAGCGTCAAATATAGCCTCAACGCCTTCTTGTTCACAAACAATATTGGCATAAAACACCCCGTCTATGATTTTGTGAATGATTACTTTTTTTAACCCAATATGAAAGTGTTGGGCAAAATTTTTAAATAAATCGTGGGTCAAGGGCCTTGGAGGACTAATTTCCTTTTCAAGGGCTATGGCAATGGATTGAGCCTCAAAGGCGCCAATAACTATGGGGAGTTTTCGGTCTCCCTCCATTTCATTAAGGATCAGTGCATAGGCCCCATTTTGGGTTTGACTATACGAAATGCCTTTTATTTTTAATGGAATTAAGGTCATAGTTTAAAGGTCATAAAACAAGGCCAATTAATAAAATAATCAGCCTTGTTTGGTGTGGCCCAGTTTAAGGGGGGTAATTTAATAAATTTTAAGCGTTATGTGCTTTAAAAGCTTTTAATTTTTCAATTAAAACAGGTACGACCTCAAAGGCGTCTCCTACTATTCCATAGTCTGCTGCTTTAAAGAATGGCGCTTCTGGATCGGTGTTAATCACCACTTTTACTTTTGAGGCACTCACCCCTGCTAAATGTTGTATGGCTCCAGAGATTCCAATAGCGATGTAGAGGTTGGTAGCTACAGGCTTACCTGTCTGTCCTACGTGTTCTCCATGTGGCCTCCATCCAAGGTCAGAAACTGGTTTTGAACAAGCGGTAGCTGCCCCTAATACACTGGCTAAATCTTCAATTAATCCCCAGTTTTCAGGTCCTTTAAGACCCCTTCCGCCAGACACTACAACGTCTGCATCTGCAATGGTTGCTTTACCGCTTACTTTATCTACAGAAGTTGTTTTAGTGGCAAATAGGTGGTCTTCTAGCGTAGGCGTAAAAGTAGCTACACTGGCACTGGTCTCTTTTTCATGTAATCCAAAAGAATTGTTGGCAACTCCAATCATTTTAATAGCAGCAGTAAGTTCGGTGTGGGCAAAGCCTTTGTTACTAAATGCAGTTCTCTTTACAACAAAAGGCGCGGTGCTTTCTGGTAGAGCCACTACATTGGGGGCAAAACTTGCACCCAATTGAGCCGCTAAAAGTGGGCTTAAGAACTTACTGTCTGCAGAGCTACTCACAAGTACTACTTGTGCGTTAGTCTCTTTAGCTGCTTGGGCTATAGCTGTTGCGTATCCCTTGGCATTAAAAGTATCTAATTTTGCTTCTTTAATGGCTAATATTTTAGCCACTCCATAAGACTGTAGTTGGCTCGCATCTGATGGATTTATAGCAACAGCGACACAATCAGTGTCCAATTGCTCTGCTAATGCAGCGCCATAAGAAGCCACTTCAAATGCATTTTTCTTAAAAACCCCTTTTTCTGTTTCGGTGTATATGAGTACGGACATAATAATGTGTTTTATGGCTAGGTTATAAAACCTTGGCTTCGTTGTGTAATAAAGAAATGAGCTGGTCTATATTGGCTGGATCAATCATGGTTACAGCACCTTTGGCCTCTGGTTTACTAAAAGATATCTCTTTGGTATGCGACTCAGAAGTTGTAGCCGCTTTGACATGGAGCGGCTTTTGTCTGGCCATCATAATTCCCCTCATATTTGGAATGCGTAGGTCGTTTTCTTCTACCAATCCCTTTTGCCCTCCAATAACGAGTGGAAGTTGGGTGCTCAATGTTTCTTTACCACCATCTATCTCTCTTATAGCTGTAGCGTTATTTCCATCTATCTCTAAAGAGATACAATTGGTTACATATTGGTAATCTAATGCACTTGCTAAAAACCCTGGTACCATTCCGCCATTGTAATCTATAGATTCTCTTCCAGCAATGACCAAGTCGAACCCTATTTCTTTTACTAGTGCAGCCAATTCTTGGGCAACAAAAAATCCATCTGTCGCAGGAGCATCTATTCTATAAGCTTCATCTGCACCAATGGCAAGTGCTTTCCTTAGGGTAGGTTCTACAGAGGCATCACCCACGGTAACTACTGCTACACTAGCGCCTTGCTTTTCTTTAAACCACATGGCTCTGGTGAGTCCAAATTCATCATTTGGATTAATGACAAATTGAACACCAGCTGTATCAAAAGCGGTGTTGTTATCTTTAAAATTGATTTTAGAAGTAGTGTCTGGGACATTACTTATACACACGAGTATCTTCATCTCAAATTAAGCTTTAAGTTCTGAACCACTAAGATAAGAATAATTTATAATTTACTATGCATGCATAGTAAATTTTATTGTTTTTTTAATCTTTATGAATTCCCAAATAAGATATTTATTGCTTATTTTTGCGTGCGTTTTAAGACATACCTATGAAAACATTACAGTTTAGAGAAGCCATAGCAGAAGCTATGTCAGAAGAAATGAGGAAAGACCCTTCTATTTATTTAATGGGAGAAGAAGTAGCGGAATACAACGGTGCTTACAAAGCTTCAAAAGGAATGCTAGATGAATTTGGTCCAGAAAGAGTGATAGACACCCCTATTTCTGAATTAGGATTTGCTGGAATTGGTATAGGGTCTGCTATGAATGGTAATAAACCTATCATAGAATTCATGACTTTTAACTTTGCCTTAGTAGGGATTGACCAAATCATTAACAATGCGGCTAAGATCAGACAAATGTCTGGTGGTCAGTTTAACTGTCCTATTGTCTTTAGAGGGCCTACTGGTTCTGGCGGTCAATTGGGCGCAACTCACTCACAAGCCTTTGAGAATTGGTTTGCTAACACCCCTGGTTTAAAAGTAGTGGTGCCTTCTAATCCAAAAGACGCTAAAGGTTTACTAAAAGCAGCTATTCAAGATCCAGATCCTGTAATTTTTATGGAATCTGAGCAAATGTATGGGGACAAAGGAGAAGTTCCAGAAGGAGAATATACCATCCCATTAGGTGTAGCAGATGTGATTAGAAATGGATCAGATGTAACGGTAGTTTCATTTGGTAAAATTTTAAAAGAGGCTGTAAAAGCTGCAGATACTTTATCTGCACAAGGAATAGCGTTAGAGATTATAGACTTAAGGACCATTCGTCCTTTAGACATGGCTACCATTATTGCATCTGTTAAAAAGACGAACCGTTTGGTTATTCTTGAAGAATCATGGCCGTTTGGAAGTATTGCTTCTGAAATTGCTTTCCAAGTTCAAGACAATGCATTTGATTATTTAGATGCTCCAGTGCAAAAGATTAATACAGCAGACACGCCAGCACCTTATTCTCCTGTTTTATTAGAAGAATGGTTGCCTAGTGCACAAGATGTTGTAGACGCGGTAAATCGTGTCATGTACACCAAAGCATAACATACCATGAATTTACAGCCCTTCTGACGGAGGGCTTTTTTTAGCCTTAGATTTCCCAATCTGCCCACTTATTGTTTGGTGTTTATGAAACCATTACCAATGACGATGGTTCTTTCTATTTAGCGTCTGACCAGACCTACACCCAACTTTCCGTTTCATTTATTGGATTTAAAACCGCCCTTTTGGTTTTGGATTTTAGAAGTCTTGTACAGACAGGTTTTTAAATCATTGTCAGAGACTTTGAAGCAACCATTAATATCTTAGACCTGAAATTCAAAAAAAACAACAAAGTAGTTAGTATAAACCAGGGATAGGCCGTATTTTTGCCCCCTGAAAAATAAATTAAAGAATATGAGCGAGAAAGATATAACCTCTTTTGATGTTTTAATTGAGATTCCTAAAGGAAGTAGAAATAAATACGAGTACGACTTTGAGCTAAAAAAAATTCGTTATGACCGAATGATTTTTTCTTCTATGATGTACCCAGCAGATTACGGATTTGTGCCAGAATCATTGGCTTTAGATGGAGATCCATTAGATGTATTGGTCTTGGTGACTGAACCTACCTTCCCTGGCTGTGTCATGGAAGTGAAACCTATTGGTGTATTCCATATGGCAGATGAAAAAGGCCCAGATGAAAAAATAGTTTGCGTACCGGTTTCTGATCCAAATTGGAATAAAGCCAATGATTTGTCTGACTTAAACCCACATTTGATCAAAGAAATAGAGCACTTCTTTAGAGTATACAAAGACCTTGAAAAGAAAAAAGTAGATGTTGGTGGATGGGGAGACGTTCACGAGGCTAAAGAAATTGTGGCCAAGTGCTTGAATCGTTTTAAAGATTCAGACGTTCCATTAGCAGAGGTGACTATTAAGTAAACTGAGCAAAAAAATTCAAAAAGGCGCCCCGCAGGGGCGCCTTTTTTTTTAACGCCTTTTTTGCTACATTAGGGGGCTTATAAGATAAACTAAACTTAAACTCAATTACTTATTTATGGAATCTAATATTATTTTTCTTCCTATAGCCTTAGCTGTTTTAGGATTATTATTCATGTTTGTTAAAATGGCATGGGTTAAAAAACAGCCCGCTGGCGATGAAAAAATGCAAGGCATTTCTAAAGCCATCAAGGAAGGAGCGCTCGCCTTTTTAGGAGCAGAATATAGGCTTTTAGCCATTTTTGTGGTCATAGCCTCTGTGGCCTTATACGGAATATCATTGGTGGTAGAAACCACCAGTTGGATGATTGTACCCGCTTTTATTTTTGGGGCCATTCTATCTGCTTTAGCAGGAAATATAGGGATGAGAATTGCCACAGATTCCAACGCAAGAACAGCAGAAGCAGCCAAGACCAGCTTACCACAAGCACTTAAAGTATCTTTTAGTGGTGGTACCGTAATGGGTCTAGGGGTGGCTAGTTTAGCGGTTTTAGGACTCAGTTTATTGTTCTTATTTTTCCTAGGCCAATTCATGGGTGCAGAAGGAAGTTTTTACGACAATATGACCGTGGTACTAGAAACCCTTGCAGGATTCTCCTTAGGGGCTGAATCTATTGCACTTTTCGCTCGTGTGGGTGGGGGTATTTATACCAAAGCAGCAGACGTAGGAGCAGATTTAGTAGGGAAAGTAGAAGCAGGAATACCTGAAGACGACCCAAGAAACCCCGCCACTATTGCAGACAACGTAGGAGACAATGTAGGCGATGTAGCTGGAATGGGGGCAGACCTTTTTGGCTCTTATGTAGCCACTGTATTGGCCGCTATGGTATTGGGGAATTACTTAATTAAAGACATGTCTGCTGGAGGATCCTTCACAGATGTATTCAACAATATGGGCCCTATTTTATTACCTATTGTGATAGCAGGTGTAGGGATTTTAGCCTCTATAGTAGGAACTTTCTTAGTGAGAATTTCCTCTAACGACGCTAAAGAATCTCAAGTGCAACGCGCATTAGACACGGGTAACTGGGTAGCCATTGCACTGACCCTAGTAGCCTCTTGGTTTTTAATTGACTGGATGCTTCCAGCCACCCTTCAAATGAATTTCTTTGGCGAGGGTATTAAAGACATTCCTTCTATTAATGTATTTTATGCAGCCTGTATTGGACTAGCGGTAGGTGCCTTAATTTCTTTTGTTACAGCCTATTACACCTCATTGGGTAAAAAGCCAGTAATGGATATAGTAGAAAACAGTTCTACAGGAGCTGCCACCAACATTATTGCTGGATTAGCGGTGGGAATGAAATCTACTTTTGCTTCGGTTATTTTATTTGCAGCCGCCATTTACGGATCTTATGAATTGGCCGGTTTTTATGGGGTAGCACTTGCGGCATCGGCCATGATGGCCACCACAGCCATGCAATTAGCCATAGACGCCTTTGGACCCATTGCAGACAACGCAGGAGGGGTGGCAGAAATGAGTGAATTGGCCCCAGAAGTAAGGGAGCGTACAGACATTTTAGACTCGGTAGGGAATACCACCGCAGCAGTTGGTAAAGGTTTTGCCATTGCCTCTGCGGCATTAACTGCCTTGGCCTTATTTGCTGCCTATGTAACTTTCACTGGTATTGACGGGATCAATATATTTAAGGCAGACGTGTTGGCCATGCTATTTGTTGGAGGAATGATCCCAGTGGTCTTCTCCGCTTTGGCCATGCAATCTGTTGGAAAAGCGGCCATGGAAATGGTACAAGAGGTGAGAAGACAGTTCCGTGAAATTCCAGGAATCATGGAAGGAACCGGAACACCAGAATACGCCAAATGTGTAGACATTTCTACCAAAGCAGCGCTTAGAGAAATGATCTTACCTGGTTTAATTACCATCATCACCCCAATTTTTATAGGACTTGTCTTCGGTGCAGAACCCTTAGGAGGATATATGGCTGGTGTTTGTGTGAGTGGTGTTATGTGGGCTATTTTCCAAAACAATGCTGGAGGTGCTTGGGACAACGCTAAAAAGTCTTTTGAGGCTGGTGTCATGATTAACGGAGAAATGACTTATAAAGGCTCAGACGCGCACAAAGCTGCGGTTACTGGAGATACAGTGGGAGATCCTTTTAAGGATACCTCAGGACCTTCTATGAATATTTTAATTAAGTTAACCTGCCTTGTAGGTTTGGTGATTGCCCCTATTTTGGGGGAAGGTCACACTACAGGGGGATTGCATGAATCTACTAAGGAGATCTCTGTTTCTGTAAACGCGCATAGCAATGACCAGGATGAGGTGTCTGCAAGTGTAGTTTACACCATTACAGAGAATGGTGAAACCAAAACGGTAGAGCGTGTATTTGAGGGTACGGAAGCCAAAGTTCAGGAAGAATTGGTTGCCTTTCAGGCCGACATTGACAGCCAATCCAACGATAAAATTTCCATTGAAATTCAAAAAATGGACGTGCGTAAATAACAGATCCAATCATAGGGGTTCGCCCCATAAAAGCCCATAGTGAACCCACTATGGGCTTTTTTAAATCACCACTATATGGAAGCCCTTAAATCTGCAGTATTTACCCATTGTGAATCTTTTTTACGCCAAAAAGCCAATGACTATTTGGCACAGGACCAATCTTTATTGGAAGCGCTGGACAGTGAAGGCAAGAGTTCTGCAGGAGACAAACACGAAACGGGTAGGGCCATGGTTCAGCTAGAACGCGAAAAGCTCGCCCAGCAGCGCCAACGCAATGACCAAGATTTAAAGACATTAGGCACATTAAAAAACAGGCCCACTACCACTCAAATAGGCCCCAGCGCATTGGTACACACTTCTTTGGCAAGCTATTTTCTGGCCGTCCCGGCCGATGCCTTCTCCCATCAACAAAAAAACATCTATTGCATCTCTCCCCAAAGTCCCATAGGGCAGTTACTACTCGGCAAAAAAACCGGAGAATCCTTTTCCTTTAGAGGAAACGATATAAAAATTTTGGAGGTGGTTTAAGTTTAAAACAAACCGTTGATCTCGGCATCTATTTTTTCAATGATGGTTCCCAAGTCTTCTGGGTTGGTCACAAAATCTAAGGTATCTACGTCTATGACCAATAATTTACTATTGGTATATCCGTGTGCCCAGGCCTCGTAGCGTTCATTTAGCCTACTGAGGTAGTCTATGGAGATGGTATTTTCGTATTCACGGCCTCTTTTTTGGATTTGGCTCACCAGATTAGGTACTGAACTTCTGAGGTAGATCACTAGCTCTGGTGGTTGCACCAATTTTTCCATGAGCTCAAACAACTGTTTGTAGTTGGTAAAATCCCTATTGGTCATAAGACCCATGGCATGTAAGTTGGGCGCAAATATGAAAGCGTCTTCATAAATGGTCCTATCTTGAATAATATTTTTACCGGATTCTCTAATCTCTAGGATTTGTCTGTACCTGCTGTTGAGAAAGAAAATTTGAAGGTTAAAACTCCAACGTTCCATCTGATTGTAAAAATCATCTAAATATGGATTGTCTTCTACTTCTTCAAAATGTGCGTCCCATTTATAGTGTTTAGACAGTAGTTGTGTGAGCGTGGTTTTTCCAGCTCCAATGTTTCCGGCAATGGCTACATGCATACTTTTGGGTATTTGGTTAGGTTATAGTCTTCCTATATAAGGGGGCAACAAGATACCTAAATTCTTCAATTTTATAAAATCTAAATGACTAAAAGTGTTTGCCATTTTAGCGTGACAGGCTTTTTTCTATTTTAAAGGAGATTTTTTTATTTTAGATTAAACTTTTTGCAAATCTTTTAGTCAAAGGCTAAACAATTAATCATTATGAACACATTTTTTAAGACGCTTTTTATAATCATGGTAGCGCAAACAGTTGGAGCTGCTCAAGACTTTCAGGGGACGGCTACCTATATGTCTAAGTCTACGGTAAACATGAATTTCGGAGGCAGACAAATGCCTGAAACCCAAAAGAAGATGATTCAAGAGCGCATGAAGTCTATGCTGGAAAAGACTTTTGTGTTGAATTTTGACCGAACCAGTTCCACGTATCAAGAGGAGCAAAAATTAGACCAACCAGGTACGGGAGGTGGAGGCGGAATGCGATTTATGGGTTTAGGTGGGGGCTCTGGCGTTTACTATAAAGACATACAGGCCCAAACCTATACAAACGAGACAGACATTTTTGGAAAGCCCTTTTTGGTAGAGGATACTTTAAAGCCCTTGGCTTGGACCATGACCGCAGAAACAAAGCAAATAGGGCAGTATACCTGTTACAAGGCTACTGCTGTAAAACAACTAGACACCACCATGAGATCTATGTTTGGTAGAATGAGGCCAGGACAAAGGGGGAATAGCACAGCTGAAAATGAAAAAGGGCTTACTGCTGAAAAGGATTCAACTAAAACCAATAAAGGAGGAGAAAATTCTTTGGCTTCCAGAATAGAGATGCCTAGTGAGGTAATCGTGACCGCCTGGTATACTTTGGATATTCCAATTAGCCAAGGACCTGGAGAATATTGGGGATTACCTGGACTTATCTTGGAGGTTTCTGAAGGTAGAACCGCTATTTTATGTGCTAAAATCACCATGAATCCTAAAGAGAAAATAGCCATAGAGGCACCTAAAAAGGGTAAGAAAGTTTCACAAAAAGAATACCAAGAGACCATGACTAAAAAGACATTAGAAATGTCTGAACAATTTAGAGGCAGGGGCAGGTCTGGAGGTCACAGTATTATGATTCGCAATTAATGAGAAAAAGTTTAAAATATGTCTTGGCTACACTTTTGTTTGGCTTTGTACAATTGGTTCAAGCACAAAAAGTAACCATTACAGGAGTCGTTAAAGATTCTTTGGGTGTGGGTTTAGATATGGCCAATGTAGTGGCTATTAATGACGCCACTAAAGCCTTAGATGGTTTTGGTATTACGGATCCAAATGGTCGCTATAAAATTATAGTTAATGCCAATACCACTTATAGGGTCAAGGTGAGTTATATTGGTTTCAGACCAAAAGAGTATCTGGTTACGACCACTTTACAGGATTTTTTAAAGGATGTGTCACTAGACCCCCAGGCAGAGGCCTTAGATGAGGTGGAGCTTACCTATGAAATACCGGTGACCATTCAGGGCGATACTATTGTGTACAATACAGATTCTTTTGTTAGTGGCACTGAGAAAAAATTAGCCGACGTCATTAAGAAGCTTCCAGGCTTAGAAATAAATGACGAGGGTGAAATAGAAGCTG
This sequence comes from uncultured Flavobacteriaceae bacterium, assembly GCA_905182295.1. GTDB lineage: Bacteria > Bacteroidota > Bacteroidia > Flavobacteriales > Flavobacteriaceae > MAG-120531. The sequence continues at coordinate 186,703 of CAJJAZ010000003.1, read as the reverse complement.
AGGGTAAAAAAGTGGGTAAAATTATGGTGAACGGTAAAGATTTCTTTGACGGAGACACCAAACTAGCTACAAAGAATATTCCGGCCAATGCTGTTTCTAAAGTTGAGGTGCTCAGGAATTATTCTGAGGTAAGCCAATTGAGTGGGGTGACCAACAACCAAGATAATATAGCGATTAATATTAAGCTCAAAGAGGGGAAGGAGCGTTTTTGGTTTGGGGAAATCACCGCAGGGAAAGGTTTGGACAATACCTTCTTGGCGCACCCAAAAGTTTTTTTTTACAGTCCAAAGTTTTCGGTAAATCTAATTACAGATATTAATAATATTGGAGAACTGCCTTTTACGCCCAGAGATTTCTTTAATTTCACAGGAGGCATGGCCAATTTTAGTAGGGCAGGAGGAACCCAGTTTAACGCCACGAATAATTCACTGGGTATTTCATTGTTGCAAAACAATAGGGCCAAAGCCATAGACACAAAATTTGCTGCGGCCAATTTTAATTACGCTGCCACACCAGCTTTAGATCTGAGTGGTTTTGCCATATACTCTTATACGGGAACCCTTTTGGAAACAGTTACAGCGAGACAGTTTATAGTGTCTAATCAGACAGAGCAATCCACCACCAATACAGATCAGAAAGCGACTTTGGGATTAGGCAAACTAAGTGCTAGGTATAAGCCGTCTGCCCTTTTACAATGGGATTATGATGTGCTATTGAAGCAGTCTTCTCAAGAAGAGGAAAGAATGCTTTCTTCTAGGGCGTTGGTCAATGAAGATATTGTAGAGAACAAGACCCAGGATCCAATTACGGTAACTCAAAATACAGGATTGTATTACACCCTTTCCGAGCAGCATATATTTGCCTTTCAAGGGCAGCATATGTACCAAAAGGAAGATCCTTTTTACCATGCGGTAAGAACGCAGGAGCCCTTTAATGGCGTATTGCCATTGGTAGGAAATGGGCTCGGTTTTAACATCAATCAAGGCCAGGAAGTCACCACCAACAAATTAGATGCTAAGCTGGATTATTACTTAGTGACAGGACCCAAGAGTAATTTAAATTTTAGTCTGGGTACTACGCTGAGTAAGCAGTCTTTTCAATCCAATATATTTGAATTGCTAGAAGGAAATGCCCCGGCCTCTCTAGAGGGTGATTTATTTAATAATGAGGTGACTTTTGATTTCCAGGACCTATATGCGGGTTTTCATTACAAAGTTATTTCTGGAAAATTCACTTTTAACCCTGGATTTAATGTGCACACCTACAAAGCGACCAATACCCAATTGGGTAACTCAGTCACCGACCAACTGACCAATATTGTACCCGATTTATTCGTGAATTTTCAGATGAGAAAGTCAGAAAACATTCGCTTAAATTACAGCATTGCTAGAGAGTTTACAGACATTAATAACCTGGCGGCCGGATATGTTTTTAGCAATTACAACGCCATCTATCAGGGAAATAGAGATTTGGAAAGCGCTTTATACCATAGTGCTAGTTTGAATTTCTTTAGTTTTAATATGTTTAATTTTCAAAACATATTTGCCAATTTCGCTTATAATAAAAGAATAGACGCCTTTAAAAATGCTGGGGTCATTACTGGAATAAACCAGGTAAATACAACCATTAATGCCGCTTTACCAGACGAGACGTTTACAGGTTCGGCAAATTATCAAAGGACTTTTGGAAAAATTAAAGTGAGTAGTAGGGCCAACTTTTCACAATCTATTTTGAACAATGTGATAAACAACACCCCAAGGGTGTCCAAGTCTTTTACCCAGACCTATAGAGGTTCTATGGCGACTAATTTTAGGTCTGCACCCAATCTAGAACTGGGCTATTCCTACACCGTAAATGATTATAATAATGCGGGTAGGTTAAGTACTTTCTATACGGATAGGCCTTTTGCAAAATTGGATATGTTGTTTTTAAAATCCTTTATTTTTACATCAAGCTACGATTATTACCACTACAGAGATGCTGCTGAAACAGCAGACAATGAATATGCGTTTTTAAACGCCAACCTCTCTTATCAGAAAAAAGACAGCAAGTGGGAGTACAATATTCAAGTGACCAATACCTTGAATACGGAGGCCCTAAATCAGGACGGATTTAATGATTTATTTATTAGTTCTTCTGCTTATATGGTACAGCCTAGGTATGTGGTGTTTAAGCTTAAATACGATTTGTAAAAAAAAAGTGAAGATTTTTTTGATTATAAAATAAACCTACCATACATTTGTCTCATATTTATTTAGAGGAAGGATTTGACTGATTGCAACCTCTTTACATAGCTAAGGCTCATGTAAAAAAAAGTGCTAAAGCAGTTCACTACATGTTCCATGTGGTGATACAACCCCGCTAACAAGTCAAATTCGCACTCGTCAACTTTAAAATTGATGCTATGGCTTATTTATTTACTTCAGAATCTGTGAGTGAGGGACACCCAGATAAAATTGCAGATCAAATATCAGATGCCTTATTAGATAATTTTTTGGCCTTTGACCCTCAGAGCAAAGTGGCTTGTGAAACACTGGTAACTACTGGTCAAGTAGTCTTGGCAGGAGAAGTAAAAAGCAATACGTATTTAGACGTTCAGCAAATAGCCAGAGATGTAATCAACAAAATTGGCTATACCAAAGGGGCGTATCAGTTCAGTGGAGACTCTTGTGGAGTTATTTCTTTAATACACGAGCAGTCTCAGGATATTAACCAAGGGGTAGACAGGGGTTCAAAAGAAGAGCAAGGCGCAGGAGACCAAGGAATGATGTTTGGTTATGCGACCAAAGAAACGGAGAATTTCATGCCTTTGGCCCTAGATATTTCTCATAAAATCTTAGAGGAACTGGCAGCCATGAGAAGAGAGGGGACAGAGATTTCTTACCTCAGACCAGACGCTAAAGCCCAAGTAACTATTGAATATTCAGATGAAAACCTACCACAAAGAATAGATGCTATTGTAGTTTCTACGCAGCATGATCCTTTTTTGGAAGACGATCAGGCTATGTTAGATACCATCAAAAAAGATATTATTGAAAAGCTTTTACCAAGAGTGATTGCTCAGTTTCCTGACCATGTGCAGGCCTTGTTTAATGACCAGATCACCTATTATATTAACCCTACGGGTAAGTTTGTGATTGGTGGTCCTCATGGAGACACTGGTTTAACAGGAAGAAAAATTATTGTGGATACTTACGGAGGTAAAGGCGCCCATGGAGGGGGTGCTTTTAGTGGTAAAGATCCTTCTAAGGTAGACCGTTCGGCTGCCTATGCAGCCAGGCATGCAGCTAAGAATTTAGTGGCTGCTGGAGTGGCTTCAGAAATTCTGGTTCAACTCAGTTATGCCATTGGTGTGGTGAAGCCTACTAGTATCTATGTAGATACCTATGGGACATCGGCCACAGGCCTAACAGATGGTGAAATAGCTAAAAAAGTAGGAGCCATTTTTGATATGCGTCCACATGCTATTGAGGAGCGTTTGCAATTGCGCAACCCTATTTATTTAGAGACTGCCGCTTATGGTCATATGGGTAAAACACCTAGAAAAGTAACCAAAGTTTTTGAATCTCCTTACAACGGGAGGGTAGAGAAAGAAGTGACCCTATTTACATGGGAACAATTAGATAAAGTGTCAGAGGTACAAAAAGCCTTTGATTTGTGATATAAGTCGCTGTGAGTGGGTACTTTAACCCACTTGCAGTATCTTTGAAAATAAGTTCAAACATTTATTGAATAGTTATCAAGAAAGGCGGAGGGATTAGACCCTGTGAAGCCTTAGCAACCCTTTGTATAGTACAAAGAAGGTGCTACATTCTATCTCATTTGAGAATAGATAACCGGAATGCTTACCGTCTGTAAGCGAACTTTCTTATGTAACTTTTTCGATTTTCACCCATCTAGTGGCGCCGCTATAGGGGGTTTGGCTTTTTAATTATTTTTTTTAACATTAAAAAACAAAAATCATGAGCACCGAAAAAAACAAACAATTTGCCACAAACGCTTTACACGCTGGGCACGATCCAAAATTAACTGGAGGCACAAGAGCTGTGCCTATTTATCAAAGTACTGCCTATGTCTTTGACAGCGCAGAACATGCGGCCAATTTATTTTCTTTGGCGGAGCCAGGAAATATTTACACCAGAATTAACAACCCTACCACAGACATTTTAGAGCAGCGTTTGGCGGCTTTAGAGGGTGGAATTGCTTCCGTAGTAACTGCTTCTGGGACCGCAGCCATTGCGACTTCCTTACTAGTGCTTTTAAAAGCGGGAGACCATATTGTGGCCTCTAGTAGTTTGTACGGAGGCACCTATAACTTACTGGCTGTTACTTTACCCAGGTTGGGGATTACAACTACTTTTGTAGACCCTTCAGATCCTGCTAATTTTGAAGCAGCGGTACAAGAAAACACCAGGGCTTTCTTTGCAGAGTCTTTGGGGAATCCAAAATTAGATGTATTGGATTTAAAGGCTATCGCTGCCTATTCAAAAGCGGCTAAGGTGCCCTTTATTGTAGACAATACCGTGGCCACTCCAGCATTGTTAAACCCTATAGCACACGGAGCCAATATTGTGATTCATTCTCTGACCAAGTATATTAACGGAAATGGAACCGCATTGGGTGGGGCCATTATAGACGCTGGAACCTTTGATTGGAGTAATGGGAAATTTCCTGAATTTACAGAGCCTTCTGCTGGCTACCACGGACTCATTTACCAAGAAGCTTTAGGGGCTGCGTCTTTTATTGCTAAAGTCAGGATTGAAGGTCTTAGAGATTACGGTGCTGCGATTAGTCCTTTTAATGCCTTTCAGATTTTGCAAGGTTTAGAAACCTTGACCATTAGAATTGCGAAGCATTCAGAGAATGCCTTAGCATTGGCCTCTTGGCTAGAAGCACAAGAACTGGTTTCTTGGGTAAACTACCCAGGTTTGGCTTCTAGTGCGTATCATGAAATAGCAAAAACCTATTTGCCTAAGGGGCACAGCGGTATTGTTACTTTTGGGGTAAAAGGCGGTTTTGAATCTGCTAAAAAAGTAGCCAATGAAACCAAATTATTCTCTTTATTGGCGAACATAGGAGACAGTAAATCACTGATTATACACCCTGCGAGTACCACACACCAGCAATTATCTCCAGACGCTCAATTGACCACTGGCGTAACGCAAGACCTCATTAGGTTGTCTGTTGGATTAGAAGATATAGAAGATTTAAAGGCAGACTTAACCGCTGTTTTTGAAACCATTAAAGCCACACAATTGGTGTAATTATTCTGTGCCTGCTTTTTTTTAAAAAGAGTAGGCACTTTATTTTATTTTTTATGAAAAAACTAGCTATAAAAGCCTTTAAAACACAGTCGGATCATATACAAGACATTTCCTTGAGCTATGAGCACTTTGGTCTTCCTTTGGATCAGGCGCCTGTTGTTTTAGTGAACCATGCCCTTACAGGAAATTCTAATGTAGCAGGAGAGGACGGTTGGTGGTCTGCCCTTATTGGACCAGACAAATGCATTGACACGAATCGTTTTGCGGTCTTGGCTTTTAATATTCCTGGCAATGGATATGACGGTTTTGTCATAGAGCAGTACAAACAATTTGTAGCCAAAGACATGGCTCAGTTATTTTTATTAGGATTGGAAGTCTTAGAAATTTCAAAACTTTACGCCATTATTGGGGGTTCTCTTGGTGGTGGAATTGCATGGGAAATGGCGGCTTTAAACCCACAGATAACCGCCCATCTTATTCCAGTAGCGTCTGATTGGAAATCTACTGATTGGCTCATTGCCAATTGTCAAATTCAAGAACAATTTTTATTAAATTCTAAGCAGCCTGTACACGACGCGCGCATGCACGCCATGTTGTGTTATAGAACGCCTGAATCTTTTAACCAGCGCTTTAATAGAAGCACCAATGAGGCACTTCAGGTATTTAATGTGGAGAGTTGGCTTACCCACCATGGAGAAAAGTTGCAATCTAGGTTTCAGTTGTCAGCCTATAAATTAGTGAACCAGCTGTTGCGATCCATAGACATTACCAAAAACGGCCCAGGAGCTTTTAGGAAATTACAAGAAAGTGACACCCATATTCACATTATAGGGGTAGACTCAGATTTGTTTTTTACGGCCAGTGAAAATAAAGAAACCTTTAAGCAACTGGCACAATCTCAGTCCAATGTGACCTATGGAGAAATTACTTCTGTGCATGGGCACGATGCCTTTTTGTTAGAATTTGAGCAGTTAGAGGTACTTTTAACTGGTGTATTTAAACCCCAAGCGGCAAAGGCCAAGGTGCAGGTGTTAAAATTTGGAGGCACCTCCTTGGCCAATGGAGAGGGACTTTCCAAAGTGATCGACATTGTGGGTGCCAAAAAAGAAGCGGCACAACCCATTGCCCTGGTGGTTTCTGCCAGAGACAATGCCACCGACCAATTAGAACGTTTGTTGGAACTGGCGTCCCAAGGCCAGGGCTATCATCCTGCCCTGGACTTTTTCAAAGCCCAACAAACCATGCCACTAAAGGAGCCTATTTTAGCCAATGACTTTGAACAACTGAGTCAGATTTTAGCTGGGGTAGCACTCATTAAAGATTACAGTGAAAAGACCAAAGACCAAGTCTTGTCTTTTGGAGAATTGCTGTCTGCAAAAACACTGGTTTATTTACTCTCTGAACATGGAATAGCCGCGCAACTTTTAGATACCAGGACATTGATTAAAACCAACAGTGACTTTGGGAATGCGTCGGTAAAAGAGGCCCTGTCAAAAAAAGGCATCCTGGCCGCTTATGAAGATTTAGCGCCGCAGATGGTTCCTGTTTTCACCGGTTTTATAGGGTCGAATGAGAAAGGAGAGACCACCACGCTAGGCCGTAATGGGAGTAATTATTCAGCGGCTTTAATAGCGAGTTTCTTAGAAGCGGGTGAGCTTCAGAACTTTACCCATGTAGACGGTATTTATACAGCAGATCCTAGCTTGGTTCCAGAGGCGAAAAAAATTGCCGCCTTGTCTTACAGTGAGGCCAATGAGTTGGCTAATTTTGGGACAACCATACTCCATGCCAAAACCATTATCCCGCTGATCGAAAAAAATATCCCCCTTAGAATTTTAAATACTTTTAAGGCAGACAACGAAGGGACCCTCATCAGTGCAACGCCTACAGAGGCTGGTATTAAATCGCTCTCAGTGATTGCAGATGTGAGCCTTATAAATATAGAAGGACGCGGGCTGTTGGGGAAAGCAGGCGTAGACGCCCGTATATTTAAAACCCTAGGGAATGCCCATATTAGTGTCAGCATTATTTCTCAGGGTTCTTCTGAAAGAGGCATTGGTTTGGTGGTTGCAGCAAAGGATGCCACCAAGGCGATTATTTCCTTAGAGCGAGAATTTGAACAAGATTTTTATGCCCAAGATGTCAACAGAATATATTCGGTAGATCAGGTGTCCGTTATTTCTATTGTAGGTCAAGACTTGAGTTCTTTTCACAAGCCTTACAATGCACTCATTAAAAACCAGATAGTGCCTTTGTTATTTAACAATACGGTGACGGGTAAAAATGTCTCCATGGTGTTGCTTAAAAAAGACTTGAATAAGGCACTGAATGTCATGCATGCCCAAATTTTTGGTCAACCTAAAAAGGTGAATATTGCTGTGGTAGGGGTAGGACAGGTTGGCGGTGCATTGATAGATCAGATCCTGAAGACAGCCCCACAAATAGAGGAGAGAAAAGGGATTAAACTCCAGATTTTTGCCCTTATAAATTCTAAAAAAATGTTGTTGAATGGACAGGGTATTGGAACTGCTACTCAAGATTGGCGTGCTTCCCTGGCTAGTTCAGAGACTCCTTTGAATTTTGAAGGCCTCTTTTCTTACGCACAGGAGCAGCATTTGGAGAATTTAATACTTGTAGATAATACGGCAAGTAGTGCGTTTGTTCAACATTACGAAGGCTTTGTGCGCCATGGTTTTGACTTGGTTTCTTCTAATAAAATTGCCAACACCCTGCCTTTTGCTCAATATAAAGCACTGAGAAAAACCCTTGGGGAATATCAAAAGCAATACTTATATGAGACCAATGTAGGTGCTGGATTGCCACTCATAGATACCATTAAATTACTCCATCTTTCCGGAGAGAACATCACTCAGATTAGGGGGGTGTTCTCTGGCTCGCTCAGTTATATATTCAATACTTTTTCAACTGCAGACGTTCCCTTCTCACAAGTCGTTCAAGAGGCTTTAGGGAAAGGCTATACAGAGCCAGACCCAAGAGAAGACCTCAGCGGAAATGACGTAGGTAGGAAGCTACTTATTTTAGCGAGAGAGTTAGACTTAAAGAATGAGTTTTCAGAGGGCGTGATTGAAAATTTAATCCCTGAGGGATTACAGTCGCTAGATGCCCCAGGATTCTTAGCACAAATGTCTAAATTAGATCTTATATTTGCAGAGATTAAAGCTGGTTTAGCCCCAGATGAGGTACTTCGTTATGTAGGGGTTTTAGATGGTGATTTACAAACAGACAAGGGGCAGCTCAGTGCGCGTTTAACTAAAGTGCCCAAGCAAAGTCCCTTAGGACAGGTAAAAGGCGCAGATTCTATTATAGAAATATACACGGAATCTTATGGAGATAGGCCTATTGTGATTCAAGGAGCTGGTGCTGGAGCAACAGTAACAGCTAGAGGGGTCTTTGGAGATATTTTGAGAATTGTGGAAAAGAATTAGCCATGGTTTAGGTCCAGTTGAAGGAAAATTAGTTGAATAAATCCATATGGAAGAAAGAGAATTTGAAACCAATGCCATAAGAATGCAAATGGACCGTAGCGGGAACCTAGAGCATTCAGTTCCTTTGTATTTAACGTCTAGTTTTGTTTTTGAAGACGCAGAAGACATGCGGGCTTCCTTTGCAGAAGAGAAAGACCGCAATATTTACTCTAGATATACCAACCCGAACACCTCTGAATTAATCGCAAAGATATGCCAGATGGAAGGAGCAGAAGCGGGCTATGCTTTTGCATCGGGAATGGCAGCGGTGTATAGCACTTTTGCCGCTTTATTAGAAAGTGGCGACCATATTGTATCTTGTAGCAGTGTGTTTGGCTCTACCTTGAGTCTTTACAACAACTTTTTCCCAAAATGGCAAATAAGCACAGATCTCTTTAATGTAAATGATTCTGCAGCAGCCATAGAGGCATTAATTAAATCTAACACAAAAGTGATCTATGTGGAGTCTCCTACCAATCCAGGCGTAGATATTTTAGACCTTCAAATGATTGGTGATATAGCCGCTAAACACGGACTTATTTTAATTGTAGACAATTGCTTTGCGTCTCCTTACTTACAACAACCCATTTCTTTTGGGGCTCATTTGGTGGTGCATTCTGCCACCAAACTCATAGATGGGCAAGGAAGGGTCCTTGGAGGGATTACCGTAGGGGAAGCGACTTTAATAGATAAAATTTATAGATTTTCAAGAATATCAGGACCAGCCATGTCTCCTTTTAATGCTTGGGTACTTTCTAAAAGTTTGGAAACCTTGGCGGTAAGAGTAGACCGTCATTGCGAGAATGCCTTAGGTTTGGCTCAATTTTTAGAAGCCCATGTTTCGGTAAAAATGGTGAAGTATCCTTTTTTGAAATCGCATCCCAAATACGAGATGGCTAAAAAGCAAATGAAAGCCGGTGGCGCCGTAGTGGCCTTTGAATTAGAAGGTGGTTTAGACACCGGAAAGAAATTCTTTAACAACATTCAAATGCTTTCCCTCTCTGCAAATTTAGGGGATACTAGGAGTATTGTTACCCACCCTGCCAGCACCACACATGCCAAACTATCTCCAGAAGCTAGGTTAGAAGCAGGCATTACAGATGGTCTGATCAGGGTATCTGTAGGATTAGAAAATATTGCAGACATTATCAAAGACGTATCACAAGCGATTGAAAAAGCGACCCTTTAAAAAATATTATTTTGAGTAACACACCCCAATATACCCTAGAGAAGCCATTAGTAAAAGACCTTATTAAAGAAAAGGTCTTGGTATTGGACGGTGCTATGGGTACCATGATTCAGGAGTATAAATTTACAGAGGAAGATTATAGAGGGAGTCGGTTTGCCACTTACGAGCATCCGCTTCAGGGAAATAATGACTTACTCACCCTCACCCAACCAGAGGCCATTCAGACCATTCATGAAAAGTATTTAGCGGCGGGTGCAGATATTATAGAAACCAATACCTTCTCGTGTACCACCATTGCTATGGCAGATTATTACATGGAAGATTTGGTATATGAGCTCAATTATGAGGCGACCAGAATTGCTTTAAAAGCAGCGGAAAAATACACCCTTTTGGATCCTTCAAAACCCCGTTATGTGGCCGGAAGTATAGGCCCTACCAACAGAACAGCTAGTTTGTCTCCAGATGTAAACAATCCAGGATACAGAGCGGTTAGTTTTGAAGACCTTAGAATTGCCTATAGGCAGCAAGTAGAAGCCTTACTAGATGCAGGGGTAGATATTTTATTGGTAGAAACGGTTTTTGACACCTTGAATGCAAAAGCGGCATTATACGCTATTGATGAGGTAAAAGCAGAGAGAAATATAGCCACTCCAGTTATGGTGAGTGGTACTATAACAGATGCCTCAGGAAGAACCCTTTCTGGGCAAACAGCAGAAGCATTTTTAATCTCCATTGCACATTCAGACCTTTTGTCTGTTGGTTTTAACTGTGCTTTAGGGGCAAAAGCCTTATTGCCACACTTAGAAGTCCTGGCTAAAAAAGCCCCATTTGGAGTCTCTGCCCACCCGAATGCAGGCTTGCCAAATGCTTTTGGAGGCTATGATGAAAGTGCTGATGAAATGGCTGCTCAAATCCAAGAATATGTAGATTTAGGATTGGTGAATATTGTGGGGGGTTGTTGTGGAACAAGGCCTGCACATATAGAAGCCATAGCCGCTATAGCCGCTAAAGCGTCTCCCAGAAAAATTAGCCCAAAGCAATTGGTACCCATGCAGTTGTCTGGGTTGGAACCCTTGATTCTCACCTCAGATTTGAATTTTGTCAATGTAGGGGAGCGTACCAATGTAGCAGGTTCTAAAATGTTCCTAAGACTCATCAAAGAGGAATCTTACGACCTGGCCCTGGCAGTAGCCAGAGAGCAGGTAGATAATGGCGCACAAATCATAGACATTAACATGGACGACGGACTCATAGACGGAGAGGAAGCCATGGTTAATTTCTTGAATTTAGTCGTAGCTGAGCCAGATATTTCGAGAGTGCCTATCATGATAGATAGTTCTAAATGGTCTATTATAGAGGCAGGACTCCGCGTAGTGCAAGGGAAATGTGTGGTAAATTCCATTTCTTTAAAAGAGGGAGAAGCACCCTTTTTAGCACAGGCCTTAAAAATCAAAAATTACGGTGCTGCCGTAATTATTATGGCCTTTGATGAGGTGGGACAGGCAGACAATTATGAGCGTAGGATAGAAATTGCCAAACGATCTTATGACTTGTTGGTCTCGCGAATAGCCTTCCCTGCCCAAGATATTATTTTTGATTTAAATATATTTCCTGTAGCGACAGGAATGGACGAGCATAAATTAAATGCCTTAGATTTTATTAAAGCGACCCAATGGGTCAGAGAAAACCTTCCAGGTGTTTCCGTAAGTGGCGGGGTGAGTAATGTGTCTTTCAGTTTTCGGGGAAACAATCCAGTGAGGGAAGCCATGCACTCGGTGTTTTTGTACCACGCTGTTAAAGCAGGTATGAATATGGGGATTGTAAATCCTGCTATGTTAGAGGTGTATTCAGATATTCCAAAAGACCTTTTGGATCATGTAGAAGATGTAGTTCTCAATAGAAGGGAAGACGCTACCGAACGCTTATTGGATTTTGCAGAAGGATTTGTGGGAACTAAAAAAGAAAGTAAGGTAGACCTTTCATGGAGGGAGGAACCCCTTCAGAATAGAATTACCAGAGCACTTGTAAAAGGATTAGATGCCTATATTATTGAAGATGTAGAAGAGGCTAGAAATTCCGTACCTGCTCCTATTCAAGTCATAGAAGGTCATTTAATGACAGGAATGAATGTGGTAGGAGATCTTTTTGGTAGTGGAAAAATGTTCTTGCCACAAGTAGTAAAGTCTGCTAGGGTCATGAAAAAAGCAGTGGCTTATTTACTACCCTATATAGAAGAAGCTAAAAAATTACAAGTAGATTATGACGCTACGGCCTCACAATCTGCTGGAAAAATACTCATGGCAACCGTGAAAGGAGATGTGCATGATATTGGAAAAAATATTGTGAGTGTGGTATTGGCTTGTAATAATTATGAGATCATAGATTTGGGGGTGATGGTCCCACCAGATAAAATTATTGCCGCGGCCAAAGAGTACCAGGTAGACGCCATAGGACTCAGTGGGCTTATTACCCCATCTCTAGATGAGATGGTTTTCTTGGCAGAAGCCATGCAACGAGAAGGGTTCACTATGCCGCTTCTTATTGGTGGAGCAACAACTTCCAAAGCACATACCGCAGTGAAAATTGCCCCTCAGTACGGACAGACCGTAGTACATGTCAATGACGCCTCTAGAGCGGTCACTGTGGTAGGAGATTTACTGCAACCAGATACCTCAGCAGCTTACAAAGCAAAACTTAAAGAAGACTACGATCAGTTTAGAGATCAATTCCTAAACAGGTCTAAGACCAAAGAATATGTTTCTATAGCGCAAGCAAGGGGTAATGCCTTGAAGTTAAACTTTAAAAATACCCTTGCCAAAACACCTCATACAATGGGTATTCAAGTCATTGAAAAGCAAGATTTAAGGGCCTTGGTGCCTTTTATAGATTGGACCCCATTCTTTAGAAGTTGGGAGTTGCACGGACGCTTTCCAAATATTCTTACAGATGTCGTGGTGGGAGAACAGGCAACCACTCTTTTTGAGGAAGCCCAAGCCATGTTAGAAAAAATTATCTCAGAAGAAAAATTTACAGCAAAAGCGGTGTTTGGATTATTTCCTGCAGAACGTTCTGGCTCAGACGACATCTCCGTTCAAAAAGACGCCAGCACTTCTTATATTTTTAGAACCCTTAGACAGCAAATCAAGAAAAAAGAAGGGGTTGCTCACAGAGCCCTTTCAGATTATATAGCCCCTCCAAGTGAAGACGTTCAAGACCATATGGGTGCCTTTTGTGTGACCGCAGGTTTTGGATCAGAAGAAATGGCTTTGACGTATCAGGCCGCTTTAGACGACTACAACTCCATTATGGTAAAAGCATTGGCAGACAGACTTGCAGAGGCCTTTGCAGAATACTTACATTTAGAAGTGAGAAAAGCGCATTGGGGGTATGCAGCCCATGAATCCTTAGATCCCAATGCATTAATAGCAGAGGAGTATAAAGGGATTAGGCCTGCCCCGGGATACCCTGCTTGTCCAGATCACTTAGAGAAAACCACACTTTGGGAGTTACTAGAGGTAGAAGAAAAGATAGGTGTTAGCCTAACGGAGAGTTTGGCTATGTGGCCAGCAGCCTCAATATCAGGGTATTATTTTGCCCATCCAGAAGCGAAATACTTTGGTGTAGGTAAGATTACCCAAGACCAATTGGAAGATTTTGCCTCCAGAAAAGACATCCCTGTAGCCACCGCCAAGAAATGGTTGGCACCAAATTTAGCAGACGTATAGATATGAAGATTACCCAGCACATAGGAGCCGCAAAAGGAAAAACCTTATTTTCCTTTGAAATAGTCCCACCCGTTAAAGGCGGGAATATTCAGGAGCTTTATAATAATATAGACCCACTTATGGCCTTTAACCCACCTTTTATAGATGTGACCACCTCTAGAGAGGAATTTGTCTATTTGAAGAAAGAAGGTTTGTTAGAAAAAAAACTTACCAGAATGAGGCCAGGTACCGTAGGTATTTGCGCCTCCATTAAGCATAAGTATGGGGTAGACACGGTTCCTCATATACTTTGTGGTGGTTTTACCAAAGAAGAGACGGAGTACTTATTGGTAGATTGCCAGTACTTAGGTATTGAAAATGTCATGGCCCTTAGGGGTGATGCCATGGCCGGACAACGTTATTTTGAACCCACTCCAGGGGGGCATACTTATGCCAAGGAACTGGTGGGCCAAATAAAAGATTTGGGCGCTGGAAAGTACCTGCATGAAGAAATTGAAAGTGCCCATTCGGCCTCCTTTTGTATTGGGGTTGCTGGGTATCCAGAGAAACACATGGAAGCACCTTCCTTACAGCAAGACCTGAAGCGTCTCAAAGAAAAGGTAGACGCAGGCGCAGACTACGTAGTGACCCAAATGTTTTTTGACAACCAAAAATACTTTAAGTTTGTAGCAGCCGCCAAAGAAATGGGCATACATGTACCTATTATTCCAGGGATTAAACCCATTGCCGTAGAAAAGCACTTACAGCTTTTGCCTCAGGTATTTAGTTTAGACCTGCCACAGGATCTTATAGACGCTGTGAGTGACGCAAAAGACAAAGCCGCCATAAGACAGGTGGGAATTGAATGGGCCATTGCACAGTCCAAAGAACTCTTAGCTGCCGGCGTACCCGTTTTGCATTATTACTCCATGGGTAAATCTAGCAATATAGAAGCCATTGCTACTGAGGTGTTTTAGTCGCTTTACTTTTATTTAATCAAGTCCGGCTTCTATTATTCTCAGTTCTGAATATGATTTAAATATAATTTCTCAATAAACACGGTTTAAATGGTAGAATTCCAAAAAAATCATTTGAATTCCTTGTATTTTAAATATAATAATTACATTAGCTTTTTGTAAATGAAACTATGACACTTAGCACGAATTTCTGGAACCGTTTTTACTTCTACTTCTATTTTAATAGAAGTACGGGACTTTTCTAGGATATTGTGAACGATATACCTTATTAAGAGTCCCGCTATTGCGGGATTTTTTTTTGATTAAAAATGAAAGAAAAAATGAAAATAGCCATTCAGGGCATAAAGGGATCTAACCACCATCAGGTGGCCATAGATTGCTATGGATCAGACCAAGAGATGCTTCCTTGCATGTCTTTTCCGGCCTTGGTTCAGGAACTTATTGAGGGCCGAGCAGATAAGGGTATTATGGCTATTGAAAATTCCATTGCGGGTTCTATTATTCCAAATTACGCTTTGGTGTATGACCATCATTTAAATATCATTGGAGAGTATTACTTAAATATTCACCACCACCTTATGGCCTTAGCGGGGCAAAGGATGGAAGATATTAAGGCGGTACATTCCCATCCAATGGCCCTATTGCAGTGTCATGAGTTTTTTAAAAAGCACCCACACATTCAATTGGTAGAAGATGTAGATACGGCAGAAACAGCCCAGCGCATTCAAACAGGCCAATTAAAAGGCATTGCGGCTATAGCACCTAAAGTTGCTGCTGAGTTATATGACCTAGAAGTCTTGGCTTCGGACATACAGACCATTAAAAACAACGCTACCCGTTTTATTATTGTAAAAACGACTTCTAAGGAATTACCTCAGGAGCAAATAAATAAGGCCTCGCTTCGTTTTGTGTTAGATCACAAAAGGGGCAGCTTGGCGGCAGTACTCAATGTGATGAGTGACTGCCATTTGAATTTAACAAAAATCCAATCTTTACCTGTGATAGATGTTCCATGGAAGTATGCTTTTTTTGTAGACGTCACTTTTGATCAGTATGAAGACTATACGAAAGCGAGGGCTATTTTAGAAATAATGGCTACAGAGTTTAGGGTATTGGGAGAATATAATAATGCGAGAGAATTATGAAAACAGCCACACGTTTAAATACGGTACAGGAATACTACTTCTCTAGAAAGTTAAGAGAGGTACGGGGCCTAATGGCAGCGGGAAAACCTATTATTAATATGGGCATTGGAAGCCCTGACTTGGCGCCAGATCCAAAGGTTACACAGGCTTTAATAGCTGCCACGGCCGCGGAGAATGCACACCAGTATCAATCTTATCAGGGATTGCCTGAGCTCAGAGAAGCCATGGCTTCTTTCTATAAAAAACACTTTGGCGTGTCTTTGGATGCTGCTGCTGAGATCCTGCCATTGATGGGTTCTAAAGAAGGGATCATGCATATTAGTATGGCCTTTTTGAATCCAGGTGATGGGGTACTTATTCCAGACCCAGGCTATCCTACGTATCAGTCGGTGTCTGACTTGGTAGGCGCCAAAGTGATCCCTTACAGGCTAAGAAAAGAAAATAATTGGTTGCCAGATATTGCGGCTTTGGAGCAGTTAGATCTCACTCAAGTGAAACTTATGTGGCTGTCTTACCCTCATATGCCTACTGGAGCAGTGGCTTCTTTAAAAGCGCTTACTGAATTGGTGGCATTTGCCAAAAAACACGATATTCTTTTGGTGAATGACAATCCATATAGTTTTATACTCAACGATTCTCCTCAGAGTATCTTATCTATCCCAGGCGCTAAAGGACATGTGTTGGAGTTAAATTCTTTGAGCAAGACTTTTAATATGGCCGGGTGGCGTGTAGGAATGGTTTTAGGCGATGGGGAGATTGTTAAGGCCGTGCTTAAAGTGAAGAGTAATATGGATTCTGGGATGTTTTATCCTGTTCAAAAGGGTGCCATAGCAGCCCTTGAAGTGGCAGACGATTGGTACACAGCATTAAACAAAGTATATGAGGAGCGAAGGGCACTCACCTATGAATTGGCAGACGCTTTGGGCTGTACATACGATCCAAATGCGGTGGGCTTGTTTGTATGGGCTGAATTGCCAGAGGGAGCTCCAGATGCTGAAACTTTTATAGATACATTATTACACGAAAAAGATTTATTTATTACACCAGGGACCATTTTTGGTGCAGGGGGCATGGGTTATGTTCGTTTCTCCCTTTGTGTGGACGCATCGGTGATGCAAGAGGCTATTAAACGAGTTAAAAATTAGGTATGAAAGCAGTTTGTGTCATAGGAGTTGGTTTGATTGGGGGTTCTTTTTCTAAAGACATTCAAGCGCATTATCCAGAGGTAAAACGTATTGGGATAGACACAAATGACCGCTACTTAGAAGAGGCTATAAAGATGGGTGTGATTGATGAAATAGGACATCTAGAAGATGTGGCACAGGCAGATTTGGTGTTTATAGCCATTCCGGTAGATGCTACTTTAAAAGTTTTGCCTCAGGTGTTGGACCTAGTGGCAGACCATACGGTCGTGATAGATGCAGGTTCTACCAAAGCAAGCTTGTGTGAGGCGGTTCAAGAACATCCTAAACGGAGAAATTACTTGGCGGCACACCCCATTGCTGGGACGGAATTTTCAGGGCCATCGGCCGCGATAGCGGACCTATTTAAAGGAAAGACACAGATCATTTGTGAAGTGGAGCAAACGGCATTTAAATTGCAAGAAAAAGCCCTTGAAGTATTTCACGCCTTGGGTATGCGAATTCGCTATATGAATGCAGCGGCACACGATGTCCACATTGCATATGTGTCTCATCTGTCACATATTAGCGCCTTTATGTTGGGAAAGACAGTCATGGAGAAAGAAGAAAATGAAAGGGATATCTTTGACATGGCAGGTAGTGGGTTTGAAAGCACGGTACGTCTGGCTAAGAGTTCCCCAGCCATGTGGACACCCATTTTTAAAGACAATAAGACCGCTGTGGTAGCAGCACTTTCAGAGTATATTGAGAATCTAGAGCGCTTTAAATCTTTGGTAGAAGCCAATGATTTTAATGGGGTGTACCAGCAAATGGAACAAACCAATAGGATTAAAGATATTTTAAATGGGCTTACCCATAAAAACAAATAAGGCCTTAGGCCTATAAAAACCAAACAAGAATAAATAAACAAGCAATGGAGAATTCAAAAGAAATGAGAAACTGGTTAGATGCCATGAGCCTAGACCATCCGTTAGTGATTGCAGGACCTTGTAGCGCTGAGACGGAAGACCAAGTATTAAAGATTGCACATGAGTTAAAAGACACAGATGTAAATTATTTTAGAGCAGGTATTTGGAAGCCTCGTACGAAACCAGGAATGTTTGAAGGGGTAGGCGCTTTGGGCTTGAAATGGTTGCAAAAAGTAAAAAAAGAAACTGGTCTAAAAACGGCTACTGAGGTGGCTAATAGAGCCCATGTAGAATTGGCTTTGGAGCACGACGTAGATCTTTTGTGGATTGGCGCTCGTTCTACAGTGAGTCCTTTTATTATTCAAGAAATTGCAGACGCCTTAGAGGGTACCGACAAGATTGTATTGGTGAAAAACCCAGTAAATCCAGATTTAGCCCTTTGGTTAGGAGCAGTGGAGCGTTTGGCCAATGCCAATATTAAGAATTTAGGAGTTATTCACAGGGGTTTTTCTACCTATGAGAAAACCAAATATAGAAATATTCCGGAATGGCAAATTGCGATTGAATTGCAGCAGAAATTTCCAGATTTACCTATTATTAACGATCCTTCTCACATTACTGGGAAGCGTGATATGATTTTTGATGTTTCGCAGACTGCTTTGGACTTAAATTTTGACGGTCTTATGATCGAAACGCATTTTGATCCAGACAATGCTTGGAGTGACGCAGCACAGCAAGTTACCCCAACGGCACTGATTCAGATCATGAAAGACCTTAAGATTAGAAAAGAGTCTTCTGCTGAAACAGATTACAACGTGGAGTTAAATACTTTAAGGGCTCAAATAGATATCATTGACAACCAGCTTATTGAGACCCTTTCAAAAAGAATGAAAGTAGCAGATGCGATTGGAGGGATTAAGAAATCTCAAAATGTGGCGGTCCTACAAAGCAACCGTTGGAATGAGATTTTAGGAAAGATGATTCTAGAGGGAGAGGCCAAAGGACTCAGTGAAGAGTTTGTTTTAAAAATGTTTAAAGCCATTCACCAAGAGTCTATTAACCACCAAGAGAAAATCTTAAAAGCTTAAGCTGTAACATATCCTTAAAACACGTGTCTTTATTAGGTAATGATTTAATAACTTGCAACTTCCGGTTGTGAAAAACAAAACCTATGAAAAAATATATTGTTTTAGTGACATTTCTTTGTGGATTCTTTGCCACGGGGCAGGGACTTTTGGAGCGGAATGTGGGAGATTTTCACGAAATTAAAGTGTATGATTTAATTGCAGTAAACCTCATTAAATCTAATGATAATAGGGTAATGATTAAAGGGCCTCATGCGAATGACATTCAATTGATCAATAAGGATGGGGTCTTAAAAGTGCGTATGATGTTGGAGAAGAAATTCCAAGGAGAGAACACTTTTGTAGAAGTCTATTACAAAGATTTAGATGTGATAGATGGGAACGAAGGTGCTCGCATTACTGCCAATGAATTAATTTCTCAAACATCCCTGAGCTTAAGGGTACAAGAGGGTGCAGAGATTCGCTTAGGTCTTGAGGTAGATTATTTGTCTTCCAAAGCAGTGACTGGCGGTGTTATAGAAGCATCTGGGATGGTAGATGTCCACGATGTCAATATGAACACCGGTGCTATTTTAAGGGCAAAAGAACTCAAGAGCAGCATCACTAATATCAAAGTAACTGCTGGGGGTGAAGCAGTCATTTTTGCCACAAAAAGAGTAGACATCAATGTCAGGGCTGGGGGAGATGTAGACGTTTATGGAAACCCCAAAGAAGTGACTAAAAAACAATTTGCAGGAGGTAGGATCCGTTTTAGGTCTTAACACGAATCATTTATGAAGGGAACCGTTTATAAATCCACAGGAAGCTGGTATACCGTTAAAGGTAGAGACGGTTCGTTTTACGAATGTAGAATTAAGGGGAAGTTTAGGATTGAAGGCATTAAAAGCACCAATCCAATTGCCGTAGGAGATGGCGTTTCTTTTGAGTTAGAGCCTCAAGGAAGTTTGGATGAGTCTGCCCCTCAGGGGATTATTCATGCCATTGATGATCGAAAAAATTATATCGTTAGAAAATCGGTTAACCTCTCTAAGCAAACCCATATTATTGCGGCCAATTTGGATCGGGTTTTTTTGATGATTACATTGAATAATCCACCAACACATACAGCTTTCATAGACCGTTTTTTGGTTTCTGCAGAAGCTTATGGAATTGAAGCCGTACTCTTGTTTAATAAAATAGACAGTTACACCCAAGACGAACTTTACGAAATAAAATATTTAACACATTTATACACTAAAATTGGTTATCAGTGTCTAGAGGTGTCTGCTTTGACAGGGCATAATGTAGACAAATTAAAAGCACTCATGAAAGATAAGGTAACCCTTTTTTCTGGGCATTCTGGGGTGGGTAAATCTACCTTAGTGAACGCTATTGAAAATAGGTTAGACCTCAAGACTGCAGCAATTTCAATGCAGCATATGCAGGGGCAGCATACCACTACTTTTGCAGAGATGTACGACCTGAGTTTTGGAGGACATATTATAGATACCCCTGGAATTAAAGGTTTTGGTATTGTGGACTTAGAACCTCAAGATATTGGCAACTTCTTTCCTGAGTTTTTTGCCGTGAAACAAGGTTGTAAGTTTCATAATTGTCTGCATTTAGAAGAGCCTAAATGTGCTGTAAAGCAAGGGGTAGAAGCGGAAACCCTATCCACTTCAAGATACAGGAGTTATGTGCAAATGTTACATGATGAGGAAGGTAATTACAGACAAGATATTCACCAAGGATCATGAGGGTAGTTGTTCAAAGGGTATTGGAAGCTAGTGTGGTGGTTTCGAACACTGCAGTAGCCAGTATCTCAAAAGGACTTTTGGTTCTTTTGGGTATTACGCATACAGATACCCAAGAAGACATAGATTGGTTGGTGAAAAAAATAAGCCAACTTAGAATTTTTGAAGATGCTTCGGGACAAATGAATGCTTCTTTACAAGATGTTCAAGGGGAATTAATATTGGTCAGCCAGTTTACTTTATTGGCTGCTACTAAAAAAGGGAATAGGCCCTCTTATGTTAAGGCGGCAAAACCTGAGGTTGCAGAACCGCTTTATGAAGCTTTTGCTTTAGTTATGGAACAAGCCCTTGGTAAAAAAATTGGAAGGGGTGTTTTTGGTGCGGACATGAAAGTGTCATTGATCAACGACGGTCCTGTGACCATTGTAATAGATAGCCAACAAAAAGAATAATTATGGATATTAAAAATGCGCAAGAAGTGGTAGACCACTGGATTAAAAATCATGGGGTCCGTTACTTTAATGAACTCACCAATATGGCACAGCTCACGGAAGAAGTAGGTGAGGTGGCTAGAATTATTGCCAGGCGTTATGGAGAGCAATCTGAGAAACCTTCAGATAAAGATAAGGATCTAGGGGAAGAGTTGGCAGACGTGCTTTTTGTGGTGTTGTGTTTGGCCAATCAGACCGGTGTTAACCTACAAGAGGCCTTTGATAAAAAGCTAACTATTAAGACAGAAAGAGACCATGATAGGCACCATAACAACCAAAAATTAAAATAGGCATTTACCCCTTTTTTAAAGACAGTTCTGATTCGTATTTTAGGGTCATTACACCCCATTTAAACCGCTCATTTCAGGTATTATTTTTATGACGTATCCTACATTTTCTTTACAAGGTCCTAGCACAAACTTGTTAAAAGCACAGATTGCCATTACGGGATCTAAAAGTGAAACCAATAGATTGTTATTGTTACAAGCGCTTTTTCCAGCGATCAGTATTGATAATTTGTCCAATTCTGAGGACGCTCAGGCCATGCAAAGAGGGGTGGCTAGTTCGCAGGGTACGGTAGATATTTACCATGCTGGAACTGCCATGCGTTTTTTAACGGCTTATTACGCCACACAGCCAGGTGTTTCTGTAACACTTACTGGATCAGAGAGAATGCAAGAAAGACCAATTGGCATTTTAGTAGACGCACTGAGAAATTTGGGTGCAGAGATTTCGTATACTAAAAATGAAGGGTATCCGCCTTTGGCGATCCAAGGAAAAGAAATAGCGCGAGACAGGGTGCAACTCAATGCAGGGGTAAGCAGTCAATATATTTCTGCTTTACTCCTTGTAGGCGCAAGTCTAAAGAATGGATTAACCCTCGAGTTAGAAGGTAAAATAACCTCTGTGCCTTATATAAAAATGACCCTTAGATTATTGGAAAAAATAGGGGTTAAAACGAAGTTTGAAGGCCAAATAATAAAGGTTATTCCAGCCGGCGATGTCCTTTCACAAACCATGGTCGTGGAGTCTGATTGGAGCTCTGCTTCTTATTATTATTCATTGATCGCCTTGTCAGATGTTGGGAGTGAAGTTTCCTTGAGTTCCTATACCCCTGACAGTTTACAAGGAGACGCAGTGCTCCGTGATATTTACAGTCATTTAGGGGTTCAAACTACTTTTAAAAAGGACCAACTAGTATTGGCTAAAGTAGCCGCTCCAAGCGACGCCATTTTGGAAAAGGGTCTTGCTTGGGACTTGTCCAATGCACCAGATATTGCACAAACCATCGCAGTGAGTTGTTTTGGCTTGGGAGTGGCTTGTGATCTGACGGGATTACATACGCTTAAAATTAAAGAGACGGATCGTTTGGTGGCTTTAGAGAATGAACTGAGTAAACTGGGTGCTGGGCTTCATATCACAGAAAAGAGTTTGCATTTAGCTGCTTTTAATGGAAGTGTAAAAGCGCATGTGACCATTGGTACTTACCACGATCATAGAATGGCCATGGCCTTTGCTCCTTTGGCTTTAAGGTTGCCCATTGCTATTGAAGATTCAGGGGTGGTCAATAAATCATACCCTGATTTTTGGACGGATATGAAAACTATTGGAATACAAGTGTCTCCAGTATAGGCCTATGGGAGGCCCTATGAACTCTCATAATACGAAATTAAACCCGCTTTTGCTTGACAAGGCTATGCCTTGGGTTGTATCTTTGCATTCTTTAAATTAGATAAAAAACACTATGAAATTATCCCACTTTGGTTTTGAATTGCCTGAAGAACTTTTGTCAGAGTATCCGGCAGAGAATAGAGATGAGTCTAAATTAATGGTGATTGATAGGGCCAAAGGGACTATTGAACACAAAATGTTTAAAGACATCATTGATTATTTTGATGAAGGAGATGTGATGGTGCTTAACAATACCAAGGTTTTTCCAGCGCGATTATACGGTAATAAAGAAAAAACAGGTGCGCGTATTGAGGTCTTTTTATTAAGAGAGCTTAATGAAGAGCAGCGTTTGTGGGATGTGTTGGTAGATCCAGCTAGGAAAATTAGAATTGGAAATAAATTGTACTTTGGTGAAGACGAGAGTTTGGTTGCTGAGGTTATAGACAATACAACTTCTAGAGGTAGAACACTTCGTTTCTTATACGATGGTTCCTATACAGATTTTAGAAAAAAATTAAGGGACTTAGGAGAGACCCCCCTTCCGAAGTATATTAAAAGAGAGGTTGAGGCAGAAGATGAAGAGCGCTACCAAACTATTTACGCCAAACATGAAGGTGCTGTAGCTGCACCCACTGCAGGAATGCATTTTTCTAAACACTTATTAAAGCGTTTGGAAATTAAAGGGATAGATTTTGCAGAGGTAACCCTGCACGTAGGTCTAGGTACTTTTAATCCTGTTGAAGTAGAAGATTTGTCCAAGCATAAAATGGACAGTGAAGAATTGATCATTGAAGAAAAAGCCACTGTGACAATCAATCACGCAAAGACTCAGAAGAAGCGAATTTGTGCTGTAGGAACCACTGTGATGAGAAGTTTGGAAACAGCAGTTTCTTCTCAGCATACTTTAAATACGCACCAGGGATGGACCAATAAGTTTATTTTTCCTCCTTATGATTTTAGCATTGCGAATTGCATGATTACTAATTTTCACTTGCCTAAGTCTACTTTATTGATGATGATTTCTGCTTTTATGGGTCATGATTTAATGAAAGACACTTACAAGTTAGCGATTGAAGAAAAATATAAGTTTTACTCCTACGGAGACGCTATGCTTATTATATAATTTTATTTAGTGCACAAAAAAGCCTGACATAGCCTAAGGTAAAGTCAGGCTTTTTGCATTTTATTAATACCTTTGAGTGGTGGAAGAGATCGTAAAAAAAGACATTAGAGCATTGGATAAAAAGGCCCTCAGGGCATTCTTTGTATCTCAAGGTCAATCTGCCTTTAGAGGCAATCAAGTATATGAATGGCTTTGGCAAAAAGGCGCCCATTCCTTTGAAGCAATGACCAATATCTCCAAAGAGACCCGCGCTTTTTTGGAAACCCATTTTGTGATTAATCACATTAGGGTAGATCAAATGCAGCGTTCCAATGACGGAACGATTAAAAATGCAGTACGCCTCCATGACAATCTGGTGGTAGAATCTGTTTTAATCCCTACCAAAACAAGAACAACCGCTTGTGTGTCTAGCCAAGTGGGTTGTAGTTTAGATTGTAAATTCTGCGCGACCTCTAGATTGAAACGCATGCGTAATTTACAACCAGACGAGATTTATGATCAGGTGGTGGCCATAGACCAACAAAGCCGATTGTATTTTAATAGACCCTTGAGCAATATTGTTTTTATGGGTATGGGAGAGCCATTGATGAACTACAATAATGTGCTAAAAGCCATTGATAAAATTACTGATCCAGAAGGTTTGGCCATGTCACCAAAGCGAATTATAGTCTCTACTTCTGGAGTGCCTAAAATGATCCGTAAGATGGCAGAAGATGGGGTTAAATTTAAATTAGCCGTATCACTTCACTCTGCTATAGATTCTGTTAGGACAACAATTATGCCTTTTAATGAAACATTTCCATTAGCGCAACTCAGAGAGGCCCTGCAATTTTGGTATGAAAAAACCAAGAGCAGGATTACTTATGAATATGTGGTTTGGAAGGGTATTAATGACAATAAAGTAGCTGTAGATGCGCTCATTGAATTCTGTAAATTCGCACCTGCTAAAGTGAATCTAATCGAATACAACCCTATAGACGACGGTATGTTTTCACAAGCTTCCCAAGCAGCAATAGATGCTTATGTGAACACTTTAGAGCGACACAACATTACTTGTACGGTAAGACGTTCAAGAGGAAAAGATATAGATGCGGCTTGTGGTCAATTGGCCAATAAACAAGATGTAAAAATAAATTAAAATACCCATGGCAAATATTGTAATTACAGGGACGAGTAGGGGAATTGGTTTTGAAATGGCCAAAATTTTTATAGAAAAAGGGCACCAAGTATTGGCCCTCTCTAGAAATCCGGCGCCCATTCTTGCGCTTGGCTTAAAGGGTTTAAATGCTTTAGCCTTTGATATTTGCCAAGCAGAAGACATTGAAAAAGCGGCTGCCTTTGTGGCGGAGCAATGGGGAGGGCATGTAGATGTTCTTGTTAATAATGCAGGGGCACTCGTGAACAAACCTTTTTTAGAAACCACTACTGAAGACTTTTTACAGGTGTATCAAGTGAATGTTTTTGGAGTGGCTGCTATTACACAGGCGCTCATTCCTTTTATGGAAAAAGGGCATGTGGTTACCGTGAGCTCTATGGGTGGCGTACAAGGAAGCTCAAAATTTCCTGGCCTAGCGGCTTACAGCTCCAGTAAAGGAGCAGTAATTACTCTTACAGAATTGTGGGCAGAAGAATTTAAAGAAACGGGCCCGTCTTTTAATGTATTGGCCATTGGCGCGGTTAGGACAGAAATGTTAGCAGCGGCTTTTCCAGGATACGAACCACCAACAACACCTGAGCAAATGGGGGCATATATAGTAGATTTCAGCCTCAATGGGCACGCACTTTACAATGGTAAAATGTTGCAAGTGAGCAACTCAACGCCCTAGTTTGAGTAGCTTTTTATTTAAATAGTATATCTGGCTTTGAATAAATTGTTTTCTAGTCTTCTAGCACCCCAAAACCACCCGTGTGAAAATCCCTAATGGCCTCGGCAATTTCTGCTTGGGTATTCATCACAAATGGTCCTTGAGCGGCTATTGGCTCGTTTATAGGACTACCGCTTAATACAAGTAATTCAGTGACTTGGTTCGCAGTGATTTCAAAAGACTCCCCTTCGTTTTTAAAAAGTACCAAGTGATTCTCTTCTATAGTTTCTTCATGGGAAGCGATACTGATATTTCCAGACAAGACTAAAACAGCAGTGTTGTTTTGGGCAGGAAATGAAAAGCTGGCTTTCCCTTGATCATTTAGATGTACATTATACAGTTGTACTTCTGTAAAAGTAGTTGCAGCACCTGGGGTACCAAGATAGTTGCCGGCCACTACTTTTACATGACCCATTTCACGATCCAAATGAACTGTAGGAATATCTTTTTCAGAGAAGCCTTGGTATTTTGGGGGACTCATTTTATGGGCAGCAGGCAGGTTCACCCAAAGCTGTACCATCTGAAACACACCTCCTTTTTTAGCAAATTCCGCTTCGTGGTATTCCTTGTGTAGGACCCCAGAAGCAGCCGTCATCCATTGAACTCCGCCAGGACCAATAATCCCCTGATTTCCTCCGGAGTCATGGTGTGCCACACTGCCCTTATAAGCCAATGTCACTGTCTCAAAACCACGGTGTGGGTGCACGCCAACTCCTCTGGGCGTATCTGTAGCAGGAAAGTGAAATGGCGCGTTGTAGTCCAACATAATAAATGGACTCATCCTTTGCATGTCAAGGCCGTAGGCCGACGGAATAAAATTTTGAACCCTAAAACCGTCTCCAACAAAGTGGGGATTTCTTGGAGGAATAACCAATTCTATTTCTTTTACTGCCATCTTTTTTTTTAAGTAAAGATAATTCTAAAAGCCTTAATTTAGAACCGTGAATGAGATTTTAGAAAAATACTTACCACTCCAGGCAGTAATCCCATGCATGTCTTTGATTCAAACCCATGAAGTGCATTTAAAAATTGTCAATACAAGGGTGACCAGACATGGAGATTATCGCAGAAATACCCAAGGAAAACACGCCATTACGATTAATGCGTCATTAAACCCTTACCGGTTTTTAATGACTTTAATACACGAAATGGCCCATTTGGTGGCTTTTGAAGATTTTGGGTACCATATTAAACCACATGGAATAGAGTGGAAGCAGACCTTTAGGAATCTAATGTTGCCTTTTATTAGACCGGAGGTATTTCCTTTGGATTTGTTGCCCTATTTGGCCAGACATTTTAAAAACCCAAAAGCCAGTACAGATACAGATGCAGCGCTTTCTGTTGCTTTCTCCAATTATGACCTCAATCCCCCTCAAGAAAATTACATCTTTGAACTCTCAGAGGGTACTTTATTTAAAATTTACAATGGTAAGATATTTAAGAAAGGGCCCAAGAGGGTCAAGCGTTATGAGTGTATAGAGATGTCCTCTGGTAAAACCTATCTGTTTCAGCCCAACGCTAAAGTAAGCTTTTTAATAGCAGACAATCATGGCAAATAAATACGCATTAATTATGGTTGGCGGTGTAGGTTCAAAATAAATTTGGTACTGAAACACATCTAGTGCTTGCCTTCAATATACATTTGTCTTACTTTTTTAAATAATTCAGAGGAGTAAACAAAATCTGTCACTGCTTCATTATCTGTTTTAAAGACGTCTTCTTTAGTGCCTTCCCAAGCTTTTAAGCCTTCTTTTAGGAAGACTATTTTTTCTCCAATTTCCATGACAGAATTCATGTCATGGGTATTAATTACAGTAGTCATTTGGTATTCATCGGTAATTTCTTGAATGAGGTTATCTATAAGAATGGCCGTTTTTGGATCTAAACCAGAGTTGGGTTCGTCACAGAATAAATATTTTGGATTCATTACAATAGCCCTAGCAATAGCGACCCTTTTTTGCATACCCCCGGAAATTTCAGAAGGGAATTTGGCTTCAGCATTAACGATGTTTACTCGCTTTAAAACACTGTGGACCCTTTCGTTTTTTTCCTCATCAGTCTGTTTAGTAAACATGTCTAGGGGAAAGCGCACATTGTCTGCAACATCCATAGAATCAAATAAAGCACTGCCTTGAAAGACCATACCCATTTTTTCACGGAGTTTTCTTTTCTTTTTTAATGTTAGGTTGGCATAGTTGTCTTGGTCGTATAAAATATTCCCAGCATCTAAACCAAAGAGGCCTAACAGACATTTTAGAAAAACTGTTTTTCCAGAACCACTTTGACCAATGATCAAAGAGGTTTTTCCTTTTTCAAAGCTGGTAGAAATTCCTTTGAGTACTTTGTTGTCTCCGAAAGACTTGTGTATATTTTCTACCTGTATCATTAGCCCAGTAATAGTTGTGTGAGTATATAATTTGTGGTGATTATTACCACAGCGGTCCAAACAAAGGAAGTGGTACTTGCTTTACCAACCTCCAAGGCGCCACCTTTCATATAATATCCGTGAAACGAGGGTACCGTTGCAATAATAAAAGCAAAAAACATGGTTTTTATAAATGCATAAGCCACATGAAAAGGAACAAAGTCTATTCGAACGCCCTCAATAAAATCTGCAGCAGTAGAAAACCCACCAAAAACTCCAGCTAAAAACCCACCAAAAACACCCAAGTACATAGCAATAGCAATGACAAATGGATACATGAGTAGGGCAATTATTTTAGGAAACACCAAGTAGTTAAGTGAATTTATTCCCATGACTTCCAAAGCATCTATTTGTTCTGTAACCCGCATGGAGCCAATACTAGAAGTAATGAAAGACCCTACCTTTCCAGCCATAATAATGGAGGTAAAAGTTGGAGCAAATTCTAGAATCACCGATTGTCTGGCAGCAAAACCAATCAAGTTTTTTGGGATAAGTGGGCTGTTGAGATTAAGGGCGGTTTGTATGGTAACTACCCCCCCGATAAAGAAAGAAACAAAAATAACAATCCCCATGGAGCCATAAATAAGTTCATCTATTTCTTTGAGGATTAAGCCCCGCATGACCTTCCACTTAGTAGGCTTTTTAAAAACCTCTCGTATCATTAAAAAATACTGTCCAATCGCTGCAAGATGCTTCATGATGCTAATTATAATCTAAGGTGTTATGAATACCTTCTTGAATCTCAAGTAAAAATACTAATAAGCTTTTAACTAGCCATGCGATTCTTCTTTTTAAGTCTGACTATTCCCATATGAATTTGTAGTTAAATATGTGATGAATTTTTCAGTTTAACCCTTTATAAGACGTTGCAGTTGGTATTGTTTTTACAATCATTTTACTTTATTCGTTTATGCAGTACATCTAAAAGGCTTATTTTTGAGTAAACAAATTACCTATGAAATCACCTTTTAATTATCCCTTGTTTTTTTGCTTTGCAATACTCTTCTCTTTCGCTGCTAAAGCCCAGAAAAACCCAGTAAAATCTAACGAATACGAAAGGCCAAAATTGGTTGTTGGAATAGTGGTTGATCAAATGCGCTATGACTACATTTCCCGTTTTTGGAATGGTTATTCTGAAGGTGGGTTTAAGCGTTTGGTGAAAGGGGGTTTTAATTTCAAAAACAACCATTATAATTATGCCCCTACAAGTACTGGTCCTGGTCACGCATCTGTTTATACAGGGACCACTCCAGCGTCTCATGGGATTATTGGGAATGATTGGTACGATAAAGAAATAGGTGCATCTGTATATTGTGCAGCAGACAATACCTATGCTTCTGTGGGGACTGCTTCTGCGGCAGGGCAAATGTCACCAAAGCAATTGTTGACCACCACCATCTCAGATCAGCTAAAATTACATACCCAGTCCAGATCAAAAGTGATTGCTATTGCTTTAAAAGATAGGGGCGCTGTTTTGCCTGGGGGCCACACAGCAGACGCTGCATATTGGTTTCATGGGAAAAAAGAGGGCAGTTGGATCAGCAGTACTTTTTATATGGAAGCCTTACCCTCTTGGGTCACTCAATTTAACCGCAAAGTGCCTCAGCAATACAAGAAACCTTGGGAACTGCTTAAATCCGAAAAAGCCTATACCCAGAGTGGTTTAGATAAGAACAATTATGAAGGTGCTTACAGAGGAGAAACTGCGGCAGTTTTCCCACATGATCTCGCGTCTCTTTGGGAGGCCAATGGTTCTTATGATATTTTAAAAGCAACAGCTTACGGCAATAGCCTTACCGCTGATTTTGCCCTAGCGGCGCTTAAAGGAGAAAACCTAGGTAAAGGTATAGATACAGATTTTCTGGCAGTGAGTTTTTCTAGTACCGATTATGTAGGGCACCAGTTTGGGGTTAATTCACGGGAAATAGAAGACACCTACTACCGCTTAGATTTGGACATAGAAAGATTGCTCAAAGCTTTAGACGCTCAGGTAGGCTCAGGCAATTACAGTTTGTTTTTAACTGCAGATCATGCGGCTGTTCAAGTACCCACCTATTTAAAGGATTTGAAAATACCTTCAGGATATTTTGATTCAAAAGTATTTAAAGAAAACCTGAACACCTATGTGGCAGACCATTACGGATCAGAGGACTTCATAGAGAATATCTCTAATTATCAAGTGTTTTTAAACAGGGCTTTAATCGCTCAGTTAGACATTGATTTAGAGGATATGCAGGAAGATTTGGCCCAATTTATTTTGCAAGATTCCGCTGTAGAAAGAAGTTATACCGCCCATCAAATGTGGGGAGGAGAATACAGCAAAGGCATACCGTATATCCTGCAAAATGGATATAATCCCAAAAGATCTGGAGATGTTCTTTTTGTTTTAAAACCTGCTGTAATTAGTTATTCTAAGACAGGTTCCACCCATGGATCTCCTCAGATTTACGACACACACACTCCATTGTTGTTTTTTGGAAAAGGATTTAAACGTGGGTCTAGTTTTGAAAGATCAGAGATTCCAGATATTGCACCAACGCTAGCCGCTATGTTAGGAATTGCATTTCCAAATGGTACTACTGGTAAGCCACTCACCCAAGTGTTGGAGTAGTACCCTAAAATGTTTTTACACATGCTGCAGATTATAATTACTGCCAGATTGTAGTTGAGGCATTTTAAATACTAACCCAAGATTTTAGATGTAATATTTTTCCATCTTAAATGCCTAATAAAAACGCCTTCTTCATGGTTTACCATGTAAGGAGCGTTTTCTTTTTTGGCCTCAAAAAAACCACCCATGTGGTGGAAGAAGGCCATAAAACGTTTTTGCTTCGCAGCCATTTTAAAAGCGGCTACAAGGGTGATTAATAACCCATACCTCATGCCATACATGGCTTTCCCTTGGAGTAATTTGGCTTTTTTATTGTAAGCGGCGCCTATAGGTCTCAGGTGTTTTACCGCTAAATGTTCCTCTGTTTTTAATTCAAAACCGTGGTATTGGGCTAAAAGTTCATCTACAGTATCCCAACCCATAGCAATCCTTAGACCGCCCATGGCTCTAAAACAAGCTTTTGAATAGGCCTTAAACGCTCCCCGAATATGTGTCTTATCCATAGGGTGGTTTAAAAGCCATTGTCCTTTGTGGTCTTGTTCGTAAGCAAATCCGCCACAGATGCCTAGTGAAGGATTGTGAAGAAAACGTGCGCTAATAGTCTCTAAATAGTTTTTAGGAAGCAGGATGTCTGCATCTAATTTGAGCAAAATATCATAGTCTTTGTCCAGCTTTTTTAAACCGAAATTAAAGGCCTGTACCACTTTGCTTCCTGGCATATGTATGTTAGAACTACTGTGGTTTATGGCAGTTATAAAAGGGTGTTTTTCAGCAAATTCTTGTGCTATTTTGTAAGTATTATCTGAAGAATTGTCACTGACCACAATTAATTGTTGGGGAGACAGTGTTTGAAGGCAAATACTTTCAAGGCAACTCGTTAAAAATGCTGCTTCATTATGTGCGGGAATGACAATAGATATATTCATTTCTATTTTAAGATTTTTTTTCTGCATACACCAAATAATACCTCGGTGTAAACCACCTTAAAAGGGGTCTTATGCCAATTTTTTTTGTGGGATTGGTCCAGCGTTTGGTCGCTTTTATTTCCCAGCCTGTTTTTTCTAAGAGCCAGTCTAACTGCCAGCTTTCAAATTCGTGGTAATGCCTGTCCCATGGATCTGTTTTACTCCTGTAGGCAGGGGCAAACCAAAGTCTTAGAGGCACGCTGATGACTATTTTTTTAGACTGAATTTGCTGTAGGACTTGAAAGGGGTTTAACAGGTGTTCAAATATTTCAAAGGCAGTAACCACTGAGGCGTCTGATTCTATTAAAGCATTTTGATTAAAATCTAAATCTTCTCCCGCTGTGTTTTTAACGGGGTACCCAAGTGCACGTATTTGTTCACTCAATGGATTTTCAACCCCTAAGTCTAGAATGGTTTCCTGGGTAGAAAGGTGCTCTTGTAAAAAAGCTAGGGTGATTTTATATCTTTTTTCTGGAAAGTATTTTTTGTACATAGGGCAAATTAAACGAATAAGTGCGCGCCATTCCTTTTAATGGAGGCGAAATGTGTTTGATTCTTAAAACACCCCACTACACCTGATACACAAATGCATTAATGTTCATTCCTGCACCCACACTGGCAAACATCACCACATCTCCTTTTTCAATCTCGTGTCCTTCTAATTGACCGCGTTTCACCATGTCAAAAAGGGTAGGAACGGTCGCTACAGAACTGTTGCCAAATTCATGAATATTCATGGGCATTATTCCATCTGGTATAGGGGTTTTGTACTGTCTATAAAAACGCTTCACAATAGCGGCGTCCATTTTTTCGTTGGCTTGGTGAATGAATATTTTCTTGAGATCTCCAATATTGTGTCCACTAGCGTCCAAACATTTCTGCATGGCTACGGGGACATGGGTCACCGCAAATTCGTAAATTTTGCGTCCGTACATTTTTATGTATTTCTCATTTTTGGGAGCGTCTTGTTTGTAAGAGCAGCCAAAAAACAGAAAATGGGCTTCTTCAAAAGAGTGGGTTTCTGAGGCATGAGAGAGCATGCTTCCGCCATGAGGGTCTTCCATATCCAGTATTGTAGCTCCAGCGCCGTCTGCATAGATCATAGAATCCCTGTCGTGAGGGTCCAAAACCCTTGAGAGGGTTTCTCCTCCTATCACAAGACATCTTTTAGCCATTCCAGCTTTCATAAACGCCTGGGCATGAATAACCCCTTCTATCCAGCCAGGGCAGCCAAATAGCAAGTCATAGGCCACACAGGAAGGATTTTTAATGCGCAGCAAGTGCTTTACCCTAGAGGCCAATGAAGGCAAAGTGTCTCCTTGTTTTCCTGGAGCAGAAACATCTCCAAAATTATGACCAAAAATAATGTAGTCAATGGTCTCAGGATCTATATTAGCGTCTACAATAGCCTCTTGAGCCGCTAAAAAACCTAAATCAGAGGTATTTAAATGATCTGGGGCATACCTGCGATTTTCAATGCCAGTAATGGCTTTGAACTTTTCAATGATTACCCCATTTTCCTGTTCAAATGCCAGGCCATTTTCTTGAAGGAACTCGTGTGAATTAAAAGCTTCATTTGGGGTCATTAGAGGCGGAATATAGCTACCGCTTCCCTTGATACTCACTTTCATAGGTTACATAATTTATCACAAGATAAAAAAAATGTAACCTATGTAAAGCCTCAATACGTAAAATATACGATGTTCAGTATTATTTAAGCCTCTGCATATGCTTCAATGGGCGTACAAGTACAGATTAGGTTTCTGTCTCCATAAGCGTCGTCTACCCTTCTCACTGTTGGCCAGAACTTGTTGTCAGACACATATGGTAAAGGGAAGGCAGCTTGTTGCCTGCTGTAAGGGAAATCCCATTGGTCAGCAGTAAGCATGGCTTGGGTGTGCGGCGCATTTTTGAGTGGGTTATTAGGTGTGTCTATTTGAGCGGCATCTATTTCTTTTCTAATAGATATCATGGCGTCACAGAAACGGTCTAATTCTGGTAAATCTTCACTTTCTGTAGGTTCAATCATCATAGTGCCGCTCACTGGGAAAGATACTGTTGGGGCATGAAATCCGTAATCCATGAGTCTTTTGGCAATATCTGTTACCTCTATACCACGGTCTTTAAACGGTCTGCAATCTATGATCATTTCATGAGCAGCCCTTCCTTGCTCTCCCGTATAAAGCACTTCAAAAGAGCCATTCAATCTGGCCTTAATATAATTGGCATTTAAAATAGCAATTTTAGTAGCATGGGTCAATCCTGCTTCTCCTAGCATTTTAATGTAGCCATAAGAAATAAGGCAGGCTAGGGCAGAACCCCATGGTGCTGCAGATATAGCAGTAATGGCCTGGTCACCGCCGGTAGCTATAACTGGATTGGTAGGTAAAAATGGCACCAATTGAGGCGCCACACAGATAGGACCAACACCAGGGCCTCCTCCTCCGTGAGGAATAGCAAAAGTTTTATGCAAGTTTAAGTGACAAACGTCTGCGCCAATAGTCGCTGGATTGGTCAATCCTACCTGTGCATTCATGTTGGCACCATCCATATACACCTGTCCACCATGCTCGTGTATGAGCCCAGTAATTTCTCTAATAGAAGATTCAAATACTCCGTGGGTAGAAGGATAAGTGACCATCAGTGCCGCCAATTCACTACTGTGAGCGATGGTTTTTTCTCTGAGGTCTTCTACGTCTATATTTCCTTTTTCATCTGTTTTTGTCACCACAACCTTCATTCCAGCCATTACTGCGGAGGCTGGATTTGTGCCGTGGGCCGATGCCGGTATGAGGCATATATTCCTATGACTTTCTCCCTTAGAAGCATGGTATGCTCTAATAGTCATTAGTCCTGCATATTCTCCCTGTGCTCCAGAGTTTGGTTGTAGCGAGGTGCCAGCAAAGCCAGTAATTTCGTTGAGCTGTAATTCTAATTGTTGCAATACTTCATGGTACCCAGCTGCTTGTTCAACAGGTACAAAAGGATGTATGCTACCCCATTGTGCCCATGAAAGGGGTAACATTTCTGAGGCTGCGTTGAGTTTCATGGTACATGAACCCAGAGAAATCATGGAGTGATTCAAAGCCAAATCTTTGCGCTCTAATTGTTTTATGTAACGCATTAGTGCTGTTTCAGAGTGGTAGGTATTAAATACTTTTTGGCTTAGAAAAGCTGTTTTTCTTGCCAAGTGCTGGGGCACTTTTGTTTCGTTCTCAAGCGAGATAGTCGGCGGGGTCTGTCCTTTAGCGGCAGCAAAAATGGCTACAATCTCTTGGGCATCGGCCACGGAAGTGGCCTCATTAATAGAAATCCCTACCTGATGCGCTCCAACGTATTGGAAATTGACTTTCTGGGCTTCTGCCAATGCTTTAATTTCTTTGGCTGGCGCCGACACCAAAAGGGTGTCAAAATAATTTTCGTTGTGCTGGGTGTAGCCCAAACTTTCTAGTGCGGTAGAGACTGCAACTGTTTTTTTGTGCACTCCGTGTGCAATATACAAGAGTCCTTGAGGTCCATGGTAAACCGCGTACATTCCAGCCATTACAGCCAAAAGTACCTGAGCAGTACAAATGTTAGAAGTCGCTTTGTCTCTTTTGATATGCTGTTCTCTGGTCTGTAGCGCCATTCTTAGGGCGGGCTGACCGTCTGTGTCTTTGGTTACCCCTATGATTCTTCCAGGAATACTTCTTTTATAGGCTTCCCTTGTGGCAAAAAATGCCGCGTGTGGGCCCCCATATCCCAAAGGAATTCCAAAGCGTTGTGTGGTTCCAACCACTACGTCTGCGCCCAACTCTCCTGGTGCTGTAAGCATGGTTAAACTCAATATGTCTGCCGCAAAAGCCACTTTAATTTCTGTTGCCTTGGCTTTCTCCATAAACTGGTCTACGGCGCCAATTGCCCCGTTTTTACCAGGATACTGTAATATGGCACCATAAAAATGTGGTTCAAATGCAAATGCATCTATTGGGCCAACCTCCAACTGAATGCCTAGCGGTGTAGCCCTAGTTTCTAATAAGGATAGGGTTTGTGGTAAAATATCTTCTGAAACAAAAAAGGACATGGCCTCCTGTTTTTTTTGGTCTCTAGTTCTTACGTCAAAGAGCATGGTCATGGCCTCTGCTGCTGCGGTACTCTCATCTAATAGAGAGGCGTTGGCGAGGTCCATTCCGGTCAATTCACAAACCATGGTCTGGAAATTGATTAATGCTTCTAACCTACCTTGAGCAATTTCTGCCTGGTATGGTGTGTAAGCTGTGTACCAACCCGGATTTTCTAAAATATTTCTCTTGATTACGGAAGGGGTAATACTCTGGTGGTATCCTTGGCCTATATAAGTTTTAAATACCTCATTCTTTTGAGATAGTATCTCAATATGGGAAAGGTAGTCGTGTTCGCTCATGGCAGGAGCTAAATCCAACGCTTTTTTAAGACGAATGTCTGCAGGAATGGTTTCCAAAATAAGCTGGTCTAGACGCTCTACACCAACTGTTTTTAACATTTGGGCTTGTTCTTCTTCTTGTATGCCAATGTGGCGTAATGCAAAAACATCTGTTTTCATAAGCGAAATCGTTATATTAAATCTATAAAAAGCTGCACAAAATTACTAATAAAAAGAATAATTATACTGCCTTTTATACAAGTCTTCACTAAACTTTTTAACCAATTTAAGGGCTTATAAACAGTTTGTTTACTTTTGTGGAATGCGTGGAATGAGAAGATTTTTCGATTTTTATTTAAAGGCTAGTGTCCACGTGGCTTTTGCCGTGGTATCCCTCAGTTATTTGGGTGCTAAAGGCTTAAACATTTTATGGTCCAATGCTTTGGGGGTTGTGTTGTTTTCTGGAACTGTTATGGGCTATAATTTCATTAAATATGGCTTGGGTGGTCCCTTTTATCTGAAAGTGACCCATAAGTCCTTTATGCCCATGCAAATATTGAGTTTTTTCTGTGGAGCGCTTGGCTTATATGGATTACTATATTTAAACCCATTGGCCTATTTGGTATTACTGATGTTAGTTGTTTTTACCGCCCTTTATGGGGTGCCTGTATTTCCAGCCCAAAAAAACCTTAGGGCGGTAAAGGGTGTGAAAATTTATATTGTCGCTTTTGTGTGGGCCATGGCGACGGTGGTATTGCCACTGTCTACATTAGGGATTAAAATGGTTTTACAGCTGTCTAGCCCATCGAATCCTTTTGGTGTCGTGGGTGTTTTAGGCTTGTTTCTATCTCATTTTTTCTTGGTTTTAGCCTTAATGGTTCCTTTTGAACTGAGGGATTATTTGGAAGATACGCCTCAATTGGCCACACTCCCACAGCGGTATGGGGTTCAAAAGACAAAAAATATTGGATTTTTGTGGTCGCTCCTTTTTTTAGGAGGCCATTTATTTGCTGGGGCAATATTGAAATGGCCTTTACAAATGGTGGGGGTTTCTCTAATCATTACGCTGCTGCTTATCATAGGGGTTTTCATTCCAGGTAGGCATACAAGCACCTATTTTACCAATTTTTGGGTGGAGGGTATTCCAATTTTGTTTGCTTTACTTTGGTGGGCTTTTGAATCGTTTTTGTAATTTTAAAAGATAATAAGTGTTTTGGTAAAGGCTAACTCATTTAAAATTTCCCCAATGGAAAAAGCCTCATATCTATGAAAAAAGTCCTTTTTAGCCTATTATTTTTAAGTAGTTTTTTTGTTTTTGCACAACATAGCGAGAGGGAAATGTCTCAGTCTGTGGCTAAAATTAACAGCATAAGTCTTTTAATAGACGTCAGAACGCCTACAGAATTTAAGGAAGGTCACTTGCCTAATGCAGTTAATATAGATTGGTTGTCTCCTGACTTTAATACATCCTTTGACAGTATTGGTAAACGCAAGAAGATTTATGTGTACTGTCGCAGTGGTAAGCGTTCCGTAAAGGCAGCTTCTCGGCTAGATAGTCTTGGTTTTAAAAGGGTTGTGAATCTTAAAGGGGGCTACAAGGCCTATGAAAAAACACAGTAGACTTGCGCTTTGCTTCATTCAATCTACCTGCTTGTTGCTTAATTAACACATCTACACTTTGCTTAATTCAATAAACCGGCTCTTTTGAGTAATGCTTCTGGTTTTGGTTCACTTCCCCTAAATTTTTTGTACAATACCATAGGGTCTTCTGAGCCTCCCTTTGAAAGAATGAATTCTTTAAAGTCTGCCGCTACTTTAGGATTAAAAACACCTGCTTCTTTAAATTTTTCAAAGGCGTCTGCATCTAACACTTCTGCCCACTTATAGCTGTAGTATCCTGCGGCATAGCCCCCTTGGAAAATATGAGAAAAAGCGGTGCTCATACAACTTCCAGCTTGAGAAGGATATAGGTCCGTTCCCTTAAATGCTTCATTTTCAAAAGCTGCAACATCTTTTATTTCATTTGGATTACTGCTGTGCCAGGCCATATCTAATAGGCCAAAACTCAGTTGTCTCAAAGTAGCCATTCCCTCTAGGAAGGTGGCTTGGTCTTTTATTTTTTGCACCAATTCCATAGGAATTAATGAGTGGTCTTTATAGTGCTTAGCAAATAGCGATAAAGCTTCTTTTTCATAACACCAATTTTCCATGATTTGGCTGGGTAGTTCTACGAAATCCCAAGATACGGATGTCCCTGAGAGGCTTGGGTAAGTGGTATTGGCAAGCATGCCGTGCAAGGCGTGGCCAAACTCGTGGAATAGTGTGGTGAGTTCTTGAAAACTAAGTAGTGCGGGTGTTTTGGAGGTAGCCGAACTAAAATTACATACTATGGCTATTTGTGGCCTGTAGTCTTGGCCGTCTTTTTTATACTGGGACCTAAAGGAGGTCATCCATGCGCCCCCTCTTTTTCCAGGTCTTGGGTGAAAGTCTGTATAAAAATAGGACACAAAAGTCCCTTTGTTGTCATATACCTTATAGGTAGACACCTCTTTGTGGTAGACCGGTATGTCATTGACCTCACTAAAGTTTAAACCATACAATTTGTGGGCAATATCAAACATACCCTTAACACAAGCTTGTAGTGGTAGATAAGGCTTGAGTGCCTCTTCTTCAAAATTAAAAGTCGCTTGCCTGAGTTTTTCTCCTACAAAGGAACCATCCCATTTTTCTAGGTTTTCTAAACCAAACTGCTCTTTGCCGTACGCTTTTAAGGCTTCCATTTCTGCTTTAGCGGCAGGTAAGGCTTTGTCCAAGATGTTTTGTGAAAAATCGAGGACAGCAGTTGGGCTTTTGGCCATTCTTTCTTCTAAGACATATTGGGCGTGGTTTTCATACCCCAGTAATTGGGCCCTTTGGTGTCTGAGTCTAACAATATCTAAAACAATGGCTTCATTGTTGTTTTCGTTCTTTTGAAATCCTTTGCTGGTAAATGCTTTGTACATTTTTTCACGTAAGCCACGTTGGGTGGAGAATTTCATAAAAGGCACATAACTTGGGTAATCTAAAGTAAACAGCCAGCCTTCTTTTTCTTTGCTTTTTGCCAAGTCTTCTGCAGCAGTTTTAACACTGTCTGGCAGTCCATCTAATTCTAGTTCATCCTTAATGTGAAGGGAGAATACTTGGGTGTCTGCCAAGACGTGTTCCCCAAATTCCAATTGAAGTCTAGAGAGGTTTTTGTCTATTTCTCTGAGTGTTTGTTGTTCGGCTTCATTGAGTAGTGCGCCATTCCTAACAAAAGATTTATAAGATTTTTCTAATAGTCTTTGAGATTCTGTATCTAGGGATAGGTTGTCTTTCTGTTCGTATATCGCTTTAACCCTTTTGAATAAGTCAGGGTCTAAACTCAGGTCATTGCTAAAGGCACTGAGAAGTGGAGACACTTCTTGTGCAATTTTTTGCATTTCAGGGGAGGTTTCTGCTGAATTGAGGTTAAAGAATATACTAGAAATATGTCCCAATGTCTGTCCTGCATAATCTAGGGCTACCACGGTGTTTTCAAAAGAAGGTGCTTCTGATTGCTCCTTTACAACGGTAATCTCCTCTTTTGCAAGGGCTATAGCGGTCTCAAAAGCTGGTTTGTAATGCTCGTTTTTGATCAGGTGAAATGGAGGCGTTTCAAATGGGGCTAATAGGGGGTTTTTAGACATTGGCTGACTTATATTTTTATGTGTTCCGATACTTTTAAGGAGTGATTAAAAGCAGTTTTTAGTTATGAATATGGAATACTCAGTTTTAAGCAGGAGAACCTTGCTTTTTATGACTGAACTGATTTTGCGCCTTCGATCACTTTTTCTTTAAGGGCTTCCTTATAAGCAATTATTTGATCGAGAATTGCAGGATCACTGCTCCCGAGTATTTGGGCGGCGAGAATGCCCGCATTCTTGGCACCATTCAGTGCCACGGTGCCAACTGGCACCCCGTCCGGCATTTGTAAAATAGACAGCACAGAATCCCAACCATCTATAGAATTACTGCTTTTAATGGGTACGCCTATGACTGGTAAAGGGGATAAAGAAGCCACCATTCCTGGTAAATGTGCTGCACCACCGGCACCCGCTATAATAACGCCAATACCCTCTAGGTGTGCGTTTTTACTAAAGCTGAATAGTTTTTCAGGGGTCCTATGGGCAGAAATAATGTCTACCATGACCGCTATATTTAAAGATTTTAAAAAGTCTATGGCTTCTTGCATAACAGGAAGGTCGCTGGTGCTTCCCATGACTACGGCTACTTTTTTCATGTATTTTTATTTAGAACTATTTTTTAACTGAGACAACTGAGGGTAATACCCGGTATTATTTTTAAATATTGGGTGATTATTCCCTGCCTATATTTTATTTTCACTAATTACGGCAATACTTTTTTTAACGGTTTCTGCCATTTCTCTTGCGGTTTGCATATCCGGATGTACAATAGTAACATGACCCATTTTTCTAAAAGGCCTGGTTTCTTTTTTTCCGTAAATATGTGGTGTTACCCCGTCAAGACTTAAAATATGTTTCATGTTTTCATAAATCACAGCGCCCGTGTGTCCTTCTGCGCCAACGAGATTAACCATAACAGCGGCTACTTTACTAGCGGTGTTTCCCAAAGGAAGGTCCAATATGGCCCTGAGGTGTTGTTCGTATTGGCTTGTGTAACTTCCCTCTATAGAGTAATGTCCTGAATTGTGTGGTCTAGGGGCAACTTCGTTCACCAAAACATCACCTTCTTTTGTTAAAAACATTTCCACAGCCAAGAGTCCTACATGGCCATAGGCTTCAGAAGTTTTTAAGGCCACTTCAATGGCCTTCTGGGCCAAATGATCTGTGATTCTTGCAGGACATAAAACGTATTCTACCTGATTGGCTTCAGGGTGGAACTCCATCTCAACAACGGGGTAGTGTACACTTTCTCCACTAGGGTTTCTACAGACAATTACGGCCAACTCTTTCTCGAAATCAATGAGGCTTTCTGTAATGCAAGCTACGTTGGGTAGCCCCTTTAAATCCGATACTTGTCTGACGATTTTTACGCCCTGACCATCATAACCAAATTGAGCAGACTTCCACACAAAAGGAAAAGACAGCCCTCCATGAGCTATACTGTCTTCAATTTCTGAGCTGTAGGCAAATCTATTGAAAGGAGCCGTTGGGATCTGGTGGTCTGTGTAAAATAGTTTTTGGGTACCCTTATTGGCAATAC
This sequence comes from uncultured Flavobacteriaceae bacterium, assembly GCA_905182295.1. Taxonomy (GTDB): domain Bacteria; phylum Bacteroidota; class Bacteroidia; order Flavobacteriales; family Flavobacteriaceae; genus MAG-120531. The sequence goes on along the minus strand of CAJJAZ010000003.1, from coordinate 145,295 downwards.
TTTTAAGGCTGTCTGAGGAGGGATATACAGTGACACCCTCTTTTTCGAGTGCTTCTAAGGCGTCAATATTTACATTTTCAATTTCTATGGTGAGTACGTCTACTGTTTTTCCGAAGTTAAAAACAGTCTGATAGTCCATTAAATCACCTTGCTCAAAAAGGTTGCAAGCCAGCTTAGACGGAGCGTCTGGAGAGGGATCTAGTACTTTTGTTTTAATGTCCCATTTTCTGGTTTCTTGCAAAAGCATTTTACCGAGTTGTCCGCCACCGAGAATGCCGAGAGTGAAATTAGAAGAAAAATAGTTTGTACTCATCAATAAGGCCCTTAGGGTTATTTTGTGCTTGTGCTACAAAAATACGAGATAATTATTATAAAGCCGGTCTGTCCCTTTAAAAAAGCGAAATCAAAACACTATCTTTGTGCCTTTAATTAACTAAAATAACCCCATGAAAACCAACCTTGTCTTGTTTGGGAAACCAGGCGCAGGAAAAGGAACCCAAGCGGCCTTTTTAAAAGAAACTTACCAATTAAAGCACATTTCTACTGGAGATGTTTTTAGAGCTAACATTACTCAAAATACTTCTTTAGGTCAATTGGCCAAGTCTTATATGGATAAAGGAGATTTGGTGCCAGACTCTGTGACCATACAAATGTTGGAGGCAGAGGTGAATGAAAATCAAGCTACTGCGGGATTTATTTTCGATGGATTTCCAAGAACAACAGCCCAGGCAGAAGCGTTGGATGCTTTTTTAAAGTCCAAGTCAATGGCCATTTCAGCCACCATAGCCTTGGAGGCAGATGAAGATGTTTTAACCGCTAGGCTCTTGGAGCGAGGCAAAGAAAGTGGAAGACCGGATGATTCGGACGAAACAAAAATTAGAAATAGATTTCAGGAATACAGCCTAAAAACAGCCCCTTTAGAGGCTTTTTACAAGGCCCAAAATAAATTTTATGCTGTTAATGGCATCGGTGAAATTTCAGAAATAACAAAGAGAATAGCTGCTATTATTAGTGGTTTATAATAGAAAAGCGCTGCTGGAAGCATGGGCCTAGAATAGGCCAATTTATCCCATAAATTATTTAATCATTACCCCATGACAGAAGGAAATTTCGTAGATTATGTAAAGGTTTTTTTAACCTCAGGAAATGGAGGAAAGGGATCTATACATTTACACAGGGAGAAATTCATCACCAAAGGAGGACCCGATGGTGGCGATGGAGGAAGAGGGGGACATATTATTTTAAAGGGGAACAAGCACCTTTGGACACTGGTTCATTATAAGTTTAAAAAACACTTTAGTGCGGAGCATGGAGGGCATGGTAGTAAAAACAGGAGTTTTGGTACAGATGGAAATGACGTCTATTTAGAAGTGCCTTTGGGAACTGTTGTTAAAGACGGAGAGACCCAGGAGCCCTTATACGAAGTGACCGAGCACGACCAAGAGATTGTGCTTTTGAACGGAGGAAAAGGGGGGCTAGGAAACTGGCACTTTAGGTCTTCTACCAACCAAACGCCCAGATATGCCCAGCCTGGAATTCCAGGAAAGGAAGCTTCTTTTACCCTTGAATTAAAAGTGTTGGCAGACGTTGGATTGGTTGGTTTTCCAAATGCAGGAAAATCTACCCTGCTCTCTGTGATTACTTCTGCCAAGCCAAAAATTGCCTCATACGCTTTTACCACCCTCAAACCCAATTTAGGAATTGTGGAGTATAGGGATTTTAAGAGTTTTGTCATGGCAGATATTCCTGGAATTATAGAAGGAGCAGCGGAAGGCAAAGGTTTGGGCCATTATTTTTTAAGGCATATAGAGCGCAATGCGACCCTTTTATTTTTAATCCCAGCAGACAGTGAAGATATTGTAAAAGAGTACGGCGTTTTGTTGGATGAGTTGAGAAGATACAATCCCGAATTGCTAGACAAAGATCGCTTGGTCGCTATTTCAAAGAGCGATATGCTGGATGAAGAATTAGAAGCTGAGATTTCAGGCTTGCTAAAACCCGTATTGGGAAATACCCCATTTTTGTTCTTCTCTGCAGTGGCACAAAAAGGCATTATGCCACTCAAAGACACCCTTTGGGAAATGATACACGATCAAAAGGAATCTATGGGTTCTGGAAAATAAAACTATGAGAATACATTTTATAGCCATTGGAGGAAGTGCCATGCATAACTTGGCATTGGCATTACACGAAGCGGGTCACGAAATTAGTGGTAGCGACGACGTCATTTTTGAGCCCTCTAAAAGCCGTTTAGAAGCTGTGGGCTTACTTCCCTTAGAAATGGGTTGGCATCCTGAAAACATTCACTCAGATATAGACGTAATTGTTTTAGGCATGCATGCAAAACCAGGGAATCCTGAACTTGCAAAAGCCCAAGAATTGGGTTTAAAAGTGTCTTCTTACCCTGAATTTTTATACGAGCATTCAAAACATAAAACACGCGTGGTCATAGGGGGGAGTCATGGAAAAACAACCATTACTTCTATGATCCTTCACGTGATGCACTACCATGAAAAAGAAATTGACTTTATGGTGGGCGCCCAATTAGACGGCTTTGACAAGATGGTTCACCTCACTGAACAGAACGATTTTATGTTATTAGAGGGGGATGAATACCTCTCTTCTCCTATAGATTCTCAATCTAAGTTTTTACATTACAAACCACATATTGCTTTATTGAGTGGTATTGCTTGGGACCATATTAATGTGTTTCCCACTTTTGAATCTTATTGTGCGCCCTTCGAATCCTTTATTGACAGTATTGTAGGAGGAGGTAGCTTGAGCTTTAATCAAGAAGATGAGGTGCTTAATGAGATGGTAGAAAAAGCCACCAACACCATTCGTAAAATTGCTTATACCACCCCAGAAGCCTTTATAGACAATGGCGTGACTTATCTAGAAACGGATGAAGGCCCTTTGCCTTTAGAGATTTTCGGAAAGCACAACCTTAATAATCTAGCAGGTGCCAAGTGGATCTGCCAGCATATGGGGATAGACGCCCTAGATTTCTATGAGGCCATTAGTAGTTTTAAAGGGGCTTCTAAACGACTGGAGTTGGTCGTTAAAAACAATCAAACGGCTATTTATAAGGATTTTGCTCATGCACCCAGTAAGGTAAAGGCCACAACTGCAGCGGTTAAGGAGCAGTATCCAGATAGGAAGTTGGTTGTGGTACTTGAGTTGCATACATACAGCAGCTTAGACGCTTCTTTTCTTAAGGAGTATAAAAATGCTTTGGCCAAGGCCGATGTCGGTATGGTTTTCTACGAGCCAGCCGTACTTGCCATAAAAGAACGGGAACCTATCTCTGCTGAGGTTATTAAAAATGCTTTTGGTTCCACTGCGCTTCAAATAGAAACTACGCAAGAAGGTTTGGCTATTTTCTTAAGGGATTTGTCTTTAGAAGGAACGGTGCTCTTATTTATGAGTTCTGGTAATTACGGAGGCACAGATTTTAAAGCTTTAGCCCAAAGGGTCTCCTAAGATTTTATCATTGTTTTTAGTTTTTTAGTAGGGTTTTTTGACCGATAATCTAGTCAGGGAGTAGTTTGTCTGGTTGGCGCTCCTTTTTGTACCATACAGGCTATCTTTATTCATGGTTTATGCTAAAAACACAAGTATGAAGTCTTGGTCTGTAGAAGACCAGCCTAGAGAAAAGTACCTCCGTTTGGGAGGACAAAAATTGACAGATGCAGAACTTTTAGCGATTGTCATTGGCAATGGATCTGTGGGTCAGTCTGCCCTTTCATTGGCCAAGAGGCTTTTAATTCGCTCTGGTAATGACCTTCAAAAACTCTTTGAGTTGTCTATTGAAAATTTAACAGATTTTAAAGGGGTAGGGAAGGTAAAAGCTATTAAAATTAAGGCCTCACTAGATTTGGGTTATCGATTGTTAGATCTTACTCCTGCGAAACCTTTGTCTCTTTCTTCCAGTGCAGCTGCTTTTTCAATATTGAAACCCGTTCTAATTGGTTTGACCTATGAGGAATTTTGGGTGCTGTATTTGGACAATGCCCATGTGCTTTTAGAACGGTCTTTACTGGGTAAAGGTGGCTTTACGGCTACGGTTGTAGATGTTAGATTGGTGTTGCAACAAGCCATAAAATGGGGAGCTACTGCTATGATAGTAGCCCACAATCACCCCACAGGAAATCTGACACCTTCTGCAGCTGATAAGGCCTTAACGCATAAATTAAAAGATGCAGCTAAGGTGTTAGATATTGTGTTATTAGACCATATTATTGTAGGTAAAAATGAATACTTTAGTTTTGCAGACCAGCATTTGCTTTAATTGTTTAATTTTAAACTTAGAATAACCTGTCCTTTGGTTATATATTTTTTGAACCATACTTTCTTTTAAATGCTCCTGATATACACCTATAAAATCACGCCTAGATTTACTTATATAGCCAACCATATTTGTAAGCGTTTGTTAGGCTTAGAAGTTGCTTTCACTACTGAAGTGTCAGACTTCATAAAACATGAGGGACCTAAATTAACATACACCAAGCAGGCTTTACAGAATGAGTTCTTTATTAGATCTCATGAGCTTTTATTTGAGCAAGGTATAAATGACCACTCTATTAAAGTGAGTGACTGGAACGGGGTGCCCTGTTTTTTTCCTGTGGGGGAGAAGAGTGGTATTCCTTTTGATATTTTTGCAGCTAGTTTTTATATGCTCTCTAGGTATGAAGAGTATTTACCTCATGTGAAAGACATTCACGGACGCTTTCCACCAAAAGAAAGTGTGGGTTATGTGAACGGTTTTTTAACGCGGCCTGTGGTGGACCAATGGGCAACCCTATTTTTTAATGCCCTACAAGATAGATTCCCCGATCTTAAAAGGGCAAAAAGGACCTATTGCTTTACCCCATTAATCGATGTGACTAGCTCGCATGCCTTTGCTTATAGGGGCCTTATCAGAGGAATCTCTGGTTTTTTTGTAGATTTGTCAGGCTTTAAATTCAACAGGCTTCTAACCAGACTAGGGGTGTGGTTGCGCTTTAAAAAAGATCCCTACGATAACTTTGACTTTTTAGGAATTCTTTTACGGCAGTATAAGGCCAATGCCATTTTCTTTTTTCAATTTGCTGATTATGGTACTTATGACAAAAATGTGTCTCCTTATAACAACTCATTCAAAGCCCTTATAAAATCTGTAGCGGACCACTTTGAAGTGGCTTTGGCGGCGTCATACGCATCTTTTGGCGCACCTAAAATTTTAATGGAAGAGCAGAAGCATTTGGCCAATGTGGTCAACAGACCCATTAAGGCTTCTAGGATGCGCTATAATAGGGTAGACATACCCGTTTCTTATAGGGATTTGGTAGACGCTGAAATTCACAATGACTATTCTATGGGCTATACCCATGAGCTTGGATTTAGAGCGGGTACTGCCAGCCCATTTTTCTTTTATGATATTTACCTAGAGGTTCAATTGCCCATTAAAGTGCACCCGTTTGCGGTGCATGATTACGCTTTATTAAAGGAAAAGAGCACTTTAGATGCATTAAAAATAATGACACCGCTATATCAGGCAACAAAAGAGGTGGGTGCCCACTTTAACGTAGTTTTCTCTAATGAATTGTTGGGAGGAGAAAAATCACTGGTGTGGAAAGAAACTTTCCAAAAGCATTTGGCTCAGTTTAGTAAGTAGCTTTTTGCTTTATACTGTAAGTAGATTACAACATATAATTTGTGTTTCCATAAATAAAATACAGCGCAGAATTTGTGTATCTGTAGATCTACTAAAAATTATGCAGGGTATCTCTTCGCTCAATCAAAGCAAAATTAAATAGTACCTTTAGCAAAAAAAATACAATGCTTAAAGGAAAAATTTCAGACATTTTTTTTGATTTAGACCATACCCTTTGGGATTTTGAAAAAAATTCAGCCCTTACTTTTGAACGTTTACTCACTGAATATGGTGTAGACATTCCATTAGATACATTTTTAAAAGCCTATATTCCTATTAACCTTCAGTATTGGCGTATGTACAGAAACGGTACCGTTTCTAAAGAAACCCTTCGTTACGAACGTTTAAAATTCACCTTTGACACACTTGAATACCCTGCTACAGACGCATTGATTCATGAATTAGCAGACCAATATATGGAAGTGCTCACTACTTACAACCATTTGTTTCACGGTACCATAGAGATATTAGCGTATTTAAAGCCCCATTACAATTTACATATCATCACCAATGGTTTTTCCGAAGTGCAAGGCAAGAAAATGAAAAATGCCCATATTGATCATTATTTTGACGTTGTTATGGACTCTGAGCTGGCAGGGGTAAAGAAGCCACATCCTAAAATTTTTGAATTGGCACTAGAAAAAGCAAATGTCACCGCAGATAAATCGTTGATGATAGGAGATAGCTTAGAGGCAGATATTCTAGGCGCTAAAGAAGTTGGCTTTGAGGTCATTCATTTTAACGCTCACGGAGAATCTGCTCATGATCACTGTAAAATTGTGCACCAGCTAGAGGAATTAAGAAATTACCTTTAATAAGTCAGGGATTTCATTAGTATCCGTATCTATCTTTCCAACGGTTTTTAAGAAAATCTCTACTGCTTTTTTCCCTGGGGTTGTCTCCGGGCTTGTAAAATACGGTTCCTGATAATGCTTCTGGAAGAAACTCTTGTGCTATGAATGCATTTGGACCGTTGTGGGAGTATTGGTAGCTGTCTCCATAACCCAATTCTTTCATTAGTTTGGTAGGCGCATTTCTCAGTGCGAGGGGTACTTGTAAATCTCCAGTTTCTTTAACAGCAGCAATCGCTTCGTTTATGGCCAAATAACTGCTATTGCTCTTTGGAGAAGTCGCTAAATACACCGCACACTGACTCAAGATAATTCTGGCCTCTGGGTGTCCAATAGTATGCACCGACTGGAAACAAGTATTTGCTAGTACAAGGGCAGTTGGATTGGCATTCCCAATATCTTCAGAAGCCAATATGACCATTCTCCTAGCAACGAATTTCACGTCTTCTCCTCCAACGATCATTCTGGCTAGCCAGTAAACAGCTGCATTGGGATCTGAACCTCTAATAGATTTTATAAATGCAGAAACTATGTCGTAATGTTGTTCTCCAGACTTGTCATAAAAAGCAGTGTTATTTTGTGTGTTGCTGGTTACAAACTCATCTGTGATGACTACTTTTTTATCTGGATTTTGAGTGATTAAAAATTCAAAAATATTGAGTAATTTTCTGGCGTCACCACCACTTGCCCTAAAAAGGGCATTGGTTTCTTTGAGGGTAATTTCCTTCTCTTGAAGCCATGGATCTATCTTTATGGCGTTGTTTAATAGCGCTTCTAAATCTGATTTTTCAAAAGCTTTGAGCGTGTAAACTTGGCAACGAGAGAGTAGGGCAGCATTTACCTCAAAACTCGGATTCTCTGTGGTAGCTCCAATTAAGGTAACCCATCCTTTTTCTACTGCTGCTAAAAGGGAGTCCTGTTGAGATTTGCTGAATCTATGAATCTCATCTATGAATAAAAGCGGATTTTTTGTGGTAAATAATCCTCCAGATTGCTTGGCTTTTTCAATGACCTCCCTCACTTCTTTTACCCCAGAATTAATAGCACTAAGGGCATAAAAAGGCCGTTCTGTCTGTGTGGCAATAATATTGGCTAAGGTTGTTTTTCCAGTTCCAGGAGGTCCCCATAAAATGATAGATGGGATAATACCGGCCTTTATTTGTTTTGTCAATACACCAGCAGGACCCACCAAATGAGATTGACTCATATAGCCCTCTAAGGACTTTGGACGGACTCTTTCTGCTAATGGTTCATTCATATTATTTTCTTTGTCTCACTGCTTCGTATAAGAAAACACCACAGGCAACAGATACATTTAATGAACTAATAGGTCCTTGCATGGGTAACTTTGCTTGGGCGTTGGCCACTTTCAAAATGGAGGGTGTAATTCCCATGTCTTCAGAACCCATAACAATAGCAGTGGGTCCTGTAAAGGATACTTCATATAAGTCGTTTTTCGCTTTCTCTGTGGCTGCGATTACTTGAATACCGCAGGCTTGTAAGTGAAAAACGGCGTCTTTTAAGTGATCTACCTTAATAATAGGGACTTGAAAGGCTGCACCTGCTGAGGTTTTTATGGTGTCTGCAGTCACTGGAGCAGCACCCTTTTTTTGAATGATAATAGCGTCTACTCCCGTACAAGAGGCAGTTCTTATGATGGCGCCAAAATTCCTGACATCGGACAATTGGTCTAAGAGTAAGAAAAGTGGTGCTTCTTTTGTTTCTAAGATACTTTCTACAAAAGGATCGAGTTCATGGAATTCAATGGGAGAAATGCTCGCTACAACCCCTTGGTGGTTGTTGTGTTGCTTGGCCAAGCGGTCTAGCTTTTCTACGGGCACATAAGAAGTGTTTAACCCCTGTTTTCTAATCAGGTTTTCTAAAGTTTTAATTAAGTCTCCTTGCAGTCCCTTTTGAATAAAGACCTTGTCTAAGGTTTCTTTGGCTTCTATGGCCTCAATAACAGCCCTAATACCGTATATGTACGTTTGTTTCTCCATGATGCAAAAGTAAACAAAAAACCCCCTGCTTTTGGCAGGGGGTTTTTGAATATGTTCATTTTTTATGTATTATATATAATTAAGGTCATTTTAATAATTTAATCATTTTTTATTCCGACTTTTTTACTTTAGCTTCTTTAACTTTAAACAAAATGACATCTTTTGTTTCGATTTTTATTCATCCTATATTTGTTCTTTTAATTCATTACACCCATGAGAAATCCATTTTTATACATACTGTTGTTCTTTCTGTTTTCGTGTTCCAAAAATGACGTTGCAGACTCGGTCTTACTAAATATAACTACCGCTGTAAGTCCCGTTTCAGGTGGTACTATATTATTTAGCAATAACCCTCCATATAAATCAGGACAGACTATTAGCATTACTGCTGTAGCAGCGCCTAATTATAAATTTTCCCATTGGGAGGGTGGTTTAACGGGTACAGAAGTATCTAAGCAGCTTGTTTTGAGTAACAATATGGAGGTAGTGGCTTTCTTTATTCCCTTAGAGCGCTTTGCTCAGGAGAACATTGTGCTTTACAATGCGCAAGGGATAGATCAAAGTGGGTATATTTTTATGATGGAAAACGGACAAAAAAATGCTTATTTGGTGAACCATGAGGGTGAAAAACTCAAAGAGTGGGCTTTTGAAGAGCGTTTTGGAAATGATATTGAAATAACACCTTCTGGCGATTTATTGGCTTGTTTTAAGTCTTCAGATCCTATCATTACTTTTGGTGGTTTTGGAGGTGTCGTGTCTCTCATGGACTATACCGGAAAGGAATTATGGCGTTATGAGGTGAATACCGAAAATGAGATTGCCCACCATGACGCGACCCAATTGCCCAATGGCCATATGATGGTCATGGTTTGGGAAAGAATCACTGAATTACAATTAGAAACCGCTGGTCAATTCCCAGGGCATGATATTTTCTTGGAGAAATTAATTGAGGTGAACCCTCAAACCAACGAAATTGTTTGGCAATGGAGGAGTTGGGATCATATGGTCCAAAACACAGCGGCTGACAATGATTTATACGGATCGCTTTCTGATTTCCCTAACAAAATTGACCTTAATCACAGTGATTTACAAAATGGAGATTGGATGCATGCCAATGGCATTTTCTATGATCCGGCTACTGACCTTATCTATATGAGTGTTAACTTTTACAGTGAGGTTTGGGTAATTGACCACAGCACTTCTTCAGAAGAAGCAGCATCTTCTCAAGGGGGTCAATACACTAGGGGAGGAGATTTGGTGTACCGTTTTGGTAACCCTTCTTTATTTGAACACACTATTGCACCACAATTTTTATTTAACAACCACCATCCTTCTATAATTCCAAATAATTATCCTGGCAATGGGAATTTTCTAATTTATAATAATGGTAGCAACTTAGAACAGTCTATTGCCTATGAATTGGTTTTACCCACTTTCTCTACGAGTAGTATGCAAAATTATATTGCTCCTGTGAAACAATGGTCTTTTACGAATACAGACATGTATTTTGATAAAATCTCTGGTCTACAGAGGCTCCCTAACGGCAATACTTTAATTTGTGAGGGTGACTATGGATATTGGGAAGTATCTGCGCAAGGAGAAGTTATTTGGAAGTATGACGGCTTAGGAAAAAGTTTCTGGAGGCCTTATTACTATCTCAAGAATGACCCTAGGTTATTGCGTTTAAATATTCAGTAGATTCAAAATAATCGATTTTCTATTATCTCATGCTATTATATTAAGTCTTATCATAAAAAAGGCCCGCAATTGCGGGCCTTTTTTTTTGTAATTGTAATAAGATGTTATTGACAAACACTCAATACTTTAGTTCCTCCTGCAGAAGAAGGTCCATCAGATAAAGCAGTTTGTGGAGATGTTCCATCTAGCTTAGTGTAAGAAATAGTATAACTTGCTTCACTATCCCATGCACCATTTGTGTATGCGAAAGACATAGTCGAAGATCCTGCTGGTATTGTTACCACATGGGTAGCATTTGATCCTTGATCAGAAGTAACAGTATAAGCTGTTGTAGTTCCGTCTATAGTTACGTCTACAGAAGCACCATTCCAACCATCACCATATGAATCTATCATTGCAATGGTGTAAATACCAGCTACTGCACTAGTTGGAATACATTTAATTACAGTATTGTACTTATAAGGTGAAGAGAAGTAAGATCCTTGTAAAGATCCAGACCCATCTTTATCTGTAAATATCCTACCATCGGTTAACACCAATTCTAGCCTTACAGGTAAAGCGTCTCCACCAGTGTATTGGCTTGAACTTAAACCTAAAGCAGCAACTGCTTCAGATAGAGTGATTCTCACGTTTGCTCTTGGTAAACCAAAAGGGCCTGTAGTAAAACTAGATGCTGTTAATGTAGAAACCAGCACTTCATTTCCTTTGAATTGTAAATATACGTTTACTTTCTCCATGAGGCCTCCGTTTTCAACGTCCTGCACTTCAATGTCTACATCGAATGCAGAGTTCAGGTCATAACTGTTGAACTCTCCACTGTTAAGCGATACAGTTCTTATGATTGCGCCATTTGTGGTGCCCTCAAATACTTTGTCAATCGCATTATCTGACTCCTGACAAGCTACCATAAAAATAGCCAGAGAAAAAGTCATTAATTTGAATAGTTTATTTTTCATGATATTTTTTATTTAAGGTTAGAAGGACCATTAGTATTCCAGAATGGACGCTCAGAAAGGTCATTTCTCTGCGTTACGTTTGCGTTTGTATTCGTATAGTTAGCAGGATAGTACATTAACTGAGGGAAAGTCCCTGGTTCTGGTTCAATATTTTGCTGCAGGTTCGTTGGTAAACCTGTTTTTCTGTAAGTATTGTAAGCGTCTATTCCGTTACCCCACATAGAGATCCAATACTGTTGCGCCCAGATGTTTGCTTTTTCAGCAGCAGAAGCTGCATCATAATCTGTTTCTACAAGTGCTACATAGTCAGTCACTGTTGCAGCATCTAATGGAGTCCCTCCTAAAGAGTCTGCTTTTTCAATAGACTTTTTAACACCAGCAAGCGTAGACGCTTTCATATCAGATGGATTCATATAAGCGTTCATAAAGTCCATCCAAGAAGACAACATTACCGGAGTAATACCTTTTCCTCCAAGGCCATCTCCATTTACTTTTCCTTTAAAGCTTCTGTCATCAAATGCGCCTGCAGCAGGGTATACCCCGTGAAGTGTTCTTAAGAACCCATCTGGTGGAATACCGTCACTGTTACCATGGTCTCTACCCCAGTATCCATCGCTTAATCCACAGAAAGTCTCATTACTAGCTAAATAGTGAAAAGGTGCAGTTTGTAAACCACATTCTAATGTTTCTTCGTTAGCCGCTGCTCCACCAAAACCTGGTGTTGCAGATACTTGTCTGTAGAAATAGTATGCCATTCTAGGGTCTTTAGTAGAACCATGACCTACTGCCATTGTGTTCATTAACCAGTTAGACATATAAGTCCCTCCACCTGTGGAAGTATAAGATGATCTGTACGATGGGTGTCTTGTATCTGGCTGAACCTCGTTAGAACCCCATTGAAACTGAAAATCATCTGCTTCAGTCTTAATATAATCTGTTATAGCGCTAAATGCACTAGCATTTCCGGTAGTATAATGAATTTTCTTTTTGATTGAGTTCGCTGCTTTTATCCATTTAGCAGTGTCTCCACTGTAAAAGAAATCTACAGATGGTTTTGGACCTCCAGCACTAAAGTTAGTAATGGCACTGTCTAACATTTCTAAAGCAGCTGCATATACAGTGTCCCCATTGTCTGCAATTGGAGCCAAGTTGTCTGCCCCTAAGAGTGCTTCAGTGTAAGGTACATTTCCAAAATGGTCTACTAAAGTAATTAGCGTGTAGGCCTTTAAAACTTGACCCATTCCTTTGTGGGTAGTTAGTCCAGCTTCATCTGCTAAGATGTTCATAAGACGAATGTCTTCCATCATACCTTGGTAAGCGTTTCTCCATACTCCGTCAAATGAAGACGGTGCCCAAACTTGCGCATAGTTTCTACCAGATAATTGATTGATTCTTGTTAATGCAGCACTTCTACTTCCCATAGTGTTTACCCAGAAAGCAAAATCTACCTGGACACTATTAATAAAAAATGTAGCGTCTGCCTGAGCAGGGCTCAGTGCGTTTGGGTTATCTATCAGTTCTAGTTCCATTGTCTCACATGAAGTGAATGAAACCAAACCAATCATAATAACGGCTATTATTTTGTTTATTTTCATGATATATTTTTTTTATTTATTAGAACGTCAATTTAAGACTCACACCATATCTCTTGGCACTTGGTCCATTTAGGTAATCAAAACCTCTACCGTTTCCAACACCTGTACCGGCGATGTTTGGATCAAAGTTTGCTCCTTCTGGAGTATTGTATGCGTCATACCAAAGGTTAAATCCTGAAGCAGTTAAGTCAATACTTCCAAAAGGAGTTTTGTCTAATAAGCTTTTAGGTAATTTGTAAGTCAAAGAAACCTCTGCCAATCTCCATACAGATGCATCGTAAACTAACATTTCATCCGGTCCGTAAAGTACGTTAGAGAAATAGTATGTTGAGTTGTTGATCTGAACAGTGTTTGGTGTTCCGTCTGCCTGTACCCCAGGTAAAATAAACGAATTTGCTCTTTCTGCCGTCTCTTTTAATACCCCTCTACCAAGTAAAGTTGCTACTGAGTAAGTGAATATATCTCCCCCATGCACATGGTTTACTAAGAAGCTCATTGAGAAGTTTTTGTATGCAACTGTGTTACTGATGTTCATCATCCAATCTGGATTTGCATCACCAATAATGTTAATTCCATTGTCTTCTACATAACTACCTTGAGAATTTACTAAGAAGTTTCCATTGTCATCTCTAGCTATGGCAGAACCTACGATAGTTCCCAGGTTTTCACCAACTCTAGCTAAGTTACCTCTGTCTGAGAAACCACCAAATATAATTTCTTCTGTATCTTGGCCTAAGTCAACGACTACAGCTTCATTTGTGGTCCAGTTTACAAATGTATTCCAGGTTAGTCCGTTTGGATTGTCAAACCAGTCCATTCCTAAATCAATCTCTACACCTTTGTTCTCAATTTCACCAATGTTGGTTTGTGTTTGAGTATATCCCGTAGAAGGATCTAATGGTCTTGAAATAATCAAGTCTTTTGTGGTTTTATTGTAAAGAGATATGTCCGCAGATAATTTGTTGTTAAAAAACCTACCTTCAAGACCGAATTCTAATTCCCCAATTAATTCTGGCTTTAGATTAGGATTTCCTAACTGAGATCCAGATGTATTAGAGATGACCATATTACCTGATTGATCTTGAAAACTTTGTGTATTTAAACTCAAAACAGATGCAATTGGGTATTGATTTGGGAAGTTGGCAGAGGTACCGTAACCAGCTCTAAGTTTTAAGTAATTCACCATATCTGACTTTAATCCTTCAAATGCTGTTGTAGGAATAAAAGAAACACTTGCAGATGGATACGTAATAGAGTTGTTTTCAGTAGCTAGGTTAGACACCCAGTCTTTTCTTGCTGCAACAGTTAAGTAAGCCATGCTCTTGTAATCCAAGGCTGCTTGACCGTAAAGACCTACGATATTTCTTTTTTCAAAATATTGAATCTCATCTTGTAGCTCAAAATTAAAGTGTCTTAACACACCAAATACTTGTTGACCTGTAGAAGCAACACCGTTTCTGTCATAAGTATCTGATCTAGAAGTAGCTCCTAAAGTGAACGTAAGACCCATGTCGTCATTTAATCTGTAATCACCATTAATAGCCAAATTGTGGTCAAAAATGGTTTTTACGTTATTCCATGTGTCATATACACCATTTCGGGTAGATACAGAACCTGTCTTACCGCCTTTGTTAGAGTAATTCACATTGTTTTCGTTGTATACGTCAATACCATAACGGTAAGAAGCATTTAAGTTGTCGCTTATTTCATAGTTCAAAGAAGCTCCTCCAAATACCCTATTTACTTTTTGGATATTAGCAGCATTAGCTACGGTCCATAATGGATTTTGAATTGAGTTATTCTGTCTGTAATAGATAGACTCACCTGTTACTGGATTTTGAAATGGTTCTCCCATTAAATCTACTGATCTAGGCGTATAGAAAACGTTGGCAAAAATTGAAGCACCATCACCACCTACATTTGATCCGTAACCTGCAGCAACTGGAGGAGATCTAAATTTTGTACCGGTATAGTTAAGCGTTCCGTTTACTGAGAATTTGTTGCTCAATTTTGCGTTACCACCAAAACTTAAAGTGTTTCTACTTAATTTGTTTCCGGGTGTAAATCCTTCGTCAGTTAAATTACCATAGTTTACGTTGTAAGAAACTGAACCATCAGAACTAGCACCTCTTATGTTTAAGTTGTGGTTAGTTACTTGTCCTTTGTTGAAGAAATCCTCTACTGATGTGTAAGGCTTCCATTCTTTTATTGCGTCTGATGCAATACCTAAAGCATCTAAAACTGCAGGTATTCCTGTAGCTGAAGAAGCTGTTGTGAAAGGGTGTCTTAAGAAACCTGGTGTTCCTGAAGTTGTTCCGTTAATAGCAGATTGGTTACCCCAACCGTCAACACCTTCTTGTCTAAAAGAAGGGCCCCAGTTAGAAAAGAACCATCCGAAGTTTTGGTCAAAACCTCCACCGTAATCATTTTGATATTCTGGCATAGAAGCCATTTCATTAACAAATACAGATGAATTTACAGTAATTTCAGTTTTTCTTGGCCCACCTGCACCAGCTTTACCCGCTTTGGTGGTGATTAAGATAACCCCGTTTCTACCTTGAGTTCCGTATAAGGTAGAAGCTGCAAGGCCTTTTAAAACACTTACACTTGCAATATTGTTAGGGTCAATATCTACGAAACGAGAAGAACCGTTGTTACCATCTACGAAGTTTCCTTGGGCATTGGTTTCTGTAGAGAAAGGTATTCCATCTACAATAAACAATGGTTGGTTTCCTTGAGAAAAAGAGTTCATACCACGAATCATAATCGAAGTACCTGAACCTGATAAACCTGACTGGTTGGTGATGTTCACCCCAGAAGCTTTACCAGCAAGCACCCTACCTATGTCTCCGTCTGCACGTGACTCCAATTGAGATTGGTCTACCTCAGATACGGCATAACCTAATGCTTTTTTCTCACGTTTTATACCTAGAGAAGTAACAATAACCTCATCTAGTTGCTGAGAATCAGTGTCTAGGATTACATTAATAGTATTAGAAGCTCCTACTACAACTGTTTTGGACACATATCCAATAAAGCTGTAAGAAAGGGTTTCTCCCTCATTTGCAAAGATGGTATAGTTTCCATCAAAATCTGTGGAAACACCATTCGTTGTACCTTGAACAATCACAGTGGCACCTGGAAGAGGAATTCCGTCCCCGTCAGAAACCGTACCTGAAATTGTCTTTTCTTGTGCGAACAGAAGCTGCACAGCAAACACTAAGGCTAGTGTTAAAAATCCATTTAGTTTTGTTTTCATTGTTAGTTGATTTGAATTAGCAAATGTAAAAATCTTAATTTAATGTTAACTAAACTAATTATTTAGGGTTAATTTTCATTAAATCGTATCATTTTAATAAGTACATTAATAATTATAGAACAAAATATTGTTTTCATTGACTTATATTCATTTGTTAGATGTTAATTTTTCACAAAGAAAAAAGCCATGCATACTAGCAGGGCTTTTTTTTAAAATAATATAATTTTTTTTATTCTTTTTCTAGGGTGGTGAATACGGCTTTGAGAGTCTCTATGTCATTTCCTTTCATTTTCAACAATTCTTTTGCTTCGCTCTTATTTTTAAATAATTTTTTTAAACTTCTTTTAGAGGTGTTAAGATATTTAGGGGTTTCTCCTTCTTTGGATAAATAAAACACCTGACTGTCTACAAATCTTGGAGGAAAAGATCTTTCTAGGGAGGTTCTTGCAGGTTGTTGCTTCATGAACACCTTTGTTTGGTTTAAGTAAACATTGTATTTGTCTCCTTCGAATACTGTTTGTAAGTAGCCTATTTCTGGATTTCCACTTGATTTGTTTATGAAAGGCAATAATTTGTAAGTTACTCCCTCTAACTCACAAAATACGCCTTTTGTTTTTAAAAGAATCTGTTCAGAAGCATACTGGTATGGTGTGGTGGCCATCTCTAGTTCATCTGAATAAGCGTTGTGTCTTATGTAGATTTGTTTTCCTTCTTCGAATCTTCCTCCGTAATACACTTTGGCTAGTTTGAATTCTTCCGCAAAATATGGGGTTCCTTTAATGTCTTTAGCGGTAAGCATTTTTTTTGGTCTACTGGTAAGGTTGTTGAAAAAGTTAATCGCATCTGAATCTGTTTGTCCCCAAGCAAGACCTTGAGATGCCGGACCAGTTGTTGTGCCGTTTAAAGATTGTGCGTTTATGCCTAAGCTACTTGTTAAAAGTATGATGATTAGGTAGTGTAATTGATTTGTTTTCATCTTATTTTTTTGTAGCATAAAATTACTTTATTTTATTGAATTTGACATTTTATTTTAATTATTAATCTTAAGTGCATCGGCCGGAGGCCTATTTTATTTTATACCTTATTATATATACTATATTATATAAACTATTGAAATTTACAAATGTTTATGAAAATTATAAATCATTGATTTTGATAAAAAAAATAAAATTTTTTTAAAGCGCCATTTGATTATCAATAATTAATTCCTACATTTGCCAGCCCTTAAAAAGGGGTAATAGTTATTTATATACATTATATATGCCAACAATTTCACAATTAGTACGAACAGGAAGAGCCACAATTACTAAGAAGAGTAAATCGGCTGCTTTGGAATCGTGTCCTCAAAGAAGAGGGGTATGTACGCGTGTTTACACCACTACACCTAAGAAACCAAACTCTGCAATGCGTAAAGTAGCAAGGGTAAGGTTAACGAACGGTAAAGAGGTCAATGCTTACATTCCTGGAGAGGGTCACAATTTACAAGAGCACTCGATAGTATTAGTAAGGGGCGGAAGGGTTAAAGATTTGCCAGGAGTTAGGTATCACATTGTAAGGGGCGCCTTAGACACCGCTGGTGTTGCAGGAAGAACACAACGTAGATCTAAATACGGAGCGAAAAGACCTAAGAAAGCGTAAGACAGTTTAAAGAGAAATCATGAGAAAAAAACAGGCCAAAAAAAGACCTTTATTACCGGATCCTAAATTTAACGATCAGTTGGTAACCCGTTTCGTCAATATGATGATGTGGGATGGTAAAAAATCCATTGCCTTTAAAGTATTTTACGACGCTATTGCGATTGTAGAAGAAAAAAAGACTGATGAAGAAAAAGCTGCACTAGAAGTGTGGAAAGACGCCCTTTCTAATATCATGCCTCACGTAGAGGTAAGGTCTAGAAGAGTTGGTGGAGCTACTTTCCAAATACCTATGCAAATTCGTCCAGACCGTAAGATTTCTACGGCCATTAAATGGATGATTAGCTATGCGCGTAAAAGAAACGAGAAATCAATGGCCCAACGTTTGGCGTCTGAGATTTTAGCTGCTGCCAAAGAAGAAGGTGCTGCTGTTAAAAAACGTACAGATACCCATAAGATGGCAGAAGCCAATAAAGCATTCTCTCACTTTAGATTCTAATCAAGCATGGCAAGAGATTTAAAATATACAAGAAATATTGGAATTGCAGCGCATATTGACGCTGGTAAAACCACCACCACTGAACGTATCCTTTACTACACAGGGGTGAGTCATAAAATTGGTGAGGTTCACGATGGTGCAGCTACTATGGACTGGATGGAGCAAGAGCAAGAGCGTGGTATTACCATTACTTCTGCTGCGACCACTTGTTCATGGAATTTCCCTACTGAAAACGGCGCTACTTTACCAGAAACACTTCCTTATCACTTTAACATTATTGACACTCCAGGTCACGTAGATTTCACGGTAGAAGTAAACCGTTCTTTGCGTGTCTTAGATGGTTTGGTGTTTTTGTTTTCTGCAGTAGACGGTGTTGAGCCTCAATCTGAGACCAACTGGCGTTTGGCTGACAATTACAAAGTGCCACGTATTGGATTTGTGAATAAAATGGACCGTCAGGGATCTAATTTCCTAATGGTTTGTAAGCAAGTTCGCGAGATGTTAAAGTCTAATGCGGTGCCTATTGTATTACCTATTGGTGATGAGGCAGACTTTAGAGGTGTAGTAGATTTAGTAACCAACCGTGCTATTATCTGGCATGAAGACAATATGGGGGCTACTTTTGATGAAGTGCCTATTCCTGAGGATATGGTTGCTGAAGTAAAACAATACAGAGCAGAATTAATTGAAGCTGTTGCAGAATACGATGAGACTTTAATGGAGAAATTCTTCGAAGATGAAGATTCTATTACAGTAGAAGAAGTGAATGCAGCCCTTAGAGCAGCAGTAATGGATATGAGTATTATCCCAATGATCTGTGGTTCTTCATTTAAAAATAAAGGGGTTCAATTTTTGTTAGATGCTGTTTGTAGGTATTTGCCTTCTCCTTTAGATAAAGAGGCTATTGTAGGAACAAATCCTGACAATGACCAGCCTATTACAAGAAAACCGGATGTTAAGGAGCCTTTTGCTGCTTTAGCCTTTAAAATTGCTACCGATCCTTTCGTAGGGCGTTTGGCATTCTTTAGAGCGTATTCTGGAAGACTAGATGCGGGCTCTTATGTATTGAACAACCGTTCAGGTAACAAAGAGCGTATTTCTAGAATTTACCAAATGCACGCCAATAAGCAAAATGCCATTGATTTTATTGAGGCAGGAGATATTGGAGCAGCGGTTGGATTTAAAGATATTAAGACAGGAGATACCTTATCTGCTGAGAAATTTCCTATTGTATTGGAGAGTATGGACTTCCCAGATCCAGTTATTGGTATTGCTGTGGAGCCTAAGACAAAAGCAGATGTAGATAAATTGGGTATGGCTTTGGCTAAATTGGCTGAAGAAGATCCAACCTTCCAAGTGAAAACAGATGAGGCTTCTGGCCAAACGATTATCTCTGGAATGGGTGAGTTGCACTTAGATATTATTTGTGACCGTTTAAAAAGAGAATTTAAGGTAGAAGTTAATCAAGGGCAACCTCAAGTAGAGTACAAAGAAGCATTTACAGCTTCTGCAAACCATAGAGAGGTTTACAAGAAGCAGTCTGGTGGTCGCGGTAAATTCGCAGATATTGTGTTTACTATTGAGCCGGCACCGGAAGGTAAATCGGGTCTTGAATTTGAAAATAAAATTAAAGGAGGTAATGTTCCTAAGGAATTTATTCCTGCGGTAGAAAAAGGTTTTAAAGAAGCTATGAGAAACGGTCCTTTGGCTGGTTTCGAAATGGACTCCATGAAGGTGACTATCAAGGATGGATCTTTCCACCCGGTAGATTCAGATGCACTATCTTTTGAATTGGCAGCTAAAATGGGTTATAAAGCGGCAGCTAAAGCAGCCCGTGCAGTAATTCTTGAGCCAATTATGAAACTAGAAGTATTGACTCCTGAGATAAACATGGGAGACATTGTAGGAGATTTAAACAGACGAAGAGGACAGGTGACTAATATGGACGACAGGGCTGGGGCTAAGGTGATTAAAGCCACGGTGCCGCTTTCTGAGATGTTCGGTTATGTAACTGCACTTAGAACTATGTCTTCCGGTAGAGCCACTTCTACTATGGAATTTGACCACTACGAAGAGACACCTTCTAATATTTCAGAAGAAGTAATCAAAAAAGCTAAAGGTATAACTGCATAATTAAGTACGATGAGCCAAAAAATTAGAATTAAACTTAAATCCTACGACTTTAACTTGGTAGACAAGTCTGCTGAGAAGATTGTAAAGACGGTAAAGACTACTGGCGCAGTGGTTACTGGCCCAATACCTTTGCCAACTCACAAGAAAATATTCACAGTTTTGCGTAGCCCGCACGTGAATAAAAAATCTAGAGAGCAGTTTCAATTGAGTTCTTACAAAAGACTCCTTGATATTTACTCTTCGTCTTCTAAGACCATTGACGCTCTAATGAAATTAGAGTTGCCTTCTGGAGTAGAAGTAGAGATTAAAGTGTGATAAATTGCCTAACGGCCAATAACACGGAGATTTTATCTCCATTACATGTCCTGCGCTTCGAGCAAAGGAAAAACGGAAAAAAATAATCAGGGTTGAATTATTTTTGACCCTGTTTTTTTAGGGATGCGTCCCAAAAATAGATTGAATATAAATTAATTAAATACTAATAATTATGTCTGGGTTAATAGGAAGAAAGATTGGCATGACCAGTATTTTTGACGAGAATGGAAAGAATATGCCATGTACCGTTATTGAGACTGGCCCATGTACGGTTACCCAAGTCAGAACCGAAGAGGTAGACGGGTACAATGCCCTTCAACTTGGTTTCGATGACAAGGCAGAGAAACACGTCACTAAAGCGGCTGCAGGTCACTTTAAAAAAGCGGGTGTTTCTGCTAAAAGAAAAGTTGTTGAGTTCCGAGATTTTGAAGGAGATTACAAATTAGGTGACACCATTGGTGTGGATCTTTTTGTAGAAGGTGAATTTGTAGATATTGCTGCAAACTCAAAAGGTAAAGGTTTTCAAGGGGTTGTTAAGAGACACGGTTTTGCCGGTGTTGGACAAGCGACTCACGGACAACACAACAGGTTAAGAGCACCAGGATCTATTGGTGCTGCTTCTTATCCAGCTAGGGTATTCAAAGGCATGAAAATGGCTGGAAGAATGGGTGGTGTTAGAGTATCTGCTTTAAACCTTAGAATTTTAAAAGTTGTTCCAGAGAAAAACATTTTAGTAGTAAAAGGATGTGTACCTGGTCATAAGAACGCTTACGTAACTATTGAGAAGTAATGAAAGTAGCAGTTTTAGATAGTAAAGGAAAAGATACAGGTAGAAAGGCAGACCTTTCTGATGCTGTATTTGCAATAGACCCAAACAATCACGCTATTTATTTAGATGTTAAGCAGTACTTGGCACACCAACGTCAGGGAACGCACAAATCTAAAGAACGTGCTGAAATAGCAGGTAGTACGCGTAAGATCAAGAAGCAAAAAGGTACTGGTACCGCTCGTGCAGGTAGTATTAAATCTCCTGTATTTAGAGGTGGTGGACGTATTTTTGGCCCTAGGCCAAAAGATTATACCCAAAAGCTTAACAAGAATGTAAAGCGTTTGGCACGTAAATCTGCTTTGTCTATTAAGGCTGGAGAGAAATCTATCGTTGTGGTAGAAGACTTTAATTTAGAAGCGCCAAAAACCAAAGATTTCTTACAAGTATTGAGATCATTAGGGATAGACAATAAAAAATCCCTAGTAGTGTTGGGCGATTCAAATAATAATGTATATTTGTCGTCACGTAATTTGACCCAAACTGATGTTGTAATTAACTCAGAATTAAGCACTTACAAAATACTTAATGCTTCAAGCATTGTATTGTTGGAGGGTTCAATCGCGGGAATTGAAACAAATTTAACAAAATAGAGGAACCATGAGTGTGTTGATAAAACCAATCATTACGGAAAAAATGACAGCAGATAGCGAGTTGTATAATCGCTATGGCTTTATCGTTGATCCTAATGCGAATAAGATACAGATAAAAGAAGCTGTTGAGGCTTCTTACGGTGTTTCTGTGAATGCAGTACGCACCATGAACTATGGTCCTTCAAGAAAATCTCGTTACACAAAAACAGGGGTGCAGCACGGTAAGACGTCTGCTTATAAAAAAGCCATTGTGGATGTTAAACAAGGAGATATCATTGATTTTTACAGTAATCTATAAAGACAAGAAATGTCAGTTAGAAAATTAAAACCAATCACCCCAGGGCAGCGTTTTAGAGTAGTTAACGGTTTTGACGCCATTACTACTGATAAGCCGGAAAAAAGCTTGCTTAGTCCGATAAAAAGAACTGGGGGTAGAAACAGTCAAGGAAAAATGACCATCCGTCAAAAAGGTGGAGGCCACAAGAGAAGGTATCGTGAGATAGATTTTAAACGTAATAAGTCAGATGTGACTGCTACGGTTACTTCTATTCAATACGATCCAAACAGAACTGCATTTATTGCACTACTTACCTATGCAGATGGGGAAAAGAGATATGTGATTGCTCAAAACGGTTTAACCGTTGGGCAAACTATATCTGTAGGTGCTGAAGCAGCTCCAGAGATTGGTAATGCGTTACCATTAAATGCTATTCCACTTGGAACTATAATTTCTTGTATTGAATTACGTCCTGGACAAGGAGCGGTAATGGCAAGAAGTGCTGGTACTTTTGCACAGTTAATGGCGAAAGACGGTAAGTTCGTTACAGTGAAAATGCCTTCAGGAGAAACGCGTTTAATTCTTTCAGTATGTATGGCAACTATTGGTGCTGTATCTAACTCAGACCACCAATTATTGGTTTCTGGTAAAGCTGGTAGAAGTAGATGGTTAGGAAGAAGACCACGTGTTAGACCAGTAGCTATGAACCCGGTAGATCACCCAATGGGTGGTGGAGAAGGAAGATCTTCAGGAGGTCATCCAAGATCTAGAAAAGGTATCCCAGCTAAAGGATTTAGAACCCGTTCTAAAACCAAGAGCACCAACAAGTATATCATAGAACGTAGAAAGAAATAAAAGTAGAAAGACATGGCACGTTCATTAAAAAAAGGACCTTTTGTTCACTATAGTTTAGAGAAAAAAGTTCAAGAAAATATAACAACAGGAAAATCAACAGTGGTGAAGACTTGGTCTAGAGCCTCTATGATTACTCCAGATTTCGTAGGTCAAACTATCGCTGTTCACAACGGGAAACAATTTGTTCCTGTTTATGTTACAGAAAACATGGTAGGACACAAACTTGGAGAATTTTCACCAACACGTTCCTTTAGAGGACATGCAGGTGCTAAAAACAAAGGTAAAAAGTAAGCTATGGGAGTTCGTAAAAGAAACATGGCAGAAGCCATTAAGGAAGAAAAAAAGCAAATTGCTTTTGCAAAGTTAAACAACTGTCCTACTTCACCTAGAAAAATGCGTTTGGTTGCTGATCTAGTGAGAGGAAAGCAAGTAGAGCCAGCTTTGGCTATCTTGAAATTTAACCAGAAGGAAGCTTCAGGTAAAATTGAAAAGTTGTTATTGTCTGCAATTGCTAATTGGCAAGCTAAGAATGAAGACGCTAACATTGAAGACGCTGATCTTTTTGTAAAAGAAATTCGTGTAGATGGCGGAAGTATGTTGAAGAGACTACGTCCTGCGCCTCAAGGAAGAGCACATAGAATTAGAAAACGCTCCAATCACGTTACTTTGGTTTTAGGAGACAACAATAACATACAAAGCTAGGATACGAACTATGGGACAAAAAACAAATCCAATTGGAAATCGTCTAGGAATCATCAGAGGTTGGGAATCTAACTGGTATGGTGGTAATGATTACGGAGATAGACTTGCAGAAGACGACAAGATCAGAAAATACGTTTTTGCACGTTTAGCAAAAGCGAGTGTTTCTAGAGTGATTATAGAACGTACGCTTAAATTAGTCACTATCACTATCACTACTGCTAGACCTGGTATTATTATTGGAAAAGGTGGTCAGGAAGTAGACAAGCTTAAAGAAGAGCTTAAGAAGATCACTGACAAAGAGGTTCAGATCAATATTTTTGAGATCAAAAGACCTGAGGTCGACGCTAATTTAGTTGCTGCTAGTATTTGCAGACAAATTGAAGGAAGAATTTCTTATAGAAGGGCTATTAAAATGGCTATCGCTGCTGCTATGAGAATGAATGCAGAAGGAATTAAAGTGTTAATTTCTGGTCGTTTGAACGGTGCTGAAATGGCACGTTCTGAGGGGTATAAAGATGGTAGAATTCCACTGTCTACTTTTAGAGCAGATATTGACTATGCATTGCATGAAGCACACACTACTTATGGAAGATTAGGTATTAAGGTGTGGATTATGAAAGGCGAGGTATACGGAAAACGTGAATTATCTCCATTGGTAGGAATGGCTACTAGCCCTTCCAAAGGAGGTAACCAAGATGGACCAAAAAAACCACGTCGTAGAAAGTAATTTTATAAAGAAACAGAACAATGTTACAACCAAAAAGAACCAAATTTCGCAAAGCCCAGAAAGGGCGTATGAAAGGGATATCAGGTAGGGGGCACCAGCTCTCTAACGGTATGTTTGGTATTAAGTCCTTGGATACTAGTTTTATTACAGCGCGTCAGATTGAAGCGGCTCGTATTGCGGCTACAAGGTATATGAAGAGAGAAGGTCAATTATGGATTAAGATCTTTCCGGATAAGCCTATTACGAAGAAGCCTCTCGAGGTACGTATGGGTAAAGGTAAAGGTGCTCCAGAATATTTCGTTGCAGTGGTTCTTCCAGGTAGAATCATGTTCGAAATTGGTGGTGTATCTCATGATATTGCAAAAGAGGCTTTGCGTCTTGCAGCTCAGAAGTTACCGGTAAAAACCAAATTCATTGTTGCTAGAGATTATTCAGCTTAACTTTTAATTAGGAATCATGAAACAATCAGAAATAAAAGAATTATCAGCTGAAGCGCTAGTAGAACAACTAGCTGTATTTAAAAAGCAACATTCAGATTTAAAATTAGCTCATTCTGTTACCCCTTTAGAGAATCCACTTTTGATTAGAAAAGTGAGAAGAACGGTGGCAAGATTGGCTACAGAGTTAACTAAAAGGGAAAACCAATAACAGGTTCTGCTTTATGGAAAAAAGAAATTTAAGAAAAGAGAGAGTAGGCGTTGTTACTAGCAACAAAATGGAGAAATCCATTGTGGTTTCAGAAGTGAAACGAGTGAAGCACCCTATGTACGGAAAGTTCGTGTTGAAAACTAAGAAATATGTTGCGCACGACGAGACAAACAATTGTAACATTGGTGATACTGTAAAGATCATGGAGACACGTCCTTTAAGTAAGACCAAATGTTGGAGATTAGTGGAAATTTTAGAAAGAGCTAAATAATATGTTACAGCAAGAATCCAGACTAAAAGTTGCAGATAATACCGGGGCAAAAGAAGTTTTGACCATTAGAGTACTTGGAGGTACTAAAAGAAGGTATGCATCTGTAGGAGATAAGATTGTAGTTACAGTAAAAGACGCCACTCCTAATGGGAGTGTGAAGAAAGGAGCTGTTTCTACTGCGGTAGTAATTAGAACAAAGAAAGAAGTGCGTAGAGCAGATGGTTCTTATATTCGTTTTGACGACAACGCGTGTGTGCTTTTAAATCCAACAGGCGAAATGAAAGGTACCCGTGTATTTGGTCCCGTAGCTAGAGAGCTTCGCGACAAGCAATTCATGAAGATTGTTTCATTAGCTCCTGAGGTGCTTTAATTTCCAATAAGATGACAAAAATTAAAATAAAAGTAGGAGATACAGTAAAGGTGATCGCTGGGGACCATAAAGGGGACCAAGGGAAAGTTGTTTCTGTAGATCTTAAGAAAAGTAGAGCTATTGTAGAAGGAACCAATATGGTTTCAAAACACCAGAAGCCTAGTGCTCAGAATCCACAAGGGGGGATTGTTAAGAAAGAATCTCCTATTCATATTTCAAACCTTTCTTTATTGGATCCTAAGTCTGGTGAAGCTACAAGAGTTGGATATGAGGTTCGTGGAGAGAAGAAAGTAAGGTTTTCTAAAAAATCTAATGAAGTAATTTAGTTATGGGGTACATTCCAAGATTAAAACAAGAGTATAAGGAGCGTGTAATGGCTGCTCTAACAGAAGAATTTAGTTACAAAAATGTAATGCAGGTTCCTAAATTAGAGAAAATAGTTGTTTCAAGAGGAGTTGGTGCTGCAGTTGCAGACAAAAAACTTATCGACCACGCCGTAGAAGAAATGACCTTAATTACAGGTCAGAAAGCAGTGTCTACTATTTCTAAGAAAGATGTCGCTAATTTTAAGTTACGTAAAGGGATGCCAATTGGTGCCAAAGTAACTTTAAGAGGAGAGCGCATGTATGAATTCTTAGACAGATTAATCACTGCAGCCTTACCACGTGTAAGAGATTTTCAAGGAATTAAAGCGACTGGTTTTGACGGACGTGGAAATTATTCTTTAGGGGTTACGGAGCAAATTATTTTTCCAGAGATTAATATTGACAAGATCAATAGAATCAATGGGATGGATATTACATTTGTTACCTCTGCTGACACTGATCAAGAGGCAAAATCATTATTAACACAGTTAGGACTTCCTTTTAAAAAGAATTAGTATGGCTAAAGAATCAATGAAGGCCCGTGAAGTTAAAAGAGCAAAAACGGTAGCCAAGTACGCAGAAAAAAGAAAAGCTTTAAAAGAAGCTGGTGATTACGAAGCTTTACAGAAATTACCAAAGAATGCATCTCCTGTGCGTATGCACAACAGATGTAAATTAACTGGTAGACCAAAAGGTTACATGAGAACTTTTGGAATTTCTAGGGTTTTATTTAGAGAGATGGCCAATAATGGTCTTATTCCAGGCGTTAGAAAAGCGAGCTGGTAAAAAAATAATTATTAATTGGTTCCAGGTTTAACTAATGTTAAAAACCGTTACCGCAAATATACACCTATGTTTACAGATCCAATTTCGGATTACCTAACAAGAATTAGAAACGCAAACAGTGCTGGCCACAGAGTGGTGAGTATTCCTGCATCTAATCTTAAAAAAGAAATCACTAAAATATTATTCGATCAAGGATATATTTTAAGCTACAAATTTGAGGAAGAAGGACCACAAGGTTCTATTAAAATCGCCCTTAAATACAACACTGCTACTAAAGAGCCAGTGATCAAAAAAATTAGTCGTATAAGTAAGCCTGGTTTACGTAAGTATGCTGGAGCTACTGAACTACCTAGAGTATTAAACGGTTTGGGTATTGCTATTGTGTCTACTTCTCACGGAGTAATGACAAGCAAACAAGCTAAGTTAGAAAAAGTAGGTGGCGAAGTTGTATGCTACGTTTATTAATATAGTAAAGAGCAAGAATAATGTCTAGAATAGGTAATAATCCAGTAGCGATTCCTGAAGGGGTAACCGTAGAGGTAAAAGACAATGTGCTTACCGTAAAAGGTAAACTAGGTGAGTTAACACAAGATTATTCTGGTGTAGCGATCACTGTAGAAGAAGGTAATGTTTTAGTGACAAGACCATCAGATTCAAAAGAACACAAAGCAAAACACGGTCTATATAGATCTTTAGTATCCAATATGGTACTAGGAGTTTCTATAGGTTGGACTAAAGAATTAGAATTAGTTGGTGTAGGTTATAGAGCAAGTAATCAAGGTCAAAAATTAGATATTGCACTTGGTTTCTCTCACAACATTGTTTTAAATGTTGCTCCTGAAGTAAAAGTGGAGACTATTTCTGAAAAAGGAAAGAATCCTATCATCAAATTAACTTCTTTTGACAAACAATTAGTAGGTCAAGTGGCTGCAAAAATCAGGGCCTTCCGTAAGCCTGAGCCATACAAAGGAAAAGGAGTTAAATTCGTAGGAGAACAATTAAGAAGAAAAGCAGGTAAATCGGCTTAATACATAGCATCATGAGATTATCGAAAACTGAAAGAAGATTAAGAATTAGAAGAAGAATCCGTAAGGTTTCCTCTGGTACCGCTAACACACCAAGACTGGCTGTGTTTAGAAGTAACAAAGAGATTTACGCACAGTTAATAGATGACGTTAATGGCGTTACATTAGCTGCTGCATCTTCTAGAGATAAGGACCTTAGCGCTGCTAAAGGGACTAAAATTGAAATTGCTTCCTTAGTTGGTAAGGCAATAGCAGAAAAAGGAAAGACCATTAAAATTGAAACAGTTGCTTTCGATAGAGGTGGAAACTTGTACCATGGTAGAATCAAATCTTTGGCAGAAGGCGCTAGAGAAGCAGGACTTAAATTCTAAAATATTATGTACCAAAATTACAAAAACGCAGAAACGGTAAAGCCAGGTGGTTTAGAATTAAAAGATCGCTTAGTTGGTGTTCAAAGAGTGACTAAAGTTACAAAAGGAGGTAGGGCATTTGGCTTTTCCGCAATTGTAGTTGTAGGCGACGAGAACGGAGTAGTTGGACACGGTTTAGGGAAATCTAAAGAAGTGCCTACAGCTATTTCTAAAGCCATTGAAGACGCTAAGAAAAACTTAGTTAGAATTCCATTGATTAAGGGAACCTTGCCACACGAGCAGAAAGGTAAATTTGGAGGGGCTAGGGTTTATGTTCAGCCAGCTTCACATGGTACCGGGGTTATTGCTGGTGGTGCAGTTCGTTCTGTATTGGAAGCAGTAGGCGTTCACGATGTACTTTCAAAGTCTCAAGGATCCTCAAACCCTCACAACGTAGTTAAAGCAACTTTTGACGCTTTATTACAAATGAGAGATGCTAAAACGATTGCTTCGCAACGTGGCGTATCTTTAGAAAAAGTATTTAAAGGATAATTCAAGCATCATGGCAAAAATTATAGTAAAACAAGTAAAGAGTAGTATTAAAAAGCCACTCAGACAAAAACAAACATTAGCTGCTTTAGGTCTTAGAAAGATCGGTCAAGAAGTATCTCACGATGCATCACCAGCAGTTATTGGAATGATTAATAAAGTAAAACACTTAGTTTCTACAACAGAAGCTTAATATACCACATTCATTATGAATTTAAATAGTTTAAAGCCTGCCGAAGGTGCTATTCACAGAGAAGGAAAAGTAGTAGGTAGAGGTCAAGGATCTGGAAAAGGTGGTACTGCCACTCGTGGTCACAAAGGTGCCAAGTCTAGATCTGGGTATTCTAAAAAAGTTGGTTTCGAAGGAGGTCAAATGCCTTTACAGAGACGTGTTCCTAAATTTGGATTTAAGAACATCAACAGAAAAGAATACGCTGGGATTAACCTAGATAAACTACAGCTTTTAGTAGACAACGGTGTTATTAAAGATACCGTTAGCCTAGAAGCATTAATCACTAACAGGGTAGTTGGTAAAAATGACTTAGTTAAGATTTTAGGTGGAGGAGAGTTAAAAGCAAAACTTTCTGTAACTGCTCATAAATTTACTGCTACTGCTAAAGCGGCTATTGAAGCTGTTGGAGGTGAAGCAATAAGTTTATAATATACAGATTATGAAGAAATTTATAGAAACTTTATCTAATATCTGGAAAATAGAAGAACTTAAAGGGCGAATTCTTGTTACTTTAAGTCTTTTATTGGTGTACCGTTTTGGTGCTCAAATTGTTTTACCAGGTATTGATACTACGCAATTGGCACAATTAACGTCCAATACAGATAGCGGTATTTTAGGCATCTTAAATGCTTTTACAGGAGGTGCATTTGCAAATGCTTCTGTTTTTGCATTGGGAATTATGCCTTATATTTCGGCATCTATTGTGGTACAGTTAATGGGTATTGCGATACCTTATTTACAGAAGCTTCAAAAAGAAGGCGAAAGTGGTAGAAAAACCATTAATCAAATTACTAGATGGTTGACCATCGGTATTTGTGTGGTTCAGGCACCTGCTTATTTGTATTCTTTAGGTGCTCTTGGTGTACCAGATTCTGCTTTTGTATTAGGTAAAGGATTAGATTTTATCATTCCATCTATAGTTATTTTGGTTACTGGAACTGTATTTGCTATGTGGCTGGGAGAGAAAATTACGGATAAAGGTATTGGTAATGGTATTTCCCTTTTAATCATGGTAGGTATTATAGCTAACATGCCTCAATCATTCGTTCAAGAGTTCATCTCTAGAACATCTACTACTAGTGGTGGTTTAATGTTTGTATTGATAGAAATTATTCTTTGGTTCCTTGTGATCCTTGGAAGTGTTTTATTGGTGATGGCTACAAGACAAATACCTGTTCAATATGCAAGAAGAACTGCTTCTGGTGGTTTTGATAAAAATGCGGTTGGAACCAGACAATACATACCATTGAAATTAAATGCTTCAGGAGTAATGCCAATCATTTTTGCTCAGGCAATCATGTTCGCACCTGGTTTATTAGGTAAGACTTTCAATAATACCGCATTGGGTCAATGGATGGAAGTTCAGTTTCAAGACATTTTTGGTTTGGCTTATAATATATTATTTGCTTTACTGATCATTATCTTTACTTATTTCTATACAGCTATCACAGTTCCAACAAATAAAATGGCAGATGATCTTAAAAGAAGCGGTGGTTTTATCCCTGGAGTCCTTCCTGGGAAAGAAACTGGAGATTTTTTAGATAAGATTATGTCATTAATTACGTTACCTGGATCTATTTTCTTAGCTTTGCTCGCAATTTTGCCGGCCTTAGCTGTGAAATTGGCAGATATTCAGCCGGGATGGGCTTTATTCTATGGGGGTACATCACTTCTTATTATGGTGGGAGTTGCTATAGATACAGTGCAACAGGTGAATGCTTATCTTTTAAATAGACACTACGACGGATTGATGAAGTCTGGTAAAAATAGAAAAGAAGTATAATATGGCTAAACAAGCTGCAATTGAACAAGACGGAACTATTATAGAAGCATTGTCAAATGCTATGTTTCGTGTAGAATTGGAGAATGGACACGTTGTAACGGCACATATATCTGGTAAAATGCGCATGCATTATATTAAGTTGTTACCAGGAGACAGGGTGAAATTAGAAATGAGCCCATACGATTTAACAAAAGCGAGAATTACATATAGATATTAAGTATATAGGATGAAAGTAAGAGCATCAATTAAAAAAAGAAGTGCCGACTGCAAGATTGTACGCAGGAAAGGCAGGTTGTACGTAATTAATAAAAAGAATCCTAGATTTAAACAAAGACAAGGGTAATTATGGCAAGAATTGCAGGGGTAGATATACCCAAACAGAAAAGAGGGGTTATTGCCCTTACCTACATATTTGGTGTTGGTAGAACTAGAGCAAAAGAAATCTTAATTGCAGCAGGCGTTAGTGAAGACACTAAAGTTTCTGAATGGAATGACGATGAGATTTCAAAAATCAGGGAAGCAGTTTCTGCTTTTACCATTGAGGGAGAATTGCGTTCTGAAACTCAACTGAACATTAAGCGATTAATGGATATTGGTTGTTACAGAGGTATTAGACACCGTACTGGTTTACCGTTAAGAGGTCAGCGTACTAAGAACAACTCTAGGACTCGTAAAGGAAAAAGAAAAACAGTTGCTAACAAGAAAAAGGCAACTAAATAATAAGTAGCGTATTATGGCAAAGGCAAATACAAAAGCAACAAAAAAGCGTAAAGTTATTATTGAGTCTGTTGGAGAAGCACATGTAACTGCATCTTTTAACAATATCATTATTTCTTTAACCAATAAAAAAGGAGATGTCATCTCATGGTCATCTGCTGGAAAAATGGGTTTCAGAGGTTCTAAGAAAAATACTCCTTACGCTGCTCAGTTGGCATCAGAAGATTGTGCTAAAGTGGCACATGAGGGTGGTTTACGCAAAGTTAAAGTGTATGTGAAAGGACCAGGAAATGGTAGAGAATCTGCTATTAGATCTATTCACAACGCTGGAATTGAAGTGACAGAAATTATTGACGTTACTCCAATGCCACACAACGGTTGTAGACCTCCAAAAAGAAGAAGAGTTTAATTAATTAACGCCCAAGGGCATTTCACAGATACTGTAGATACGATTATCGAAGGATAGCCTTAATTCATGATCACAGCATCAAATTTTTAGAAAATGGCAAGATATACAGGACCAAAAACTAAGATTGCACGTAGATTCGGTGAAGCAATCTTCGGAGAAGATAAGTCTTTTGAAAAAAGAAACTTTCCTCCAGGACAACACGGTAACAACAGACGCCGTGGAAAAGAATCAGAATACAAAGTACAGTTAATGGAAAAGC
Source organism: uncultured Flavobacteriaceae bacterium (assembly GCA_905182295.1). Taxonomy (GTDB): domain Bacteria; phylum Bacteroidota; class Bacteroidia; order Flavobacteriales; family Flavobacteriaceae; genus MAG-120531. The sequence goes on along the minus strand of CAJJAZ010000003.1, from coordinate 112,915 downwards.
AAAAAGCGAAGTACACTTACGGTATTCTTGAAAAACAATTTAGAAATATATTTGCAAAGGCAAATAGAAGCAAAGGAGTTACCGGAGAGGTTTTACTTCAATTTTGTGAATCTCGTTTAGATAACGTGGTTTACAGAATGGGTGTTTCTACCTCTAGAAGCGGAGCAAGACAACTGGTTTCTCACAGACACATTACTGTGAATGGATCTATTGTGAATATTCCATCATATTCTTTAAAAGCTGGAGATATTGTAGGAGTTAGAGAAAAATCTAAGTCTTTAGAAACAATATCAAATGCACTTTCTGTAAGCTCAAATGTATACGAATGGATTACATGGAATACAGAAAAATTGGAAGGTAGCTTTGTTGCTATTCCAGAAAGACTACAGATTCCTGAAAATATTAAGGAACAATTAATCGTCGAGTTATACTCTAAATAAAAACAACTGACCCAATTATGGCATTATTTAATTTTCAGAAGCCCGATAAAGTAATCATGATTGATTCTACCGATTTTGAAGGGAAATTCGAATTCCGCCCTTTAGAACCTGGTTATGGATTGACAGTTGGGAATGCACTTAGAAGGGTAATGCTTTCTGCGCTTGAAGGTTTTGCGATTACTTCTGTTCGTATGGACAAAGTAGCGCATGAATTCTCTGTGATTCCTGGAGTGGTAGAAGATGTAACCGAAATAATCCTCAACTTGAAACAAGTACGTTTCAAGAGACAAATAGATGATGTTGACAATGAAACAATCTCTATTGCACTAAGTGGAAAACAACAATTAACTGCGGGTGATTTTCAGAAATTTATTTCTGGTTTTCAAGTGTTAAATCCAGACTTAGTGATCTGTAATATGGATGCTAAGGTGAATATTAACATGGAACTTACCATTGAAAAAGGTAGGGGTTATGTACCAGCAGAAGAAAACAAAAAATCAGGCGCTCCAATAGGAACTATAGCTATTGATTCTATATTCACACCTATCAAGAATGTGAAGTACAGTATTGAGAACTTTAGGGTAGAGCAAAAGACGGATTACGAAAAGTTAGTTTTCGAAATTGTTTCAGATGGTTCAATTCATCCAAAAGACGCTTTAACAGAGGCTGCTAAGGTATTAATTCACCACTTTATGTTATTCTCTGATGAGAGAATTACGCTAGAGGCAGATGAGATAGCCCAAACAGAAACTTATGATGAAGAATCTCTTCACATGCGTCAGTTATTAAAAACTAAGTTAGTAGATATGGATCTTTCGGTGAGGGCATTAAATTGCTTGAAAGCTGCAGAGGTAGACACTTTAGGAGACTTGGTTTCTTTTAACAAGAATGACCTAATGAAGTTTAGAAACTTTGGCAAGAAATCATTAACCGAATTAGAAGAGTTAGTGATTAACAAAGGATTGAGTTTCGGGATGGACCTTTCAAAATATAAATTAGATAAAGATTAATTAAGCGCTGCGATTTTTCACAGCATTCATATAGAACAATACCATGAGACACGGTAAGAAAGTTAATCATTTAGGGAGAAAAACAGCACATAGAAAAGCTATGTTAGCCAATATGGCTTGTTCTCTAATTGAGCACAAAAGAATCAATACAACAGTTGCTAAGGCGAAAGCTTTAAAAGTATTTTTAGAGCCTATTATTACAAAATCTAAAGCAGCGAACAATCAATCAGTAGATAAAGGAACGCACAACAGACGTATCGTATTTAAGTACCTACGCGACAAGTATGCGGTTACTGAATTATTCTCTACTGTTGCAGAAAAAGTAGCAGACAGACCAGGGGGTTATACGCGTATCATTAAACTAGGAAATAGACTTGGTGATAATGCAGATATGGCCATGATTGAATTGGTAGATTTTAATGAGTTATACAGTAACGCTAAAAAAGTGGCTAAGAAAACTACCCGTAGAGGTAAAGCTAAAGTTGCTGATCCTGTTACAGGGGTCGCTGCTGAAGCTCTAGTTAAAGAAGCGCCAGCTGCTGATAATGACAACACAGAAAATACAGATGATGCTAAAGCATAAACTGTTATTAAATGTTTTATAATTTAAAAGGATAAGCTTTATTGCTTGTCCTTTTTTTTTGTTTTTTTGTTTATATAAAGAATTTTAACACCATGAAATATCAGAAAAAAAGAAGCGCTATTATTTTATTGGCAGACGGGACTATTTTCCACGGTAAAGCTGTGGGAGATAAATCGGGGACTGCTTTTGGAGAAGTTTGTTTTAATACCGGAATGACTGGTTATCAGGAAATTTTTACCGATCCTTCTTATTTTGGTCAGTTAATGGTAACGACCAATGCCCATATTGGAAATTATGGAACAAATCCAAATGAAGTTGAATCTGATGGCGTTAAGATTGCAGGACTTATATGTAAAAACTTTTCTTATGAGTTCTCTAGAACAGATGCGACTGCTTCTTTAGAAGATTATTTAAACGACCACAATCTCTTTGCCATCTCAGATATAGACACGCGTGCTTTGGTGAGTTACATTAGAGATCATGGTGCTATGAATGCGGCAATCTCTACTAGAGTAGATGAAATAGACGCATTAAAGTTGGCGCTTGCAAAAGTGCCTACTATGCAAGGTCTTGCATTGGCTGGTGAAGTTTCTACTAAAGAGGCTTATTATGTTGGAGATTCCGAAAGCTCTTTTAAAGTAGCTGCGCTTGATATTGGGATAAAGAAAAATATACTTCGTAATTTAGAGAAGCGAGGGGCTTATATTAAAGTCTTTCCACACGACACACCTTTTCATGAATTCGAATCCTGGGATGCAGATGGTTATTTTATTTCTAATGGACCTGGGGATCCAGAACCTTTAACTGAAGCTATTGAAACAGCTCAGAAAATGATTGGTAGTGGTCTTCCTCTGTTTGGTATTTGTTTGGGTCACCAAGTAATTGCTTTAGCGAATGGAATTCCTACCTATAAAATGTATAATGGACACAGGGGTATTAATCATCCCATTAAAAATTTAAAAACAGGTAAAGGAGAAATAACTTCTCAAAACCATGGTTTTGCTATAGATAAGGAGGCCACTGAAAAGCATCCAGATGTCTCAATCACGCATATTCATTTGAATGATCAAACTGTGGCCGGAATAGAAATGACTAGTAAGCCTGTTTTCTCTGTTCAATACCATCCTGAAGCAGGTCCAGGTCCAAATGACGCTACTTATTTATTCGATCAATTTTTTGATCTAATGAATGCCTCAGTTAAAGCATAGATCAATACGTAGTATGCGGAAATTGTTTTAAGTAAAACACCTGTTTACTAAAACGTTATAGTGATATTTTTTCGTTAAAAACCCTATAAAAAGAGCCAAGCAGGTGCTTGGCTTTTGTATATTTGAAACATATTTTAAAAAGTACAATTATGAGTATGATCATTAGCGTTCACGCTAGACAAATATTAGATTCTCGAGGGAATCCTACAGTAGAAGTAGATGTAGAAACTGAAAATGGCGTAGTTGGAAGAGCTGCGGTACCATCTGGAGCCTCAACTGGAGAGCACGAAGCTGTTGAATTAAGAGATGGTGGAAGTGCCTATATGGGTAAAGGAGTTCTTAAGGCGGTTGAAAATGTGAACACACATTTGTCTGACGCACTTTTAGGCGTATCTGTTTTTGAGCAGAACCTAATTGATCAGATCATGATAGATTTAGATGGAACTCCTAATAAATCTAAATTAGGCGCCAATGCTATTTTAGGCGTTTCATTAGCTGCTGCTAAAGCTGCAGCTGAAGAATTGGGAATGCCTTTGTTTAGATATGTTGGTGGCGTAAGCGCTAATACATTGCCTGTTCCAATGATGAATATTATTAATGGAGGGTCACACTCAGATGCACCTATAGCATTTCAAGAGTTTATGGTCATGCCTGTTAAGGCGGAATCTTTTTCTCATGCCATGCAGATGGGGACTGAAATTTTCCACCATTTAAAGAAAGTATTACACGATAGAGGTTTGAGCACTGCTGTTGGAGATGAAGGTGGTTTTGCACCAACTTTAGACGGAACAGAAGACGCTTTAGATACGATTGCAAAAGCAGTGTCTAATGCAGGTTATACCCTTGGAGACAATGTGATGATCGCTTTAGACTGTGCAGCAGCTGAATTCTATGTAGGTGGTAAATATGACTATTCTAAGTTCGAAGGGCCAAACGGCGCGATTAGATCTTCTGAAGAGCAAGCACAGTATTTAGCAGATTTAGCTTCAAAGTATCCAATTATCTCTATTGAGGATGGTATGGATGAAAACGATTGGGCTGGTTGGAAGTCACTGACAGAAAAAGTGGGAGATTCAGTACAGTTGGTTGGTGATGATTTATTTGTAACTAATGTAGAGAGACTATCGAGAGGTATTTCTGAAGGTATTGCAAATTCTATCTTAATTAAAGTAAACCAGATTGGTACTTTGACCGAAACAATTGCTGCGGTTAATATGGCTAAGAATGCTGGATACACCTCTGTTATGTCTCATAGATCAGGTGAAACGGAAGACAATACTATTGCAGATTTAGCCGTTGCTTTAAATACGGGTCAAATTAAGACTGGATCTGCTTCAAGATCTGATCGTATGGCTAAATACAACCAATTATTGCGTATTGAAGAAATGTTAGGTGAGACCGCATATTTTCCTAAGTTAAACGCGTTCAAGATCAAGAAATAACTTTTTAAATTACCTATATATTTAAAAGGCCCTTTTAGGGCCTTTTTTTTGAAATAATTAGCCTCTTTCAGATGGTTAACATGGTCCCTTTTTAGTAAATTTGTGATTATAAAAAAAAGATTTTTGAATATGTCAGATAAAGCGCTTTTACAATATCAAGATAAAACTTTTGAGTTTCCTGTCATTCAGGGTTCAGAAAATGAATTGGCTATAGATATTAAAACCCTAAGAGCTCAAAGCGGTATGATTACTATTGATCCAGGTTTTAAAAACACAGGATCTTGTGAGAGTGCGATTACTTTTCTAGATGGTGAAAAAGGTATTTTAAGGTATAGGGGCTACTCTATTGAAGATCTTGCCGAAAAAGCTAGCTTTATTGAAGTTGTTTATTTGTTAATCTTCGGAGCGCTTCCAACAGCTGAAGTTTTGACTAATTTTCAGAAAGATATAGTTGCTGAATCTCATGTAGATGAGGAAATGAAGAAAATTTTAGATGGTTTTCCAAAATCTGCCCATCCAATGGGTGTTTTAGCTTCTTTGACTAGCGCACTTATTTCTTTTAATCCTAATTCTTTTAATGTATCTTCTGATAAAGAAATGTACGGGGCTATTGTAAGAATAGTGGCTAAGTTTCCTGTATTGGTTGCATGGACCATGAGAAAGAAAAAAGGATTGCCTTTGGATTATGGCGACGACAGCCTTGGTTATGTAGAAAACATCCATAAAATGATGTTTAAAAAGCCAAGCCAAGAATACACTAAAAACAAAGTGATCATTGACGCTTTAGATAAATTATTGATCTTACATGCAGACCACGAGCAAAACTGTTCTACCTCTACTGTAAGAATCGTGGGTTCTTCTCATGCTGGTTTATTTGCCTCTCTTTCTGCAGGTATTTCTGCTTTGTGGGGTCCTTTACATGGTGGTGCCAACCAGGCAGTGCTAGAAATGTTAGAGGCTATTGAAGCAGATGGAGGAGATACTAAAAAATATATGGCTAAGGCTAAGGATAAAAACGATTCATTTAGATTAATGGGCTTCGGTCACCGTGTGTATAAGAATTTTGACCCTAGGGCTAAAATCATCAAAAAAGCGGCAGACGAGGTATTAAATGATCTAGGCATAGATGATCCTATCCTAGCTATTGCTAAAGGATTAGAAAAAGAAGCTTTAGAAGACCCGTATTTTGTAGATAGAAAATTATATCCTAATGTAGATTTCTACTCAGGTATTATATACAGGGCACTAGGAATTCCAACTGAGATGTTTACTGTGATGTTTGCACTTGGTCGTCTACCAGGTTGGATTGCTCAATGGAAAGAGATGCGAGAAAACAATGAACCTATTGGAAGACCTAGACAGGTATATGTTGGAGAAAACTTCAGAGATTTCGTTCCAGTAGAAAATAGATAACCGAATATTACTTTATAATAAAAGCCTTGTTGTATTTTTGACAAGGCTTTTTTATTTAAAAAAAACAGTACTTATGATAAAGCTTCATGTGGTTGATGAGACCGCTCCCTTAAAAGCGGTGGTATTAGGTATAGCCAAGCAGAATGGACCTGAGCCAAAGCTAGAAGACGCTTACGATCCAAAATCTAGAGAACATATTGTGGCTGGGACTTATCCTGAAGAGTCTGATATGGTTCGTGAGATGGAAGGTTTTACAGCGGTATTGGTAAAGCATGGCGTAAAAGTGTATAGGCCTAAAGTAATTCCAAACTGCAATCAGATTTTTTCTAGAGATATTGCCTTTGTTATTGAAGATTTCCTTATAAAAGCCAATATACTTCCAGATAGAGAAGAAGAATACCAGGCCATTAAATATTTGGTAGATCAGATAGATCCTGCTAAGGTAGTTTACCCTCCAGAGGAGGTTCATGTAGAAGGCGGAGATGTTATGCCCTGGAACGATTATATTTTTGTGGGAACTTATACCGGTCAAGATTATCCGAATTATATAACCGCTAGGACCAATAAAAAGGCCGTTAATTTTCTAACTGCTTTGTTTCCTAACAAAACGGTGAAGGCATTTGAACTTAAGAAATCCAATACGGATCCTAAAGAGAATGCATTGCACTTAGACTGTTGTTTTCAGCCTGTAGGCAAAAACATGGCTATATTACACAAAGAGGGCTTTTTAATTGAATCAGAATACGAATGGCTTAGAGATTTTTTTGGAAAAGACCATGTATTTGAGATTACCAAAGAAGAGATGTATCAGATGAATTCTAATATTTTTTCTATTGCTCCGAATGTGGTGGTTTCTGATGGACGCTTTACTAGGTTAAATGCTTGGCTTACTAGTAAGGGTATTACCGTAGAAGCCATTGAATACAAAGAAATTGCCAAACAAGAAGGATTATTGAGGTGTAGCACCTTACCATTAATAAGAGACTAATGAAACAATTGACCAATCATATTTTAATGATCAGGCCAGCTCAGTTCAGGATGAACGAGCAAACAGCTGTGAATAATTACTTTCAAGCGCTTGCGACTATGCCGCCTGAAGAGGTGGTAAAAAAAGCCCAAGATGAGTTTGACGCCTATGTGCTGCTTTTAAGAGAAAAAGGGGTTCAGGTCACAGTGGTTCAAGATACCCTAGACCCAGACACGCCAGACGCAATATTCCCCAATAATTGGGTGTCTTTTCACCAGGATGCTACGGTGGCGCTTTATCCTATGTTTGCAAAAAATAGGCGTTTAGAGAGAAGGGAAGCGGTTCTAGAAATTCTGGAAGAAGATGGGTTTATTATTGATCAGATCATGGATTACACTGCTGCAGAAGACTCAGGTATTTTCTTAGAAGGGACTGGGAGCTTACTTTTAGATAGGGTTCATAAAAATGCCTATTGTGCATTGTCTTCTAGAGCAGATGAAGAACTATTTATTGAATTCTGTGAGGATTTTGAATATACTCCTGTCATTTTTACGGCCAATCAAACGGTAGAAGGAAACCGCTTGCCTATTTATCACACCAATGTAATGATGTGTTTGGCAGAGACTTTCGCCGTGATTTGCACGGACAGCATAGACGACAAGAAAGAGCGCAAAGAGGTATTGAATCGCTTAAAAGAAGACGGGAAAGAAGTCATTGCTATTAGTGAAGCTCAAATGCATTCTTTTGCTGGAAACATGCTTCAAGTACTTGGTTCAAACGAGACCCCTTATTTGGTCATGAGCACTACTGCTTTTGAAAGTATTACACCAGGTCAGTTGTCAAAAATCAGAAAGCACTGCGAGATTATTCACGCAGACCTTTCCACGATTGAAACCTGTGGTGGTGGAAGTGCTCGTTGTATGATGGCAGAGGTGTTTTTGCCTAGGATGGAAAATTAATGATATGTTTGATTAGGGTCATTGGCTATTTTAGCCTCTAAGACCCTTTTAAAATATTTTTGAATCCCTTTGGTGTCTGCTTTTAATTTGACAAAGTAATCATCCATATACACGCTATATATCCCTATGTCTCCTTTGAAAATAGTGAGCTTATAAAAGGGTATGACCAGTGCGTAGGTTTCTAAAAGAGACCTAAAACGCAGTATAATTCCTTTAGGTCTAAGCTCAATAGAGCTGTAATTGGTGTTGTGGTCTAGGCTTAATAGCGAATAAATGGTCGCACTGCTAGAAACTATCTCCATTTTTGGAGAGCCAATACCACCCATTTTAAAACGCTCTCTAATGGAGTATGGCGTTCCAACTATTTCGTTTATGGTTTTGGTTTGGCTTGGGTTGTTATAAGAGTCGTTGCACAGCATTTTTTTAAGTTAAAGGTACTATATTTAAACACTGACTAAGCGGTCTTATTGTAAAAGAGCCCGTATTTATTGAGAATAAAATCTTAATTTTGCCCCCTTATAAGTAAAGACTATGAATGTATTACCCCTGATTGAAAAAACCGTCCTTTCTGGCGTTGAAAAAATTTTTGGCAAGTCATTGTCTTCTGTGGAATTTGTGCCTACCAGAAAAGACTTTGAAGGAGATATTACAGTGGTGGTCTTTTCTTTGCTTAAAGAGATCAAAGGAAACCCGGAAGTGATCGGGAACCAGATAGGGACTTATTTACAAGAGCAACTTAAGGAGGTAAAGTCATTTAATGTAGTCAAAGGCTTTTTGAATATCAGCTTTACGGATCGTTTTTTTCTTGGTGCTTTCGCTCATGCGCTAAAGGACACCACTTATGGTAATGTCACCCAAAAAGACCCTCATGCGGTGATGGTGGAGTACTCTTCTCCAAACACTAATAAACCCCTACATTTAGGGCATATTAGAAATAACTTATTAGGCTATTCAGTAGCTAAAATCCTGGAGGCTTCTGGTAAAAAAGTATACAAGACCCAAATCATCAATGACCGTGGTATTCATATTTGTAAAAGTATGTTGGCTTGGGAAAAATTTGGACATGGAGAAACGCCTGAATCTACAGGTCTTAAAGGAGACGCATTAGTGGGTAAATACTATGTGGCTTTTGATAAAGCATACAAGGCAGAGATAGCAGCTCTAGTAGCTAATGGTATGGAGCAATCTGAAGCTGAAAAAGCTACAACACTACTGAAAGAAGCCCAAGAAATGCTTATTCGTTGGGAATCTGGAGATGCTGAAGTAGTAGCGCTATGGAAGAAAATGAATGCCTGGGTCTACAAAGGGTTTGAAGAAACCTATAAGCGTTTGGGCGTAAGCTTTGACAGTTATTATTACGAGAGTGACACTTATTTACTTGGAAAAGATGTTGTTGCCAAAGGTTTAGATCAAGGGGTGTTTTTCAAGAAAGAAGACGGAAGTGTATGGATAGACCTCACAGAAGAAGGGCTTGATGAGAAAATTGTATTGCGTTCAGATGGTACTGCCGTTTATATGACCCAAGATATAGGAACCGCTATTCAGCGTGTTGCTGATTACTCAGATGTTAACGGGATGGTTTATACTGTGGGGAATGAGCAAGATTACCACTTTAAGGTATTGTTTTTAATTCTAAATAAATTAGGATTTAGTTGGGCACAGCAATTGTTTCATTTGAGTTACGGGATGGTAGATTTGCCTAGCGGGAAAATGAAAAGTAGGGAAGGAACTGTGGTAGATGCAGACGACTTAATTACGGAAATGACTGCTACAGCAGAAAGTATCTCGGAAGATTTGGGTAAATTATCAGGATATACTCAAGAGCAGAAAACAGCTCTGTATGAGACTATTGGTTTGGGTGCACTCAAATACTATATTTTAAAAGTAGATCCTAAGAAGCGAATTTTATTTGATCCAAAAGAGTCTGTAGATTTCCAGGGAAATACAGGTCCTTTTATGCAATATACTTACGCTAGAATTCAGTCTATTTTGAGAAAAGCAAATTTTGACACGTCTGTTGTACCTGCTTTTGAAGGCCAAGAATCTTTTTTACATGAAAAAGAAGTGGCGTTATTAAAGCAGTTGTTTTTATTCCCTGAAACCATTCAATTGGCTGCACAAAATTATAGTCCTGCTTTGGTGGCTAACTACACCTATGACTTGGTAAAGGCCTTTAATAGTTTTTACCAGAACGTATCAATTTTAGGAGAGTCTAGTGAAGATTTAAAAGTATTTAGGGTGGCACTCTCTAGAAAAGTGGCCCAGGTGATCCAAGATGCTTTGGGTCTTTTAGGGATTGAAGTGCCAGAGCGTATGTAATTTTTTTGGTGTGCTATTTTTTAAAAAAAAAAGGCGGCCCATAGGCCGCCTTTAATATTTTGTGTAAGTAGGTATTATTTTTCCTCAGACTTGGCAACTGCCAATCCGTAGATAACCAATCCAAATCCAATTTTATTTACAGCATCTCCAATGTTGTAAATAATATCTAAATCTAAACCTCCAAAGATACCATCGTACCACCCTGGAGTACCAGCCATGTATCCAATAGGATAGATAGCCCATCCTACAAGTACAAACCAGCATAAGGTTTTGTGAGCGCTTAAAACAGCGCCACCAGCAGCTTCTGCTAATTTTTTAGCTTCACCAAACCAGATGTCATAAACAATGGCAAAGTAAGCCAATCCTGAAATTAGACCCCATATTTGAGCCATTTCTCTGTTTACAGCCTCTCCAATATATCCTGTTACTAACATAACTACAGAGAAAAAGATCATTCTCCACATCAAAGACTTCTTAGCTCCTGCAGCTTTTAAAATTAAATAGAATTCTACACACATTAATGGAACAGTAAGAATCCAGTCTACATACCTAAAGAATGTAGGAGATTCTCCAAATTCTGCCCAATAGTCTCTCATATACCAATAGTGTACTGCGGCAATGAAAGTAATTAGTCCAGATACAAGGATAGAAGTTCTCCATTTTTTGTCAAATCCATTCATAGATAAGAAGAAAAACGCAGAAGCAGCCATCATAGCCATACACCCTACAAAGAATGTGAAGCCAACATAATCATCAGTTGCCATTTGGGCAGCTAAAGGAAGGGATGCGAATAAGTTTTGCATAATAATTAGGTTTTTTTGGTTAATAATTCCGATCTCAATTACAGTGTTTAATGAAATCTGGTTAAAGTTAAACATTAATTTGATAAAATCAACACCTATTAAATATAATTTTAATAATTTTGATGTTAAATATTTATCATATTGAAAAATACAAAATTAATTTTAACTTTTTTCACTATTTGGCTATCAATTTTTTTTAATGAAAAGCTGGAAGATTATACCGCATACTTTTGTATTCTAAGTTTGGGAATTCTTCACGGTGCCAATGACCTTGGTATTGGAAAAAAAACCCTTCATGCGCATGCGTTTATTTCAAAAAAATGGATTTTACTCCTTATATATGTATTGGCCATTTTTAGTGTTGCTTTTTTACTTATGCAATTCCCTACAATGACCCTCACATTATTTGTTTTGTTTAGTGCATACCATTTTGGAGAGCAGCATTGGGAGTCGTTAATATCCAATAAAGGGGTATTTGCTAAATTGTTTATGACTGCTTATGGGATGTCTATTTTTACACTGCTCTTTAGTGCACACAGCCTTTTAGTATCTGATATTATTCAAGATATTAGCAATGTTAGGTTATCTCCCACGCTTATTCAGATGTCAATGTATGCGAGTTTGGCCATTACAGCAATCTTATATGCTATTAAATACCAAAAGACATTTGAGTATTCCTTTACACTCCGTCAGATTTTTTATCTACTAGTTTTCTTCGTTGTATTTAACAGTACTACCTTATTGTGGGCTTTTGCCATATATTTTATTTTCTGGCACTCACTTCCCTCATTGGTTGATCAAATGAATTTTTTATATGGACGCACGGATTTTAAAGGCTTTGTGATGTTTGTGAAGTCCAGTTTTTTGTATTGGGCTATGGCAGTATTGTCACTTGTGGGGTATTATTTTATTTTAAAACAATATTTTGTTTTAGAACTCTCCATGTTTTTTGCTTTCCTGACAGCTTTGACTATGCCCCACATATTTCTGATGTACTTTTCAAAGAAAGTAGATTAGAACTATCTTTTTTCTCGGGTGATTTCTTAAATTTGCCCTTTAATATTCAGACCATATGTTCGATAATTTAAGCGATAAACTAGACAAAGCCCTTCATGTATTAAAAGGGCATGGTCAGATTACAGAGATTAACGTTGCAGAGACTTTAAAAGAAGTAAGGCGTGCCTTACTAGATGCCGATGTTAACTTTAAAATTGCTAAAGAGTTTACAAATACCGTTAAAGAAAAGGCACTAGGTCAGCAAGTACTCACTAGCCTTCAGCCAGGTCAGCTTATGGTTAAGCTGGTTAAAGATGAACTGACCCAGCTTATGGGAGGTGAATCTGTTGGTTTAAACCTATCAGACAATCCATCTATTATTTTAATGGCAGGTCTTCAGGGGTCTGGTAAGACTACTTTCTCTGGAAAGTTGGCATTGTATTTAAAATTAAAGAAATCTAAAAACCCACTTTTAGTGGCTTGTGATGTGTATAGGCCAGCAGCTATTGATCAATTACATGTTGTGGGAGATCAGATAGGTGTTGCTGTATATTCAAATAAGGAGGAATCCAATCCAGTGGCCATTGCCCAAGCGGGTATAGCTTATGCTAAAGCAAATGGGCACAACTTAGTGATTATAGATACGGCTGGTAGATTGGCGGTAGATAAAGCTATGATGGCAGAAATTGCCAATATTCACAAAGCCGTTACCCCAAGTGAGACTTTATTTGTCGTAGACGCTATGACGGGTCAGGATGCTGTAAATACTGCCAAAGCATTTCATGATGTTTTAAATTTTGATGGAGTTATTTTAACCAAGCTAGATGGGGATACTAGGGGTGGAGCAGCAATTTCTATTAAATCTGTAGTAACCAAGCCCATAAAATTTATAGGTACTGGTGAAAAAATGGAAGCCTTAGATGTTTTCTATCCAGAGCGTATGGCAGAACGTATCTTGGGAATGGGAGATGTAGTTTCCCTAGTAGAGAGGGCTCAGGATCAGTTTGACGAGGAAGAAGCGCGAAAGATTCAAAAGAAAATTGCGAAAAACACCTTTGGTTTTGATGACTTCCTTACCCAGATTCAACAGATTAAAAAGATGGGTAACTTAAAAGATCTTATGGGAATGATCCCAGGAGCAGGAAAGGCCCTTAAAGGGTTAGATATAGACGACGACGCTTTCAAGCATATTGAAGCGATTATTCACTCTATGACCCCATTGGAACGAAGCCAGCCTTCTAAGTTAGACGCGAGCAGAAAGAAGCGTATAGCGAAAGGTAGTGGTAGGACCACGCAAGATGTAAACCAATTGCTTAAGCAGTTTGATCAGATGTCTAAAATGATGAAGATGATGCAAGGTGGTGGTGGTAAAAAGATGATGCAAATGATGGGTGGCCTTGACGGCATGCGTTAATAAAAATAAAATTAAGAGGATTCTATGGAATTATTAGATGGAAAAAAAGTGTCCAACGACATTAAAGATGAAATAGCTATGGCTGTTTCCGACATGAAAGCCAGAGGAGAAAAAGCACCTCATTTAGCTGCGGTCATAGTAGGAAACGATGGTGCTTCATTAACATATGTTGGAAGCAAAGTAAGGTCTTGTGAGCGTGTTGGTTTTGAATCTACTTTATTGCGTTTGCCAGCTACTACGTCTGAAGTAGAGCTTTTAAAAGAAATCAAGAAGCTCAATGAAAATCCAGAAATTGATGGGTTTATTGTACAGCTTCCTTTGCCAAAACAGATAGATACCCAATCTGTGTTAATGGCTATTGATCCAGATAAGGATGTAGATGGATTCCATCCTATGAACTTTGGGAAAATGGCTTTGGATATGAGTACTTTTATTCCGGCTACTCCATTTGGTATTTTAGAGCTCTTAGAACGGTATAAAGTAGATACAAAAGGAAAGCACACTGTAGTGATTGGTAGGAGTCATATAGTAGGTAGGCCAATGAGTATTTTAATGGGTAGAAAAGGATGGCCTGGAAATTCAACAGTTACCCTAACCCATAGCCACACTAAAAATATCACCCAAATTATCTCTCAAGCAGACATTGTTATTTCTGCTTTAGGGGTGCCTAATTTCTTAAAAGCGGAGATGGTTAAAGAAGGTGCTGTAGTGATTGATGTAGGTATTACAAGAGTAGCAGACGACAGTTTAGAAAAAGGATATTATATCACTGGAGATGTAGATTTTGAGAATGTGTCTAAAAAAGCCTCGCATATTACCCCAGTTCCTGGTGGTGTAGGTCCTATGACTATTGCTATGCTTCTTAAAAATACCCTCTTAGCAAGAGAGCGTCACAGAGCAAAAAACTAAAAAAAAAAGACCGCCAATGAGCGGTCTTTTTTTTGTTATTTAGCGAATAATTGTCCCATATCTTTAAAGGCTTTAAATTCTAGTGCATTTCCAGCGGGATCTAGAAAAAACATGGTGGCTTGCTCTCCTACCTGACCTTTAAAACGGATGTATGGCTCAATGATAAAGGAGACCTCTTTTGATTTTAGGCGCGAAGCAAATGCGTTAAAAGTTCCCCAGGAAAGTACTACGCCATAATGAGGTACAGGCACATTCTTGCCGTCTACTGCGTTGGTGTGTAAGTCATGATCTGAACTTTTTTCCTTGTAATGTATGACCAATTGGTGTCCGAATAAGTTAAAATCTACCCAATGGTCACTGCTTCTGCCTTCCTCGCAATCTAATATTTCTCCGTAAAAAATGCGGCATTCCTCTAGATTGTGAACCGGAATGGCAATGTGAAAAGGCGTTACTTTTTGTTTCATAATATAAAGTTTAAGAGGCTTCTAAAAATGAAATAATCTGATCGTTCACTAGGTCTTGGTGTAAGGAATGGCCTAAACCTTCCGTAGTGATTAGTTGGGCATTTTGCCAATTGGCATGCATGGATACAGCTGCTTGGTAAGGCGCTATTCTGTCTTCTAGATCGTGGACAATAAGTCCTTTTTTGTCAACAGATTTAATGAATTTGGCCATTGAAAATTCATCAATTCCAAAGGTGAAACGCTCTTTGAAATAGCGGTCTAATCCTTCCAAAACTTTTTGGTTAAAACCAACGAGTTTTTGGTAGTTGTTCATAATATCTCCTAAATCAGATGGCGCGCCTAGGCTGACTATTTTTTCTACCGATGGTTGAGGAGATTTATACTGGCTGTACAATAGTGCTAAACCTCCTATAGAATGTCCAATGACATATTGTGGTTGGTATTTTTTGATCAGTTCACTGGTGCATGCTTCATAAATAGGCACATGTAAATGTGCCCCAGAAGAGGCTCCATGTCCCGGAGCGTCAAAGATGATAATATGAAATCCTTTGGCTTGAAGTTTTTCGATGAGGTTTCTCCACCTAAAAGCGTTACTCTCCCAACCGTGACAAAGTAGTACAGTAGGTCCTTCACTTCCTTTCCATTGGTATGTTTGAATTTGATGGTCAACCACAGAAACTATTTCTTTGTCAAATTGGTTGAGGTAATCCTTTTGGTGGGGTAGGAGCTTGCCTTTTCTAGGGGTACAGAATAGCGCAAATGCTTTTATAGCCGCTTTCTTTTTAGAAAAAATAGCTATGGTATTAAAGTAGGTCCCATAAGCAAGTGCGAGTATTTTTAATGCTTTTGCACTCATATTAACGCTGCCAGCTGATCATTAGGTTTTTTATAGGGGCTTCTTCAGGAATTTGAATAGCGTCTAAAGTTTCAATAGGCCCATATCTTAAATCTTCAGGAAGTTCTCTTCTGTCAATAGTAACATATACTTCTAATCCTTTAAATGAGACAATTACACTGCTAAAAGTGGTTTGGATTTTGTCTATAGCATAAGTTTTTGATACTGCTTTGAAATTGCTTTCCAGTCCAATGCCTTTATCTGTTTTAAAACGCTTGTCTAACACCCTAACACTCCCAATGACAGATATAGAATCTTGAATAGGGTTTAAGTAAAGCAAAGGAGCCCCTCCTTTTTCAAAAATACTAATTCTAGATCCTATAAGTCCACTAGAAATAGCGATAGAATCTCCTACAATGGAGTCGTTGGCGTAAATAGTATACAAATCTTTTATAGCGTCTGTTTTGTGAAACTTACCCACCCTTCCTTCAGAAATTGAGAAAGGATCATTTTGAGAAGTACAACCTATTATGGTTAGGCCAATAGCAGCAAATAGGAGAAAATATTTATTCATTAAAGAAGTCTTTTAAATACATAAAATAGTCCTGTAAAAGTAATCTAATTCTAATATCTTTGCGGCATGAAAAAGCAGGATATTTTAAGTGCGGTGAACAAGGGCATTTATTTGCCTTTAATGGAGGCATTTTACACCATTCAAGGAGAGGGCTACCACAAAGGCACTGCCGCTTATTTTATAAGGGTAGGTGGTTGTGATGTGGGTTGCCATTGGTGCGACGTAAAAGAAAGTTGGGACGCAGAGAAGCATCCGCCTACGGCGATAGAAAAAATCATCCAAGACGCAAGTCCTTATAAAACCATCGTGATTACTGGAGGAGAGCCACTTACTTGGGACATGGGACCTGTAACAGCTGGCTTAAAAGAGGCTGGTTTGCAAACCCATATTGAGACCTCTGGTGCTTATACACTCACGGGTGAATGGAACTGGATTTGTCTATCTCCTAAGAAGAATAAGTTGCCATTAGCGCCTATCTATAAAGAAGCCCACGAACTTAAAGTGATTGTTTTTAACAAGCACGATTTAGCATTTGCTCAAGAGCAAGCCGCTAAGGTAGGGCCTAATTGTCACTTGTATTTGCAACCAGAATGGAGTGTGAAAGATAAGGTAGTACCCATGATTGTAGATTTTGTGATGGCAAATCCAGCTTGGAAAGTCTCCTTGCAAACACACAAATACCTTAATATTCCATAGCGCTTTTATAAGCTAAGCTTGGCTAGATAATTGTTTTGTGGTCCTTCCATGACTAAACTTGTTTCAAATCCATGGTATTGAGCGGCCCTAGCTAAGGTATTATAGTCTAAATAGAGCCAAGGAAATTCTGTTGTTGTTTGGTCTTTATAACGCATGGTAAAGCGAAGCTCTCCGTAATAATCTACCTGGTTTGGGACCCAGTACCCTCCGTCTTCTTCATCTGATTCAAACATATATAATATATCAGTGCCTTCAATAAAAATACTCCCGTTTGGATGTAAGAGTTTTTTTAGCTGCTCTAAAAACGGGCCTAATCCTTTCAATGTTCCAGCTAGGCCTGTGCCATTCATAAGGAGAAGTATGGTGTCGTATTTAAGGTTGTGGTCAAATAAATCTTCACAAAGCACCGTCTCAATACCCCTCAGTTTGCAAACCTCAGTGGCGCCCTTTGAAATATCTAAGGCCGTAACGGTCTTGTGTTGCTTTTGTAAATACAAGGCGTGTGACCCTGTACCAGCGCCTAAATCTAAGATAGACCCCTTGCAGCACTTGAGTGCTTTTTTTTCTAATGGAGGCATTTGTTTGTAGTCCCTAAATAGGTAGTCAAGGGGAATTTCATCCGTATCTCCTAGATTGGAGTGTGTCAAAATATTTTCTGTGGCTATTCCATTCCAATAGTCTAGTAAGGCATTTCCAAAAACATCCATGGGTTTAAATTTTTTGAGCGCTACAAATGTCTTATTTTTAACCCAAATGATCACGACTAATTTCATAAAGGCCTTCTTTTTCTATCTATGGATGAATTTTTAAAAAAATTACCTAAACTGGCCAAAGAGTCCTCTAAGGAAACGGCTGCCTATTTTGCAAAGCTTAAAAAGAAGCCCCCCAAGCAATTGGACTACACCATGCAAGAATTACATGATCAAGTGTTTAAAAAGGTTGATTGTTTGAGTTGTGCCAATTGTTGTAAGACTACAGGCCCCCTTTTTACCCGCGCAGATATTGATCGAATAGCCAAGCACTTAAAGATAAAATCTGCTCAGTTTGTGTCGCAATATTTAAAAATAGATGAAGACAATGACTATGTGCTGCAGCAAGTGCCTTGTGCTTTTTTAGGGGCTGATAATTATTGCAGTATATACGATCACAGGCCAAAAGCTTGTAGTGAATTTCCGCACACCAACCGCAAGAAGTTTCATCAGATTACAGCCCTTACCCAAAAAAATATTCCAATCTGTCCTGCTGCTTACAAGGTAGTGGAGGCTATGAAAATTAAAATAAAGTTGTAATTTTAAAATAAAAAATCACTTTGGAACAGATTATCTCTTATTTTGAAACCATTCCACCCTTGCATAGAAGCCTTATTTTAGTGGGTGGAATTACTTTTTTTTGGATACTAGAATACATGCTGCCACTGTTTAAATTGTCTTACCATAAAGGCAAACATGCGGGGGTGAATATTTTCTTCACGCTTACGACCATTTTGGTCAACTTCCCTTTGGCTTTTTTATTGCTGTATACCAGTGATTGGACGGCTTCAAATTCTTTTGGAATACTTTATTGGTTGCCTAAAATGCCACTTTGGTTAGAAGTCTTTGTAGGGGTGATGTTCCTAGATTTAATTGGGGCTTGGTTGGCTCATTTTGTTGAGCATAAGGTGCGTGTATTGTGGGGCTTTCACTTGGTGCACCATACTGATATGGAAGTAGACACCACCTCTGCCAATAGGCACCATCCTTTGGAGAGCGTAGTGCGGTTTTTATTTACCTGTTTGGCGGTTTTTTTAGTGGGTGCTCCGGTAGCCTATATCATGTTGTATCAAGGATTGTCTGTGGTGTTCTCTCAGTTCAATCATGCCAATATAAAACTACCTGCCAAAGCAGACGCTTTGCTAAGCTGGTTCATTGTTTCTCCTAATATGCACAAGATACACCACCATTATCAACTGCCATACACAGACAGCAATTACGGAAATATATTTTCTATATGGGACAGACTTTTTGGTACTTTTTCCACCATGCCTGTAGATCAGATTGTTTACGGGGTAGATACTTACCCAGATCCAGCAGCCAATAAATCACTCAAAGAACTTCTCAAGATTCCTTTTAACGCTTACAGAAAGTCTGAGATTTCGGGGTAGAAGCCGTCAGTTTAACAAACAGCTCATCTGGTTTGAGATTAAAGGGTCTGAATTCCCTAAAGTGTTGCCTTAGTATCTGAGGTATTTGGCTCTGATCACTTTGAAGGTGTCCAAGTCTTCTTGCCAGCTACTTCTTATTTCTGCTGCGCTTAGTCCGTTTTCTATTTGTTTTTGAAGCTTTTCATTTCCAGCGTGTTTGGTGAATCCTGAAGTGAGGAAAAACGGCTCTTTCTTGCTGCTATTCGCGTATGCTTTCACCAGCCAATTGAGATCTACTGATTTAGGAGGGTTTATCTCAGCTAAGTCTTCTCCAAAGCAAATTTCGCCATTGTGTTTTGGATATTTTGCCCCAAAATTGGGTTCAGGGGTATAGCTAAAAGACATTTTATTAGAAAGTTCTGGTGCGCCGTAGCGGGTGAATTGCGCTTCTGTTCCCCTACCTGCATTGATGGTAGTTCCTTCGAATAATCCTAAACTCGGATAGAGTGCAATGGACTGGTCGTTGGGTAAATTTGGGGAAGGCCTAATAGGGAGTGAGTAGGAGAGGTCTCTATTGTAATTTTTCAGACCCACTACCGAAAGTGCTGGATGTTTGTCTGTTCCGAGCCAACCTTCTTCTGTGTTGACCATACTGGCGTACTCTCCAATGGTCATTCCATAAACGAGCGGTATAGGGGTCATTCCCAGAAAACTCTGGTGGGCTTTTTCCATCGTTGGTCCGTCTACATAATGTCCATTTGGATTGGGTCTGTCTAGTACAAAGAGGGGAATGCCTGCTTCACCACAGGCCTGCATAACGAGTTGAAGGGTAGCGATATAGGTGTAAAATCGGACCCCAACATCTTGAATGTCAAACAAGACTAGGTCTATATTTTGCAGGCTTTCAGGACTTGGCTTTCTTTGATTGCCATAAAGAGACATTATGGGTATACCTGTAGTGGTATCTATACCATCTTCCACCTTTTCTCCAGCATCTATATTTCCTCTAAAGCCGTGTTCTGGAGAGAATACCTTGACTATATTCACCCCTAATGTCAATAAAGAGTCTACTATATGTGTGTGGCCTTGTGAATGTCCACTGTTTTTAAATATCACAGAGGTGGGATTAGCCACAACAGCTATGTTTTTTCCTTTGAGATAGGGCAAATAAGTCTCTGTTCTGTTGGCGCCAACTATTAAAGGTAATTGCGATTGGCTGCTGCAGTTTGTAAAAGGAATTGAAAGGACGAATAGAAGTATAAATAAAGTGGTATTTTTGGGTGTATTAAAAGTCTTATTCATTTGAATATATCTCTATTTATAGCCAAAAGGCTTATTTTGGGAGGTCATGGTAAAAGCCATATTTCTGCTCCTATTATTAAGATTGCTATTGCGGCTATTGCGATAGGCATGGTGATGATGCTTATATCGGTAGCAACAGGTCTTGGATTGAATTATAAAATTAGGGAAAAAGTAGCTGCTTTTAATGGAGACCTACAAATAATTAGCTACGAGACCAACACTGCCCATATTTCCGGATCGCCAATTTCTAAAAATCAAACATTTTATCCTGACTTTAAATCTGTTTCAGGAATAGCCCATATTCAAGGAATTATTACCACACCAGGGATTATTAGGACAGAAGAGACTTTTGAGGGAATTGTAGCGAAAGGGGTGTCTACAGATTATAATTGGACTGCTTTTAAAGATTTTATTATCAGTGGTCGCCTGCCAAATTATAGAGGAACACTAAATAATGAAGTGCTCATTTCTGATTTAATGGCCCAAAAATTGGCCTTAAAAACAGGAGACACTTTTAGAACTTTCTTTATTAAAAACGATTCAAAAAACACCATCCCAAGTCAACGGATTTTTAAAATAGCAGGAATATATGATTCCGGTTTTGAGGCTTTTGACAGTAGTTTTATTTTTGTAGACCTGAGGCATTTACAAAGAATATCTGGTTGGGAAGTAGACCAAATAAGTGCTTTTGAAGTATTTGTATCAGATTTTGACCAAATAGATCAAAAAACAGCAGAGGTATATGCAGCCACTCAATCAGATTTAGATGTACGTTCGGTAAAAGAGCGCTATTACAATATTTTTGAATGGATTTCTCTTTTTGATTTTAACATGATTCTCATTATTGGTATTATGATATTGGTTGGAGGAATTAATATGGTCACAGCACTTTTAGTTCTCATTCTTGAACGCACCCCTATGATTGGGATCCTCAAAGCATTAGGCGCTGCAGATTGGACCGTAAGAAAAGTATTTCTGTATCAGGCCATTTACTTAATAGGTTTTGGACTATTGGTGGGTAATTTTGTAGGATTGGGTATTATTTATGTGCAAGACCGCTTTAAGTGGCTTCAGTTTCCGAATCCAAAAGAATATTATATTAGAGAAATACCCGTATATATGGATGTATCTATAGTTTTGGGTTTAAATGCGCTGGTGCTTATACTTTGTTCCCTAATGCTTATACTTCCATCTGTCATAGTATCTAAGGTTTCTGTAGTTAAAGCATTAAAATTTGACTAAACACTTTAAAAGCTTTGTGCTAATTTTAGTAAATTGAACCTCTAAATAACAAACGAACCACCATGAGTAAACCATTCTTTGTCACACTGCTTCTTGTAAGTTTTATTTTTCACTCTCTAAACGCCCAAAAACGCAACAAAATAGAGCAACAGCTTATAGCTTCGGTATCTGCAAACAATTCAGAGGCTATTTTATTTTTAGAAAAGGTAGTAAATATCAATAGTGGCACATTAAATCTCAAAGGGGTAAAAGAGGTAGGGACTGTTTTTAGTGGTGCTTTTGAATCTATTGGGATGGAACCTAGGTGGATTTCTATGCCAGATTCATTAAATAGGGCCGGGCATTTGTTTGTAGAAACCCCCTCCGTAAAAAAACCCACTGGAAAAAGACTTTTACTGATAGGCCACTTGGACACTGTCTTTGAAGAAAACAGTCCTTTTCAAAACTTTGAGAGAATCAATGATAGTATTGCCCATGCGCCAGGGGGGAATGACATGAAAGGTGGAAACGTTATTATTCTCTATGCTTTGAAAGCCCTGAATGAGCAAGGATTACTTAAAAATACTCAGGTAATTGTAGCCTTTACCGGAGATGAGGAGAGTTCAGGGAAGCCACTTTCCATTAGTAGAAAGGATCTCATTGACGCAGCTAAAAAATCAGATATTGCCCTAGGTTTTGAAACATCTACAGGGTTTAATTACGCCACAGTGGCCAGAAGAGGTGCTTCTGGATGGAAAGTTACCACCACTGGAAAAAGAGCCCATTCTTCAGGTGTTTTCAGTGAACGCACTGGAGCTGGTGCCATTTTTGAAATGGGCAGAATTTTAAATGATTTTTACCAACAGGTTAAAGGCCCAGATTTATTGAGTTTTAACCCTGGAATGATGGTTGGTGGAACTTTTACAAGTATAGACCCACTCACAGGTAACGCAACCGCTTTTGGAAAGAGTAATGTAGTGGCACAGACGGCTACCGTTCAAGGAGGGTTGAGGTTTATTACCGAAGCACAAAAAGACAGCGCTAGAAACAAAATGAGGGAAGTAATTAGTAGAAACCTCCCACAAACTACTGCGAAAATATTTTTCACTGACAGTTATCCAGCCATGCCACCAACACCACAGAATATTGCGCTTTTAACCCAGTTAAACCAAGTAAGCTTAGATCTAAATCAGGGAGCAGTGTTGGCCTATGATCCAGGAAAAAGAGGGGCTGCAGACACCTCATTTGTGGCGAACTATGTAGCTTGTTTAGATGGTCTAGGGACCATGGGAACGGGCGCTCATACCCCACAAGAAACGGTGAATTTAAAAACTATTGAAGCGCTCACCCAAAGAACGGCTGTCTTAATTTATAGACTTTTACATCCATAATTATATGTTTAAAGAAGCATTAGAACAACATTACGGTTTTCTTTTTGAGCCGCCATTGATGGAAGAAATTCTTGCATATGGTAGTTTAAAGAAAGTTGCTGCGGGACAGCAACTTATTGAAATAGGGGAGCTCATTACCCACATGCCTTTATTACTTTCAGGAGCGATTAAAATCATGAGAGAAGATGAGAAATCAGACGAATTGCTTTTGTACTTCATAGAAAAAGGAGATACCTGTGCCATGAGTTTTTCATGTTGTATGGGAGGCAGCAAAAGTGACATTCGTGCTGTGGCAGAGACAGATGCAGAGATTGTCATGATCCCTGTTGCTCAAATGGAATCTTGGATGGGCAAGTACAAGACCTGGCAGCAATTTGTGTTAGATAGTTATCAGGCAAGAATGAAGGAATTGTTGCAAACCATAGACACCTTAGCTTTTATGCGCATGGACGACCGCCTTTTAAAGCACCTGCAAGACAAAGCGAAAGTGACGGGAGATGACCACATACATGCCACCCATCAAGAGATTGCTTATGACTTGCACACCTCAAGAGTGGTTATTTCTAGGCTCTTAAAAAAATTAGAGAATGAGGGTAAAATTTCTATGCATAGGAACGACATTACTGTGATTGATTTGTAAGTAACCCTTGGTAACAGATGTTACAAAGCATACTGACTTTATTTAATACTTTTGACAATAACAAAACATAAAAGGCATGAAAATAGAACAAATTTATACCGGATGCTTGGCGCAAGGCGCCTATTATATAGAGTCTAATGGCGAAGTAGCCATTATAGATCCCCTTAGAGAAGTAGGGCCTTATATCGAAAAAGCCAAAGCCAATAATGCAAAGATCAAATATATTTTTGAGACCCATTTTCATGCAGATTTTGTGAGCGGGCACGTAACTTTGGCTAAAGAGACTGGCGCTACCATTGTATATGGTCCATTAGCAAACCCATCCTTTGAAGCACTTATTGCAACCGATGGTCAGGAATTTAAATTAGGAGACCTTACTTTTGTGACCCTACATACACCAGGTCACACTATGGAGAGCACCACCTTTTTGCTAAAGGATGCCCAAGGAGAAGACCATGCGATTTTTTCTGGAGACACCCTCTTTTTAGGCGATGTAGGACGTCCTGATTTGGCTCAAAAGGCCGCCCATATGACCCAAGAAGATTTGGCGGGAACACTATTCGACAGCCTTAGAACTAAAATCATGCCCTTGGCAGACAGTATTACCGTATATCCAGCACATGGGGCAGGATCTGCCTGCGGTAAAAATATGATGAAAGAAACGGTAGACAGCCTAGGAAACCAAAAGAAAATGAACTATGCCCTTCGGGCCGACATGACCAAGGAAGAGTTCATCAAAGAAGTTACTGACGGTTTAATGCCACCCCCAAAATACTTCCCTTTAAATGTTAAAATGAACAAGGAAGGCTATGAAGATTTTGACAAAGTACTAGAGCGTGGTATAAAACCACTGTCTCCAGAGGCTTTTGAAGCAGCGGCCAACGAAACAGAAGCCATTGTTTTAGACGTGCGTCACCAATCAGACTTTGTAAAAGGATTTGTACCAAGATCCATTTTTATAGGATTAGATGGTTCCTTTGCACCATGGGTAGGGGCACTTATTGCAGACGTAAAACAACCTATCTTACTCATTGCGCCAAAAGGAAGAGAAAAAGAAGCCATTACCAGACTCTCCAGAGTTGGTTTTGACCAAACCATGGGTTATTTAGAAGGTGGTTTTGACGCTTGGAAAGCAAGTGGTAAAGAAGTAGATCAAATTCACTCCATCTCAGCGGCAGAAGCTATTGAAAGAGTAGAGAAAAATAACCAAGCCGTTTTTGACGTACGAAATACACCAGAATACCTTTCTGAACATGTATTAACTGCAGAAACAGCTCCTTTAGATGCTTTAAATGATCACTTATCATCCTTCCCCTCTGAAGGCGACTTCCTAGTGCATTGCGCAGGAGGCTACCGTTCTGTAATAGCGTCTTCTATATTGAAGAGCAGGGGAATACACAATTTAATAGACGTGGCTGGAGGGTTCAAAAGCCTGCAAGAATCAGGTGCTAAAACCTCTGAATATGTGTGTCCGTCTACACTTTAATAAAAATTATATCAGCCTTCTCGAAGAGAAGGCTGATATTTATCATATTTCCTTTTCAACGCCCTTCCTATCTTTGAATTATTAAATCACAACGATATGAAATCATTGATATTGCCTCTTGTAGACTGGAGTAATGGTATTGTTATGATAGGGGTTTTTGCCGCTGTCTGTATTGTATTAATACTAGTTCTTTTGGGTTTCATTTTTGGACAAAAGAAATAAACTTAGGTCTTTTTAGCCCTTATTTTCACTTTCCCATTTTTTGAGGTGCCCTTCTACTTGGAAGATCATTAAAGCAACCCCTATTAATAAGATAACAAGCCCAGCACCGGCGGCTATTTCTGGTTCTATGTAAATAAAGTATCCAGGAAGGCAAAGTAGTAGAAAATATCCACCGTATTTGATCATTACTTTGGCACTATACACTTGTGCATAATCCCATATTTTTTGATTTTTCATAGCCCTAGGGGTTCGGTAACCATACAGGCCATTGATCTCCTTTGGCGGTTTTTTGCGCATAATATACCCCATGACCATAAAAATAAGGCCACAACTTCCCAGGGTAATAAACAAAGGATTGAATAGTACTTCCATAGGAGTAAAAATAACAAAAAGCCTGAGCATAACAATGTCTCAGAATCTATTAAAACGTATCTTAGGCTTAACGTTAGCGGCAATTGCTTACTAATGGAAGAATAATGGTTGAGACTTAATATAATAAATCATACCATAAAAAGAAAGTCGCGTGATTTGTGTCAGTTTTCCTGACCAACAATTAATTTTTTGACTAAAACTCAGACAATCAGATTGCAACTAAACTTCTTGAACGTATAAATACTATTTTAAATTTTAAAAAAAATGCTAATGCCGAATCTTGAAGTAGTGCATGAAAACAATGATTATATAGTCGTTAACAAAATGGCTGGACTTATAAGTGAAAAAAGTCCTTACGAAGATTGCACTGTTGAAGATCAAGTTTTTAATCACCTTTTAAAAAGTAAGCGAAAGCCCTTTGTAGGCGTAATACATAGATTAGATCGCGTGACAAGCGGAGTATTGGTTTTTGCCAAGAAAAAAAGTGTTCTTACTGAATTTAATGATCTATTATTTAGTCGAAAAGCTCAAAAAACTTATTTGGCAATAGTTAAAAACAATCCACCAAAAAAGAAAGAAAACTTAATTAATTTTCTTGTAAAGAATCACCGAGAAAAAAGAGCAGATATAATCCAATCAAAATCAAAAGACTCCCTAGACTGCAGTCTGTCCTATCAGGTTATAGGCAAAAATGATTTTGGTTATCTTTTAGAAATAAAACCAAAAACTGGTCGATTCCATCAAATAAGGGCACAATTATCAAATATTGGACTCCCTATTATTGGAGATGTAAAATATAGTTCAGATCAAGAATATTTCCCTTTATCTATTTGCCTTCATGCATGGAAATTCACCTATCAAGTCCCTGGTTCTAAGGAATTCAAAACCTTCGAAGCACCTTTGCCAAAAAACAATTTTTGGAATAGTTTTCGACATGGCTTATCCTATGAGTCAACCAACCTCAGTAAAGAAAACCGTCTCTACTAAACCCAGCGCTTCTATTTAATTGAGTGATGTACTGAAGCTTTTTAGCATTTTAACTCAAATTAGATATCTTTAAATTAATCCAAAGGTGTTCGATATGAAAAATACATTTTCACTTATCTTCTTTATTAGTTGCTTTTTAATCTCCGCTAAATCATTAGCACAAGTAAACGAAAAAGATGCAAAATACACCTACAAAACAGGTGATTTTAATGGTATAGGGAAATGGTATATGGGCAGAGAAATTGCCTATGTAATGGGATTTCAAGGGATTGATTGGTTGGAGAGATCAGAAAGAGAAAAAGAAGAGGATGTTTCTACATTGATAAAAAACATGAAGATTAAATCTGTTGATCATATTGCAGATATAGGCGCAGGTTCAGGATATCATGCCTTTAAGTTGGCTTCATTGGTTAAAAATGGTTTGATTTATGCTGTAGATATTCAATCTGAAATGTTGAATGAAATTGAATTAAAAAAGAAGTCAAATAAGATCTTGAATATTAAGACAATTCTTGGATCTGAGAAAGGCATCGATTTGCCTAAGCACACGCTAGATAAAGTTTTATTAGTAGATGTATATCATGAGTTTAGTTATCCTTTTGAAATGATTAAATCTATAAAAGATGCTTTAAAGCCTAAGGGATTACTTTTTTTAATAGAGTACAGAGGTGAAGATTCAAGTGTCCCCATTAAAAAAATTCACAAAATGACAGAAAAACAATCTGTTCTAGAAATGAAGGCAGCTGGATTTAAATTAAAAGAAAACATTAATAATCTTCCCTGGCAGCATTGTATGATTTTTGAAAAGAATTAATAGGAATAAGATTAGATCAAATTTCAATTCCTTACGAATTGAGGACTATTTTCTTAAATCTATGCTCAACAGTTTGACTTAGGGATGTTTTTTAGGCTTTAGTTTTAAAATTCATATCATCGTACATATACCGTACAATATAAAAATAAAAAATCTCTAAACTATTAATAATAAATAGAATAGAGATTTTTAATGTGGAGCCGGAGGGAGTCGAACCCTCGTCCAAACAAGCAATTACAATGCTTTCTTCATGCTTAGTTTTCGATTGGTTTTCGTGAGGTGCCTGACCGAAAACCGCCCAACACAACCTTAGCTTCTTTAATTTTAAGAGATTACCGAAGCCTTAATCTCTCTATGTTGTTTTTGATGGTGTTCCGGATTGAGACGCCAACAACAAGGGCTTCTCAGGGAACATCTGGCCTCCCTACCTTGTAAGGACGTGGCTAAATCCTACTATAATTCGGATTAAGCAGCTAGAGCGTAGTTATTCTCGCCTATTAAAAGTGTGAAAAATGAGATTTACGAGCTGTAATTCAGCGCTCGGCATGCTTACATCCCAATTGGCCTCGCTGTCAAAACCGGTCGGCCCCGTAAGAACTTGCAAAGTTAGTAAAAAGTTTGCCAAGCCAGCGAAATCCTCTTAAATTAGAGCAATAAAATAAAGCCTATGACTTCTTTTGGTATTATCACAGAGCGAAAAAATCCACCGGACAAAAGAGTAGTGCTTACGCCTGAATTTTGTCAAGTCATTAAGGATGAGTATCCTAGTGCGCAAATAATCATAGAACCCTCGGATATAAGGGTTTTTAAAGACCATGAATATCAAGAAAAAGGGCTGCTCGTCTCTGCTTCCATGGAAGACTGCGATGTGCTTTTGGGGGTTAAAGAAGTGCCCATTGAGGCACTAATTCCTAATAAAAAATATTTTTTCTTTTCTCATACGATTAAAAAGCAACCTTATAATAGAGATTTATTAAGGGCGGTATTGGAGAAAAACATCAGTCTTTTTGATCATGAGGTCATAAGATCGGCCAGCGGCCAAAGACTCGTGGCTTTTGGAAGGTATGCCGGATTAGTAGGTGCATACAACGGCTTAAGAACCTATGGGTTAAAGCACCAATTGTTTGAATTACCTAAAGCCAGCGATTTAAGAAACTTAGAGGCGCTTACAGCTGCTATTAAGTCAGTATCACTCCCTCCAATTAAAGTGGTGCTAACGGGAATTGGTAGGGTTGGCAATGGCGCTGCTCAATTATTAGACGCTGCAGGTGTGTTGAAAGTGTGCCCAGATCATTTCATGAGAAGGCATTTTATAGGTCCTGTTTATACGCAGATAGATGTCTTGGAATACAACAAGCGAATGGACGGACTCGTTGGAGATAAAAAGGATTTTTTTAACAATCCTGAGGCTTATGGGTCTAATTTTTTACAATACACAGAAGAAGCAGATCTATTTATTGCAGGACATTTCTACGGTCAAGGGGCTCCAGCATTTTTTAAGCTCAAAGACATTCAGGGACCTCATTTTAAGGTTTCTGTCATTGCAGATGTGAGTTGTGATATTGGCCATCCAATTCCAACGACCCTTAGGGCGAGTACCATTGCAGATCCTATTTATGGAATAGATAGGGAGACAGGTAAAGAAATAGATTATATGGAGCCAAATGCCATAGCTGTTATGGCGGTAGACAACCTTCCTTGTGAATTACCAAGAGACGCCTCTGAAGGTTTTGGAGCCGCTTTTTTAACCCATGTGATACCTGCATTTTTTAATGGCGATAAAGAGGGCGTTTTAGCAAGGGCTCAAATGACCAAAGGGGGAAAACTCACAGAACGCTATAGGTATCTCGAGTCTTACATCAATGGTAAGTAAATAAAACTATTTAAGGCTTTGAACGGTTTTTCTAATGGCCACTAGATTGGTCAATAGTCTTTCCAAGTGATCTAAGTGAAGCATATTAGCGCCATCACTTTTAGCATGGGCAGGATCAAAATGGGTTTCAATAAATATGCCATCGGCTCCAGTAGCAATTCCAGCCCTAGCGATGGTTTCAATCATATCTGGTCTGCCGCCAGTCACGCCAGAATTCTGATTGGGTTGTTGTAAGGAGTGGGTTACATCTAATACAACAGGCGCGTAGGCTTTCATGGTGGGTATTCCCCTAAAGTCTACCACCATATCTTGGTAGCCAAACATAGTCCCTCTATCTGTAATGGCCACTTGTTTATTCCCGCTGTCCAATACTTTTTGTACGGCGTGTTTCATGCTCTCCGGACTCATGAACTGTCCTTTTTTGAGATTTACGAC
The DNA here is from genome assembly GCA_905182295.1 of uncultured Flavobacteriaceae bacterium. Classification (GTDB taxonomy): domain Bacteria; phylum Bacteroidota; class Bacteroidia; order Flavobacteriales; family Flavobacteriaceae; genus MAG-120531. Next base: position 83,021 of record CAJJAZ010000003.1, on the reverse strand, counting down.
TTTTCCTGTTTTAGCAGCAGCAACAACTAGGTCTGTTTGTCTTACTAAAAAGGCAGGGATTTGTAACACATCTACATATGCTGCGGCCAAGGCTGCATCTGATTTTTCGTGAATATCTGTTACGGTAGGCACACCAAATGTCTGAGATACTTTTTGTAAAATTCTTAAGGCCTTTTCATCTCCAATACCGGTAAAAGAGTCTACCCTAGAGCGGTTGGCTTTTTTAAAACTCCCTTTAAAAATATAAGGAATCTCTAAAGCGTCTGTTATACGAACAATTTTCTCCGCAATTCTAAGCGCCATGTCTTCTCCTTCAATGGCACAAGGGCCAGATAAAAGAAAGAAGTTATCACTTTTAGTGTGCTTAATCTGGGGAATTAAATCTAATTGCATAAGGACTGTTTTAAAGGGCAAAGATATTCCTTTTTTATCTATTTACACCCAAGACGTTCCTTCGCTAAGACAAACTAATGAAACATAGAGCAAGGGCAAAACAATAAAAAAACAAATTAATTAACTACCTGATAAAAAATAGGAGTATCTTTGCGCGCGCTTAGCGGAGCTAAGTAATCTATAAATAAGCACTTTATGTCTAATACAAAGAACATTGCCATTATTGCCCACGTAGACCACGGAAAGACCACCTTGGTAGACAAAATCATGTACCATTGTCAGTTATTTCGTGAAAACCAACAAACAGGAGACCTCATTCTAGATAGCAATGATTTAGAAAGAGAACGTGGAATTACCATTGTATCTAAAAACGTTTCAGTTCAATACAAAGGAACTAAGATTAATATTATCGATACTCCTGGTCACGCGGATTTTGGCGGAGAGGTAGAGCGTGTATTAAACATGGCAGATGGTGTGTTGTTATTAGTAGATGCTTTTGAAGGACCCATGCCTCAGACTAGATTTGTGTTACAGAAAGCCATTAACTTAGGATTAAAGCCTTGTGTGGTGATCAATAAAGTAGATAAAGAAAACTGTACGCCAGAAGAGGTACATGAAAAAGTTTTTGACCTCATGTATGAATTGGGTGCAGAAGAGTGGCAATTAGATTTTCCAACTGTTTATGGTTCAGCTAAGAACAACTGGATGAGTGATGATCCTAAGAATATTACAGATAATATAGAGCCACTTTTAGATATGGTCATTGAGCATATTCCAACCTTTGAAGTGAAGGAAGGAAATACGCAAATGTTAATTACCTCTTTAGATTTCTCCTCATTTACAGGAAGAATCGCGATTGGTCGTTTACAGAGAGGGACTTTAAAAGAAGGACAGCCCATTTCTTTGGTTAAAAGAGATGGAAGTATTGTAAAATCAAGAATTAAGGAATTATACACTTTTGAAGGTTTAGGCCGTTTAAAAGTACCAGAAGTAATGGCTGGAGATATTTGTGCTTTAGTAGGTATTGAAGGATTTGAGATTGGAGATACGGTAGCAGATTTTGAAGCACCAGAAAAATTAGCGTCCATTGCCATAGATGAACCTACTATGAGTATGTTGTTTACTATTAACGACAGCCCATTCTTTGGTAAAGACGGTAAGTTCGTAACCTCAAGACATATTAAAGAGCGTTTGACTAGAGAGCTAGAGAAGAATTTAGCCCTTAGGGTAAACGAAACAGATTCAGCAGATAAATTTTTGGTTTTTGGACGTGGGGTATTACACCTTTCTGTACTTATTGAAACCATGAGAAGAGAAGGACACGAGCTTCAGATTGGTCAGCCACAAGTAATTATCAAAGAAATAGACGGTGTTAAATGTGAGCCCATTGAGTTCTTGACTATAGATTTACCAGAATCAGTTTCTGGAAGGGCTGTAGAGATGGTTTCAATGAGAAAAGGTGAGATGACTTCTATGGAAGCCAAAGGAGAAAGAATGGTGTGTGAGTTTTTAATCCCTTCTAGAGGTATTATAGGTCTTAGAAACCAATTGTTAACGGCTACTGCAGGTGAGGCTATTATGGCGCACAGGTTCTTAGAGTATCAGCCTATGAAAGGTAACATTCCAATGAGACAAAACGGATCACTAGTTTCTATGGAATTAGGAAAAGCCATCCCTTACTCTATAGATAAACTTCAGGATAGAGGTAAGTTTTTCGTAGATCCGGGAGAAGATATTTACGAAGGCCAAGTGATTGGCGAGAATTCTCGTGGAGACGACATGGCGGTTAACGTAACCAAAACGAAGAAACTCTCTAACGTACGTTCTTCTGGAGCAGACGACAAGGCTAAGATTGTACCTGCTATTAAATTCTCTTTAGAAGAGGCTTTAGAATACATTCAAAAAGATGAATACGTAGAGGTAACGCCAAAGTTCTTGAGGTTGAGAAAAATTCACCTTACAGAAGTAGATAGAAAGAGAAATAAAATTGCCTAATTGCAATTTAAATGTATAGAAAAGGCCCGCTAAAAGCGGGCCTTTTTATTTTTATATAGTGGTAAATAATTATTGCTGTACCGCACCCATAGCAGCACCAATAATCCCTGCTTGATTTAAAAATTCTGCAGGCAGAATAGGGGTTTCAATACAGATGTGTTCAGAAAATCGCTCCCAGTCTTTAGACGTTCCACCACCCACAATGATGAGGTCTGGTGCGCATATGATCTCTACATATTCTAGGAAAGTATTGAAACGTTTGGCCCATCTTTTAAAAGAAAGCATTTCTTTTTCTTTGGCTGCCGCCGATGCCCACAATTCTATTTTGTCGTAGCCTTGGTAAGGAATTTGCCCCAATTCAAAATTAGGAATGAGCTTACCGTCTAGAAAGGCGCCACTGCCAAGTCCGGTGCCAATAGTCACCATCATGACCAGTCCTTTCTTGTCTTTACCGGCCCCAAAAGCCATTTCAGCGGAGGCTGCAGCGTCTGCGTCATTGTTTACAAACACCTTAGCACCTGTGTATTTTTCAAACAAATCAACAACATTAACCCCTACCCATGATTTGTGAAGGTTGCCCTTGCTCTTACAAACTCCTTTTTTTATAATGCTGGGAAAACCCACACCAATGGGGCCTGAATAATGGTAGTGTTGGGCAATTTGTGCCACTACCTTCGCCATCTCTTCTGGTTTTCTGGAACTGGGTGTGGGGATTCTAAACCGATCTGTAAGCATGGTCCCTGTTGCTGTATTGACCAATGCGCCTTTAATTCCCGAACCTCCAATATCTATGCCTAGTACTTCCATGTATGCGTAATAATTTTAGCAAAACAAAGAAACGAAAAAAATATCACAGCGCTTTTTGAACCACTTCAAAGATTTTACTGTCTTCACATTTGAGGGTTTTGAAAGGGAATTTTAATAGTAGGGCGTAGTCGTGGGTCACCATTAAAATGGTTTTGCCATTTTGATTAATCTCTGTCAAGACTTTCATCACCTCTGCGCTGGTTTGAGGGTCAAGGTTGCCCGTGGGTTCGTCTGCCAAGATAAGTTCTGGGTCATTGAGTAGTGCCCTGGCTATAGCTATACGCTGTTGCTCTCCACCGGAGAGTTCGTGAGGGTATTTAAAGCCTTTGGTTTTCATGGCTACTTTGTCCAATACTTCATTGGCTTTTTCTTCCATTTTTAAAGCGTCTGTCCAGCCGGTGGCTTTGAGTACAAAAAGCAGGTTGTTTAAAACGGACCTGTCTGGAAGGAGTTTAAAGTCTTGGAATACTATCCCTATTTTACGTCTTAGAAAAGGAATATCGGCCTCTTTGAGGCCAACCAAATTAACACCCACAATGTGTCCAGAGCCTTTTTTCAAAGGAATTTCTCCGTAGAGCGTTTTCATGAGACTGCTCTTTCCGCTGCCTGTTTTTCCGATCAGGTAAGTGAAAGACCCTTTTTCTAGACGTAGCGAAATGTCCTGAAGGACCATGTGTTGGTCCTGAAAAATAGTTGCGTGCTGAATTTCTAAAATTGGTGTAGGCATCTGTTAAAATTGTGAATATAAATGTACTAAGTTCTTTTGTAACCCGCTCTAGGTTTTTTAAATTTCCGTTCCTTTATACTTTATTTAAAATTGAAGCGTTTAGGAAGTAGCGTCCCTTTTTAATTGTGTTATGTCCATGAGATTGTCTCTTTTTAGTCGTAGTTTTTTTCTGTTGTTTTTAGGTCCAATCTCGCTTTTGGCACAAGTTCACTTAGGAGACTCCCACGCGCAACAGCAGTTGCATATTGCCCAACAATGGCTTCATGGAAAACGCTACTCGGTGGCTGCAGATATGGGGGCAGGTTTAAAAGACCATCCAGATAAAATGATTGCCCAAAAAGCAGCTCAAATAGAAGTGTTGGCTGCAATTGGTATGGAAGAGCCCAATGCCATATCACTTGCCTCTGATTTTGTTAAAAACTATCCCAATGCCATAGGGGCCAATCAAATTTATTTTAAAGCAGGAGGGTCTTTTTTTAGGATTGGCCAATATTCTAAAGCATTGCCTTGGCTTCAAAAGGTCGCTATTGGCGGTCTTTCTACAAAGGAACAACAGGATTATTATTTTTATTACGGCTATAGCAAATTCGTAAACAAAGACTACAAAGGCGCTGCAGATCTATTCCGTAAAATAGCTGCTACCAGTATTTATACTAAAGCTGTTGTGTATTACAAAGCCTATATAGCCTATGCCTCTGGTGATTATAAGACTGCTAAGGGTTTGTTCCAAAGTGATTTTTCAGGTTTAAAAACAGACAGGCTACCTTATTTTATGGCCGACATTTATTTTAGAGAAGGCAACTATCAGGCAGCCATTCAGTCTGCATTAGGGTATTTGCCCAAGGCCAAACGATCGGAAGTCTCCCAGCTGAGTAAGGTATTGGGAGAGGCTTATTTTAGCCTTCAACAGTATGAAAAAGCCATACCATATTTATTAGATTACAGGGGTGACAGGAGGGTTTGGCGCGCAGAAGATTACTATCAATTAGGGTATTGTTATTATATCACTGGCCAATCAAAAGAAGCCATAGCACAGTTTAACAAGATTCTAAACCAAGAAACTGATTTGGTACAGAACGCTTATTATTTGTTGGCCGCAGCTTACTTAAAGGAAGACCAAAAATCACAGGCACTCAATGCATTTAAACGTGCAGCAGACCTTAAGTTTAATGCAGAGACTCAAAAAGAAGCCCGCTTTAATTATGCCCAACTCAGCTTCGAGATAGGCAATCCTTATGTGTCTCTTCAAGCAGTTTTTGATCAATTTATAATTGCTTATCCCAAAGACTCAAGGACTGCGTCCCTAGAAGAATTACTTCTGGAAGCCAGTTTGTCGGAAGGAGACTTTAAAGGCGCTTTGGCGCTCTTGGCCCAGCGAAATCCAAATGATGTAAAAACCAGACAATCGATAGGTTTACAAGCAGGACTCATGGCCATTGATCAAAAGCAAATGGCTTTGGCTCAAGGCTATTTTGAGGCGCTTATTGCCTTAGACACCCATTCCGCAGCAGCAGTAGAAGCCCTTTTTTGGCAGTCCGAACTGGCCCTAAGAACTTATGCGTATTCCAATGCATTTACTTTTTTAGCAACCATAAAAAACGAATCACTACTGCCGGATCGATTGCGATTATTACTACCGTACCAAAAGGGGTATGCTTATTTTAAAACAAAAGAATTCACGAAGGCCATTGCTGCGTTTAAACAATTTTTAAGTCAGACCCAATCCATCACTGATTTAGAGGTGGAACGGAACCAAGCTGCCCTTAGAATAGCAGACGCTCAGTACAGCAGTGGTCAATTTTCAATGGCCATTTCTAGTTATGAGTCCGTGGCAAAATCACAGCCCCAAGCAGCAGCTTATGCTGAATTTAACAAGGCTATGGCGCATGGATTAAATGGGAATACCGCTAAAAAAATAGGGGTATTAGTGTCCTTTACTAGCCGTTTTCCAGGACACAATTACCTGCCAAAAGTTTATTTAGAATTGGGACTTAGTGAAGCAGCCCAAGAAAAAAACTCGAAGGCAGTCGCTTATTACGACCGCCTAATGACAGAATTCCCTAAAAGCGATTTAGTGCCTCAGGCCATGCTAAGAAAAGGATTGCTGCTCTTTAACATATCAGAAGCAGACGCCTCTTTAAAAACATTCCAAGACTTGGTCAATCGTTTTCCAAAGTCCGCCTCTTTTTTCCAAGCCGTTTCTGCGGCAAAGCGAATTTATATTGACCAAGGGCGTTTAAGTGAGTACAGAGAATGGGTGGTCCAGTTTAATCTGCCCCAAGAATCTGAGGCTTCTTTAGAAAAGCAAACCTATGATCAATTGAACAGGACCCTGGCATCTATGGACCTTACAGCGCAAATGAATAAATTTGAACAGTATTTAAAAGATTTTCCCAACGGAGCGAACGCATTAAGTGTTCGTTATAATTTGGCCCTTCTCTACACCCAGACTGCTCAGGACAGCAAAGCATTCCCGCTGTATGATTTTGTGGCTAAGGCACAATCCATTCATGCAGAAGCAGCCTTGGTTGCATACATAAAACTACAGCTAGAAAAAGGCTTTGGAGAAAATCCAGAAGCTGCTTTAAAGCAATTGTTGTCTAGGTCACAAGACCCAGCTAGCAAGGCCTATGCTTTTTCTAACCTCATGCGTTTGAGTTATGAGAACCAATCTTTAGAAGCTGCTTTAACCTACGCTCAATCGGTTATGGCTCTTGCTGAGGTGCCAGAAGAGATTAAGCAAGACGCACAGATTATGTTGGCAAGAGGAGCGCACAACAACGGAGATGCTGAAGCAGCCATTGCCGGCTATGAATCACTCAGAGGGGTGTCTTCTGGCGCGTTGGTAGCAGAATCTTTGTATTGGCTGGCCTATTATAAAAATGAGTCGGCAAATTTTGAGGCTTCCAATGAATTGGTGCTTGAACTGGCCAGTGATTACGGCGCCTATAAATTGTGGTCTGCTAAAGGATTACTGCTTATGGGAGATAATTTTTACGCCTTAGAAGATTTATTTCAGGCCCAGTATTTGTGGCAGAATGTATTAGAAAATTTCCCACAATACCCAAAATTAATCAGGGAAGCAGAAACTAAAATAGCCCAGTTAGAAGACGCCAAATTAAATGATGATACAGATGCTTAAACAAAACCTTTACTTTTCATTACTCTTTTTATTGGCTACAAGCTCTCTTTTGGCTCAGGACCAAGACTTGGGTACAGAGTCTGTGACGGTGGTGAAGAATTATGCACCAGTCATTTTAATAGGAGCAAAGCCCCTTGTAGCACCCATTCTGAAAGAGGTTTCTTGGGATAAGAAAAGGACCTTAACGTATCGTATCAAAGAATTTCCTGTAGCTTCTTCTTTCATCCCGCAATTGGCAGCACCAGATGCCTTGCCTTCTGAAAAAGCCCCAAAGACCTACAATACCCTAGTGCATTTGGGTTTGGGGAGCAGGAGTACGGCAGCGCTTTGGGCAGACAGCGAGATGAAGCAATCTAGATATGCCCATATAGGGCTACAACTCCTTCATAACAGTATGGTGCAGGACCTTCCTGAGGTGGATTGGGACAGCAATTTTTTTAACACCCAATTAAAAGGAAGTTATTTTTTTTCTAAGCGCAAAAAGCACTACCAGGCCGGGGCGTCACTGCAACATATGGCCTATTCTTGGTATGGAATGCCAAGCATGCAAGGGGGAATGGCACAACTTTCCATAGCGGTTCCTGTGTATGATTTGCAGCAAAACTATTTCTCTACAGAAATCTTCGGATCCTTTAAGCAAGAGAAAGGCGCATTGGAATCCTTGAGTATCAGGGGGGGCGATTTTAGAGATGCCACCCAATCCAACGCCCAGAAAATTAATGTTAAAGGGAATGGACGCTTTATGCTTGGAAATAAACCACTGCTTTGGAATGCCAGTTACCACTTTAGGGGAGGCCAGTTTACCACCCCACCGCTGTCTTCTTTTGACCAAAGCAATGGATTGGGGTACCAGTTTCATAAAGTGGCATTAAACCCTGTGATTGAGTTGGCTGGCGCCGATGCTTTTTTTAAGCTAGGTTCAAAAATAATTTACTCCAATGGACTAAAAATTTACCCAGATATTTATGGGCAATACGCCCTTGTGACAGATTTCTTGAGTGCTTTTGCCAGTCTAAGTGGAGATTTTAACTTAAATGATTACGCTTCTTTTGTTCAAGAGAATCCCTTTGTGTCTCCTTCGCTAGAAGTACTTCCTTCTGACCAGCGTTATGCATTTGAATTGGGGGTAAAAGGTGGTGGAGCTGCTTTTTCCTATACCTTGTCATGGATGGAAAACAGCACAAACAACCAGGCATTGTTTGTTCAGAATCCCAAGAATTATTTAAACGCCTATGAAAAACAGTTTAATTATGGCAACAGCTTTGAGGTGGTCTATGACGCAATAGATACCCAGCGTTTGGGAATAGCTTTAGAAGCAGCTCCATTACAAGGGCTGAGTCTTTCGGGCCATTACCATCGTTTTGATTATACCACCACTCCAGCCCAAGAGGCTTGGCATTTACCCAAAGAAAGCGCAAGAATACAGTTGGAATACGACTTTTTAACCCGATTTACATTAAATGGCTCTTGGAATTATACAGGAGTTAGAACCGCCAGATCTAGTCAAATGGTGCAATTTATTGTTCCTGGAGCACTGCCTTCTGAAGTATTTGAACTGCCAGGATTTCATAGGTTAGACGCCCAGTTGTATTATCAGGCGAATGACCGACTATCTGTTTTTGTCAAAGGCAGTAACCTCACGGGTAGTACCTATGCGCTGTGGTCTGGTTTTGTAGCCCCCCCTAGGATAGTGATGGCTGGTGCGCAGTACCGATTTGATTTATAGGTTTTCTTTTTGTCCTCAGTTCCCTATCTTTAGTTGCTTTTAACAGTGTATTTAAATTATCAAACCAAACCCCTATAACATGACATTGTACAAATCGTTATTTTTTACTGCAATTACTGCACTCGCCGTTGGCTGTAGCCCTAAAGAGTCTATAGACCTTTTGGTGGTGAACGCCAAAGTTTATACTGTAGACGATGCTCAAAAGACCGCTACTGCTTTTGCCGTACACCAAGGTCGTTTTGTTGCTGTAGGTGAGACAGAAACGCTCCAAAATCACTATAAAGCTTCAAAGGTTATAGATGCCCAAGGTAAAGCCGTTACTCCTGGATTAATAGACGCCCATTGTCATTTCTATGGTTTGGGACAAAACCAACAGGTGGTAGACTTGGTGGGGACAAAAAGTTACCAGGAAGTGCTCGACAGGGTCGTGGCATTTCACGATGAGAAGCCTGCCGTATTTATTAGAGGTAGGGGATGGGATCAGAATGACTGGGAAGAAAAAAAATACCCTACTAAAGCCGCTTTAGACGCCTTGTTTCCAGACACACCAGTTGCCTTGGAAAGGGTAGACGGACATGCATATTTAGTGAATCAGGCTGCTTTAGACTTAGCGGGTATTACTATAGATACTGAAGTAGTTGGAGGGAGTATAGAAAAGGAAAACGGCACACTTATAGGGATATTGGTAGACAATCCAATGGCTTTAGTAGACGCTGTTATGCCTAAGCCAACGGTAGAAGATATAGTGACCGCCTTAAAAGACGCCCAGCGTATTGCTTTTTCTTACGGATTAACTACCGTAAATGACGCTGGTTTAAATAGGGATGTCATAGAAATCATAGACAGTTTACACCAGACGGGAGACCTTAAAATGAGGATTTATGCTATGGTGAGTAACAGTCCAGAAAATTTAGATTACTTCTTGCCTAAAGGCGTTATAGAGACCCCAAGGCTTAGGGTGGGGAGCGTTAAAGTATATGCAGACGGAGCGCTTGGATCTCGGGGAGCTACCCTTAGGGAAGCTTATTCAGATAGGGACCACCACTTTGGCGCTATGGTCACAGGTGTTAAAGAGATTGAAGCTTTGGCCAAAAGAATTGCAGCCACTAATTATCAGATGAACACCCATGCGATTGGAGACTCTGCGAACATTGTTGTACTTCGTGCCTATGCAGAGGCGCTAGTGGGCACCACAGACAAGCGGTGGAAAGTAGAACACGCTCAAATTATCAGCCCCCAAGATTTTGATTATTTTAACGGAGGAATTATCCCTTCGGTACAACCTACCCATGCAACCTCAGACATGTACTGGGCAGAAGACCGCCTGGGTTCAAAGCGAATGGCAGGTGCTTACGCTTTTAAAACATTGTTAGACAAGGCTGGAACAATTGCACTTGGTACTGATTTTCCAGTGGAACAAGTAAGCCCATTCTTAACTTTTTTAGCGGCAACAGTCAGGCAAGATACGTCAGGTTATCCTGAGGGTGGTTTTCAAATTCAAGATGGCCTAACGAGAGAAGAAACTTTAAAAGGGATGACCTTGTGGGCAGCTTACTCAAATTTTCAGGAAGCAGAACGCGGGAGTATTTCAGTGGGTAAAATGGCAGACTTTGTGCTGTACCACCAAGATATGATGCAGGTACCTTTAATCGAAGTCCCTAATACTGAGGTGTACAGGACTTATGTAGGGGGTGAATTGGTATATGATTAGATTAGCTTACTTATAGATAAAAAAAAAGGCGCTTTTAAAGCGCCTTTTTTTGTGTTGTTTGATAGGTACTACTGCATTGAAATGGGTAAGTGAACCCTTGTAGTGTTCCAACCCATAGACAATTGTAGGTTGTCATTTTCTTCATGGAAAACCATGCTAAAATATTCTAAAGCCTCGGAATCTTTACTGACAATGGCTTTAACCCTTAAAACGTCTGCTTTTTCATCATAGGAGTAAGACCCCCATTGGTTGAGGTGGCTGTTTAGAATAATGGTCCAGCTATTTTCTCCTGGAATGGTAAACAAAGCATAAGTGCCTGCTTTTACATTTTTACCACCAAATACAACGTCTTGGTAGAAAGTAATTTCAGAGGATTCGTTGGCACCTGTTCTCCATACGGCATCATTGGGTGCTAAGGTGCTTAATGACCTGCTTTTCAGTTGAGGTCTATTGTAAATAACCCTCATTTTTTTATTGGCGTCCATGTGTTTTGCAGGAAACCAGGCAATATCCATTGGACTTGCGTCTAATTTTCCAAAGTCTTGAGCGCTTAGGTTGCTGCTCCATATAAGACTAAAAAGGCAAAGGCTGTAAAATAAGTTTGTTTTCATAATAAGTGTTTTATTAATGTTTACTTTTTTGCATTAAAATTTATGAGCCTAAGTTCCGCATTTAAAACGAATATTGAAAGCGCAGCTTTCAAATGTAAGTTCAGTGAGCTGTTATGGCATTGTTTGCTATCTATTTAATGCTTATTAATCAATTAAAGTTACATATTGTAATTAAAATATCTTTTTTGCTTTTATAAATTAATGTTTTGGTTCATTTTTGTTGTCTCATTAAATAAATAACAATTATGTGTGGTATTGTATGTGCCTTTGATTTGAAACAAGCTGCTGGAGATTTAAGACCTCAGTTGTTAGAAATGTCTAAAAAAATACGTCATAGAGGTCCGGATTGGAGTGGTATTTATGACCATGATAATGCGATCATGACTCATGAACGTTTGGCTATTGTAGATCCAGCTTCTGGAAAGCAGCCACTGCTCAATGCAGACGGTTCTTTGGTATTGGCAGCCAATGGAGAGATATACAACCACCGTGAGTTAAGGGCTCAATTTGAGGGAAAATACGATTTTAAAACACAGTCTGATTGTGAAGTGATTTTGGCGCTTTACCAAGAAAAAGGAGTGTCTTTCTTAGATGAACTGAACGGAATTTTTGGATTTGCTATTTATGACGCTCAAAAGGATGAATATTTTGTCGCTAGAGATCATATGGGAATTATCCCACTGTATATTGGATGGGATATTCACGGAACTTTTTACGTAGCTTCTGAATTAAAGGCATTGGAAGGGGTTTGTTCTAAAATAGAATTATTCCCTCCAGGACATTATATGCATTCGAGTAATGGCGAAATGGTCAGGTGGTATGAAAGAGAATGGATGGATTATGAGGCTGTGAAAGACAATAAAACCAATATTCAGGAGATTAAAGATGCTTTGGAGGCAGCAGTGCACAGGCAGCTTATGTCTGACGTTCCTTACGGAGTACTTTTATCTGGTGGGTTGGACTCTTCAGTGACATCGGCAATAGCCAAAAAATACGCCCAAAAAAGGATAGAGTCTGGAGATACGACAGACGCTTGGTGGCCACAATTACACTCTTTCTCTGTTGGCTTAGAAGGTTCACCAGATTTAGTAGCAGCACAGAAAGTGGCCCTTCATATTGGTACGGTACACCATGAAATAAAGTTTACCATCCAAGAGGGTTTAGATGCTATTAAGGATGTCATTTACAACCTAGAAACTTATGATATTACTACCATTAGAGCCTCCACGCCTATGTATCTTATGGCCAGGGTAATTAAATCTATGGGTATTAAAATGGTTTTATCTGGCGAGGGCGCCGACGAGCTTTTTGGTGGGTACCTTTACTTTCACAAGGCACCTTCTGCTAAAGACTTTCACGAGGAGACTGTTCGTAAACTAGACAAGCTTCATATGTACGACTGTCTGCGTGCCAATAAATCATTGGCTGCATGGGGAATTGAAGGAAGGGTGCCGTTTTTAGATAAAGAATTTATGGATGTGGCCATGAGAATTAATCCACAAGACAAAATGATTAATGGCGAGCGTATGGAGAAATGGGTGCTACGAAAGGCTTTTGAAGCATACTTGCCAGAATCTGTCGTTTGGCGTCAAAAAGAACAATTTTCCGACGGCGTTGGATACGATTGGATAGACACCCTAAAAGAAGTCGTTGCAGAAGCAGTTACGGACGAACAGTTGGCTAACGCGGCTTACAGGTTCCCACTGCAAACACCTACGTCTAAAGAAGAATTTTATTACAGGTCTATATTTGAGTCTCATTTTCCTTCAGATGCTGCAGCGCTTTGTGTGCCATCTGTGCCATCTGTAGCTTGTAGTACCCCTATAGCACTTGAATGGGATGAAGCTTTTAAAAACATGAATGATCCTTCGGGTAGGGCAGTAGCGAAAGTGCACTCAGACGCTTACGGCAAATAAATTTCATTGTAGAAATGGATTATAGTATTCATTTCTGGTTTTAAGCCCTTCATAATGAAGGGCTTTTTTTGTTATATTTTTGTCTAATAATACCTTCATTTTTCACAATAATTGTTAATAACTTAGGGGCTTCTAAACCATATTAAATCCCCATTTAATAGGCTATTGGTTATATTTGTGGGATTGCTTAATAAATAAACAAATAACACTTAGGATTTATGAGTGAAGAACTAGAAAAAAAGAATTATTCCGCAGATAGTATTCAAGCCCTAGAGGGTATGGAGCATGTTAGAATGCGGCCTTCTATGTATATTGGAGATGTAGGGACAAGGGGTCTGCACCACTTGGTTTACGAGGTGGTAGACAACTCTATTGATGAGGCTATGGGAGGTTATTGTGACACCATTACCATAGATATAAATGAAGATAATTCCATTTCTGTAACAGATAACGGTAGGGGTATTCCGGTAGGAATGCACAAAAAAGAAGGGGTTTCTGCCTTACAGGTAGTAATGACCAAGATTGGTGCCGGAGGAAAATTTGATAAAGATTCTTATAAAGTTTCTGGAGGTCTTCACGGGGTAGGGGTTTCTTGTGTAAACGCCCTTTCGGTGAGCCTTAAAGCAACGGTCTATGTAGATGGTAAAGTATGGGAGCAGGAATATGAAAGGGGAAAGGCTCTTTACCCTGTAAAATCTATTGGAGATACAGACAAGAGAGGGACTACAGTGACTTTCTGGCCAGACCCAATTATATTTACACAAACAGTAGAGTACAGTTATGAAACGCTTTCCAATAGAATGCGTGAATTGTCTTATTTGAATAAAGGCGTTACCCTAACAATAACAGATAAAAGACAAAAGCAAGAAGATGGTTCGTTTGTACAAGACGTTTTTCATTCCACTGAAGGACTAAAAGAGTTTATTAGATTCTTAGACGGTAACAGAGAGCAACTGATTCAAAACGTCATTTCTATAGAAGGAGAGAAAAATGGCATTCCTGTAGAGGTGGCTATGGTGTACAACACCTCTTATACAGAGAATTTACATTCTTATGTAAACAACATTAATACCCACGAAGGGGGTACACACCTTTCTGGATTTAGAAGGGGTTTAACCACTACCTTAAAAAAATACGCAGACGCTTCTGGTTTGTTGGACAAACTGAAATTTGAAATTTCTGGAGACGACTTCCGCGAGGGGCTAACGGCCATTATTTCTGTGAAAGTAGCAGAACCTCAGTTCGAAGGGCAAACCAAGACCAAATTAGGCAACAGGGAGGTCTCTGCTGCAGTGAGTCAGGCGGTCTCTGAAATGTTGGCTAATTATCTGGAGGAAAATCCAGACGACGCCAAGATCATTGTTCAAAAAGTAGTTTTAGCTGCTCAAGCAAGACATGCTGCAAATAAAGCCAGAGAGATGGTGCAGCGAAAGACTGTAATGAGTATGGGTGGTTTACCTGGTAAATTATCGGATTGTTCAGAACAAGATCCAAGTTTGTGTGAGGTATTCCTAGTAGAGGGAGATTCCGCAGGTGGAACGGCCAAACAAGGACGTGACAGGAATTTCCAAGCAATTTTACCTTTAAGGGGTAAGATTTTGAATGTGGAAAAAGCCATGCAACACAGGGTGTTTGACAACGAAGAAATTAAAAATATTTATACCGCTTTAGGGGTCTCTATTGGAACAGAAGAAGATTCTAAAGCCCTTAACTTGGAGAAATTAAGGTACCACAAAGTAGTCATCATGTGTGATGCAGACGTTGATGGTAGCCACATTGAGACCTTAATATTGACATTCTTCTTCCGTTATATGAGGGAGCTTATAGATGGAGGTCATGTGTATATTGCCACCCCACCACTTTATTTGGTGAAAAAAGGGGCTAAAAAACGTTATGCTTGGAATGACCAAGAGCGTGACGCCATTGCAGAATCGTTTAATGGTTCTGTGAATATTCAGCGATATAAAGGTCTTGGAGAGATGAATGCGGAACAGTTATGGGACACTACTATGAATCCTGAATTCAGAACATTGAGACAGATTACCATAGATAATGCTACTGAGACTGACAGGACTTTCTCTATGCTAATGGGAGATGAAGTGCCACCTAGAAAAGAATTTATCGAGAAAAATGCTGTGTATGCTAATATTGACGCATAATCAGAAAAATTATAAACACATAAAATAGAATTAGAATGAAAATTACAGTGGTAGGAGCAGGTGCTGTTGGTGCAAGTTGCGCAGAGTATATTGCTATTAAGAATTTTGCCTCAGAAGTAGTGTTGGTAGACATTAAAGAAGGTTATGCAGAAGGAAAGGCGATGGATTTAATGCAAACGGCCTCCTTGAATGGTTTTGATACAAAAATAACAGGAACGACTGGTGATTATAGCAAAACAGCTGCGAGTCATTTAGCGATCATTACTTCTGGTATTCCAAGAAAACCAGGAATGACAAGAGAAGAGCTTATTGGAATTAATGCTGGAATTGTAAAAACAGTGGCTCAAAGTATTTTAGCCCACTCTCCAGAGGTCATTATCATGGTCGTTAGTAACCCAATGGACACCATGACTTACCTGGTTCACAAAGCAACAGGATTGCCCAAGCACAGAATAATAGGTATGGGAGGTGCTTTAGATAGCGCTAGATTTAAGTATCGTTTGGCAGAAGCGGTTGCAGCACCTATTTCAGATATAGACGGAATGGTAATAGGAGGTCATTCAGATACAGGAATGGTTCCATTGAGCAGATTGGCTACAAGAAACTCTGTGCCTATTTCTAATTTTGTGAGCGCTGAGCGTCTTGATCAAGTAGTAGAAGACACTAAAGTTGGGGGTGCTACCCTGACTAAATTATTAGGTACTTCTGCATGGTATGCCCCAGGTGCTGCTGTGTCTGCTATGGCACAAGCCATTGTATGTGATCAGAAGAAAATGTTCCCTTGTTCAACCTTATTAGAAGGAGAGTACGGTTTGTCTGACATCTGTATTGGTGTCCCGGTAATCTTAGGTGTAAATGGTATTGAAGAAATTGTAACAATTCCATTGAACGACCAAGAAAAAGCGAAGTTGGCAGAGAGTGCTGAGGGGGTAAGAAAAACAAACAGTCTTTTAGACGTATAATAACTCAACAGGTATATAAGCGCCTCCGCTGGAGGTGCCTACTTATTTTGTGAATTAAAACAAATTATTGTCAGTTCCTAATGGAAATGATATATTTGCACGCAATTTATATACCAAATAATAATTCATTGAACTAATGCAAAATAAAGGACTTATAAAGCTATTTGCTTTTTTATTCGGGATAGTGAGTATTTACCAGCTATCTTTTACCTTCATTACCAGTAAGGTAGAACAAGATTCAGTAGCTTTCGCTGCCGCTAAGATTGCAGATACTGACACAGATTATCTCGCAAAAAGAGGGACAGAAAAAACCGCTTTCTTAGATTCTGTAAGTAACAATCCAATCTTTGGATTTACCAGCTATGCAGACGCAAAGAAAAAAGAATTAAACAAAGGATTGGACCTTAAAGGAGGGATTAACGTGACTTTACAGATTTCTGTAAAAGACATTTTAAAAGGATTGGCTAACAATTCTAAGAACCCAGTTTTCAATAAGGCCCTAGCAGATGCAGACAATGCCTCTAAAAGTAGTGATGACACTTACTTAAACTTATTCTTCGAGTCGTTTGACGCTATTAAAGGAGATACTAAGTTAGCAGATCCTTCTATTTTCGCAAACAAAGCCCTATCGGACGCGATTAATTTTCAAATGTCAGATGATGAGGTTAGGCCTATTTTAAATCAAAAAATTGACGAGTCTATCGTTTCTGCTTTTGAAGTATTGAGAGAGCGTATTGATGGTTTTGGGGTGACACAACCAAACATTCAAAGAGAAGGAAACTCTGGAAGAATTCTTGTAGAGTTACCAGGAGTTAAAGACATTGCTAGAGCGCAAGATTTATTGTCTAGTACCGCTCAATTGGAATTTTGGGAAACATACCCACCGAACAATCAAGATATTGCTTCTTTCTTTGTTGCTGCTAACGAGCGTTTAAAGTCTCTAGTAGTTACTGAAAAAGAAACTCAAAAGCCTGCTTCAGAGATTGATTCTCTATTGGCAGATGTTACGCAAGATTCATTGTCCAACCAACAAAACCCTTTAATTGACTTAATCAGAGGACAAGGTCAAGGATATGAAACTTTTAAGTTTTCAGTAAGAGATACTGCTACGGTAGGGGCTTATTTAAGAATGAAAGAAATTCGCAGGCTCATTCCAGCTTCTTTAGCTAATGTAAAGTTTGTATGGGAGCGTCCTTCAGCCAATTCGGAGGTAGTTGGTTTATACGCTTTAAAATCTAACAGAGACAACACTCCTAGAATTAGTGGAGATGTGGTCAGTGACGCTAGAGATGATTTTGACCAATTCAGCCGTCCTGCAGTGTCTATGACTATGAACACTAAAGGAGCTAAAGAGTGGGAGAAATTAACTGGAGATGCATTTAACAACCAAACAGGTATTGCGATTGTTTTAGATAACAAAGTATACACTGCACCAGGTGTCTCTTCAGGTCCTATCTCAGGAGGTCGTTCAGAAATTACGGGTTCATTTACAGTGAATGAAACCAAAGATATATCCAACGTTTTACGTGCAGGTAAATTACCAGCTTCTGCTGAAATCATTCAGTCTGAAATTGTAGGTCCATCATTAGGTCAGGAAGCTATTGATAGTGGGTTTAATTCATTTTCTTTAGCCATGGTATTGGTGTTGTTATGGATGATCTTATACTACGGTAGAGCAGGTCTTTTTGCAGACATTGCCCTATTGTTAAACATCGTACTTATTTTTGGTGTATTGGTGAGTTTAAATGCGGTATTAACCCTTCCAGGAATTGCTGGTATTGTATTGACCATTGGTATGTCTGTAGATGCAAACGTATTGATCTTTGAACGTATTAAAGAAGAATTGGCTAAAGGGAAAGGAAAAGCCATCGCTATTGCAGACGGATTCAGCAATGCCTTGTCTTCGATCTTAGATGCGAACATTACTACAGGACTTACAGCGATTATATTATTTGTATTTGGTTCAGGACCTATCAAAGGATTTGCCACTACTTTATTAATAGGTATTATCACTTCTTTATTCACAGCGATTTTTATCACTAGATTATTGATTGACGGTTACACGGCTAAAAAGTCTGCATCTTTAGACTTTAATACGGCTATTACAAAGAACTTATTTAAGCAGCCTAATATTAACTTCCTCGGAAAGAGAACCATAGCTTACGCTATATCAGGTGCTTTTGTATTAGTGAGTTTAGGATCTTTATTTACACAAGGTTTACAACAAGGGGTAGACTTTATTGGAGGCCGTTCTTATACGGTTCGTTTTGAACAAGCGGTCAATCCTTCTGAATTATCTTCTGAATTATCAGATGTGTTTGGAACAGGAACCAATGTAAAGACTTACGGAGAAGACAATCAGGTAAAAATCACTACGGCTTACAAAGTAGACGTAGAAGGAATTGAAGTAGACAATGAGATTCAAAATTCATTGTACACATCGCTTCAGAAATATTTACCAGCAGGAACTAGTTATGAAGACTTTATTGTTGGAGACGGTAGTGGAGCGATTGGTATTATGCAGTCTTCTAAAGTGGGGCCAACGATCGCAGATGATATTAAAAACAACGCTTTCTTAGCAATCTTAGGATCTCTATTGGTGGTATTCTTATATATCTTATTGAGGTTTAGAAGATGGCAGTTCTCATTGGGCGCTGTAGTGGCGGTATTCCATGATGTCTTAATCGTATTGGGTATTTTTTCTTTATTAGGTAATTACATGCCATTTAATATGGAAATTGATCAGGCATTTATTGCGGCTATTCTTACTGTTATTGGATACTCGTTAAATGATACCGTGGTTGTATTTGACCGTATTCGTGAGATTATTGCAGAAAAAGGATGGAAGTCTGGTGAAAACACCAATTTGGCTTTGAACAGTACGCTAAGCCGTACTTTAAACACTTCTTTAACTACCTTAGTAGTATTGTTGTCTATCTTCATCTTTGGAGGAGAGTCACTTCGAGGGTTTATGTTCGCTATGATCATAGGGGTGTTAGTAGGGACCTACTCATCACTTTTTATTGCAACACCAATTATGTTTGACTTCTTAAAGAAGAAGGTTCAATCAGGAAAATAATTCGAACCTTAGTTCGATGCATAAAAAAAGGCGGCCATATGGCCGCCTTTTTTTATATTATTTTAGCTATACTGCCTTGGGGTGTTTTGTGAAGTACTATTTGTTTGGCTTTCTTAAACTCGTGCACCTCAATATGAGACACCAAAACAATGGCAGTGTCTGTTTGCTTTGCCAGAGAGCCCACTAGCTGTATATATTGAGCGCTTTGTATGGAATCTAATCCACTAGTAGGTTCATCTAGTATAAGTAGTGCAGGAAATTTTATCATGGCCCTTAAGGTCATTACCATTCCTTTTTGCCCTTCAGATAATGAATGGAAAGGCTGTTTTTCTAGAGGGGAGATTCCAACCGCCTTAAGCCATAACCTGGCTTTTTGAATCATTTCTTCAGAAGGCATAGTGTATAAACCCACTTGGTCTAATACCCCACCCAAGATCATTTCTAATGCGCTGTGTGCTCCATGGAACATTTGCACCATGGAAGGGGCATAGTAGCCTATTTGTTTCTTAATCTCCCAAACGCTTTCTCCGCTTCCTTTTTTGTGGCCAAATAGCCATAAGTCTTGACCAAATCCCTTTGGATTCTCCCCTGTAATCAAGGAGAGTAAGGTGGTTTTTCCTGTCCCATTTCCTCCTTTTAACTGCCAGAAATCACCACTTTTAATGGTCCAGTTAATCTGGTGTAAAACCTTTTTTCTTCCATAGGAAACCTGGACATTTTTAAGGCTAACCAGTGTTTGTGGAACAGTTATTTCAGCACTATTTTTTTTAATAATACGCAACAGTTTTTGGTCAGAATTTGTTAGTTCAGTGGGGGATAATTTATTTTGAATTTCTGAAGTTGAATCGTATTCTAGATAGGATTTTTCAAAATTGAACTTGGGGATCCAATGTTCATTTGAAGTGACTATTATGAGATTAATTTGGTTACAGATGCGATCTAGTTTCTCTTCTATTGAGCGCCTATTGAATGCATCTAAATGCGCCATTGGGTTAATGAGCACAATGGTTTCTTTTTGTTGGTTCAGTATATACTTAAAATATGCCATGCCCTGTTGGCCACTAGACATGCTTTCTAGTGTTTGACCATAAGGGTCTATGAACAATTTTAAATCATGGATACGCTCTTCTAAAATAAGCGCTTCAATGGATTTTTTAGAGAACCAAGAGGCTTTTTGTGTATTCGGATAAGCTTCCTTTAAATATCTATAGATCTGGTCCTCACTGATGTGATTTCCTGTGAAAAGATGTAGATGCGAAGGCATCTGTTTTTATTTTTTTACAGGGCGCAGCATATAGTATGCGCCTATGATTACAAAAGGAATACTGAGCCATTGGCCTGTGCTTAATAAGCCCAGACTTTCTTCAAATCCTCCTTGGCTTTTCTTAACATACTCTACAAAAAATCTGGTGGCCCAGAGTAGGATAAAGAATAGGCCAAAAAGGTATCCTGGTTTGTCTTTTTTAGCGGTATGCCAAAAAATATAGTACAATAAAACAAAGATGGCTAAATAGGCAATCCCTTCATAAAGCTGTGCAGGGTGTCTAAACGGAATGGCCTCTAAGTATGAGGCAAAGTCTGGATTTGTTTCAATCATAGCGTAGGCAACATCTGGGGTACGCTCCCCTGTAATCCCCATGGCTTTATATGCAGACATGTCTTCAGAATCCCGGATGAATTTAGTGGCAAAAATAAAGTCGCCACTGACTATTTTACCGTTGATCTCAGAGTTAAAAAAATTCCCCAGCCTTATGCAGAAAGCGCCAAGCGATATAGGTACTACGAGCCTGTCAAACAGCGAAAGCAATTTGAATTCCGGATTCTTTTTTATGTAGAGCATCATCCCTAGGATAATACCAATAGCAGCTCCATGACTTGCTAAACCTGCAAATCCTGTGAATTCATATCCTCTGATAAGACCAAATAATGCTCCTTTGCTACTTTCTCTAATGGGGAGTAGTATTTCTAATAAATGGTCTTGATAATAGGCCCAATCATATAAAAAAACATGTCCTAATCTGGCACCAAGCATAGTAGATAGGACCGCATGTATAAAAAGGGAATCCAATTGCTCTAAAGTTTTTTTCTCAGATAAAAAGATCTTTTTCATTAAGTACCACCCTAGTGCAAAGGCGATAATCCAAAGTAAGTTGTAGTATTTTATCTGTAATCCCCCTAAGCTGAATAAGGTTTCATTTGGGTTCCATATAATTCCTAAAATATGCATGCTTGTAAAGTTTATGCTAAGATAGCAAAATAGATGGCTTTATTCATTCAATTTATTTTTAGGGCACTGGGTCATGTCCATGTCCCCCCCAAGGATTGCAACTCAAAATTCTCTTGGTAGACAACCATGCTCCTTTAAAAAGTCCATGTTTTTGAAAGGCTTCTAAACTATAACTAGAGCAAGTTGGGGTGTACCTACAGCTAGGTGGTGTAAGTGGTGAAATGAAATTTTGGTAAAATCGAATCAGGATTACAAAAGGGAAAATAAGTATTTTTTTCAAGCGCACTTGTTGTCGTTTATACGGTTTGCATGAATGGGTGTAGCGAGTCTGTTTGCTGTACGCCTTTTTTTAGGTAATAAGATACACTTATTACAGGCTAAAGGTGGTTCCTTCTGCACCGTCCTTTAACTGAATGCCTATAGCCAATAATTGGTCTCTAATCGCATCTGAAGTAGCAAAGTCTTTATTGTCTCTAGCCTCTTTTCTCAGTTTAATAAGCATTTCTACCAATACAGGTGTTTGACTGTTTGTAGCCATTTCTTCTCCTTCTTTTAAACCTAAAACATCAAATACAAAAGCCTTTAATAAAACAGTAAATTGTTCTTTGTCTGCTTGACTAATTTGGTGCCTTCCTTCTTTTATGAAGTTAATTTCTTTTACCCCCTCGAATAAGTGGGCAATGAGAATAGGGGTGTTAAAGTCATCATTCATAGCAGAATAACACTTGTCTTCCCAGCTTTTAAAGTCAAAGTCTGTATGGGTTCCCGCTACAATACTCTCTAGTTGTTTTAAAGCCTCCATTAAACGTGAATGCCCTTTTTCAGAGGCCAATAATGCTTCATTACTCAAGTCTAAAATACTGGTATAATGCGCCTGCATCATGAAAAATCGGATTACAGATGCAGTGAAAGGTTTTGAGAGTATATTGTTTTCCCCAGTAAAGATCTCTCCCGGTAAAATATTATTGTCTGTAGACTTAGACATTTTTTTTCCATTGAGGGTGAGCATATTGGCATGCATCCAGTATTTTACTGGAGATACACCGTTGGTGGCTTCTGCTTGAGCAATTTCGCATTCATGGTGTGGGAATTTTAAATCCATTCCTCCTCCGTGTATGTCAAAGGTTTTTCCTAAATATTTTGTACTCATAGCAGTACATTCAAGGTGCCACCCTGGGAAACCATCACCCCATTTAGAGGGCCATCTCATGATGTGTTGCGGCTCTGCTTTTTTCCAAAGCGCAAAATCTTGTGGAGATTTTTTTTCGTCTTGTGCCGTGAGACTTCTGGTGTTGGCCAACATGTCTTCTAGTTTCCTACCACTTAACTTTCCGTAATCATTGGTCTCATTAAACTTTAGAACATCAAAGTAAACAGAACCATTGATGTGGTACGCATAGCCTTTCGCTATAATTTCATCAATAATCTGAATTTGTTCAATAATATGACCTGTAGCCGTGGGTTCAATACTCGGTGGTAATAAGTTGAATTGAGTCAAAATATTATGAAAGTCAACCGTGTATTTTTGAACCACTTCCATAGGTTCAATCTCTTCTAATCGGGCCTTTTTCGCAATCTTGTCTTCTCCTTCTTCTGCGTCATTTTCTAAGTGTCCTGCATCAGTAATGTTTCTAACATACCTCACTTTAAACCCCAAATGCTTGAGGTATCTAAAGATCATGTCAAATGACATAAAGGTCCTGCAATTCCCAAGGTGCACTTGAGAATAGACTGTTGGTCCGCATACATACATACCTACATAACCCGCTGTAATAGGGGTAAATACTTCTTTTTTTCCACTGAGGGAATTGTATATTTTTAAGGTATTGCTTTGCGGTACAGACATGTTTGTTTGGTCTAGAAATTAACCGGAAGGTTTAGGAAATTTATGAATTCTTTTCTTGTGGCAGCTTCTTTGAAAGCGCCTCCGTACTCTGCTGTAACGGTACTAGAATCTATATCTCTAATCCCTCTAGAGTTAACACACAGGTGTTTTGCGTCTATGACGCAAGCCACATCTTGTGTGCCGAGTACTTTTTGTAATTCCCTTACAATTTGAATGGTCAAACGCTCTTGAACTTGAGGTCTTTTGGCAAAATAATCCACAATTCGATTTATTTTTGACAATCCTACAACGGTTCCTTTTGAGATATAAGCCACATGTGCTTTACCAACAATGGGGAGTAAATGATGCTCACAGGTAGAGTAGAGGGTGATATTTTTTTCAACAAGCATCTCTCCGTACTTGTATTTATTGCTAAAAGTAGACGCCTTTGGTCTTTTGTTTGGATGTAAGCCACCAAATATTTCATTGACAAACATTTTTGCCACCCTATTTGGGGTGCCTTTTAAACTGTCGTCTGTGAGGTCTAAACCTAAGGTGTCTAATATGGCAGTTACATGGCCTTTAATGTTTTTAATTTTGTCCTCGTCTGAGAGGTCAAAAGCATCTGATCTTAGCGGAGTATCTTCTGCTGCAGACAGGTGGTCCATAGAAAGTTCTTCTTGAGCCTCCATAGCGTTTTGGTCTATTTTCATTCTAAATGTAGTACGTTTCTATTGCAAATATAGGGCAATTCTACCGGGATTTATAGCTTTTTTGGCTTAGAAGAACAGCGTGTAAGTCATGCTGGCAATATTTCTGCGTGTTTCCATTTGAAAAGGGGTGCTTCCAGGATAGTTTAAAGGAGAAATTGACTGGTTTTGTTCCCATTGACTGAATGCGAAATCAATTCTCCCTCCATTGAAAACCCATCCCAACCCCGCACTTATATTAATGGTGTTAAACGTATTATTTACAAAAGGACTGTTTTGTGTGCTATAGCCCATTCTAAAAGACCATCTTGAAAGATTAAATTCTCCTCCAATATTTAAGCTATTGATTGTGCCAAGGCTATTGCTGACAGCACTGTTTAAATCACTGAAGTAAGGATCTCTGAGGGGTCTAAATCGCGCAGTTGAAAAATCTTGCTGGCTATAGTCTACACTAATTAAGCCTCTTTTGCCCACTACCAAGGCCCCGCTAAGTGTGATTTTTGACGGGATTGTGATCCTATAGTCTTCAAATAGATTGATCTGGTTTTGGTCTATGAATTCAATATCTACGTCTTCCAAATTACTCCCAATTTGTTGGTGTGTTTTTTCAGATAGGGTATACCAAGTTGGGGTTTTATAACTCACTCCAAGTCTCAAAAATTGAGAAACTCTGGCTATGGCACCTAGACTTAGGGCAACACCATTTCCGTCTGTTCTTATAAAATTGTCAAAATCTATGTATTGTATGGGACTATTTGCACTGTATCCATCTTCATTTATCCTTCCTTGTTTTTCGAAAACCAAGCTTTGAAATTCAAGTCCAGCACCCAAAAATAAGAAGTCTTTATATTGTGCTGCAGTAGTAGCAACAAATTTGCTATTTCTTCCTTTGGTTTGAATCTGATGGTTCTGGCGTACTTGCTGGTATAGGGCATTGGAGACATAGCTGCTGATACTGTTATTGTCTAGTTCAGCCGGGTCTAACACGCCACTGTAATAACCTAAAAATGCTTGTTGTGCGGTATATCCAATTTGTGAACCAATATTGAGATAGGCTTCTTCTAGTAGTTCACCGTCTAACTTTAGAATGTCACCAAAAGGGGTGCCGTTGGCGTAATGAAGAAAGTATTGGTCTAAACCGTTGGGCGTATTTCCTTTTGCATTTATCCTTGATTTGTATTGGTTGCTATTGTCTGAGTTTAAGGCCAAACTGATTTTTTTCCAAGGGCTGTTTTTGCTGTTGTTGTACACAAAAACAATACCTGCTTGGTTAAAACTCAAATGGCCTTTATTGGCTTGGGTATTTGTCGCATTTAATTGGGCATTGTTTTCTGTCTGAAAATAAGACAGTCCAAAGCCCATTTGACTGTGTTTGAATACGGCAGCACCTGCAGGATTAATTGCTAGCGCAGAGAAATCGCCCCCTAGGGCCCCAAAAGCACCTGCCATGGCTTGGAATCTAGCTGTTCCTGTTCTTTGCTCTAATCCAAATAAAGGAAGGTCCTGAATTTGTTGCGCATAGGTGAATAATCCTATGGCCAAAAGGACCCCTAATAATACTTTTTTCATCTAATATACATGTTATTTAATTTCTTTTTCCGCTAGATTTGCTGCTAGAGGAAGACCTGCTAGAAGAACTGGATCGATTACTGCTACTGCTTCTAACGTTATTAGAGGATCTTACAGCAGGTGTGCTGCTTCTACTGTTACTAGAGCGATTAATGCTAGACCTTTTTACAGGACTGCTTTGGGTGTTATTGCTCCTTCTAATAGGGCTTACATTTCTAACACTATTGGCGCCACTACTTCTTGTAGTGCTGCTGTTAAAATTACTCGTTCTAGGCGCTAGGTTTCTATAGAGTTGGTTGTTTGGACTCTGACTACTTCTCACGGCAGTACTTCTTGTAGCGCGAGGTGTTCTTACAATACTGTTATTTCTTACTGCGTTAGAGGTATTGTAAGTCCGGTTTCTAAGGTTATTAGATACATTATTAGAAGAGACCATTCTCGTGTTTCCATTAGAGGACACTGTTCTTGTGTTAGAATTTGTTCTTCCAATATTGTTTCTAAGTCCGTTGTTAGACCTGAGGGTGTTGTTAGATGTTATTATTCCATCCACAGACCTGTTATTGTTTCTATAAGCGTCTACCACCCTTGTGTTGTCACTAGTTCTGAGGTAATTTCTCAATCCACTTACACTTAAAGTGTTTTTTCTAAGGGCATAGCTGCTATTTCTTCTTTGGGTCTGGTTGTTTTCACCTCTTCTGGTCGCATTTACCGCAACATTCGTTCTGTATGGACTCCTGTTGAATCGGTTGTTTCTTCCAAATCTATTGACTCTAGCATAGTTATAAGGTCCGTAAAAAGCCACTGAATTTTGAAAGCCCCAGTTATTCCATCCCCATCTGTTCCAACTGTTCCATCCCATGTTGTTCCAATTGTTAAAGCCCCAACCCCATTGATCAAATCCCCATGGGTTCATGCCCCATTGGTTAAATCTCCAGTTTCTCCAAGGGCTGATTCCAAATCCATTCATAGCCATAGGCCCTATGGCCATGTTTCCAAAAAATGGACCCCCTCCATAAAATGAATCAAACCAAGGGTTGTTGTGAATTTGAATGGTCACTGCAGACGGGCTGCTTCCCCAGCCTGCTTGTGCAATATTTTGATTGTTTGAAGTGGAATTATTTTGAGGTCTATAAGCCTCGTTCTCATCATAGTTTTCATTGTATTCTCCAGAATTGTATTGTTCTGCAGAAGTGAAATTATCTTCTTCTAATAAGGAGGCATAAGTGTTGGCGCGATCCGAAAAATAAGACCCAAATTCATTGGGGTTTTCGGTCACTACCTGAACAGCTGTTTCAGTAGCAGCCACTGTTCTTAATGCTCCATTGGAATTGCTGTAAATCCCATCTTGTGCGTAATAAGATGCTTGGGTGAGACTTCCACATGAAGTCAAAAACAAGCTTGCTGTGATTAGTAATCCTAAAGATCTAAAACCGGAAGTAAATGTTTGTGTTTTCATATGGCTATAATTTAATTGTTATGCTCTTTAAAAATAGTTAGTTTTGTGCCACAGTGCCAGACTAGTAAAATCGCTTTAAAAAGGCGCAGCACTGTGAATTATATACTAACTACAGGCTAAATTACAAGATTTGTGCCAAACTCTAAGTTATGAGTAAAAATTTAACCAAAAGAAGCGAAGACTACTCTAAGTGGTATAACGAATTAGTAGGAAAAGCAGACCTTGCAGAGAATTCTGGCGTAAGAGGCTGTATGGTTATAAAACCATACGGATATGCCATTTGGGAAAAAATGCAGGCCGCTTTAGATCATATGTTTAAAGAAACAGGCCATGAGAATGCCTATTTTCCTTTATTCATTCCTAAGTCTTATTTCAGTAAAGAGGCCAGTCATGTAGATGGTTTTGCTAAAGAATGTGCTGTAGTGACTCATTACAGGCTTAAAAATGCAGAGGATGGTAGTGGCGTAATTGTTGATCCTGATGCTAAATTAGAAGAAGAATTAATTGTCAGACCTACTTCAGAGACCATTATTTGGGATACCTATAGAAAGTGGATACAATCTTATAGAGACCTTCCTTTACTGATTAATCAGTGGGCCAATGTAGTTCGCTGGGAAATGAGAACGCGTTTGTTTTTAAGAACTTCTGAATTTTTATGGCAGGAAGGGCATACCGCTCATGCTACCAAAGAAGAGGCTATTGCAGAGGCTGAGCAAATGATGGAGGTGTATGCTACATTTGCACAGGAATTTATGGCTGTTCCTGTAATTAAAGGATTAAAAACGGAGTCTGAACGTTTTGCAGGTGCCTTAGAAACCTATTGTATAGAAGCCATGATGCAAGATGGGAAAGCACTTCAGGCAGGCACGTCTCACTTTTTAGGACAAAATTTCGCCAAGGCTTTTGACGTAACCTACGCAAGTAAAGAAGGAAAACAAGAGCATGTATGGGCCACTTCATGGGGGGTGTCTACCCGACTAATGGGCGCACTTATTATGACACATTCAGACGACAACGGATTGGTATTGCCCCCAAAATTAGCCCCCATACAAGTGGTTATTGTGCCTATATATAAAGGGATAGAACAGTTAGATACTATTGCAGAAAAAGTAGCGCCTTTGGTGGCAGCATTAAAATCTAAGGGTATTTCTGTAAAGTTTGATCAAAGAGATACACACAAGCCAGGATTTAAATTTAATGAATATGAACTCAAGGGAGTTCCTGTTCGTTTGGCTATTGGACAAAGAGATTTAGACAACAATACTTTTGAAGTAGCTAGAAGAGACACCTTAACTAAGGAAACGGTCGCTTCAGATCAGGTAGTGGGACATATAGAGCAGTTATTAGCCGTTATTCAAGATAATCTATACCAACGTGCCCTTGAATTTAGAGACACCCATATTACCCCTGTAGACACTTATGAGGAATTTAAAACCGTCTTAAATGAAAAGGGTGGTTTTGTTTCTGCACATTGGGATGGAACTATAGAGACAGAAGCAAAGATAAAAGACGCCACTAAGGCTTCTATTAGGTGTATTCCTATAGATGTAAAAGAGGAGCAAGGCCGTTGTATTCTTACGGGTAAGCCCTCTTCTAAAAGGGTCTTATTTGCTAAGGCCTATTAAAATAAGAAAAAATTGTAGCGGACTCTTGCAATAGTGAAAAATAGTTGTATTTTTGCATCCGCAATTGCGCAAAGTAATGGTCCGTTCGTCTAGGGGTTAGGACGCCAGGTTTTCATCCTGGTAACAGGGGTTCGATTCCCCTACGGACTACAAATTTTATCCGCAGCACATGCTGCAAACTGGTCCGTTCGTCTAGGGGTTAGGACGCCAGGTTTTCATCCTGGTAACAGGGGTTCGATTCCCCTACGGACTACAAAAGCGAATGGTAACATTCATAACAATTACAAATTAAAACTATGGCTAATCACAAGTCTGCATTAAAGAGAATTAGAAGAAACGAGGCAGTGCGTTTACGTAACAAGTACCAGCACAAAACCATGCGTAATGCCCTTAAGAAATTGCGTTTAGAAGAAGATAAGAAAGCTGCTTTAGAGATGCTTCCATCTGTGATCTCTATGATTGATAAGTTGGCAAAACGCAATATCATTCATTCTAACAAAGCTTCTAACTTGAAGAGTAAGTTAACCAAACAAGTAGCGACTCTTTAAGTAGAGATCCTTACTCGTTTTACCTTATACGCCTGTGGTATTTTTCAATACCATAGGCTTTTTTTGTGCCCTACTTAATAACGTTAACGGTAAAAAAAAAACGCCGCGGAGAAA
This sequence comes from uncultured Flavobacteriaceae bacterium, assembly GCA_905182295.1. Taxonomy (GTDB): domain Bacteria; phylum Bacteroidota; class Bacteroidia; order Flavobacteriales; family Flavobacteriaceae; genus MAG-120531. Next base: position 53,719 of record CAJJAZ010000003.1, on the reverse strand, counting down.
TCCGCGGCGTTTTAATATAATGTTAAGGAGTGATTATTGATTCATAGTCAATAAGAATTCCTCGTTGTTTTTAGTTTGTTTAAAGCGTTGCTCAATAAATTCCATGGCTTCAACAGGGTTCATGTCTGCAAGGTATTTGCGCATGATCCACATACGTTGCAACGTTTGCTCGTCTAATAAAAGATCGTCTCTACGGGTACTTGAAGAAGTAAGGTCAATGGCAGGGAAAATTCTTCTGTTAGATATTTTCCTGTCCAACTGAAGTTCCATATTACCAGTTCCTTTAAACTCTTCAAAAATCACTTCGTCCATTTTAGAGCCAGTCTCCGTTAAGGCAGTGGCTATAATAGTTAGTGAACCACCGTTTTCAATGTTTCTAGCAGCTCCGAAGAATCTTTTTGGTTTGTGCAGTGCGTTGGCGTCTACCCCTCCACTGAGTACTTTACCAGAAGCAGGTTGTACGGTATTGTATGCTCTAGCCAATCTGGTGATTGAGTCTAAAAGAATGACAACGTCATGACCGCATTCTACCAATCGTTTCGCTTTTTCCAAAACAATATTAGCCACCCTTACATGTTCCGTGGCTTCCTTATCAAAAGTAGAAGCAATCACTTCTCCTTTTACATTTCTTTGCATGTCAGTGACTTCTTCTGGACGTTCGTCTATTAGTAGAATAAGCTGGTATACTTCTGGGTGATTGGCTGCAATTCCGTTAGCAATGTCCTTAAGAAGCATGGTCTTACCCGTTTTAGGTTGGGCTACAATCATCCCTCTTTGACCTTTACCAATGGGGCAAAATAAATCTATGATTCTATTGGATATATTACTTTGTCTTTCAGATAGTTTAAATTTTTCCTCTGGAAATAAAGGAGTCAAATGTTCAAAAGCAACACGGTCTCTAACCACTTGTGGGTCCTGACCATTAATTTTATTTACCTTGATTAGAGGAAAGTATTTTTCGCCTTCTTTTGGAGGTCTTACTTCTCCCAATACAGTATCTCCTGGCTTTAAACCGAACAGTCTTATCTGAGATTGAGATACGTAAATATCATCTGGAGAAGAGAGGTAGTTGTAATCAGAAGATCTCAAGAAACCATATCCATCTTGCATAATATCCAAAACCCCTTCAGAGGCAATGATACTGTCAAATTCATAGTCTGGATCTTTATATCTATTCTTTAATTCTTTGTCGTAATTAAAGTTTTTCTCTGGGCGGTTTTGATTGGGATTTTTCCTGTTTTGCTGTTTGGGCGCATGTTGGGGATGGTTCCTTTGCTCCGTAGATTTTTCAGTTGGTCTAGCTTCCCTATTGTTCTGCTTGTTTTCTGGTCTTTTGTTAGGGCGGTTGTTTTGTATCCTACCGTTATTTTGCTCCTCTCCTTCTGGAGACTTTTTGTTTGGAGTTCCCTCTGGCATTGTTCTTTCTGGTCTAGTTGTAGCTTCTGCTGTTTTATCTGAAGGTAAATCAGCTTCTTCTCTAGGTTTCCTTGGTCTTGGATTTGGCTTTCTTCTAACTGCTTCCGCTTTTGCAGGAGCTTCTTTAACAACTTCAGTAGTGCTTTTAGTTAAAACTTCTTCTGTATTTCCCTCTAGAACTGGCGTTGCCACAGCAACGACAGCCTTAGGATTTGTAGCCTGAAGGTCTAAAATCTGATATACTAAATCTATTTTTTTTAAGGTTTTAAACTTAGGAACCTTTAATCCTTTTGCAATTTCCTGAAGCTCTGGAAGCTTCATGGTTTTTAGTTTCGAAATTTCAAACATTCAATAATATAAATAGGTGGATACTTGATATAAGTAATTTGTTGTAAATAACTTGAAAATGGGAAAAAGAACTTCCCTGAGGATAAGTGTGATTATCTCTAATATTGAATCACATTACAATAATACAAATAAAAATTAATATTCTCTTTAAATCTTAAAAAAGACCACTATTTTTGTGTTTAGAAGAAAACATCACCTATGATACAAAGAATACAATCACTTTATTTGTTTATAGTAGCAGCTGTAAATTTGTTCGCTATTTTTTTCGTTAATATCGTTGCTGAAGTGCAAGAAAATACTATCTTTACTTTAGCAAACGCTTTAAACAAAGGCACGTTCACCCTATTTGCAACACTTACTTTGATAAGTATTTTTTCCTATAAAAAGCGAATTAATCAGTTTGTAATGAACCGATTAAACATCATATTAAACTTTTTTTTACTAGGATTTTTCGTTTACCGATGGCTAAGTTTATCTGGAGAAAGTTTTCTTTCTGAGAAGGGTATTGGGATGTTTGTTCCTATTATTTCTATCGTTTTTTTATCTGTGGCTAATAAAGCCATTAAAAAGGACGAGGATCTTGTAAAATCTGTCAATCGTTTACGTTAAACCTAACATCTTAGTAGTATTAGTGCGTAAAACCCGGGCTTGTTACCCGGGTTTTTTTATGGCTTTTTTCCCCTCAAGCCCAATTCAATGACTTCTAAATCTTTTAAAGTACCCTGATCAATAGAAAATCGCAGCATGGTTCTCATATGGTGAAAGCCAGAAACCCCGCAAGCTCCAGGATTGAGATGCATGCATTGGATGGATTTATCCCATTGTACTTTTAAGATGTGCGAATGCCCAGCAATAAATATTTGTGGGGCGCTGTGTTTAATTTCCGCTCTAATACGTTGGTTGTATTTGCCTGGGTAACCACCAATATGAGTGATCCACACTTTCATACCCTCACAGTCAAATTTTAAATCCAAGGGGAAGGTACTTCTGGCTTTGTGATCATCTATATTTCCGTAAACCGCTCTGAGGGGTTTTAAAGCAGCTATAGCATCTGTTACGGCCAAGTCCCCAATGTCCCCAGCGTGCCATACCTCGTCTGCCTCGGATACAAAATGTAATATTCTCTCGTCTATATGTGAGTGGGTGTCTGAAAGCAGTAAAATTTTTTTCATTTAAAGTGAATTCAAGTGGCTATACGGTATCTTTGCACACAAAAGTAAGAGATTGCGTTGAGATATTTTGTACACTTTTCATATCTAGGAACCCACTACCACGGTTGGCAAAAACAACCGAATGCCTCTAGCGTCCAAGAAAAAATGGAACAGGCATTTTCGCTGTTATTGGCTACACCAATAGAATTAATGGGTGCAGGGCGAACAGATGCTGGTGTACACGCCAAAAAGATGGTCGCTCACTTTGACACCGAAGTAGGCTTTGACAAACAAATCATTAAAGATAGGCTGAACGCCTTTCTAGCTGCAGATATTTCAATTGATCAGATATTGGCCGTTACCCAAGATACCCATGCCCGTTTTAGCGCGACCAGTAGGACTTATGAATATATAGTTGTAAACCATAAGGACCCCTTTCAACATCATGGGGCCCATTATGTCTTTCAGCCTTTAGATATTCAATCGATGAATAAAGCGGCACAGATGTTATTGGGAGAAAAAGATTTTGAGTGCTTCTCAAAGTCCAATTCAGATGTACATACCTACATTTGTGACATCACTCACGCAAAGTGGGTAGCCACAAAAGGACAAATGGCTTTTACCATAACAGCCAACCGATTTTTACGAAATATGGTTCGCGCAGTTGTGGGAACTCTTTTAGAAATTGGTACAGGGAAGCGACCAGTGACAGATATCCCACTTCTTTTAGAAACCAAGTCAAGAAGTAAAGCTGGACCTTCTGTTCCAGCGAAAGGATTATTTTTAACACAGATAAATTATCCAGAAAACATTTATGTCTGATCATAAAGAAAGCGGAAAAGCATTCGACAAAAAACTGTTTAAGCGCTTATTACAATACACTAATCCTTACGCATTTACCTTTTATGGGGTAGCATTTGCTGCAGTAGTACTTTCTGCATTTGCGGTATTGAGACCTGTTTTGGTAGGGGTTTTGGTAGATGAGGCCATTAAAATGGCCGATGCCGAAAAACTCCTCCACCTCACCCTCATTCTACTAGCTGTATTAATTGGGGAGGTGATTAGCCAACTCACTTTTAACTATTTTGCTAATTGGCTAGGAGAGTCTGTTATCAGAGATGTAAGGGTGAAGCTCTTTCACCATATGACCCATTTTAAAATGGCTTATTTTGATACATCTTCCATTGGAATATTGGTCACCAGAGCTGTGGCAGATATGCAGCGAATAGGGGAGATATTTTCTCAAGGATTTTTTGTCATAGTATCAGATTTGCTAAAAATGTTTGTAGTAGGCGGGGTTATGCTCTATTTAAATTGGAGGCTATCCTTGATCGTTTTTGCCGTGCTGCCTATTATTTTATACGCCACTAGACTCTTTCAAAGAGCCATGAAAGGTGCCTTTACAGAAGTGAGGGCTCAGGTAGCGCAATTGAATTCATTTGTTCAAGAGCGTATTTCTGGAATGAAAGTAGTACAGCTATTTAATAGGGCGTCTAGAGAAAAAAAAGCTTTTGAGGAAATTAATGAGAAGCACACCAAAGCTTGGTTAAAGACTGTGTGGTATAACTCTGTTTTTTTTCCAGTAGCAGACATTGTTTCTTCCATTACCATAGGGATGATTGTATGGTACGGTGGCCTTCAAAATATTTCTGGTATTAGCGCCAATGAATACGGTACCATATTCACCTTTATTTTGCTGTCAGAAATGCTTTTTAGGCCGCTGAGACAAATAGCAGATAAGTTCAATACCCTACAAATGGGTATGGTTGCAGCTGCCAGGGTTTTTAAAATTTTAGATACCGAGGACCAAACGGAAACAGGGGGTCATACTAATTTGCCTCAAATGGAAGGAGCCATTGCTTTTGAAAATGTAGTTTTTGGTTACCTTCCTGAAGAACCTGTACTTAAAGGAGTTTCTTTTGAAGTCTCAAAAGGAGAAACACTCGCCATAGTAGGTGCTACTGGAGCTGGTAAGTCTACCATCATCAATTTATTAAATCGTTTTTACGGCATTCAATCTGGCCGTATTTCTATTGACGGCCATAGCATTAGTGCGTTGTCATTAGCGGGGCTTAGAAGTCATATTGCCGTAGTGTTACAAGATGTCTTTCTCTTTGCAGATACTATTGAGAATAATATTTCTTTGGGGAACCCTGAAATTAGTATTTCTGAAATAGAAGCTGCTGCCAAAGACATAGGGGTTCATGATTTTATTGTGAGCTTACCTGGGGGGTATCAGTTTAATGTAAAGGAGCGCGGAGGAATGCTTTCAAGCGGTCAAAGGCAGCTAATTGCCTTTCTTAGGGCATATGTGACCAAACCTTCTATACTGGTATTGGACGAGGCCACCTCTTCTATAGATAGTGCCTCAGAGCAACTCATTCAAAAGGCTACAGATACTATTACAAAGGGAAGGACTTCTATAGTGATTGCACACAGATTAGCGACCATTCAAAAAGCGTCTAACATTCTTGTCATGGACGCGGGGGTGATTGTAGAACAAGGCACTCATGAAACACTACTTAAAAAAGGCGGGTATTATAAAAACCTTTATGAAGCGCAGTTTTTATCTGTAGCTGTTGGGGAATAACACCGCAGTGAAAATACTTTAAGAAAAAGGCTATTGGCTGAGGTGGGTATTTATTAACCCGCACTGATTCTGAACTATTGACTGAGGTCACTACGGAGCAGTTGTTCTAATTCAATACTGTCCTTAAATAAAACAAACCCACCGTTTTTAATATAGGAAATGGCTCCAGTCTCTTCAGATACCACCAATGCTAAGGCATCGGTTTTTTCAGTAATCCCTACAGCAGCTCTGTGTCTGAGACCGAATCTAAGCGGAATGGTTCTTTCATCAGATACAGGTAGTATGGCTCGAGTGGCTACAATATAATTATTTTCTATTATAACAGCTCCGTCGTGAAGTGGACTGTTTTTATAAAAAATACTTTCAATGATAGGTTGGCTCAATTCTATGTTCATGCGGTCTCCAGATTGTCTCACAAAATCCAAAGAATTGTTTTTCTCAAAAACCAATAGCGCACCCGTTTTGGTTTGACTCATTTTTTCTAGCGCTGCTACAACTGCTTTAATATCTGTTTCCAGCGGCTGTAGGTCTTGCTTTAAAAATTTAAAGTGTTTTAAGTAGGAGCGTTTGTTGGCTAAATTAGTAGATCCTAACATGAGTAAAAACTTTCTGATCTCTTGTTGGAAAACAATGATCAGTGCAATAAGACCAATATTCATGAATCCTCCGATGATATTTGAAATCATTTTAATTTCAAGTAACTCTGTGAGTTTCCAAAGTCCCCAAACCATCACTATACCAATAAAAATATTGATAGCAACAGTGCCTCTTACCAATTTATAAATATAAAAAAGCAATAAGGCCACCAAGAGAATATCTATGGCGTCAGTAATTTTAAATTCAAGAAAATTGAAAAATTCCAAAGGATACTTTTTTGTAAAAATAGCTAATTAGAATATAAATAGCCTAGAGATGGGTTATTTTTTAAGCCTTTTGAAGGGCTTCATACAAAAGAATACACTCTTTAGCAGCGGCTACGTCGTGCACCCTTAACATAGAACTTCCATTGAGGAGCGCTTGCATGTGTAGGGCAGTAGTACCGTTAAGGGCCTCTTTTGCAGTTGCATTAATTGTTTTGTAAATCATGGATTTGCGACTCAGTCCGGTCAATACAGGAACACCAAAAGTGTTTAATAACTGACTTTCTCTGAGTAATTCAAAGTTTTGCTGGGTGGTTTTAGCAAAGCCATAGCCTGGGTCTATGATTATATCTGTGATTTGGTGTTTTTTAGCGTTGTCAATTTTCTGTGAAAAGTAGCTGATAATTTCTTGTAAAAAGTGCTCGTAATGGGTGTGCTCTTGCATGTCTTTTGGGCTACTTCTCATATGCATCATGATATAAGGCACCCCTAGTTTTCCTACAGTTGGAATCATCTCAGGGTCCAATTGTCCTGCAGAAATGTCATTGATTATGGCAGCCCCCATTTCTACAGCAGCCTTTGCAATACCACTTCTAAAAGTGTCAATAGATAAAAGCGCGTCTGGAAACCGCTTTAAAATAGCATTGATCATTGGATACAGTCTTTTTTCCTCTTCTGCTTCAGAAACCTCTACCGCGCCCGGTCTTGAACTGTAAGCGCCAATATCTATAAATGTAGCGCCCTCTGCGCACATTTTATTTACCTGGTCTAATACTTGTTTTTCTTCTTTATACAGACCGCCATCATAAAAAGAATCTGGGGTAATGTTAAGCACACCCATTATTTTTGGCGTCTCTAAAGAGATTAAATCTCCCTTGCAATTTAATAAAAAGGGAACAGTAGGGCTAGAATTTGTGTTTTTTGACATGAGATCTTAAGATTCAAAGGGATAGGGTTGTTGGGTTTAATTATTTGTGCGAAATTTACGCAAATTAACTAAAGACATGGCCAATACCTCGGACCAATACAATGCAGTCATTAAAATGTGTAGAGACCTCTTTGAAAAAAAGATGTCTGACTATGGCGCTGCATGGCGTATTTTAAGACTCCCTTCTTTAACGGATCAGCTATTTATTAAAGCGCAAAGAATTAGAGGACTTCAGCAAAACACAGAGCAGAAGGTAGCAGAGGGCGAGATTCCTGAATTTATTGGCATCATTAATTATGCGGTTATGGCACTTATTCAAATGGAAAAAGGCACTGTGGAACAGCCAGACATGGATGTGACCCAAGCCTTAGTGGCCTATGACAAACAAGTTGCGCTCACCAAATCTCTTATGGAAGCAAAAAACCATGATTATGGAGAGGCGTGGAGAGATATGAGGGTGAGTTCACTTACAGACCTTATCCTACAAAAATTACTCAGGGTTAAGCAAATAGAAGACAATCAAGGCAAGACCTTAGTCAGTGAAGGAATAGATGCGAATTATCAAGACATGCTTAATTATGCTGTTTTTGCATTGATTCATTTAGAATCTTAATAGACCAATTTATGAAATACATCACGCATTTATCTAGGACCCTAGTTGGGGTTTTATTCGTAGTCAGTGGCTTTATAAAGCTCAATGATCCAGTGGGTTTTTCCTTTAAATTGGAAGAGTATTTCAGTGCAGGCGTTTTAGATTTACCTGTACTAATGCCTTTTGCTTTAGCGATCGCTTTTTTTGTGGTCGTATTTGAAGTGCTTTTAGGGTTGTTTTTACTGCTTGGTTATCAATTAAAATTTACCTTATGGAGTTTGTTGTCCATGATAGTTTTCTTCACTTTCTTAACTTTTTACTCTGCCTATTTTAATAAAGTAACGGATTGTGGGTGTTTTGGAGATGCCATAAAATTAACCCCTTGGGAGTCTTTTACTAAAGATATTATTTTATTGATCCTTATATTGGTGCTTTTTGCAGGCAAGAAATATCTGAACACTTTACTGCCAAAGTCTCTGACCAAAGGGGTGGTGATTTTGAGTTTTTTAGGGGCTGTTTCTTTTGGTTTTTGGGTGTTGCAACACCTACCAGCCATAGATTTCAGGCCCTATAAAATAGGGGTACATATTCCTTCTGGAATGTCTGTTCCAGAAAACGCCCCCAAATCTATTTATGAATATCAATGGGTTTTTGAAGTCAATGGCACAGAAAAAGTCATTACCACACAGAAAGAATACCCCAATGTAGCAGGAACTTTTTTGCGGGTTTCTACAAAGAAAATTCAAGAGGGGTATGTACCTCCCATTCATGATTTTACCATAGAACAAGATGGGGTAGATCAGACAGAATCTTTAATGATGGTACCTAAGCTGGTGATGGTCGTGGCTTATGATTTAGCCAAAAGTAATCCCCAAGCTTTCGAAAAAGTAGCCCAGGCCACCTTAAAAGCCCATAATGCAGGTTATGAAGTGATAGGCATGTCTGCTTCTTCAGAAGCGCAGGCTGCAGAAGTAATAGAAAAATATGGGCTTGGTTTTGATTTTTATTTTACAGATCAAACTACCTTAAAAACAATAGTGCGTTCCAATCCTGCTATTTTAATTTTAGCGCATGGAACAATTACCCAAAAGAGACATTATAATGACTTTGAATTATTAGAATTCAATACAACCAATTAACATAATTATGAGAAAGAAAATTGTAGCGGGAAACTGGAAAATGAATAATGATTTAAAAGCGACCCAGCTTTTAGTTGAAGACTTAAAAGGATTAACACTTGCATCAGACGTTTCTGTCATGGTGGCACCGACCTTTGTAAACTTAACTGCTGCTTTGGATGTGGCTGCTACTACACCAATTGAGGTGATTGCACAAAATATGCACTATGCAGATTCTGGCGCATATACAGGGGAAATATCTGCAGACATGCTTAGTGCTGTAGGTATTAAAACAGTGATTTTAGGCCACTCTGAGCGTAGAAGTTATTTTGGAGAAACCGATGAAATTCTAGCTAAGAAAGTAAAACAAGCCATAGACAAAGGTTTACAAGTGATGTTTTGTTTTGGCGAGGAATTGTCAGATAGAAAATCTGACAATCATTTTAATTTAGTGGAGGGTCAGCTTAAAAATGCTTTGTTTGATTTACCTGCTGCTGCATGGTCTCAAATCATTTTGGCCTATGAACCCGTTTGGGCGATTGGCACAGGGGAAACTGCTTCAGCAGACCAAGCACAAGAAATGCACCATTTTATTAGAAAGACCATAGCCGCGGCATTCAGTGAATCAATTGCGCAAGAAGTTTCTATACTTTACGGTGGAAGTGTGAAACCAGCCAATGCGGTAGAGATTTTTTCTAAGCCAGATGTAGATGGAGGTCTTATTGGAGGAGCAGCACTCGTTGCAGCAGATTTTGCAGCCATTGTGAACGCTTTCAATTAATTATGACCTTAGACTACACTGCTTGTCACTTTGAAGTGACTCCATTACAGCCCGCATCTGATTTGCTCATAGCGGAATTAGGGTCTTTGGGATTTGAAAGTTTTGAGGAAACGACTACGGGAGTGATCGCATATATTAATACTGCTTTTTGGCGCCCTTCTTTATTGGAGGGTTTAGCGGTATATGATTTTGAAGGTTTTTCTTTTTCATATACCACAAAGGAAATTCCTCAAGAAAACTGGAACGCCAATTGGGAGGCCAATTTTTCTCCCATTCAAGTAGACCATCACTGTGTTGTTAGAGCGCCTTTTCATGAGGCCCCAGACGTTACTTATGACATTGTCATTGAACCAAAGATGAGTTTTGGCACCGGACACCATGAGACTACCCACATGATGCTCAGTGCTATTTTACAGCTGGATTGTCAGGATAAGAAAGTCATGGACATGGGGAGTGGCACAGGAGTTTTAGCTATTCTCACGGCCATGAAGGGAGCTACAGCGGTAGACGCCGTAGATATTGACCATTGGTGTTTTTTAAATGCCTTAGAGAATGTAGAAAGAAATAAGGTGCCTTTCATTAACGTATATGAAGGAGATGTTTCTTTTTTAGGATCTAATGCATTAAAAGAAAAGTCATACGATATTTTTCTTGCTAACATTAACAGAAATATTTTGTTGAACGATATGGCAGCCTACAAGGATCATTTAGCCACAGGCGGGTACCTTTTGTTGAGTGGTTTTTACGACCAAGATTTAGGCATGATCAAAGAGAAATGCGCTTCTTTAGGAATTGAATATCAAAGTCATACAGAGAAGAATGACTGGGTAGCGGCTGTTTTTAAATCTGTTTAATTTTTTATATTTTTAAGGTATGAAGGAACAACAGGAATCTTCTCAAGATACTTTAGATGTGGTCCAAAAAGATGCTGAACTCATTGTTTTTAATGATGAGGTAAACACCTTTGATCATGTAATTAACACCCTAATTAGGGTGTGTAAGCATTCTAGTGAACAAGCCCAACAATGTACTCTTATCATTCACTTTAAGGGAAAGTGCACCGTTAAAACAGGCCCAATTGAAAAGTTAAAGTCTGCTTGTCAAGGCATTTTAGACGCAGGCATTCAGGCAGAGATTGTTTAGAAGTCAGGGATTTATCTCACCGCATAAAAAAAGTTCCTTAAAAGCAGCTTTTTTTATGGGTAATTGGCAAGTATTAATGGGGTAATTTATCTCTAAGGAGCCCGTAAACAAAGGTGCCTAATAGGGCTGCTCCAATCACTACAAACATGCTCACAGCGCCTGTTCCCACTAGAACATACATAGGTCCAGGACAGGCACCTGCTAGGGCCCAACCCAACCCAAAAATAGATCCACCAATAATGGCAGAGGTATAATTTTTCGCTTTGCTAGGAATTTCAATTGCCTGGCCGGAGAGGTCTTTTAATTTGAATTTTTTGATCAGTGCAATTCCAATGGCACCTAATGCCACAGCGCTCCCTATAATTCCATACATATGAAAAGATTCAAAACGGAACATTTCAAATATTCTAAACCAGGAAACTGCTTCGGATTTAACCAATAAGATACCAAAGAAAATACCTACCGATAAAAATTTTAAATATTTCATAGTCTAGAATAATTGGGGTAAAATTAAATGTGTCATAATAAGTCCTCCAATAAAAAATCCAATGACAGCCACCAAAGAAGGTACTTGTAAGTTGCTCAAACCACTGATTGCATGGCCAGAGGTGCAGCCACCCGCGTAGCGGGTGCCAAAACCAACTAGAAAGCCACCTATAATGAGTATGGCCCAAGTTTTTGGTTCACCTAGAGCGTCTAAACTAAAGAGTTCAGGGGGTAAAATACTGGCTCCAGGATTCTGAAATCCCATTTGTTGTAATGCCTCTACGGTAGACGCGCTTATAGCTATATCTGGTTGGTTTTGGAGGAAATGACTTCCGAGATACCCGCCAATAACGGCACCTAATACCACGACCAAGTTCCATTTTTGGGCTTTAATATCAAATTTAAAGAAGGAAGCCCATTTCCCTGCACCACCAATTGCACAGAGTGTTCTGAGGTTAGAAGACATGCCAAAGTTCTTTCCAAAGAAAGTAAGGCTAAGCATGACTAAAGCAAAAAGAGGGCCGGATACATACCACGGCCAAGGGTCTAAAATAAAATCCATTTAAATATTTTTGTCAAAAGTAAGGAAAATATGATGGCTGCTTTGTAACATCTGTTACCAAAGAGATATTATTGGAGATTTATGAATAGCTCTAAAAATTTAATACAATCAAGTTATGATAATTATTAGATATCCGATACCATATAATAATATGAGCTAGATTATAATTAACATTAAACTTTTGAGTAAAAAGAATGCCACATACTATAATTTAGTCAATTGCAAACACTAGTCTACAATAATTTCATCTATAAAAATCCAGCTTTTGCCTCCTGGGTTGGGGTGCCATTCAGGATTTTTAAGGGGGCTTTTCACCACTACCTTTAGATGGGTGGCGGCAACTTCAGGAAAAGAGATTTCCAAAAATTTCTTTTTAACGTCGTTGTTTGGCTCCTCAGGAGAATAACTTTGTTGGGCTATTTTTTTATAATCAATCCCATTGTTACTGCTGAAGATTTCTAGACCAATAGGGTAAAAAATCCAACTTGCAGGAGCAGACAAGGTTCCAACTGCCATTGAATTCACTTTTTCACTTTTGCTCAATGTGAGTATTGCCTCACTGTTTTTCCCTTCAAATCCAAGCCACATGCCGTCTACAAAATTGGTAGAACCTCTTTTTAAATCTACCAGTGATTTCCCTCCATTAGCGGTGTATTTTTCATTGGGTATTTCCAATAGCTCCACCTTTGAATAATCTATATTAGACTTTTTAAAATCTGCCTCTGCCACGGCACTTAGCCCCCATCCCTCCATATAAGTAACCGCTTTTAGAACCGTAGTCTTGTCTATGGAAAAAGGACGGTTGTATTTTACACTAGTCGTGTCAGGAGTACTTCCATCCAGGGTGTAAAAGAGACTTGCATTTTCAAACACATAGGCCATTTCTATGGCTAGAGAATCTCTAAAAAAATCTGTTTTGGATAAAATAGTAGGCGGGTCTAATGCGGTTTGGGCAAAAGTGTCTTCAGAGATATAATGCAAGCGTAGCTTTCCGTTTTTAGCCACAAAGGCCTCCATTATATTTTTATTGATTTGCGTGTCTGTGAGGTAGGCGTTTTCTAAGGTATTTATTTCACTAATGATATCTAATGATTTGCTGGTCACATTGGTGGCAAAAGCATTTATGGTCAACAGATGGTCTAGAGATTTTACGTATTCCATCCCTTTGTCTGTAATTGGGGTTTGTGGAATTTGCAATTTCAAAAGATGCTCAAAGTTTTTCAAAAACACCGCTAAAGTGTCATTCATATTGCTAGCACCCAAGTTTATTTCTACAATATTTTCTTGGTATTTTTTCAGGAGTTTAAAGTCTTTTTTAGTCAGATTTTGTTTCCCTCTTGCGTTGACTATTACCATTGGGTGTCCAAAAGTAATTGGGTAGGCCGTAATTCCTTTGGAGGCTAATGCGAGGATCCAATCTTGTGGCACAGGATCTATGGTTTTCTCCCATTGTTTAATAGGACTGTTGTCTTCTAGAAAGGATTGCAATGCCAACGCCACTTTTTCATTGGCTTCTAAATTAGCTGTACTGCAGTCAAAACAGGCTTTGTTTTGAATCCACCATTCTAACAGGACTATTTCCTGACTGCTGAGTTGCTTTTTGGATTTTGGTGGCATATGCTCTTTTTCCTCTAATGGTAAATGTACTCTGGTAAGAAGGGTACCTAAAGTATCTTTATTTGTCGAAAAAATGGGACCATGTTCCCCACCTTTTAGCAGCCATTCTGGCGATGTCATCAATAGACCACCCTCTGTTTTTTTTTCGTTGTGACAGGCCACACATTTAAGGTCCAACACAGGCTTCACCAAATCGTTATAAACCATGGCATTTTCCAATGAGGCAATGGATAAACTAGAATTCGCCTCGTTTTGGCCAAATAAAAATCCCTCGCCGTGGGTGATGTTTCCTCCATAATGACCCGTAATAGTCAATAAAATAAACAATATCGAATAGGCAGGTAGAAATACTTTATTGGACCAAACTGCTTTGGATTGTTGTAAAAATAACAAGCCAAATGCCCCTAGGGTAAAGGCTATTCCCATGTTTCTATGTAAGGACAAGCCTTCCTCATTGTAGGCACTACCTTGTGCTAAAAGCAAGCCTGAAATAACTGAAAATAGCGCAAAACTTGCTGCTGTAACCAAAGTGAAAGAGCTTATAAAGCTTGGTAAAGGGGTCTTTTTTAACCGACAATAACATTCCAATGCAAAACCAAAAAGGAATATGCCAATAGGTAAGTGAACCAAAAGTGGGTGAAAATTACCCATGACTTCCATGGGATTTATCTGAATTAGCAGAAGTTGAAATGCGATATATATTGGATTCAAAAGTAAATGCATATTATTCTACAAGTATTTGATCGATGAAAAACCAGGCTTGTGTTCCCTTGCCAGGGTGCCAGTCTGGAATGTTTTTTACAGAAGCCAATTCAATAGTTAGTTGGGAGTAGTTTTTATTAGGGATGCTTACCACAAAAGTTTTTAATTGGGTAGCGATAGAACTGTTCGCGTCTTTATTGATGAAGGTACCCACCTCCTTAGACTGCTCTTTTACCTTAATATGCGCTAGTGGAAAAATCCAAGCGTCTTGGTCAATCAGGCTACTGATCAATACCTTATCTATAGTAATAGGAGGGTCAAAAACAATATCTATCGTTACTTTAGCTTGGTCAAAGCCAAGCCATTCATCACTATTTCTAAAAGATAGGCTGCCTTTTGTGCTATTGATTAATGTTGTGGCTCCTTTTCCAAGATAAGAATGGTTTGCCCTGGGAGAAATGCTTATTTGACTTTGGTTTAAAGAATGCTTTATTTTATAAACCTCTAAAGAGATAGTGTCACTGGTTTTATACTCTGGGTGGGTAGCATAAGCGCGTAAGATTGTATTTTTTCCTATGCCAATAGCAGATTTGTATGGGGTGGGGGCCGTGTGGTAATTGGTCTCCATTCCCGCAGATTGAAACCATAAAATGGCCCCTGGATAAGGACTTTCAAGTACTACAACAGTACTGTCTTTAAAGAGGGTCTTTTCACTTGTAATTAATGGACTTGACAGTTGAAATTCCTTGGAGTCGCTAACATAAGATTCAGCTTCAACTGTTTTTCGACAGCCACTTAAGAAACAAATAATCCCTAGGTATAAAATGACCTTTCTCATACCCTTATTAATTTAATAGGATATGTTTTTCCAGCATTCCATTGGGTCACATAAATATTGTGGTCTTTGTCTATACAAACATCATGTGGGTGCTTAAACACTTTTAAGCCCTGACGCATTTTTTGCAATTCCCCTGCCTCTTTATATACAGGTGCAATGCCTCCAGGTGCAGAAATGAGTTTGTTGTCTTGATCTAAAATAGCTATAAAACCACTATTGGCGGCCCCATCACCAGACCAAATAGTGGCCAGATACACTTCTTGCTCGTGAATGACAGGCCTGCATATATAGGCCCCTGGTAAATGGGAAGTGCTTAAAAAATTCCCGTTGAGGTCAAAGCGTTTTAGTTCGTTTCCCTGTCTTTCTGTAATGAGCAAGCTGGGGTTTTTGCTTCTAGTATCTATACAAATGCCATGGGCATTTAAAAACTGGTGTTTTTCGGTCCCTTTTCCGCCAAATACGTTTAAAAGTTCGCCTTTGGCATTGTAATGAAGGATGTGTTGTGCACCATAGCCGTCTGCCACATATACATCGCCATTTTCGGCCACACAAGTTTCTGTAGGAATGTATTGTGAAGGATCTTGGTATTTTTCACTTTCTATTGGAAATGGAAACACCTGAACAACCTTTCCTTTCAAGGTGGTTTTGATCACTTCATGTCTGTTGTTGTCTGAAATATAGAGGTATTCTGTCCCGTTTTCATCGTGAATACTCAGCCCGTGAGCCCCTGGATATTCTTTCCCCCAGCTGTTTACGAGCGTGCCAGAAGTATTGTACACTAATACATTATTTGCGGTATGATTGGTCAATAGGTACAACAATCCTTTTCGATCCTGAACCATTTCATGGCAGTCATTTACAGGATAGAAATTGGGATTCAATGCCCCCCAATTTAAGTCTATTTTATATTGGTGGCTGCCATGTCCAATAACGGCATCCTTTAAGGCAAATGCTGTGAGTGTTCCCCATCCAGAGAGTCCTAATCCTAATGCCCCTAAGCCAGTGGTGGCTAAAAATTCTTTTCTCTTCATCCTAACTCAAAATATCTCTGACAATTTTACCTTCTACATCTGTTAGCCTAAAGCGCCTTCCTTGGTGTTTGTAAGTGAATTTTTCATGGTCTATACCCAACAAGTGAAGCATGGTTGCTTGAAAGTCATGTACATGTACAGGGTTTTCTACAATATTGTACCCAAAGTCGTCTGTTTTTCCATACAATCCGGGTTTTATACCTCCTCCAGCTAAATAAATACTAAATGATCTTGGATGGTGGTCTCTTCCATAATTGGTGTCAGTGAGGAGCCCTTGAGAGTAATTTGTTCTTCCGAATTCTCCTCCCCAAACCACTAAGGTGTCTTCTAAAAGCCCCCTTTGTTTTAGGTCCATGATTAAAGCTGCGGAGGCTTGGTCTACGTCCTTGGCTTGTTTGGTAATGGCCCCTGGGAGATTTTCGTGTTGGTCCCATCCCATGTGATACAACTGTATGAAACGCACATCCTTTTCTGCCAATCTTCTTGCTAGTAAGCAATTGGCAGCGAATGTCCCTGGAATTTTAGCATCTGCGCCGTACATTTTATAGATGTAATCCGGTTCTTTTTCAGTGCTTATAACGTCTGGAACAGAAGTTTGCATCTTGTAGGCCATTTCGTATTGGGCAATCCTACTCTTGATTTCTGGGTCTCCATAGTCTTCAAATCCTGAATCGTTTAATTCTGCCAAATGGTCCAGCATATTCCTTTTTGTGGCTTTATTCATGCCGTCTGGATCATTTAAATATAAAACGGGATCTTTGGCTGCTCTAAATTGCACCCCTTGGTGTAAGGAGTGTAAAAATCCATTCCCCCATAACCTGGTGTATAAAGGTTGTCCATTAGGCCTTCCCGTTCCTCTGGAAAGTAAGACTGTAAAAGCAGGTAGGTTGTCATTCTCACTTCCCAAACCATAGCTGAGCCAAGAGCCAATACTAGGGCGTCCTGGTTGTTGGGACCCTGTTTGGAAAAAAGTAACTGCTGGATCGTGGTTAATGGCCTCCGTAAACATCGAATTTATCACACAAATGTCGTCTGCTACTTTAGCCGTATAAGGCAAAAGGTCACTGATCCATGCAGGGTTATTGCCGTATTGGTTGAATCCAAATTGAGAGCCTACTAAGGGAAACCTATCCTGGCCAGAAGTCATTCCAGTGAGTCTTTGTCCGTTTCTAATAGATTCAGGTAAATCTTCACCACGCCTTTTATTGAGCATGGGTTTGTAGTCAAATAATTCTAATTGTGAGGGGCCACCACTTTGAAAGAGGTAAATCACCCTTTTTATTTTGGCAGGGTGGTGTAGCCCTCCTAAAGCTCCTTTAATGCCTGTATTTGGAGTAGCTGAGGTAATGACCCCGTTTTTAGTAGTATTAAAATATGGGGTACCTAATAAGGAAGCCAAACCAATGCCACCAATCCCCAAGGCAGTTTTACCTAAAAAGGCCCTTCTGTTGAGTTGTAGGGAGCGTTCTTCGATGATTTTTTTTTCACTCATGATTAGCTTCGGGTAATGGTTAAGTCTAAATTTAAAATGGTATGTGCTGTAAGAGATAAAGCAGTAAAAGAGGGATCTTTTTCTTTGAAAAACCCCTCTTTTTCTCCAATCCCCAAATAGATTTCAGGAATAACACCTTCTTGTTGTACTTGTAATTCCATATCCCGATACAGTGCCAGTAATTGTTCAGCTACTTTCTCATTGGTAAAATGTCCTGTAGCCGCCAGGTACATATAAGCCAACTGCGCCTCTATGGTAGATTCTTTTTTACTGGCTTTTTCAGCCAACCCCCTAGAGGCCTCTATAATCTGAGGATCATTTAATAATACCAAGGCCTGTAGTGGGGTATTGGTCTGTTGGCTTTTTACACTGCACAAATCCCTATTTGACGCGTCAAAAGTGAGCATGCTCGGTGGCGGAACAGTTCTTTTCCAAAAAGTGTACATACTCTTTCTGTATAGAGAGGCTCCTGTGTCTGGAACATAATTGGCCGTACTCCCACCACCCCCACCTGTGGTTTCTTTCCACAAGCCTTCAGGCTGATACGGTTTCACACTCGGACCACCAATTTTTCTGACCAATAAGCCGCTAATCGCCAAGGCTTGATCTCGGATACTCTCTGCAGAAAGTCGCAATCTAGGAGCTCTAGCCATCCATTTATTTTCTGGATCCAATTGTAAGGCCTCCCCACTAACCGCACTGCTTTGTTTGTAGGTGTCAGATTGAACTATAAATCGCATGACGTTATGTAAATCCCATCCCTCGTTTTTAAATTTAAGGGCCATAAAATCCAATAATTCTGGATGTGTAGGCAGTGCGCCTTGGTTGCCAAAATCATAGCTGCTCGCCACTAAGCCTTCTCCAAAAAATCGCTGCCAAATTCTATTGACCGCCACCCTCGCTGTTAGCGGATGCTCCTCCGCAAAAAGCCATTGCGACAAGCCCAACCTGTTTTTTGGAAAATCTTCTGGAAAGGGCAGTATTTTTTCTGGGGTATTTGGGAATACCTCTGTAGTGGGTTGGTCGTAGGCACCTCTATTTAATATATAGGTCTTTCTTGGACTTGGCATGTCTTGCATGACCATGATTTCCATCCCTTTTTGAGGTGTCTTTTCACCTGCTTCCTGGGCACTTAAAAATGCGAGTACACCTTTTTGATCCTCTGGTGTAATTCTCATGGTTGGAGCAGGAACCTCATTCCTGTCAGACACCAATCCTTTTTCTTCTAAACGGTTAAAGAAGCTAAAGAGTTCAAAGTGGTTTTTTTGAGAGATGGGATCGTATTTGTGGTCATGGCATCTGGCACATTCCATGGTCATGCCTAGAAAAGCAGTCCCAAAAGTGTTGGTCCTATCCTCTACATATTCTACCCTGTATTCTTCAGGGATAACCCCACCTTCAAAGGTAATTTTATGGTTCCTATTGAATCCAGTAGCCAAAATTTGTTCTTTGGTTGGATTGGGGAGTTGGTCTCCTGCCAATTGATAGGTTACAAAGGTATTGTAGGGCATATTTTCTTTAAATGCGTGAATGACCCAATCCCTCCACGGCCACATGATTCTTTCAAAATCATCCTGATAACCGTGTGTGTCTGCATACCTTGAAATAGCCAGCCATTCTGAAGTCATGTGTTCTGCATAATCATTCGTTTTTAGCAGGCTGTCTACGATCTTATCATAGGCTATGGGATCTTTATTGGACACAAAAGAGGCGACTGTTTCTGGACTTGGTGGAATCCCAGTAAGGTCTAAAAACACCCTCCTTAAAAGCACTTCTTTGGGTGCTGCCACCGAGGGTTTTAGTCCTTTTTCCTTCAGTTTTTCCAATACAAAGCCATCTATTTTGTTGGCTCCCCAGTCCGCATTAATGGGCGGTGCTTTTTTTTGGATTGGAGGAGTAAATGCCCAGTGTTCTTGATAATTTCCTCCTTGAGCGATCCATTTTTCAAGGACCTCTTTTTCGTAATCACTCAGACTTAAATTAGACTCTGGCGGAGGCATTTGAGTAACAGGATCGGTACTGTGTATACGCATCACTAGTTCGCTTTCCTCAGGTTTAAATGGGACTACGGCCTGGCGGTCTTTGGCTTTGCCAAGGGCCATATAGGCCCCCGCTGCAGTATGCAGGGAAAGACCGCCCTTAATGGCGTTTTTATCTGGACCATGACATTTAAAACACCTGTCTGAAAGTACCGGTTTTACATGGAAGGTGAAGTCTATGGAATCTGGAACCTTTTCTGTGAACATTCCTATATCTGAATCCTTAATTTTAGGGCCTCTGGTTTGGCAACTCAAAACAGTAAGGAGAAGAATTAATGAAAATAGTCTCTCCGTTTTTAAATGGGTTGTTTGAATTTTTCGCAAAAAATAAAATAGGCGCATAGCATCTTTTTTTATTGATTAGTTAATATCAATATAATAAAGTTTGTATGCAATTAATTTAGACCAACGACAATGGCTTATGGTTCAATACATTGTACAATAAGACAAACATCAATGAGCCTTTTATATCAATTACAACAAGTATCATTAAATAAAAAGCCTCACTGTTTTTGGTGATTTTTACACTCAATTTTACTTTTCAAAATGAATTATCTTCTGAGAATTAATTTTCAATTAATGAGATCTTGAAGTATTTTAGACTTTACCTCATTAATATAACTTCTGCCTATAGTGAATCGTTCTCCTTGTATTTCTATACTGTTTCCTTCTATGGACTCTATACGGTCTATGGCTACAGTAAAAGAGCGGTGGATCCTTATAAATTTATCTGTAGGGAGCTCTTCAGTGAAGCTACTCAAAGTCTTGTGTATAATGTATTTTCCAAAATCTGTTTTAATCCGGATATAGTCTTTTAGGCTTTCGATAAGGACAATCTTGTCCAGCTCAATTTTTTGCAGTTTCTTTTTGTCAATTTTCACAAAAATGCTCTTAGTTTCAGAGGCATTTTGATTTAAAGATTTTTTGGGTTTTTTTAATTGAATAATCCGCTGCACAGATTTCAAAAACCTAGGAAACGGAATTGGTTTGACCAGATAATCAATGGCCTGAAGCTCAAAACTTTCCAAGGCATGATTTTCATGGGCGGTGGTCATGATCACCATGGGTTTTAGGTCTAAACTTTTCAAGAAAGACAGTCCATCTAGTACGGGCATATTAATGTCTAGAAAAATGAGGTCTAAGGGATTGTTTTGAACAAAACTGGCGGCTTCTACGGCATTGTTAAAAGTAGCCAAGAGTTCAATCTCTTTAATTTCTGCAGCATATTTTTCTAAGATGCTGACAGCCAAAGGTTCGTCGTCTACAATAATGGTTTTTAGCCTCATACTTTTAATTTTAGTTTAACAGTAAAGTGTTGGTCGGTTTGGTTTATTTTTAATTCGTAGTCTTGGGGTGCATAGCCTAATTCTAGTCTCTTTTTTACATTGGTTAATCCAATGCCCCCCCTCTTTTTTATAGATTCTGTACTGCTGTTATTTTTTGTGCTTATGGATTTAGTATCGCTGAGCGTCCTGTGTTGTGGTAAATTATTGCTGACCTCAAAATATAAAAAATCACCTTCTACTAGAGCATTTAAAGTGATTTTAACGTCTCCCAAGTTTTGATTTGCGCCGTGTTTAAAACTATTTTCAATGAGTGGGATTAAGAGCATTGGGGCAATTTTCTTATCTTCTAAGTCTCCTTTTATCTCCACTTCTACCTTTAGCTTATCACTAAATCGTATTCTTTCGAGGTCTATATAATTTTTAATACAGTTAAGCTCGCTGATTAAATCTTGTTTTCTTTTTTTTGTGGCATACAATAGATAGCGCATCAGCTCGGAGAGTTTAAGAACCACTTCAGGGGCCTTGTCGGACTTTTCTAAGGTGAGACCATAAATATTATTTAAGGTATTAAAAAAAAAGTGGGGAGATACTTGAGACCTTAGAAATCGTAATTCGGTGGCCAGTTGTCTTTTTTCCAAATCGTTAAAACGATTGTTTTCTCCCAGCCAGTCAATGGTCACTTTAATGGCTGTAACAAAGGCTACTACATAAAATTCACCCAACATCATTTGAATACCATAATTAAAACTCAAGCCATTCGGTTCTTCAGGACCCTCTGGCCATACATTGGTGCTCACCAAATAATAAGTGAGGTAGTATTTCAAAACCAGCATTAAAAATAAAGACAGCACGACAAGTCCAGCGTAATTCCAGTATTTTTTCTTATAAACAAACTTTGGCATGAGGTAATACACATTGAGGTAAGCCAAAGTCATGTGTATGGGGAAGCCCAGTAAATTTGTTTTTAAAGAGTAGCTATAATCGTCAAAATAACTACCCCATCTAATGGTATTAAATATAATGTAAATGGCCCAAAAAATTACATGGTGTCTTTTTGTAATCTGGTATTTCTTTGAATACGAAGCTTGGTTGAGTAGGGCGTCTATTTGGTTGTCTGCAATCATGGTAGTTATTAAACGGCGCTGTTTAAAAAATAATTCAAGTGATGCTACAGCCTATTAAAACAGATGTTGTATACCTTGAATGCTTTGTTGTTGGTCTAAAAATATGTTTAATTTCTTTTAAAATTAACAAAATTAGAGGTGTTTATAAGCATATCTTGTACTACAAAATATATTTTTGTTCTTGTAGCAAGAATACAATTTGTAATTTTAAAGAAGCATTTATTGTCATTTATTTATGAAAAATTTTTTTAGTTTTTTCTTTTTTTTAACCCTCAGTCTCTTTTATTCTAACCTATTATCTGGTCAAGAGCCACCTTTTGAATTCAATACCCCAATCCCAAACTCTTATGTGACCTTTAAAACATCTGAGGCAATCTCGATTGATGGTATTGTAGATGAATCTGCTTGGCAAAGGGTCCCTTGGACTACTCCATTTATAGATATTGAAGGTAAAAAAACACCAAAATACAATACCCAAATGAAAATGTTGTGGGATGAGAAATACCTTTATTTTATGGCAAAACTGGAGGAGCCTCATGTATGGGGTACGCTTAAACAGCGAGATACCGTTATATTTTACAATAACGATTTTGAGATTTTTATTGATCCAGACGGTGACACCCATAATTATGTAGAATTTGAGATGAATGTTCTCAATACTATATGGGATTTGTTTTTAACGGCACCTTATAGAAATAATCCTAAAGCACTCAATCAGTGGGATATGAAGGGTGTATTGTCTGCAGTGAGCATTCAAGGGACCCTCAATAATCCTTCAGATGTAGATCAAGGTTGGCTTTTAGAAGTAGCTATTCCCTGGACTGTTTTTAAAGAAGTGACTCAGATGGATGGGGATCTGGCTGGGAAATTCTGGCGTATGGGTTTTTCAAGGGTCAATTGGGACTTTGATATTTCAGAAGGGCAGTATTACAGGAAAAAAGGAGCAGACGGAAATTATTTACCTGAATACAATTGGGTTTGGTCGGAACAAAAAGTCATTAATATGCATGAACCAGAAAAATGGGGCTATGTGTATTTTAGCCCTAAAACACCTGGTGAAAATGATTCTTTTTCAATCCCTGACCAAGAGCATTTAAAATGGTTCATGTACCAGGAATACAGGAAATTACTTTCTCTTTACAAAACGGGTAATGAATTGTCAGTAGATCAGATCAATACAAGCGCTTATATAAAAGGTGAGGAAGTTAAGTTGAGGCTAATATCCTATTTAAATGGCTTTAGTCTTTTGTGTGAAAGTCCTTTTAGTGAACTAACATTAGAAATCAATACCAGTGGAAAATTTAAAAGTTATGAAACAAATTCGAATTAAATCAATCTTCTTGGCCTTATTTGGGGCTTTCATATTCAGTGCTTGTCAAGACAAAAAGACCTCTCAAGAGATTCCGGCTGAGCCTCCTTTTAAATATTGGACTTGGACCACAGCCAATGCAGAAAGGTCAGATGCTTCTTATGTATCTGAGTTTGAAAGATATGCCCAAAATGGAATAGATGCTGTTTTGATTAACACCAATACAGATCCAAGTCTTTTATCCCGCCTGACTCCCATTGCTCAAAAGGCAGGATTGGAGGTTCACGCATGGATTATGGCGATCAATAGGCCTGGAGACAAAGAGGCAGAAAAGCATCCTGAGTGGTATGCAGTGAGTAGGGATGGTAAATCTTGTTTTGACCAGCCGCCCTATGTTGGCTATTACAAATGGATGTGTCCTACTAGAGAGGCTTCTAGGGCACATGTGCTTTCATTGGTAGAAGGTTTGGCAAAAGTAAATGGAGTGGCCAGTGTTCACCTGGATTATATAAGGTACTCGGACATCTATTTGCCTGTCGGACTTTTGCCTAAATACGACTTGGTGCAGGATACGGAACTGCCGGAATTTGACTTTTGTTATTGCGAGGTATGTGTGACAGCCTTTGAAAAAGAGCACCACAGAAATCCTTTAGAAATGACGCATCCTGAAATTGATATAGAATGGAAGCAGTTTAGATTAAATAAGGTAAAAAGTATTGTAGATGAGGCTTATGAAATTGCCCATAAGAATAATAAAATACTGACCGCCGCTGTTTTTCCGTATCCTGAGATGGCAGACCATATGGTGCGTCAGCGTTGGGACAAATGGGAAATAGATGCAGTATTGCCTATGATTTACAACAGCTTTTACAATGAAGGGGTAGATTGGATAGGATTTGCTACCGCCCAAGGGGTTAAAGATTTAGAAGGTAAAGGAGTGGGTCTGCACACCGGAGTTTATGTCCCTTCAATGGGTGCAAAAGACCTTGGATTGGCCATTCAAATGGCTAAGGATAATGGAGCAAATGGCGTTTCATTTTTTGATGGTAATGCCATTACCCCTGATCAATGGAAAGAAATAAAGGCCTCTAAAGAACAAAATTAAACGACGAATATGTTTATAAAACAATTCAGTAAACTGCTTTTTAATTCACTTGTTTTAGTGCTTTTCTTCTCTTGTAAAGACACCACTCAAATAACGTCTCTTGCAGCCTCAGAGCAAACAAATAGTCTCGTGGATTTTGTAAATCCACTCATGGGAACGGATTCAGATTTCAGTCTTTCTAACGGAAATACCTATCCTGCAATTGCCACACCATGGGGAATGAATTTTTGGACACCTATGACCTCTAAAATGGGGGATGGATGGACCTATAAATATGACGAGAATACCATTAGAGGCATTAAGCAAACCCACCAACCCAGCCCATGGATAAATGACTATGCTGCTTTTTCAATCATGGCAACTACCGGTCCATTAGAAGTAAATGAAGACAAAAGGGCGTCTTGGTTTTCTCATAAATCAGAGGTGGTTCAACCAGATTTT
This sequence comes from uncultured Flavobacteriaceae bacterium, assembly GCA_905182295.1. Taxonomy (GTDB): domain Bacteria; phylum Bacteroidota; class Bacteroidia; order Flavobacteriales; family Flavobacteriaceae; genus MAG-120531. Next base: position 28,760 of record CAJJAZ010000003.1, on the reverse strand, counting down.
TACAGTGTGTATTTAGCGGATTATGATGTAACAATGTCTGTTACACCAACGGAGAGAGCGGCCCAATTTAAATTTTCTTTTCCAGAGAGTACCGCCTCTCATGTCATCTTAGATGGTTTTTTTAAAGGATCTATGGTGAAAATCATTCCTGAGGAGCGTAAAATCATTGGCTATTGTAGGAACAACAATGGAGGGGTTCCTGAAAATTTTCATAATTATTTTGTCGCTGTTTTTGATACAGATTTTGAGATGGTCCAAACATGGACCGATGGCTGGAAGCTCATGCCTCAGCAAACCGAGCAAGAGGGAGAACACGTAGGAGCAGTAGTAAGTTTTAATACTAAAAAGGGGCAAGAAGTTCATATGAAAGTAGCTTCTTCATTTATTTCTCCAGCGCAGGCAGAGATCAATTTGAATAGAGAGATTGGATCAGATTCTTTTGAGGAGACAAAACTAAAAGCGACCACTGCTTGGGAGAAAGAACTGGGCCGTATTATGGTGAGTGGTTCTGATCAGGACCAATTAAAAACTTTTTATTCCTGTTTGTATCGTGTCTTGTTATTTCCTAGAAAATTTTACGAGTACAACGCTCAAAATGAAGTGGTGCACTACAGTCCTTATAATGGAAAAGTTGAAGCTGGTTATATGTTTACAGACAATGGTTTCTGGGATACTTTTCGAGCTGTTTTTCCATTTTTCAACCTCATGTATCCAGATTTAAATTCACAAATACTAGAGGGTTTGGCCAACACTTACAAAGAATCAGGATGGTTGCCAGAATGGGCAAGTCCTGGTCATAGGGATTCTATGATAGGGTCAAATTCCGCACCTATTATTGCTGACGCTCTTATACAGGGTGTGTCTGCAGATCAAAATTTGTTATTAGAAGCACTGTTAAAAAATGCGACTGAATCTGCCGAACGTCCTGTAAACTCTGTGGGTAGAGCAGGGGTAGATTACTACAATGAATTGGGTTATGTCCCTTATAATGTTGGAGTTAATGAGAACGCAGCTAGAACACTTGAATACGCTTACGCAGATTTTAGCATTGGTCAGTTGGCTAAAAAAATGGGTCAGTTTTCTTTGGCAGATCAATACTTTAAAAAGGCTCTGAATTATAAAAACCTGTTAGACCCCGAAACCAAATGGATGCGAGGAAAAAATGAAGATGGCACTTTTCAAAGCCCTTTTAATCCCCTAAAGTGGGGCGATGCTTTTACCGAAGGGAATAGCCTTCACTACACATGGTCAGTATTTCATGACATTGCAGGTTTGGCTAATGAAATGGGGGGCTTGGAAGTTTTTGAGTCACAGTTAGATTTGGTATTTGACATGCCACCTCTGTTTGACAGTTCTTATTACGGCTTTACGATTCATGAGATTAGAGAAATGCAAATAGCCAATATGGGAAATTATGCCCACGGAAACCAACCCATTCAGCATATGATTTACCTGTATAATTACGCTGGGAAACCATGGAAAACACAATCGAAAATTAGAGAAGTGCTCACTTCTTTATACACGCCTGCACCAGATGGATATTGCGGTGATGAAGACAATGGACAAACATCTGCCTGGTACGTTTTTTCTGCCATGGGTTTCTACCCTGTTGCACCAGTAACTGGAGAATATGTTTTAGGAAGTCCGCTTTTTGACAAGGTTTCTCTAAAACTACAAAATGGAAATGTATTTGACATTATCGCAGATCACAATAGTGAAACGGCGCCTTATATTCAGAAAGCTACTTTGAATAATGCAGATTGGAATGCCTCTTTTTTGAAAACAGATGCAGTACAACAGGGCGGTGTGCTTCGTCTTGAAATGAGCGAGGAGCCTAATCTAAAGCGAGCAATTGATCCCGAAGCATTTCCTTATTCAATGAGCACCCATGAATTAAATCCATCCTAATGCGACTTGTCCTTTTTACTTTATTTTTTGTCAATTTTTGTTTGGCCCAAGAATCTAAAAAACTCATTTCTTATGTGAATCCTTTTGTGGGGAGTTCCAATTTTGGCACGACCAATCCAGGACCTATTGCCCCGAGAGGAATGGTGAGTGTAAGTCCTTTTAATGTATCTGGTGAGAAGAATTTGCCCATGGAAAAAGACAGCCGTTGGCTGTCTACCCCTTATGTTCATGAAAATAAATTTTTAACAGGCTTTAGTCATGTGAATTTGTCTGGGGTAGGATGCCCAGATTTAGGCGTTCTTATTGCCATGCCAACCACGGGAGATTTAGAAACCAATCCAGAAAAATACGGAAGTACATACAGCAATGAAAAAGCAACCGTAGGATATTATGAAACTTATTTAAATGCTTATGGTATAAAGGTAGCTAATACTGCAACGACTAGAGTTGGAGTGAGCCGCTATAGTTTTCCCGCTGGTAAAGCAAATATTTTATTAAATCTGGGTCTTGGATTGACTAATGAACAAGGCGCTCGCGTAAAAAGGGTTTCAGATACTGAAATAGAAGGTATGCGACAAGTGGGTAGCTTTTGTTATTACAAGGCTGAAGAAGCCTATCCTATTTACTTTGTAGCCAAAGTTTCTGTCCCTTCTAAAGACCAAGGAATTTGGAAAAAGTCAAGTACTTATTCTGGAGAAGAAGCCCAGTGGATGGGGTATAACGGTAAGAATAGACTCATGAAAAACTACCATCAAGAAGTTGTTGGAGACAGTATAGGGGCATATTTCAGTTATGATTTTAAGCAGGTCACCCAAGTAGAGTTGCGCATAGGGGTGTCTTATGTAAGCATTGAAAATGCAAGAGAAAATTTAGCCTTAGAATCCGAAGGGCTGTCTTTTGAAACAATTAAAGAAAATACCCAGGACGAATGGGAAAAATTACTGTCTGTTGTTCGTGTTAAAGGAGGAAAGCCAGGCGCAAAAGAAATATTCTACACCGCTTTGTACCATACACAAATACATCCAAATACCCTAAACGACGTTAATGGTGACTATCCAGCTATGGGCTCTAGAGAAACCTTAAACACTCCAGATACAAGGTTTACAGTTTTCTCTCTTTGGGACACCCATAGAAATTTACACCCACTATTATCATTGCTCTATCCTGAACAGCAGTCTAATATGGTCAAGAGTATGCTTAGAATCTACCAGGAGAGTGGTTGGCTACCTAAATGGGAATTAAATGCCACAGAGACAACGACTATGGTTGGAGATCCGGCAGGGATAGTCATTGCCGATACTTATCATAGAGGAATTCGTGATTTTGATATTGATCTTGGATTGGAAGCCATGAAGAAAAGCGCTACACAGATCTATAACAATCCGTTGCGTCCTGAATTAAGTACTTATATTGAAAAGGGCTATTTAGGGGCAGACCAATATGAGAGTGGTTCTGTGTCTATTGTTCAAGAGTACAACCTGGCAGATTTTGCCATTGCATCTCTTGCTAAAACTATGGGGGATATGGACTCTTATGAACTTTTCCTTGAAAGGTCTTATTCTTATAGAAAATTATTTGACCCTTCTTTTAACTTATTGAGACCTAAGAATTCAAATGGTACATGGCTCAGTCCATTTAATCCAGATACGGGGGCTAATTTTGTAAAGAACCCAGGATATATTGAAGGGAATGCATGGCAATACACCTTTATGGTGCCTCATGATATTAAGGGACTTATTGATTTAATGGGTGGCGAGAAGCCCTTTGTACGCCAATTAGACAAGGTTTTTGACAACAATCAATTTGACATGGCCAATGAACCCGACATTGCCTATCCCTATTTGTATAATTTTGTAGCGGGTGCTGCTTGGAAAACCCAAAAAAGGGTTCGCACACTATTAGATACTTACTATCACAACACGCCAGATGGACTTCCAGGCAATGACGACACAGGTACAATGAGTGCTTGGGCTGTTTTCTCTATGCTTGGTATTTACCCAGTGACACCCGGTTTGCCGCTTTATGCCCTAACTACGCCTAGTTTTGAGGAGATTGAAATTCAATTAGATCAAAGTTATTACAGCAATAAAAAGCTGCTAATTCGTTCCAACAGCCCTGAGAAACATGTTTTTATTGATAGTATTTTATTAGATGGGTCTCCTTTAGAGGGCTTTTTTATCTCCCATGAAGATCTGGTAAACAGCAAAGAGTTGATTTTTCTTTTAAAATCTAAGCATTTAAAATAATTTTTTCTAATATAAATGTTGTTAGTGATCTCGATTTTGTGGTTGGTCGAAAAAAACAAATTTTAAATGAATTTGCATTTTTTTGCTGTTTTGCTTTATTATGCCTTTAAAATAGTCCCTTTTTAGAGATTTTAATTTCGAAAACGATTGAATTTTTCTGTTTTTTGCAGTTTTTTTTTGTTATATGTCGAATTTTTTTTTGAAATTTGTAGATAAGTAACATATTTACTAAGCTAAACCAAGTGTTAATTTAAAACACTAAAAAAGTAACTAACTAAACTAAATTAGTATGAAAAGAAAAATTCATTATTTATTAATGTTCTTTGCGGTGCTGTGCCTTAATAGCTTGTACGCCCAGAACAGAACCATTTCCGGTACGGTAACCGAGTCGGAATCTGGTGTCCCATTACCGGGTGTAAATGTGGTAGAAAAAGGAACCAATAATGGGACCTCTACAGATTTTGACGGTAACTTTACCCTTTCAGTGAGTAGTAGTAATGCTATTTTGGTGTTTACCTCTCTGGGTTATACTAGTAAAGAGATGCCAGCTGGCAACCAAGCTACACTGAATGTATCTTTGAGTGAAGACGCAGAAATGCTTGGAGAGGTTATTGTAACTGCACTGGGTGTAAAACGAAACACTAAAGCCTTGGGTTACTCTGTAACACAAGTTAAGGGTGAAGAAATGAACACAGTAAAGCAAACAAATGCAATCAATGCACTTCAAGGAAAGATTGCTGGGGTTCAAATCTCAGGTAATTCTGCCGGAGCTAAAGGATCTACCCGTGTTATTATAAGGGGTAATAGTTCTTTAACTGGTAATAACCAACCACTTTATGTGATAGACGGTATTACAATTAATAATTCAAACCTTGGTTCTGCTGGAGTTTGGGGTGGAGCGGATTCCGGTGATGGAATTTCAGCATTAAACCCAGATGAAGTTGAGTCTATCTCTGTATTAAAAGGGGGGGCTGCAGCAGCCTTATATGGTTCAAGAGCATCTAATGGGGTAATTATCATTACCACTAAGACTGGAGCTGGATCAGATGGAATGTCAGTAGATATTAGTAGTTCTATTCAGTTTGACGATATTAACAATGATCCTTACGATCCTCAGACAACCTATGGGCAGGGTAGAGATTTTTCTACTACCTCTGACAACTTAGACACCTATGCCAACTGGGGACCAAAATTAAATGGTTCTTCTGTAGAACAATGGGATGGTGTTTCTAGACCATATACATATAAAGGGAATAACTTGAAAAAATTCTATGATGGGGGACAAACCTTTATTAATACAATAGCTATTTCTTCAGCATCTGATAAATCTAATGTTCGTTTATCTTACTCTAATTTAGATAATACAGATATTATACCAAACTCTACATTAAATAGAAATACTTTGGGTCTTAATGCTTCTCAAAAATTTAGAAATTTCACCGTAGATGTAAATTTAAAATACATTCAAGATGACGCTATTGGAGCACCTAGGCTTTCAGATTCACCGGGTAATGCCAACTTTGGTATTCGTTTGTTTGCTCCAAATATAGATGTTAATGATATGTTAGGTGCTGGTGGTCTTGGGACCAACGAAGACGGGTCTGAATTTAGAACATCAGACAACACCTATTCTCAAAACCCTTATTTTGCCGCATATCAGTTTACCAACAACTCTGTTAAAGAGCGCATGATTGCTTCTGCAAATGTAAGATGGGATATTACTAGCTTTTTATATGCTACTGGTCGTTTTGGTGTAGATCGTTTTGATTACAACAGAAGAGACATTACCCCTTATGGAACAGCTTTTTCTCCTTTAGGAGGAATGAACGAGTATAAATTAACTAACGTTCAACGTGATGCTGATTTATTTGTAGGTACAAATAGTCTCAAAATTCAAGAAGACTTAACGGTTACTGCTTTTGCTGGTATTGGTAGAAACTACCAAAATGCAGAATCTGTGACTGCAAGTGGTGGGAATTTCATTGTACCATTTTTATATACCGTGAAAAACACACAAAACCAAGGGACAGGATATGGCTTTAGCGAAAAGGAAATAAACTCTGCTTATGGTTCTGCTGAAATTGGATTCAAAGATGCTATGTTTTTAACTCTTACGGCTAGGAATGACTGGTTCTCTACTTTATCATTACCTGGTAAAGAAGCACCAAACAATGATTTATACACTTCTGCTAGTTTCTCATTAGTGCTTTCAGATATGTTTAAATTACCAGAAGTTATTTCTTTCGCAAAATTAAGAGCTGGTTACTCACAAGTAGCTGGAGGAGCAGACGGACCTTATTCATTGAATTTAACTTATGGAATTTATGGACAAGGACACCAAGGAGCTTCATTAGGAAATATTTCTAATGGATCTATTCCAAATCCAAATATTACGCCATTTGAGAAAAATGAAATAGAACTTGGTTTCGATTTAAGAATGTTCGACAATAGAGCGTCTATAGATTTCACCTACTATGACAACGCAACAGTTGGAGATATTGTAGGGGTAAGTGCTTCGCCAACTTCTGGTTATGGAAGTGCTTTAGCTAACCTTGGAGAAGTATCTAATACAGGGTATGAAATACTTTTGAGTGGTTCACCTATAAGAACTGAAAACTTTGCATGGGATGTAACTTTGAATTATTCTTATAACGATTCTAAGATTGTTTCTACCAATGATGAAAATACTAATATCTCAATGGATGAGCCACGTTCAAGAAACTTAAATGTAACTCATATTGTTGGAGAAACGTATGGAGCACTTTATGGAACTTCATATAACAGAGATTCTCAAGGAAGAATAATTCATGACATTGACCCAGACGGAACACCAATACCACAGATCGGAGATAGAAAAATCTTAGGATTTGGTGTAGCTCCAACCTCTATTGGTATTAGTAATAACTTTCGTTACAAGAACTTTAATATGAGTTTTCTTATTGAAGGAAAGTACGGTGGTCAAATGTATTCAGGAACAAATGCAATGTCTAAGTATTTTGGCGCTCACAAATCTACTATAGATGCAGATGGACGTGATAATGGTTTTACAGTATCTGGAGTAGATGCTAATGGATCAGCTTTTACAACTAGTATTGCACCTGCAAGAATTGAAGATTACTGGAGACGTACTTACGCAATTGCTGAAGAATCTATATATGATGCAGATTACTTAAGACTAAGACAATTTAGTATTGGCTATACTATTCCAAGAGATATTTTAGAAAACACTTTTATTAAAAATGCCTCTATTTCTTTGATCGGAAGAAACTTATTTTTCTTATCTAACAGTGTAGAAAACGTAGATCCAGAATCTGGTTACAACGTAAGTAACTCTCAAGGATTAGAATGGTTTGGTATGCCCATTCCAAGGACTATAGGTATGAATGTAAACCTTAAATTTTAATTAAGATGAAAAAATTATTATCGATTGTATTGATTTCATCTCTAGTATTAGTTTCTTGTGATTTTGACAAGGATTTTGAGGAGATGAATGTAGACCCAACTAAGGCAGCACAATTAGATGTGAATAATAAAATAGCCTCAGTATTATTAAAAACTTCAGGTGGTCGTTACGAAAACTGGAGAGCGAGTTTTATTTATTCTTCTCAGATTGTACAACACATGTCTTCTACAGCCACCTATTGGTCTGGAAATTTTTATACTAGAAACGAAGGTTATGCTACGTCTCTTTTTGATAGGGCATATCCAGAGCAAGTTAAAGAAATTGAAGACATTATTTACCAGCTCACTAATGATGGTGTTACTGGTGATCAGATGGGTGTAGCTCGTATTATGCGTGCATTTATTTATCACAGACTTACAGATATATATGGAGATGTTCCTTATTCTGAAGCTGGTAAAGGGTACATAGATGGTGTTTTAAAACCTAAGTATGATGCTCAGCAAGATATCTATATGGATATGTTGAAAGAACTTGAAGAGGGAGTTTCTCAATTAGGTAGTACTTCAAGTTTAGGAAACTCTGATATATTATTTCAAGGAGACTTAGGTAAATGGAAGAAATTTGGAAATTCTCTTATGTTGAGATTGGCCTTACGCTTATCCAAGGCAGACCCAGCAACTTCTCAAGCATGGGCTACTAAGGCTATTGCAGGAGGCGTTATGACTTCAAATGCAGACATTGCTTACATACAGCATTTATTAGGTCCTGATGGGGTTAATAAAAATGGTCATGGAGAGGTGTTTATGGCAGATGGGAACCCAAGATTGTCTAAAACTTTTGTAGATTTCTTAAAAGATGATCCAAGATTGCCCATTTTAGGCGCTAGAAGAAGTGACGGTAGTACCAATCCAGCAGATCTTATAGGTATGCCAAATGGATTAACTTCTGGGGCATTAGAGGCTAAATACGGAACAACATCAGCCATATATGCGGAACCTAATAGAGGGGTAATTACTGGAGAAGACGCTCCAATGGTATTCCAAACATATGCTGAGGTTGAATTTATGATGGCAGAAGCCATTACTCGTGGATGGGCATCTGGAGATGCTAAAGCACATTATGAGGCTGGTGTAAAAGCCGCCATGCAAATGTTAAGCATGTTATATCCAAATGCTGCTGCCGTTTCAGATGCAGAGGTTGCTACTTATTTAGCAGCTAAACCATTTGACACTTCAAAATCTCTTGAAATGATTGGAGAGCAATATTGGGCAGCTACATTCTTTAATGAATACGAAGCTTTCGCCAATTGGAGAAGGACAGGATTTCCTGTTTTACAACCCTTTAGTGGAGAAGCCATATATGATGGTAACGTAACCAACGGAACCATTCCTAGAAGATTAATTTATCCTGGAGGAGAAGCGAGTACCAATGCAGACAGTTTTGCTGCTGCAATTGCTAGACAAGGTGCTAACGAATTCACAACCAGAGTATGGTGGGATAAATAATGAAATAATTTACGGCTTTTGTGTTTCAAAAGAAATAGCGTAAATTAGTTTTAAGTCCAGTTAGTTTGGCAAAGGAGGGGTAACCCTCCTTTGTCTATTAACAAAATCTACCTTTATGAAATACCACATAAAATTCACAGATATTAAAAGTGCTTTAACGGTGCTTTTTTTGTGTTTAATTGTTCCAGTATTTGGACAAGACACACTCCCTCTTTTTTCTTTAATTGCTCCTGAAAACTCAGGGGTCACTTTTAACAATGCATTAAAAGACAATAAAACAGAAAACATATTATTGTATTCTAATTTTTATGGAGGCGCTGGTGTTGGTGTAGGCGATTTTAATCAGGATGGATTAGATGACATTTTTTTTGCAGGGAACCAAGTGAGTGATCAATTGTATTTCAACAAAGGGGATTTTAATTTCGAGAATGTGACGAGCCAATCAGGCATAATTCAAGACAATGGATGGTCTACAGGGGTCGCCGTAGCAGATATAAATGCAGATGGCCACTTAGATATTTATGTGACCAGAGAATTGTTCGACGACAAACCTGATTTAAGAACAAATTTACTCTACATAAACTCAGGAGACGGCCATTTTAAAGAAATGGGTGCTCAATTCGGTTTAGCAGACGACTCCAGAACAAGGCACGCGAGCTTTTTAGACTATAATAAAGATGGACTCTTGGATCTTTTTTTACTGACCCAGCCGCCTAATCCTGGGAGTTACTCTTCTTTTTTTGGGACGGAATTATTACAAAAACAATACCACATAAAATTGTATAAAAATGTAGGAAATGAACAATTTATAGAGGTGAGTACTCAAGCAGGTGTAGATCTTACAGGTTTTCCAAATGGGGTCTGTGTAGCAGATCTCAATAATGACGGATGGCAAGATATCTATGTGGCCAACGATTTTTATGCACCAGATTTTATGTTTATAAACCAGCAGGATGGCACTTTTAAAAATGAAGCCAACAATCGTTTGGGACAGATGTCTTTTTACGCCATGGGGGTAGATATCGCAGATCTAGACAATGACGGTCATCAGGATATATTTACATTGGATATGGTGGCTGAAGACAATTTTAGACTTAAGTCTAATATGAGTGGGATGAATCCAGATTCTTTTTGGAAAGTAGTCAATGATGGAGGGCATTACCAATACATGTACAACGCATTACAACACAATAATGGGAACGGGTCCTTTAGCAATATTTCTCAATACACTGGTATGGCTGCCACAGATTGGAGCTGGTCTACCCTACTGGCTGATTTTGACAATGACGGTCATAAAGATGTCTACATCACCAATGGTCTTTTATACGATATTAGAAATACCGACGCAGATAAGCAAGTGGCCCAATACGTATCAGATTTCGCTCATGATTGGGTGGCTGCACACCCTAATGCGGGCGATGTAAAATTATTTGACATTCTGGATATTGATAAGACCATAGGGCTTTTGCCTTCCGTACCACTTAAAAATTACGCTTATAAAAACAATGGATCCATGCAATTCTCCAAAGTTTCTGAAGATTGGGGTCTAGATCACGCATCCTTTTCCAACGGTGCTGCCTATGCAGATTTTGACCTAGATGGAGATTTGGATCTTGTGGTAAGCAATATAAATGCTCCGGCATTTTTGTATAGAAACAATACAGACAAAAACACCAAAAGCAATTATTTAAGGCTCGAATTAAAAGACCCTCAGCACAAAAGTGTCATGGGAACACGGGTCACTATTTATAGCAATGGAAAGTCACAAATGTCAGAAGCTACAAATTCCCGAGGGATTTATTCTACTTCTGAAAGCCAACTTCATTTTGGTTTAGGAGCTAATACTGTAGATAGTTTGGTGGTTGTTTGGCCAAATAACAAGCGTCATATTTTAAAAAATGTGGCTGTCAATAAGACCTTATCGCTCAGTCCAGAAAATGCCACAGATCTGGCCGAAATTACAAATGTTCCAAGGCCTATTTTTGAAGAAGTTTCTATTAATTCCCTACAAATCACCCACAGAGAAAATAATTTTGACGACTACGAGAAGCAGGTTTTATTGCCTCATAAAATGTCACAATTTGGACCTGCTTTGGCTGTCGCCGATGTCAATTCTGATGGTCTTGAAGACCTTTATATAGGTGGAGCCTCTGGAATTCCTGCCCAAATTTTAATACAGGATAAAAAAGGCCAATTCAGCCCTTCAAATACCACTTTATTAGATAAGGAAAAGCCCTATGAAGATGTAGATGCACTTTTTGTAGACCTCAATGGAGACGCTGCGCTTGATCTCTACGTGGTAAGTGGTGGGAATGAGTACCCATCTAATGATTTTCATTATTCAGATAGGGTTTATCTCAATGATGGTCGTGGAAATTTCACCAAAGGAGCCATAATGGGACTTGCTAGAACCAGTGGCAGTATCGTAAAGGCAGAAGATGTAGATGCAGACGGAGATATGGATTTATTTGTTGCAGGAAGGCATGTGCCCCACCAATACCCAAGCCCAGCTACCAGTATGTTACTCATTAATGAGGGGGGACAGTTGGTGAATAAAACTGAAAGTTTTGCACCTGAATTCAAACATTTAGGTATGGTCACGGACGCTTTATGGACCGATTATGACTCAGATGGTGACCCTGATTTAATGCTTAGTGGAGAATGGATGCCTTTGACTATTTTCAACAACCAAAATGGCCTACTTATCAAAGCCACCATTCCTTCATTTGAAAATACTGCTGGGTGGTGGTTCTCATTGGCTTCTGCAGATATAGATGGAGATGGAGATCCGGATTATTTAGCCGGAAACCTAGGCCTCAATTACAAGTACAAAACTGGTCCAGAGAATCCTTTTGACGTGTATTATAACGATTTTGACGGCAACAATAAGTATGATATTGTATTAGGTTATTACAACCAAGACAAGCATTTCCCATTAAGGGGCTTTTCTTGTTCCTCTGAGCAAGTCCCCATTTTAAAAAGCACTTTTAAAAAGTACGATGTTTTTGCTTCGCTCCAAATAGAAGAAGTGTATGGAGAAGAAAATTTAAAACAGTCCCTTCATTATGAAACCCAAACTTTTGCCTCTCATTTTATTGAAAATTTAGGCAATGGACAATTTGCCCTGAGTCCTTTACCTTATCAGGCGCAATTGTCTAGTATAAATGCTTTTCATATTGAAGATTTTAATGCAGACGGTCAGCAAGACATATTGGCTGTAGGTAATTTGTTTGTATCTGAAATTGAAACACCAAGAAATGACGCAGGTGTTGGTTTGTTTTTACAAGGAAAAAGCGGAAATAATTTACAAAGTATTCCAGTCGCCGAGAGTGGTTTTTACACCCCGCTTGACGCAAAAAAAATGGCTAAAATTAATATTGGTGGAATAGCACATATATTGGTAGCGAATAACAATGACCGCTTGCAGTTATTTAAAATAAACAGCACAGACATATTAAAATAGCTAAGGTTTTTTATAATTCATACAGGCAAAGACATTGAATTTTCGAATGGCTTTGCCTTGTTTGTTTCTCAGAATGATAGGGGCTAAGATCTGAATGTCTTTAAAATACGGAATTACTTTTGCAGGGATTGTTTCTGGAGCGGTTTCATTTTTAAATCGGGTGTCTGAATCTATAAGAATGGCATTTTGTCCTTCTAAAAAGCCAAGATCAGGATCTAGTATCCCAAACTGCAAGCCATTTTCCCCTATCACATTGGTGCTGTAAGTGGGTGCATCTTGATAAAATCTAAGTACTGCTGCGGTTTTATAATTGTCTGCAGAGAAGAAAAAGTGGTCTGGATAGTTGGTTCTCAGTTTACTCACTTCTTCAGAGAGGGCTTCCCAGCCCCACCAAGTGTCGTCTGAGCGAATGGGGACTATATAGGTGGTTAGTTCTATAAGAATCAATAGGTGTATGACTATTGAGATAATGATTTGTGAACGAATCCATTTGCGCTTAAAAAAGTAAGCGAGTAGGATAAATCCTGAGATATAACTGGGGACCAACCAATTAATTTTAATCCAATAAAAGGGAGATAACAATAAAAACCCTAAAAATGTAGGGAGGAAAAAAGCCCCTAAAAACAAGGTTTTATCTGAGGGGAGTTTCCAGCTAATAATAATTCTCTTTATGTATTTGTAACAGAGAATGACTAAAGTTAAGAATGCTGCAGGAAACACTAAAGCCATTTGGGTGGCTATAAAACCGCCCAATAGTTTGGGTTTAAAACCAAAATCACTCACTGAATTGGATCTTCCGGTAGATTGAAAGGCAAAAGAAACAAAATCGTTTTCGGCATTCCAATAATACACCGGATAGGCTACTGCGCAACATACAATTAAACTGAGCCATGGGCCTGCTTGTAATAGTTTCTTTCTTTGGGTGGGGGAGAGGATCAAAAAGAGCATCAGCCCGAAGGGCAATAAAACAGCGGTGTATTTACTGTTAAAGGCGAGTCCCATCCATAGACCAGCCAATAGCCAGTGAAATGATTTGGATTTAAAAAGGGCTTTTTCCAAACTCCATAAACTTAAACTCCAAAAAAGCACTAAAGGCACATCTGGGGTACTGTTCATGGAGAGCATGCTCCATAGAATGGAACTGCAGGCCAACACCATGGCTACTGTGCGTTTTGGTTTAGACAGAAAGTTTTTTGCGAGGCTGTAAAACACCATTAAAGAGAGCGTACTCACTGTAAAATCTGCCATTTTAACGACCCTAACACTGCTGCCAAAAAGATCTGTGGCGCCTCTGAGTATATAACCAATCATACCTGGGTGGTCAAAATAAGACCAGTCTAAATGTTGTCCGTATAAGTAATAATAGGCGTCCTGTGGCATGAGTCCCATGAAGGGAAGTATGACTAGTCTCAGGGCTTGAAAAAACAGTATGAGCCACAAAACGGGCTGCTCCTTATAAATTCTATAGATGGTGGCTTTCAATAGTTGGTTTTTTCAAAGGTATTAATTTATCCCTTTGTGACTTGGGTTACTTCATTATTGTGGCCTCACAATAGTTCTAAAGGTGAGGTTTATTCTTGGGCTTTGCACTTTTTTAGTAGGGGGTAAGCGGTGTAGCCAATGGCTTTGCGTGATGTCTTTCATGACCAAAAGACTGCCGTGTGCTAGGGGCATATTTACCACAGTTTTGTCTTCTTTGTGTTTAAAAGCAAATCTGCGTTCAGCCCCAAAACTGACCGAAGCTATAACCCCGTTTTTCTTGAGATCTTTTTCTCCGTCACTATGCCATGCCATGCCTTCACTTCCATTGTGGTACAAGTTTAAAAGACAGGCGTTATAGGTTTCTCCTGAGGCTTTTTCTACCGTTTCTTTTATCTCTAAAAGTAGTGGTGTCCAGACCAAGGCTGTTTTGGTTATTTTGGAATAGGTATAGGAGTAGGCTTTTTCTGCATACCAAGCCACTTCCCTTTTAGTAGTGATTAGTTTTCCAAAAATTAATGCCTGATCAGGTGCCCATGCAATGTCTTTTAACAAAGCTTCATAATAATTATTAGATTCTTTTTCACTGAAAATAGGCCCGTGATAATGCACTATGCCATCTTTTGGCAACCAGTTTTCATTGGGGTCTACTTGTGGGCTGAATAAATCCAAAGGGCTATGAAATGCTATTTATAAAATGAATTGACGGCCCTGCAAATATGCAAAACTAGAATGACAATCCAAATCCAATATTTCCAATAGCAAATCCATTGGTTCCAATACCTGGAATCTCAGGAATGTCTTCAGTAAAGGTTTCAGTGATTCCACCTGAGGTAGCGGTAAAGTTTAGGGCGTCTGGAATGGATCCTATACCGTATCCTGCTTCTATTCTAAAATAAAAAGTTCCTCCAGTTTTAAATCCTAATTTTAGGTTTAATGCATTGATGTCTAAACTTGTTGTGGCAGATCCTTGTAGGGAAACACCATTTTCTTCAAAAGTTAAATTATTGAAAGTAAATTCATTTTTTAGCGTTCCACTTCCTGCGCCAAGATATAGTCCTTTTCCATTATTTCCCAGGTATATATTAAGGCCGTATTCAATGTATTTTAGAGTGGTTTCAGTGTCTTCAATATCTAGTCCAAAAGATCCATAATCTATGTAAGGAGCAAAATGATTGTTTAAAATAGGTAGCACAAATTCACCATTTAAAGAGACTATGTTAGGCACACCTGCTTTTACACCTAATGAAATTGTTTTAGACTTTTCGTTATTGTAATCTAGTTCACTTTCTTGAGCAGAAACTGATAATCCAATAAATGTGATTAAAATTAAACATATTTTTTTCATAGTATTGTTTTGAGCGTTTATATTGTTTTACAAACATATAAACTTTATATATGATTTCAATCAAAGAATTGAGGTTGGAAATTTACTTGCTGTCAAAATTCATAAAAAACCACTATTAGGGGAAGATTTAATTAGTAGGAACGAGGAAAAGGTTTCTAAGCAATACAGAGGCATTAAATAAGGCGTTAGGGGTAAGCTTGAAGAAAGTCACGCTAAGCATCATTAAACTGCACTTAGTTATAGTTTCAGGTCATTAAGTAGACCTATTAAAGCATAAAATGACCTCAACATGTTTACAGGAACATCTAAAGCACCTCACCCTGACTATTTTAAAACCTTTTGGGGGCGTTTTAAGAAGGTTTCTAAGCTACTTTAACAAGAACCAAACACTTTACCCTTTAAGGCATTCAGAAGCAATATAGATATATAATAGAACCGGTTCACTTGGTAAACTACAAAAGGCATTGAGACACTCTTTATTAGCTGTTAGTTTATCCTATCTGAGAGGGCTTGAGGTTAGTGAATTGGAGTAAAGTGATATGCCTATGGTGTAAAAAAGCATAGCTCTTCAGTATTTTTTTTAATTATTTTATGAGCTACTTAAAAAACAGTTTAGTACATTGTATTTAAGAATTATAAAAATTGAATACATCTATGAAAAATTTATTTTTTTTAAGTTTTTTGTCTTGTTTATTGGGATGTAATTCAGTGGTTAAAAAACCCCTTTCTGATTTAGAATCCATACAGATTAAAACTTCATTTGTAGACCTAAATGATAACAAAGTAGATTTGACAGCATTTAAAGGAAAGAGAATTGTTGTTAATTATTGGGCTACATGGTGTGGCCCATGCTTAAAAGAGATGCCAGGACTAAAAAGAGCTGAAGAAGTACTTAAAAATTATAACTATATTTTCCTTTTAGTTTCTGACGAAACAACATCTAAAATAGCTAAGTTTAAAAAAGTTAAAAATTATGACTTCAACTTTTTGAAATCGATTGAATCAAATGAAACGCTTGGAATATACTCTTTGCCAACATCTTATATTTTTGATGAAAAAGGAAATAAACTTGAAACTATTGTTGGAACAATTGCTTGGGATTCTGAAGAAATAATAAATAAATTAAAAACATTATAAGATGAAAAAAATCCTTGCTTTTTTCACTATTCTAACAATTATTTCTTGTTCATCTAAGGATGTTATAATTGAAGAAATCTCTTTTTTATTTGAGAACAGTAATGCCCAGCCAAATTTAGTTAGCAATGATGGTTCCTTGTCTTTATCATGGATTTCTTCTAATGATGAAGATAATGCGTCGTTGAATATTAGTCAATTTAACGATGGGAAATGGACTAAACCTCAAACAATCGCTAAGGGTTCAGACTGGTTTGTTAATTGGGCTGACTTTCCAGCTCATGCAATTAATGGAGATTTAATATTAACAAATTACCTTAAGAAATCAGAATCTGGAACCTATACTTATGATGTTGTTTTAAGTCTCCAAAAATTATCTGGAGAGAAAATAAAGGAAGACTTTATATTACATAGTGATGGCATTAAAGCAGAGCACGGTTTTGTGAGTATAATTCCAAATGAAAACCAAGGATTTTATATTACTTGGTTGGACGGAAGAAATACCTTAGAAAAAGAAATAGATGGACACCATAAACCAATGACCATTCGATTTGCTGAAATAACAGCGGTTGGAGATGTTGTAAATGAAACCGAACTCGATTCATCTACCTGCGATTGTTGTCAGACGTCTATAGCAGCCTCAGAAAACGGCCCTATTGTTGTTTACAGGGACAGAAGTAAGGAAGAGGTTAGAGATATTTATATTGCTCGAAGAATAAATGATGTTTGGGAATCACCAAGCCCCGTTCATAAAGACGGGTGGATAATAAATGGATGCCCCGTAAATGGTCCTAAAGTTGCCGTTAATTCAAATAATTTCGCAGTGAGTTGGTTTACGGTATCAAATGGAAAACCAACCGTTAACCTTTCGTTTTCAAAATCTAATGGCAACTCTTTTGGAAGCCCCCTAAAAATAAACGACCACAATGCTATTGGCAGAATAGATGTTACTTTCTTAAATGACCAGGAAGTAATAGTTAGTTATATCGAAGTGGACGATGTTGGTACATATCTAAGGATAAAAAAGGTGTCAATTGATGGAATAATTTCAGCGCCAATAACAATTTCTAAAATTGACGGAGGAAGAAACACAGGAGTGCCTCAATTAGAAATATTCAATAACGAAATTTTTATAGTTTGGACTGTCTTTACAGATGAAAAGAACCAACTAAAGTCCGTTAAATTAAACTCTGAAAACTTATAATACCTATAAGCTTAGTGGTAAAAGCTATGGGGCATTCTTCTTTAGCTGTTAGTTTAAATTACCTGCGTGGACTTCCGGATAGTGAGTTGGAGAAAGAAGATATGCCTATGGTTTAAGTATTTCTTCTATGGCTTCTATCAGGCGTATTTCGAATTGATTTGAATTTTCCATTTGAGGTAAATGAGCAGAATCTTTAATGAAAAATTCTTTTCTATTTGGCAATAATAATTTCAATTTATCTTTAAAGGAGTCATACACAACAACTTTATCGTGAAGACCCCAAATAGTATACACGGGAATGTTTAAATCATTAATTTCCTTATGAATATTATCTAAAGTAACTAAGTTCTTATTTGTTGAAATAAGGGCTTTTGCAAATCCTTTATGAGTAAGAAGTTCTTCGTAAAGCTTTGGCCAATTAGGAAATTTTTCGGGCTTATAAAAGTCCTCAAGTTGTCCTTTTGCTTTTTCAGGATAAGTAGCTATATATTCATTTATCTCTTGCTGAGAGACTTTTTTGTTTTCAAATTCTATGTGTGTTTCAAAACTTGAAGATGAAACATAAATAAGTCCTTGTATTTTTTTTGAATTTATATGAGCCATTTTAGATATAACTCTGCCGCCATTTGACAATCCACAAACAATTGCTGAATCTATATTTAATTTAGACATTAATTCTAAAACCTGATTTGCTCTTAAATTATCTGTTTGAGGCAAGTCCGGATTACTTGAATATCCCCTACCATATAAATCCATAGTTACAACACGATACCCTGAGCTTGATAGACGTTTAAGTGTTGGTTCCCAAATATATGAAGGAACTGAAAAACCATGTATTAACAAGATTGTTCCTAAGTTACTACTTGAATTTTCTTCATGATAGTATGTGAATCCTTTAGAGAGCTCAATAAAAGCACCTCCTTTTTTTGAAAGAATCTCTTTTCTGAATCCATCGTTTTTTACAATACTTTCATAATTAACGTCATTATTTTTGCAACTAATAATTGTTAGAAACAACAAAATAAAAAGATTTTTCATAAGTAATAGTTTACGCTATAAATTCATACTCAACGCTCAATTTCCGCAAAGCTCTTAAAGCAGACCCAGCGCTTTTATCTCCTATTTCAATTTCTACAGAGTCTCCTTCCAAAAGAATATCGGTTAGTTCTATAGACAACGTTTCGTTAGTGTCATGAGAAATTTCTGCAATACATTTTGATATGGCTCTTCTATCAGGTCGCTGAGAAAAACAAGATAATAAGTTTATTTTCATATCTCTTTCTTTGCAATAAATATAAAGCAAATCAACTTGTATAGGGATATTAAAACTAAAAAAAAACGTCCCTAAAGTTATTAGAGACGTTATAATGTATTGGATATTTTTTATTTATTATCCTCAGATTTTGAACCTATTTGAGATGTTCCACTCCCGCCAGATATAGGAGAATAATGAGCTGTTTTCATTACCCATTTACCTTTTTCTTTGATAAATGTTTCAGACACCCTTGTCATATAGTGAGGTACAGCAGCACTTCCTTTTGGGGTCATACTACCTTCGCTATAAAACATAGCTACTGCAGCTTTACCAGGGACAAGAGAAACTACTTTGATATGTTTGGGTGTTAAATTAACTATATCCCATTCATTTTTTTTAATGTTTGGGTTTTTATCGTAAACCATTAACCCACCGGAGGAATTAAATGCATAATAACCATCCTCTGACATAAGCCTTACGTCTATTTTTCCTTTGTTATTTTTCTCCCAATTACTTTGGATTAATTTTATAATCTCTGTCTCATCTTTAAAGTTGTTTTGAGCAATAAGATTAGTAGAAATAAATAAAAGTAATATGATTCCTATTTTTTTCATTTTAAATAAATTTGATTGGTTTATTAATTAGGTAGTGCAGACGCATTGAAATAATATTGTTCAGTGATAATTTTACCATCACTATTTACAACTATTTGGGAATGATGAACAGTTTCTTTAGTATTTCCAGACTTTTTGTTTTTTACAGTTACATTCCACCAAGAAATTATAGTCGATGTATCATCTCCTTCGTAATCAAGTAAATCAGGATAACCTCTTTCAGAAACATTTGAAATTTCGTAAGTTTTATAAAATTCTTTTAGATTGTTCATCTCTTCTTCTACAGAAACAAAAGAATTTATATCTGAATTCATTACATCAAATATTTTAGCATCCTCAGCGTATAGTTCTTTTATAGAAGTTAAATCACCTAGTTCTAAATATGCATATAATAACCTTGCTTTAGATATCATAGGATGGTCTTTATACAAAACACCATTCTTAGATGTACCCCAAGCATCGTAGGCTTTTTCCCATTTTAATTGACTATCTGAAACACTTAAACCACTTATTTTGCCGTCTTTATCAAAAAAGAAAATTGAATTTCTTGGAATTTGAAGCTTATAGCCTGTGTTTTTGTCAAATCCTTTTAAAACTTGATAAGCATAAACATTTACTCCATTTTTTCCAAATTCTAAAGCGTCAGAATATGCCGTTCCTCTATTTGTAACACTAAAACCAATAACGTTATTTACAAAATATTCTGAACGACCAATTAAATTTTCAATTGTTAAAGGTTTTGGCATCATAGCATTCATTTGCCACCACTTAAAGTCATCAGAAACTAATGCTTTTAATTCTTCTTGACTGCCTTCAACGAAAGCTTTAGTGAAACTTTCAACGACATTTATAGCAGGATGTTTATCATATATTTTACCGTTTAAATTTTTCTTTTGAGCAAAAGTAAACGCAGTAAATAATAGTGCTAAGGATAATAATAATTTTTTCATTTTGAGTTTATTTTTAGGTTAAGTTTATTTTTTAAGTTTATGTGAAATGAAGCCCTCCAAAAGGAAGGCTTCAACCACCAACTAACAAAAGAGATTTCTCCCCTTTATTTTTTTATTTTACCAATTGAAGGACTTCATCAGAAAATCCATCACTAAATTCTGAAAGAACGTCCCATATATCTCTTCTAAATGAACCAAGCCCATTTATTTTTTCATATTCAGATTGAAAGTTCGCAGGCAATCCGTTTCCATCATTAAACCTTGTAAATGATTTGAATGGATAAACTAATGTTATGTTTTCACCATTTTCATTAGCGATAATACTTTCATATACTCTTCTTGGATTAGGCGCATTAATTTGAGTCAAAACTTTTCCAATTTTAGTTACAGCCTCAAGAACTTTACCATAGCTACCATATTTGCGGTTAATTTTAATTGTGCGATGTAATAAGTATTTAGGACTTCCCCAAGAAGGAGGAGAGTAACTTGCTGCCCAATTTAATTTACCTAATTGAACTGATTCAGAAGAAACGTTGTTTCTAATGTTTTTTTGCCAATCTAACATATGGACTTCATCTGGCATAGAATCATAATCAGAAAGCCCCATTGGACCAAGTAACCAAGCATACTGTCCGGAACGACGACCTATTAAAACATTGTACAGAGAGGCAGTTGTTCTTCCTTCACTGTGAAACTTATCGTTGTGTTTTTTAACACCTTCAATAAGTTTCATTTCTTTTGCTTTTTCAGGCATTAAATAAATGCTTTCATAAACAACTTCTTGGTTCTGAGCAAACACTGACGTAGTGAAAACTACAGCCAATAACAATAATAGTTTTTTCATTTTCTGTCTGATTTTATTAATTATTAAACAAATATAAAACCTTTTAACTAAAATTGCAATTTAAGTTTTAATTTAAAAAAAATGCATTTTTTTTTGTAAATTTGATTTTAAATCATTACATGATGAAAAAAAGCAATAAAATATTTTATGGTAAAAAAGCTTGTGCATGTGCGGTATCCCTGGATATTCTTGGAGATAGATGGACGCTTATAATTATCAGAGATATTTTTAGAGGTAAAAACAGATTTTCTCAATTTTTAAATGAATCACGTGAGGGTATAGCTAGTAATATTGTAGTAGATAGATTAAAGAAATTAATTTCTCTAGACATTATTAATTTCAAAAGGAAGGAAAGCGATAAAAAAATTAAAGAGTATTACCTTACAGATAAAGGCATAGAACTTTACCCAATTATATATGAGTTACAGAAGTGGTCTATAAATCATGTTGAATTTGAATTCACAGAGAATACAAAAATGCATATTGAATTAACAAATAAATTAACCACAGAAAAATTTATTGAACAATTTGTAGATAAATATAAAAAACTTAGGCTTGAAGAATTTGGATTTTAGTTTTATTAATCCAATTCATTTATAAAAAAAAAACAATAAAACACTCTTCCTTAGCTGTTAGTTGAACTTATCTAAGACTATTAGAGGTTCGTAAATTGTAGGAAAGTGATATGCCTTTAATTTTTGAAGTAGGTTAGAAATCAGCAATGAATTATACTTATAGTTGGAGGTGGTTTTATTCTGTCCATAAACTCCCAATTGAATAAGTCTTAGCTTTTCCACTTATAATTACCCGATCTCCTTTGTTTTGGCATAGTAATTTTCCACCTCTATCTGAAATTTGTGTTGCATTTAATTTATCTTTTCCAAGTCTAAAAGACCAAAAAGGAATTAATGAGCAATGTGCAGAGCCAGTTACAGGATCTTCCATTATTGATGCTTGAGGCGTAAAAAATCTTGATACAAAATCACAATTATCTCCTTTGGATGTAACAATTACCCCTCCCGGGTCAAGGTTTATTTGGTCAAATAATTGCCTGTTAATTTTAATATTCTCGATTTCTTGTTCCGTATTGTAGACTAATAAATAATCCCTTGATTTATAGACTTCATTCGGTTGTATATTAAGTGATCTTTTGATTATTTCAGGCAGTTTGTAAACTACAGGCATACGTGAAGGAAAGTCTAAACAATACAAATCATTTTCTACTAAAACAGTTAAGTCTCCACTCAAGGTTTTAAATACTATCTTATTATGGGGGTAGTTTAAAATTTTCTTTAAGCAATATGCACTGGCAAGAGTTGCGTGTCCACATAAATCCATTTCAATCTCTGGAGTAAACCATCGTAAATGTATTTTGTCATCTTGATACACAAAAAAAGCAGTTTCAGAAACCGCATTTTCCTTTGTGATTTTCAACAATAGATCATCTGGTAACCATTCTGCTAAAGGAACAACACAAGCTGGATTCCCACCAAACGTTTTATCTGTAAATACATCTATTTGGTATAGTTCAAGTTTCATTAATGATTCTTTTTCTAATAAAGTTAATCATTAGATCTAAAAATTAGGACTACTATGTTTAATAAAGTTTAAAATCTATAAAAGAACAGTTCACTAAGCAAACAACAAAATGCTATGGGACACTCCTCTTTAGCAATCAGTTTAACTTATTTAAGAGGGTTAGAAGTAAGTGAGTTGAAGGATAAAGATATGCCTTTATTGTAAAAGAAAAAGCCTATCATAATTGATAGGCTTTTTACAAGAATGATTTATAATATTTTATTCCTGCTCACTTGCCCTATCATATACTATTAACTCTTTAACTTTTCCATCAACAAAGTTAACATCTACTATATGGTGGCTTGTTACATTGTTTCCGTCTATTGACTGAACGACATCTACGCCAGTTGTTAGCCAAGCTTGATTTTCCCCATCATTACCTTGGACATTGTTAGCAACCATAAATTTCACCTTCCAAGAGGGGTTACTTGCTTTAAACCAAATGTCTAATTGCTCTGTATGAGAATCACTCCCATTTATTAAAGCACCGTTTGCAGCTCTAACAACTATGTTATCCATATCTATTTCTGATATTTTACTTAAATCTTTGTCATTGTGAGCTTGAATATATTCTAAATAAATATTGGTCACTGACGCATCCCCAGCTATTAAATTTAACTTTTCTCCTTTATCATTAAATTCGTATCCAATAATAGTTGGCTCATTAGATTGCTCTGATTTTTTTTCTTTAGGAGCTTGACAAGAAATTAGAAAAATTCCAATTAAAGTGTAAAATAATTTGTTCATTTTAAGTTTATTTTGATTGGTTAATATTGTTTAAATATAAGAGATTTAATTGCAACATTATATTTTTAATTAAATGGCTTTTAGTAACTATCTAAGGGCAACTGATTACAGTATTGGGTTTAATCCCAATAGTGGAACGAGCTCAAATAAAAAGAGCCCAGCAAAATGCTGGGCTCAATAGCGCCTTAAAAAGTGACCTCGACAGGATTCAAACCAGTAACCTTCTGAGCCGTAATCAGATGCTATCGGCTGACGCCTGACGGGCAAAGCCCTTCTAACCACTGAGCATTCAAGCACTTCTATTACAGCTAACTATTGTTTAACTGTCAAATAGGTGTCAGAATGAGTGTTAACTATCCAAAGATTTGTGTCCGTAAAGACAAGAGAGTTTATGTGTTTTTCTATATCAACAGTAAGAGGTATAGGCTGTTTAATGGTAGAAGAATAAGTATATCGCTATGCTAGAGAATGTTTTAAGGGGTATTATGAGCCATTCTAATAGTGGTTAACCAACCCAAAACTTAATGCTTAATATTTTCAGACTCAACAGAGTCAGTTATATTAATAGAATTATGATATTCTTTTGGTGTTTTCCCAACAAACTTCTTAAACGCTTTGTAAAAAGGAGGTGCAGATTTAAAACCTGATTCTTTAAATAATGATTCAATAGAGAATAGAATTAGATAGTCCTCATTGATTTTTTGTTTTGCATACTCAATTCGTTTTTTGAGAAAAAAATCATGAACAGACAGTGAATCTATTTTATAAATTATACCACTTATTTCAGCAACAGTCATCTTTATTGCTTTAGCTAAATGCATAACTTTTTTTTCAGGATTAAGGTATATTTTATTTTTATCTAAATACTTTATTATAACCTCATATTTTATTTGATCGATAGGATTTAATGAGATATTTTTTTGCCTTTGATAATCGACAGCGAATTGAAGTTTGTTTTGAGAAAATATAACATATAATATGGTAGAAGAAATTGAAATTTGAATAATTACTTCAATAATAAATAATTCAATATTTAATATTAATAAAATGTAATTTGATATCTGTGCAAGAGTTGAAATAAATAGATAAGAATAAAGTATATAAATCCATTTTATGAGTTTACCGCTTCTTTGTTTAGATTGATTTATTTTTTTTAAGAGCTTTTTAATTTGCATTAAAATAACAACCAAAAAATAGATCGATATTATAGAAGCGGTTATAAATAAACTTTTTGCTCCCAATAGTCTTTTAATATTAGAATCAAAAAGCTCGTATTCTAGGTAAGTGTTATCATCTTGGAAAAATATTGTAAACTCATTATGAATCAAAAGGTATATAATCAGAAAAATAGCAAGAGGTGAGAACAATTGCGCATTATTTTTACTCTTTTCATTCCCTAATAAAACGATGTATTTATAGAAAAATATAAAATGAAATATTCTAAAAATATAAAAATAAAAGAAATAGGAGACGGTAGAACTTGAATTAAATAAACTAAAAGAATAAATAAAACCGTTAACAAATAATGCAAAAATACTCAGAATTAAATAATCTAAATGGCATTTATTTTCATTATTCCGTTTAGATATTAAATAGATTAATGCAGCTAATAATAAACCAGTTATTATATATGATGTATGAAATACCATACTTCAAATATAGTTTAATTACAATGTAAATGTTAGGTAAAAAACTTATACGATTATTAAAAACAGTATAAACTTTGAGGTTTACTCATCAGTAACATAATTTGTGTTTACTATTTTAGTGTTAATTTTTTTTCTTAAACAAGTTTTAAAACTAAAATCACTCATAAAATCTTATGGTATAAAATTTTTTACCAAAAACATGTTACCTCAGTTTAATCAGATTTACAGTTAGAATAAACTAAAATCTATCGTTTGTGACTTCCATGACAAAAATCATAAAAAAACATTATTCTATTGTTTTTTTGACTCTTGTATTTACTTTTATAACTACCCAAAATACTCAAGCACAAGGCGGAAATTCAGCACCAACCTTTACTTCAACACCCACAACAAGCGTTTATGAAGGAAACACCTATAACTACGAAATTAAAACCAATGATGCAGATGGAGATGATCTAACAATTATAGCTGCTACACTCCCTTCTTGGTTAAGTTTAAATACATCAAAAATTGTATCAACTTTAGCAGGCTTATCAGGCAGCTTCGGGGGTTTTGCCAATGGAACAGTCGCTGCTGCTAAATTTAATAGTCCTACTGGTATTACTACAGATGCTTCTGGAAATATATATGTAGCGGATGCTTCAAATCATAAAATTCGTAAAATAACACCAGAAGGTGTGGTTACCACCTTCGCGGGTTCAACACAAGGTGATGTGAATGGAACAGGCGCTGCTGCTCAATTTGATTATCCTCACCATATTGCAATAGATACTTCTGGGAATTTATATGTCACGGATTATAATAATCACAAAATTCGTAAAATAACACCAGAAGGTGTGGTTACCACCTTCGCGGGTTCAACACAAGGTGATGAGGATGGAACAGGCGCTGCTGCAAAATTTTATAGACCTACAGGAATTACATTAGATGCTTCTGGAAATATATATGTAGTGGACGGCGGCAATAACAAAATTCGTAAAATAACACCAGAAGGTGAAGTCAGTACTTTAGCGGGTTCAGCACAAGGTTATGAGGATGGAACAGGCGCTGCTGCTAAATTTTGGGGTCCTGTGGGAATTACAATAGATACTTCTGGAAATTTATATGTAGTGGATTCTAGAAATAATAGAATTCGTAAAATAACACCACTAGGTGTGGTTACCACGTTCGCAGGAAGATATCGGAGTTTTGCAGATGGATTAGGAACTGCTGCTTATTTTAAATCTCCTACAGGAATTACAATAGATACTTCTGGAAATTTATATGTAGTGGATTATCAAAATTATAGAATTCGTAAAATAACACCAGAAGGTTTAGTCAGTACTATAGCGGGTTCAACACTAGGGATTGAGGATGGACCAGGTGCAGTTGCGAAATTTAATTATCCTTCAGGAATTACAATAGATGCTTCTGGAAATTTATATGTGACGGAAAGGCATTCCATACGAAAAATGTTAAGCGGTAAAACATTAATAGGAGATAGTACTGGACAATCGGGAAATCATCCTGTTGTTTTAACTGCCGATGATGGCAATGGAGGAACCATAAATCAAACCTTTACAATTACTGTAGGCGTTGTGCCAACAGTTACAAGCTCGGCGGCAACGGCTATCACTTCAATCGAAGCAACCTTGCATGGTGATGTAACCTCAGATGGAGGTGCTACTATTACAGAAAGAGGGTTTGTATATGCATTAACTTCTGCGGATTCTACCCCGACGGTAGCAGAAGCTTCGGGTGTCAATGTTATTAAAGTAATTGTTACGGGCACTACAGGAAGTTTTACTGAAACTCTTTCTGGAGTAACTGGAAATTCTGACTATTCTTTTATCTCCTATGCTATAAATAATTTTGGCACAACACAAGGAGTTGTACAAACATTTACAACAGTAAACAGAGCCCCAACCTTTACCTCAACCCCCATAACAACTGTTAAACAAGGAGACATCTATACCTACGAAATTAAGGTCTATGATGCAGATGGAGATAATCTAACAATTATAGCTGCTACACTCCCTTCTTGGTTAAATTTAACTGCAATGGAAACAACGGTGTCAACTTTTGCGGGTTCAGCACAAGGTTTTGCAGATGGAACAGGTACTGACGCTCAATTTAATCATCCTACTGTTCCTGTTTTAGACGCTTTTGGAAATATATATGTGCCAGAATTTTATGGTAGCAAAATTCGTAAAATAACACCAGAAGGTGTGGTTACCACCTTCGCGGGTTCAACAGATGGTGATGTGGATGGAACAGGCACTGCTGCTAAATTTTCTTTACCTGTGGGAATTACAATAGATACTTCTGGAAATTTATATGTAGCGGAAAGGGGTAATAACAAAATTCGTAAAATAACACCAGAAGGTGTGGTTACTACCTTCGCGGGTTCAGGTGCGCTAGGTGATGTGGATGGAACAGGCACTGACGCTCAATTTAATTCGCCCTATGGAATTACTATAGATACTTCTGGAAATTTATATGTGGCGGACTTGGGCAACCACAAAATTCGTAAAATAACACCAGAAGGTGTGGTTACCACCTTCGCGGGTTCAACAGCTGGTTTTGCCGATGGAACAGGCACTGGCGCTCAATTTAATGAGCCCTTTGATATTACTATAGATGTTTCTGGAAATTTATATGTGACGGATAGGGTTAATCACAAAATTCGTAAAATAACTCCACAAGGTGAAGTCAGTACTTTTGCAGGTTCAACAGCAGCTAATGTGGATGGAACAGGCACTGATGCTAAATTTCGTAATCCTCAGGGTGTGACTATAGATGTTTATGGAAATTTATATGTGGCGGATAGGCATAATCACAAAATTCGTAAAATAACTCCACAAGGTGTGGTGAGTACTTATGCAGGTGTAACAATTTACGTTGGAGGTAATCCCGTAGGAGGTGATGTGGATGGAGCAGGTACTGTCGCTCGATTTAATGAGCCTTCAGGAGTTGCCTTTGATGCCTCTGGAAATTTAATTGTGGCGGATTATGGAAATCACAAAATTCGTAAAATATTTAATGGCGCTAAATTAACAGGAGATAGTTCTGGACAAGCTGGGGATTATCCTGTCGTTTTAACTGCCAATGATGGTAGTGGAGGAACCATAACTCAAACCTTTACAATTACTATAGACAATATAGCCCCCACAGTCACCCTTACCGATACTGATTCAGACAACATTGTTAAAGATAGTGACACAGTAACTATCACAGCTACTTTTAATGAGGACATGGCTACAGCGCCTACTATTAGAATAGGTAGCTTAGTGACTGATGTTATTATGACAGCTACATCAACCACCACTTGGACTTATGCTTGGGATGTACCTTCCGGAAGTGATGGAACAGTATCTGCTACAGTATCAGGAACTGATATTGCTGGCAATGCTTACACGGGAACCGATAGTATAACATTTACTATAGACAATAC
>CAJJAZ010000002.1 GCA_905182295.1 uncultured Flavobacteriaceae bacterium | reverse complement strand
ATACGAGCGCGAAACCTATTAAGAAAATTGATTTTTTAAAAGGTAGGGGGGTATCAAATTGAAAAGATTGTTCTCAATTTTTTGGAGAAAACTGACACTATTTACTGACAGATTTTAGACTTTTTACTGTCAGTTTCATTATATTTAGGAATTATTAATAGTCAGT
Organism: uncultured Flavobacteriaceae bacterium; assembly: GCA_905182295.1. Classification (GTDB taxonomy): domain Bacteria; phylum Bacteroidota; class Bacteroidia; order Flavobacteriales; family Flavobacteriaceae; genus MAG-120531. The sequence goes on along the minus strand of CAJJAZ010000002.1, from coordinate 42,729 downwards.
GTGGATGACTATGGTTTCTAAAGCAACTTTGGCTAACCCCAATAAAAAAAGGCCCTCAGATAACTGAAAGCCTTTATTGTTTTAGTAGCGGGAATTGGACTCGAACCAATGACCTTCGGGTTATGAGCCCGACGAGCTACCTACTGCTCTATCCCGCGATGTGGATGGCAAAGATACAACTCTTTTTGTTTCTTTTCCAAGAGAAAAAGGAGATATTTTTGCGCATCATTATTTTTAAATACCCCTATGGGTAACCCATTAAGCGTCAGACTCTACCCATGCATTTGGGTGCTTTTGCTTAAATTTTTTCAATCTTTTTTTATGCCCGCGCCCGAGTGATTTAATCAATGACCAGCACATAATAAAGAGGACTATTAAAAATAAGATTCCTGTGGAGATAGAAGCGGCTTGCATGGTTTTTAAGCCACCACCCACTAACAAGGCAATTGCTACAGCCCCTTCCATAAAGGCCCACAAAATTCGCTGCCCAACAGGCGCATTTAGTTTTCCTCCTGAAGTAATGCTGTCAATCACAAGAGAACCACTGTCTGATGAGGTTACAAAGAATACAGAGACCATAAAGATTCCTATAAAACTTGTGACAGCGGGTAATGGGAATTGTTTTAAAAACACAAATAATGAGGTAGAAGAGTCTTCCATAATTGGACCAGATAATAACCCAGGTTGATCCATTTCAAGGAGTAGGGCGGAACCACCAAAGGTAGACATCCATATAAAAGTGATGAGTGTGGGGACAAACAATACCCCTAACACAAATTCTCTCACCGTTCTCCCCCTAGATACTCTAGCGATAAACATACCCACAAAAGGAGACCATGCAATCCACCAAGCCCAATAAAATATGGTCCAATCTCCTTGCCATTCATTTGAAGTGAATGAAGAAGACCAGCTTCCTAGTTCTATAAAGCGTTGGAAATACATTCCAGTACTCTCTACAAAAATGTTTAATATCCCTACTGGGTCTGTCAATAAAAAAACAAACACCAAAAATATAACGGCTACAATTAGATTCAGCCTACTGAGTAATTTCACCCCTTTCTTAAGGCCTGTGACCACAGAGATGGTCGCAATGAGTGTAATGACTACAATAATGGTTATTTGAGAAGACATTCCTGGGTCTGTTCCAAAAAGGAAATTTCCTCCGGACGCAATTTGTCTTGCACCAAATCCTAAAGAAGTGGCTAGTCCAAATAAGGTGGCTACAACAGCAATAATGTCAATAATATCTCCCCTCCAACCAAAAATCTTTCTTCCCATTACTGGGAAAAAAATAGAGCGAAGTGAGAAGGGTAAGTTTTTATTAAATGAAAAATAAGCCAAGGACAGTCCTACCAGGCAGTATATAGCCCAGGCGTGTAATCCCCAGTGGAGGTAAGTAAAGTTAAGCGCTTGAATGGCTTGGTCTTTAACCTGTGGGGTGTCTAATGGAGGGTTTATAAAATGAGTGATGGGCTCGGATACGGCAAAGTACAACAGTCCAATACCCATTCCTGCTGAAAAGAGCATAGAAAACCAAGAAAACATACTGAATTCCGGAACAGCTCCTTTACCTCCCAAGCGCTTTTTCCCAAATTTTCCAAAGGCGGCCCAAAGACATACGACAATAAAGATGTTTACCCCTAGAATAAATAGCCACCCACCATAAGTAGTTACAGTATGGGTCACTTCTGTGAAGAAATTCTTTACAGGATCTCCCCCAAATATAGCTACTAAAACAAAACTTAAAATAAGTATTAATGAGGGGTAAAAAACCCTCGGGTAAACATCAAAATATTTTTTCATAGTCCATTGTAAAGTCCATGTCTATTTTATAGACGACCCTATTGTAAAATCCACATTTTACCATTAATTGTATTTCCATTGGCATACCTAGAAGAGGCTTCTTGGTAATTAGCATTGTTTAAACTCTGCTCTTGACCAGGGTATAAAAAACGACTTGGAAGTTCGTAATTGTTGAGGTTGGTGCCAATGGGCGCACTGACGAATGACAATCCATCCCATCCGTTCACTTCATTGTACCACCTTCTGAGTTCAAAATAGGGTTCTAATCCCGAAAAATATAAAGAAAGCCACTTTTGTTTCCAAATATCTTCTGTCCCAGCGAACGCCGCTCCTGAATTTTCATAGTAATCTTCAAAAGAATTCCATCCAAAAGGCGTGTAATTAACTTGGTAATAGTCGTGAGACGCTTTAATTCCTTTCTTGTATTCTGTGGCTATATCTCCAGAAACCCATCCTTTGGCAATCCCTTCTGCTACTAGAAAACACACCTCTGAGTAAGTCATGATTAAACCTTCTGCGTATTGAATCCCCATTTGGTCTGCAGTCACTTGTCCCGGATAATTAAAGTAAGCCAATCCAAGTCTAGATCCTGTCTGACCACCTACACCGTTCTCTACACCAGTAAACACAGGTGCTTCAAAATTTTCGTTGTCTGGTCTTGCGTATCTTGAAATTCTCGGGTCTTTTAAATCTTCTAATACCGTTACAGCAGATTTTGAAATAGCCACAGCGTCAAAATCCCCTTGTTTTAAAGGAATGGTTGGGAATTGGTTAGGGAAAGAGTTCAAGAAGGTAACCGCTGCTTGGTTGTCGTTACTGTTTATAATGTTTCCGCTGTTTACAATACTAGCAAAAGCAGAAGAAATATCTTGTTTTCCACTTTGGTGCATAAGTAATCTCAATCTTAAACTATTGGCAAAGCGCACCCATTTTTGGGTGTCTCCGTCATATAATAAATCTCCAGCGACACTTCCACCGTTAGATAACATGCCAACTGCTTGTTCAAGGGTGTTTAATAGGTCTGCATAAATAGCTTCCTGACTGTCATAAGCAGGAGTAAAGTTAGCCTCTAAGCCCTTCATGGCTTGTGAGTAAGGAATGTCTCCGTAGGCATTTGTCAAAACAGAATAAATCCATGACTTATAGATAAGAGCTGCTCCTTGGGTAGCCTTGTCTCCCGTTTCAATAGAAATGTCAATGACTTGTTGTACGTCAGTTAAACTTTCGTAAAACCCTTCCCAAACTGTTGGGAAAGCATTCCATCCGTAAAAATCCACCTCTGCTCTAATGGTTTTAGCAGACAATTGGGCAATATTGTTCCCTAGCAAGAAAGATTCGTTTGCTTGTGTCTGTGCACTGCTTCTAATGGCAGCAGAGAACAATACGCCACTAGCTACAGAAGTAGGCTCGTTTGGATTGGTGTTTAGGTCTTCAAAGTCATTACAGCCTTGAAATACAAGGGTGAGTAACAATAGTGGTTTGTATATTTTTTTAACTAACATCTTCTTAAAATTTTAAATTTACATTAACACCAATACTTCTCTGGCTAGGAATTGAGGTACTCTCAAATCCATTTACAAAGACACCGTTTCTGATCGAGAAAGTCTCTGGATCAATTGAAGGTACCTTTGAGAATAACAATAAGTTTCTTCCAATAATAGAAATTCTAGCCTGCTTTAAACCAAGGCTTTTGAATACTTTTTCAGGCACGTCATAAGAAATACTCAGTTCACGTAATTTAAAGTAGGTAGCGTCATAAGTAGCCGCCTCAATATTATCCCTGTTGAATCCATTTCCGTAATAATTGTAGAAATATCCTGTATACCCTGCACCACCAGCTGGAACAGCTACAGTGTTAGGCACTAGGTTGCCGCTTGCGTCATACATAACACCAGGCCCAACAACACTTCCTTCTTGCTCTAAGGTATACACAGGGTTTCCTGTAGTGTCATAATCCACACTATAAGTAGTTCTGCCCTCTAAGGTAGAAAGGGCTAAGTTTGGATCGTCGTCGTTTACAATAGAGCCACTGGTCGCATATAAAGCGTGTGATCTAGAATAAATTTGACCCCCAACTTGACCGTCAAACAAGAACCCCAAACTCAGGTTTTTATATTGGAAGTTGTTGTAAACCCCCAATCTAAAGTCTGGTTGGAAAGAACCAGCAGACACTTTTTCTGAAGTGTGTAAAGGCAGTCCATTCTCGTGAATGATTTGACCGTCAGGACCTCTTTGGAATCCAAGACCGTATAATTGACCTAATAATTGACCTTCTTCTGCTACATATTCTAAGTCAGAACCTCCCTCATCTCCAGGGAAAACATCTGCTATAATAGAATACCTTCCTCCTTGAATGACTTCTGGTAACGTTTCTACAATAGCCCTGTTTTTGCTAAAGTTAATTTGAGTGTTCCAATTAAAGTCTTCACTTCTAATGGCCTCAATTCCTAAAGCAATTTCAATACCAGCGTTGCTAATTTCCCCACCATTGGTCAGGGTGTAATCGTATCCACTTGTTTTGGCAACAGGCAATTGAATGATTTGATCGTAACTATTCATTTTATAGACCGTCATATCTAAATTGATTAAACCGTCAAACATTCTAAGATCTAGTCCAATTTCTTTGGCCCTAGTAGATTCATTCTTTAAGTCAGGATCGGATATGGTGCTGTTTGTTGTAAAGATAGGTTGGTTCCCAAAAGGGGCTTGTGGTGTATAGCTGTTTCCAAAAGAATAAGCCGGCGCACCATTACCTACTTCAGCGTAAGAAGCCCTCAATTTTAAAAACTGAATGCTTTCTGGCATCTTGAAAATGTCAGAAATTAATACAGAAGTAGAGGCAGATGGGTAGCCATAACTAAAAGAAGAATTGGCCTTACCCGTCAATGGGTTTACCAGGGTACTGGCCCAGTCATTTCTGTAGGTTAAGTCTAGGTACACTTTGTTGTCATAATCCAAGCTCAACAATCCAAATACAGAGTTTAATTTGGCATTGGTTTTTTGCGACTCCACCAACACACCAGATCTGGCATTAGATAAAGTATATACAGAAGGGTCTGTTCCAAAATTTTGAAGTTCCGGATTGTTTGCTACAGAAAAATTAGCCTGTTGCGACATGAGGTTTCCACCTACTTTTAAATCTACATCTATCAGGTTAGATTCGTTGGGTGTAGGATTTAAAGACAACAGCCATTCTGCGTTGCTCTCTCTAAAACTAATCTCATCTTCCCTATAACTTCCATTGAGCACTCCTTTTGTAGAAGGGGCCCTTTTGTACTGTCTTTGCTCGTCTACATAATCTACCCCATAACGGAAACGCAAGTTTGCATAGTCGTTTATCTGGTAGTCAATATTGACGTTAGAGATGTTTCTATTGCTCTGAAAAGCATTGGTGTTTTCGTAAGCAATAAACCAAGGGTTGTTTACCCAAAGGTTTTCTGCATAACGCTGTTCTACCCCTTCTTGTCCAGGCTGCCAGTAATCTCTTAAGTCATTAATTTCTACTTGTCTCGGTAGCCAAAGCCAACCGTACATGACAGAAGAAGACTCATCGTATCCTGAGTTTGGTATGTTGTCTGAGGTAGACCTCACAAACATATTATTAAATCCAATATTTAATTTGTTGTCAAACAAAGACCTGTTAATACTGGTTTGAAAGGTGTTTCTTTCTAAGCCTGTATTTGGAATGAGGCCGTCATTTCCTAAATGGGTATAAGAAAACCTATTGTTAGCGTCTTCTGAACTTGTGTTCACAGCAACATTGGTGATATGCGTAAGAGCCGTTTCGTAAAAGTCTCTAATGTTGTTTGGAGCAGGTGTAAATGGCACCGCTTCTCCGTTAGAGTTAAACTGTTTAACGAGTTGGCCATTCATTCTAGGACCCCAGTTTTCTCCGTAGGCGTCGTAGTTTTGATTGGCACCTATATAAGTAGACCCGTTGAGGTAAGAATATTTACCCCCTCCACCAGCACCATATTCGTTCTGGTAGTTAGGTAACTTTAAAGGGCTAGAAAATAACACAGAGCTATTGAGTTCAACACTGAATGGATCTCCATTATTCTTTCCAGTTTTAGTTTGGATAAGGATTACTCCAGAAGCCGCTCTCGATCCGTATAGGGCAGAGGCTGCGGGGCCTTTAAGAATGGAAATGTTTTCAATGTCATCTGAGTTCACAACTTGCGCAGCGTTTCCAAAGTCAATACTTGTAGAACCGTTTAGACCGTCGTCAAAAGTATAGAGGTCGTTGGTAATAGGCATTCCATTGACAATAAATAAGGGCTGGTTGTTTCCCATTAAAGAAGAAGCACCCCTTATGGTAATATTAGAAGAAGCAGATGGACCTGCTGAAGATCCTGTAATGCTCACTCCAGCTACTTTTCCAGCTAAAGCATTGACTACATTGGTGGCTTTTACTTGGCTTATCTCCCCTGCGGTGATGCCTTGAACAGAATACCCCAAAGCTTTTTCTTCTCTCTTAATACCTAGCGCAGTCAGTACTACCTCGTCTAAGGCGTTAGATGCCTCAAGAATAATTTGGAGTACATCTCCAGGAACTGCTTTAACATAGCTGGCTTTAAAACCTACATAGGTTACTTTTAAAGAGATTGCTTCGGTAGTTTCTATTGAAAATTTACCGTCAAAATCGGTGGTTGTTCCATTGTTTGTGCCCTGGATTAAAACCGTAGCACCTATCATTGGAATTCCGTCTTCATCGCTCACTACTCCCCTTATTATGTCTTGTGAGTATCCGTAAATACTCATAAAAACAGTTAGCATTAAAAGTAGTAGATGTTTGTTTTTGTTGTTCATGAAAATTAAATTTTGCACAAAAGTACTCATTTTAGTTTCCATAGAAAACATTTTAAGACTATATTATTTTCTGTAGAAACTATATGGTCTTGTTAGCTCCTGCTAAGACTGGCCTTAGGGGCTTTAAAATCATTATAGAATAAGGGTTAATAGGGGATTAATACTCAGAAATATCTACAGGACCAGTGATGATTGGTGCCGCATCTAAATCTTCAATATTGAGAAAGTTAATGATGGTCTCAAAAGAGCCCAGGATATTTTGATATTCGGAATCAGAAGTGGCTTCTAGATTTTTTGAAATTCTTTCGTGAAGGGATACATTGGTTGTTTTGACTAGGCTAGATCCTTTAGAAGTAAGTACTATAGGGGTGCTTCTTTTGTCTTTTGGGTCTGGTAGCCTAGCAATATAGCCTTTGGATTCTAATCGAGAAACAATCCCCGTTACCGTACTGGCGTTTAAAGAAAGTACTTCCCTTAGGTTTCTCATGGTACTTCTGTATTCAGGAGATTCGTTTAAGTACTTTAGGGTCAGCAGTTGGGGAATGCTAATGCCAAAATTCTTTTCTATACGCTTAGATTCTAAGTTTACGGCGCGTACAATTTTGCGTACACTGGACATGATTTCGGAGTATTTTTTAGAATTCAAACGCGAAATATTTTTGATTAGCAAAGTACAAAGGTATAAAATAATACCTCCTTTTTTCTAAAACAACTCATTAGTCTTAAATAAAAATCCTTATTCTATAATGATTTTAAAGGCCCAAGGGGCTAATTCAATTGGGGCATTTTCTTGGTATAAGGTTTCCCCATTTAGGTAATCCGTATACAGTTTTCCATAGCCCACTTGTACTCGTTGCGTCTCGTTGGAGAAATTGCCTATAAAACACACTTCCCTCCCTGCTTTTCCGCGTTTAAAAGCAAAAATATTCGAATTTTCCGTCTTCAATCTCTTGTAGGCAGCAGCAGATTTTCCGCCGTGTAAGGCGGGGTGCGTTTTTTTAAGCGCACCGAGCTTCTTAAGAAGCTCAAAATAGGCGCCCTTGGTTTTGGGAAAAGAATCTTTCTCGAAAAATTTTAAACGCTTGTCTAAGTCGTATTCTTGGCCGCTGTAAATTAGGGGCATTCCAGGTAGGCTATATATAAGGGCGGTAAAGATTTCTTTTCGCTCTGGCATACGTTCCTCTAAAGTACCTGCCCAAGAGTTTTCATCATGGTTGGTAATAAAGTTCATATTAATGTCGTCTGCCGCCAAGACGGTGTCCATTTTACTTAAATATGCGTCTAAATCTGTCAGGTTTTTGTGGCCTTTAGAAATGTCGTTCAACAAATGGTGAAATTCCCAGGCATAATGTATGTCAAAGGCTTTTTCCATAAGATTGGATTGTTCTGCCTCTGCCAACATAAAAACAGGTTTTATCTCGTTTAATGAAGCGGTGGCTTTTTCAAAAAAGTCTACGGGTACTTGGTGGGCCACATCCATTCTATAGCCATCAATATCTGCCACTTCCACCCAATACTTAAGGGCGTCTATCATGGCTGTTCTCATTGCTGGATTGTTGTAGTTTAAATCTGCGGTGTCTGTCCAGCCCCAAGATTCTCCCGTTTCTGGGTTGGAAGGGTCAATGATTTCTCCTGCTTCATTTTGTGTGTAGTAATCTGGATGCTCGTAAATCCATGGGTGGTCCCAGCCTGTATGATTGGGCACCCAATCTAAAATGATATAAATATCATTTTTATGGGCTGTTGCTACCAGATTTTTAAAATCTTCTAAGCTTCCAAATTCTGGATTAATGGCTTTGTAATCGGACACAGCATAGTAACTTCCTAAATATTTTTCTCTTTCTGTAGGGTCTTCAATGTCAGAAGTGAATAAATCTCCTTTGGCTTTTCTTTTGACTTTGGAAATGGGGTTTATAGGCATAACCCAAATAATTTTGACTCCTAATTCTTTTAAAAGCGGAATGTCTTTTGTAAATGCATTGAAAGTGCCCTCAGGGGAATACTGCCGAATATTGGCCTCATAAATTACAGCGTTTTCTGCCATCTCAGCCCTAATGGGCGCTATGTTAGCGTCTGTTTGTGGCGTTGCTGGCGCTTCTTTACAGGCGTATAAAACCACCAAAGAAAAGAGCATTAAAGAAATTAATTTTTTCATCATGAGGGCTTTTGATCATTTCAAATATAGGATTCTTATGGGAGTTCTACCCGCTTTTCCTATCTTGCCCTAAACTAAAACTTTTAGATGGAATTCGTGAATGATTTTTTAACGAGCGTATTGCCTTATACGGAATGGGTCATGCTTTTTTTAGTAGTGGGTGGTGGACTTTTTTTAGTGGGTTACTCCAGGTTGCTTCCATTTAGATACTTTAAGCATGCGCTGGATATTACCCGAGGCAAGTACGATCATAAGGATGATCCAGGAGAGGTGTCTCATTTGCAGGCATTGTCGTCGGCCGTGGCGGCCACAGTAGGCATGGGGAATATAGCAGGTGTAGCTATTGCCATTTACTTGGGGGGACCTGGTGTGGTATTCTGGATTTGGATTACAGCATTGATCGGTATGGGGATTAAGTTTTACTCCTGTAGCCTCGCGGTCATGTTTAGGGGAACAGATTCTTCAGGCGCTTTGCAAGGTGGACCTATGTATTATATGACCCAAGGAATGGGGAAAAGAGCCAAGCCTTTGGCTATTTTCTTTTCTATTGCGGGACTTTTTGGCGTCCTTCCTGCTTTTACCGCGAACCAATTTACCCAAACCCTGATGGACGTTGTTAAGCCACAGGTCAATATTTATGAGATGTCTGTATTTAATTGGAAGGTCCTTATAGGGATTGTGCTTACTATTGCCACTTCTTTTGTAGTCTTTGGTGGACTTAAAAAAATCGCCAAGGTAGCCACAGCCATTGTTCCTTTTATGGTGGTGGTGTATTTACTAGCGGTGGTGTTTATTATGTTTCAAAATGCGGGTGAAATCTTCCCTGCTTTTAAGCTCATTTTTTCTGAAGCTTTTAATATGGAAACTGCTGTAAAAGGTGGTTTTTGGGGCCTGGTCATTATAGGTATTAGGAGGGCTGTTTTTTCCAATGAGGCGGGAGTAGGTACTGCGCCTATGTTTCATGGACAGTCTAAAACCAATGAACCTATTCAAGAAGGTTTGGTGGCCATGTTAGGTCCATTCATAGACACCATTATTGTGTGTACCCTTACGGCCCTTGTCATTATTGTCAGTGGCGCATACTTATCAGATGAGACCAATGGAATTTTAATGACCCTTTTAGCCTTTAAGACCTCTTTGTATGGTTATGGAGATGTATTGCTTATGTTGGTGGTCAGTGCTTTTGCACTTTCTACTTTATTTACCTACTCTTATTACGGCACAAAGTGCCTTTCTTTTATTACCAACGCTAAAATAGGTCCATACTATAACTACATTTACGTGCTTAGTATTACCTTTGCAGCGGTAGCATCTTTAGATCTTGTGATCAATTTAATAGACCTCTCCTTTGCACTCATGTGTATTCCAAACATGATTGCGGTCCTTTATCTGGCACCTAAGGTGAATGCTGCCACAAAAAAATATTTAGCCAAGCACAACAATGAGTGAACATAAAGCAGGTTTTGTAAACATTATAGGGAACCCTAACGTAGGTAAATCTACCCTGATGAACGCCTTCGTAGGGGAGAAGTTGTCTATTATTACTTCTAAAGCCCAAACTACAAGACACAGGATTTTAGGGATTGTCAATGGAGAAGATTTTCAAATGATCCTTTCGGACACCCCTGGAATTATAAAGCCGGCCTATGAGTTACAAGCCTCTATGATGGACTTTGTAAAATCTGCCTTTGAAGACGCAGACATTCTGGTGTATATGGTTGAACTGGGAGAGAAGACCCTAAAAGATGAGTTGTTCTTTAAAAAGCTCCAAGGATCAAAAGTCCCCGTTTTATTGTTGCTCAACAAGATGGATATTTCTGAACAATCTATTTTAGAGGAGCAAATTGCCTACTGGCAAGAACAATTGCCCAATGCTGAAATACACCCTATCTCTGCTTTGCACAACTTTAATGTCAAAGAAGTGTTTTTAAGATTGGTAGAGCTAATGCCTGCAGCACCACCTTATTATCCCAAAGACCAATTGACTGACAAGCCTGAACGTTTCTTTGTCAATGAGACCATCAGGGAGAAAATATTACAACACTACAAGAAAGAAATCCCTTATGCCGTAGAGATAGAAACAGAAGAGTTTTTAGAAGACGACGACATTATTAGAATGCGTGCCGTAATTATGGTGGAACGCGATTCTCAAAAGGGTATTATTATTGGACACAAAGGTGCCGCATTAAAGCGTGTAGGAATGGAAGCCAGAAAAGACTTGGAGAAGTTTTTTGACAAACAGGTGCACATTGAACTATACGTTAAGGTAAACAAGAATTGGAGGAGTAATTCCCATCAATTGCGCCGTTTTGGTTACCACCAAAAATAGGCGCTAAACCCTTCTGCTAGAAATAATTATCTCACACTTGCCTAATCGCAATGGGTCTTCCTTAAAAATTAAGTAGTACTTTTGCAACAAATTTAAGAATATGAGTGCTATTGTAGCCATTGTTGGAAGACCAAATGTAGGAAAGTCTACCTTTTTTAACCGTTTAATTCAAAGGAGAGAAGCCATTGTAGACGCGGTGAGTGGGGTGACTAGAGACCGTCACTACGGTAAAAGTGATTGGAATGGAAGGGAGTTTTCGGTTATAGATACTGGTGGTTATGTTCTGGGTAGTGACGACGTTTTTGAAAAAGAAATTGATAAGCAGGTTGAATTGGCCATAGACGAAGCAGACGCCATAATTTTCATGGTAGATGTGGAAACAGGGGTCACAGGAATGGATGAAGACGTAGCTAAATTATTAAGGCGGGTAAAAAAACCTGTTTTATTAGCTGTCAATAAAGTAGACAATGCCAGAAGAGTAGAAGAATCTGTAGAGTTTTACAACCTAGGTTTGGGAGATTTTTTCACCATCGCTAGTATTAGTGGAAGCGGAACAGGGGAGTTGTTAGACGCTCTTGTATTGGCTTTACCTGAGGAAGTGGAACAAAAAGAGGAAGAGGTCCTTCCAAGATTTGCTGTAGTGGGACGTCCAAATGCAGGTAAATCTTCTTTTATCAATGCCCTCATTGGAGAAGAACGTTATATTGTTACAGATATAGCTGGAACGACTAGAGACAGTATAGACACCCGTTACAATCGATTTGGTTTTGAATTTAACTTAGTAGACACTGCAGGTATTAGAAGGAAAGCCAAAGTACGTGAAGACCTTGAGTTTTATTCTGTCATGCGTTCAGTACGCGCCATAGAGCACTCAGATGTTTGTATTTTAATTTTAGATGCTACCCGTGGATTTGACGGGCAGGTAGAAAATATTTTCTGGCTGGCCCAAAGAAACAATAAAGGGATTGTCATTTTAGTGAATAAGTGGGACTTGGTAGAGGACAAGGAAACCAATACCGTTAAGGCATATACCCAAAGAATACAAGAAGCCATATCTCCTTTTGTAGACGTGCCTATTATTTTTATGTCTGTGTTGACCAAGCAGCGTATTTTTAAAGCCATTGAGACCGCAGTTGAGGTCTATGAAAACAGGTCTAGAAAAATTCCTACTAGGAAATTTAATGAGTTTATGTTGCCCCTCATTGAGCACTATCCACCACCAGCTTATAAAGGGAAGTATGTGAAGATTAAATTCTGTACGCAATTGCCAACCCCTTACCCTCAATTTGCATTTTTCTGTAATTTACCGCAATACGTTAGAGAACCTTACAAGCGTTATTTGGAAAATAAAATTAGAGAACATTATTCCTTTTCAGGAGTGCCTATCTCTATTTTTATGAGAAAAAAATAAAGAGGCTACGGTTTATTTATACCCTACAGTATTATTAAATTTATGTTAATGTAAGTTCCGTCAGTGCTATTGGAGTTATTTTTGCGGCAACTTAAAAGTTTCCATAATACCATTCCTATGCGCTTAAGATTTCTTACTTTATCATTGCTTTTTTGTGGTTTTTTTTCTGTACAAGCCCAAGAGTTTACCATAAAAGGCAAGCTTTTAGACGCCCAAATTAAAAACCCATTAGACGCTGCAACAGTTTATGTAGAAACAGTTGCAGACTCCACTTTGGTCGCTTACAGTATTACTGATACAGACGGAAGTTTTATTATAGAAGGTAAAACGCCTGAAACCTCCCTCTTTTTTTACGCGATTTTTAATGGGTATAGAACCCTTAAAAAAGAGATTAAAATGGCCTCCTCTCTTGAAATGGGTGCCTTGTATCTCGAAGAACAAGTAGAACAATTAGGAGAAGTCTTGGTGTCAGCAGAACGCGCTCCTATAGCAGTAAAGAAAGACACCCTAGAGTTCAATGCCAGTTCCTTTAAAACCAGACCCGACGCTACTGTGGAAGATGTGCTTAGAAAGCTTCCAGGTGTGGCTATAGACGCTAATGGAACCATTACAGTAAACGGCCAAGAGGTAGATCAGGTACTGGTCAATGGACAGGTGTTTTTTAGTAAAGACCCCAAAGTAGCGACTAAGAGTCTGCCCAAAGATATTATCAGTAAGATTCAGATCACCAACACCAAAACAAAAACAGAAGAACGCACTGGAGACGATGCTCAAAGCGAAAATAAGACTATAAACCTCACCATTAAAGAAGATAAAAATAAGGGCTATTTGACCCGAATGGCTGGAGGGTATGGAACAGATGAACGTTACCAATTAAACGGTTTACTCAATTATTTTAAAAATAAACAGCGTGTCAGTGTTTTAGCGAGTAGCAACAACATTAATAATGCAGGCTTTTCCTATGATGAGGTGTTTGATATGCTTGGAGGCGGAGGCTCCAGCAGAAGGAATTTTGGTGGTGGTTTTAGCGTTGGAGGAATTAATTTTGGCTTTGGTCAAGGGATTACCACTTCCTCTACCATAGGGGCTAGCTACGCCGATGCTAAAAAAGGCGCCTATGAAGTAGAAGGGAATCATTTCTTTTCTTACTCAGATTCCTATAATGATGAAGCTTCTTTTAGAGAGAATATCCTTCCTGATAGTAGGTTTTTCACAGAGCGAACTTCTAGCTTTAAAGGAACCAATCAAAACAATAGGGGTTCTGCAGATTTAGAGTTCAATTTAACCAAGGATTTAGTGATCAGTTTTGAACCCAATGTGAATGTGGGTTTCACTACAGCCTCTAACGATCAAAATACACTTTCTAAAAATAGCGACGGGCTGTTAATTAACGCTAATAGGGTAAAAACGGCCAATAGAAGTGATTTGAGAAGTTTTTCTAATCAGTTCAGTCTTTTCCAAAAACTAGATACTATTGGGGGGTATGTTTCATTGGATTTTGATATTTCTCAAAACAAAAATGAAAGCCGCACCAATTTAAATTCCCTAAGAGAGATCTATAATGAAGATCAGGTGACTCAGACCCTCTTGGATCAAGAGAACAATTCAGAGAATATGACCAACGCTTATAATTTGGCTTTTGAATACAGGAAAGCACTCACTAAAGATTTATTTGTTCAAGCGGGAATGACTTACGATGTAAGCACAAGAGAGAATAAGCTATCTATCTTTGATTTGGGCTTAGAATCTGGTTTGTACGACGACTTTAATACGGTGCAGAGTTCTGATTTCAGATTTAAAACAGTGCAGAAAACACCTTCTATTGGTCTTAGAAATAATAGCGATAAATGGCGTTTAAGGTTAAATGCTAGTTATACAGACGCTACGCTAAGTAATGAAGATTTTCTGCAAAACTCAGATTTCTCAAAAAATTATAAGAAGCTGCTGTTTAACCTGTACAGCCGTTATAGTTTGGGAAAAAATAAAAGCCTTAGTTTAAGGTATTCAAACAACTTAGACCTACCTAATTTAAACCAATTACAGCCAGTACCTAATTTGAATAATCCATTGAATATTGTGGTGGGTAATCCAGATCTGGATCCAGCCCTAAACCACAGGATAGGATTCAATTACAACAATTACAATTGGAGGGCGCGCTCTGGAGTTTTTGTTTATGCAGGTGTTACTGTTACAGACAATAGGGTGAGTGCGGTAACCACTACAGATGAAAACTTTTTAAGGAATACTACTTTTACGAATGTCAATGGTAATTACAATGGTTATTTTGGAGTGGGTTATTCCAAGCAGATTAAAAAAGACAGTGTGTATTCAATGAATTTGAACATTAGACCCAATGCTAATTTTTCTAAGAATGTAGGTTTTTCTAATGGTCAGTTATTAAAAACAACTTCTTATAGCTTGAATCCATCGGTGTCTACTTCAATTAATTTTAATGAGAAGTTTCAAATTGAGCCAGGCTATTCTTTGGGTTATTCTAGAAGCACCTATAACTTGAAAAACCTTCCAGAGATCTCTGTTTTAAACCACAATGCTACTTTAAAAACAACCACCTTTTGGCCAGAAAATATTATTTGGGGTAATGATCTTACCTATAGTTACAATCCAAATGTAGGCCCTGGATTTGATAAGAACGCCTATTTCTGGAATATGAGCCTTGGGGTTCAGCTACTTAAAGATAAGGCCACTCTGAAAGTTTTGGCTTATGATATTTTAAATCAAAATATCAATACAAGAAGAACTATTGCAGAAGACTTTATTGAAGATTTTCAGGGGACGGTACTGCAACAGTATTTTATGCTGAGCTTTAGTTATAAATTAGACAAATTTGGCGGTCAGAAACCAGGGGGTAGAAACAGGGGTTATTACAACTAGAAAAACCTATGCTACCATTATAGGGCAGCGCTTTAATAGCTAAGCTTATAGCTGTGACTTTATTTTTAATAGCTCTTCTTTCACTATAGACAATCGCTTTACGAGGTCTAAGTTATCTAGTGTTTTGTTTTTTGAGACTTTCAAATGGGCTTTAGCACCTTCCAGGGTATAGCCTTTTTCTTTAACCAAATGATAAATAAGCTGAAGATTTTTAATGTCTTGAGGGGTGAATTTTCTGTTGCCCTTAGCATTTTTCTTAGGCTTGAGAATATCAAAAGTAGTCTCCCAAAAGCGAATAAGAGAGGTGTTTACCTCAAAGGCTTTTGCCACTTCACCTATGCTGTAATATCTTTTGTCTGGAAGGGTTTGCATTAATCTAAAGATTGATTTTCTTGGTTGGCAAAACGCAGTAAGTTTTCAAATTCTGCAGGACTTAAGGTACCTGTATAGAAATTTATAGGGTTTATTTTTTTCTTGTCTTTCCACACCTCATAATGAAGGTGAGGAGCCTGAGAACGCCCAGTGCTTCCCACGTAACCTATAATGTCTCCTCTTTTAATTTTTTGCCCCCTTCTCACATTGTACTGACTCAAGTGCGCATAGATGGTTACATAGCCAAAACCATGGTCTATGCGAATGTGTTTTCCGAATCCAGTAGCTCTTTGATCTGCTCTGAGAATTCGTCCATTGCCAGTAGCGTAAATTGGGGTGCCTCTAGGGGCTGTGAAGTCCATTCCCCAATGTTTTTTTCTCACTTTATTGAAAGGGTCAGAACGCCATCCAAAGCCGGAAGCCATTCTAGTAAGGTCTTGATTTGAGAGGGGTTGTATGGAGGGGATAGCGGCAAGTAGTGCTTCTTTTTCAGAAGCAAGGGTGCTTATTTCATCCAGAGATTTAGACTGAACCACCAATTGCTTTTGAAGAATATCTAGTTTTTTCGCAGTATTTACAATAAGATTTGAGTGTGCGTATCCCTCCAGAGATGCATACCTGTTTAGCCCTCCGAATCCTGCTTTTCTTTGAGATTCTGGAATTGGATTTGCTTCAAAATAAACCCTGTAAATAGTATTGTCTCTATTTTCAACATCTGCCAAAACAGCTGTGACTTCATTCATTTTTTTATTGAGTTGCTCAAATTGAAAACTCAAATTTTTAAGCTCTCTAGAGAGACTCAATTCCTTGGGAGTATTTACTATTGAAGTGTTGAGCAGAAATAATAAGCCAATCATTCCAAATAAAAAAGAGGCCAAAAGGAATAATACCGCCTTTTTAAAACGAGTCGTTTTCTTAACCGCTATTTCACGGTAAGAAAGTGTATCTGCGTCGTAATAGTATTTTACTTTAGACATCTCTGGAATTTATGCTATTTTTGTGCTGGTGTTAACAGCATTAAAACAAATATAAACATTGTTTTTCTTTCGCTCCTAGTTTTGCGTAAAGCTTAAGAAATCTTTGCATGTTTAACGATTTGTTTTTTTAGTGCGCTTGGCACCAATTAAATATTTAAATGCCCATGAAATCTCAAGATATTAGAGCCCAGTTTTTAGCTTTTTTTAAAGATAAAAACCATCAAATAGTACCTTCTTCTCCTATGGTTATTAAGGATGACCCAACCCTGATGTTCACCAATGCAGGGATGAACCCTTTTAAACCTTATTTTTTGGGTAATACCGTTCCAAAAAATCAGAGGGTGGCAGATACTCAAAAATGTTTGCGGGTAAGTGGAAAACACAATGACTTGGAAGAAGTGGGAAAGGATACTTACCACCATACCATGTTTGAGATGCTTGGTAATTGGAGTTTTGGTGTGGCAAAGGACAATGTAGATGGTTATTTTAAAAAAGAAGCCATTCAATGGGCCTGGTCTTTATTGGCAGACGTTTTTAAGATAGATCCACGTAGTTTGTATGTGACAGTTTTTGAGGGTAGTAAAGACGCAGATCAATTAGAGATGGATGCAGAGGCGTTGTCTTTATGGAAAGCGATTGTACCTGAATCACAAATTTTATTCGGTAATAAGAAAGATAATTTTTGGGAAATGGGCGACCAAGGTCCCTGTGGTCCTTGTTCAGAAATTCATGTAGATATTCGTGCTCCTGAGGAGAAAGCCTCCGTTTCAGGGGCCAGTTTGGTCAATATGGACCACCCTCAAGTAGTGGAGATCTGGAATTTGGTTTTTATGCAGTTCAATAGAAAAGCCAATGGTGTTCTAGAGCCACTTCCTGCAAAGCATGTAGACACAGGAATGGGATTTGAAAGACTCTGTATGGTTTTACAAGGGGTTCAGTCCAATTACGATACAGATGTATTTACACCGATTATTAAAGAAATTGAAGTGATTAGCGGCAGTTCTTATGGTAAAGATACCCCAACAGATATTGCTATTAGGGTCATTGCAGATCATATAAGAGCCGTGGCCTTTTCTATAGCAGATGGTCAATTGCCAAGTAATACAGGCGCAGGCTATGTAATTAGAAGAATACTTAGAAGAGCCATTCGTTATGGATTTACTTTTTTAAACACTAAAGAGCCCTTTATGTTTAAATTGGTTCAGGTGCTTTCTAAAACTATGGGAGATGCATTTCCAGAATTAAACGCCCAAAAGCAGTTAATTCAAAATGTAATTAAGGAAGAAGAACAATCTTTTTTAAGAACTTTAGAACAAGGTTTGCAATTATTAGACACGCTCATTCTCACCGCAAAAGATAAGGTTCTAGCAGGTGAGAAAGCATTTGAGTTATATGACACTTATGGTTTCCCCATTGATTTAACCGCTCTAATACTTTCAGAAAGAGGCTATGCGCTAGATCAATCAGGATTCGAAAAATCAATGCAAGCCCAAAAACAGCGCTCACGAGCGGCTTCTGAAGTTTCAAAAGAAGATTGGGAAGTCTTGATGGAAGACGAAACCCAAGAGTTTATTGGTTATGACCTTTTAGAGACGCAAGTTAAAATTGCTAAGTACAGAAAAGTTACTTCAAAAAAAGAAGGAGAAATGTACCAATTGGTATTTAATCTAACCCCTTTTTATCCAGAAGGTGGAGGGCAAGTTGGAGATAAAGGCTATTTAGAGGCGCCAAACGGAGATGTAACTTATATTGTAGATACCAAAAAGGAGAACAATGAAATTATTCATTTTTCTAGCACACTTCCTAAAGATCCAAAGGCTTCTTTTAAAGCATCTGTAGACAAGAAACAGCGAGACAGAACGTCAAAAAACCATACGGCTACGCACTTATTGCATCAGGCGTTAAGAGCGATACTTGGCACTCATGTGGAGCAAAAAGGATCTGCAGTTCACTCCAAGTACCTGCGTTTTGATTTCTCTCATTTCTCAAAAATAACTACAGAACAACTTAAAGAGGTAGAAGACTATGTAAACGCCAGGATAGACGGACACATCCCTTTAGAAGAGCATAGAAACAGACCTTTGGCCCAGGCCCAGGTAGACGGCGCTATGGCCTTATTTGGAGAAAAGTACGGAGACACTGTGAGAAGTATCCGCTTTGGTCATTCTATTGAATTGTGTGGTGGGACTCATGTGAAGAATACAGGCGATATTTGGCAGTTTAAAATTACGACTGAATCTGCTGTGGCTTCCGGAATTAGAAGGATCGAAGCCATTACTTCAGATGCGGTTAAAGATTATTATTTAAAAACAGATCAGACCTTACAACAGGTCTTAAGTCAATTGCAAATTAATTCTGATCCAGTAACGGCTATTACAAAGCTTCAGGAGGAATTCCTGCAGTTAAAAACTGCCCTAACAGTGCTTCAAAAAGAAAAAGCTGGCGATGTAGGAAAATCTTTGGCAGCATCCTTTAAAGAAATTAATGGGGTGCGTTTCTTAGCAGCAGAAGTCTCTTTAGACGCTTCAGCAATGAAGGATTTATGTTTTGAGTTGGCTGCCCAGAGTCCAAATACTTTTTTACTCTTAGGCGCTCAATATGAGGGGAAAGCATTGTTGGCTTGTTATATCTCTAAAGAACTCCTGACCGAAAAGTCTTTAAATGCAGGACAAGTTGTGAAAACACTTGGTCAATATATCCAGGGTGGTGGTGGAGGGCAGCCCTTTTTTGCTACAGCAGGAGGTAAAAACCCCGCTGGAATAGCAGAAGCTATTGCCCATGCCAAGGACTTTATAACCACATAGACCCCCACCTAAATGGAGCTACAAACTAAGGTGCCTTTATCTGATTTGAACTTTCAAATAGATTACCGCGACCAAATACTGCTCCTGGGATCTTGTTTCAGTGACCATATGGGTGCTTTGTTTGCAAAGCACCAATTCAAGACTTTAAGCAATCCCTTTGGTATTGTATTCCATCCAATTCCGCTCGCCTCCTTGGTGCAAAGAATGGTGTTTAAACACTATTTTACGGAAGACGCGTTTTTTTTCTATGAAGCGCAATGGCATTCTTATGAGCTTCACTCCTCTATGAGTCGTACGGTACTATCAGATGCCCTTAGAAATGCCAATGAAGTGATTGATCTAGGCCATGATTTCTTAAAGAAAGCCTCCCATGTCTTTGTTACTTTGGGAACCGCTTGGGGCTATATGTTGAATCATACCACGGTCACTAATTGCCACAAGCAGCGCAGTGACTTGTTTCGCAAAGAATTGGCTTCAGTTTCTGCGATTGAAAATGCTTTAGCACAAATCCAAAATACCTTAGCGCAAATTAATCCTGATCTAAAAGTGGTCTATACCGTTTCTCCAGTAAGGCATTTAAAAGATGGTTTTACAGAAAATTCTATCGGTAAAGCCCATTTGTTGGCGGGTATTCATTCTCATAAGGAAAAAGCCAAGGATTCAAAAACAGTCTCTTATTTTCCATCCTATGAAATTGTAATGGATGAATTGCGGGACTATCGTTTCTATAAAATGGACTTAATTCATCCCAATGAATTGGCCATAGCGTATATATGGGAATCTTTGGTAACAAGTACTTTTACTCCTCCTACAAAGGAAGTTTTAAAAGAGGTGGTGTCTATTCAAAATGGTTTGGACCACAGACCCTCGAATCCAACCGCTGAGGCACATAAAAAATTGCTGCACACATTGGGAGTGCGTATGGCAAAAATTAAACAGCAATACCCCCATATGTTTCCATAATTTAAGTGAGTTTTTACAAGTTAAAAAAGCACTTAATCTTTGAAAATAATGTTGGTGTATGACTTATTTTTTTTCAAGCGATGGCGGATAAGCGGCCATGATTTCATTGACGAATTTTTGAATGTTGGCTTGCTTTTTTAAAGGGTCGTCTTGAGGTTCTAAAAAGCCTATGCCACTTCCTTGCCACAGCAGTCTTTTGGTTTTAGCATCTATTACGTCTATAAACAAACGCCCTTTTGCTCTGGTGGTCACTTGGGTGTTTTGCATGCCCATTCCTGGCCAAAACCATGGATTCCAGCCCCAGCCCCATCCTAATCCGGCATTGTTGTAAATGTCTACTTGGGCCTCTTCTTTGGTGAAAAAGTTAAGGAGTATGTCTGGTTGTTCACTAGCGGAAAAGCCTTTCTCTTGGAGGGTGTTTTCCAAAGATTTTAAAATCCTTCTCTTGTCTAAATCAGAAATTTTTACCTGATCTATTCCCGCTTTGTAAAAGGCATAGGTTTTGTAGCGATCAAATGAAACATTGGGATCGTAATCTGTAATAACCTTTATGCTGGAGCAACTATGGAGAAACATCATTAAGGTGAATAGCGGTAGTGCGAATAATAGTTTTTGTCTCATCATAAATCCAGTTTTAAAAAGATTAAAAATTTAATATACCACCATAAAATCAAAAAGCATGCCATTCTTTCCCATTATTCATCTTGACTACTTTGGGTAAGCAGTGCTATTGCTTGTTTGTTTTTGGGTCATAACCATAGGGGCAATGCCTGCAACCACTCTCACAGCAATGGCCCCTTTTTAAGTGATATTGGGCTGTAAACACCCTATAACCACTGGGGTCGTAATAAAAATCACCTTCTTCTACAGGGATGTATTTTTTGATCATATGAGTGGTTATAGAGATTTAGGGTATAAAAGCTATTTTGTGAATGTTAAAAATACGAATTTTGCGTTCAATTCTTTACTTAGCCCATTGATAAACGAAATAGCTACATACACTGAAATAGACCTGCCTTTGCTTAGAGAGAAAGGCATTCAACTCGCTTTTAAGCGAGAGGAGTTGTTGTTTCCGGGTATTTCTGGCAATAAATACCGAAAGTTAAAATACAATATCCAGGTAGCTAAAGCGGCAAAGCAGCATACGCTGCTCACCTTCGGTGGTGCTTTTTCAAACCACATTGCCGCGGTAGCCTATGCAGGAAAAATCCATGGTTTTAAGACCATTGGAGTGATTCGTGGAGAAGAATTGGCCAGTCTGCCCTTGAATCCGACCCTTGAGAAAGCAAAATCTCACGGAATGTCTTTTCATTTTGTGACCAGGGAGGCGTATAGAGAAAAGCATCGGCCACAATTTGTGGCCAAACTACAAGAGACTTTTGGTCATTTTTATCTCATTCCAGAGGGGGGTACCAACGCACTAGCGGTTAAGGGATGCGCAGAAATACTCCATGAGTCTGACGCTAAATACACGCACATTTGCGTGGCTGTTGGTACTGGAGGCACGTTGTCTGGTTTGGCAGAAGCTGCGTTTGAACACCAAGAAATTCTTGGATTTCCAGCACTAAAAGGCACTTTTTTACAAAAAGATATTTGTAATTTTACCCAGCAGAATAATTGGTCCCTTTTTGAATCATATCATTTTGGGGGTTATGCAAAAGTCACCCCTCCATTGGTTCATTTTGCCAACCAATTTAGCAACGATACAGGCATTGTTTTGGATCCCATTTATACTGCTAAAATGGTTTTTGGCACCTTGGACCTCATTGCAAATGATTATTTTGCATCTGGAGCCCATATTTTGATGATTCATACAGGGGGGTTGCAAGCCATTGAAGGCATGAATAAAAAATTGCGAAAGCAAGATATAGAATGGTTGCTATGAGATTGAAATCTTTTTTATGGTTGGTTTGTTTTGCGTTATTGCTCAGTGGCTGTATCGCAAAAAAGAAGCGCAGCTATGCCAAAGCAAAAAAAGCCTATGAAAAATCTATCACACAAGGGGTCAAGGCAAACAAACTTCTGGAAGAAAACACAGCCGGATTCACTACCTATAACTTTAATTCTGCAGAAGAGTACATACGTACATTCGCTCCCATTGCCCTAGAGGAAATGGAGACTTATGGTATTCCTGCCAGCATTACGCTAGCCCAAGGACTCTTAGAAAGCGGTGCTGGTAGCAGTAATTTGGTCCGAAAGTCTAACAACCACTTTGGGATAAAGTGTCATACTAAATGGCGGGGCCCTTACACCACCCATGACGACGACGAAAAGGGGGAGTGTTTTAGAAAGTACCTACACCCCAGAGAGTCTTACAGGGACCACAGTTTGTTTTTAGCCAATGGCGCCAGATATGCGTTTTTATTTAACTACCGAACCACAGATTATAAAGCCTGGGCTAGGGGATTGAAAAAAGCCGGCTATGCCACAGATCCAAAATACCCCGCCAAGCTCATTGCCCAGATTCAAAAATACAATTTAGACCAATACGACCATCCGAGAAAGGCGCAGAAAATTATTAAAGAAAACAATCAGAACCCTATAAATAGGCAAACGGCTGGCCGTACGCACCAGGTTCAAAAAGGAGATACTCTTTTTGGAATTTCCAAAAAATACGGTCTTTCTGTAGACACACTCAAGAAGATTAACGGCCTTAGGAGCAATGACATTCAGGTGGGTGCCTCACTTAAAATAAGTATAGAATAGATGAATTATCAGAGAAGTAGCGCCCTTTTTGAAGCGGCACAGAAAGTAATACCAGGCGGTGTAAATTCTCCAGTAAGGGCTTTTAAAGCAGTTGGTGGAACCCCTATTTTTGTTGAACGTGCTAAAGGGGCGTACCTATACGACGTAGACGGGAATAGGTATGTAGATTTTATTGCCTCATGGGGCCCACTTATTTTAGGGCACGCTTACGAGCCTGTTTTAAAAGCCGTGACAGAAAAAGCTGCTTTGGGCACCTCTTTCGGAATGCCAACCGCTATTGAAACGGAATTGGCCTCACTTGCGATTAGTATGGTGCCTGGAATAGATAAAATTAGGTTTGTCAATTCAGGAACTGAAGCCTGTATGAGCGCCATTCGTTTGGCCAGGGGTTTCACGAAAAAAGACAAGATCATTAAATTTAAGGGTTGTTACCACGGACATTCAGACGCTTTCTTAATTCAGGCAGGGAGTGGTGCGGTAACTTTTGGTGCACCCAGTAGTCCTGGCGTGACAAAAGGAACGGCAAAAGATACCCTTTTGGCAGATTATAACGATTTGGAAGGGGTGCAACAATTGGTTCAAGAACACAAGAATGACATTGCTGCAATTATCATTGAGCCAGTAGCTGGTAATATGGGCTGTATTCCTCCAGAAGCTACTTTTATTCAAGGCCTAAAAAGACTTTGTAGCCATGAGGGCATATTGCTTGTTTTTGATGAGGTCATGACTGGATTTAGACTGGCAGCAGGTGGGGCCCAAGAGGTTTTGGATGTTCCCGCAGATATTGTTTGTTTTGGAAAAGTAATTGGCGGTGGTTTGCCTGTAGGTGCTTTTGCAGCTAGGGCAGAAATAATGAATTATTTGGCGCCAGACGGACCGGTGTATCAGGCGGGAACGCTGTCTGGGAATCCGCTCGCTATGAGTGCAGGTTTGGCTATGTTACAAGCACTCTCAAAGGATAAAGCGGTATTTAAACGCTTGGCAGAAAAAACAGCCTATTTACATAAGGGGATAGAAGGCGTGCTACTCAAGCACGGTATCTCCCATACGATCAATAGGCTGGGTTCTATGATTTCTGTTCATTTTTGTCAGGACGCTGTGACAGATTTTGCCTCTGCAGCTGCAGGAGACAATGAAACTTTTAAAAAATACTTTCACGGTATGTTGGCACAAGGGGTTTATTTACCCCCTTCTGCTTATGAGAGTTATTTTTTAAACGACGCCTTGAGCTATAAAGATTTGGATTTCACCATTGCTGCATTGGAACGTATAGTGCCAGAATTGTTATAGGCTGCTCCTATTTCCTCGTTGTTTTTTTCTTTTTCTAGGGTGTCCTTTTTCCTGTGTTTCCCTATGGGGCTTTTCTGTAAAATGATGGCTCCATTGCTCGTACTGTGAGTCATTTAGAATGGCTTTCATGGCAGATTTGTGTTCAATTTGTTGGTCCAATCGGGCCAATTGGCGGGTGAAACTTTGGGCTTTTTTGTATTGTCTTTCTTTGGCTTCATGGCGCATTAGTTTCTCTACCGCTTTTTGTTGCTTGCTGTCTAAATCCAAGGCCAAAGTCATTTTCTTTGTCTGTAAAGCCGCCCACTGCTCAGGGGCTAGTTCTGGTCTTTTCTCAACGCTCACATGCCTGTGTCTTGCGCTTTCTTGTGTCATTCTAGGCCCCCTTTCTGGCTTAGGCCTATTTTCTTCTTGTGCTTGTAGGTTCACTGTAGCTGCTAAAGCAACCACCGATAATAAGATTGTTTTTTTCATGTTGTTGAATTTTAATGTTTCCTCTATGACCATGGATACCTTCAATAGTTTAAAAAGCTAATGGGGTTTGGGACTTATTTAACATTCTAAAGGCTGGTCTGTTAAAATGAAGCAAAAAAAAAGGGAGGCTGAAAGCCTCCCTTTTTTAAATAATTGGTTTGATTGGATTATTTAGGATCCAAAATGTCATTGATTCTAGCAATGGCATCTTGCATATGGTATCTAGACATGGTATTAGCCGCGTTGGCCAATCCATTTCTCAATTGTGCTCTAAGGGTCACTAATTCGCCTCTTACTACTGAGCGAATGTCTGATTGAGACGTATTCACTGCAGTAGATTTTCGGTACCCACCATAGCTTGGTAATTTTCTCTGACTGTCTGCAGTCATTAAATAGGCCAAACGGTCAATGTGTCCTTTTTGTAGGTTTCTTCTATAAGTGTCTATAGCGCCACCGCTGTAAATCTCAGACCAGATCCCTCTTCTGAGTTCAGACATCATTTTGGTTAAAGTATATGCCTTAGATCCCATGGCTGTTTCATGTTCAATGAGTCTGGCCATTTTACCCAGACTAAGTACGTTGTTTAAAGTTCTTACCTGAACGCCACGAACACGGTCTACCGTTCCTGAGTATTCAATTTTGTTAAAAATGTTTTGGTCTAACATCCACTCTGGTGTTTGGAACAATTCGCGTTGTAAAAATTTCATAGCGTCCCGCTGACGCCCCTTAGCTACTGGTGTATAAACAGCCCCTTCTTGGTCATAAGTCTTGTGGTTTTCGTAAACCCCACCAATATTGTTAGACACATGGCCCATATAGCGGTTAAACTGAGACAGTACTTGTCCGTAAAGGGTTTCTAAATCATCGTAATTTTTACCGTCCTCTGCAGTCCACTCAATGAGTTTAGGGACAATTCTCTGTAGGTTTTTAATTCCGTACATACTCGCTTTCATAGCGTTGTCTCCCAAATCTTCTGTTTGAGAACTTGGATCTACCACGTCGCCTCCTTGTTGGCTTCCAAAACGGTATAATGGGTCTCCATCATGTGCCATAATCCAACTGTCTAATACGGATTTTTCCGCTTCAGCACTTTTATCTAAGATGGGTCTGTATCCCCATTCAATGGCATATTTGTCATAAATACCAATATTTGGCATAAGGGCTACCCCTTTGTCTTCTGGCTGAGCCACATAGTTAAAACGGGCATAGTCCATGATCGAAGGCGCTGTGCCATATTTGCTGGTAAAGCTTGCAGATCTCAAAGAGTCTACAGGGTAAGCAGCAGAACTACCCATGTTATGGGGAAGTCCTAAAGTATGGCCTACTTCATGGGAAGAAACAAATTGTATTAAACGACCCATTACCTCATCTTTGAAAGCAACCCCTTGTGCTTCTGGGTTTATGGCTGCAGTTTGCACAAAATACCAGTTACGCAATAGGCTCATTACATTGTGGTACCAGTTAATGTCAGACTCTAAAATCTCGCCACTTCTTGGATCACTTACGTGTGGTCCGTTTGCATTGGGTATTGGAGAGGCTAAGTAACGAACTACAGAATAGCGCACGTCTTCTGGAGACCATTCAGGGTCCTCTTCTGGTGTTGGAGGATCCATCGCTATAATAGCATTTTTAAATCCGGCAGCTTCAAAAGCCACTTGCCAGTCTTCAATTCCTTGTTTAATAAAAGGCACCCATTGTTTTGGTGTTGCCCTGTCTACGTAATATATGATTGGTTTTTTTGGCTCTACCAATTCCCCTCGGTTGAATTTCTCTAGATCTTCTTCTTTAACTTCGAGTCTCCATCTGTCTAGAAACTTCACTGTTTTACTCTCTTGAGCATCTAATCCATAATCTACCTGATCTCTTTCGAACCATCCTACACGCTTGTCAAAGTAGCGTCTCTTCATGGGTTCAGCAGGAAGTAATATCATAGAATTATTAATCTCTACAGAGATAGATCCCAAACTTGAATTAGAAGGAGGATTGCCCGAAAAATAGGTTTTTACGTGTCTGGCCTCAATATTCATTGGGTAGCTCTTAATGCCTTCAATAAAGCTTCTCTCTGAATCTAACCTAGTTGCTTTATACCTTTTTTTGTAATAATCAGGCATTCCTAATGCGCTCACATCTTTGTCAAAAAGAGGTGTTACGTCTATGACAGTACTCGTCGCAACAGAATCTTTTCTATTAGATTTTACGGCAAAAGAATACAATACCGGCTCAAAATTTGAATTGATTACAGCTTCCTTTACCGGGAGCGAATCTGCGGCCACTACCTCATGACTTACGACTCTTAAGTATACCTTATTCTCTTTTTTCTCCCATCTCATGACTTGGGTGTTTATTTTTCCACCCCCAAATCCAATCCCTGAAGCAGTTTTTGAAATTCTGCTTACCATGAGCATTTCTCTACCTAAGAGACTGTCTGGTATTTCATAGAAAAATTTGTCTTTGATTTGGTGTATGTCAAAAAGACCTTTATCTGTCTTGGCCTCTTTGGTAATGACCTTAGCATAGGGCTGTGGTGCGTCTTTATCTATTTTTGGTTTTGCCTCTGTGGGCGCTTTTACCTTGGCTTTTTTCTTGAAAAGCTGGGCTTCACTGTTGCTGACACTTCCAATCACTAAGAGTGAAAACAACAGGTACTGAAGATTTTTTTTAATCATTAGGTGGGTTTTTAAATTTTATTGCTTCTCAAATAACCGAAAAATTGTGCTAATGAAATGTTAACAAAATCATAAGAAGGAACTTTTATTTGTTAGGTAGCGTTCTGCAATTTCATGATTCATCTATCCAATTCAGTCGCTTTATGGCTGGTAAAATAGCTCAAGTTAAAAGAGTAATGGGATTACATATTCAAACAGTCCAATGAGGATTAGGACGGCTACTAGGTTGAGTAATACACCTGCTTTGACCATATCTTTTACTTCTATAAAACCACTGGCAAATACAATGGCATTTGGAGGGGTAGCCATGGGCAGCATAAAAGCACAGCTGCTCGCCATTGTTACTGGGATCAGTAGGTACACCATGGGTATTCCAAGACCAATAGCTATCCCAGCGACTACAGGTGCCAATACAGCCACTAAGGCTACATTGCTCATGAGTTCTGTCATAAATAGCATTAATAAAATCAGTAAACTGGCGGTAGCAGTAATACTGAAATTACCTGCCGCAATACTTTGAGAAACCTGATCTACAATTCCAGAAACAGACATTCCTTTGGCCAAAGCCAATCCGCCACCAAACAATATTAAGATGCCCCATGCCAGCTTTTCAGTATCTTTCCAATCCAGTATGAAGTCTCCTTTTTTTAGGTTAAAAGGAACGGCAAATAGACTTATTGCTGCAAACATGCTGATCATGGTGTCTGACAACCCTAAAGAGGGAAAGACACTATTGATTAAGGTCCTAAATATCCAAAGGGATACCGTTACCGCAAAAATGCCCAATACCATCTTTTCTTTTGAGCGGGTAGGCCCTAATTTTTTTAATTCTCCTTGAATCACTTCGTTAGAGGCAGAGAAATTGAGTCCCTTACTTGGAAAAATGAGGTGTACAAGCGTAATATAACTCAGGCCAATCATAATGATTGAGAAGGGTAGGGCAAATACCATCCATTTTAAAAAGGATATTTCTATTTGGTATTCATTTTCCAAAAGTCCAATGAGAATGGAGTTTGGTGGGGTGCCTATTACCGTGGCAATACCTCCTGCGTTTGCAGAAAAAGCAATTCCCAAAAGAACACTTACTGCAAAATTTCGATCTTTTTTTGTGAACCCATCTATATCGTGAATTAAAAGCTTAATCACTGACATGGCTATGGGCAGCATAACAACAGCTGTAGCGGTATTGCTAATCCACATACTCAAAGAAGCTGTGGCGATCATAAAACCAAGGACTACTTTGTTTGGCGTAGTGCCTGTAATACGAATAATGTTGAGTGCAATTCTTCTATGGAGATTCACCTTTTCTAAGGCAAGTGCCATAACGAAACCGCCAAAAAACAAAAAAATAATAGGACTTCCGTAATTATTTCCTACCTCTGCAATAGGCATAATATCTAATAAGGGAAACAAAAGCAAAGGCAGTAGCGCGGTTACTGAAATGGAGACAGCTTCAGTAAGCCACCAGGTCACCATCCATAGCGCCACAGCAATTACAGCGTCTCCTTGAATGCTCAATAATGGCTGTGGCCATAACAGTATTAATAGGAAAAATACAGGTCCTAAAAACAAGCCTACTTTTTTGCTTTTACGCATCTTAAAAAATTTAGCCTAAGCTAGTTTTTTTATCTGTGATATAAAAGGCACTTTAGACAAAAGGTATTTGGAATAAATTCCTTTCGTCTAGGATTCTTTAAGGGTACAAGTAAGTACGTCTGCCTCTTTGACCACAACCACCATTTGTATTTTGGTTAAACCTTTGATGGTCTTGTCCCAAGCTTTATTGCTCAATCCGCTAGCTTCTTTTAAGTCCAACAAAGGCATAGTGCTGGTTTTTTTCAAAAGGTCAAAGACCAGCTTTTCATTCTCTGAAAGCGCAATAGCTTTCTTTTCTGGACGCATTTGAGGAAAAAATAATACTTCTTGTATGGAAGCATTATTGGTCATAAGCATGACCAATCTATCTATACCAATTCCAATTCCAGAAGTTGGTGGCATTCCGTATTCTAGCGCTCTAAGGAAGTCTTGGTCAATAAACATGGCTTCGTCGTCTCCTTTTTCAGAGAGGGCTAATTGGTCTTCAAAACGAGCCCTTTGTTCTATAGGATCATTGAGCTCTGAATAAGCGTTGGCCAATTCTTTTCCATTGACCATTAATTCAAATCGCTCGGTAAGGGCTGGGTTAGATCTGTGTTCTTTGGTCAGTGGGCTCATTTCCTTTGGATAGTCCGTAATAAAGGTGGGTTGTACATAATGATGCTCGCAACGCGCTCCGAATATTTCATCGATGAGTTTTCCAATGCCCATACTATCAGTGACTTCAATATCTAGGGATTTTGTTACACCAGCCAACTGGTCTCTACTCATTCCTGCAACATCCTGACCCGTATGAATCTTGATTGCCTCTAGGATAGGCACCCTTGGGTACGGTGCTTTAAATTCAATAGCATTCTTGCCCACCGGTATTTTTGAACTACCATTAGATTCCATAGCGATAGTTTCTAATAATTTTTCGGTAGTGTCCATCATCCAATGGTAGTCTTTGTAGGCCACATATAATTCCATTACAGTGAATTCTGGATTGTGGGTACGATCCATTCCTTCATTCCTGAAATCTTTAGAGAATTCATATACCCCGTCAAAACCACCTACGATAAGCCTCTTGAGGTATAATTCGTTAGCAACCCTGAGGTACAAGGGCATGTTAAGCGCATTGTGATGGGTAATAAAAGGCCTTGCAGAAGCGCCTCCTGGAATAGGTTGAAGTATGGGTGTTTCTACTTCTAAGTAGCCTTTGTCATTAAAGAATTTTCTAATGCTATTGGTGATCTTTGTTCTCTTTATAAAAGTGTCTTTGACCTGCGGATTTACAATTAAGTCTACATAACGCTGTCTGTATCTCAATTCAGGGTCATTAAATTCGTCATGGACTTTTCCGTCTGCGTCTACCTTCGGAAGCGGAAGTGGTCTAAGTGCTTTACTTAAAAGCGTGAAATTTTTCACCATCACTGTTTTTTCTCCAACCTGGGTGGTGAATAAAGTCCCTTCAATCCCAAGAATATCTCCTAAGTCAATGAGTTTTTTAAATACCTCATTGTATTGCTGGCTCTCCGGGCTGGTGTCTATTTCATCTCTATTGAAATATAATTGAACACGGCCCTCACTGTCTTGAATTTCTGCAAAAGAAGCTTTTCCCTGCACCTTTTTTCGCATGAGTCTTCCTGAGACAATGACTTGTTTTCCTTCTGTATAGTTTTTTTCAATAGCGGTAGACATAGTGTCTACTGGGAATAAAGCAGCCGGATAGGGATTAATTCCTAAGGCTCTTAATTTGCTAAGTTTTTCTCTTCTTACAATTTCTTGTTCTGTCAGTTGCATGGGTGCGAATTATAAGGGGCAAATATAAGTACTTCATGCTAATTTATAGAATAAGCTTGTAACATTTGAAGCGCTTTAACGTCATAAATACGTATTATCGAGGTTAAATTTTAATTTTATGAGTTTTTGGCGTGTATTACTGGCTATTTTATTTCCACCACTCTCAGTGATTGGAAAGGGTTGTGGTTCCATTTTAATTGTTTTTTTACTGACCCTTTGTGGTTGGGTGCCAGGGGTGATTGCTGCATTGGTTATTTTGAATAACCCCAATGACTAAAACCGCTGTTGAAATAGTATCTTTGTACAATGAATAAGCAGATTTTTTTAGAAGATCTTGGACTTAAAGACTACAAAGAAACTTGGGATTACCAAGAGTCACTATTTGCAAAAACAGTAGCGTTAAAAGTTCATAATAAAAAAAAGGAGACTTCTTTACCTACCCCCAATCATTTCCTTTTTGTTGAGCATCCGCATGTTTTTACGCTAGGTAAAAGCGGTAATTCAGATAACTTGTTGGTGTCAGAACAGGAGCTCAAAGATAAAAATGCACGCTTTTATAAAATTAACAGAGGGGGAGATATTACCTATCACGGTCCTGGACAAATTGTAGGTTACCCTATATTGGATTTAGAAAACTTTTTCACGGACATTCATAAATACCTACGCCTTTTAGAGGAGGCCGTTATTCTAAGTTTAGCAGAATACGGTATTGTAGCGACAAGGTCTCCTGGAGAAACAGGTGTTTGGTTGGATGTAGGAACGCCTTTTGCTCGCAAAATTTGCGCCATGGGTGTAAGGGCAAGTAGGTGGGTGACCATGCACGGCTTTGCGCTCAATGTAAACTCAGATTTAGGCTATTTTGATCTCATGATCCCATGTGGTATAAAAGGTAAGGCAGTGACTTCTTTGGCCGCAGAACTCAATGGCGTCCCCCAAGATATGGGTGAGGTAAAAGCCATACTTTTAAAGCATTTCCTAGCGCTTTTTGAGGCTGAATTAAAGGCTTGATTTTTGAACATAGCCTAAGTTTTGCATAACCAGCAAGGATATAGCGTCACTTAAATAGCTTACCAGACTTTTTAATTAGTGATCTTTGATTCTTTAACCCGGTACACAACAAGGCTATTTTCTTTATCCTTAGTGACAAATTTTAGCGCACCATTCTCTGAAGATTCCACTAGGTCAATTTCGCCACTTCCATACACAGGAAAACCCCCAAGCATTTTAAGTTCATTGTCAAATAGGTATACCTTTTTATTTTGAGTGTCAGTTATGCTAATATAAATTTGCTGGTTTATTTTGATGGTAGTAGGAGGGGTATATATTCCGAAATCGAGTACGACTTTTTTCCCTTTTGAATACAATACATTGTCTTCCAAAACAACCAGCTGGTTAAAATTCATGGATGTTCTGTGGGCAGCATTTACTTTTAAAGGTTTTTTGCTCTCTTTGCCTTTAGTGTTTATCTGAAAGAGATTTCCTTGGAGATCTGTAAAGGAGAATTGCTGGTCTAAAAGGGCTATTTCATTATCAGAAAAGGAATAATTTACGGCTGTTTTGACCCTTGTTTTACCTATCCTATTTAAGATATCTAAACTTCCGTCTATTCCTTTAAATACCAAATAGTCGTCTCCTTTTATTTTAAAATGTTTTGGAGCCTCTAAAAGAGAAGACTTGGTCTTTTTGTATTTAAATCCATTGACGCTTTTTACATTTCTGTCGTACATATAAATATCCTTGCCTTGGCCAAAAACAAAACGATACTCTTTGTTATTATCGTAATCAAACACTGCCAAAGGGCTTAAGTTTCCGTCTTTAAAAGTTTTGTTAAATGGCGGTACTTCATTCCCGTTTCTATCTAAAATGAGCCATTGGTTTGTGGTAGTGAAAGCCAATTGTAAGCGACCATTTTTATACAGATCTACCTGAGATACTTTTCCCTGAATAGCGCCTTGAAGTTGTTTTTTCCAAAGCAACTTGCCACTGTTGTCAAAGAGATACAATTGGTTTTGATTGTCTTGGACTAATATTTCTTGTTTTTTATTGATGTGATTTTTTACCCACTGAGGCGCATAGGATATAGGGTTTTCTAGTTGTAAACTCAAAAGGGGAGATACACCTCCCTGGTCTTTTTTTGGTTGCAGGTCTAAAAACACCAAGTGTTGGTGAAAGAAATCTTGATCTCCTACCCATTGAGAAGCAAAAACTTTGGTGTTTTTGTCCTCCTTTTTGTTTGGCGCTAAAAAATAGTCACCTGCTTTTTTTGGATTGAAACTATTTGTTTGAGCCTCGTAAAACAACACAGTAGAAGCCTCCGCCAGAGACGCTTTGGTACTTGTAAATGCAGGGCTATTTTCGAGGGTAGTTCCCGTATTGAGATTGCCAATTACCGTCTTTAAATCAGTAATATCCTTACTGAATAAAAGACTTTGCGCTATGGGCACAACATAGTTTGTCCCTAACTTATCCCATAGCGAACTAAACGAAGTTTCCACAAGTAAAGCATTGTTTAAGCGGTATATTGGGTAGTCTCTGTATTCTGTTTCTGGCGTGTTATTTTCTGCCAGTTTTGAAAGGTAGGTGGGTTCAAGTGTTGTAAAATGAATGAGTGCTAGGGTATTTTCTTTTAATTTAAAAGTAGCTATTTCTTCTACAGTATTAAAAATGGTGTCTAAAACGAGGTCCTTGTTTTTGATTTTGTTTTGAGTGCTGTTGAACTGTTCCACGTCTTCAATGGCGTACATTTTTATGTTAGAAGCCACCTCTGGAATATAATGAGGTGATTTTAGCACTACGGGTTTACCGGCTCTAAAAAGATTTAAAAAATAGGGTAAACTGTCATTTCTTGAATTAAAACCGTGAAACGCCATTTTTTTATTGGCCAAGTCAATACGCAATGCACCCCATTTTCCAAAGCTATTGGTGTAGGATGGATAGAAATTGTTTTTCAACAAAAAACTCCCTGCATCTAATTTAAAGTAAAGGCTATTGTCTTCGGTTACCTTAAAAAGTTCATTTAGTGATTCTGGAACTATTTGTTGGCTGTTATTTCTTATGGTATTTTCAATGAGTAATTGAGAAGAGCTAATTAGCAAGGTTTCCTCTAAAATTACGCTGAACAATACTTGTTCTTTTTCTTTTGAGGGGTAAACTCTTTTTTCTATTAAAACCTCTTGATAGGTTTTACTTGAAATTTGATCAGACTGGGCTAAAGTGCTTTGATTCAGTTCAGTAATAATTAAAAAATCAATGTCTTCTTTTCCAATCTCTCTTATGCTGATGAGTGCCTTGGTGTTTACATCAATTTTTTGAAGTAGCTCAATGCGTTGTTGGGCATTTTTAAAAGCCCCATGGTTAATAAAGTTTAAAAATTGGCTGTTATTACTGAGGTTTGCTTTTAACTGGTTTAAATGATCCGTTCTAATGACAAAATCATCTTGATTGGATAGATAAGCCAAGAGTGGCTGTTCCTTGTCTATAGTATTGGGACTACAATGCACCAAGAACAATGCGGTTAAAATGATGAGGTAAGATTTCATGGAATGGTATTCTATTATAACATTTCAAAGGTACTATTTATGGGACTAAATAATGCATGCTCCTTTTACACTTCACAATTAAAGATCCCTTACACCTTTGAAGGTCTTTCTGTGGTGCGGTGTAATTCCATAAGTTGCAATGGCATTTCTGTGTTTTACAGTGGGGTAGCCCATATTTTTATTCCATTGGTACAAAGGAAATTTTTCGTGCAGCGCTAACATGTATTCATCTCTGGCTGTTTTTGCTAGAATAGAAGCTGCTGCAATGGTATAAAACTTTCCATCTCCTTTAACAATAGTTTCGTGGGGTATGTTTAAATAAGGGTTAAACTTATTTCCATCTACAATAATCTTTTCAGGGATTGTTTTGAGTTTAGCTATGCTTTTGTGCATGGCTAAAATGGACGCTTGGAGTATGTTAATGCGATCAATATCATTAGGGAAAACATGACTTATTCCATAGGATATGGCTTCTTGTTTAATGATGGGTGCTAAAATAGCTCTTTGTTTGGCAGATAATTTTTTTGAGTCATTTAACATAGGGTGCCTAAAGGACTTGGGTAATATGACTGCGGCTGCAGTAACAGGTCCTGAGAGACAGCCTCTACCAGCTTCATCAGTTCCAGCAACGAGCAATTTTTTATTGTAAAAAAGAAGCATTAATAATATTTTTTATGTTTAACTTTATTAATTTCGCAATGATTTTAACACATTATCCGATATTCACAACATTTAATCGATATATTCTTGAATATAAATCGATGTTTTTGTTTTTTTCATTGTAATACCATAAAAATGCTGTTAAAGTGACTGAAAATCGAGTTTAACGGCATGTTAAATTTGCGTTAACAATAAATTTTACTGATTTTTGTTGACAATTAACTAAAAAAACAATCAATGAAATTAAATTTAACACAGCTTTTAACATCTTTTATGATGTTATGCTTTGTTTTTTCTTTCGCTCAAGAAAAGACAGTTTCAGGAAAAGTGACGGATCAAAACGGTGCTCCCTTACCAGGAGTCTCTGTATTGGTGGTAGGTACTACAACAGGTGTCCAGTCAGATTTTGACGGTTTATATGCTATATCTGTTGCGCAAGGGGCTACTTTGCGTTTTAGCTATATAGGACAAAAAACCCAAGATGTAGTGGTAGGATCTTCTAACACTGTAAATGTTCAATTATCAGAAGATGCCCAGGCATTGGAAGAGGTTATTGTAACAGGATTTGGAAATGTGTCTAAAACTTCCTTCGCTGGCTCTGCAAAGGTAGTGTCAGGAGAAAACATTTCTAACAAGTCATTCACCAACGTATCTCAAGCTTTGGCAGGAGAAGCTGCAGGTGTGGCGGTATTTAATACTTCTGGACAACCAGGGAGTACTTCTACAGTACGTATTCGTGGTTTTGGATCTGTAAACGGATCTCAAGCACCATTGTACGTTGTAGATGACGCACCATTCGGAGGTTCATTAAACGACATTAACCCAAATGACATTAAATCTGTTACTGTATTAAAAGATGCTTCTGCAACTTCTTTATATGGTGCAAGAGGTGCCAACGGGGTAATTGTAATTACGACCAAAAGAGGTAGAGATGCAGGTAATGCTATTAATGTTTCCGTAAAGACAGGAACAAACTTTCAAGGTGTTGGAAGGTATGAGACCATTAAATCTCCAGAGGAGTATATTGGGATTAACTGGCAAGCCACCCGTCAAAGGGGTTTAATTGAAAATGACGGAGACAATGCTGCAGCTGTTGCTTATGCCAATGCTAACTTATTCGAAAACCCAGGAAATGCAGATGTTTCTGACATTTCTTCTGTGTACAATATGTGGAATGTTTCTGGATCTGGTGCGCAAGGCGTATCTGAATTAATCGATCCAGCGACTGGAATGGTTAGATCTGGAGTTTCTAGAAGATACAATCCAGAATTATGGGAAGATTTTGCTTTCCAAAACTCTAATAGAACAGAAGCAAATTTGACCATCTCTAACTTTAGTGAAAATTCCTCTCTATATACCTCTGTTGGTTTTATAGATGACATAGGATATGCATCTAACACAGACTACAAAAGGTTAAATGCTCGTGTGGCTGCAACCAATAGTTTTGGGGATTTCGTAGAAATGAATACTTCATTAAACTACACACAGAGTGAAACCAATAATAACGGTACTGGTTCTTCCTCTTCATCACAGTTCTGGTGGATAGACAACTTACCTACTATTTACCCTCTATTCACAAGAGATGCTGCGGGTCAGAAAATAGAAGATCCTATCTACGGGGGTTTCTTGTTTGACTACGGTTTGGAAGACGGTCGTGGATTTGGTTTTGCTACCAACGGTGTAGCAGATTCTCAAATCAACATTAGTAACAGTAAAGCAAACTCTGTAAACTTCAATAACGACACTAAAATTACTTTAGCAGAAGGATTGAAATTTGAGAACAACTTCGCTTACCAGTATTTTATGAGTGATGCTACTTCTCTAAACGAACCATTTTATTCTCCAGCAAAAGGAGATGGTGGTAGAATTAACAGAAGCCGTGGAGAAACTAAAAACTACACGATTAGAACTGGATTGAGATACAACAAGTCTTTTAAAGACATGAATTTGTCTGCATTTGTTTCTCACGTAGCCACTGCTTATGAGTACAATTATTTAGAGGCTGAGCGTTCAAAATTAGTAACTCCTTTTGGAACTGATATTGCCAATGGGGTCATTAACAACCCATCTGATGGTTACACAGACAATGAAAGAACAGAGTCTTATATTGCGAATGTAACTACAGAGTTCAAGAATAAATATTTCTTAAACGCTACGTTTAACAGAGATGCTTCTTCTAGATTTCTTAATAATAAGTGGGGGAATTTTTACTCTGTAGGTGCTGCATGGGTATTGACTCAAGAAGACTTTATGTCTGGGGTAGACTTTGTAGACTTCTTAAAAGTAAAAGCTTCTTATGGGGTAATAGGAAACTCTGGAGGAGTAGGGTACTACCCAGGATACAACCTTTACTCTGTAAACAACTTAAACGATAATATTTCATTGGCGTTTGCTACTAAAGGAAATGCAGACCTTACTTGGGAGAGTTCAAACCAATTTAACGTTGGGGTAGAATTTGAATTAGGTGGTTTTGTAGAAGGTTCTATTGAAGCTTATTCTAAGAACACGACAGACATGTTCTTTGACAGACGTGTAGGCCCATCTGTAGGGTATGCTTTAATTAAAGTAAACGATGGTGAGTTAGTAAACGCTGGTCTTGAATTTGACTTAGATTTTAGTGTGGTGAAGAATGAGAAATTCTCATTTAACATTGCTGTAAACGGAGAGAGTTTTAGAAACGAATTATTGGCTATGCCAATTGACCCAGCTACAGGGGAACAACAAAAATTAGATCAAGACGGAAGTTTTGCTAGAACAGTAGGTCGTTCCTTATACGACTGGTACATGCCAGTATATGCTGGAGTAAATGCAGCAACTGGGGCAGCTCAGTGGGAGCGTAACTTTGACGACAAAAACAGCAACGGTACTTTTGACGACGGAGACGCAACCATCACTTCTTTAACCTCTTACTTAAACGACAATCCTTCTGCTAATGTAGCACAGGAATTGACAGAAGTGTATGCTGAAGCGACGGATAAATTCATCAATAAGACGGCTATTCCAGACCTTAGAGGAGCCATTAGATTAAACGCTCAATTTGGTGACTTTTCATTGAGTACTTTGTTTAACTACCAATTGGGTGGTTGGGCTTATGACTCTGCTTATGCCAACTTAATGGACAATGACTACAATGGAACAAACAACTTCCATGTAGACATTAGAGACCGTTGGCAAGCGCCTGGAGATGTAACTAACATCCCTAGACAAGACGCTCGTAACCAAATTCAGCAAAATGCTACGTCTACAAGATTCTTAACAAAATCTGATTACGTAGCCTTAAACAATATTAGAATTGGTTATAGTGTACCTAAGTCTTTTGCGTCTAAAATAGGACTTAAAAAAGCAGATGTATTTGTAACTGGAGACAACTTATGGTTAATGTCTGAAAGACAAGGATTCAATCCTTCTACGGCCATTACTGGAGGAACAAGTATCTACCGTTACAACCCATTATCTACCATTGTGTTAGGTGTTAACTTAAACTTATAATGATCATGAAAACATTCAAAAAAATAGCATTAGCAGGAGTCTTTGTTTCACTTATTGCCTGTGAAAAAGACTTCTTAGAGACATTCCCAACAGATGTGTTGTCTCAGGAGCAGGTGAATGAAGCCGCTCAGGTAAATCCTGATGTTTCTAAAGCAACGCTCTTAGGGATTTACGAGAACTTGTACCGTAGGGGTAGTGGAGGAACTTCTTCTCAGGAAGATTTCGGTATCACTACGCAGTACATTCAATTGGATATGTTGTCTGCAGATATGGCGCATTTAGGAAAGAGTTACAACCGTCAAACGGCTATCTCGGAACTAACAGCAACCCAAGATCCAGACAATGATTATAACTACAGACCATGGAGGTTCTTATACAGAATCATTAACCTATCTAACTTGGTGATTGATGGTGCTGGTGGTAATGATGTTACACCGGATTCAGAATCGGCAAGACATACTTTGGGACAGGCAAAAGCCCTTAGAGGGTATGCTTATTTCTTCTTAGCACATGTATTTGTAAACGACATTACGGATATGGGTAAAGCGGTATTACCAATTTACACAAGTGCAGAAGATTTAGACCAGCCTAAGAGTTCATTACAAGATATTTTTGACTTAGTAGTTAGCGATTTAACTGCTGCTGAGACTTTATTGGAAGGATTTGTAAGACAAGACAAAATTGAACTAAACCAAGATGTGGTGAGGGGATTATTGGCTAAAACTTACGGAGCACTTAACAACTGGCCTAAAACGGAGGAGTATGCTGCTAAAGTAGTTACTTCAGGAAGCTTCCCAATCATGACTGCAGACGAGGTGGCTTTATTGCCAGGAGAAAGTGGTGCTGTTGGAGGTTTCAATGATATTAACTCTATCGGAGGAGTCATGTGGGGTATTGACATTACACCAGCAGGACAGGGATTGGCTTCTCTTTACTCATGGTGGGGTTTCATGGACTACTATAGCTATTCTTATGCTGCAGTAGGAAATAGAAAAGGAATGGATTCTGATCTTTATGCAAACTTCAAAGAAGACGACATTAGAAAGAACCAGTTTAACTCTATTTTAATGCCAACGGGAAAATTTTACTACAAAGGGGCAGATGCAAATAATTTTAGACCTTTCTCTGGGCCTCAGTCTAACATTGACTCTGATTCTCACTATATGAGAATTGCTGAAATGTATTTATTGCATGCAGAAGCAGCAGCAGAAAACGGAAACGATGCAGCGGCGAGAACAAGCTTAAAAGCTTTATTAGATCTAAGAATTGGAGACAGTTCTTATGTAAACGCTTTGTCTGGAAAAGCATTGGCTGAAGAAGCTGCTTTACAGGCGCGTTTAGAGCTTTTTGCAGAAGGTCAGTCTTACTTCATTATGAAGAGAAGACGCGAGACTAGAACAAGAGGCGCTAACTGGCTGGACAACGCTGGAGATTCTTTCTCACACACAGATGAGCGTTTAACTTACGAGATCCCACAAGAAGAGATCTTGTTTAATCCAAACTTGAGCGAGCAGAACTAAGTTTCTATCACTTATGATATTAAACGGCCCCCAATTGGGGGCCGTTTTTTTTTAGCTTTATTTTACCAACCATGTTTTTGCAAAACCATTACCTTTGCCCTTTTAATAAGCGTTTTTAATGAGAAGTGTTTTAAGTGCCGTTTTACTATTTTTTTCGCTGGGATTGCTTGTGGGTCATGCGCAGTCAAAGGCGCATCGGCCGGAGGCCAAAACAGACACCATCCCAGTAAAGGTAACAGACACTATTCCTGTAAAAGTCTCAGACAGCATTCCTATAAAAACTAGAGATTCTCTGCCGTTACAAGTTCGAGACTCCTTACCTAATAAACTTCCCGACAGCATAAAGGTGTTAACCAAGGCAGACAGTCTTAAGCTACTGGTTAAAAAAATGGCGGGTAGAGAAGCCATTAAAATAGACACCATTAGAATTACCATTAAAGATTATCAGATTATTTCCCACCAGCGGGATACGACTTTTGTAGACACCACCCTAACCATTCAAAAAGAGTACAAATACAATTACCTCAGAAGGGACGACTTCGAATACCTGCCTATGGCCAATATGGGGCAACCCTACACCGCTTTAGGGGCGCAATTAGACACCAAGTCTTATATGCCTTCTATTGGGGCAAAGGCCAGGCACTTTGGCTATCAGGAATTAGAAGATGTTTCCTATTACAATGTACCCACACCGCTTACGGAGATGATGTTTAAGACCTCCTTAGAGCAAGGCCAGTTTTTAGATTTCTTACTCACGGCCAATACGTCTAGAAAGTCCA
The DNA here is from genome assembly GCA_905182295.1 of uncultured Flavobacteriaceae bacterium. Taxonomy (GTDB): domain Bacteria; phylum Bacteroidota; class Bacteroidia; order Flavobacteriales; family Flavobacteriaceae; genus MAG-120531. Next base: position 1,716 of record CAJJAZ010000002.1, on the reverse strand, counting down.
ATTTCTCCATCTACAACCGAGGCTTTAGGTCCAAGGGTAAGTATGCCTATGATGAAATGAGTGCCGGAAGCTTTATAGCGACCTATAACTACCAGTCTAAGGACAACGCTTACACGGTCAGGGGGCATTACGCCGCTCAAAACATAGAAGGAGAAGAATACGGGGGCTTGCCTTTTAGGGAAAGACAGTTTCAGTCTGCCAATCCGCGTTTTTTGGACCGCTCTAGGATAGACCTGTACTTTACCAACGCCCTTTCTGTGGCCAGTGGGAAACGCGTGTTTTTGGACCAAACCTACAGGCTTACCCGCGCGCGGTCTAAGGACTCTTTGGCCAAACCAAGAAAGAGTAGTCTGGTATTGGGGCATAGTATTGCCTATGAAACCAGGTCTTTTCAATTCATACAATCTTCTAAAAACACCTATTTTGGAGACGCCTTTAAGAATACCATTCAAGACAAGTCGCATTTAAAAGCGCTTACCCAAGAGGTCTCCGCCACCTTTAGCAATCCTTTGCTTGGAATTTTAAAAACACAGGCCCGTTTTTATGACTACCGCTACTATTTTAATAGTTTATTGGTTACTGAGACGCAAACCATTGCCTCTGCACTTACAGGACAAGAGTTGGCTGTGGGGGCCAGATACCTTAAAAAGACGCCTTCTTTTGAATTAGAAGGCAGTTTGGATTACACCTTGGTAGGAGATTTGTCGGCGCACAAGGCCTATATGTCCTTGTCTTATATACATAGAGAGAAGCACAGACTGAGTGTGGGGGTGAACAGCCAGCTGAGAATGCCGGACTTTAATTTCTTGCTCTACCAAAGTGATTACGAAAACTTCAACTGGCAGCACACGGCAGATTTTGAGATGGAAGACCACAAGTCTGCTTTCGTTCAATTGGACTCTCCTGTATGGGGGAATCTAGACGCCCGCTATACGCTTATTGGCAACTACACCTACTTTGCAGGCCAGCAGCCTGTGATTCCTATTGCGCAGCGTACAGAAGACTACGTTTTTGAACAAGTCTTGGACAACGCCTATGTGACACCCCTTCAGGAGGCGGCAGATCTGGCACTTATCAAGGTAAAATACCAGAAGGAATTTAGACTGGGTCACTTTGCACTCAACAATACGGTCATGTACCAGAAGGTGTCTCAAGAAAATGGGGCCCTCTTTGTCCCAGAGATCACGACGCGTAATACCTTGTATTTCTCCAAAGATATCTTTAATGGGGCCATGTTTTTCCAAACAGGACTTACTTTTAAGTACTTCTCTTCCTTTCTCATGAACGGCTACAGTCCGGTTCTAGGAGAATTTTACACCCAGAACAGCACTTTTAATGGCGGCTACCCCCTGGTAGATTTCTTTATGAATGGAAAGGTGAAGCAAACAAGGATCTATCTCAAAGCAGAGCATTTTAATGCCCCTGTTACAGGATACAATTATTATGTAGCTCCAGGATACCCATTTAGAGATTTTGTGGTTCGTTTTGGATTAGTTTGGAACTTCTTTAAATAGCCAGCTCGCTTTTTCACCTCCTTTTTTCTTTTTGCCAACCCGCTCTTTTGGCCTCTGGCCGACGCTTTTTCTCGTTTTTTTCATTTTTTCATACGCTCTAACTACTTGTAAAATAGGGCAGTGGGCTGGGGGATGAAAAAAGATTAAATATTTTTACAAATAGTTGTTGTGAAACCAGAAAACTCGTTCTATATTTGCACCC
>CAJJAZ010000001.1 GCA_905182295.1 uncultured Flavobacteriaceae bacterium | reverse complement strand
ACTGCCGCCTGTCTTTCTGCAGTATCTTTAGTGGCTAGGTTTCCTTGGCCATCTATCATGATGAGTAGGTTTTGCAAACCGTATTTTTCACTTTCTTCCAAAGACTTGGCTACAAAATTGGCCATGGCCTCTGGACCATAATTAGAAGGTTGTAATTCTTTATCGTATAATTGACTCACGTATTCCAAGCCTTCAAATTCCCAAGCATGGGCTTTTTCTGCAAAAGCGTATGGGTCTAAGCCTTCTTCATTGATCATTTTATGAATGGACCATTGGGCCAAAGAAAGTTTAAAATTAGGCGCTGTTAAAACAGCTGTTTCTTGAGAAGGGGCTTCTTTGGTGGTTTTTTCTTTACACGAGAGGCTGCTCAATGCAAAAACAAAGGCCAAGGACAATGAAAAAGCAGAACGGATAGATAAGTTTTTAAGTATCATATAGTTGGATTTAATAATGAAGCGGTATTTTTATGTAAATACCTGAAAACTACAACGTTTTCGTTTGTAATTATCTTAAATTAATGCGAATAAATGTAAAAAATTAATTCTATATTTAGTCACATTTTTAACAAACAATCACCAATCATGAGCACCTTATCTAATAATGATTCCAATGAAGTGTTCGACGCAATTGTCGTAGGAACTGGAATAAGCGGTGGCTGGGCAGCCAAAGAATTGTGTGAAAACGGCCTTAAAACCCTCGTGTTAGAGCGCGGACGTATGGTGACACACATCCAGGATTATCCAACGGCTAATTTAGACCCTTGGGATATGCCAAATAATGGAGACTTAACTCCTGAACAAAAATCAAGACAAGAAAAACAAGCCAGAACCGGATATACGGTGCGTGCAGAAAGCAGTCATTGGTTTGTAGACGACGTGACCCATCCATATAACGAAACCAAGCGTTTTGACTGGATGCGTGGGTACCACGTTGGAGGCCGTTCTATTATGTGGGGACGTCACTCCTACAGATGGAGTGACCTGGACTTTGAAGCCAATGCCAAAGATGGCATAGCGGTAGATTGGCCCGTGAGATATAAAGATATTGCCCCATGGTATGACCGTGTGGAGGAATATATTGGGGTAAGTGGAGAAAACTTAGGCCTCTCGCAACTGCCAGACGGAAAATTTGAACCTATGATGCAACTCAACTGTGTGGAGCAGCACTTTAGAGAGCAGGTAGCGGAACAATTCGAAGGTAGGGTAGTGACCGCAGGTCGTGTGGCCCACATTACTTCTGACAAGAAATACGACGGACGTAGCAAGTGTCAATTTAGAAACCGCTGTATTAGAGGCTGTCCTTTTGGGGGTTACTTCTCTTCTGTGTCTTCTACTTTGCCAGCAGCAGAGCGTACGGGAAATATGACCTTAAGGGCCAATTCAATTGTACACGAAGTCATTTATGACGCAGCTACAGGAAAAGCTTCTGGAGTTAAAGTGATCGATAGAGAAACCAAAGAAAGTATGGTATTTAATGCCAAAATAGTATTCCTTTGTGCTTCTTCCATGGCTTCTTCTGCTATTTTGATGCAGTCTAAGTCTGAACGTTTCCCCAACGGATTAGGAAACGACTCTGATCAATTGGGCAGAAACATTATGGACCACCAATTGGGGGTAGGTGCCAATGGTACTTTTGACGGTTTTGAAGACAAATACTACAAAGGCAGAAAACCAAACGGGGTGTATATCCCAAGGTTTAGAAACTTAGACACCGACACTAAAAAAGAGTACCTAAGAGGTTTTGGATACCAAGGAGGTGCTTCCAGAGGAAACTGGGAAGAAGCCATTGCGGAACACGCTTTCGGAAAAGACCTCAAAGAAGCGGTGTTAAAACCAGGGGGTTGGAGCATGGGAATCATGGGCTTTGGAGAGGTATTGCCTTACGAAGAAAACCGATTTACTTTAGACTACGACAACTTGGATGAGTGGGGCTTACCTACCCTGACTTTTGACGCTGAGTTTAAAGACAACGAATGGAAAATGCGTGATGACATGAAAGCCCAAGCGGTGGCCATGTTAGAGCAAGCAGGATTCAAAAATGTAAATGCTTATGACAACCCAGGTGCCTTAGGTCTTGGTATTCACGAGATGGGCACTGCGCGTATGGGAAGAGATCCTAAAACTTCTGTATTAAACGGATACAACCAGGTGCATACTTGCCCTAACGTATTTGTAACAGATGGTTCTTTTATGACCTCTGCTTCTTGCGTTAACCCTTCACTGACTTATATGGCTTTTACAGCCAGAGCAGCCAATTATGCTGCAGAACAACTTAAAAAAGGACTTTTATAATGGAAAGAAGAAACGCCCTTAGAAATATTGGACTTGGACTGGGTTATATGGCGGCAACGCCAACCATTCTCAGCATGTTACAAAGCTGTAACGCTAAAGCTGATGCAGGATGGGCCCCTCAGTTTTTTACCGCAGAACAGGCGGCATTTTTGACGACTGCTGTAGATGTGATACTACCTAAAACAGATACGCCTGGCGCTTCTGAAGTAAATGTGCCGCAGTTTATAGACCGTTTTTATGCTGAAATTCTAAAGCCAGAAGACCAGGCGAGAATTAAGGAAGGCATGGAAGCTTTTGTTGCTTTGGCAGCAGAGAACGGAGGATCAGATGCTTTAGCCATTACCACAGCCTTAGAAAAAACACTTAAGACAGCCCCTTCTATGGGTCAGGCTCCAGGACCAGCTACTGAATTTGCCTATGAATTGAGAGGAAAAACTATTTGGTCGTATAAGAGCGCTGAATACGTAGGAGAAGAGGTCTTGGCCTACCTTCCAGTGCCTGGGGAATATCTGCCATGTGAGGATTTACAGGAATTAACGGGGGGCAAAGCCTACACCTTTTAAAGGGTTTAATAGTAATTTAATCTATAGATTAATACCGTTCGTCTATAAGAATGTTCTGACTGGCTTTTTAGCTTGAAAGGACTGCTTAAAAATATTATTTTTATAGGGTAAGTAGAATTATTTTAAATTCATTTTAAGAACGTTGAATATAGGGAGTTGCGGACTCATTAGCGAAGATGTATATCGGGCCTTTTGAGTTCGCTTCATTTTTAGGTCATTCTGATTCCTTAAGCCCTAAATAAAAAGCCCTCCTAGTCATGACTAGGAGGGCTTTTTTGTAGGGCTTAAGTCCTTACTTAAGAACCACACATCAGACAATCGTCGTCTGCCTGGCCTTCTTTGGCTTGCGCGATTAAAGCACGCATTTCGTCTGGCGTAAGGGGCTTTACCTCTTCTTCTAATTGCACGTTTTGCTCTGTAGCAGGGACCTTTTCAGGCACTACTGCTTTTACTGGTGTTGCCGCAGCTACTTCTGCTTCTGCTGCCACACTTACCGGCACATCTTTTTTGGCCGTATTGTCTAGGGTAAACTTAATGGCGTCTACCGCTGCTTTAGTTCTTAAATAGTACATCCCTGTTTTCAAACCACTCTTCCAGGCATAGAAGTGCATAGAAGTCAATTTAGAATAATTGGCGTTCTCCATAAACAGGTTCAATGACTGGGACTGATCAATAAAGTATCCGCGCTGTCTAGACATGTCTATAATGTCTTTCATAGAAAGTTCCCAAACGGTCTTGTAGAGCTCTTTAATGTCCTGAGGAATAATATCTATGTGCTGAACAGAACCGTTGGCACGCATCAGCTCTTGCTTAAGACCTTCGTCCCAAAGTCCTAAAGCCACTAAATCTTCTAAAAGGTGCTTGTTTACCACAATAAACTCTCCAGACAACACCCTTCTGGTATAAATATTAGAAGTATATGGCTCAAAGCACTCGTTGTTTCCTAGAATTTGAGAGGTGGAAGCTGTTGGCATTGGCGCTACCAATAATGAGTTACGCACCCCATTTTTCTTCACATCCTTTCTCAGTTTAGCCCAATCCCATCTGCCTGAGAGGGCCTCATCTTTAATGCCCCATAAATTGTGTTGAAATTCTCCTTCAGAGATAGGAGATCCTTTATAAGACTGGTAAGGACCGTCTATCTTGGCCTCTTCCATGGAAGCGGTCAATGCGGCAAAGTAGAGGGTTTCAAAAATTTCTTCATTGAGTTTCTTGGCTTCGTCAGAAGTAAAGGGCAAGCGCAGCATAATAAAGGCGTCTGCCAATCCTTGTACCCCAAGACCAATAGGTCTGTGGCGCATGTTAGAATTCTCTGCCTCTTTTACTGGATAGTAATTTCTGTCTATGACTTTGTTTAGGTTCTTGGTCACCCTTTTGGTCACCTTAAAAAGCGCTTCGTGGTCAAAGGCACCGTCTTTTACAAACATTGGAAGGGCAATAGAAGCTAGATTACACACCGCCACCTCATCTGGAGAAGTGTATTCCATAATCTCTGTACAGAGGTTGGAAGAACGGATGGTTCCTAAATTCTTCTGGTTGCTCTTTCTATTGGCTGCATCTTTGTACAGCATATAAGGGGTTCCTGTCTCTATCTGAGACTCTAATATTTTTTCCCAAAGCTCTCTGGCTTTGATGGTCTTTCTGCCTTTTCCTTCTGACTCGTATTTTAAATACAATTCGTCAAAGGCTTCTGAGTGGTTGTTGAATAAGTTCGGGCATTCATTAGGACACATCAGGGTCCATTCTGCATTGGCTTCTACACGCTTCATAAACAAATCTGGGATCCACATGGCATAGAATAAATCTCTGGCACGCATCTCTTCTTTCCCATGGTTCTTTTTAAGGTCTAAGAATTCAAAAATGTCTGCATGCCATGGCTCTACATACATCGCAAAACTCCCCTTTCTCTTACCGCCCCCTTGGTCTACATAACGTGCAGTGTCGTTAAACACCTTTAACATAGGCACTACGCCGTTAGAAGTTCCGTTGGTCCCTGAGATATAAGAACCTGTAGCCCTTACATTGTGAATAGACAAACCAATACCTCCCGCAGACTGAGAAATCTTCGCGGTTTGCTTTAGGGTGTCGTAAATACCGTCTATTGAGTCGTCTTTCATGGCCAATAAAAAGCAAGAAGACATTTGTGGTTTAGGTGTTCCGGAATTGAAGAGTGTAGGGGTAGCGTGGGTAAAATATTTTTTACTCATGAGCTCATAAGTCTCAATCGCCGCCTCCGTGTCTGTGGGGTGAATCCCTACAGAAACCCTCATAAGCATGTGCTGTGGACGTTCCACAATTTTACCGTTGAGCTTAAGCAAGTAAGAACGCTCTAGGGTTTTAAAACCAAAATAATCATACCCAAAATCCCTGTTGTAAATAATCGTAGAATCCAAGAGTTCTGCATTGTCCATAATAGACTGATACACCTCATCCGATAGTAGTGCTGCAGCTTTACCCGTACGTGGGTTCACGTATTTATACAAATCTTCCATGGTTTCAGAGAAAGACTTCTTGGTGTTTTTATGCAAGTTAGACACCGAAATTCTCGCCGCAAGCTTAGCGAAATCTGGGTGTGTCGTAGTCATTGTAGCAGCAATTTCCGCAGCAAGATTGTCTAACTCAGAGGTGGTAACCCCGTCATATAATCCCTCAATTACACGAAGAGAAACCTTCACCGGGTCTACCCTTTCATTGAGTCCATAACACAATTTTCTTACGCGGGCCGTGATCTTGTCAAACATCATGGGCTCTTTCTTGCCATCTCTTTTTAATACGTACATTTTACTTGCTTTGTTTTTGGTTTAGTGATTCGATTTAGGGGGCTAAAACACTGACCCAAGATGGTTTGGCAGTAGGTATTCCAAACCAAGCTTGAGTAGATTTGACTATGAATCTAACAGTATTTTAAGAACCAGCAAGCTGGTCCCGGGTAGGCTTTAAGTGTGTTGGGCTTAAAAATCAGCGTCAAAGCTAATATTCTGCGCATTCACATCTTGGTCTTTGTTTAAAACGCCTGCTTTCTGATATTCTGAAACGCGTTTTTCAAAGAAGTTTGTCTTACCCTGTAAAGAAATCATATCCATGAAATCAAATGGATTGCTCACATTGTATTCTTTCTCACATTGTAATTCAACCAAAAGGCGGTCGGTAACAAACTCTAAATATTGTGTCATGAGTTTCGCGTTCATACCGATAAGACTGGCAGGAAGGGACTCCGTGATAAATGTTCTCTCTATGTTTAAAGCGTCTACTAAAATCTCGCGAATGCGCTCTTTAGGCACTTTATTAATCAGGTGGTTGTTGTGTAAGTGAACGGCGTAATCGCAGTGCATGCCCTCGTCTCTTGAAATAAGCTCATTAGAGAAGGTTAATCCTGGCATTAGACCGCGCTTTTTAAGCCAGAAAATAGAACAGAAGGCGCCTGAGAAGAAAATACCTTCTACGGCTGCAAAAGCAATTAAACGCTCGGCAAAACTTGGCGATTCAATCCATTTAAGGGCCCAATCTGCTTTTTCTTTAATCGCTGGAAAATTTTCCAAGGCTTTGAAAAGTTTGTTTTTTTCTTTCTCATTTTTCACATAAGTGTCTATGAGTAAAGAGTAAGTCTCCGAGTGAATGTTTTCCATCATGATCTGGAAACCATAGAAAAATTTAGCTTCTGCATACTGCACCTCACTCACAAAATTCTCTGCAAGATTTTCGTTGACAATACCGTCAGAAGCAGCAAAAAACGCCAAGATGTGTTTTACAAAGTAACGCTCGTCTTCATTGAGCTTGTTGTTCCAATCGTTGAGATCTTCTGACAAGTCTATTTCTTCTGCCGTCCAGAAACACGCCTCACATTTCTTGTACCATTCCCATAAATCATTGTGTTTGATAGGAAAAATTACAAAACGGTCTGGATTCTCGGCTAAAATAGGCTCTACATTGTTGCTCATTGGGTCTTTTTTTTGGTTTTTCACAGCACACAAAAAAGTGCTTTACTCGGTTAACAAAGATGAAGAAAAATGTTTGAGTTCTGAACCTAAAAGTAAAGACTTAACAGTAAAGTTTTTAACACTTAATGTTGAAATGTAGGTTTAAGCCCCGCCCTCATTAGGCTGGGAAGTAGCAATAAAAAAAATGAAGAAAAGCGGCCTATTTTTTGTTGTCTTCAGATGCTTTTTCATCCGCTTTTAAAGTAGCCCCAACTAGGGCCAATTCTTCATACCAAGCAGCGCCAAATTTTCTAATCAGCGCTTCTTTTACAAAGACATAAACAGGTACGGAAAGTTCCGCCCCTAGAGAACAAGCGTCGGAACAAATGCTCCATTGGTGGTAATTCACTGCTGTAAACCCACTGTATTCTCGGGTGCGAACAGGGTACAAATGACAAGAAACTGGCTTTTTCCATTTGGTCGCTCCATCGTTATACGCTACCTCTAAACCACATTTGGTAATGCCCTTTTCATCGAAGATGACGTAGGCACATTCTGAGCCGTTAACCAGGGGGGTTTCCCACTCGCCGTCGTCTCCTTTTACAAAGGCACCTTGGTCTTCAATAGCCGCTATTCCCTCTGGCCTTAAATAAGGCTTAACACGGCTATAAATGTCTACCAAAATCTCCGTTTCTTTTTCTTCCAAAGGGGCCCCAGCATCTCCGTCTACACAACAAGCCCCTTTACAAGCACTGAGGTTACACACAAAATCGTTTTCTAAAAGATCTTCTGAAACGAGGGTTTTTTGGATTTGAAACATGCGATTGGTTTTAGGGGGCAAATATACCATAAAAAAGGCTTAAATTTGCTGCGCAAAAGAAGGGTGTTACCCCTTTAAAAAATCAAAGCAAGTCCTAAAACAAACATCATAGCATACCGTCCATGGAATTCTACTTTAACTTTAAAGAAATACTCACCGCCAGCATGGTGCTTTTTGCGGTGATTGATATAGTGGGCTCTATCCCAATCATTATCAGTTTAAAAAACAAGGTGGGTCATATTGAGTCTGAAAAAGCGTCTATTGCAGCTGGAGTTATCATGGTGGCTTTTCTGTTTATTGGAGAAGAAATCCTGAACCTTATTGGTATAGATGTAAATTCATTTGCCGTAGCTGGGGCCTTGGTAATCTTCTTCCTGGCCATTGAAATGATTTTAGGAATTACCCTTTACAAAGATGACGAACCAGAGTCTGCCTCGATTGTCCCTATAGCATTCCCCCTCATCGCAGGTGCTGGAACCATCACTACTTTGCTTTCTCTCAGGGCAGAATACCATGTAGAAAACATCATCATTGCCATTGTAGTAAATATCATTTTTGTGTATTTGGTCTTAAAGTCTTCAAAACACATTGAAAAAGTACTGGGAAAAAACGGCCTCAGTGTGATTAGAAAAGTATTCGGAGTGATCTTGTTGGCTATTGCCGTAAAACTTTTTGCCGCTAATATAAACGTCTTATTCAACGCCTAAAACTAGCTTATGAACAAAGTACTCTTTTTCGTTTTATTGACCGCTGCCTTAATGTTGGGGGGCTATAACTTGTATTTAATAGACTATTCAGACCTGTTTGCAGACCAAAACTTTGTGGCATCTGTTTCCGCCATAGCGGCCTTGGCTGCCGCAGTATTGTTGGCTATTTTATTTGTCTCTAAAAAAATAGAAGAAAAATCCAAGCGCTAGGCGCTAATACTAGATCCAATAGTCGTTTCTACTGCTGTGATTAGATCTTCCGTATCTGGATAATTTTCCCTAACAATGACAGGGTGTATGATCAGCTCAATCCGGTTGCCAATACCCAATGGGAATTGACCCCAGCGCACCATTTTCCAAGACCCATTAATAGTGACTGGGAGCAGCAAAGCAGCAGGCGCCTTCTTTAACAACACTTTTAACCCCGTTCGCTGAAAAGGCTTGGGTTTTCCGTCTCTGGACCTGGTGCCTTCTGGAAAGATCACTGCACAACGCTGGTGTTTTTCTATATAAATCCCTAATCCAGCAATGGCAGCAACTGCCTGCCTGCCGTCTCCACGATTGATCAATACAGAACCTCCGTGCCTTAAATTATAAGAGACCGAAGGAATGCCCTTGCCCAGGGAAGCCTTAGCTACAAATTTAGGATGTAAACGCCTCAAACGCCAGATAATGGGGAGTATGTCGTACATGCTCTGGTGGTTGGCCACCAAAATAACCGCTTTGTTTTCTGGCAAATGCGCCATTCCACTGATCGTATAGCGGGTGCCTAGAATTCGAGTGGTTGCCATAAGGCAACCATTTAAAAAAGCCACCACCCTTCTATGGGGTTCATAACCGAAAGCCTTAAAAGCAAGGACTTGAATGGGGTGGAATACCGCCAGACAAAGTCCAAAAGCCAAAAAATACAATACCGTTAAAGGATAAGAGAGCAGTCTTTTCATGTGGTAAAAATAAAAAAACCACCGCAAGTGGGTGGTTTTTTTTTAAGTCATTAGAGGCTATTTAACAAAATTCGTTATACGCTTCCATTAAATTTTCTGCGATGGCTTGGGCCGCACGACCTTCAATATGGTGGCGCTCAATCATATGCACCAATTCTCCGTCTTTAAACAAAGCCATAGAAGGCGAAGAAGGGGGAAAAGGAACCATCATATTTCTCGCTTGGTCTACTGCGTCTGTGTCTACTCCTGCAAATACAGTCACTGCACGACTAGGCACCTTAGCATTGGTTAAGCTCATTTTTGCAGCGGGCCTGGCATTGGCTGCCGCACATCCGCAAACAGAGTTTACCACGACCAAAGTAGTCCCAGAAGCATTGACTGCTTCTGCTACAGCTGCTGCTGTAAATAATTCTTGAAAACCTGCTTGGGCAAGGTCTTGTCTCATTGGTTTTACAAATTCTTCTGGATACATCCTTACTTAATTTTTTTTTACTTCACAAAAGTACAACATCTGTGGTTTATTTTTAACACATCTTATGATTAGTTTGCCCTGCTTTTTTTATGAAAAAAGTATCTTTGATAAAATTTTGACAATGACTAAATGGTTAGCGGCCCTACTGGGCTTTATTTTTTTTAGATTCCCCGGAGCAGTCGCTGGATATTTCCTAGGCAGTTTTGTAGACAGTCTAAAATCTGGCAAGAAGCGCAGTTCTTTTGGCAGTTTCACCACCCAAAGGCCGGTGTCTTCTCAGGATTTTGAGCTACACTTACTCTCTTTGTGTGCCGTAGTGATTAAAGCAGACGGACAGGTAAGCCCTGCAGAAAAAGAATTTGTAAAACGCTATTTTATTCAGACCTATGGCCAACAAAGGGCCAATGCCATTTTTAGAACTTTTAACGACGCCGTAGACAAAAAAGACCTGTCTTTAGGAAGTTTGTGCGACAAAATAAACCAACGAGCGCCTTACGAACTTAAGCTTCAGTTGTTGCATTTTCTTTTTAATATTGCCAAGGCAGACGGCCATGTAAGTGCGCCAGAGGTCAGTAAACTAGAAGAAATTGCCCGTTTGTTGCGCCTGAGCTCCCCTGATTTTAATTCCATAAAGGCCATGTTCATTGAAGCTACAGACGGTGCTTATACCATCTTAGAGGTAGGAAAAAACGCTACGGATGCTGAAGTAAAAAAAGCCTACAGAGACATGGCCAAGAAATACCATCCAGACCGCGTCATTACAGAAGACGCGGCAATAAAACGCGGTGCAGAAGAAAAATTTAAGCAAGTACAAAAGGCGTACGAAGCCATTCAAAAGGAACGCGGCATGTAAGTTGCAGTCATTATAAAAACACCACTATGGATACTTTTCTATTTTATGTAGACCTGGGTCTCAAACATGCCCTAGATCCGAACGGATACGATCATGTCCTATTTTTAACTGCGTTAGCCCTTCCCTTTGCTTTAAAAAAAATCAAAGATGCCGTCATACTGGCCTCCGTATTCACCCTCACCCACTGCATCTCTTTGGTGTTGTCTGTGTATGGTATTGCCAAAGTGTACGCCCCACTCATTGAATTTTTAATCCCCTTGAGTATTTTATTGCTTTTGGGCCTCAATATTAAAAATGCCTTACAAAATAAAGGACCTAAAACAGGCGTAATTACCTATGGGGCCACCGCCTTATTTGGCCTCATTCACGGTTTTGGTTTTTCCAACTATTTCAAGATGTTGCTAGAGGGACAAGAAGCTAAAAACAGCGCTTTATTGGGTTTTGCCGCTGGAATTGAAGTGGCTCAATTGGCTGTGCTCAGCACGGTGATGCTTGCCAGTGCCCTTTTTATTCTTATCTTTAAAATTCAAAGACCTAGGTGGGTCATAGTGTTCTCATCAGCCCTTGCACTGCTTACACTTCCCCTCACCTACAACAGCCTTGCAGCCCTATTAGACGCCTTGTAATGACAACAAAAGACAAACAAGAAAAATACGATCAAGCCTACCTTAGAATGGCCGCCGAATGGGGTAAATTATCCTATTGCAAGCGCAAACAAGTAGGCGCCATTGTGGTGAAAGACCGCATGATTATCTCCGACGGATACAACGGAACCCCCTCGGGTTTTGAAAATTTCTGTGAAGATGAAGCAGGCTACACCAAATGGTATGTCCTTCATGCAGAAGCCAACGCACTGTCTAAAGTAGCGGCCTCTACACAGTCTTCTCAGGGCGCTACCCTATATATTACGCTTTCCCCTTGTAAGGAATGCAGTAAACTCATTCACCAATCAGGCATTAAACGCGTGGTGTACGCCAAGGCCTATCGAGACACCTCTGGTATAGATTTTTTAGCCAAAGCAGGAGTTGCCGTAAGCCATATGCCTATTGCGCAAGAAAACTAAGCACAAACAAACACCTAAAAAAGGACCGTTTATTATGAGACAAAAACTATTTCGCTTGTTTTTAGCCGGCACCATTCTCATGGCAGGTATTCTCATTGGAAGTCAAAGCGGAGCAAATTCATATACCCTCAGCGAGAGTCCCTCTGAAGTGGCCCAGGAAAAAATGCAACGGCTGCTCAATTTTATTGAAGAAGACTATGTAGACGCAGTAAATACAGACAGTATTGTCACGGTAACCATTAACGAAATACTGGACAAATTAGATCCCCATTCGGTGTATATTCCCAAAACCATTTCTTCCGCAGTAGCAGAACAAATGCAAGGCGATTTTGTGGGCATTGGGGTCAATTTTTACCGCTATAAAGACTCTGTAGCCGTCATAAGAACCGTCGCAGGTGGGCCCAGTGAAAAAGCCGGTATTCAAGCGGGAGACCGCATTTTACTGGCCCAAGGAGACACCCTTTACGGAAATAATATGCCCAATGATCAATTGGTGCAAAAGCTCAAAGGCCCTATTAACACAGAAGTAGGCGTGAGGGTTTTTAGAAAAAAAGACCGTACATTTCAAAACTTCACCCTAAAGAGAGACCGCATTCCCATTGTATCTGTCAATGGGTATTGCATGCTAGACAGTACTTTAGGCTACCTCAAAATAAACCGATTTGCCGCCACCACCTATGATGAATTCAGCATAGCATTGGCGGAACTCAAAGCCAGCGGTGCCCAACAGCTCATCTTAGATCTGCGCGATAATCTGGGCGGTTATATGGGGATGGCTACCCAAATATCAGACGACTTCCTGCCCGCAAACACCCCCATTGTCTATACCAAAAACAAAAAAGGCACCACAGCCACCACCCTAGCCAATGCAGGGGGCGCCTTTGAAAATAAACCGATATTTGTACTGGTCAATGAACGCTCCGCCTCTGCTTCTGAAATAATCGCAGGCGCCTTACAAGACAACGATGTGGGAACCATTATTGGTCGCAGGACTTTTGGCAAAGGATTGGTCCAAAGAGAAATGCCCCTTGGGGACGGCTCCTCAGTACGCCTGACCATTGCCCGTTACTATACCCCTACAGGCCGTTCCATTCAAAAACCCTATGGAGACGGTGACTACGAAAGCGCTCAGGACCGTTATGCCACTGGAGAACTTCAGTACAAAGACAGCATACCGGTAATAGACTCACTGGCCTACACCACCCCTAAAGGCAAAACAGTCTATGGCGGCGGGGGCATTATACCCGATGTATTTGTACCTATCGAAGCCAATGCGGTGCTGGTCGTAAAAGAATTGGAGCGTCTGGGCATATTCTCCTTCTTTAGCTTTGAACAATTAGACGCGCACCGAAGCGACTATCAGGATTGGACAGAAGCAAGTTTTGTTATGGACTTTCAAGTGCCTGAAACCCTATACCAAGATTTTGTGGCTTATTTAAAAACTGCCGGCATACCACTGGACACCAAAGACCACAAATCCGCCGTATTATTAGAACTCAAAGCCGCTTTGGCCTACCAACTTTTTGGAGACAATGCCGTGCTAAAAATAAAAACTGGTCAGGACCCCATGGTCCAAAAAGCCCTGGCTTTAAAAAATAAAACAGGCCAGGTAAACAACATTCATTTGTTGTCAGAACCGAAACAAGGCCCTTCTCAAACAACAAACAGCGCACAAAAAAACCCCAAAGAAATTACAGAAAATCGGGAATCATAAGCTTATGATCAAGACCAACTTTTCGCTACGCTCGCGCATATTTATCTCCATGATAGTCCTGGTGCTATTGGCCTCGGTGCTTATAGCAGGAATCACCATTTACCAGTATTCCGAACAGGCAAAAGATTATCATGCAGACCGACTAGAGCGCAAAGAAGAGCAGCTCAAACGCAGCCTGTGGTACACCCTTCAGGAAAGTCCTTTGGTACAAAGCAAAGCCAATGTGTCGCCTATTTTTAGCGAATCACTGTACGCCATTTCAGACGTTCAAAACGTCAATTTTAGCCTATACGCACTAGACGGCACATTCATACAAACCGCAAACCCCACTGCTGGACCGGTAGAAGCTTCAGGGACACTAAGGCAAGAGATCTTAGAAAAACTCAAGCAAAACAAACGATGGGTGGTGACCAAAAGCGAGGGGAATGTCACCTTTTTAGCCGCTTATTCCTATGTGTATAACCTAGACCAAAAACCGCTGACCATTTTATACCTGCCTTATTATGAAGACAATTCCTTTAACCAAAAAGAGCTGGAAGAATTTCTTCTGAGACTCTCCGGGGTCTATTTGCTCATGTTGGCGGTGGCCATTATTTTGGCCTACCTGATCTCCGCCTATATTACACGCTCCTTAAAAACCATTTCAGACAAGCTGGCCCAAACCGGACTAGAGAAACAGAATATTAAAATAGAAGTGCCTCAATCCTCCGAAGAAATAGGCAGGATTATAGAATCCTATAACGGGATGATAGACCAATTGGAACAGTCTGCCGTAGCCCTAGCCAAATCTGAACGTGAGCAAGCCTGGCAGGAAATGGCCAAACAAGTGGCCCATGAAATCAAGAATCCCCTCACCCCCATGCGCCTCAATGTGCAGCTTTTTGAGCAACAGTTTAAAGCAGGCGACCCAACCGCTGAGGAAAAACTCAAAGCACACTCTGCCGCACTTTTGGAACAGATAGACACCCTGAGCAATATAGCGACAGCCTTTGCCACCTTTGCCCAATTGCCGGCCCAACAGAGAGAATCCCTTGAATTTGACAAAGTCGTAGGCCTGGCCATCTCCTTATTTAACGAGTCTTATATAGCCTACGCCCCACCCACAAAACCTATTAAAGTAAAATTAGACCGCACCCAACTCATACGGATAGTGACCAACCTATTAAAAAATGCCATCCAATCTGTCCCAGAAGACCGAACGCCTGCCATTGTAGTAAAAGTGTCAGAGACCTCAACTGTGGTGCGCCTAGAAGTGTCCGACAATGGTATAGGTATAGCCCCCGACATTCAAGAAAAAATATTTGAACCCAAATTCACCACCAAGGGATCCGGAATGGGCCTTGGATTAGGCATGGTTAAAAGCATTGTAGAGAGTTACGGCGGCCGCATTAGCCTAGAAAGCGAACCAGAAAAAGGCAGTCGTTTTACTGTATTTTTACCCAAAAACACCGCTGAATAATAAGACTATGGAAAACCACCTCATCATTGAAAAAAAAGGCCCCATTGGCATAATCGCCATAGATAGACCCACCAAACTAAACGCCTTAAACAAAGAAGTCATTGGCCAATTGACCACGGCCTTCCAAGCTCTTTTTAAAGACCACAACATCCGAGTGATCATTCTCACGGGTGCTGGAGAAAAGGCCTTTGTGGCTGGCGCCGATATTGCAGCGTTTTCCCAATTCAACACCAGCCAGGGTGCCGCACTTGCCCGCGAGGGACAGGACCAATTGTTTCATTTCATTGAGCAAGGCCCAAAACCTGTCATAGCCGCAGTAAACGGTTACGCACTAGGAGGCGGTCTAGAGCTGGCCATGGCATGCCATATCAGAATAGCCTCTGAAAATGCCCAAATGGGTCTTCCAGAAGTTTCACTGGGTCTTATCCCAGGCTACGGAGGCACCCAAAGACTCCCCCAACTCATTGGTAAGGGCCGTGCAAACGAACTTATTTTCTCTGCCCAAATGATCCCTGCAGAAAAGGCCCTAGACTACGGTTTGGTCAATAAGGTAGTGCCTCTTGACCAACTCATGGAAACTGCAGAAAAACTAGCTGCTACAATAGCCCAGCAGTCTCCGACTGCCATTAGCGCGGCCATAAAAGCGGTAAATGCGGGGCTAGATCCTGCTCAAAATGGTTATGAAACAGAAATCCAGCACTTTGGCGCATGCTTTGGCACCCCAGACTTTATAGAAGGCACCTCTGCCTTTCTAGAAAAAAGAAAAGCACAGTTTAAGGGGGCATAGTGTTTGTTTAGAGATAAAGCAGTTGCTGCTACAAAAAACCATCATGCCTTAGTCCAAAAGGAATTCTCAGCCTGTACTGCGAAATATCCATGCCTGGAGACTTTAAGTATCGCTGGTTCTCGCCAGACTGAAGCTTCTCAATAACTACTGTCTTATCAATAGCAAGTACGACTTCCGCTAGCGTCTTCTCAATAACTAGCGTGTCTTGAGCTAGTGTGTATTCAGTGATTGTTCCTTTAGCTAGTGTCTTATACCAAAGGGCCTCTGATTTTTGTCCCATATACAAAAAAACAGCCTTGACTTTTTTAGAGCGGCATGCCTCCAAATACAAATGAACCTGTGCCGCATTTAACTTTGGAAACAAACACAAACAATCGTAGCAATACAAAAATTCATTTTCTGTTTTGGCCTGAAAAATCATCTCCATTAAAGCCCTAATTACACCAGAAATTTTTATTCTTAAATGGTCTATCCGCATACTCACAAAACCCATTAAAGGAGGCAAAAAACTGTTGGTAAAATGAGTTACTTCTTGCGGCCACTGGTAATTTAAAAACCAGCGAGGCACTTTTGTCCCTTTAGCTACATATAATTGGATCGCGTCTATTTTATGAAAACCCCTATAAGGGAGGGTTTCCTTTTTGCTCAAATAATGAAAGGCCGTTTGCCCTCCTAAGTATATCTGTTGCTTTGCCTGATGCTGTAATGCATACACCGCCCCCAACAATCTAGGCGATTGTCCTTTTCTCACCCAGGCCCCATACCCTATGGAGCGCAACCAATGATGGGTTTTGTATTGTTGTAAAAGCTGAGAAGAATATCCCTGAGCACTTAACCAAGCAGATAGATATACCACCCTGTGGGGTTGGGAAATTAAAAGGGTGTTTAATTTATTGGCACGACTGCGCATTACTTATAAAGCTATGGGAAATTGCAGAAAAAGATTTCCCCACATGACCAAATGCACAAAAAATCGGATCATTCGCAGCAGTGGTAACTGAATCATTAGTAGGAGATGTAACTGAATCATTAGTAGGAGATGTAACTGAATCATGAGTAGGAGATGTAACTGAATCATGAGTAGCAGCAGAAATTTGAAACAGTGCTAGAAGTGATTTTCAGACGCAAGACTTTTCTGTGTGTGCGTGTGTTCGAGGGGGGAGGTATACCCTCTTTTTTTAGCCAAAAAAAAATGGATTCAAAAAGCGCTCAAAACAAAGTCATCATTTGCTTTCAAGCCCAAAAAAATTCATCTCAAAATCACTTAAAAAAAGGGGTATATACCCCTTTGGTTTAAATAAATATGGCTTTAGTTATAGACAAGAGCAACATTTTTTTCATTTTAAGTTGTTTTTGTCTCTAACTTATTTCGAATGAGTACCCACGAAAGAGGAAGAAGAATCAGTAAACTAAACAATATGATAGATATAAAACTGGTTAAAAAATCATTGAAAGTTTGTTCACTTAGGGTCTCAGGAATTATTTGAACCAATTTAGAGCGGTATGATCCCCAATAATTAATTAATGCATGAAAAAACATGACCAAAACTAGACTGTTTGTCCTGATATTAACTACTTGTAGAAAAATACCAATACTAAAGGCAAAAAGAGTTTGGTTAATCACAGAATATGTATCATAACTAGATATAAATAAGTTGGTCAAGTGGGCCAATGCAAAAAGGACCGACGTCACTAAAATTGAAAATAATAGATCCTTTTTAAGTTTCTTTAAGAGGTAATTAAACACAAAAAATCTAAAAAATAATTCCTCAAATACTCCTGTTGCTAAACAAGATAAAACAAATAGTGAATGTCTACTTAAAGGTACAAATTCGCCATTTGCTTCAAGCATTGAATGCATTTTGCTAATAGACAAAAAGAGCAAAAAGATCCCTACTGCTAAGACCCATAAGGTAGATCTTCCGAAGAATAGTAGTTCTTTAAATTTGAACTTAAAAATTACAAAACACAATATGCTCGTCTGAATCAGTGATCTAAAGATATGGTATGCCAAGAAGCTATCTTCAAAATATTGATTTGGTATCTTAAGCAAGATATTGATCAATAATAATAAAGCCACAATCTTTATGAGGTTCATATATTTTGTCAAATTCATTAAAAATAACCCTATTTAAATACTGTCAATCAAAAAAAATAAGATCACTACAAGACAAAGTGCCGCAAACAACATAAATATCTCTGCTTTTATCTTGGAGGTATTACTGACAATGATTGCCCTTCTTAAACTACTTAGTCTATAACCAAATACTATCACTAGTAACGGTATAAAAATCAGATATAACATACGAATAAAGTTAAGCACTTTCAGCTAAGCACAAGCTAAAACTCACCACGGCTATAGCAACTCCTATTGGACCCAAAAACCTTTTAGCAACAGCTGAGAAAGCTCTTGTTAAAGCAGCTGCAGACCAAGCAGTTGCTGATGAACCCCCTAACGCGAAGAGTGCGTCAGCGCCAACAGCTACTGCAGCGCATTTTAAAAAATCATCAAGTTCCATTTTTTGACTAATTCCTGAATACTTAACTGCTGCTTTATTTTGGAGTAATTCGTCGTTTGGCTCAAACAAGCCTCCTACAGCAATTAAATCATTTTTATCCATAATTGAAATGCTAAGTTGATGCTTTTCAACTAAGAATTTTCCATACCTCTCAAGTATATTTGTCGCTTTTAATAATTCCTCCTCCGTCTTTAATGATAAAATTATATAGTGCTATATTTTGAAATCTACTCTTAATTTGTTTCATGATATTAGATTTAAAATTTAATTTATAATTATAAAACTAAATATTAATTTATCTATTGATACTCCAAAAGGAGGAACGGTATGAAAAATAGGATTATTGGTAAATAAGAGGGAGGTATAAAAAAAGGAGGAGTAATTAGACTTCTCCTTTTTTGTTGCGGTATTTTTTGTAAGCCCTTATGCCGAGCATGAGGAGGAGGGCGAGGGCGAGCAGGCCTGCGAGGCCAAAGATCCAGCCTATGGTGGAGCGGAGGATCACTAGAAAAATGATGGCGAATAGGAGTATGGTGGCGCCTTCATTCCAAATGCGCATGAAGGTGGCGGTGTAGCGGGGGCGTACTTGGCCGCGCTGGAGTTCGCGCACCATTTGGTGGCATTTGAGGTGGTATAGCCATAGGAGGACTACAAAGAAAAGTTTGAGGTGCATCCACCCTTGGGTGAGGAAAATGGGTTGGAGGTAGAGGAGCCATAGGGCAAAAGCGGTCGCTAATATGGCGGAGGGCCAGGTGATAATATTCCACAGGCGGCGGGTCATGAGCTGCAGCTGCGGCACTATATAGGCCTGGGCTGCTGCGGGTTGGTCTAGGGCCTCTATGTGGTAGACAAATAGGCGGGGGATATAGAAAAGCCCTGCGAACCAGGTGATCACAAAGATCAGGTGCAGGGCTTTTATAAGTAAGTATGTGTCTAATGTGTCTAGGATCATAGACACAAAAATAATCAATTATTCTTTGTCATCGGCTACCGATAAAAAAGGCAGTCCTTTGGCGGTGAAAGCCGCATTAAAGGCCTCTAATTGGTCCGAAATGGTTTGGTTAAAACTAGCCAATTGTAGGTCAATCGCTGCGGTGAGCTCTTGTCTCACCACCTCATCTTGCTCCGTAGGGGCAAAGTCGTCCAGACCGACCAATGAATTCAAGTGGCCCAACTTATTGGTCAGGCGAATAGGGAAGTTCAAAGGATCTTGTCCAGACCTATTCTGGGTCTGGTACAAGGCTTTCTCTACCGTCTCTAAACTCGCTTTCATGTCTTGGGCCATGGTGAATAGATCACTCACTGAAGCGTCTCCTTTGTATTTTTTCATAAAGGCAGACAGCTTGGCGTTCACGTCGCGGATGTTTTTAATGGCGTCGTGGGCGTCGTTAATGGTGGTGTTCACCGCCGTGATGAATTCGTATTGGGTCTGCATGTCTGCTACGCTGGCTTCTGCGCGTGGGTCAGGCATAATATTAAAGTCATGGATGGCCATGGTCTGGTCTCCCACACTCATAGACACCTTGTAAGCGCCCGGAACAGCCTTTGCCCCGTCTAGGTTGGCCCACCACATAATCATCCCAGGCAAGAGCTCTGAACCAGTGCCTCTCGTATCCCATACAAAGGTATTGGCCCCTGCGGTGAGGGTGAGGGTCTCGTTTTTGGCTTTGGCCTTGTTGCTATAAGTGGCCAGCGTCTCACCAGCAGCATTGTGGTAATTTAACACCACAGAATCTTGCTCCATCCCCTCTGGAATATAGAAGTGGGTAATAACCCCATTGGGCAGGTTGGTTCCTGCGGTCAGGGAAGCCCTTCCGCCACGGCCTTTGGTTCTATAAGCGTCTTTTGGGTCAAACAAACGCGCGGTCTTGGGGTTGGTTTTTTCGCCCGCTAAAAGCTGATGCAGCACGGTTAAGTCATCTATCATCCAAAGCGATCTACCCTGTGTAGCCACAATGAGTGAATGGTCTTTTACCGCTAAATCTGTGATAGGCACGATGGGTAGGTTGTTTTGGAAAGCGTCCCATGAAGCGCCGTCGTTATAAGAGATGTACATCCCGTTTTCTGTTCCGGCATACAACAAGCCTTTCACGGCTGGGTCTTCTCTGAGTACCCTAGTGAAATGCTCCTTTGGAATGCCACTAGTAATGGTGGTCCAAGTTTTTCCGTAGTCTTCCGTCTTGTATAAGTAAGGGGTGAAATCGCCTGATTTGAAAGAGGTAGCAGCTATATAACAGACCGCTGGATCAAAGGCAGAAGGTGCTACCGAGTTCACCATGGCCCAAGTAGGCATTTGCTTTGGCGTAATATTGGTCCAGTTGGCACCACCGTCTTTGGTGAGGTGCACCAGGCCGTCGTCTGAGCCCACCCACAATTCGCCTTCTTTTAAAGGGCTTTCTGCCGCAGCAAAAATAGTGGCGTAATACTCTACGCCTGTATTGTCCTGAGTGATAGGCCCTCCAGAAGACACCAATTTAGTAGGGTCATTTCTAGTGAGGTCTGGACTCAAGATTTCCCAGCTTTGCCCCTCGTTGGTAGTGGCGTGTACATGCTGAGAAAAAGTGTATAATTTGTCTGGGTTGTGCTTGGAGAAAATAATCGGGAAGTTCCATTGGAAACGGTACTTCATCCCTTCTGCCCCATAACCCATGGGGTTGTCTGGCCATACATTAATTCCTCTAGTCGTTCCTGTTTTGTGGTTCACACGGGTTAAGAAACCACCGTAACTCCCACCGTAGACAATGTCGTTGTTCTTTGGATCTACGGCAATGTGCGCAGACTCTCCGCCAGCAGTAGGCTCCCAGTCTGCTTCAGAAATACTACCGCCGTCTGAACGGTGCTTTACCCGCTGGGTAGAGTTGTCTTGCTGGGCCACATAAATTCTGTAGGGGAAACTGTTGTCTGTAGTGACCCTGTAATACTGGGCCGTTGGCTGGTTGTGGTAGGTACTCCAGCTGGCACCACCATCTGTGGACACCTGAGCACCGCCGTCGTCTGCCATGATCATTCTTTGGTTGTCTTCTGGAGCAATCCATAAATCGTGGTGGTCTCCATGGGGCGCGTTGGCCGTTTCAAAAGACTTTCCGCCGTCTGTACTCTTGTGGTAACGTACATTGAGTACATAAAGTCCGTCTGCGTCCTGAGTGTCTGCATATAAACGGGTGTAGTACCAGGCACGCTGGCGCAGTTTACGTTCGTCGTTTATTTTGGTCCAAGTGGCCCCACCGTCTTCTGAACGGTACAAACCGCCCTGGTCTTTGTTTTCTACCATGGCCCAAACACGGTCTGCTTGTACTGGAGACACCGCTATACCCATAATACCCAGCGTACCTTTGGCAAAACCTTTGTTGGTAGAGAGCTCGGTCCAGCTTTCTCCTGCATCTGTACTCTTCCACACCTGAGAACCTTCACCCCCTGAATTTAAGGAATAAGGCGTTCTGTTTACCCGCCAAGTAGTGGCGTATAACACCCTGGAATTGTTGGGGTCTATGACCAAATCTACCGCCCCAGCGTTGGCATTGGCAAACAAGGTGCGTCTCCAGTTCTTCCCACCGTCGGTACTCTTATACACCCCACGTTCCTGGGTGGGTTTGTAAATATTTCCCAAGACGGCTGCATAAACCACATCAGGATTGGTGGGGTGAATGCGTACCCTAGGAATGTGCCTGCTCTCTGGAAGGCCCATAGAATTCCAAGTCTTTCCAGCGTCTATACTTTTATACATCCCACTTCCGGAAGAGACATTCCCCCTCAGGGTCACTTCTCCACCACCTACGTAAATGACGTTAGGATCTGAAGGGGCTACGGCAACTGCGCCAATACTCCCCCCAAAGAAACCGTCGGAAATATTTTTCCAAGTGGTTCCAGCATTGTCTGTTTTCCAGACCCCACCACCGGTGGCACCCATATAAAATAGATTGGGTTGTCCGGGTACCCCTGTTACGGCAGCGGAACGTCCGCCCCTAAAAGGGCCCAGTTCTCTGTATTCAATGCCTTTAACCAGCTCCGGCGCAATGGCAGGGGCTGCGGCTTTCTTTCTTCTTTGTGCTTGGGTGTCTTGGGGACTCAGGACCAAGGCCAAAAGCCCTAGACTGAGTAGGAAATAGTTTTTCATGGATTTGTTGGTTTATTAAAGAACCTAAATTACGAAAAAAACCGTTTAATTTCCCGCCTTAAAAAATAGCCGGTAATGAGGGTGGCCAATACGTCTGAAATGGGAAAGGCGAGCCATACCCCAATGGTCCCAAACCACATAGGCAATAAGAATACCAGGGGAATAAACAGCAGCGCCTGACGGCTCAAGGTAAGTAAGAGGGCAGGAATGGCTTTACCAGCCGCCTGAAAATAAGCTGCGCCAATGAGTTGGAGCGCAATAATAGGGGTGGCCGCAAATACCCAGCGCATGGCTGCAGGCGTATGCTCCAGTACATAGGCATTTAAAACCATGGTCTCTGGATCTGCATTTTTAGACGAGAGGAATAAAGCGGTAATGGCCTCTGGAAATACCATGAGTCCTATAAATACTAGGGTGGCTAGCGCCGATGCGTACAAAATAGCGGTATTGATACTCTCGCGAACCCGCTGCATATTTCCGGCCCCGTAATTAAAACCGGCAATGGGTAAAAACCCCTGGGTGACCCCAAAAACAGGAAATAAGGCAAACATGAGCATACGCCCCACAATGGCATACACGGCCACCAAGGCTTCTCCACCCATAGAAAACAGCAGGCTGTTCATGACCAAATAAGTCACGGAAGTCGCGGCCTGTCTGGCTAGGGTCACAAAGCCCAAAGCCCCAATTTCTGAAACAATGGTTTTTTTAAAGATAAAATGCTTCAAACGCGGCTTTAACGAAGCGTTTTTAGAGAAAAAGAAATAGGCTACATAGGCAAAACAGAGCAAGTAACCGCCCGTTGTGGCCCAGGCTGCTCCAGCCATGCCCCAGTCAAAGACATAAATAAAAACATAATCCATGACCAAGTTTCCCACGGAGGGAATGATCATGGCCACCATGGCAAATTTGGGTTTTCCCTCTGCCCTAATGACCGTATTGCCCATCATACAAAGGCCCAAGAAAGGCACTCCGTATAAGACAATGGTATAATAGGTTTTGGCCAGCGGATAAATTTGCCCCCTACCCCCAAAAGCGGGTATAATGGCCTCCATAAAATAGAGTCCCAAAGCAGCCATAGATACGGTAATAAGTGCCGTAAGGGCTATTTGATTGCCAAAAGTAGTGGTGGCTTTTTCATGGTCTCCGGCCCCCAAGGCACGAGAAATAATACTAGAACCCCCAATCCCTATGGCCATGCCAAGTGCGGCAATAAAAAAAGACACCGGCAGGACCACATTAATGGCCGCGATGCCCAAAGCCCCAATCCAGTTCCCTACAAAAATAGAGTCTACCAAGACATTGAGTGACATGACTAGAATCCCAATAGAAGCCGGCACCGCTTGCTTGACCAGCAGCGGGCCTATGGGCTGTGTGCCTAAAGCGGCCGCAGAAATTTTAGACATAAGGCAGTTCGCTGGTGGTTTCCCACTGCGTCACCCAGTCTTTCATAAGTGCTACCCAGGCATCTGAGTCATTCAGGCAAGAGATGTGCTTAAAGCTTTCTCCGCCTGCTTCCATAAATTCTTCTTCTCCCTCCATGGCAATTTCTTCCAAAGTCTCCAAACAGTCTGAGACAAAAGCAGGGGTAATGACCGCCAATTTGGTCTTGCCTTCTTTGGCAAAACGCTCAAATTCATAGTCGGTATAAGGTTTTAACCATGGATCTCCAGCCAACCTAGATTGGAAGGATAGCGCCACCTGCGCCTCTGTTAAGCCCAAGTATTCACGGACCAATTTGGTGGTCTCATAGCACTGGTGCCTGTAGCAAGTATGGTGGGCCACCGAGTTAATGCTACAGCAGTTGCCGTCTATGGCACAGTGAAACTTGGTAGGGTCTGATTTTCTAATATGACGCTCTGGAATCCCGTGGTAGGAAAACAAGATCTGGTCGTAGTCAAAACCGTCCAATTGTTTTTTAATATGGTCTCCGAGTACTTTAATATAATCTGGCTGTCTGTAAAAGGCTTGTAAGGTTTGCACTTTCATTTCAGGAAAGTGCTTCCTTTGGTCTTCCAACACCTTCACCACCACGGTCTCAAAAGAGCTCATGGCGTACTGTGGGTATAGAGGCACCAAGAGCACCTCATCTACCTCCTGATCCTTTAGTTCTGCCAGAGCGTTTTTAATGGCCATAGAACCATAACGCATTCCTAAGGCTACTGGCATCTCTAATTGGGCCGTCAATTTCTTGGTAAAACGCTCAGAGATCACCACCAATGGAGAACCTTCTTCCCACCAAATTTTGGCGTATGCTTTTGCAGATTTTTTAGGTCTGGTTTGCAGTATAATCCCTTTGACCAAAAGCGTTCTAAGGGCTTTGGGTACATCTATCACCCTAGAATCCATTAAGAATTCTGCCAAATAAGGCTTCACGTCTTTTTTGGTAGGGGAATCTGGAGAACCTAAGTTAACGAGTAATAATCCTTTTTTACCCATTATTCTATACAGGCTGCTTCGTAAGACGTAAATACTACTTTGATCAGTACCTCTCCGTCTATATTATTGGCTTTCTTGTATTGGTCTATACACGTCTCGTAAATGTCCTTGTTAAACTGCCCCACATAAGTAGTGGCCGCATTTTGCTCGTGGTTCACCACGAGATCTAAGTTTTCTTTACATTCACAGTTGGTAGGAGCTTCTCCACAACTGGCCAAAAGGACCATGGCAGCAAGGGCTAATAAGGCCTTTCCATTGTACATCATTTTCTTCATAGGGTTTCTTTTTTATGTAAACTTGAACGTAAAATTAATCTAATTTTTCAAAAGGAGAGTGCATACTTTTAAACTCTGGCACCAATTTTTTCATTTGTTTTACCAATGCTTCTGCTGTGGCACCCTGAGCGGCCATCTCTAATAAAACGGCAATCCCACTGGCTAGGGTGGCGGCTAGGGTTTCTTTCTTGGCTTTAAAAATCAGGGGGTTGTGAGAAGGCAGTAAATCTTCTTTGTCTGTGAGCAATTCCTCATAGAGCTTCTCTCCTGGCCTAAGGCCGCTGTATTCAATTTTTATGTCCTGCTCTTCTACCAATCCAGACAGGCGGATCATATTTACCGCCAGGTCTTTAATTTTTACTGGGTCCCCCATGTCAAAGACAAAAACCTCTCCTCCAGCGCCTATAGCACCTGCTTCTAAGACCAATTGACAGGCTTCTGGAATGGTCATAAAATAACGGGTAATTTCTGGATGGGTGACGGTCACAGGCCCTCCTGCCGCTATTTGGGCGCTAAAGATAGGCACTACTGAACCGTTGGACCCAAGCACATTCCCAAAACGGGTGGTAATGAGCTTGGTTTGGCCTGCCTTTTCCATACAAGCCGCCAAATACAATTCTGCAATGCGTTTAGAAGCCCCCATCACATTAGAGGGATTCACGGCTTTGTCTGTAGAGACCAAGACCAATTGGGCCACCTGGTGTTGTATACTTAAATCTATGAGCTGTTTGGTCCCTAAAATATTATTCAAAATAGCGGCCTGGGGCTGCTGTTCCATCATAAACACATGCTTGTAGGCCGCAGCATGGAACACCACATCTATGCCTGCTGGGTCCTGAAAAAGACGCTCAAGGTATTGGTGGTCTAATACGGAGGCCACATGGTAAGAGACCTTCCCTGCGTATTGGGCCCCCAATTGGTTCTTTAGATGAAACAAAGGAGTTTCTGCTGCGTCTAACAGCAATAGTTCTGCGGGACCAAAGGGCAGGAGCTGTGTTACAATCTCTGCGCCTATGGAGCCTGCCGCTCCGGTCACTAGGATGCGTTTCCCGGCATATACGGCCTTATTTCTGGCCAAATCTATGGCAATGGCGTCTCTTTTGAGCAGGTCTTCTATTTTTATAGATTTCAGGGCATTTCCCTGGGCCCCACCCTGCACCCACTGGTCCACTGAAGGCACGGTAAATACTTTTACCCCTAGGGCACTCAGAAAATCAAAGAGCTCTTTTTTACGCCCTACGGACAGCTTCTCTGAGGTAAGCACCACTTGGGCAACCTCTTTTTTGGCCACTACAGCAGCCAGTCCTTTCATCCCGTATACGGGCAAGCCTTCTATGGAACGGCCTATTTTAGCAGGGTCGTCGTCTACAAAACCAAGCACTTGAATGCTGCTGGAATTCATGAGCGCCCTTTGGGCGTTTAAACCATTGGTCCCTGCCCCAAACAACAAAGTGGGGGTTTTCTCAGTCACTGCTATAGAACGGTGGTACAAGAGTCTAATCCCTACCCTATAGGCCACCAATACGGTGATGGAAAAATAAAATAGCAGCACCAAATACCTAAACTCCAATCGGGTGGTAGCCCCGGTATAAAACCCAAATAAAACAGTAGCAATAAAAAGCCCTGCCGCAATTCTAGACACGTCTAATAATGAGGTAAAGCGCAGCATCATGCTATAACCGCCCATAAGGCGGATGCCCAAAATGGCCAAGACCCCATACACAGCTAAATCCTGGTATTGGTTTATAATCACCGTAGCACCATTGAGCTGGAGCAATACCTTTATAGCAAAAGCCAGCCCCAATACATCTAGGATGTAGGCGTAGGTCTTGTTGTAATGGTTTTTGAATATTTTGGCCAGCAGCATGGGCAGTAGGTTGTTTCTAATAGACTGCTAAGATACTACTTCTGTTGGAATTTTATTTAGTGAGACACCGTCGTATCTCCCGCCACTTTAAACACCGTTCGCCAGAGAATTTTTAGATCCAAACCTAGTGACCTATGCTCCAGATAGTACTGCTCCAGCGCCACTTTAGCTTCTAAAGAAATACTGTCCCTTCCATTAATCTGAGCCCACCCGGTAATCCCAGGCATCTGCTGGTCTACCCCTGCCGCTACCCTGAGGGCCATAAGGTCTTCCTGATTGTAAAGCGCAGGCCTAGGCCCCACAAAGACCATCTCTCCCCTTACTATATTAATTAAATTGGGCAATTCATCTAAGGACAATTTACGGAGTACCCCCCCCAATCCCAACAAATACTGCTTGGGGTTCTCCAACAAATGCGTGGCCACATTGGGGGTGTTTTTTTTCATGGTCCTAAACTTGTACAAGCTAAAAAAGCTATAGTTTTTACCCACCCTTTTCTGCACAAAAAACACCGGCGCCCCATCTTCTGAATAAATGGCCAGGGCCACCACTACAAAAAGTGGAGACAGCAGCAACAGCATTAAAAGGGCTATAAGTCTATTCATCTCAGGACTGTAAAAGCGTTTGGAAATCTAATTTAATAAGCTCCCAGGCTTTATTTTTATAACAATTGGGCGTAAAATCATTTTCCGCCACTGAAAAATCTAACAATTTCTCCAATATCTCCTCTTTAGTATGCCCATAAGGGTATCTTTTCATATAGCTTTCTATAAGACTTTCTAAAGAATGACTTTCTAGTATTTCATGAAGGTCCCAAAAGTCTTTTTTCCTGCCTCCTTGCCCTACCACTTCTAATTTCATTGCCGAAATTTCATTCACACAAGAAAATCTAATTCCTTTTTCTTTTAAAAGTGGGTAAACAAAAGGATCTGTATAAAATAAATCTAATTTAATACTATTCTTTTCAGTTGCTCCCACAAAATAGGAAGTTCCCATGCCAACAGCTCCTTTAAAGGTTTTTTCTACATAGGGAAACAAACCCAGCAGCACCTCATCTAGCATCTCAAAGTCTAAACTCCCATAAGCTGCGTCAGTAAATAAATCTATATCTATAGACTCTCTATGCCCTAATTGCAAACTCAATGAAGTGCCTCCTACCAGCCTAAAAGTATCAAAGGCGGGCTCTGCCATCAGTTTGTTCAATGCGTCCCGCAATTGGTCTGAAACTGTATTTAAATATAGTTTCATAAACAGTAGGTTTCAATATTTTTACGAAAGGAAGGCAAACGACTCTCTTTTATGAAAGGAAGTTCTTTTGAGATTAATTCTCTACCATAAAAAGTGAGTATTTCATTGATCTCTATTTCATTACCCCTCTCGAGAACCCTTTGAATCACGGCCCTCTTTTGTTGCTCCCAATCAATAGTGTGCAATGAGGTGTCCCAAAAAAGGGATTTTCTAAAATGACTTAAATTAGGGGCTTGTTTTTGGTCTTTTAAAATAAGTTCCTTTACGTCATAGCTGGCCTGCAATAACATGAAGTAATCTGGTGCTACCTTAAAAAAGTGCGCCAATTTAACAGACAGTGCTGGATTAATAGCCCGCCTCTTATTCAACACCGCACTAATCGTTTGCTTGTGCTCCTGAATAATATTGGCAAGCTCAGAGCCCTTAATACAGAGAATTTTTAATTCCCTTTTTAAGATAGCTCCAGGATGCACTCCTTTTATTTTTTCTATTTCAGGTAACATATCTGAATTTTATTCAAAGATAGGCAATCCCTAAATAGTAAACAAAAATGTTTACTATTTAACAAATGAATCAAAAGTCTTCTTAAAGCCGTCTAAGGTACGCAAAGGCAAAGACTTTATGCCCAAGGCCTTTAACAAAGGACTAGCGTCTACCACCGCATTTTCTGTAAGCTTCTCCAATCGCTCGCTGTTCAATGGTAGCGGCAATACATCTCCTAACTTAGCCAATAGAATTACCAGCCCCTTTGGCAGGTTCCAAAAAGCCACTTTCTTCCCTGTAGCCTCGCCCGCCAAGGCTACCAAGTCATTGGTACTCAAAGCCTCTTCATCTGCCACCGCATACACCTCAGAAGCCACTTTTTCATGGTCTATGAGCGC